>NZ_JALLIY010000006.1 GCF_023242315.1 Pseudomonas sp. MWU13-2105
CTTCGCGGGCAGCCGGCCCTCACAATCGCAATATAGAGCAGCACAATCATGGAGACCTGTATCACTCAGCGCCCATATAGAAAGAGCAGCAACACCTTGAGCAATATATTGCTCAATAATGCTTTGTTCCGCATCATATACACCCGCCTCCCTTCATATATCCCGGATGACACCGTCCCATGACCCAGCCGTCCCGTAGCCTGGCCTCGACACTCTTCCCCGTCGGCCTGCTGCTTATCGCAATGGCCTCGATTCAATCCGGCGCCTCCCTGGCCAAGAGTATGTTCCCGATTGTCGGTGCCCAGGGCACCACCACCCTGCGCCTGATGTTTGCCAGCATCATCATGGTCCTGGTCCTGCGCCCCTGGCGGGCCAAGTTCACCGCCAAGTCCCTGCGCACCGTGATCATCTATGGCATCGCCCTGGGCGGCATGAACTTCCTCTTCTATATGTCCTTGCGAAGCGTGCCCCTGGGCATCGCCGTCGCCCTGGAATTCACCGGCCCGCTGGCAGTGGCAATCTACGCCTCACGCCGGGCCATCGACTTTCTCTGGATCGCCCTGGCGGTCAGCGGCCTCCTGCTGTTGATCCCCACCGGCGCCACCAGCGCCAGCACTGATCTGCTCGGCGCCGGCTATGCATTGGGCGCCGGCGTCTGCTGGGCCCTGTACATCCTCTATGGCCAGAAAGCCGGCAACGACAACGGCATCCAGACCGCCGCCCTCGGCGTGGTGATTGCCGCCCTGTTCATTGCCCCGATCGGTATCGTCCACGCCGGCGCCGCCCTGCTCACCCCGGCGCTGATCCCGACCGCCATCGGCGTCGCCATCCTCTCCACCGCCCTGCCCTACAGCCTCGAAATGGTCGCCCTGACGCGCATGCCCGCACGCACCTTCGGCACCTTGATGAGTATCGAACCCTCTTTCGGCGCGCTGTCCGGACTGCTGTTCCTGCACGAGTACCTGTCCGTTGCCCAGTGGCTCGCCATTGCCTGCATTATCTGCGCCTCCGTCGGTGCCACCCTGACCCTGCGCAAGGAGTCCGCGCCGCCCGTCGCAGTCGATTG
This sequence comes from Pseudomonas sp. MWU13-2105, assembly GCF_023242315.1. Lineage (GTDB taxonomy): Bacteria > Pseudomonadota > Gammaproteobacteria > Pseudomonadales > Pseudomonadaceae > Aquipseudomonas. The sequence goes on from NZ_JALLIY010000006.1 coordinate 1,067, forward strand.
AAACAGAGTGTGAGCCAGCGCTGGTATTTGCCGCTCAAATAAGCCATGTTTACACCTAACCCAATGCCAGCCTTGAAGATTTTGTACCGGGGCATCAAGGAAGAATCAGGCGGCACGAAAAGAGCCAAACCGGACGAATTGATCCGGGGGCAGAGATAGGGATGGTAATGAAACGTTTTTTGATAGTCCTGGCAGCACTTGCCGTTGCGGGCTGCGCCGCCACCTCGAAACCGATGAAATACGGCAAGCGCGGCATGCATATCAACTGTTCCGGACTGACCTCCTCCTGGGAAAAGTGCTACAGCAAAGCCGCGGATTCCTGCAGCGATAACGGCTATAGAGTGCTGGCCAAATCCGGCGACGTCGTGGAAGACCCGGGCGACTACCCGTTTGGTCTCAACCCGGCCGGCTATACCAGCCGCAGCATGATCATCATCTGCAACAAGCCGTCCACGCTGCCCCCCAAGGCGCCCCCGCTATCTGCCGATTGATTTTTTATCATGGCTCGATCACAACACCTGGCACTGAATCCCTGGAATTCCCCGCTTTCGCACCACCACCAGCGCCCCACGCACCGGGACTGAATAACCTAGATCTCGACCACCAGGCGACCTTGTGCCGTGCCGTTGGCCAGCAAGGTATAAGCCTCCTCGGCGGTTTGCAGGGTAAACCGCCGGGGATCGAGCAAGGGCTTCAATAGACCGGCTTCGATCAGCCGTGCGGCCTGCGCCAGTATTTGCCCGTGATGCTCGCACCCGCGACCGGTGAGTAATGGCAGCAAGGTAAACACCCCGGAGTAAGTGGCGCCGCGAAAGGACAGCGGTGCCAGGCTGTGCTGGCCCCAACCGAGACAACTCAGGACATGCCCGTGATAGGTTCGCGCCGCCTGGAACGACTGGTCCAGGGTTGCGCCGCCCACCGTGTCATAAACGATATCGAAGCCCTCGCCAGCGGTATGCCGCGTGACATATTCCTCCACGCCCTGCTGTCGATAGTCGATAAAGGTCGCGCCAAAACTCTCGATCTCGACCTGATGCCTGGCCGAACCGGTGGCGAAGACCTTGGCCCCGAAGGCCTTGGCAATCTGCACCGCCACATGCCCGACACCACCCGCGCCACCGTGAATCAGCACCGACTGATCGGCGCCGACCCGGGCACGATCGACCAGGCCCTCCCAGGCGGTAATCAGCACCAATGGCAATGCCGCGGCCTCACGCATGCTCAGGTTGGCCGGCTTGCGCGCCAGCAGTCGAGCATCGACCGCGGCAAACTCGGCCAGCGAACCCTGGGCACCACCGATCCCGGTGGCCAACCCGTACACCTCATCACCCAGCGCCCAGTCACTGACCCCCTCGCCCAAGGCTTCAATCACCCCGGCCAGATCCATGCCCAGGACCGCCGGCAACGGTTGACGGGCATGACCGGCCTGGCCGGCACGGATCTTGGCATCCAAAGGGTTGATGCCGCTGGCCTTGATACGGACCAACACCTGGCCCGCCGCCGGTGCGGGACGGTCGATGGAAACCAGGCGCAACGGTGCATCCGCGGCGTCAACCAGCAGGGCGTTCATTTCATGCGAGTGGGACATGTCGGCGATCTCGGTCAGTGGAAGTGAGACCGATCATGCGCCCCGTCACTCATGCCGATAAGACGCGCTATTGCTATAGTGATCATGCTCATTTGGCATGAATAAGGCATCCCGTGGATAAACTCAATGCAATGGCTATCTTTGTCCGGGTCGTCGAGCGCGGCAGTTTCTCCGCCGTGGCCCGGGAACTGCGGACCAGCCAGCCGACCGTCAGCAAAATCCTCAAGGCCCTGGAAACCGAACTGGGTGGCAAGCTTATCGCCCGCAGCACCCGCCAGTTGTCACTGACCGATGAAGGCCAGCGCTACTATGCACAATGCCGACAGATCCTCGCCGCCGTGGACAATGCCGAACACAGTTTTCAGTCGGGGCGGGAACAGGTCGCCGGCAGTCTGCGCATCGGTTCCTCGGTGAGTTTCGGGCGTTTGCTGATCGCCAGCCGGCTACCGGACTTTCTTGCACGCTACCCGCAGTTGGACATCGACCTGCAGCTCAACGACCAGAACCAGGACCTGGTCGAAGAAGGCCTGGATGTCAGCCTGCGCATCGGTGAGTTGGGCGACAGCACCCTGATCGCCCGGCGCATCGGCGACACCCGGCGGGTCACCGTCGCCAGCCCGGCGTACCTGACGCGTCGGGGCGAACCGCAAACCCCTGGGCAACTGAGCGAACACAACTGCCTGCAATTCAATCTGCTGAGCAGCCAGAACCTCTGGCACTACGAAAAGGATGGACAGCGCTACAGCGTGCGGATCAAGGGCAATGCCCAGAGCAACAATTCGGAGGCGATACGGGAAATGGTCCTGGGCGGACTGGGCGTTGCGCTGTCGCCGGTGTGGCTATTTGCCGAGGATCTGGAGGCGGGTCGGGTCGCGGCGATTTTGCCGGGTTACCAGACCCAATCGCTGCCGATCCATGCGGTGTTTCCGGCCAATCGCCGACAGTCCGCCAGGGTCAAGGCATTTGTCGACTATATGAGCGATGCCCTGCGGGGACTTTGAATAAACCACAACATCTGTAGGAGCCGGCTTGCCGGCTCCCACTGGATCGCGTCAGATCGCGACCGTACGGCTGTTCAACCACGCCAGCGCCGCACCGTCCAGCAACGGACTCAAACGCTCGCGTACCTGGGCGTGATAAGCGTTGAACCAGTCACGCTCATCCTGCGTCAGCAACGCCGGCTCCAGGCAACGGGTGTCGATCGGGCACAGGGTCAGGGTTTCGAATTTGAGGAACTCGCCGAACTCGCTCTTGCCCGCCTCACGGTTCAGCACCAGGTTTTCGATACGCACGCCCCAACGGCCCGGACGATAGGTCCCGGGTTCGATGGAGGTGATCATCCCCGGCTGCATGGCGGTCTGCGGTGCCGCTGGCGCCTGGTAGGCGATCACCTGCGGACCTTCGTGCACATTGAGAAAGTAACCGACGCCATGGCCGGTGCCATGCCCGTAATCCACGCTTTCGGCCCAGATCGGCGCCCGGGCGATGGAGTCCAGCAGCGGCGACAGAATGCCCCGGGGAAACTGTGCCCGGGACAAGGCGATCACGCCCTTGAGCACCCGCGTGCAATCGCGCTTCTGCTCGGCCGTCGGCGTGCCCACCGGGACCATCCGGGTAATGTCCGTGGTCCCGCCCAGGTATTGGCCGCCGGAGTCGATCAGCAGCAGGCCGTCGCCCTCGATCAACGCATGCTCCGCCTGGGTGGCGTGATAATGCGGCATCGCCCCGTTGGCGTTGAACGCGGCAATGGTGTTGAAACTCAGCGACACATAGCCCGGACGCCGCGCGCGCTCTGCGCTCAGGCGCTCGTCAATGGTCAACTCGGTGACCCGTTCATGGCCCAGCGCGGTTTCCAGCCAGGCAAAGAATTCGCACAAGGCCGCCCCGTCCTGCTCCATGGCCTGACGGATATGCACCGCGTCATCGAGACTCTTGCGGGATTTGGCCAGGGTCGTGGGGTTGAGCCCCTCGACCAGCGTCACCTCCCGAGCCAGATTGTCCAGCAAACCGACCGTCACCCGCGCCGGGTCGACCAAGAAGCCCGCTCGTGCCGGAATGCTGGCCAGCGCCGCACCGATTTCGCTGTAGTCACGCAAGGTCACGCCATCGGCCTTGAGCACCAGCGCCAGTTCGGCACTCACCTTGCTCAAGGACACGAACAGCGTGGCCTGCTCCTGGCTGATCAGGGCAAAGGAGACGAATACCGGGTTGAAGGAGACATCGGCACCGCGCAGGTTGAACAGCCAGGCAATATCATCCAGCGTGGCGATGAAATGCCAGTCGGCACCACGGCTTTTCAACTCATCGCGCAACTGCGCGAGCTTGTCGCCACGGCTGACCGTCGCTTGCGGTGGCAGATGCGGGTAGATCGGCTGGTTCGGCAGCGCCTCGCGGTCTTCCCAGACCTGGTCGAGCAGGTCAATGTCGGTGCGCAGCCGTGCGCCACGAGCCTGCAACTTGTCACCCAGGCTCCGCGCCGACGCCAGCGCCATGACCGCGCCATCCACCGCGACCACGCCACCTGGCGGTACCTGTTCGGCCAGCCAATCCAGCGGACCCGGTTGCCCCGGCAGCAGTTTCATCAGTTCAATACCGCTGCCGGCCAGTTCCTTGGTTGCCTGCTCCCAGTAGCGGCTGTCTGCCCAGACGCCGGCGAAATCCGGCGTCACGATCAAGGTGCCGACCGAGCCATGGAAGCCTGACAGCCACTGCCGGCCCTGCCAGTAGGCGGGCAGGTATTCCGACAGATGCGGATCGGCCGAGGGTACCAGCAAGGCCTGTACGCCTTCACGGCGCATCAGTTCGCGGGTACGTGCCAGCCGCTGGGAAACGGTTCCTTGACTCGGGGTCTGCGTGCTCATCGTGTCTCCTGCTAACCACTTATTATTCAATTCTTATCCAGCCCTCTCACGGCTGGGCAACTGCCCAGAACGGCGCCGGCGCACTCAGGCTGGCCTTGATCGCCGCGGCGGCGCGGTCGATGTCCTGCTCGGAGGTAAAACGCCCCAGGCTCAGGCGGATGGTCCGCCCGGCCAGGCGCGCATCGTGCCCCAGTGCCAGCAGTACATGGGACGGCGCCTGGCTCGCGGAGTTGCAGGCCGACGTCGCCGAGTAGGCCAGGGACCGCGCCAACGCCACGCCGTCGAATTCGCCCTCGGCAAAGGTCAGACTCAAGGTATGGGGGATGCGTTCAGTAGGGCTGCCGTTCAGGCGCAGGCCCGGGACATCCGCCAGTTGCTCGAGCAAGCGCTGGCGCAGTTGACGGATGCTGGCGAGTTCTTCTTCCAGGTGCTCGGTGGCCAGGGCGAAGGCACTGCCCATGCCGGCGATCTGGTGGGTGGCCAGGGTACCGGAGCGCAGGCCGCCTTCATGGCCGCCACCGTGGATCTGCGCCTGCAGCTTCTGCTGCGCGCGCGGGCCGACATACAAGGCGCCGATCCCCTTGGGACCGTAGACCTTGTGGGCGGAAAACGACATCAGGTCCACCGGCAAGGCGGCCAGGTCGATCACCACCTTGCCCGCGCCCTGGGCCGCGTCCACATGGAACAGCGCGCCGTGCTCACGCACCCGCTGGCCGATGGCGGCGATGTCATTCAGGGTACCCAGCTCATTGTTGACCAGCATCAGCGAGACCAGGAAGGTGTCCTCGCGCAGGACCTCGCTGACCATCGCCGCGGTGATCAAGCCTTCGGCATTCGGCACCAGGTAGGTGACGGCCACGCCGGCTTCCTCGAGTTGCCGGGCGGTATCGAGCACCGCCTTGTGTTCGATCTGGCTGGTGACCACATGCCCACCGCCGACACCCCGGGCCTGGGCGACCCCCTTGAGCGCCAGATTGTTCGATTCGGTGGCCCCGGAAGTCCAGACGATCTGCTCGGGGCTCGCCCCCACCAGGCTCGCCACCTGCTGCCGGGCCTGCTCGACCGTCTGCCGGGCGCGCTGGCCGAAGGCATGGGAGCTGGACGCCGGGTTGCCGAAATTACCGGAGAAGCCGAGACACTCGACCATCACCCGGATGACCCGCTCATCCACCGGCGTGGTGGCGGCATAGTCGAAATACAGAGGAAGTTCATTCATGGCAAAGACTCATAAAGCGTGTCCCGCGGATCGATCCCTTGCTGATCACCCACCCTGGTGGTTGGGCGGACAGCTATACCCGATGGAAAACGATTAAAGAAAGATAACTTTCATTAAAAGTGCGTAGGAACGCTCCTGAAATCCAGCTTACAGGCCCGGGGAGAGTGTTGCGAGTGTCAATCGTGCGGGAACAGGCGGCCCGCTTCAACGGCTGACTGGAAATACACGAGGGCGGGTCAACGCAGCAGTTGCCGCGCACTCTCATGCAACAGCGGATACAACGAAATCACCAATAGCAGCGCCATGCCGATATTGAACAGCCGCAGCCAGCGCGGATCACGCAGCACATTGCGCAACAGGCTGCCGCAGGCGGCCCAGAGACTGACGCTCGGCGCGTTGATCAGGGCAAACACCGCCGCGATCACCCATACGTTGCTGAAATAGCCCTGCAATGGCGTGTAGGTGCTGATCGCGCCGATCGCCATCACCCAGGCCTTGGGGTTGACCCACTGGAATGCCGCGGCATTCCAGAACCCGAGCGGGCGGCCCGCCCCCTGCTTCGACTCGCCGACCGGCCCGGAACCGGCGATCTTCCAGGCGAGGTACAGCAGATAGGCGCCACCGATATAACGCAATACCGAGTAGAGCACCGGATAAGCCTCGAATACCGCGCCAAGACCGAGGCCCACCGCCAGTACCAGGACAAAAAAACCGCAGGAAATACCCAGGATATGGGGAATGGAACGGTTGAAACCAAAGTTGACGCCGGACGCCAGCAACATCGCGTTGTTGGGGCCGGGGGTCAGCGAAGTCACCAGGGCGAAAAGGGCAAAGCCCAGCAGCAGGTCCAGCGAAAGGGTCATGAACAGCGTCCAGCCACAAGATCGGTCAGGGACTCAGCCTATCCCACCGACTTGGCGGAACTCACGCACAGTTGGCAAAAACTTGGACCGATACAGTTTTACCATTCAGCTCTGTGGGCTATGTCTGTTACTGCCACGATCGGCGCTGATCTCGCCCTGGTCATCAAAGCCCTGGGTCTTGCGGGGCTGCGCCAGCAGTTGCGCCTTCTTCTGCTGGTACTCATCGAAGGACAGCCCGCGACGGTTCAAGGCTTCCAGCGCCAGCTCCCTGCTCTCTTCGGCGCTATAGGGTCGCAGTTCGGGAGACGAAGGACTGGCACAGCCGGCCAGCAACGAAACACCGAGCAGCAACAAGAGCATGGATGAATGTTTCATGGCGCGACTCCCGGGAACCTGGCGTAAGGCAATGGACACAGGCTACCCGGCGCACCCGCAGGGCAAAAATCACCCCGCTCGATAGTCGCTATCGATCGCCTCGGGCGTTCCGGGCCTCGGACACCAAATATTCCAAAAAGAACTATAAATATAGAAATACGTTCATTTACGGAATATCAAAAAACCCTTACAACTGCTCCCACAGCCAATCCGCTGTTGCCCGGGCAACTGTTCGCCGGCCAACAGTCGATCAACAAAACAGTCCGTCAGCCAGCACCCGACACCTGGCCCACCCGGCCTGGGGCCCGCAAATACGGGACCTGGTCTATTGGTACAGCTCTTGCTCAAGCCCTGTCACTGACCCTGCTCGCTGAGCAACTGTTTGAAAAGGAACTGATCATGTCTCGCGCACTGAAAGTCGTTGCTCTTTCCGGCGGCACCTACCGCCCCTCCCGGACCCTGGTGCTGACCCAGGCCGTATTGGCCGAGCTGGGGCAACACCTGCCCATCGAAAGCCAGCTGATCGAGCTGGGCGATATCGCCCGTCCGCTCGGCTCGGCGCTCTCCCGCGCCGAATTGAGCGCCGAGGTCGAGGCCGAACTGCAAGCTATCGAGAACGCCGACCTGCTGATCGTCGCCGCGCCGGTCTATCGCGGCTCCTACCCGGGCCTGCTCAAGCACCTGTTCGACCTGGTGGAGCTCAATGCCTTGATCGACACCCCGGTCCTGTTGGCCGCCACTGGCGGCAGTGAACGTCATGCACTGGTGCTGGACCACCAACTGCGGCCGCTGTTCAGCTTCTTCCAGGCGCTGACCCTGCCCATCGGCGTCTACGCCACCGAGGCCGACTTCGCCAACTACCAAATCATCAGCGAGCCCTTGAGGGCGCGCATCCGCCTGGCCGCCGAGCGCGCCACCGCCTTGTTCGGCGCACACCCCAAGCCACTGCTGAAAATCGCCTGAGGAACTGTCATGGATGTTTTCTGGTTTCTCCCGACCCACGGCGATGGCCATTACCTGGGCACCACCCAGGGCGCCCGCCCGGTCACCCTCAACTACCTGAAACAAGTGGCCCAGGCCGCCGACAACCTCGGTTACCACGGCGTGCTGATTCCCACCGGCCGCTCCTGCGAGGACTCCTGGGTCATCGCCTCGGCCCTGGTGCCGCTGACCGAACGCCTGCGTTACCTGGTGGCAATCCGTCCCGGGATCATCTCGCCGACAGTCTCGGCGCGCATGGCCGCGACCCTCGACCGCTTGTCCAACGGTCGCTTGCTGATCAACGTGGTGACCGGCGGCGACCCCGACGAGAACCGTGGCGACGGCAGCTTTCTCGACCACGGCGAACGCTACGAAGTGACCGACGAGTTCCTCAGGATCTGGCGCCGGGTGCTGCAAGGCGAAGCGGTGGACTTCGAAGGCAAGCACCTGCGCGTGCAGAACGCCAAGGCGCTGTACCCGCCGGTGCAGAAACCTTATCCGCCGCTGTATTTCGGTGGCTCGTCCGAGGCCGCTCACGACCTCGCCGCCGACCAGGTCGATGTCTACCTGACCTGGGGCGAACCGCCGGCCGCGGTGGCGGCGAAGCTCGCTGATGTACGTGAACGCGCCGCCCGCAGGGGTCGCACCGTGCGCTTCGGCATCCGCCTGCATGTGATCGTCCGGGAAACCGCCGAGGATGCCTGGAAAGCCGCGGACAAGCTGATCGAACATATCAGCGACGAAACCATCGCCGCCGCGCAGAAATCCTTTTCGCGCTTCGACTCCGAAGGCCAGCGGCGTATGGCGGCGCTGCATGACGGACGGCGTGACAACCTGGAGATCGCGCCGAACCTGTGGGCCGGCGTCGGCCTGGTCCGTGGCGGTGCCGGCACCGCGCTGGTCGGCGATCCACAGCAGGTCGCGGCGCGGATCAAGGAATACGCCGACCTGGGCATCGAGAGTTTCATCTTCTCCGGCTACCCGCATCTGGAGGAAGCCTATCGCTTCGCCGAGCTGGTGTTCCCGCTGCTGCCCGAGCCCTATGCCAGACTGGCCGGGCGCGGCATCAGCAACCTGACCGGACCGTTTGGCGAAATGATCGCCAACGATGTGTTGCCGACCCAAGCCGGCGCCTGACCCTGTGGGAGCGGAGCTTGCCCGCGACGCTTTTGGCGTCCTCACATGCCCCTTCGCGGCGGTGCGGCGATCCGACAAGCTCCGCGCCCACACAAGGAAATGGTCATCTATTTCGAGGAACACTGCGTGACGGCTCAACCGCAAAACGCCCTGTTGCCCCCCCTGCAAACTGCCCGGCAACTGGCCGCCGAATTTGCCCTGACCGCCGTCGAGCGCGACGAACGCGGCGGCACGCCGAAAGCCGAGCGTGACGCCTTGCGTCACAGCGGCCTGCTGGCCCTGAGCATCCCCTGCCAGTACGGCGGCCTCGGCGCCAGTTGGAGCGAGACGCTGAACGTGGTCCGCGAATTCGCCAAGGTCGACAGCTCGATTGCCCATGTCTTCGGCTTCCATCATCTGATGCTGGCCACCGTGCGCCTGTTCTCGCGTCCGGAACAATGGCAACCCTGGTTCGAACAGACCGCGCGCAAGAACTGGTTCTGGGGCAATGCCCTCAATCCGCTGGACACCCGCACGGTGGTGCGCAACCTCGGTGGCTGGCGCGAGTTCTCCGGCAAGAAAAGCTTCTGCTCCGGCGCCAGCGACTCGCAAATGCTGATCGCCTCGGCGGTGGACGAAAGTGCCGGCGGCAAGTTGCTGATTGCCGCCATCCCCAGCGGGCGCAGCGGCATCACCCTGCATGACGACTGGCACAACATGGGCCAGCGCCAGACCGACAGTGGCAGCGCCAGCTTCGAGCGGGTGCGGGTCGAGGAATCCGAGCTGCTGCTCGATCCCGGCCCCTTGAGCACGCCCTTTGCCTGCCTGCGGCCACTGATCGCACAACTGACCCTGACCCATATGTTCCTCGGCATTGCCGAAGGCGCTTTCGCCGAGGCCCGGCAATACAGCCTCGACGAAACCCGGCCCTGGTTCAAATCCACCGCGCGGGATATTCGCCAGGACCCTTACGTGCTCAACCACTACGGCGACTTCTGGGTCGCCCTCGAAAGTGTCCGCCTGTTGGTGGAACGCGCCGCCGGGCTGCTGGACCGGGCCTGGGCCAAGGGCCAGAACCTCAGCGGCGAAGAACGTGGAAACCTGGCGATAGCCATCGCCACCGCCAAGGTCGCCGCCAACCGCGAAGGCCTGGCCCTGTGCAGCAAGCTGTTCGAAGTCACCGGTGCCCGTTCGACCCACGCCTCCCTGCGCCTGGATCGCCATTGGCGCAACCTGCGGACCCAGAGCCTGCACGACCCGCTGGACTACAAACTCCAGGAACTCGGCGACTGGGCCCTGAACCAGACGCTGCCGATCCCCACTTTTTATTCCTAGAGAAGCCTATGCAGCTGCTAACGTTACCGCCCTCGCCGGCCCTGGCCACCTCCATCCGCGCCACCGCCCAGGTCTTCGAAGACCCGAAGTCCCAGGCCCTGCTCGCCCACCTGCAACAAGTGGCACCGAGCGAAGCCAGCGTGCTGATCATCGGTGAAACCGGCACCGGCAAGGAGCTGGTGGCCCGGCATATCCATAACCTCAGCGCCCGGCGTAACCGCCCGTTTGTCGCGGTCAACTGCGGGGCCTTCTCCGAATCCCTGGTGGAAGCCGAGCTGTTCGGCCATGAAAAGGGCGCGTTCACCGGCGCCCTCAGCGCCAAGGCCGGCTGGTTCGAAGAAGCCGACGGCGGCACCCTGTTCCTCGACGAGATCGGCGACCTGCCGATGCCGATCCAGGTCAAGCTGCTGCGGGTTCTGCAGGAACGCGAAGTGGTACGCCTGGGCTCGCGCAAAAGCATCCCGATCAACGTGCGGGTCCTGGCAGCGACCAATGTGCAGCTGGAAAAAGCCATCAACGCCGGGCATTTTCGCGAGGACCTGTACTACCGCCTCAACGTCGTCAGCCTGGAGCTCAGCCCCTTGCGCGAACGCCCCGGCGACATCCTGCCGCTGACCCGGCACTTTATCGAGAGCTACAGCCTGCGCCTGGGCTACGGCGATATCCGCATCAGCCCCGGCGCCGAACAGAAGCTCAGGGGTTATGGCTGGCCGGGCAATATCCGCGAGCTGGAAAACGTCATCCACCACACCTTGCTGATCTGCCATGACGGCGTGATCGAGCGCGATGACCTGCGCCTGTCGAATCTGCGCATCGAACGCCAGGACGACAGCGGCAGCGCTCCCGATGACTCGGCCGAGGCCTTGCTCAACCGGGCCTTCCAGAAACTCTTCGAGGAACAGGCCGGCGCGCTGCACGAAAAGGTCGAAGACGCGCTGCTGCGCGCCGCTTATCGCTTCAGTCACTACAACCAGGTGCACACCGCCGGCCTGCTGGGCCTGAGCCGCAATGTGACGCGCACGCGGCTGATCAAGATCGGCGAGTTGGCGGTGAACAAGCGCCGGGCGGGCGAGAACGTCCAGGGCGAGCGGATGCTGCAACTGTCGATCTAGCCCGCACACTGCAGGGCGTCGTCCTGGCTGCGCTCGATACTGCGCAGCACCTGGAATGAGTCGAAGCTCACCGCCTTGGCGTGGTGGGCGCGGATCAGTGCCCAGAAATCCTCTTCGCCACTTTCGAAACGGGCGAATGCCGCCTCGCCATCCTGCCTGGAACGCCATTGCAATGCATTGAGCACGCGCCGGCCATCGTCGCTGGCCTGCACCGTGCCGCTGATAAAACCACCCTCGACCCGGGCCAGCCGCTCGGTCTGCCGGGACAAGGCAGACACCAGTGCCTCCAGTTGGACAGGCTCGATCTCGAACTGGATCAATTGGGTAAAACTGCGATTTTGTTCTGTCGACGGCATTAACAGGCTCCCCAGGAAGTCGGACAGGATCTTGTGATCCGAGGCCATGCAGGGTAAAACCTCCAGTTAACTCAAGGTCAAGAGATTTCTCGCCATGGCAATGCAAAAGCCCCTGCCCACGGACAAGGCTCTGACGGTCGGCCAACTGGCGGCCCGCAGCGGCGTGGCGGTGACCGCCCTGCACTTCTATGAAGCCAAGGGGCTGATCCAGAGCTATCGCAATGCCGGGAACCAGCGCCGCTATCCGCGCGAAGTGCTCAGGCGGGTGGCCTTGATCAAGGTCGCCCAACGTCTGGGCATTGCCCTGGCGGAGATCCACCAGGCCTTGCAGGCACTGCCCGAAGGCCGCGCGCCGACGGCGGCGGACTGGAAGCAGTTGTCGGAACAGTGGAGGACCGGACTGGACGAACGCATCGCCCAGTTGACCCGACTGCGGGACAAGCTCGATGGGTGTATCGGTTGCGGCTGTCTGTCGATGGAGAACTGCCCGCTGCGCAACTATGGCGATATGTTGGGCGTCCATGGGACAGGGGCGCGGCTGCTGGAGCCGCGCTGAACAGGGCAACGGACCTACAAGGACAGGCCTGCTGAAGTGCATCTCTGTGGGAGCGCCGCCTGAGTCCGAGCGACCTTCTTCGCTTCCAGCTCGCGCACCAGCGGCAAGACCCGCTTGCCGAAGTACTCCACCTCTTCCTGGAAGTGCAGGAACCCCGCCAGCACCAGGTCCACGCCCACGGTTTTCAAGGCGACGATGCGTTCGGCGATCTGCTGCGGTGTACCGATCAGGTTGGTCTTGAAGCCGTCGTTGTATTGCACCAGGTCCTCGAAGCTGGACTTGGCCCAGTTACCCTCGCCTTCCGGCGACGACTTGCCCGCCTGTTTCGCCGCATCGCCAAACGCGCCGACGGCCTCGGGATCGGCCTTGTCGATGATTTCCGCGAGCACCGCGCGGGCCTCTTCCTCAGTATCGCGGGCGATGACAAAGGCGTTGACCCCGACTTTCACCGAATGGCCGTTGGCCGCCGCCTTGGCGCGGATATCGTCGACCTGGGCCTTGATCCCCTCGGGCGTGTTGCCGTTGGTGAAATACCAATCCGAGACCCGCGCCGCCATGTCCCGCGCCGCCATGTCCCGCGCCGCCCGGGAACTGCCGCCCTGGAAGATCTCCGGGTGCGGCTGGCTGAGGGGCTTGGGTTTGAGGCTGTAGTCGTTGAAGCGGTAGAAGTCGCCCTTGAAGGTGAACTGATCCTCGGTCCAGATACCCTTCAGCGCGCGAATGAACTCTTCGGAACGGCGATAACGCTCGTCGTGCTCCAGCCAGTGTTCGCCGATGGCGTGGAACTCGCCACGAAACCAGCCGCTGACGATATTGACGGCGATCCGGCCCCCGGTCAGTTGATCGATGGTCGCCAGTTGCTTGGCCGCCAGCGCCGGTTGCCAGGGGCCGGGGAGGATCGCGGCGATCACTTTCAGCTTGCTGGTGGCGGCCAGCAGGGCGTGGCTGAAGGCCACCGATTCAGTCCGTCGTCTGATCGGCCGCCATCGCCAGCAAGGGCCGGCTCCTACAGGGTGGGGTACACAGAGAGGTTTGTGGTGTGCCAGGACGATTTGCTGAAGCACTGTCCGCCAGGCAACAGTTCGTTGCGGAGTCAGTGCCGACAACCCCCGCCCCGCCGGGGCCAGCGCCCTCGGCATGGACCGTGCAACCGCCCTTGGCAACCGCACATCGCTGTGCCTGCCCTCAAGGAGCTGTCCCATGACCGAACAGCAGGTGATCAACCCGCTGTCCCTTGGCGTCGACTACGAATCCCTGGCCGAACGCTTTCGGCCGATCTTTTCCCGCATCGCCGCCCGGGGCGCTGGAACGGGAACAGTCCCGCAGCTTGCCTCACGAGCCGATCCAATGGCTCAAGCAGGCCGGCTTCGGCGCCGTGCGGGTCCCCGTGGAGTATGGCGGCGGCGGCGCCTCCCTGCCCCAGCTGTTCCAACTGCTGATCGGCACCACTGGCAGCGGGACCTCGCGGTTTGTCGATGCCGTGGTGGAAGCCGGGCATGTGATCGACTTCGCCACGCGCTTCAAATACCAGACCGCATTCTATCAGTTGGTGCTGCTGGCGACCCTGGCCGGGATCGGCCGTTCGGCCCTCAAGGATGTGGCCCGGCAGGTGCGCGAGCGCAAGCGGATCTACAGCCATGGCAATGCCCAGCGCTCCAGCGAGGATGCCCAGGTGCAGCAGGTGGTGGGTGAAGTCGCCGCCCTGGTGTATGCCGCCGAAGCCAGCGCGGTACGGGCCGCGCACCCGGCGCAGCGGGCTTATATCGCACGGTTTGGCGGCAACAGCGAGGTGGAACGGCAAGCCAATGTGGACGCGGAAATCGAGTCGGCCACCGCCCAGGTGGTGGTGTCCGAGTTGATCCAGCGGGCCACCAGCGAATTGTTCAACGCCCTGGGGGCTTCGGATGTACGCCAGGGCAAGGCGCTGGACCGGCATTGGCGCAATGCGCGGACGGTGTCGTCGCATAATCCGCTGATCTACAAGGCGCGGATTGTCGGGACGCCGCACCGCCGCGAAGGCGTCAGCCCATACACCACAACCGCAACAGCCGGATAAGATCGCAGCAACATTCGGTAATGGGTAAGATGGCGGCCTTTCAACGCGGCCTTGCCGCGCTCCCTGCCGATATTAAGCCGAGCCCATGCCTTTCGATCTCAGCGTAGACCTGACCACCCTCGCCATTCTTACCGTTGTTGCTTTTATCGCCGGCTTCATCGACGCCATCGCCGGCGGCGGCGGCCTGCTCACCACTCCGGCCCTGCTCACCGCGGGGCTGCCACCGCACCTGGTGCTGGGCACCAACAAACTCAGTTCGACCTTCGGTTCCGCCACCGCCGGTTTCACCTTCTATCGGCGCAAGTTGTTTCAACCGGGGCAATGGAAACTGGCAATCCTCGGCACCTTCGTTGGCGCGCTGATCGGCGCTGTGACCGCGCACTTCATGCCGGCAGAATGGTTGAACAAGATGCTCCCGGTGATTGTCTTCGCCTGCGGCCTGTACCTGCTGTTCGGCGGCACGCCCAAGGCGCCGCTGGACAGTAACGCGCCGATCAAAAAGAAGTGGCAACTGCCCCAGGGCCTTGGCCTGGGTTTCTACGACGGCGTGGCCGGTCCCGGCACCGGTGCCTTCTGGACCGTCAGCAGCCTGTTGCTCTACCCCATCGACCTGGTCAAGGCCAGCGGCGTGGCGCGCAGCCTGAACTTCGTCAGCAATGCCGCCGCGCTGTCGGTGTTCGTGTTTTCCGGCCAGGTGGACTGGGTGATCGGCCTCTGCATGGGGGTATCGGTGATGGTCGGCGCCTTCTTCGGTGCGCGCACCGCCATCAGCGGCGGGGCGAAGTTCATTCGCCCGGTGTTTATCACCGTGGTCCTCGGCCTGACCGTGCGCCTGGCCTGGCAACACTGGTTCAGCCTGGCCTAGGCTCTGTGCGATAACTGCCTGCGCGACGATCATATTGCGTTAAAAACAGGCTCGGACGAACGAAGTGAGAACGTCCGAAGGACGGCCTGAAGGGCGAGCGAAGTGAGTGATGCTCATTTAGTGGACTAAACTGCGCTTCCTCGCCTTTTTCTGCCTTGCCTGATCGCCGCTCGGCGAGTTCTCGTACAGCCCCTAGATAACCTGCAGGAACCGGCTTGCCGGCGATGGCGTACGCAGGGACAGCGCAAGACTCAAGGGCCTCATCGCCGGCAACCCGGTTCCCACAAGGCCTAGACCGGCAGCAACGGTTCCGCGTAGCCCAGCCGCCTGGCCAGGTACAGGTCGATCAGGTAACGGGCGATTGACCGCGAGGCCGGCAACGGCGGCATATTGTGGATGCTGAACCACTGCGCATCCTCGATCTCATCCGGCTGCGGGACGATCTCGCCGCCGGCATACTCGGCGTGAAAGCCCAGCATCATCGAGTGCGGGAACGGCCAGCACTGGCTGCCCATGTACTGGATATTCTTGACCTCGACCTGCACTTCCTCGCGCACTTCGCGAATCAGGCACTCCTCCGCCGACTCGCCCGGTTCGGCGAAACCGGCCAGGGTGCTGTAGACACCCGGCACGAAACGCGGCGAGCGGGCCAGCAACACCTCGTCGCCACGGGTCACCAACACGATCATGCTCGGGGAAATACGCGGATAGTGCCGTACATCGCAGTCCTGGCAGTACATCGCCCGCTCACGCAGGACCTGCAGCATCGGCTGCCCGCAACTGCCACAGAAACGGTGCTCACGGGCCCAGGTACCGATCTGTGCGGCGTAACCGAGCATGCGGTAGACCGTGTGATCACCCTCGAGCATGAAGCTGCGCAAGCCCCGCCACTGGCAACCCGGTACCTGGGCCGTGGCCTTGAGCTCCAGCAGGTAGACCGGCTCGCCATTGAAATGCCCGATGCCGTGCTCGGCGAGGATCGACAGCTCCTGGCGCTTGAGCCACTCGCGCGGGAACAGCACGCCATTGTCATCCAGCAGGAAGCCCTCGGGGCCATGGGCCACGGCCCAGCCGCCGAGCTGTTCGATATCCAGTACTGCGGTGGTCCAGCGTTGAGTCATCGGAGAGTCCTTGGCAGGCTTCAATCAGGGAATTCGGCTTTCTGCTTGCTCATGTGCGCGGCGATGGCGACGCGCAGATCGGTGGATTGCAACATGGCGGCGTTCCAGGTGGCAACGTATTCCAGACCGTCATCGATCCGATGGTCGCGCATATAGCTGATCATCGCCTTGGTCCCGGTAACCGCAATCGGCGACTTGCCGGCAATTTCCCCGGCGATCGCCATCACGCCCTCGAGCAAGGCGGCATGATCGGGATAGACGCGATTGACCAGGCCGATGCGGGTCGCTTCCTCGGCACCGAACTGCCGCCCGGTGTAGGCCAGCTCACGCAACATGCCATCGCCGATGATACGCGGCAAACGTTGCAAAGTGCCGACATCGGCGGCCATGCCGATATCCACTTCCTTGATGGAAAACTGCACGTCCTCGGCGCAGTAGCGCATGTCGCAGGCGGCGATCAGGTCGACGGCACCGCCCAGGCAGTAGCCCTGGATCGCCGCCAGGACCGGCTTGCGACAGTTGTCGACGGCATTGAAGGAGGCTTGCAGTTCGAGGATCTTGCGCCGCAGCAGGCGGGCGTTGCGGCCGACATCCTTGCCCAGCTCGTTGGCCACCGAGGCCAGCAGCATCAGGTCGATCCCGGAAGAGAAGTGTTTGCCGGCGCCACTGATGACCACCACGCGCACGGCGTCGGTGTCCTCGATCCACTGGAAAATCTCGACGATTTCGCTCCAGAAGGCCGCGTTCATCGCATTGATCTTTTCCGGGCGATTGATCCGGACATGGGCGATGTTGTCTACCAGTTCGACGTGGAAGGCTTGGTATTCGGACATGACGGGCATCCTTGGCGGGGCGAAAAGAGATTCGCCACTATAGCAAGGGCCCGCCTCGGGCTATAGGAAGCGGATGTGCCAAAAGCCGGACGATACATCGCAAGACCGCGATGGATGGCCGCCTGCGGCCATCCACAGCAGATTCATTGCCTGGCCAGGATCAACTGCTCGATGGCCTGCGCCGCGCCGTCCTCGCTGTTGCTGCCGGTGACCAGGTCGGCCTGGCGCTTGACCACCTCCTCCGCCTGGCCCATGGCAATCGCCAGGCCGGCGCGGTGGAACATCGCCGGGTCGTTGCCGCCATCGCCGATGGCCGCCGTCTGCGCCAGCGCCACGCCAAGGTATTTCGCCAGGGTCAGCAATGCCTCGCCCTTGTTCGCCTGCATCGCCGTGATATCCAGGTAGGAACGCTGCGAACGACTGGCCAGCGCCTGGTCCGCCACCAGCGGCTGCAACACCGCTTCCAGGTCGATCAGCAGTTGCCCGTCGCCACTGGCGCCGACAATCTTGTCGATGCGCTCGAGGTACGGCGTGAAATCCTCCACCACCGTCGGCGCATAACCCAGCGCCTGCTGCTCCCGAGGGACCATGGTGCCGTGGGGATTACGCAGCAGCCAATGGTTGTCGGCGAACACCCAGACCTCGACCGCCTCATGCCGCGACAACAGCTCCAGGGTGGTAAGCGCCGCCTCACGCGGAATGTAGTGGGTCACCAGGTAACTGCCGTCGGGGTTGACCAGGGTACCGCCATTGAACGCTGCGGTGGGAATATCCACCCCCAGCGCCTCGATCTGCTCGCGCATGGCCCGTGGCGGGCGCCCGCTGGCGAGGCTGAAGAACACCCCCGCCGCGCGCAACGCCCGCACGGCCTCGACCGTACGCGGGCTGAGGCTGTGATCAGGGCACAACAAGGTGCCATCCATATCGCTGAGCAACAACCGGATCGGATACTGCGCCACCACCTTCATCCGAGGCTGTTCCAGACACGGCCGTCACGGGACAGCAGCTCGTCGGCGGCTGGCGGGCCGTTGTCCCCGGCCTTGTAGCCTTGCACCTGATCGTCCTCGCCCCAGGCATCGAGGAACGGCTGCACCGCCCGCCAGCCGTTCTCGATATTGTCGGCGCGCTGGAACAACGTCTGGTCACCGGTCAGGCAATCGTAGATCAGGGTTTCATAACCGGTGGACGGCTGCATCTCGAAGAAATCCTTGTAGGCAAAACCCAATTCGATATTGGTCATGTCCAGCGCCGGCCCCGGACGCTTGGCCAGCAGGTCGAACCACATGCCCTCGTTGGGCTGGATCTGGATCTTCAGGTAGGTCGGCTGCAGGCGCTCGACCTCGGTGTCGCGGAACTGCGCATAGGGCGCCGGTTTGAAACAGATGGCGATTTCCGTATTGCGTACGTTCAGGCGCTTGCCGGTGCGCAGATAGAACGGCACGCCGACCCAGCGCCAGTTGTCGATCATCACCTTGAGCGCGACATAGGTCTCGGTGTTGCTGTCCGGCGCCACGTTGTTTTCTTCGCGATAACCGGGCACGGCCTTGCCGCCCAGCTCACCCGCGCAGTACTGGCCACGCACCGAGTTGGCCCGGGCTTCCTCGACCGTCCAGGGACGGATCGCGCCGACCACCTTGGCCTTTTCACCGCGCACCGCATCGGCACCGAACGCCGCCGGCGGTTCCATCGCGACCATGGCCAGCAACTGGAACAGGTGATTGGGCACCATGTCCCGCAGGGCGCCGGTGTGTTCGTAGAAACTGCCACGGGTCTCGACGCCGACGGTTTCGGCGGCGGTGATCTGCACATGGTCGATGTAATGGTTGTTCCAGAACGATTCGAACAGGCCGTTGGAAAAGCGGCTGACCAGGATGTTCTGCACGGTTTCCTTGCCCAGGTAATGGTCGATGCGATAGATCTGCTTCTCGCTCATCACCTTGAGCAGACGCTCGTTCAAGGCTTCGGCGGTGGCCAGGTCGGAACCGAAGGGCTTTTCGATCACCACCCGGCGAAACGCCCCGCTGCTTTCCGCCAACAAGCCGGCCGCGCCCAGGCGCCGTGCCACTTCACTGAAAAAGCGCGGCGCGGTGGCCAGGTAGAACACCGCATTGCCGGTACCGCTGGCGATGATCTTCTCGCCCAGGGCGACATAGGTCGCGTCATCGAGGAAGTCGCCCTGCACATAGCTGATGTGCTTGGCCAAGCGCTTCCAGAGCTCGGCATCCAAGGCTTCTTCGGGGACCTTGCCGGTTTTCGCCGCGACTTCGGCCCGGCTGAAGTCTTCCAGCTTCTTGGCGAAGTCGCTATCGCTGATCGCATTGTGATCGACCCCGACGATGCGCAAGCCGTCGCCCAGCAGACCATCGCGGGTCAGGTTGTAGAGCGCCGGCATCAGCAGGCGCTTGACCAGATCCCCGTGGGCACCGAACAGAAACAGTGTGGTCGGCGGCGCGGGCTCGACCTTGCGCTTGGTACGGGAAGCATTCATTTTTTCGGCGTCTCCACATGGCCGCCAAAGCCGAAGCGCATTGCCGAGAGCAGCTTGTCACCGTAGGTACTTTGCTGGCGGGAGCGGAAACGCGCGAACAACGAGTTGGACAACACCGGCACCGGCACCGCCTGCTCCATGGCCGCTTCGATGGTCCAACGCCCTTCGCCACTGTCGGCCACCGCACCGCTGTAACCGTCGAGTTTCGGATCGCTGGCGAGGGCGTCGGCAGTCAGGTCCAGCAACCAGGAGGAGACCACGCTACCGCGCCGCCAGACTTCGGCGATATCCGCCAGGTTGAGGTCGAAACGCTGGTCCTCGGGCAGGCTCGGCGAGTTCTTGGTCTTGAGGATATCGAAGCCTTCGGCGAAGGCCTGCATCATGCCGTACTCGATACCGTTGTGGATCATCTTGACGAAGTGCCCGGCGCCCGGTGGCCCGGCATGGATATAACCACGCTCGGCACGCTCGTCGGCGCTGACCCGGTCGCGGGTCCGGGGAATGCTGCCGATTCCCGGAGCCAGGCTGGCGAACAGCGGGTCGAGGCGTTCGACGACCTTGGCGTCACCGCCGATCATCATGCAGTAACCGCGCTCCAGGCCCCAGACCCCGCCGGAAGTGCCGACATCGATATAGTCGATGCCCTTTTGCCCCAGCTCCTGGCCACGGCGGATATCGTCCTTGTAGAAGGTGTTGCCGCCGTCGATGATCACATCGCCGGCGTCCAGCAGTTGGCTCAACTCGGCGATGGTGTCCTCGGTCGGCGCACCGGCCGGCAGCATCACCCAGACCGCACGCGGCTTGTCCAGGCCGGCCACCAGCGCCGCCAGGTCGGCGACGCCGCTGGCGCCCTCTTTGCCCAGGGCGGCGACGAAGTCGGTATTGCGGTCATACACCACTGTCTGATGGCCATCAAGCATCAGGCGCCGCGCGATATTGCCGCCCATGCGGCCCAGTCCGATGATTCCCAGTTGCATGCAGGGTACTCCCGATATCGATGAAAAAACTCTGTCACACCTTAGCCCAGCGGCACGCGGATGTCTGTCTCGATATCGGCTGAGACGGCGATTGCAGACGCCAGGCGGCGCGTTTTCAAGCGCTCGTATCCACTTCGCCAGTATTGAAAAACAGCGCCTGGGCCACGCGCTTGTCGAGAATCTGGCCACGGTGGATATCCAGGGTCAGCTGCGCCCGACCGCCCTGCCCGGCCTGGATCCGCGCCGCCGCCCGCTGCCGGGCCGCGGCCTGGGCCTTGCCGCCCAGACGGCGTTGCGCCAGGGTCTTCAGGTGCGCGCTGACAAACTCGCTATCCGCCGTGGTGGCCGCCGGGTAATGGAAGTGCGCGTACCACAGTGGACGGCCATCCTTGTGGCTGATCACATACTCTTGCTGGAAACCACCCAGGTCCTCGGCCTGGCGCCCGCCGGCGCGGTGAATATCCACCTGGTCCTGTTCCTTCAGGTACTGCAGGCGCGCCAACTGCGGCACATTGCGCTTGATCGCGGCGATACGCGCATTGCGCCCTTCGGCGATCAGCCGGGTGGCGGCATGGCGAAGGTTGTCCTTGAGCGTTTGAGCGGTTTGCACCGGCGCCGATACCCCGCCACCATCACTGAGTGCCTGTTGGATGTCATCCGCCAGGGCCTTCAGTTTCTCTGCCTTCAGCTCCAGGATGCCCTGCAGGTCGCGGGGCTCCTTGGAGGTTGCGGTCAGCGCCATGACCTGGCGAATCAACCCCTCGACGCCATCGCGCTCGGCCTGCGCCTGGGTCACCAGCCTGGACAGTCCGACCTTGCGCTGGCTCGCCGGGGCGGGCGCCGGCTTGGCCTTCACCTCCTCCCAGAAGCTGTCCTGGGCATCCTCCTTGTTTTCCTTGAAGGCCGACACCAGCCCGCCATTGGGATCGGTGATCTCGACGATTTCGTCCTCCTGCTCGGGGGTACGCTCGCGCACCCGGCCGACAAACACCTCGCGGTTGCGCGTACGGATAAACTTCTTCCGCGCGCCACTCGCCGGGCCGGGCCTGGCTACGGGTGCAGGTGTAGCCGAGGCAGTCTCGTCCCACAGATCGGAGAGGCTGCTCAGCGCGCCTTCGCGCAACTGCGCCAGCAAGCCTGACAGGCGCGTGGCATATTCGAGCAGGCGCTGCCGCGGCATGAGGCTCTGCAAGTAGTTCAGCAGATCGCGGGTCTCGTCGTAACGACTGATGGCCGTGAGCAAGGCATCGATCCGATCCTGGCGCGGATCATCGGCATTCAGGCGATTGATCGTATTGGTCACATATTTGGTTTGCTCGGCACTGTCCTTGATCGCCGCGAAGACCTGATCGTCCAATTGCAAGGTGATCTGCACGGGCAGTTCGTCCAGGGTCAGGGCCAGCAAGGTCGGCAACTGCACCGCCTGCCAGTCCAACGGGGTGAAGTGCCGCACCAGCGCCTGTTCCAGCGCGGCGGCTTGCGCCGGGCCCCATTCGGGAATCGTCCGCAACTCCTCGAGCGCGGCGTATTCACGGGTGCTCCAGGAGATCTGCCGGTCGCTGATGTCGACATTGTTCTTCAGGTTGGCCACCACCTGGGCATACCGGGCGTCCGTGGTCCCGGCGATCATCTCGCCGATCTGCCCGGCACTCAG
Source organism: Pseudomonas sp. MWU13-2105 (assembly GCF_023242315.1). Taxonomy (GTDB): domain Bacteria; phylum Pseudomonadota; class Gammaproteobacteria; order Pseudomonadales; family Pseudomonadaceae; genus Aquipseudomonas. Next base: position 23,420 of record NZ_JALLIY010000006.1, read on the forward strand.
GCTGCCCTCGCGTCCCACCGCCAGGGACACATTCAACAGCGTCCGGCAATTGCGCACACTGTCGGCCAGGGTCGCCGCGAGCGTCTGCGGCTTCGGCACCACCTGGCGATTGTCATTGAACAGCCTGATCAGGCGGATCTTTTCTTCGAGGGCCAGCTGCAAGTCCTCCAGCTTGCCCAAGTACTCGCGGCGCTTGGCGCTACGCTGCCGATCGCTGAAGTTGCGCGCGGTCTTGCCCTGGCTCATGGTTTCCAGGCGCTTGTTCAGGCTATCGGCCTCATTGACCAGCGCGTCGATACACGCCGTCGCCTGCCGCACTTCTCCGTGCAACGCGCTGGCCCGCTCGCGCAGCTTGCGCTGCAGACGGGCCTGCACGGTGTCGCGGCCGCTGCCGCCGCGCAAGCGCAAGCGCAGGTCCAGGCGCCAGCCTCCTTGCTCATCCTGCTCCACAAAGGGCCCCGCGGAGCCCGAGCGGTCGACAATCCGCGGGCCGTCCTCGCACCAGGCCACGGGATAGAGGGCGTCCTCGATCAGTGCGTGCCAGCCCTTGTCCTCGGGTCCCGCGAGATACACCAGGCCTTTTTTCGGCCCGCTCGGCGATAGCGTACCGAGGCTGTCGAGTCGCTCCGGGGGCTTCTCGAACGTCCTGACCCTGAACTTCTGCAAAGCCTGTCGGGAAGCCGCCGACAAGCTGTGGCGCGGGCTCGACCAGGAGCGGTCGAACGGAAGCCAAAGGTCGTCGGCCGCCAGGGGAACGCCAATGCGCTCAAGCGGGGCAAGCGTCTCGACCGCCAGGGGCTGCCCTTGTGCCAACACCGGCAGTGCCGCGCAAGATTTCGGCACGGCTTCGCGTGCGCCCGCCATCACCTCATGCAACAGCAACCCCGCCAGGTTGCTCAACAGATCGGCCCAACCCTGGGCCCGGGTCTCCTCGTCGCTGCCCTGCAATGCCGGCAGATCCTGGCGCACCCCGCGATACAACTGAATCAGCCAACCGGCTTGGGCCAACGGGCCGCTGGCAAACATCAGCCATGAATTGAACAATTGCCAGCCGCAGTCCTTCAAGCGGGCCCAGCGCTTTTCCGCGCTCGACAGCAGCTGGATATCGGCCTGCTGGATGAGCGCGTCGATAGAGGCGTGAAAGAGCTGATCGAGGTAATCCCCGCTGACGTCCTCGCTGTCCAGGGTCGCCGGCGCCGGTAACGGCGGCAGCGGCGCGGCTTCATCGCCTGGCAACAGGGTGCCGAGATGGGGATGCTGGAAGCCGCCATTGGCATAGACCGCTTTCCTTGGGGCGGCGAGCCAGGCCAGCACGCTGTCCTGCAAGGCTCCCACCTGCGCGATCGCCTCCAGCAGCGCCTGGCGACTGGCGTACTCACTCAGGGGCGGATCGAACAGCGGTCGATAAAGCACGTGAGGGCCTTGGGCAATGTCCTGCGACTCGATCAGGAACATCCCCCGCACCGTGTCCAGGCTCGCCCCCGGGCTGGCCCGCAACGCCAGGGTCCGGAGAACCACCGGTCGCCCATCAACCTGGCGTTCATGGGCATCGAACGCCAACACCGCGCAGACCAGGTGATACCCCGCCTCGCTGAGGCCCTGCTCGGTGCGGAGCTTGAGCTCCAGGGCCACCAGCGGCAGTTGCGCGCGCAGTTGCCGGGCAAAGCGTTGCTGGCGAAACGGCGCGGAACGCTTGTCGTCCGTCAGGCGCTCGCGCAGATAAGCCGGATAACGCGCGCCGATATCCACCGAGGTGACCAGCTCCAGTAGATAGTCGGCGCTCATCCAGTCCGGTATCGGCGTATCACCGTGGAGCCGGACCTGCATCTGCCTTGCGCCGAAACGGAAGTCGTCGAGATTTTCCAGGGCCAGTTCGGGCAGCGTCAGCCGGACCGTCTCGTAGTCACCCAGCAGGTCCGGCAACAGCGGCTTGCGCCGGTACTTTTCGACGCTGAGCCGGATATCCTGCATCCGGATATCCGGCATCTGCGGATGCCGCCGGACCATCTCGGCCCTGAGCGTCGCCCGGCAGAAGCGCGAGAGGGGGAACACGTCGTCGAACAGATCGTGGGATGACAACTTGCCCTGCGCCGCCAGCAACGCCGACAACCCCGCGGCATAGGTACGCCGATCCGGGTCCGCGGCGCTCAGCAACCACAGCGGCGCCGCGGCGCGCACCTGCCGTTGCAGGGCGGTGAGCGGCACGGGCATGGGCGCGGCGAACCACTGCCGCGGGTCGCTGACTTGCTCGACCCGCGCGGCCCAGGACACTTCGTTGACGCCGCCGCGCGGCAAACGGTCCAGGACCCGCAGCTGGTTTTCCAGCAAGGCCCCGGCCAGGTTGTCGAAGACATTCACCTGCGAGGCGATCAGGTCCAGGGTTCCCGGCTCCGGCAGGTCGCCGCGCAACAGCGTCCAGAGCTCATCGAGGTCGCGCAAGCGGTGCACATCATGGCCCGGCCTGAGCAGCAGGTAGGCATGCGTGCGCGGCGACAGTTGCCGCGCGAACAGCACCACCACCGGCGTACTGCCCACTGGCGCCTGCTTGCCCTTGGCGTACAGCAGGTAGGGAACCAGGGCTTGTTCACCGAGCAGACTGTCCCGTGTCGCCTTGTCTTCAGTGACCAGTGCCTTGGGCAGTACCTGGCTGGCCTGGAACGCCAGGCTATTGGGCGAGGTCCCCGCACCGTACATCGAGACGAACAACAGGTTGGACAGCGCCGCGCAGCGTGAAGGCGTGCGCGGCGCATGCCGGTCCCAGCCCGGCACCCAGGCGTCCGAGCCCGGCACCTTGCCGGCCCAATCGGGTAGCGCCTCGTTCCAGAACGCCACCAGTTGCGCCTTGAACACTTCGAGCAGCGCGTCACCCCAGTCGTTGATTGCCGTTCCCAGCCGCTGCAGATCCGCGGGGGAGATGGCGACATTGAGCGAGGCGCCCGCGGCCCGGCGCACCAGCACCGCGGCGGGATCGGCGTAAGCGGGATTCAGCCCCTCGCTGAAGCGGCGCAACAGTAGCTCGGCCAAGCGGGTGTAGCGATAGGTCGATCCTTGCTCCCGCTCGCCCAGCCAGAGATCGGCCCCCTTGGGCGCCCGCCCCGCGATCCTGAGTGCCGGCGTGTGCTGGTCCAGCGCAGCCTGGACCAGCGACTGCGCCACCGACAACGGGGTCGGTCGAGCGGCGAACAGCGCCTGGACGGTGTTTCGATAATGCTGGAGCAAAGTATCCAAAGCGGTCGACTGAGGGGGCATGGGGCGCATCCTTGGCACAGGGAAAGCCACCAGCTAACGCCAACGCCCGGCCCTCCTGGCGGTATCGGGATACGACAGCAAGGGCCCGGCGCGAGGCTTCACGACAGCGGAAAAAAGTGCTTCTGCACAGAAGCCAGGTCGATGACGCCGCGATGTATCTGCAACGCCAGGCGGGCGCTGCCGCCCTTCGGGAGCAGGCGACTGCCGTTGACATCCTCGTTCGAATGATAGGAACGAGTCGTTACCTGACGCATCGGCTTGCCGACCACGACTCCCGAAGAATTCAAACCTGCCGGCAGGCGTCGTGTGCGGTAGATGGATGGCCCTCTTGCGGCAGAGGGCCATGGGCGCTGCGGCGGGGCTAGAGGTACTTGTTCCAGAACAGCATCTGGCCGTGCTCCGGATCGAGCTGCGCGCCACTGAAACCGAACTTGCGGTAGGACCCCTGGGCCACGGCGTTGCCTTCCAGCACCTCCAGGGTGATCTTGCAGCAACCGCGCTGGCGGGCAATGTCCTCGACCTTCTGCAGCATCTTCTGGCTCAGCCCCAGGCCACGAAACTTGCTCAGCACCGCGACATCATGGACGTTCACCAGGGGCCGGCAGGCAAAGGTGGAAAAGCCCTCGAAGCAGTTCACCAGGCCCGCCGGCTCGCCGCCGACAAAGGCCAGTACACTGAAGGCGTGGGGGCGCTTGGCCAGTTCGCCGGGCAGCTGTTGCAGTACATCCGGCGCCAGGCTCTGGCCGCCGCCCATCGGGTCTTCGGCATAGTGATTGAGCACCAGCCCGATCGCCTCGGCGTGCACCGGGTTGGTGTAGCTCGCTTGCAATACCAGTATGTCGGCAACGTCCATGTCAGTCCTCGGCGAAACCATTAAAGGGAGCTCTTGTATCTCGGGAGCGCTGATTGTAACCACGCCCGGCGCCGGAAAAGGAAGAAAATTCATGTCCAGGCCCCTGCCGCGCGGTAGCGGAATACCTATCCATTCATGCCTTGATAAAGATCAACAGCTTCGGGCCCGCATGGGCAGACATTCACTCCATGCGTTCAGACCGAGGCACCGTTGCTGATCGGTGCACTCGGACGTCCCGTTCTGTCACGATTCTGGAGGTGTCATCATGGCAACGCCCTTGCAACAGAGTTCATCCCCCGGCACGACCGCACCCTCGACAAAACCGGCGACCGTCGCGCAGGCGGCACGCTTGTCCCTGAGCCTGTTGATCGCCCTGGTGGTGGGCTCCATCATCGGCAGCGGCGCCTACAGCCTGCCACAGAATATGGCGGCCGGCGCCGGCGCCGGCGCGATCCTGATCGGCTGGCTGGTCACCGGGGTCGGCATGCTGTCCCTGGCCCTGGTCTACCAGATGCTGTCCAATCGCAAACCGGAACTGGACAACGGCGTGTTCGCCTACGCCAAGGCCCTGGGCGGCGATTTTGTCGGCTTCAACTCGGCCTGGGGCTACTGGATCAGCGCCTGGATCGGCAACGTCGGTTACCTGGTCATCCTGTTTGCCGCCGCCAGCTATTTCTTCCCGGCCTTCGGCGACGGTAACAACAAGGTGGCGATCATCGCCGCCTCGCTGCTGCTCTGGGCCATGCACTTCATGATCCTGCGCGGCATCCGCACCGCGGCACGGGCCAACGCCATCACCACCATCGCCAAGATCGTACCGATCCTGGTGTTTGTCGGCTGCGCCGCGATCGCCTTTCGTCCCGCCACTTTCGTTGCCGGCTTCTGGGGTGCGCCGGCCCTGGGCTCGATCCTCGACCAGGTCAAGAGCACCATGCTGGTCACCGTCTGGGTCTTTATCGGTATCGAAGGCGCCAACGTCTATTCCGCCCGGGCGGCGGAACGGGTCAACGTCGGCCGGGCCACCATCATCGGCTTTGCCATTACCTTGTTGCTGCTGATTTCAGTCTCGCTGCTGTCACTGGGCATCCTTGGCCAGCCCGAACTGGCGGCCATGAAAAACCCCTCCACCGCCGGTGTGCTGCAAGCCATCGCCGGCCCATGGGGCGGCATGATGATCAGCCTGGGCCTGATGGTCTCCGTGGGCGGCGCCCTGCTGGCCTGGACCCTGCTCTCGGCCGAATCCCTGTTCAGCCCGGCCAAGGCCAGTGTAATGCCTGCGGTCCTGTCCAAGGAAAACAGCCAGGGCGTACCGGCCAATGCACTATGGGTCACCAACGGTTGCATCCAGCTGTTCCTGATCCTCACGCTGTATGCCAACGCCACCTACCTGGCGCTGATTTCCCTGGCCACCTCGATGATCCTGCTGCCCTATCTGTTCAGTGGCCTGTATGCGCTCAAGGTCAGCTGGCTGGACCGTGGCCAGGACGCGCACGACAGCCTGAGTGGTCGCGACCTGGCGATTTCCCTGGTGGCCAGCGTCTACTGCTTCTGGCTGCTGTACGCGGCCGGTCCCAAGTACCTGCTGCTCAGCGCCCTGCTCTACGCTCCCGGCTCGCTGATCTATCTGCTGACCCCACAGCGCAAGCCGCTCAATGGTTTCGCCAAGGGCCTGCTGGTACTGATCTGGCTGGCGGCGGCAGTGGCCGCCTGGATGCTCTGGCAAGGCCTGTTGAGCCTCTAATACGCACGACTCCGACGTCATGAAAAAGCCCCTTGCCGGTCACCGGCAAGGGGCTTTTTGATTCCGCCTCGCGCTCAGTCAGGCTTGACCGTCAGCACACTGCATTCGGGAATCAGCAAGGTCCGCTCGGTGGTATCGCCGATCAGCTTGCCCAGGCCCTTGGGCTGGACCGACCCCATCACCACCACGTCGATCTCATTGTCCTGCACATAGTCAGTGATCACCCCCACTGGCGAGCCCATCAGGAAATGCCGGCGCTCGGCCGGTACGCCATAGTCGTCCGCCAGCCGGGCGAACGGTTCGAGCAAAGCGGCCCGCAGCTCATCGATCCAGACCACGGTAACGCTGGGATCGGCCATGAACGCCGGTGACAAATCGTAGGCATACAGCAAGTGCAGCTCGGCATCGCATTGCAGCGCCAGGGCCTCGGCCTCACGGATGATCTTGCGATTGAACTCGGTGATACCCTCGTCTGCGGTAGAGGTATCGACCGCCGCCACCACGCGCCGAGGCAATGCCGAGGCGATCTGGTTGACCAGGTGCACCGGCACCGGGCTGTCCTGCAGCAACTGCCAGTCCAGCGGTGTGGTGAAGACCCGGCGCAGCAACGGCTCCAGATAAACATCCTTGATCAACAGGTCGGGCTTGATCTCGCGGGCGTGGATCAGGATGTCGCGCAAGGGCTGGGTGGTCCACAGCGCTTCGGTGGTCAGTTGCAGACCACTGCTACGCAAGCTCTCGGTCGCGCCTTCCAGCCAGACCCGGTATTTGTCCATGTAGGCGGCGCGAGCCGGTTGATCCATGCTCGCCTCGATCAGATGAACCCGCGGAGGCGGCTGGACCAGCGCGGTGATATGCAAGGCCGCGCCGCTGGCCGCCGCCAGGGCTGCGGCCCGCCTGGCCGCCGGGGAATGGGGCAGGTGCTGATCGGTGATCAGCAACAGACGCTGGTATTGACTCATGAAAGACCTCCACGGACAGAATATTCGGAGCGCCGTAAAGCCGCTCGTCGTGCATCGATTTACTGGGCGAAATCCGGCAGTTCGAGCGGCTTGATCACCAGCAGGCTGCAGGGCGGTTGATACAACAGGCTTTCGGTGGTGCTGCCCAACAGCTTGTTGAACGAACGGTGGGTCACGGTGCCGATGACCAGCACGTCAAAGACATCCTGGCCGACAAACTCGACAATGGCCTTTCCCGGAGTACCGACGATGAAATGCCGGTTGTCCTTGTGCAGGGCATGTTTGTCGGCCAGGTGGAGGAATTTCAGCTTGCGCTCGTCATAGCTGGGGCTGACCGAAACCGGCACCTTGCCGATGCCGATATCGGCGACATACAGGGCCGTCCAGTCATACACCCCGAGCAGGTGCAACGGGCATTTGCAGTGCGCGGCGAAGCGGGCGGCCTGGTCGATGATGCGGTCATTGAGCTCGCGCGTCGCCGCGTCGTCGCGCAGCACGTCGACGCAGGCCAGCACCTTGCGCGGCATGGGCATGCCCTGGGCGGTGACCAGGTGGATCGGTGCCCGGCTGTCGCAGAGTAAACGCCAGTCCAGGGGCGTGAAGAAAATCCGCTTGAGGGCCGACTCCTGATGGGCATCCTTGATCAGCAGATCGGGATGCTGCGAACGGACATAAGCGGACAAGGCATTCAGCGACGGCAAGTCCCACTTGACCTCGGTCGTCACCTCGAGCCCCTCGCCACGCATGACCTCGGCCTCCTGCTCCAGCCATTGGCGATAGCGCTGCAGATAGACCTCGCGAATCTCCTCCTGGCGGTCGGCGTCAAGCAGATCGAGCTGCTGCAACACATCGAGATAAACGAAGGCCACCAGGCTCAGCGTGGCGTTCATCGCCTTGGCCAGCGCCACGGCGCGGTCGAAGGCCGGGCTGTGGGTCATCTCGGCCGGTGCAACCAGCAGTAAGCGTGGACGTGAAGACAAGGGACACCTCCAAGGCACGCCCTGTAGAGCGCACCGGATAGCGGGCGCCGACTTCACAAGGCAAGGATTGAAGGTGGCCACCCGAAAAAGAATCGGTCAGCTTCAATTCTGCGGTGCCCGGCCGGCAGGTCCTTGATTTACATCAAGCGCCGATGGCTTGCCCGCGTGCTCGCCAATGATCGCCAGCAGCCTCATCGGCGTCGACCCGATCAAGGCCCGCCGAAACATCGCCCGCCGCCGGGGCGCTCCGGTCGGCGGGCGCGGGATGCAAGGCTCACAGCGAGTCGGTACCGAGGGTCAGTACGGAACAAGGGGGCTGTGACAACAGCGATTCGGCAAAGCTGCCCAGCCAGGGAAAGGCATCGGCCTGGGAGCGGCCAATGACCAGGGTATCGACCTCACGTTCGCGGACAAATTCCTCCACCCGCTGGATCGCCTGCCCCAACAGGAAATGGCGGCGGCGACCGGGTACCTGATGTGCCCTGGCCAGGTCGTCGAAGGCCTGGCTGCGCAATTTCTGCAAGGCTACCGCGGCATCCGAATCCCATGGGTATTCCTGCATCAACTCATAACCGGCGAGAATATCGCAGGCATGCAACAGTTCCAGGTCCGCGTCGCAGATCATCGCCAGTTCGCCGGCCAGCTGAATCACCTGGTCGTCGCGGGTGGTCTCGCCGTCGCCGATATTCTCCAGGGCCACCGCCGCGACGAAATTCTTCGGCCGCGGCGGCGCATCGTGGCGGACCAGCATCACCGGTTTGCTGCACTGGCGCACCAGATGCCAGTCGGTGGGGCCGAGCAGTGCACACTTGAGTTGCGACTCGACCTGCAGGTCCTTGACCACCAGGTCGACTTCGATGTCCTTGACGTAGTCGCGAATGGCCGCATGCGGATGTTGCGACCAGACCACGTCGTAACTGACCTCCAACCCCTGGTTGGTGAGGCTGTGAGCCAGTTCGGCGAGTTTTTCACGCTTTTTGTCCAGGTAACCTTCCCGGGCCAGGGTGCCGGCGCCGTGGTTGAACAGGGTCATCGCCGCGATGGACTCGACAAAGTCGAAGAGCACCAGGTGCACCCCCGCCTTGCAGGCTCGCGCCAGGGTAGCCGCGCGATGCAGGGCGGGAGTCGCTTGGCAGTGGGTATCGGTGATCAGTAGAATACGTTGATAGTTGCTCATGACGCGGGCTCCAAGGGGGGACGATGGACAATCCACGTTTTACCTTCGCTCCGCTGCCGAGCCACGCGCTTGATTTATCTCAAAGAACCCGCTACACCTGCTAACCTGAGCCTACAGGCACCTGTTTTATCGGTGTTCCTCTCCGATTTGGATGCCCTCTAACCGCCGACACAGAGGAACTCCCGTGGACAATAGCGAAAAACTCAAGCTCAATCTCAAACCCTTGGGCCTGAAATCCGCCTGCGCCAATTGCAGCGTTCTGGAACTGTGCCTGCCCCTGGGTTTGAACGACTCCGAAGTCAAACGCCTGGACGACCTGATCGTCCAGCGCGTCAAGATCAAGAAAGGTAACACCCTCTACCGCCAGGGCGATCCGCTGCACGCCCTGTATGCCGTACGCCTGGGCTTTTTCAAGACCACCCTGACCTCGGAGGATGGCCGCGAGCAGGTCACCGGCTTTCAAATGACTGGGGAAATGCTCGGCATGGACGCCATCAGCGAAGACCGCCACGCCTGCAACGCGGTGGCGCTGGAGGACAGCGAAGTCTGCCCGATCCATTTCTCGCAGCTGGAACGCTTGTCCCGGGACTTGCCCTCCCTGCAGCACAACCTGAACAAACTGATGAGTCGGGAAATCGTCAGGGACCACAGTTTGCTGTTGATGATGGGCAATATGAACTCGGACGAGCGCCTCGCGGCGTTCTTCCTCAACCTCTCGCAACGCTTGTCCCTGCGCGGTTACTCGCCATACAGCTTCATCCTGCGCATGCGCCGCGAAGAAATCGGTTCCTACCTGGGCCTGCGCCTGGAAACCATCAGCCGCGGGATCGCCCGGCTGCGGGAGCTGAATCTGCTGGAAGTGCACGCACGGGAAGTAAAGATCCTTGACCCGATAGGCTTGAAGGCGCTGATCGCCGGTTGTGGCCAGCACGCTAACCCGCTGTAACCGGGCAGTTATGCCCGTGCTTGACTTGAATCAAACGCGGGCACCCGCCGTGGCGTAAAAACAGAACACCGATACCGGCCCACGACCATACCTGTTCGAGGAGTTCTGATCATGCCCGACCTCAATAGCCCCATCCTGAACCTGCCCGACTTTTCCTCGGTGACAGGCGAACACTGGATCGAAAGCCTGCAGGACGGTACCCATGTCCTGATCCGGCCACTGCGGGCCGAGGACCGCGAGCGGGAAAAAGCCTTTATCCAGCGACTGTCCCCGGAATCGCGCCACCAGCGCTTTCTCGGCGAAATCGTCGATCCCAGCCCGGTCCTGATGAACCAACTGATGAATGTCGACACCCACAACCGCGTGGCCTACGTGGCCCTGGTCCATGACAATGGCCAGCTGCGTGAAGTGGGGATCAGCCGTTATGCCGCCTCGGGCGCCGAGCACGAATGCGAGTGTGCCATTACCATCGCCGATGACTGGCAACACCGCGGCCTGGGCACGCTCCTGATGAAGCATCTGATCGAAGCGGCGCGGAAAAACAACTTTACCCAGATGTACTCCATCGACAGTGCGTCCAACGTGCACATGCGCCAACTGGCCGACGACCTGCACTTCAGCCGCGAACGCGACCCCGACGACGCGACCCAGGTCATTCATCGGCTGTCGCTGTAAGACTGAACGAGAGCCCCTGGCGCGGAGCGTATTTTCCGGTCCGCGCCAGGGGCTTTTTTTTCAGCCCTGGCACTCCGGACTCAGGGTCAGGAGACTGCACGTACTGCGATACAGGACATTTTCCGCCGTGCTGCCGAGGATACTGTCCAGGCCGTGGGAGTGGCGGGTGCCCATCACCATGACATCCACCGCGTTGTGCTCGACGAAAGCGCCAAGGCTCTCGATCACCGCCCCCGTGAGGAAATGCCGCTGGTTCTTCTCGACCCCGTTGCGCTCCGCCAGGGCCTTGAATCCCTGCTGCTCATTGGCACGGCTGGCCATTTCCAGGCCCTCGGCCATCGGCAAGGTGCCCCAGCCCATCTCGTGGATATAGGAGCGGGACTTGTCATGCACATGCACCAGGCTGAACGTCGCCGCGCATTGCCGGGCAAACGCCTGCCCGGCCTGGACCAGCCTGTCGTTGAAGCACTCTTCGGCCCTTTCCCCGCCTAGATCCACCGCCACCAGGACATGGTGCGGCAACGACCGGGAACCACCGGTCACCAGATGCACGGGAACCGGGCAATCGCGCAACAGCTGCCAATCCAGCGGGGTGGCGAACAGGCGTTTGAGCCCCGACTCCAGATGGACATCCTTGATCAGCAGGTCGATGCCCAGGTCACGAACGTACTCGATGATCGGTTGCAACGGATGATGGCGCCAGAAAATATTGCAACTCACATCCAGGCCGTGGCCGCGCAGGCGATCCGCCTCCTGATGCAGCCAGCGGCGATGCAGGTCGAGGTAGCCTTCGCGGGCCTGGGTCATGGCTTTCTGGTCGAACAGCGTGGCCACGTCAAGGGTCGGCACATAATCGAACGCCAGGATATGCAAGGCGGCCCCGGTGGACAGGGCCAGCTCGGTGGCCCGCTCGAAGGCGGGGCTGCGGTTCATCTCGGCGGGAGCCAGCAAAAGAATACGGCGGTAGTCGGACATGGCGCACCTCTGGAGCAACAGGTTCCCAGCCCACAGTGGCACTGGTTGAAGAGCACCGGGCAAATCTCGCCGTCATCGGCAGATCGGGACATTGCATTCATGATGGAGCCCCCCTGCTTTACCGGTTTGATTTACGTCAAGGTGGTCCTTCGGACTGACAAGACGAGCCAAAATCGACCTGGTCCTGCAACCGCCTTGATGAATATCAAACGCCCGATGTCCGACAGCCCCCACCCTGAGCTGACACACAGGGGTCCGCAGTATGGAAACCTTGACTCACACCACCAACCTGGCCTCGGCCCTCGGCCTGGGCCTGCTGGTCGGCTTCGAGCGCGAACGCAAGAAAGGCGAGGGCGCGGACCGCCGCTTCGCCGGCCTGCGCACCTTCGCCCTGACCTCCCTGCTCGGTTATGTCGGCCTGCTGCTCGGCGGCCCCTTGCTGCTCAGCGCCCTGACCCTGGCCCTGGCGATGCTCGCCAGCATGGCCTACTTCAAACGGCGCAGCGAGGACCCCGGCATGACCACCGGGGTCGCCCTGCTGCTGGTCCTGCTCCTGGGCGCTTTGTGCAACAACAAGGCGGGGCTGGCGGTGGCCCTGGCGGTGGTTCTGACCCTGCTGCTGAATTTCCGCCAGAGCTTGCACCGCTTCGCCCTGAATCAACTGAGCGAAACCGAAGTCAAGGATGGGCTGATCCTGGCCACCGCGGCCCTGGTCATCATGCCCCTGGTTCCCGACGCCTTCATCGGGCCTTATCAGGCCATCAACCCCCGCTCGATCTGTCTGCTGACGGTACTGATCATGGGTGTCAGTGCCCTGGGACATGTCGCCATCCGGCTGCTGGGTGCCCGGTATGGGCTGAGCCTGGCCGCAATCGCCTCCGGCTTTGTATCGGGTACCGCGACCATCGCCGCCATGGGCAGCCGCGCGCGCCAGCAACCCGAGCTCATGCAACAGGTCGCCACTGCGGCGATCCTCTCGAACCTGGCCACCACCATCTTGCTCAGCCTGGTGTTGAGCGCCATCAGCCCGACCACTCTTGTCCGGCTCTGGTTACCCTTCCTGCTGGGCAGCGCGGTGACCTTGTCCTATGCACTGCGGCTGATGAAACCCAGCGACACGCAGATCGGCCAGCCGATAAATGTCGGGCATGCCTTCAACCTCAAATTGACGCTGATGGTCGCAACCGGCATCTCAAGCCTGTTTTTCGTGACCAGCGCCCTGCAGGCCCGATTTGGTATCTCCGGATTGTTTGCCGCCTCGATGCTCGGCGGCCTGGCCGATGTCCACTCGGCCTCGGCCTCGGTGGCCGCGCTGGTCAAATCCGGCCAACTGTTGGCCGAAAGCGCCCGGTGGCCGATTCTGGCGGCCTTCGGTACCAACACCCTGTCCAAATGTGTCATGGCCTGGTCCAGTGGCGGCACGGCCTTCGCCCGCCGGGTGGTGCCGGCCCAGCTGCTGATCCTGCTGGCCTTGTGGGCCGGCGCGCTTATTCAGGGCTGGCTGATACCGGGGTGAAGCGCTGCAACTGCATCTCGCGCAAACGGCTGAGGGTGCGGCGAAACGGAAACGCCAGGTAACCTTCGGTGTACAGCTCATCCAGCGGCACCTGGGCGGCGATGTACAACGGCACCTTGCGGTCGTAGCACTCGTCCACCAGGGCAATGAAGCGCCGTACGCTATCGTCATGTACCGACAGTTGCGGCAACTCGCGGTCGCCGGCAGCGACACGTTGTGCCGCATCCTCGGTGCCACGGGCGATCCGCCCGGGACGCTGGCGGGCACTGAGGTTGGGCACCTCGCTGAGGAAAATCGCCGTATAGCGGTCACACAGCGCCATGAAATCCATGGCCGCCAGCGGTTGCTCGCACAGCTCGGCATAACGGCACCAGAGTACGCTCGGCGACGCCTGCACCACGGGCAAAGTCCGATAGCCCATGGCAACCGGCTCGGCAGACAGCGGCTGCCCGACGCTCAACGCCTTGAACGCTTCGGCAAACGCCGCCGACCGCCCCTCGGGGTCAACCCAGTAACGCTGTACTCCGGCCCCCGGATGCAATCGATGATCCTCGCCGCCATCGACATCCACCACCTCCATGTGCTGCTCGATGGCGGCGATCGCCGGCAGGAAACGTTCGCGGTTGAAGCCATCGGCATAGAGCTTGCGCGGTGGCTGGTTGGACGTGGCGACAATCACCACGCCCTCGTCGAACATCACCTGGAACAGCCGCCCGAGGATGATCGCATCGCCGATATCGCTGACGAACAGCTCATCGAAACACAGCACCCGGATCTCCGCGGCCAGCTCTCGGGCCAGGGCCCGCAGCGGGTCGGCGATGCCGCTCAGTTGGAACGAGCGCTGGTGCACCCAGCCCATGAAGTGATGGAAATGCTGGCGCCGCGACGGCACGCGCAAGGTCTGCTGGAATTGATCCATCAACCAGGTCTTGCCGCGCCCGACCGGTCCCCAGAGGTAAACGCCCTTGGGCACCCGGCCCTGGTGCAACGCCTCATGACAGCGCTGCAAGGCCTGCACCGCCAGCCATTGGGCCTGGTCATGGAGAAAACCGCGCTGCTCGACAGCCGCGCGGTAGGCACTCAGGGGAGAATCGACAGTCATGGCGTCGTGCAGGCTCGCAACCGGGGGCCGTGCAGTATGCCAGCTTGTCCTAGAGGGAAATATCCAGCCGGGCGATCTTGCCCTGCGCGTCGAGCCGGAATACGTAGCGCAACTCCACCGAGCCACCGGGAAAGGTCCCCGAGACCCTTTGCTTGACCAGCACTTTGCCGGTGCGTTGCGCCACGTCCAGGACTTCGACCCGTGGCCGGTATTTGCGCGCGGTTTCATCCATCCACTGGGCGATGGCGAGGGTACCGACGCGGTGATGACCTTCGTCGAAGACATTCGCGTCCTCGGCGAAGAAACTCGCCACCGCCGAACTGTCGCGGGCATTGGCGGCGCTGATATAGGCTTCGATGGCCGGGGCGAGCAACGAAGTTTGAGTGGTCATGCTGTTCACAGCTCCTTGCTGGTGGAAGGTGGAGCCATCCTAGAACACCCGTCCGTCAGTTCTTGTCAGGAGTGAAACGCTCGTGTTCATCCTGGTCGAACAGCTTGCGCCATTGCCGCAGCAGGTCGCTGCGCCGACCCGGATAACGCTCGCCCTGCTCCCGGGCCGAGGCGATACGATCGGTGCGAAAGGTCCGGAAGGCCTGGCGCAACTCGCACCAGGCGACCACCACCCGCGCCGAGTTCATGAAGCCCAGGGCCAAAGGCCAGATCAGGCGCTGGCTGGGGACCTTGTTCACGTCGGCGTAGTCGATGTGCAGCTTGGCCTGGTCGGCAATGGCCTGGCGAAACACATTCAACGACACCGCATTGTCCGGATAACCATACCCGCGCGGCCCCGGCAGCACGGTCGGATTGCGCAGGGCCTCCCGGGCGGCCGGCGCCAGCACCGCGGCGATCTTGGCCAAGGCATCGGCGGCGGCCTTGCCCAGCACCTCGTCAGCGCGTTGATCGACATATTGCAGGCCGAGCACAATGGCCTCGGTTTCGTCGGCATTGAGCATCAGCGGCGGCAGGAACAAACCGCTGCGCAAGACGTAGCCGACCCCCGCCTCGCCCTGGATCGGCGCGCCGAGGGCGGTGAGCTCGGCGATATCGCGATAGACCGTGCGCTCGGAAATCTCCAGCTCGCAAGCCAGCGCCGCGGCGGTGGTCGGACGGCTCTTGGCGCGCAATACTTGGAGCAGGGTCAGTAGACGCGAAGTGCGGGACACGCTGGACGAGCTCTGGCGGGATGGAGGCGTGCAGCTTAGCAGAGCCTCCTGTCAGCAATTGTCAGGAGCGCAACGATCCGGGAAACCCGCTTGACGACTTTCACCCTGATCAAGGCCGGGCGCACAACCTGCGGGAGCCGCCGGCCGGCGCTCGATTGCCGGCGCGGAGACCCTTGAGTCTTGCGCTGTCTATGCCGACGTCAGCGCCGGCAAGCCGGTATCTACAGGGGCTTCGGGGCATCAATCTTCGGAAGTATCGACCTCGCCCCTTCTCACCCGCTTGGCAAACTCGGTTTCAATGCCTTGCGCCAGTATCCGTGCCTGACCTCGCCAGTCCTCGCGCTCGACCCGCCCTGGAAAGCTGAAGTAATGCTCTATCCAGTGCACTTGCGGATCCGTCCATTGGGCGATCTGGGAAAATCTGTAAATGCCCAGTTCGTGCAACACGGCTTCATTTTTATGGCCCACCCCGGAAATCAACTTCAGGTTATCGAGCGTCCCCGTGGGTCTTTCCATGACCAGCGGACGGCTGCCTATACCAGCGGCATCGGTGACCGCCGCGCGGGTTGCCGGACTCGAACCGGCGGCGCTGGTGGCGGCATCGGCCGCCAGCATGGCGCGAATCCAGGCACCGAGCCAGCAACCGACCAGGTAAGCCGCGAACAACAGCAAGGCACTTTCCAGCCATAACCCGGCACGTCCCGGTAACAACTTGAGCAGGGCGACAACCACGCCGACGGCAAAGATCCATAACGCCGCATGCAACCAGCCGGCAACCCAGCGGACATGCGGCGCGGTCTGACTGGCGAGCCAGCCCACCAGCAAACCGAGAATCCCGGCCAGCAGCATCCAGCCCCAATACTGTTCAAGTAAATAACTCATGATGGTTGCTCCTGGTTATTTAGCCTCAGTCGGGGCGCTCACAGTGTTGTCATCCACTACCTTTATTTCTATCCGACGATTTTGTGCCTGACCTTCCGGCGTATCGTTGGACGCCACCGGATTAGCCTGGCCAAATCCCGCGGCTTTCAGGTGTTCCGGGGTCACGCCATGTTGCGCCAGATAGCTGACCACGGCTTCGGCCCGACGCGTGGAAAGTGCCAGGTTGAAGTCCGCCGTGCCGGTGTTGTCGGTGTAGCCATCGACTTCGAACTGTTCGTCGGGACACTGTTTGGCGGTAGCCACCAAGGCATCCAGCGCTGTTTGCGAGGCCGCTGAGAGAATGTCCTGGGCCGTATCGAACAGCACTTTGTATTGATTCAACGCCGCGACAAACTGTTGTTCGCAGGCCTTGGCATCAACAACAGCGGCCGAACCCTGTGGATTGACCTGGGGTTCCTCGACAGCCTTGGGTGTCGGTGCCGGCGGCGCGGCCGGGACAACTTCGGGAGTGCGGCCGATATCGCTATCGACCGGCGTCACGGGCTGATCGCCGAGGGTGCCGATCACCTGTCTGACACCAGGGGTTCGATCGGCCGTGTCACGGATTTTTGATGTTGCATTGGGCAGGGTCACGTCACGTCCTGCGACAGCAACGGGAGCACTATCAATGGCACTCCCCACGCGGGTCTGCAAATCCTGTTCGACTTCAGGCGTTGTTATCCAAAGAGCGGCCAACCACAGCAAAGCAAGTAACGGTAAACCCCACCACCATTTTTTCGAGCGAGCCATTTGTCTTCTCCTTAACGTAGAAAAACCAACGGACTGCGAAAAATGCTGTAGCAGGTGATAGTAAAGTGTAGGTAATAGTGGCGAAGCGTCAATATAACGGCGACTCTAAGCAAAAGAGTCAAAAAAATATGCCACTCGACACGGAGCCGAGGTCCTGACGACCGTCGGGCGCCGCGTGGAGTGGCACTGATCAATCCTGGATAAAACGCACTCCAGGCTTGGCGCGCTCGTCCACCTGCAACTCGAACACGTCCGGGCGGGCGTAATGGCCGGTGACGTCGAAGTCATAGCGGGCGCGGACCAGTTGCTCGGTGTCGATCTGCGCGGTCAGCAGGCCGGCCTCACCGACCAGCGGCCCGGCCAGCACCTCGCCCATCGGCCCGACAATCAGGCTGCCACCGTTGATCAACGGCCGCTGCGCCGGCCAGTTGGCCACCTCGATGCCCAATGCCTCTGGCGAAGGCTGGACCTGGCAGGCCGTGACCACGAAGCAACGGCCTTCACAGGCGATATGGCGCATCGTGACCTGCCACATCTCCCGCTCATCCACCGTTGGCGCACACCAGACTTCCACGCCCTTGGCGTACATCGCCGTGCGCAACAGCGGCATGTAGTTTTCCCAGCACACTGCCGAACCGATCCGCCCGGCCTTGCCCTCTACCACCGGCAGGGTCGAGCCGTCGCCCTTGGCCCAGATCAGCCGTTCGGTACCGGTGGGCATCAACTTGCGGTGCTTGGCCACCAAGCCGCCCTGGGGCTCGAAGAACAACACCGTGCAATACAGGGTGTGCCCCGCGCGCTCGATGACCCCGAGCACCAGGCTCGCCCCCGTGCGGGCGGACAACTGCGCCAGGGCGTCGGTCTCGGCGCCCGGCACGTCGATGGCGTTGTCGTGATAACGGGCGAAGGCCTCGCGCCCCTCGGGCAGTCGATAACCCAACTGGGTGCCGAAGGTTTCACCCTTGGGGTAGCCGCCCAGCAAGGCTTCGGGCATCACCACCAGGCAGGCGCCGGACTCGATGATCGAGCGCTCGTAACCGAGGATCTGTTCCAGGGTGTCTCCCTTGCCGCCTGGCAGGGAACCGATTTGCAACGCGGCAACGATGGACTTGGGCATGACGTGAACTCCATGAAGGTGTGGTGCCGATTGTCATGGCGCTCGGCATCATGCATAAAGCCACCTTCAGAACTGAGTGATATGAACTACATAAATATCATCTTCAATAACGCCCTACCCGGCCAAGGTTTTGGCAGCCTTGTATACCCCCGCGAATTGATAGGCATTTGCTATCTGCTGTTCTCGACAGGGACTGCCGAAGGTTAGAATGGCCGAAACCAGGGAAGAATTCATGAGCGAACCGATCCTTTCAGAAGCCGAGTACGACGCCATCACCGACGCAGCCGCGCATTGGTGCATGCGCTTGCATGAAGAGGATTGCACCGGCGCCGAACGCGAGGCCTTCGCCGCCTGGCTCAAGGCCGACCCGCTGCATGCCTTCGAATACGAAGCCATGCTGGAAATCTGGGACGTGGCCGATCAGCTACCACCGGTCGCCACGCCCCGGGTGCTCGCCCCGGCCCCCCAGCGGCGTGGCTGGCAACGCTACGCCATGGCCGCGACCATCGGCCTGCTGGCGCTGCCCGTCGCCGGTTACCTGGGCTGGAGCCTCGGTTGGATTCCGAGCACCTACCAGAGCTTCGAGACTTCGAACCAGTTGCGCCAGGTCACCCTCGCCGACGGCAGCCAGGTGGAGTTGAACCTGGGGACGCAGTTGACCTACAGCAACTACAAGGATCAACGCCGGGTGACCTTGAAAAAGGGCGAGGCCTATTTCGAGGTGCGCCACGACGCCGGGCATCCCTTCGTGGTGAAAGCCGCCGAGGGCCAGGTACAGGTCACCGGGACCCGCTTCAATGTCTGGATGTATCAGGACCAGGTCCGCGTGACCTTGCTGCAAGGCTCGGTGCTGGTCAGCAGCAGTGCCCATCCCGGTGACGGCTATCGCCTCGACCCGGGCATGCAGGCACGCTACAAATCCGGCGATTACGAACCGCAGATCAGCCAGACCCATGCGCAAGACGCCGACCTGGCCTGGCGCAACGGCAAGCTGGTCCTCGACAACCTGCCGCTGAGCGACGCCCTGCCGTTGATCAACCGCTACCTGGAACGTCCGGCACTGCTGGCCGACAATGCCACCGGGTCGATTCGCATCGGTGGGATCTACAGCACCGGAGAAGTGCAACGGCTGCTGACCTCGCTGCCCAAGGTACTGCCGGTGTACCTGACGCAGAACAAGGAAGGCCAGGCGGTGATCAACGCGATTCCCCGAGACACCCCAAAGGGCTGATCGGCCTACCTGTGATGCTGATACCGTTCAGCCAGGGAAATGTGTCGCCGGACGCGGTTTTGTGGCGAGCGGGCTTGTCGGGACGCCACAAGTGTTACTGTTGCGGCTCGCGAATCACCTGCACGCGATACTCGGCATCGGCCTTGATCTGCTGCTCGGTAAACGGCAGCACACTCCACTGCTTCTTCGAGAACGCTTCGGTCTGGTCGCGGAAATGCGCCGACGTCGGGTCAGTGGACAGCGAAAACGCCAGCAATCCCAGGGCCTGCGGCCCCTTGTCGTCAAAACTCACCACTTGCAGATAGCTGGTGCCGCCCACCACTTCGCGCTTGCCGCCCTGCCCCGGCACGCTCTGGATCGCGTTGTACACACCGAGGGTCGCCGGGCCGCCGTGCACCGGGACCGGCTGCCCGCCCCGGCTGACCTGTTGCACATCGCCCCAGTGACTATCGGCCGTCAGGCCCGCCGCCTTCACTTGCTCCAGCGACGCCTGCATCGCCGCGCGCAGCGCCCTGGCCACCTTGATCTGCTCGAAGGCCAGGCCACGTGGAGTGTGCTGCGGATCCGCCGGGTCGAACCTGACCCGCCAGAAGTTTTCCCCTTCGGCCAAGCGCGCCATGATGTTCTGGAAATGCACCATGCCCAGGCCGCTTTGCAGGTTCGCATGGGCATCCCAGCCCTTTAGGCTGGCACACACTGGTGCCAACGCCAGGGCATCGCTGCCCTGCTCGCCCGCGCAGAAGCGCAACAGGTCCGGTAGCACCAGGCCGGCCAGGTAGACCTGATCGTCCATCACCATCGCTTGCAGGTCCGCGACCTTGATCGCCGCGGGCCGGTCCAGCCGCGCCAGGCGTTCGAGGGCAAAGCGCGCCCGTGGCCCGAGGGGTTCGCCCTCACGACTGACCAAGGGCGAAAAGCCCTTGAGCGGCGCCCGCGGATTGGCCATCCAGGCCGAATCGTTGGAGTTCTGCAGATAGTCGCCACGCTCCAGTTGTGGCAGCTGCTCCGCCGGAAAGATGCCCTTCTGCGCGGCATTCGCCGCCACGCTCCAGGCGCAGGCACTGCGCGAACCGTCGAGCACCACCAGCGGCCCGTTACCTCGCGGATCGCCGCACAGGGCCAGCTTGGCCGCATCCACATAAGGCACCACCGACAGGTTCAGGTACAGCGCCCGTCCCTGGTCATCCGCGGCCAGGGTATTGACCCAGGGAATGCCCTGGAGCCGCTGCACCGACGCCTGCAATGCCTTGAGGTTGTCGGCATGGTTCATCGCATACCACTGCTGCAACACCCGATCGTTGTCCTGGTTGGCATCCCGCAGGCTGAACGCCACGTCACGGTTCCAGTCGAGCTTGCCGGGCCATTGCACGAGCGGCCCGAACACCGAGCTGTAGAGCACCCGCTCAACCGTCCGGGTGGCGCCATCGGCCTGCTTGACCTCGACCTGGACCAGGCGCTTGTCCAGCGCCGTGGACTGGCCATCGAGCAGGTAACGGGTCGGATCCTTGGGATCGAGTTGCAGCCGGTAGAGGGTGAAATGCCTGGACGTATCCACCGTGTGGGTCCAGGCCAGGTGCCGGTTGAAGCCGATATTGATCATCGGCAAGCCCGGCAAGGCCGCGCCCATGACATCGAGCTGGCCGGGAATGGTCAGGTGCATCTGGTAGAAGCGCAGGCCACCGACCCAGGGAAAATGCGGGTTGCCCAGCAGCAGTCCACGGCCATTGAACGAACGCTCGCCGCCGACCGCCACCGCGTTGCTGCCACGCTCCAGGGCGAAACGTTGCAGGCGTTCGGCCGCCAGTTGGAACGACGCATTCGATACCTGGGCGGCCTGGCGCGGTGGCGTGGCGGCGACCAGGGCTTCGGCGAACTGCCCGGCACCGCCTTCCACCAGCAAGCGCCGGGTCAGCTTGACCAGGTCGCGGGGCGTGATCGGACGTAGCCAATCCGCCCGGCATTGCTCCGGCAAGCCCTTGGCCTGGCGCTCGCTGAGTTGGCGGTTGTAGCCGGCGACATAACCCTCGATCAACTGCACGACCTGCGGGGTCTGCGCCTGCCAGAAAGCGTCCACCGCCCGGGGCGCATTGAGCCAGTTGAAGAACAGGTCGCTGGTAAGGTTGTCGCGCTGCTCGAAGGTCATCTGCCCGGGGCCGAAGTAGCGCGAACGCTCGCCATTGACCGTAACGATTTCGTTGGCCAGCAGGCACAGATTGTCCTCGGCATAGGCATAACCGATGCCGTAACCCAGCCCGCGTTCGTTACTGGCGCGGATATGTGGCACGCCGAAGCTGGTGCGGCGGATCTCGGCGCTCAGGGCGCGACTCGATTCGCCGCCCTCGCGGGCCATGGCATGAGTACCGAGGCCGATCAGCAACGTCGCCAGGCACAACCTGGATAGCGAGCGGGAAATAATCACACTGACTCCTGATGGAATATCGAACACCAGGCGACCTTGCATGCGACAGCGCAGCGGCAGCCCGGAAAAGCGGCCACCGTGCGAAATAAACCAGGGAGGGCCGATGCCTGCCCATAAAGACGAGCCTGAACATGAAAATTTAGCCCTATACAGGTGCTATCACTTGTCTGCGACTTGATACCGACAAATTTTCTACATTCGAGGCTTCATGATTTATCCGTCTCGCTCGTTCTTATCAACGAGAGCTGACATCACATTCCTGATCAGGCTCTGAAAAGGAGTTTTTGCATGTACGACCAGCACAGGTCAACGGACGGTAATTCTTTGCAACGCGATCCTTCCTACAGCTCGGGCGCCATGTTGGCCAAACCTGCCGAACGCGGCGGCAATAACCGCATCCGTCAGTTGCTCAAACACTTCGGTTTGCGCACCAGCCTGATCCGGCTCAAAGTCATCGATGCACTGTTGAGTGCCGGTGAAGACGATCGTCGGCTGGGTGTGCGCGGGGTTCACAGTCACTTGCTGGAGCTGGGCATTCCCTTGTCCTTCCTCAGCGTGCGCGAGGTGCTCAAGCGCCTGTGCAGCGAGGGTGTCGTGGTGCTCAACGCGGACAAGAGCTACAGCCTGCACGCGGATGCGGCCGCGATCCTCGAGTCACAGGACGCCACACCGCAGGCCGCGGACCTCGGCAACTGAGTTCAGGGCTTGACCTTGCGCCGCATCACACCGTTGATCACCACCACGACCACCGCCACGCCAATGGCGATGTACTGGAACAACTTCTCGCTGATGACCCCGGTGTTTTGCAGATAGGACAGGCCGAACATGATCCCCAGCACCACCAGGGAAATCAGAATCGAGTATTTCAGACGCTGCGATTGAGTCATTGGGTATTCCTGAAAGTTAAAGCCTGAAGCGGTCAATGTATCCAGCTTGTATCAGAATACATACCAATGACCTACAAAGGTCGATGAATGAAACGACACAAACGGGGTCTCATATTACAGCCGCGGAAATGTTTTAGCTTCCCGGCTTCACCCATGAGGATCTATCCATGTTTCGTCGAATCACACTGCTGATTCCCCTGCTGATCATTCTGTCCCTGAGCGGTTGCATCATCTTTCCCCATGGTGGCGGCTGGCACGATCATGACCATCGTTACTATGATGGTGACCATCGTTACTATGGTGGTGAGCACTACTACCGCCGCTGATCACGGCTGTCGGGGATGGTGATCAGCCGTCCCCTCAGCGCCGAAACCCGGTACCCGGTCGGGTACAGATCTCCACCAGCCAATCGACAAACACCCGTACCCGCGCCGACATCTGTCGGTGCGGCGGATACATTGCGTTCAACGGTAATCCGGGCGCGGGATAATCGCGCAACACTTCGCACAACTGACCACTGCGCAGTTGTTCGGTCACGTGGTAATAGGGAATCTGCACCAGCCCATAGCCAGCCTCACAGGCTGCCAGGTAACCGTCGGCACTGCTCACCGAGAGATGCTTGGGCAGGTCGATCGCCTGCAATTTCCCGCCCTGCTGGAACTCCAGCCCGAAGCGCTTGCCAGTCACACTGGAAAAATACTCGACCATCCGATGCCCCGCCAGGTCCGCCAGTGAAGTCGGCATGCCCATGCGTTCGATATAGGCCGGGCTGGCACAGGTCACTTGTTCGACCAGCACCAACGGCCGCGCCACCAGCGAATCGTCGAGGGCCAGGCCACCGCGCAGCACGCAATCGATACCGTCGCGGATCAGGTCCACCGGCCGGTCGTTCAGGCCGATTTCCAGCTCGATCAGCGGATAACGCTCGGTGAACTCAGGCAATACCGGGATCACGATCAAGCGTCCGATACCCGCCGGCATATCGACCCGCAGGGTACCGCGCGGATTCTGCCGGGCCGTGGAAAACACCGCCTCGGTTTCCTCAAGGTCCGCCAGCAACCGCACGCAGCGCTGGTAATAGGCCGCGCCATCGAGGGTGGTACTGACCTGGCGGGTGGTGCGGTGCAGCAACTGCACGCCCAGATGCGCTTCCAGTTGCTTGACCAGCACTGTCACCGAAGCGCGAGGCAGTTGCAGGCTGTCGGCGGCCTTGGCGAAACCGCCCAGTTCGACGATCCGGGTAAAGACCCGCATGGCGTTGAAGCGATCCATCGGCCCTCCATTATTTGGAATTTACGAATAGTGATAGTGCTTTTAGCTGGTTTATCACGCTTTTGTCGAGGTCCACACTGTCGCAAATCCCACAGGAGCCACACCATGCACACCCGTCAACTCGGCAAGAACGGTCCACAGGTCTCCGCCATCGGCCTCGGCTGCATGGGCATGACCGATTTCTACACCACCGGCAGCGACACCCGCGAAGCCATCGCGACCCTGCATCGGGCCCTGGAGCTGGGCGTAACGCTGCTCGACACCGCCGACATATATGGCCCCCACAGCAACGAAGAACTGATCGGCCGGGCGATTGCCGGCAAACGCGAGCAGGTGTTCCTGGCCAGCAAGTTCGGCATCCTGCGCGACCCGGCCAACCCGGCGTACCGGGGGGTCAGTGGCAAGCCGGAGTACATTCGCACGGCCATCGACGGCACCCTCAAGCGCCTCGGCGTGGAAACCCTGGACCTGTACTACCAGCACCGCATCGACCCGCAGGTGACCATCGAGGAAACCGTCGGCGCCATGGCCGAGCTGGTCAAGGCCGGCAAGGTCCGTTACCTGGGCTTGAGCGAGGCCTCGGCCGAAACCCTGGAGCGCGCGCATCGGGTGCATCCGATCAGCGCCCTGCAAAGCGAATACTCATTGTGGAGCCGTGACCAGGAGGACAACGGCTGCCTGGCCGCCTGCCAGCGCCTGGGGATCGCCTTTGTGCCCTACAGCCCGTTGGGTCGCGGTTTCCTGACCGGCGCGCTGAAGAGCCCGGAGGATTTCGCCGCCGACGACTATCGCCGTTTCAGTCCGCGTTTCCAGGGCGAGAACTTCGCCCGTAACCTGCGGCTGGTGGAACAGGTGCAGGCGTTGGCCGCGGAAAAAGGCGTGACGGCCGGGCAACTGGCGCTGGCCTGGGTCCTGGCCCAGGGCGACTACCTGATCCCGATTCCCGGGACCAAGCAGCGCAAATACCTGGAAGAGAACGTCGCGGCGCTGCAGGTGAAATTGAGCCCCGCCGAGTTGCAGGCCCTGGAGGCGATTTTCCCAGCGGGTGCGACGGCCGGGCTGCGCTATCCGGAAGCGGTGATGCAGGGCCTTAATCGTTGAAGACTCGGCTGCCGCCGCCTGATCCCGAGAACACAACGGAACACCTGATGTGGGAGCGGAGCTTCCTCCGGCGCTGCTTCTCAAAAATCGCGCTTGTAGAAAATATCCAGGGAGCTGGCCACGCCACTCGCCGCCTCCAGATACACGCGCTTGCTCAACAGATAGCGCAAGGCGATGGTATTGGCCGGTTCGAACACCCCCACCCCATAACGCAAGCTCAGCTTCTCGGTGATCTTGCCGCTGGCCACTACCGACGTGGTGCTGCCGCTGCCCTGGGTATCGAGGGCAAAGTCCTCGATACCCAGGTTCTTCGCCAGGTCACCGGTCAATCCGGAACTACCCATCAAACCCAAGCCCAACGCCGCCTGGGCCAGCATATTGCTGTCTTCGCCGGTGGTGCTCAACGGTCGCCCCAGTACCAGGTAGGACAACGCCTGCTCCTGGCTCATGGCCGGCTCCGAGAAGATCTGCGTGGTCGGCTGCTCAGCGCTGCCGCTCAGGCGAATACCGGCGATCACGTCACCGGTCTGGCGAATCGCCTCGATATCCAGGTAAGGCTGGTCAATCGGCCCGGCGAACAGCAACCGCGCCCGGCGGATGGTCAGGCGCTGGCCATAGGCGTTGTAGCGCCCGTCATTCAGGCGCAACTCGCCACGGGTGTCGAGGTTGTCACCGATATGCACCTGCCCCTGCAAATCGGCGCTCAAGCCAAAGCCGTTGAAGCTGAGCTTGTCCTCGCCCACCAGCACCTCGATATCCATGGACATCGCCAGCGGCGTCTTGCCCTCCACGCTCTGCTGGCCGACGATCACCGTGTCGTCCGAGACCTTGACCGTCGATGGCGGTAGCTCGCGCACGACGATCGCGCCCTTGGGCACATGGACCTTGCCGGCAATCGCCAGTTGCTCGCCGTGCATCGACACCCTCAGGTCCGGCGCGACTTCCAGCGTCGCATACGGCTCGACGCTGACCGGCAACTGCGAGCCCTTGATCGCCAACTCCAGCTGTAGCGCATTGGTCCAGTCGATGTGCCCGGTCAAATTGCCATGCCCGGCGTCGCCGCCGGTCCAACTACCGTTGAGCTGGACGGTTTCCCCGGCTATCTGCGCCTGTACCCGCAGGTCCTTGACCGTGGTCGGCACTTCCGCCCCGGAAACCTCGCCGCCGCTCAGCGTCAGGTTGCCGTTGACCTTGGGCGCCAGCAAGCCGCCGGACAAGCGTCCGCTGCCATCCAGGCGCCCGGCCAGGGTCTCGACCTTTCTCACGAATGGCCGGGCGACGCTGAGATCAAGGCCGCTGAGGCGGAAGTCGCCGCTCAGGGGTTTGTTCTTCGCCAGGGGATTGATCTGCGCCTGGAGCACCAGCTCGCCGAGCTTGCCACCGTGAAAATCCAGGAGCGTGTCGACCCGCCGCGGGCTCAGGTTGCTGCTCAGCCTGAGGGTCTCGTAGGGGAAATCCAGCCATTTGCGCCGTTCGCGAATACGCAGGGTGCCACCACTGGCATCGATCATGATCTGGCCCTTGGGGCCGCTGGCCGGCAGGTCCAGTTGCAGGTCGGCATTCAGTCGGCCCTGCCAGGCGAAGTCGCGGGGCAACCATTGCCCCAGGCTTTCCAGGGGAAACTGCTTGAGGTGATAACGCAAGCGCGGCTCGGGCATCAGCCGCTGGTCCTCGCCACACAGGCTGGCCGGCCCCGACAACCAGCAGTGGCTACCGAAGTTCAGCCGGCCATCGGCGAGGTATTCGAGTTTGGCCGGACTCTGCAGCTTCCAGTCCTGGCCGCCGCTCTGTACCTCGCCGGAGACCAGGCGCCCGCGCCAGTTGCCGTTGTCGAGCACGCCCTCCAGGCCCAGGGCCAGCTTCAGCAGCGGACCTTGCAGATCGAGTTGCGCTTGCTGGCGCTTGAGATCGCCCTGCCCGTGCAACGCCAGGCTACCCAGGGCGGTGTCGCCGACCTGGATACCGTCGCCCTTGAGGTCGAGCCGTCCACGCTGGGTGCTGTCGAGATCGGCCTCGAGGCTGAGGGCCTGCAGACGGTTATCGGCGAACAGCAGTTGCTGCCCGTGCAGGCTGACCTTGCCTTGCGGCGCCTTGAGGCTGCCGGCAAGATCGACCCGGCCCTTGAGTTGCCCGCGCAACCGCGGCCAGAGCTGGCCCAGGCGTGGCAGGTTGAGATCGAGCTGCCCGGCCAGGCGTTGTTGCAGGCTGCCGCGGCCCTGGATGCGGTTGTCGCCGAGGCGGATGTCCAGGGCGCCAAGGGTCCATTGCCCGCCCTGGCCGCCGGCCTTGGCCTGGAGCAGCGCCGGTTGCCCGCGCAGTTTGCCCTTGAGGTCGACAGTGGCTTCCAGGTTCAACTGCTGGTTCTTCAACTCGCCCTTGCTGCGTAGCGGCCCGGCCAAAGTCCCGGGCAACTCCGCCAACCAGTACGCCGGGTTGAGGGCACTGAGGTCCAACGCGGTGTCCCAGGCAAGACCATCGGCGAACCGCAGGTTCAGGTGCCCGCTGGCCTTGCCCTGCCCCGCCGTCAGTTCGAGCTGTGGCAGGGCGACCTGCTTCAGGTCGCCGCTGAACGGCGTCAACAGGCTGAACTTGCCCGCCGGACCGTCGAGATCGGCCTGGACGTAGCCCAGGTAGTTGCCGTCGCGGTAATGCACTTCGCCGACCAGGGTCCGCGCCTTGACCACCGGTTCCTCGATCGACGGGTACAGGCGATGCCAGGGGAAGTCCAGCCAGTCGACCTTGGCGTCGGCACTGAAGCCCTTCTGCCAGTCCAGCTCGGCGCTGAGTTTCAGGCGCTGCCTGGCATCGGCCGTCAGGTCCAGCGCGGCGATCTGCGCGCCCTGGGCATCGACCCGACCTCGCAGGTTCAGCTCGACCGGACCTTGCTCGGCCGGCAGCACGGCCTTGCCCTGGAGCTGGTAACCGTCTTTCAGGTTGCCGCCGCCGGTGAGTTCCAGTTGATTGAGTTGCAGGGTGTCCGGCAGCTCGGCGCTGGCCTTGAAAGCATCGGCGCTGATCCGCACCCGGGCCGGCAAGTGCTCGGCCAGGGCCTCCAGTTCGCCGGTTAGCTGGCCCTGCAGATAACCGCTGCTGTTGGCCTTGAGCTTGAGGGTCTTGAGCAGATCGCCGCGCACCTCCAGTGCCAGGGCCCAGGGCACAGCGCCCGGGGCCGGCAACAGCAGCTTGCCCTCGGCCGTCAGCGGCCAGTCGCCGCTCGGTTGCAGCAGCCCGGACAGGTCCAGGCGCAGGTCGTCGTACTGCAAGTGCAGGGTATCGATCTGCAAGCCCGTCGCGGTCCAGTGCGCGGCCAGTTGCAGTTCCTTGAGCTGCTCGCTGCCATCGAGCCACAGGCTGCCGATACGCACCTGGCGCAACTCGATCGCCAGCGGCAGTTTCAGTGTCGGCAGACTCAGCGGCCCGCTCTCGGCAGGCGCACCCGGTTCGAAGCGCAGGTCGACCCGCTCGACTTCCAGTTGATCGATGCACAACACAAAGTGCGTCAGGCACAGCGGCGACCAATTGAAGCGCGGCTGCTGCAATTCAACCCGATTGCCGGCCTGTTGCCAGAGCAGATGATCGGCACTCCAGCGCCTCCCCAACTGGCCCTGGAAATTTTCCACGCTCAAGCCCGGGACTTGCGCCAACGCCCACCGACTGCCGGCCTGGGTCCCCAGCAGCAGACCCAGCGACACCAGCAACAACAGGATCAGCAGGACAACCGCCAGGCCGAGTATTTTCAAACCACGCTTCACAACTCAGGCCCCATGGAAAAGTGCAAACGGATACCGCCGGGATCGTCCAGCGCATGGGCCAGGTCGAGGCGGATCGGCCCCACCGGCGAGACCCAGCGCAGGCCGATGCCGACGCCGGTCTTGAGGCTTGGCAAGTCCAGGGTGTTGAACGAGTTGCCCTGGTCGACGAAAGTCGCGAGCCGCCATTTCTCGGCAATGGAATATTGGTATTCAAGGCTGCCGGCCACCATATAGCGCCCACCGACGCGGTCACCCTCGGCGTTTTCCGGCGACAGGCTCTGGTAGTCGTAGCCGCGCACGCTCTGGTCGCCACCGGCGAAGAAACGCAGGGACGGCGGCACGTTCCGATAGCCGTTGGTGGCGCTGCCACCGAACTGGATCCGGCCAAGGAAGCGATGGTTATCCCGCACCGTGGTCAAGCCCTTGAGGGTGGCCGTGCCGTACAACAGGTTATTGTCCGAGGCCAGGCCCTCCTTGGCGACCTTGCCGTCGAACTCCAGGCGATAGCCGTTATGTGGATCGATGCGATTGTCGCTGCGCAGATAGGAGTAATTGACGCCCGGCATCAGCAAGGTGCTCATGCCGGTATCCTCGCCGAGGCGATATTCCTCGTGCTGCCACTTGAGCGAGATCACCCGCTGCCACCCGCTGGGCAACTTGCTGTGCCATTCCGGGCCGACGGTGAGCAATTTACTCAGGCTGTCGGTGTTGGCAATTTCTTCATACTGGTAGCCGGCCGCCCAGCGCAGCTTGTCCGTGAGCGGCGGGTCCAGCGGCCGGTCATACCAGATGCCGATGTTTTGCCGCGGGGCGGAAATCTCGCTTTCGATACCGTAGCTGTCGCCCTGGGCATTGACCCAGTGGCGGGTCCAGTTGGCCTTGACGCGGGGTCCGACGTCGGTCGAATAACCCAGGCCCAGGCCCATGGTACGCGGCTTGCGAGTGTCGAGCTGGACCGCCACCGGGATCACCTGGTCCTTCGCCGCCATCGGTGCCGCGTCGACCCGCACGCCTTCGAAGTAGCCGCTCGATTGCAGGGCCTGGTTGAGCTCGGCGATCAGTTCGGAATCGTAAGGGGTACCGGCCTTGAACGGCACCATGCGATGCAGCAGGTCCTCGTCGAAGGGCGTGTCGCCGGCGAAATGCACCGGGCCCAGGGAGTAACGCGGACCGCTGTCATAGATCAGCTCGATATCGGCGACACCCGCCTGGGGATCGACGAGCAACTGCTGGCGGGTAAAGCGTCCGCTGAAAAATCCGTAGCGCGAGGCCTGGTTGAGGATCAGGCGCTTGGCGTCCTCGTAGTGCCCATGGTTGAGCACGGCCCCGGGTTTCAGGGTGTCGCTCCTGGGCACCCGGAAGGCCTTGAGGTTGGCGGCGGGACCGTCGATGCGCACGGTGACGTTGCGCAAGTGCACCGGTTCGCCGGGGTCGATGGTGAGGATCAGCCTGGGGGTCTTGCCGGCTTCGACTTCGCTCTCGATCCGCGGCTGATAATAGCCGAGCGCCTGGGCGGCCTTGCGCGCCTGCTCCTGCGCGCCGCGGCTGAAACGCCGCAGGGCATTTTCGCCACGATTACCGAGACTGCCAATGTAGCCCTCCACATTGGCCTTCAACTCGTCATTCGCCGGCTTGACCCGTACATCGAGTTCGCTTTGCGCCAGGGCCGCCATGCTGCAACAAAGCAAGAGCAAACCGCCGGTCAATCTTATGGAAAACATCATAGGCGCGGATGCTATCACGGGCTGGGTTAGGGCCGTCATAGAACGCGAAACCGACCGGAAAGTTCGACAGTCAAGCCATTGCTGTTTGTAACACTTGTGGGTTGGCGTGATAAAACACGTGCTCGCGGATCGGTCCCACCGCCACCTCGCCGATGTCCTCGTAGCCCTGGCGCTTGTAGAACTCCAGGTAGCGCGGGTTACCGCTATCGAGCACCACGCCTTGGGAATGCGGGTCCTCGGCGCACCAGTTGTGCACCGCCGTCAGCAGTTGCTCGCCATACTGCTGGCCCTGGAACTGCGGATGGACGCCCAGCAACGGCAGCACATGCACCGAATCCGACGGCAGACAGGCCAGCACCGCCTGCTGGTACTCCAGGTAACGCCGGGTACAGCGAAAACCGGTGCTCAGCACCATGCGCATGCGCCAGGCCCAGCTTTCGGTAATGTCCAGGCGACGTTGTGGCGGGGCGATCAGCGCGATGCCGATCAGGCGGTCGTTGACCAACAGCCCGATGGCCGGCAGGTCCTCGAGAAAATGCTGCTTGACCCGCTCGCGCACCGTGGCCCGGACCCGCTGTTCGTAGCCCGGGCGTTCGGCCTCGAACAGATAGGCGAAGGTCGGTTCATGCCGATAGGCCTGGTACAGCAGGGAACGTGCTTCGCGTGAATAACCACTGTCGAGCAGATGGATCTGGGCAGTGATCTCTGGCATATCCGGCATGAAGGTCAACCTCCCTGGCCGCGGCGCCTGCCGCAACGATCTGAGAGAACGTTAGCAGTGCATCGGTACTCCCGCCACGCTGGCCGTCGCCGGACTTGTCGGCTAGCATCGCTGTTTTGCCAGGATTGCCGCCCATGAAAATCGTCTCGTTCAATATCAACGGCCTGCGCGCCCGGCCCCATCAGCTGGCGGCGCTGATCGAGAAACACCAACCGGACGTCATCGGCCTGCAGGAAACCAAGGTCTCCGACGACCAGTTCCCCCAGGCCGAAGTCGAAGCCCTGGGTTACCACGTGCATTTCCATGGCCAGAAAGGCCATTACGGCGTCGCGCTGCTGTCGCGCCAGGCGCCACTGAGCCTGCACAAGGGGTTCGACGGCGACGATGAGGAAGCCCAGAAGCGTTTTATCTGGGGCAGCTTCGCCGATGAAAACGGCACGCCGGTGACCATCATGAATGGCTACTTCCCCCAGGGCGAAAGCCGCGACCATCCGACCAAGTTCCCGGCCAAGGAGCGCTTCTACCAAGACCTGCAACATCTGCTGGAAAGCCGCTTCCAACATGACCAGCCGCTGGTGGTGATGGGCGATATCAATATCTCCCCGGAGGACTGCGATATCGGCATCGGTGCCGACAACGCCAAGCGCTGGCTGAAAACCGGCAAGTGCAGCTTCCTGCCGGAAGAGCGCGAATGGCTGGCCCGTTTGAAGAACTGGGGGTTGGTGGACAGCTTCCGGCACCTGTACCCCGAGGTGAACGACCGTTTCAGCTGGTTCGATTATCGCAGCCGTGGTTTCGAAGACGAGCCCAAGCGCGGGTTGCGGATCGACGTGATCCTGGCCTCGAACGGTTTGCTGCCACGGGTCAAGGCCGGCGGGGTCGACTATGAATTGCGCGGCATGGAAAAGCCTTCCGACCATGCGCCGATCTGGCTGGAACTGGGCTGATCCGGCGTTCGGGCTTGAGGGCCTCTTCGCGGGCAAGCTCCGCGAAGAGGCCAGAACAAACACCAGCACCGCTACAGACTGCTCACCCCACCCTGTCATTTAGCTGTAACCCGACTGACTTATTCTTGCAGCACTTCGGCCCATTAAAGGTGCAGGCCCCATGCTGCGCGCGCTCTCACTGTTGATCCTCTGCGGCCTGCCCGCCCTGACCCTGGCGGCCCTGCCCGAGCCGCCCGACGACGGCCCGACCCTGCGCATCCAGGGTTCCAACACCATCGGCGCCGACCTCGGGCCGGCCCTGGTCAAGGGCTGGCTCGAGGAGCAAGGCCTGCATGGCGTACACCTGGCCAATACCGGCAAGGACAATGAGCAGCGCGTGCTCGCCACCACCGAGCAAGGCCGCCGGGTGCGGGTCGAAGTCGCCGCCCATGGGTCCAGCACCGGTTTCAGCGCCCTGAAAGCCGGCACCGCGGACCTCGCCGCCGCCTCACGCCCGATCAAGGACGCTGAACTGACAGACCTTGCCGGCCTAGGCGACCTGAAAAGCCCCGACGCCGAGCAAGTGATCGCCATCGACGGCGTGGCGATCATCCTGCACCCGCAAAACCCGCTGACCCGCCTGAACACCGACGACCTGGCGCGAATCTTTTCCGGTGAAGTGAAAACCTGGGAAGAACTGGGCGGGATCGGCGGCGCCATTCACCTCTACGCCCGTGATGAAAAATCCGGGACCTGGGACACCTTCAAGGACCTGGTCCTGGCACGGCACGGCAAGTCCCTGGCCGCCGGCACCAGGCGTTTCGAATCCAGCGAACAGCTGTCCGATGCGGTCAGCCAGGATCACCAGGGGATCGGCTTTATCGGCCTGCCCTACGTCCGCCAGGCCAAGGCCGTGGCCATTGTCGACGGTGATTCGCAAGCGATGCTGCCCCTCGCCAGCCTGATCGCCACCGAGGATTATCCGTTGTCGCGACGACTGTTCTTCTACCTGCCGCCGAACCGCCAGAATCCCTGGGCCGCGTCCCTGGTACGTTTCGCGCAAAGCCCGGCGGGCCAGGCGATTGTCGCCGGAAACGGTTTTGTCGCGCAGACCGTGCAAGCCATGCCGGTGACGCCCGGCCCGGAGATGTCGGAGGAATACCAGGCATTGGCCAGGGAGGCACAGCGGCTATCAGTGAATTTTCGCTTCGAGGAAGGCAGCGCCAGCCTGGACAACAAGGCCCGCCAGGATGTGCTGCGGGTCCTGGATTACCTGCACACCGAGGGCAAGCTGAACAAACAGGTGACCCTGGTGGGCTTTGGCGACGCCAAGAACGACCCGGCCCGCGCCGCCCTGCTGTCCAAGCTGCGGGCCATGGCGGTACGGCGGGAACTGGTGAAGGGCGGCGTGGTGTTTCGCGATATCCAGGGCCTCGGCGCGCAGATGCCGGTGGCGGCCAACACCGCGGATGAAGGCCGCATCAAGAACCGTCGGGTCGAGGTCTGGGTTTACTGAGGAAGGATCATCTGGAGCCTGGCAACACTCTCAGCTCCGACCGACATCTGTGGTGAGCGGGCTTGCCCGCGCTGGGGCGCGAAGCGCCCCTAAAACCAGGAAACTCGATGTACCAGGTAGATCGAAATCACCAGTTTACGACTGCTTCGCAGCCGAGCACGGTGATGCGGCGTTCCGACAAGCCCGCTCGCCACAAGACCGCATTCGCCTTCAAGTCACCGTTACTGCCGGCCTAGCGCTCCGACCGCATCATCTCGCGCGGCACATACTTGCCGATCTCGTACTTGCCGATCGCCGCCCGGTGCACCTCATCCGGGCCGTCGGCCAGGCGCAGGGTGCGTTGCATGGCATACATGTAGGCCAATGGGAAATCGTTGGAAACCCCGGCCCCACCGTGGATCTGGATGGCCCGGTCGATCACCTTCAAGGCCACGTTCGGCGCCACCACCTTGATCTGCGCGATCTCGCTTTTCGCCACCTTGTTGCCGGCGGTGTCCATCATGAAGGCCGCCTTCAGGGTCAGCAGGCGCGCCATGTCGATCTCCATCCGCGAATCGGCGATCTTGTCGATATTACCGCCCAGGCGGGCCAACGGCCGGCCGAACGCGGTACGGTTGACCGCGCGCTTGCACATCAGCTCCAGCGCGCGCTCGGCCATGCCGATGGAACGCATGCAGTGGTGAATCCGGCCCGGGCCAAGGCGTCCCTGGGCGATCTCGAAACCACGGCCCTCGCCCAGCAGCACGTTTTCATAAGGCACCCGCACGTTCTCGAACAGCACCTCGGCGTGACCATGGGGCGCATCGTCGTAACCGAACACCGGCAACGGACGCACGATCTTCACCCCGGGGGTGTCCACCGGCACCAGGATCATCGAGTGCTGCTGGTGACGCGGCGCATCCGGGTTGCTCAGGCCCATGAACACCAGGATCTTGCAACGCGGGTCGCAAGCCCCGGAGGTCCACCATTTCTTGCCGTTGATCACCCACTCGTCGCCCTGGCGCTCGGCCCGGGCGGCCATGTTGGTGGCGTCGGACGAGGCCACATCCGGCTCGGTCATGGCGAACGCGGAACGGATCTCGCCGCGCAGCAGCGGCTCCAGCCAGCGCTGTTTCTGTTCTTCATTGGCATAACGCACCAGCACTTCCATGTTGCCGGTGTCCGGTGCCGAGCAGTTGAACGGCTCCGGCCCGAGCAGCGAGCGGCCCATGATTTCCGCCAGGGGGGCATATTCCAGGTTGGTCAGGCCGGCGCCCAGCTCGGATTCCGGCAGGAACAGGTTCCACAGGCCTTCGGCCTTGGCGCGGGCCTTGAGCTCTTCCATGATCGCGGTGGGCTGCCAGCGATCGCCTTCGGCGACCTGGCGTTCGAACACCGGTTCGGCCGGATACACATAAGCGTCCATGAACGCGGTCACGCGCTCACGCAGTTCCTGAACCTTGGGTGAATAGGCGAAATCCATGGGCAGCTACCTTCTTGAGTAGGTGGTCGGGGTCATGGAATCGATGCTAGTGCAGCTACGAAAATTTACCAAAGCTATTCTCGCCGTGTATTAACATTCATCACCGATATATGATCGGCTGATCGAACCCTAACAATAAGAGCGCCGCGAAATGAATCTGAGCAAGGTCGACCTCAACCTTTTCATCGTCTTCGACGCCATCTATACCGAAGCCAACCTGACCCGCGCCGGGCAGATCGTCGGCATCACCCAACCGGCGGTGTCCAACGCCCTGGCGCGGTTGCGCGAGACCTTCAACGACCCGCTGTTCGTCCGCACCGCCCAGGGCATGGTGCCCACGCCAATGGCGCAGAACATCATCGGCCCGGTGCGCAATGCCCTGTCGCTGCTGCGTATCTCGGTCCAGGAAAGCCGGATCTTCAACCCGTTGCAGGCGAACAAGACCTACCGCATCAGCATGACCGACCTGACCGAGGCGGTGATCCTGCCGCCGCTGTTCCAGCGCCTGCGCCGCCTGGCACCGACGGTGGTGATCGAGAGCTTCCTCTCCAAGCGCCGCGAAACCACCAAGGAGCTGGCCGCCGGACGCATCGACTTCGCCGTCGACGCGCCGCTCAACACCGACCCGCAGGTACGCCATGTCAAGCTGATGGAAGACCGCTATGTCTGTGCCATGCGCAAGGCCCATCCGCTGGCAGGCAAGGACAAACTGACCCTCGACGACTACCTGGGCCTGACCCACATCCATATCTCCAGCCGGCGCAACGGCCTCGGCTATGTCGACCTGGCCCTGGGCAAGATGGGCATCCAGCGCAAGATCGCCCTGCGCTCGCAGCATTACCTGATGGCCTCGCAGGTGTTGCAACAGACCGACATGGTCATGACCGTGCCGGAGCGCTTCGCCCGCCGCCATGACCTGCATTACTTCCCGTTGCCGGTCAACGACGTGCCACCGGTGGAAACCCACCTCTACTGGCACGAAAGCACCGACCAGGACCCGGCCAACCGCTGGATGCGCGAACAGATGATCGAACTGTGCCAGCAGGTCACCGCCCATGAGAAGAAGCTCGACAAGGCCTGAGCCAGAGGAAAGCACTGTTCACTTGAATCTGAACGCATGCCCTGTGGGAGCGGAGCTTGCCACAAGAGGAACAGCGTACTACCGCCATGCTTGACGTATACGTCAAGCAACCCTTAGCTTAGCGCCATGACCTTTCTCGAGCGCTTTCATGAGCAGCCAGACCTACAGCATCTCCGACCTCGCCCGCGAGCTCGACATCACCACCCGGGCCATTCGCTTCTATGAAGAGCAGGGCCTGCTAACTCCTGAACGCAAGGGCCTGGAACGCATCTACTCGGCCCGGGACAAGGTGACCCTGAAACTGATCCTGCGCGGTAAGCGCATCGGCTTTTCCCTGGCCGAGTGCCGCGAGTTGATCGAGCTCTACGACCCCACCAGCGGCAACCAGAAGCAACTCAACAGCATGCTGGCGAAAATCACCGAGCGCCGGGCGCAGCTGGAGCAGCAACTGCTGGATATCGAGCAGATGCAACTGGAGCTCGACACCGCCGAGGAGCGCTGCCACCAGGCCCTGCAGACCCTGGAAACCCAGGCCCTCTAGGCACTCATCAGGTAATCTTGTAAACACCGTCCCTGTAGGCGCCGGCTTGCCGGCGATGGCGTCCGGACAGGCGCCGCAAGGCTCAAGGGCCTCATCGCCGGCAAGCCGGCGCCTACAGGGGACCGCATCAGTAGTGACCACTTTGCGCAAGGTATCCTCCATGTCCCTACCCACCCACGTACGCCTGGTCGAAGTCGGTCCTCGCGACGGCCTGCAGAACGAAGCCCAACCCATCAGCGTGGCCGACAAGGTGCGCCTGGTGGACCGTCTCAGCGACGCCGGCCTGGGCTATATAGAAGTCGGCAGTTTCGTCTCGCCCAAATGGGTGCCGCAGATGGCCGGTTCCGCCGAAGTCTTTGCCCGCATCCAGCGCAAGCCCGGGGTCACCTATGGTGCCCTGGCCCCCAACCTGCGCGGGTTCGAAGACGCCGTGGCCGCCGGGGTCAAGGAGGTGGCGGTGTTCGCCGCCGCGTCCGAGGCCTTCTCCCAGCGCAATATCAACTGCTCCATCAGGGAAAGCCTCGAACGCTTCGTACCGATCATGGATGCCGCCCGCCAGCACGGCGTGACAGTACGCGGTTACGTATCTTGCGTACTCGGCTGCCCTTATGAAGGCCCGGTCGCCGCCGAGCAGGTCGCCGTGGTGGCCCGCGAGCTGTATGCCATGGGCTGCTACGAAGTATCCCTGGGCGACACCATCGGCACCGGTACCCCGGGGGCCACCCGGAAAATGTTCGACGTGGTCTCGGCCAGCGTGCCGCGGGAAAAACTCGCCGGGCATTTCCATGATACCTACGGCCAGGCCATGGCCAATCTCTACGCCAGCCTGCTCGAGGGCATCCAGATCTTCGACAGCTCCATCGCCGGCCTGGGCGGCTGTCCCTACGCCAAGGGCGCCAGCGGTAACGTCGCCAGCGAAGACGTGCTCTATATGCTCAACGGCCTGGGTATCCACACCGGTGTCGACCTCGACCGCTTGCTCCTCGCCGGCAAAGAAATCTGTGATGTGCTGGGACGTGTTACTGGCTCACGGGTCGCCAAGGCCCGCCAGGCGGGATGAATGTGTCCGGGTGTTACCGTCTGGAAACACAAACGAGTAACACGGAAACAGATTCACGACATTGGCCGCTGCCGAAGGTTCATGAAAAATATCAAGCCATTGATTTTAAAGGGTTTTAAAAAGTTGGCACGCCACCTGCTATATCTCTTGCATAACAAGAATAAAAAGCAGCAAACCCATAAAAATAAGACGTACCGACTCTGACATAACAAAAACAACACGGCAGAGACGCAGCTAACAGATTTTTTTGGAGAAGGTGTGCTTTCAGGGAACCCTCGGGTCACCCGCAACCGGACAGAGAAGAATAAAACTACCTCAAGGTAGCTCCCGAACTGGTTGGATCACCTGATAAAGCAGATCAGCGCTCAAAAAAATACGTTTGCTCTTTGACCCCGGATGGGGGTCACCTAAACGGCGAGAAAGGGTCACGGTTGACAAAAACAACAACAGACCGCCCCTCAATAATAAAAAAAAGAGCATACAACAACACATTCAAGGGGAGCTTCGGCTCCCCTTCGTGTTTCCGCGATTCCCCCTCTCCCCTTCTGAATGCCTGGCTAGCGTAATTCCAGGCGGTGCGCCGTTTTCACCCGGCGGCACCAGCACTACGCCCGCTGCCTGCACCAGCAGCGCAAGGTCGAGGCCGTGCCGCGCAACATGGGCACGCTCGAAGTCTTTGCCAACCCCGTGCTGGAGCAAGCCCTCGCGCCGTTCAGGTTCGCGGCCCCGACAAGCCAGGCTACAAAAGGCCCCGTCCGGTCTTGATCGAGCCGGATGCCCTAGCACGAGGCGATTACCCAACGCCCATATCCGGCTATTTTCAGCAACCAGAATACTGATCCCAACCCTATGATTCAGCTCAACTTTTTAAACTTTTATCCTCTGATGCCGGGCATAAGCTGAACGCTCCATTCACTGAAAAAGCCAATCGTCATGAGCACCGAACAACCCACCCTTGTCGCCCCCGCCAAACCGCCGCACGCCCTCAAGAACCATCACCTGATCATCAAGCGGCTGCCGTCCTGGCTGACCCAGGCCACCCTGCTCCGACGCCAGGACTTCGCCACCCGCGTCAGGCAGAGCCAGACCTCCAAAACCGCGTTGGCGCACTATCTGCGCGGTTTCAAAAGCGCCAGGGATTTTGCCGCGCCCTTGCTCTCCCGGGCCCTGGAGGAGCGCTATGGCCCCGGCCTGGACATTCACCAGGATCAGCTCAAGCACGTCCATATCCTCGCGGCGGCCACCCTCGGCCAACCACGCCAGGAGAACATTATCGTGCAGAGCCTGCTGCAAGCCGCCCTGCAAAACTTCGAAAGCAGCGAAACCGGCCATTTCGGTTTCGACCGCGGTTCGGCGATCCTGCGCAAGACCAGCGACGTCCTGAAAACGCCCATCACGCCCCCGGACTTCGCCGCCCTCTGTCGCCAGCTCGACCTCGGCGGACAGTACAAGCAACACGTGGAAAGCTTTCTCCTGCCCGTCCATCGAGGTCACCCGAGCCCGGTCTTCAACCAGCTGTTCGAGCGACACGAACGCGACGAGCTGGCGGTGCAGGCGGAGATCGCCCTGATGAAAGGCTCCCTGGACCTGTCGGCCTACCAGATGCTGCAAAGCCTGCTCGACCCGACGCGGGCCGCGCGCTGGGACAAGCGCCCGGTGCAATGCTGCTACCTGACCTTGCTGGATTTCCCCAACCCCGGCAGCGGCGACTGGGGGGCGATGCTCAAGGGCGTCCTGCTGATCGAACAAGACGCCCCTGTCGCCGGCGCCGCGCCCTGTGTGGTCTATCGCTCGGGCGATGCGCACCAGGCTATCAAGCGCTACCCCTCCTTCACTGCCTTCCACGATGAGCTCAGGGAACACCTGCGGGACAAAAGCCATCAAGGCGATTTCAAGCGTTATGTGCACCTGCGCACGCAACCCCTGTTGTTCCATGCCCTCAACGAGCGCCTGAGCCCCCTCGACCCGGCCAGCGGACAGCGCAAGCCCGACCCGAACGCCAACCTGAACCTGGAAAAAAACCCGCTGGGGGAAAACGCCTTGCGCGAGTTCTGCACCCTGCAAGTGGTGAAGATGCTCGACGACGCCCGGGTCACGGCGGTGCCCACCGACGACGAGGACAAGAAAACCCGCACGGCGCGCCTGCATGCGTTGCTGAACTGGACGGTCAACCTGTTGTTCCTGGTGCCCGGGCTCGGCGAAGCCATGCTCGCGGTCGCCGCCGCGCAATTGGTCGTGCAGCTCTACAACGGGATCGAAGAATGGCGCCATGAGGAGAAAGAGCAAGCGGTACTCGGCTTTCTCGGGGTACTGCTGAATCTCGAACTGTTGGGGCTGGGAACCGCGCTGGCGATGGACTTCGAAGGTTCGTCGTTCATTGAAGGACTCCAGTCGGTCCGGCCGCCGCAAGGTGGACAGGCACTCTGGAAACCCGACCTGGCGCCCTATGCCCACAGCCTGCCCGAGACCCCGGCATTGCAGCCCGACGCCGCCGGGCTCTATCACTATCAGGGCAAGACCTACCTGGGTCTGGACGGCCGCCATTACCAGATCAACCCCGGCGCCACCGCCAACCGCTTCCACCTGCAACACCCGAACAACCCCGACGCCTATACACCGCTGGTCCATCACAACGGCAAGGGCGCCTGGCTCCATGAGTTCGAACAACCCTGGCAGTGGCGCAAGCCGCAGCTGTTTGCCCGGCTGGGGCCGGACGCCGCCAGCCTCGACCCGGCGTCCGCGGACCGGGCCCTGCAATTGAGCGGGGTCGACGAGCATGTCCTGCGGCGGCTGTTCGTGGACCGCGAGCGGCCCCCGGCCCTGCTCGACGACAGCGTGACCCGTTTCAAGCTCGACCAGGACCTCAAGCGCCTGGTGCAACGCCTGCAAAACGGTGGCGCGGCCAACCCTTCGCTGGACGAACTGCACATGGAACTGCAGTTGCTCACCAGCGAAGCGGTCTGGCCGCGTTCGAAGGTGCTGCGGCTGCTGGATCGACACGGCGTGCCGCTGAAGGAATACCCTGCCGGCCAGTTGCAAGCGTTGCAACGCATCGACCTCGTCTGGCCGGGGCTTGATGCCAACCAGCTGTTGCGCCATGTCCTGGAAAAACTCGACGAGGCGGAAATTCGCGGCTTGCTGGGCGAAGACTTCGGCACCGGCCCCATCAGCCTGGACGCCCGCAGCGTGGCCCTCAGGCGCAAACTCGCGGCCCAGGCCGCCAACCGCCGGGCAGCGCTGTTCGATTCGCACTATCGCTATCGGACCCAGTCCGAGAACCCCGCTGTCGCCGTGATCCAGCACGACTTTCCGAGCCTGCCGAGCAGCATTGCCGAGGAATTGCTCCGGCACGCCAGTCCGCCCGAGTACAAGCTGTTGCTCGACGCGCGACGCGTGCCCTTGCGACTCGCCGAAGAGGCCCGGCACTACGGCCGTAACCTGCGCCTGGGACGGGCCGTGGAAGGGCTTTACCTCGATGCGGCGCACAACCCGGACACCGACAGGATCATCCTCGGCCAACTCGGCAAGCTGCCGGGCTGGTCGAAGCAGCTGCGCCTGGAGATACGCGAGCAGTCCTTCAGTGGCCGCCTGCTCGACAGCCTCGGTCCGGAGCAGGCGACGATTCGCAAGGTGCTGGTCAAAAAAGGCGATCTCTACGAAGCCCATGATGCCCTTGGCCAGGAACTGCACGGTCCGGACGACCTGTACGGCAGCGTCCTGCACGCCCTGCCCGATGCCGAGCGCAAGGCCCTGGGATTTCCCGCAACCCACGAGGCCGACAAACTGAAACAGACAGTGCTCAAGCAACCCTTGCCCACGGCCAGGGAGCTGGGATCCCGCCTCGGCCTGCCGCCGCTCAAGCCCGGCTACGTTCCGCCGATGCGCCTGGCCGACGGCCGGCTCGGCTATCCACTCAGCGGTCGCGGCGTCGGCGGCAGGCCCCTGGGCAGTCGCTCCGCGGCCTTCACCGAGCGCGCCCAATGCCTGTACCCCTCCCATTCCTGGCAAGCGGTCGAGGCCTTCCTCCAATTGCGCGGGCTGAACGAGGGCGCCGCGGTGCAACGCCTCGAACAACTGGAGAGCGAGTACAACAGCCTGTGCACGGAACTCGAAGCCTGGGTCGGCACACCGCCGGGTCCCCAGGAGAGTGTGATGGTCAAAAGCCATATCGCCAGAACCATCAAGGAATGCTGGCGCCGCGAACCCAGCCAGCGCGCCACCCTGGACGGTTACCGGCTCAACGTTGTCCTTTACGACCGCAACGCCCGGCTGCCGGTGCTTTCGGCCGACTTCGGGCATGTCACCGAGTTGTACCTGAGCCTGGCCCACCCGGATATCACCACGGGGCTGAACCGCTTCCTCAGTGATTTCCCGCAGTTGAACCGGCTGTATCTCAGTGGCGGCGCCCTGACCGAGGTGCCATCGGCGCTGGGTTCGATGACCCGGCTGACCCACCTCAACCTGAGCCACAATAATATCGTCCTGAGCACGGACGCCGCCGCCCTGCTGGCCGGGATGATCCGTCTGACGGATCTGAACCTGGCACACAATCCGGGACTGGGGCGCACACCGGATTTCTCCACCATGCTCGGCCTGACCCGCATCGACCTGCACGGCTGTGGGCTCGCCACCTGGCCGAGCGGCTACGAGCGGCTGCCGGTACTGGTCCGCCTGGACCTGGGCGGGAACCAGCTCACCACGGTCCCGAGTACGCTGCTGAATCTCAGTCAACGGGGTCAACGGATCGCCAGCACCGTCAACCTCCATGGCAACCCCATCGGGGCCAGCGCCCTGGACGACGTCGCGAGCTACCATGCCGAAACCGATATCGACCTGGGCCTGGACCTGCCGACCGAATCGGACCCGGAGGCCAACCTGAGCAGCGACGATGAACCGACGCATGACCGCTGGGGCTCCCGTGGCGCCGTGCAACGGGATCAGAGTGCCTGGCTGCAAGGGCTTGCGCGCAAGGAACAGCAGACCTTCCGGGATGACTGGCAGCATCTGGCTGGCGAGGAGCCGGTCGACCAGTCCGAAGCGTTTTTCCGGGTGATCGGCGACCTGGAACAATCCGCCGATTATGAGGACAAGGTCACCCGCCCGGCCCTCATGGACAAGGTCCGGCGCATGGTCAGGGCCGCGGCCGAGGATACCGCGCTGCGCGAGAAGCTCTTCCTCAAGGCCAGCGCGCCGCAACCGGACGCCTGTGTCGACGGCATGACCGTGGCCTTCAGCGACATGGGCTTCGACGTATTGCTGTATGAGGCCTATGCCGAACCGGAGGCCCAACGGATCGAATCGAAACTGCTGCAACTGGCCAAGGGCAAGGCACGCCTGGATCGCGTCAACGGGCATGCCCGGGCATTGATCGTCAAGCGCAGGGCCGAGGGCGCGGATCCCGATGAAGCGGAAGTCTACCTGGCCTATCGCGTCGGTCTGGCCGGGCACCTGGAACTGCCCTGGCAGGCGTCGAAGATGGTTTACGAGGACGTTGCCGGTGTCAGCCAGAGTCAACTGGACGCGGCTTACCTGGCTATCCTGCAACAGGAATCGCAACCCGGGGATGCCGTCAGACAGACCGTCAAGCAGGCGTTCTGGAAGGACTACCTGGCAATCCAGTACCTGCAGGAGCTCAGCGAGAAAGAGACGCTGCGCGAACAAAAGAGCGACG
The DNA here is from genome assembly GCF_023242315.1 of Pseudomonas sp. MWU13-2105. Lineage (GTDB taxonomy): Bacteria > Pseudomonadota > Gammaproteobacteria > Pseudomonadales > Pseudomonadaceae > Aquipseudomonas. Next base: position 66,911 of record NZ_JALLIY010000006.1, read on the forward strand.
CGCTGGTGGACCTGCAAACGGCACAGGAACGCTGGTTCGACAACGGCAAGCTGTCGACGGATGAAAAGGCCGGACTGGCAGCGGCGATGAAAGCGGCGGCCGCGACCCTGGGCAAGCCCGAGCGGGAGGTGTTTGCCCGGAGCATGACCGACGCCGAATACCAGGCCCTCTATGAAGCCATTGCACGCGAGTACAACGACGAGTTGGAGCGCCTGACCGAAACGGCGTTGCGCGAGCACGGGCTGGCGAGCTGAATCCTTCAGGCCAGGCACCGTCCGTGCAGGAGCCGGCTTGCCGGCGAAGACGCGCGCAAGATCGACACAGGACTTGCCGGCCCCATCGCCGGCAAGCCGGCTCCCAGATGGACCGCGACCGGGCCGGGACAGTCCGGCGAAAATGTCCGATTGACAGCCGGCCCCATCACCTTTACGTTAACGTAAAGGTGAATAAACACCCACGCCAACGCCTTGCTCAACCCATAACAAAAGGTGCCCCATGAGCTATCCGACCCTGAACTTCGCCCTCGGTGAAACCCTCGACATGCTCCGTGACCAGGTGCAGACCTTCGTCGCCCGCGAGCTGGCGCCACGGGCCGCGCAGATCGACGTGGACAACCTGTTCCCCGCCGACATGTGGCGCAAGTTCGGTGATATGGGTCTGTTGGGCATCACCGTGGCCGAAGAATATGGCGGCGCCGGCCTCGGCTACCTGGCCCATGTGGTGGCAATGGAAGAAATCAGCCGTGGCTCGGCCTCGGTCGCCCTCTCCTATGGCGCCCACTCCAACCTCTGCGTCAACCAGATCAACCGCAACGGCAATCACCAGCAGAAAACCCAGTACCTGCCCAAGCTGATCAGCGGCGAACATGTCGGCGCCCTGGCCATGAGCGAACCCAACGCCGGCTCCGATGTGGTCTCGATGAAACTGCGCGCCGACAAGCGTGGCGACCGCTACGTGCTCAACGGCAGCAAGACCTGGATCACCAACGGTCCCGACGCCAACACCTATGTGATCTATGCCAAGACCGAGCCGGAAAAAGGTGCCCACGGCATCACCGCCTTTATCGTCGAACGTGACTGGAAAGGCTTCAGCCGCAGCAACAAGTTCGACAAGCTCGGCATGCGCGGCTCCAACACCTGCGAGCTGTTCTTCGATGACGTCGAAGTGCCGGAAGAGAACATCCTCGGCGTGCTCAACGGCGGCGTGAAAGTGCTGATGAGCGGCCTCGACTACGAGCGCGTGGTGCTTTCCGGCGGTCCGACCGGGATCATGCAGGCTTGCATGGACCTGGTGGTGCCCTATATCCACGACCGCAAGCAGTTCGGCCAGAGCATCGGCGAATTCCAGCTGATCCAGGGCAAGGTCGCCGACATGTACACCCAGCTCAATGCCAGCCGCGCCTACCTGTATGCGGTGGCCCAGGCCTGCGAACGCGGCGAGACCACCCGCAAGGACGCCGCCGGGGTGATCCTCTACAGCGCCGAGCGCGCGACCCAGATGGCCCTCGACGCGATCCAGATCCTCGGCGGCAACGGTTATATCAACGAATTCCCCGCCGGACGCCTGCTGCGCGACGCCAAGCTGTATGAAATCGGCGCCGGCACCAGCGAGATCCGCCGCATGCTGATCGGCCGCGAACTGTTCAACGAAACCCGCTGAGGGGCGCGCACATGGCAATCCTGCACACGCAACTCAATCCGCGTTCGGCCGAGTTCGCCGGCAACCGCGCGGCGATGCTCGAACTGGTCGTGGCCCTGCGCGACCTGCTGGCCCAGGTCCAGCAAGGCGGCGGGGCGAAGGCCCAGGAACGGCACACCTCGCGGGGCAAACTGCTGCCACGGGAACGGATCAACCGCCTGCTCGATCCCGGCTCGCCGTTCCTGGAGATCAGCCAACTGGCGGCGTATGAGGTCTACGGCGAAGACGTCCCGGCTGCCGGGGTGATTGCCGGTATCGGCCGCGTCGAAGGCGTCGAATGCATGATCGTGGCCAACGATGCCACGGTCAAAGGCGGTTCCTACTACCCGCTCACCGTGAAAAAACACCTGCGCGCGCAGACCATCGCCCAGCAGAACCGCTTGCCGTGCATCTACCTGGTGGACTCCGGCGGCGCCAACCTGCCGCGCCAGGACGAAGTGTTCCCGGACCGCGAGCACTTCGGGCGGATCTTCTTCAACCAGGCCAATATGAGCGCCCAGGGCATCCCGCAGATCGCCGTGGTCATGGGCTCCTGCACCGCCGGCGGGGCCTATGTGCCGGCGATGGCCGACGAGGCGATCATGGTCCGCCAGCAGGCGACCATCTTCCTCGCCGGTCCCCCGCTGGTGAAAGCCGCCACCGGTGAAGTGGTCAGCGCCGAGGACCTTGGCGGTGCCGATGTGCATTGCAGGATCTCCGGCGTGGCCGACCATTACGCCGAGAACGACGAGCACGCCCTGGCCCTGGCCCGGCGCAGCATCGCCAACCTCAACTGGCGCAAGCTCGGTGAACTGCGGCAACGCACGCCGATCGCGCCGTTGTACGGCAGCGACGAGCTGTATGGCGTGGTACCGGCGGACGCCAAGCAACCGTTCGACGTGCGCGAGGTCATTGCCCGGCTGGTGGACGGCTCGGTATTCGATGAATTCAAGGCGCTGTTCGGCACCACCCTGGTCTGTGGCTTTGCCCACCTGCACGGTTATCCCATCGCGATCCTAGCGAACAACGGCATCCTCTTCGCCGAAGCCGCGCAGAAAGGCGCGCACTTTATCGAACTGGCCTGCCAGCGCGGCATCCCGCTGCTGTTCCTGCAGAACATCACCGGTTTCATGGTCGGCCAGAAGTACGAGGCCGGCGGTATCGCCAAGCACGGCGCCAAGCTGGTCACCGCCGTGGCCTGCGCCAAGGTGCCGAAATTCACCGTGATCATCGGCGGCAGCTTCGGCGCCGGCAACTACGGCATGTGCGGCCGCGCCTATGACCCGCGTTTCCTGTGGATGTGGCCGAATGCGCGAATCGGCGTGATGGGCGCCGAACAGGCCGCCGGGGTCCTGGTGCAGGTCAAGCGCGAGCAGCACGAGCGCAATGGCGAGCACTTCTCGGCGCAACAGGAAGCCGAGATAAAGCAGCCGATCCTCGACCAGTACGAACACCAGGGACACCCGTATTACTCCAGTGCCCGGTTGTGGGACGACGGCGTCATCGACCCGGCCCAGACCCGCGAAATCCTTGGCCTGGCACTCTCGGCCGCGCTCAACGCGGCGATCGAACCGAGCCGCTTCGGCGTGTTCCGGATGTGACCGTCACCCGCCGGTTCGCGCCTGCCCAGACTCGCGGAGAAAACGCCACCCCTTGTGGGAGCCGGCTTGCCGGCGATGGCGGCGGCAAGGGCAACATCGTCACCACTGGCAATCCAGCGCCAACAAAAGCTGCACAGGACCCGACACCATGACCGATTTCAACACCCTCGAACTGCAACTCGACCCCCGGGGCTTCGCCACCTTGTGGCTGAGCCGCGAAGAAAAGAACAACGCCTTCAACGCCGAGATGATCCGCGAGCTGATCCTTGCCCTGGACAAGGTCCAGGCCAACGCCGCCCTGCGTTTCCTGGTGCTGCGCGGCCGTGGCCGGCACTTCAGCGCCGGCGCCGACCTGGCCTGGATGCAGCAGTCGGCCCAACTGGACTATGCGACCAACCTCGACGATGCCCGCGAACTGGCCGAACTGATGTACAACCTGTCCAAGCTGAAAATCCCGACCCTGGCCGTGGTCCAGGGCGCGGCCTATGGCGGCGCCCTCGGCCTGATCGGCGCCTGCGACATGGCCATCGGCGCCGACGATGCGCAGTTCTGCCTCTCGGAAGTGCGCATCGGCCTGGCCCCGGCGGTGATCAGCCCGTTCGTGGTCCAGGCCATCGGCGAGCGCGCCGCGCGCCGCTACGCCCTGACCGCCGAACGCTTCAGCGGCCTGCGCGCCCGCGAGCTGGGCCTGTTGTCGGAAACCTGCGCGGCCGGTGAGCTGGAGCAACAGGTCGCGGCCTGGATCGACAACCTGTTGCTCAACAGCCCGCAAGCCATGCGCGCGAGCAAGGAACTGCTGCGGGAAATCGGCAGCGGCGAACTCAGCCCGGCGCGGCGGCGTTATTGCGAAAATGCGATTGCTCGCATCCGCGTCAGCGCCGAAGGCCAGGAAGGCCTGCGGGCCTTCCTGCAAAAACGCCCGCCGAGCTGGCAGGCCGAATCCCCCCTCAAGGAGCCGCGCTGATGAGCACGCCCGTGATCACTTCCATCCTGGTGGCCAATCGCGGCGAAATCGCCTGCCGGGTGATGCGCACCGCCAAGGCCCTGGGCCTGACCACGGTCGCCGTGCACAGCGCCATCGACCGTGACGCCCGGCATAGCCGCGAGGCCGATATCCGTGTCGACCTGGGGGGCAGCAAGGCCGCCGAAAGCTACCTGCAAATCGACAAACTGATCGCCGCCGCCCAGGCCAGCGGTGCCCAGGCGATCCATCCCGGTTACGGCTTCCTCTCGGAAAACGCCGCTTTTGCCCGGGCTATCGAGGCCGCCGGCCTGGTGTTCCTCGGCCCGCCCGCCAGCGCCATCGATGCCATGGGCAGCAAGTCCGCGGCCAAGGCCCTGATGGAAACCGCCGGGGTACCGCTGGTACCGGGTTATCACGGCGCGGCGCAGGACCTGGAGACCTTCCGCGTCGCCGCCGAGCGCATCGGCTACCCGGTGCTGCTCAAGGCTACCGCCGGCGGTGGCGGCAAGGGCATGAAAGTGGTCGAGGACGTCAGCCAACTGGCCGAAGCCCTGGCCTCGGCCCAGCGTGAAGCGCAATCGTCCTTCGGCGATGCGCGGATGCTGGTGGAGAAATACCTGCTCAAGCCACGCCATGTGGAGATCCAGGTGTTCGCCGACCAGCACGGCCACTGCCTGTACCTCAACGAGCGCGACTGCTCGATCCAGCGCCGCCACCAGAAAGTCGTCGAGGAAGCGCCGGCGCCCGGGCTGAGTGCGGAACTGCGCCAGGCCATGGGCGAGGCGGCGGTACGCGCGGCCCAGGCCATCGGCTATGTCGGTGCCGGCACCGTGGAGTTCCTGCTGGACGCCCGCGGCGACTTCTTCTTCATGGAAATGAACACCCGCCTGCAGGTCGAGCACCCGGTCACCGAAGCCATCACCGGCCTCGACCTGGTGGCCTGGCAGATTCGCGTGGCTCGCGGCGAGGTACTGCCGATGACCCAGGCGCAGGTGCCGCTGCACGGCCATGCCATCGAAGTGCGCCTGTACGCCGAAGACCCGGGCCATGACTTCCTGCCGGCCACCGGGCGCCTGGAGCTCTATCGCGAGTCGGCGTCGGGGGCCGGACGCCGGGTCGACAGCGGCGTGGCCGAGGGCGACAACATCTCGCCGTTCTACGACCCGATGCTCGGCAAGCTGATCGCCTGGGGCGAGACCCGCGAACAGGCGCGCCTGCGCTTGCTGGCGATGCTCGACGAGTTCGTGATCGGCGGGCTGAAAACCAACCTCGGGTTCCTTCGGCGGATCGTCGCCCATCCGGCGTTCGCCGCGGCAGAGCTGGATACCGGTTTTATTCCGCGCTATCAGGAAGACCTGCTGCCGCAACCGGGGGCGCGGACCGAAGAGTTCTGGCAGGCGGCCGCCCAGGCCTTCATGCAGGGCCAGGTACCTGGCGTGCGGGCGGACGACCCGGCCTCGCCCTGGGCCCAAGGCAACGGCTTTCGCAGCGGACTGCCGGCGCAAAGCGTGGTGCACCTGAGTTGCGATGGTGAGGACCGGGCCGTCAGCCTGACGCTGGAGACCCGGTTTGAGCTGCATGGGGAATACCTGTCGACGGAACAGGCCGGCGTTCGCCGGCGGCATCGGGTGATCCGCGGTGCCGACGGACTCTACCTGCACTGGCAGGGCGAGTGCCACAAGATCACCCGCTTCGACCCGATTGCCGCCGTCGACAGCGGCCACGGCCATCAGGGCGGCCTGAGCGCGCCGATGAACGGCAGCATCGTGCGGGTGCTGGTGGCGGTCGGGCAAAGCGTCGAGGCCGGAGCCCAGTTGGTGGTGCTGGAAGCGATGAAGATGGAACACAGCATCCGCGCACCCCAGGCGGGCGTGATCAAGGCGTTGTATTGCCAGGAAGGCGAGATGGTCAGCGAAGGCAGTGCGTTGGTGGAGCTGGAATCCTGACTGCAACCAAGCGTGTGTGTGCACGGCTTTTGTGGGAGCGGAGCTTGCCCGCGAAGAATGCGCTGCGGTGTATCAGGCGCACCGCGTCATCGTTCTTCGCGGGCAAGCTCCGCTCCCACAGGTGAACGCGTCACGCACGGAGCCGGTCTTCAGAATTTCGCGGTCGCCTGCACCACCACGCCGATCACGCAGCAATCCTCGGCGACCGGAATCTTCGGCCAGGTCGGGTTCAACGGCTTGAGGTAAGGATGCCCGCCCTCCTCCATCCACTGGCGGAAAATCGCTTCCTCGCCCTCGTGCAGACGGGCAACCACCAGGCTGCCGACCTCGACCTCCCGGTCCGGGTCCACCAGCACCATCATGCCCTCGGGCACACTGGTACCGGACGGCGCCGTCATCGCATCGCCCACCACCTGCAACCAGAACGCCGCCGGGGCGTAATGATCGGTCACCTCGTAACGCCCGGCGTACTCGCCCCGGGCCGAATCCCGCAGCGTGGCGATCTCCTGCCAGTCACCGACCGGGTAGCGAAACGCCGAGGTGATGTCGTAGACCTGTTCGTCGCGCTCTTCAGGGGCCTGGGCCGCCACCGCGCGGTCACGAATCAGCAGGACCACCTCCAGGTGCCCCAGGCCCAGCGCCTGGAGGACCTTGTTCATCATCACAAGATCAGGCTTGCGCCTTTTGTTCAGCCAATGACCGACGCCGCCCTGGGTGATGTCCAGGCGTTCACCAAGTTTTTCCTGCGAAAGACGAAGCTCTTCGAGCTTGGCCTTCACCAATGCTATCCATTTATCCATGGGCGGAACAATACGGATAGTACTTCGCCACTCAATACACAAAATGTATTGTTTGTGACAAGCAACGCAATACCAATAGTACTAACCTTGAAGGGCTGACTTGAACTTCCTCTGAAAGGCAGGCCCTTCATGACTTCCATCACGACAGAAAGCCCTCGAACCGACTCGAAAAGCCCGCTCGCGTCCCTCAAGGATCGCGCCGCCGCCCAACGTGCACTCGACTATTATTTGAAACCAACTGTTTCAACAGCCGCCTGCGCGGCGAATACCAGCGATGAACCTCTCTACCAGAAGCTCTTTGCCGTGCGCGATGACCTGGATATCGAGGAAGCCATGATCCAGGCCTCGGACCTGCTGCGCTGCGCGGCGGCGGCCGCCTACGAAGCCGCGAACGGGGCGAACCGCGACCTTGGTTGCTCGGTGGTGTACATGATCGACATGGCCAAGGCCCTGGTGGACCGCGTTGTGCAGATACAAACCAGCAGCGCGTGAACTCACCGTGCCCAAGCGCTTTGCCAAGCGAAGAGCGGCCTTGGGGAGAGAGCGGGGAAAAGAATATCCGCGGAGAACGGGAAAAGACTTGACCTGCAAATGATAATGATTATTATTGCAGTCAGCCGATCGCGAGATCGGTCGATAACCCGGAGACCTTAGGTCGGACTCCTGGATTATCTCCTCATCAGGCTAATCACGGTTTTTGACCCGGCTCTTTGCCGGGTCTTTTTTTGCACCCGATCAACTGCCGGGCTTGGCTTCAGGCTAATGAAGACCGCTGCGCTGCCATCTGGGTGGGCAGTCACGCTGGCGGCGATGATAGCAAAGGAACATCCCTCGATCAAAGCCCGGGACAGCCCGCGAATCGAGAGTAAGGTTGCATGGATATTTGTTTGATAATGAATATCATAAGCACTAGGCTAGCGGGGCGTCAGGGACGACGCCCCCTCCTCTCCAGCCCCCCACGCCCTCGCGCCTCGGCGAATACCCTCATCGGGGTGTACAGTAGCAGCCACAAAAAGCCTCTTCAGGTACTCGACGATGCCCGTGGTTCTACCTTCTCTGAAAATCAGCAGCGACTTCGACAGCGGCAATATCCAGGCACTGGACACCAGCAACCCGCGCCACCTGCTCCTGGCCATGGAGCCGGATACCCGCAGCCAGCATTTCCAGTGGTTTCACTTCAAGGTCGAAGGCCTGCGACCGGGCGAGGCCTACGCCTTCGAACTGAGCAACGCCAGCCAGTCTTCCTACAACAAGGCCTGGACCGGCTACCGCGCCGTCGCCTCCTACGATCATCAGAACTGGTTCCGCGTCGACACCCGTTTCGACGGTGAAAGCCTGCATATCAGCCTGGTGGCCGAGCAGGCGCAAGTCTGGTTCGCCTACTTCGAACCCTACAGCCGCGAGCGCCATGACTGGCTGATCGAACAGGCCGTGACCGACGCCGGCACCGAGTTGCTGGCCGTCGGCAAAAGTGTCGAAGGCCGCGAGATCCAACTGTTACGCAAGGGCAACGGTGCCGAAGGCCGACGCAAGGTCTGGATCATCGCCCAGCAGCATCCCGGCGAGCACATGGCCGAATGGTTCATGGAAGGAGTGATCGAACGCCTGCAACAGCAGGACGACGCCGAACTGCGCGGCCTGCTGGCGCGCGCCGACCTGTACCTGGTGCCGAATATGAACCCGGACGGGGCCTTCCACGGGCATCTGCGCACCAATGCCATGGGCCAGGACCTCAACCGCGCCTGGCAGAGCGCCAGCCGGGAAATCAGCCCGGAAGTCCTGTTCGTCCAGCAACAGATGGCCAAGCATGGTGTCGATCTGTTCCTCGATATCCATGGCGACGAGGAGATTCCCTACGTGTTCACCGCCGGCTGCGAAGGCAACCCCGGCTACACCCCCCGTATCGCCCAGCTGGAAAGCCACTTTCGCCGCCACCTGAGCGCGCTCACCGTGGATTTCCAGACCACCCACGGCTACACCCGCGACTTGCCTGGCCAAGCCAATATGACCCTGGCCTGCAACAGCGTCGGCCAGCACTTCGACTGCCTGTCACTGACCCTGGAAATGCCCTTCAAGGACAATGACGACGCTCCCGACCCGCGCACCGGCTGGTCCGGCCAGCGCTCGAAACAGTTGGGCAAGGACGTGCTCAGCAGCATCGCCGATATCGTCGGGCAACTGCGCTGAGGCTTGGCCCTGGCGCAGCGACCTGAATGCCCGCCGCAACGCCTGACCGAGCGGTTACAAAACCGCTCCTTGGCCTCGCCGCGCCGGACACGATGTGCAAGGATGGTTCCTTGCACAGCGTTGCCTGCCGGACTGCCAAGGATTGTTCATGACTGCCCTCACCTCCCACGCCCCGGTCAAACCGGGGCGCCTGGAACAGATGTCGACCCGCATCGCCTTTTTTATCGCCGGCTTCGGCGTGGCCGCCTGGGCGCCGCTGGTGCCCTACGCCAAGGCCCGCGCCGGGCTCGATGAAGGAACCCTGGGGCTGTTGCTGCTGTGCCTCGGGGTCGGCTCGATCATCGCCATGCCGGTGGCCGGCGCCCTGGCCTCGCGCTTCGGTTGCCGGCGAGTGCTGAGCGTCGGCACCGTGCTGATCTGCCTCGCGCTGCCGCTGCTGGCCACGGTCAGTTCGCTGCCCTGGCTGGTGGTCAGTCTGTTTCTGTTCGGCGCCGGGCTCGGCGCGGTGGATTCCACCGTCAACCTGCAAGCGGTGATCGTCGAGCGCGCCAGCGGCAAGACCATGATGTCAGGCTTCCACGGGCTGTTCAGCCTTGGCGGGATCGCCGGCGCCGCCGGGGTCAGCGCGCTGCTGGGCCTGGGGCTGTCGCCCCTGGGGGCGATGGGCGTGGTGATCCTGTTCCTGCTCGCGGCGCTGTTCAAGGCCGCACCGCACCTGCTGCCCTATGGCAGCGAAAGCTCGGGCCCGGCCTTCGCCGTGCCCCATGGTGTAGTGCTGTTTATCGGCCTGCTGTGTTTCGTGGTGTTCCTCGCCGAAGGCGCGATGCTCGACTGGAGCGCGGTGTTTCTCAGCGCCGAACGCCAGGTCGCGGACGCCTACGCGGGCCTCGGCTATGCCGCCTTTGCCCTGACCATGACGCTCGGGCGGCTGACCGGCGATGCCATTGTGCGACGCCTGGGGGCACAGCGAGTGATCGTCTTCGGCGGACTCACCGCCGCGGCGGGCCTGGCCCTGGCCACGTTGGTGCCGGCCTGGGAGGCGGCGTTGATCGGCTATGCGCTGGTCGGCGCCGGCTGCTCGAATATCGTGCCGGTGCTGTACACCGCCGTGGGCAAGCAGAAGGTCATGGCGGAAAGCATCGCCGTGCCGGCAATTACCACCCTGGGGTATGCGGGGATTCTGGCGGGACCGGCGGCGATCGGTTTTATCGCCCATGCCAGTTCGTTGAACCTGGCCTTTATGCTGATCGCGGGGATGCTGGTGGGGGTGGCGGTCAGCGGAAGGATCCTGCGGACCTGAAAAGGCGGCGGAGCCAAAAATGCCTTCGCGGGCAAGCTCCGCTCCCACATTGGTCCGGCATCGTGCACAACATGCTGGCCTGACTCAGAAAGACTGTGGGAGCGGCGCCGTCGGCGCTTCAGAGCGCGAAGCTGTCGATAATCGCCTGCTTGACCAGCAGCATCGCGCCATCTGTCTGCGCATGGGTGCGCCAGCCCAACTCGATGGGATAGTGCGGCAGGTCGATGGGACAGGGGAGCATCTGGATATCGCATAACCGAGCGATTGCACGGGCGGCATGGGTAGGCAAGGTCGCGACCGCCGCCGAGCCCTTCAGCAGGAAGGGCAATGCGGCGAAATGCGTGGTGGCGGTGACAACCTTGCGGCTCAGGCCCCTGGCCGCCAGCACCTCGTCGACGATGCCGATAAAGCCCCCGGAGGAGATCAGGATATGCTCGCGGGTCACATAGTCCTCCAGATCGAGGGCGCTCCTGTCGCCCAGACTGGCGCGATCCACCAGGCAGGCATAACCGCCCTCCCCGAGCAGATGCCGCCCCAGCAGCCGATTGGGAATGCCGCCGGCAGTAATGGTCAGATCGAACTGGCGCGCCATCAAGGCATCGACCGCAATCTGGCTGTGGGTCTGGCGAAAGATCAGCCGCAGGTTTTTCGCCTGTTGCGCCACGCTTTCGATCAACTGGCGACCGAGGGCAATTTCAAAGTCGTCGGACAGGCCGATGGTCACCGAACGCCCTTCATAACTGGCCAGGCTCGGCTGGACCAGGGAAAAGCTCTGGCGACACTTGTTCAAGGCATCGGAGATCACCGGCTTGAGCTGGTTGGCGATCAGGGTCGGCGACAAGCCGCGACCCGTGCGGACAAAGAGTTGATCGCCATACATCGCGCGCAGGCGATTCAAAGCGGCGCTGACCGCGGACTGGGTCAGCCCGAGCTGCAACGCCGCGCGACTGGCGCTGCCCTCGTCATGCAGGGCCTCGAAAACCTTGAGCAGATTGAGATCGGTCGCATTGATATTCATCCGGTTTGTACTGCCTGCAAATGAAGATGCCTAGATTAATACATTATCGGTACCCATCATCCCCACGGCGTCGCGCTCCGCCCCAGCCGTTCAACCCGGATTGTCCAGCGGCCCGGCGCCCCTGGCTTCCTCCAGCAGCGCCTGGATTACCTTCTCCTGCTCGGCATAAGCACCTTCGCCAAAATGGCTGTAGCGCACCTGCCCCTTGGCATCGATCAGGTAATGCGCCGGCCAGAACTGATTATCGAAGGCACGCCAGATGCTGTAGTTGCTGTCGACGGCCACCGGGTAGTCGATGTCGAGCCGCCTGACCTGTCGGCGGACATTGTCCGGAATTTTTTCCTCGGCATATTCAGGGGTGTGTACCCCGATCACCACCAACCCATCGCGCGCATACTTCTTCGCCCATTGATTGACGTAAGGCAGCGCATGCAGGCAGTTGACGCACTCGTAGGTCCAGAAGTCCACCAGGACCACCTTGCCACGCAGTGATTCAGCGCTCAGCGGCGGTGCGTTGAGCCATTCGACCGCCCCCGAGAGGGACGGCATCTGGCGACCGGTCGCGGGTTGCGCGCTGACCGTGGCGACGATGTAGTCAGCCACCGTGGAGACCGTTTGCAGTACACCTTGTCCGATCCGGCCGCAGCTGCGGGAAGAACAGCTGACACCACCTGCAATCAGCAGCGCCGCCAGTAATGCCATGCCGCCTGCCACGCGTCGCAACCCGGCCATCAGTCAATCCTCGACGCTCAGCGTGACATCGACGTTGCCGCGAATGGCCCGCGAGTACGGGCATGTCTGGTGGGCGCGCTCCACCAGGCGCCGTACCTGCTCGCGGGAGAAACCCGGGATGGCGATATGCAGCTCGACTTCAAGGCCGAAGTGCCCGGCGCTGTCCTTGCCCAGGCCGACCTTGCTGGTCACCCGGGTGGTTGCCGGCAGGATCACCTTGTCCTGAGCCGCCGCCAGCTTCATAGCCCCCAGAAAGCAGGCTGAATGACCGGCGGCGAATAACTGCTCGGGGTTGGTTCCCGGGCCGCCGGCGCCACCGAGCTCGCGTGGTGTCGACAACGGCAGATCCAGCGCTCCATCAGTAGAGAGGGCTCGGCCTTCACGGCCTCCGGTAACAGAAGCCTGACCTGCATACAGAATGGTTTCGAGAGACATGATCTATTCCTGGATGATGGGGAAACTGGCTGGAGCTAGTTGAACGTCGGCCTGTATCCCCTCTGTGTCCCGATCACCCTCAAGGTTAAGCCAGTGTTTCCAGGACCGCGCCATACACAGTGGGATACAAATCGCCGGTGCATTTGTCGTCGCCCTGGCAAATATGGCCCGGATTCACGCCGCCGGCCGTGAGGGGCCCCAGGTCAGTCCTTTTTGGAATGATCCCTGGACCTTAATTCGTTTGAACCCGCTCTCCGCCAGCCGCAGAATTCAGTCCAAGTCCAGTCATCCCGATATTGCGGAGTACCCACCCATGAGCACCGCTGTCTTCGCCCACCCTGACGAAATACGCGCGAATTTTTCCCGTGCCATGTCGCAGATGTACAAGACCGAAGTGCCACTCTACGGCGCGCTGATGGAGTTGGTCGCGCAGATCAACGAGCAGGTGTTGAGCAACAACGCCCAGGTGGCCGAAAGCCTGCGTCAGACCGGAGAGATCCGCCGCCTGGACATGGAGCGCCACGGCGCCATTCGTGTCGGCACGGCGGCGGAGCTGGCGACCCTGTGTCGGCTGTTCGCGGTAATGGGCATGGAGCCGGTGGGTTATTACGACCTTACCCCGGCCGGCGTCCCGGTGCATTCCACGGCCTTTCGCGCGGTGCATGAAACAGCCTTGCAGGTCAGTCCGTTCCGGGTCTTTACCTCGCTGCTGCGCCTGGAACTGATCGAGGAAGACGGGCTGCGGGAATTCGCCGAGTGGATCCTCAGCCGGCGCAATATCTTCACCCCGCGCACCATCGAACTGATCGAAAAAGCCGAGATGGACGGTGGCCTCGACTGCGCTGATGGCGCCGAGTTCGTCCAGCAGGCGTTGGAAACCTTCCGCTGGCACAACCGCGCCACGGTGTCGCTGGAGGAGTACAAGAAGCTCAATGCCCAGCACCGGCTGATTGCCGATGTGGTGGCGTTCAAGGGACCGCATATCAACCACCTGACTCCGCGCACCCTGGACATCGATGCGGTGCAGGCGGCCATGCCGGGCAAGGGCATCACCCCCAAGGCGGTGATCGAAGGCCCGCCCCGCCGCGAGTGCCCGATCCTGTTGCGCCAGACCAGCTTCAAGGCGCTCGAGGAAGCCATCACCTTTATCGGCCAGGGTGCCAACGAAACCGGCAGCCACTCGGCCCGTTTCGGTGAAATCGAACAACGCGGCGCGGCGCTGACGCCCAAGGGCCGGGCGCTCTACGACCGCCTGCTGAACGCCGCACGGGAAGAGCTCGGCGACTTTCCCAATGAGGCCAACGCGGCGCGCTATGAGCAGATCATGGCGAACACCTTCAAGGCCTTCCCCGACAACTACAGCGAGATGCGCAAACAGGGCCTGGCGTACTTCCGCTACTTCCCGACCGAAAAAGGCATCGCCGCGCGCAGCAGCGAACTGCCGTTGCGCGAACTGGAAGCCTTGATCGAAGCCGGTCAGGTGAGTTTCGAGCCGCTGGTGTACGAGGACTTCCTGCCGGTCAGCGCGGCGGGGATCTTCCAGTCGAACCTCGGGGACGACGCGCAAGCGCATTACGCCGGCAACGCCAACCGGGAGCAGTTCCACCAGGCGCTGGGGCGCGAAACCATCGATGAATTGCAGTTGTATGCCGCGACGCAGCGGCGTTCGTTGCTGGCGTGTTCGACCCGGTTGAATATTGCGCCGCTGGTCTGACGGATGCCCGAGACTCAAAACGACCTCAAGCCTGGCGCGGTCTTGTGGCGAGCGGGCTTCAGGGGCGCTTCGCACCCCAGCACGGGCAAGCCCGCTCGCCACAAAACTGCGCTCGACGTCAAATGGCTTTAATTGCTGTTGCCTTGGCTGACCCAGACTCCGCTTCAGCCATCAACTCATTCAACGCCACCACCAACGGCGCCCGCACCGAGGCACGCTGCCAGACAATCCCCAGGGTCCGAAACAGCCTCGGCCCCGGGACTTCCCAGCGGCGTACGCCTTGTGCCTCGTGATTGGCCGCCGGGCGGTCCGGCACCAGCGCTACCCCCAGCCCCTCGGCGACGAACTTGACGATGATGTCGATGCCATCCAGCTCGAACTGGGACTGGGGCTTGAGGCCGTGGCCTTGCAGATAGGCCTCCACCAGCTTGCCGCCAACCACCTTGCGGCTGAAACGGATAAAGGGCTGTTCGACGATGGTCGCCAGCACATCCTCCACCGGCAGTGTCACCGGGGTGATCAGCACCAGCGGTTCCTCCACCAGCGCCCGCCACTCGCAGCTCTTGGGCAAGGCGAACAACGGGTGCACGATCAACGCCGCATCCAGGTCGCCGCTCACCACCTGCTCCAGCAGCTCCTGGGAATTGCCCGGCTCGATATAGATCTCGATCTCGGGATAACGCCGCCGCCACTCATGCAGCGCCGGCGGCAACAACTGCATCAAGGCATATTGGGTCGCCCCCAGGCGCAAGGGACCGGCCGGCAATACGCCACTGGAAGCACTGGCACGCAGGTCGCGGGCCTCGCGGACAATCAGCCGGGCCCGCTCGATAATCCGATGGGCCACCGGAGTCGGCTTCACGGTATGGCCGCTGCGCCTGAGCAAGGCATTGCCGAGCTGCTTTTCCAGGGCCTTGATCTGCTGGGCCACGGTGGTCGGCGCCAGGTCCAGCTGGCGCGCCGCCGCGGCGATGGAACCGCAGTCGATCACCGCCAGGAAGGTTTCGAGAAATTGAGTATCCATCCACGGATTTTACGTTGTTCAACAGCGTGAACAAGCGCTTTTCAAGCGACCTGGAAAACCGCAAATTAGGCTTTTGCACAGCGAGGAACGCGACATGAGCGCACAGTCCATCCAACTGGCCGATATCGAACAGGCCGCCCGCCGTATCCACGGACACGCCGTGGAAACGCCCCTGCTGGAATTCCATAGCCTGAATGAACACTGCCAGGGTCGGGTACTGGTCAAGCCGGAAGTGCTGCAAAGAACCGGCTCGTTCAAGTTCCGGGGCGCCTACAACACCCTCGCCAGTCTCAGCCCGCAAGAGCACGCCCGTGGCGTGCTGGCCTTCTCATCCGGCAACCATGCCCAGGGCGTGGCCTGCGCCGCCAAGCTGCTGGGCATCCGGGCGACAATCCTGATGCCCAGTGATGCTCCCGCCTTGAAGATCCGCCGCACCCGCGAATATGGTGCCGAGGTGGTGCTGTTCGACCGCGAGAGCGAAGACCGCGAGGCCATCGCCGCGACGCTGATCGCCGAAAGCGGCGCGGTGCTGGTCAAGCCCTACGACGACCCGCGGGTCATGGCCGGCCAGGGCACCCTGGGACTGGAGATCGCCCGCCAGGCCGAGGCGCTGGGCCTGCGTCCCGACGTCGCCCTGGTGCCCTGCGGCGGCGGTGGCCTGATTGCCGGGGTCAGCGTGGCCCTGCACAGTCAGTTTCCCGAGATCGCGCTGTATGCGGTGGAACCGGAAGGCTTCGACGATACCGGGCGCTCCCTGGCCGCGGGCAGCCGGCAAAGTATCGCGGCAGGCGGACACTCGATCTGCGACGCGATCCTGACCGCCACACCGGGCGAGTTGACCTTCCAGATCAATCGCCGGCTGCTGCGCGGCGCGCTGGCGGTAACCGATGCAGAGGTCCGCTTCGCCCTGAGATGGGCCTTCGAAAATCTCAAGCTGGTGGTCGAACCGGGTGGCGTGGTCGGCCTGGCGGCGCTGCTGGCCGGGCGCATCGCACTGGAGGGCCGCTGTGCGGTGGTGGTCCTGTCGGGGGGCAATGCCGACCCGGCACTGTTCGCCAATGCACTGCTGACGAACGATTGAACGGCGCCGTCGCGGGAGTGACGGCCCGCATGCCGGGCTGGACTTGTCAGGCCTTCCCTTCCAGCGCCTGCAAGCGCCGGTAGAGTGTGCGCTCGCTCATCCCCAGGGTTTTCGCCAGTTCGCTGCGCGGTCCGTCGAACATCGCCAGGGCGTGGGCCAATTGCTCCAACTCGTTGCGCCCGCGACGCCGCTGCGGCGCCGTTGCCACTGTTTCACGGCGCAGTTCGGCGGGCAGGTCGGCCAGCCGGATCAGCCCATCGTCGGTAAACAGGCGCGCCCGCTCCAGCACATTGCGCAGTTCGCGGATATTGCCCGGCCAGTCATGCAGCCCCAGGACCTTCATCGCCGACGGATCGATACGCGGCACCGCGGTCGGCGCCAGGCGTTGCAACAGGCTGTCGATCAGCAGCGGCAGGTCGTCGCTGCGCTCGCGCAAGGCCGGCAAGCGAATCGGAAAGGCACTGATGCGGTAGAACAGGTCCTGGCGAAAACTCCCGGCGGCAACCATGTCCTTGAGCGGCTTGTGGGTCGCGCACACCAGGCGGAAGTCCGAGTGCACGGTACGCAGGCTGCCCACCGGTCGAAAGCTGCCGGATTCGATCAGGCGCAGCAGCTTGACCTGCATCGCCAGCGGCACCTCGCCGATCTCGTCGAGGAACAGCGTGCCGCCATGGGCCGCCTCGGCCAGGCCGATCTTGCGCTGCACGGCGCCGGTGAAGGCGCCCTTTTCGTAGCCGAAGAGTTCGCTCTCCAGCAGGGTTTCGGTCAGGCCGGTGCAGTCGACCACCACCAGCGGCCCGCCGGCCCGCGGACTGCCCTCGTGCAGGGCACGGGCAAAGAGTTCCTTGCCGGTGCCGGACTCGCCTTGCAACAACACCGGGATCGGCGACGGCGCCGCTCGCTGCAAAGCGCTCAAGGCCTCCTTGAACGGCGCCGAACGGCCGACCAGGCCCTGGTGCTGCGGCTGCGCCGAAGCCACGGTAACCGTATTCAGGCGTTCGACATAACCGACCACCTCGCCCTGCTCGTCCAGCAACGGCCGCAACTCGACATCGACGTGCTCGGGGCCGCGTGGCGTGTGGTGAATATGCAGGACACGCTCGGGCAAACGGCTTTCGTGGGCCTTGCGCATCGGGCAATGCTCGCCGGCCTGGTCGCAGGGCACCGCGAACTGATGCGAGACCCGAAAGCACTTCGCGCCGACATGGGGACGGCCCTCCACGCCGAACTGGCGCTGGTAGGCGGTGTTGGCCGCAATGATGTTGTAGTCGGTGTCGAGGACGATGGTCGGCCGCGGGTCGTGTTCCAGGTACGACACCAGGGCCCGCATATCGGGTCGGGCAAGGTCAGTGGCAAGGATGGTCATGGCAACTCCTGGATGGAGGCAGGAGTTTAATGCATGCCGGCCTTATCTGCCATTTACTGCCACAAACCGCCAAAATGACCGCCATTTTATCTGGCAGACGCTTACAAAGCATAAAATTTCGGCGAATGTGTTGATATAAATCAGCAATAACGGACAAAAATCAAAATCGCCGCCTGGCATGCTTATTGAACTCTGACAGACAGGAACGGGATATCGAACACATCGCCTAACCTGTAGGAGCGTGTGAGCCTCATACCCGTCGACGACATCCGGAGTACACAATGACCTTTGGCGACAAGCTAGCCGTAGAAGCCTTTTTCGACCCCGACACCTGGACCATCAGCTATCTGGTGCTGGACACCAGCACCCGCCGCTGCGCGCTGATCGACAGCGTCCTCGACTACGACCCCAAGTCCGGACGGACCCGCACCGCATCGGCCGACCGGCTGATCGCCAGGGTCCGCGAGCTGGACGCCGAGGTCGAGTGGATCCTGGAAACCCATGTGCACGCCGACCACCTCTCGGCGGCGGCCTACCTGAAGGAACAGCTCGGCGCCAAGGTTGCCATCGGCAGCCACATCACCGTGGTCCAGCAGGTCTTCGGCGAACTCTTCCATGCCGGCAGTGACTTCCAGCGCGACGGCAGCCAGTTCGATGTACTGCTCGGCGACAACGCCGAATTCAGCATCGGCACCTTGCAGGCCCGTGCCCTGCACACCCCGGGGCATACCCCGGCGTGCATGAGCTACCTGATCGAGTCCGACACTGAACTCGTCGCCTTTGTCGGCGATACCCTGTTCATGCCCGACTACGGCACCGCCCGCTGCGATTTCCCCGGCGCCGATGCGCGCACCCTCTATCGCTCGATCCGCCAACTGCTGGCACTGCCGCCGCAGACCCGGCTGTTCATGTGCCACGACTACCTGCCCGGCGGCCGCGAACTGCGCTACATGACCAGCGTCGCCGAACAGCGCGCGAGCAATATCCATATCCATGACGGCATCGACGAAGACACCTTCGTCAGCATGCGCGAGGCCCGTGACGCCACCCTCGACATGCCGGTGCTGATACTGCCGGCGGTGCAGGTCAACATGCGCAGCGGCCAGTTGCCCGAGCCGGAAGCCAACGGCGTGCGTTACCTGAAGATCCCGCTCAATGCCCTCTGAACCAGGACCCGACCCCATGTCTTCGACTGCCGTTTCCCATCACCAGATCCTGATCATCGGCGCCGGCGCGGCCGGTATCGCCGTGGCCGCCAGCCTGCTGGCCCGGGCCCCCGGCCTGGATATCGCGATTATCGACCCGGCCGACACCCACTACTACCAACCCGGCTGGACCATGGTCGGGGCTGGGGTGTTTCGCCCCGAATCGACTGCCCGGCCCATGGCCTCGCTGATCCCCCGTGGCGTGCGCTGGATCAAGGCGGCGGTCAGTGCCTTCGGCCCCCACGGTCACGAAGTGGTACTCACCGACCAGAGCCGGGTCGGCTACGAACAGTTGATCGTCTGCCCCGGCCTGAAGCTCGACTGGGCGGCCATCGACGGGCTCGAAGAGACCCTCGGACGCAATGGCGTGACCTCCAACTACCGCTACGACCTCGCCCCCTACACCTGGAAACTGGTGCAGGCGCTCAACGAGGGCGAAGCCTTGTTCAGCCAGCCGCCGATGCCGATCAAATGTGCCGGCGCGCCGCAGAAGGCCCTGTACCTGTCCTGTGATCACTGGCTCAAGGGCGCACGCCTGGGGCGGATCAACGCCCGCTTCTTCAACGCCGGCGCCGTGCTGTTCGGCGTGGCCGACTATGTACCGGCGCTGATGGAATACGTCCACAAGTATGCGATCGACCTGCAGTTCGGCCACAGCCTGGTGGCGGTCAACGGCCCGGCGAAGCAGGCGACCTTCGCCCGGACCCTGGCCGATGGCAGCCCGGAAACCCTGGTCCGCTCGTTCGACATGCTGCATGTGGTGCCGCCGCAAGTGGCCCCGGACTTCATCCGTTCCAGCCCCTTGGCCGATGCCGCCGGCTGGGTCGATGTCGATCCGGCCACCCTGCAACACCGCCAGTTCGCCAATATCCATGGCCTGGGCGACGTGACCAACACCAGCAATGCCAAGACCGCCGCCGCCGCGCGCAAGCAGGCGCCGGTGGTGGCCAACAACGTGCTGGTGGCCCTCGGGCGCCTGCCCCGACAGGCCACCTACGACGGTTATGGTTCCTGCCCGCTGACCGTGGAGCGCGGCAAGATCGTCCTCGCCGAATTCACCTACGGCGGCAAGCTGGCTCCGACATTCGCCCCCTGGTTGCTGGACGGGCGCAAACCGACGCGCCTGGCCTGGTGGCTGAAGGAGCGGATCCTGCCACCGTTGTACTGGCGCGGCATGCTCAAGGGCCGTGAATGGCTGGCGCGGCCGACATTGACGGCGGCCAAAGCACAACCATGAACGAACATCTGTTGCTGGGGGCGGGACTCGGCACGCTGATTGGCGCGATCCTGGCCCTGACCGGGGCCGGCGGCGGCATCCTCGCGGTGCCATTGCTGGTGTTCGGACTGGGGTTATCGATGGTCGAGGCGGCGCCCATCGGCTTGCTCGCGGTGGGCCTGGCGGCGAGCGTCGGGGCCTTGCTCGGCTTGCGCCAGGGCATTGTCCGTTATCGGGCTGCGGCCTATATTGCCGGGATAGGTGTGTTGCTGACGCCACTGGGGCTATGGCTCGCCCATCACCTGCCCAACGCGCCGCTGGCCCTGGGGTTTGCGCTGGTGATGGTCTACGCCTGCGGGCGGATCTTTCTCAAGGCGCGCAAGGAGTTGCGGCACGGGCATCCGCCGCCGCGACCGGGCTTCCAGCCGTGCGTGCTGAATCCCCTGCAAGGCCGGCTGCGCTGGACCCTGCCCTGCGCCCGCGCACTGACCGTCACCGGCATGCTCTCGGGATTGTTGTCGGGGTTGCTCGGGGTCGGCGGCGGCTTTGTCATCATTCCGGCGCTGACGCGCTACACCAACCTGGACAGCCGGAGCATCGTCGCCACGTCCCTGGCGGTGATTGCGCTGGTGTCGCTGGGCAGCGTGGTGACGGCGAGCCTGTCCGGGGTGATGCATTGGTCGGTGGGCGGGCCTTTTGCGGCGGGGGCTGTGCTGGGATTGGTACTCGGCCGCCAGGTTGCCGGGCATCTGGCCGGGCCGCGGTTGCAGCAATTGTTCGCGCTGGTCGGGGTGATCGCGGCGGGGCTGCTGGCGATGGGCGCGCTGGGGCTTTCGTTCTAGGCCATCGGCTTTTGGCGATCTCGAGGCCCTATTCGCTGCGATCCGGCGTCCCGGTGAGTTCTGCTCCCACAATGTCTTGTGTCAAACCGAGAGTTCGCATACGACCGAAGATCCAATGAGGGAGCGGAGCTTGTCGGATCGCCGCACCGCCGCGAAGCTTTTGGCGGCCCCAAGGGCTCCATCGCCGGCAAGCCTGGCGCCTCCAGGTCAGCGGGCAGCTTTCACGCCGATATTTTATTCCGCCGGCAGCTTGCGGAACCCCACCGCCAGGCGATTCCAGCTGTTGATGGTGTTGATCGCCAGCGTCAGGTCGACCATTTCCTTGGGGCTGAACTCGGCACTCAACAAGACGTAGTCTTCATCCGGCGCATGGGTCTGCGCGAGCTGGGTCAGCGCCTCGGTCCAGGCGATCGCGGCGCGTTCGCGCGGGGTGAAGAACGGCGTTTCACGCCAGACCGACAGACAGTGCAGGCGACGTTCGGTCTCACCCAGCTTGCGCGCATCGGTGGTGTGCATATCGACACAAAAGGCGCAGCCATTGATCTGCGAGGAGCGCAACTTGACCAGTTCAAGCAAGGATTTCTCCAAAGGCAGTTTGTTCACCGCGTTTTCAAGCGCCAGCATGGCTTTGAGAGCATCCGGCGAAGCGGTATAGAAATCAATACGAGGTTGCATGGTGTTGCTCCTGGCAAGTGGGGACTGGCGCCAAGGTAACCCCCCTCCCGCCACGGGACAAATAGCCAATTGCGGCAAAGATCGGGATACCAATCCCGGCGTTTCGAAGCCTCCGCCGGCAGGCTAGACTGCGTCCATCGGCGCGAACCCGCCCGCCCCTCCAGCCGAGCCGCGACATGGAATTGCACATCAGCCGATCC
The DNA here is from genome assembly GCF_023242315.1 of Pseudomonas sp. MWU13-2105. GTDB lineage: Bacteria > Pseudomonadota > Gammaproteobacteria > Pseudomonadales > Pseudomonadaceae > Aquipseudomonas. The sequence goes on from NZ_JALLIY010000006.1 coordinate 88,894, forward strand.
AGGCCGATGAACTGACCGGGGCCGCGGTGATCGAGCATTGGCGCGACGCAGCCATGCCGATGCATCACCCGACCCATACCCTGCGCTACGACTACCTCGGCGGCGCCACCGGCAAGCACCAGTTTCCCCAGGAGAAATGGCGCCGCTGCGTGCTTTTCGCCTTGCGCCAGGGCGCACAGTCGCTCGGTTTGTACGGCCAGCCAGAAGGTTTGTCGATGCTACGCGAAGCCATATCCCGGCATATCGGCTTCTCCCGCGGAGTGCGCTGCAGCAGCGACGACCTGCTGGTGACCAACGGCGCGCAACAGGCCCTCGACCTGGTTGCCCGGGTGCTGGTGGAACCGGGTTGCACAGTGGTGGTGGAAGACCCCGGCTATCCGCCGGCACGCCTGCTGTTTGCCGCCCAGGGCGCGCGGGTGATCGGGGTTCCGGTGGACGACCAGGGCCTGCGGGTGGAGCTGATTCCCGACGGAACACGACTGATCTATGTCACCCCGGCGCACCAGTTCCCCCCGCGCCGCGCAGCGGCCTGCTGATGGGCTACGGCTGTATCGACAGCCTGGATATCCAGCCGTCGCTGGATCGGCTGCGGGCGCTTCTGCAACAGCTGGCCCCAAGGGACTGAAACCCTAGGTCCGACTGCGCAACCACTGCATGAACCCGCGCTTCTGCGCCGGCTGGGGCACTTCGCGGGTGAAGTTCTGCACCGCGTTCAAGCGCCGGTCGAGCAGGTTCTTCATGGCCTCGCCGATGTCGTGGCGGGCTTCCAGGCAGGGCTTGAGGTACTCGTTTTCAATGCGATACAGCAGGCAGTCGGTCTTGGCGGTGAAGTCCGCCACCACCGCCATGTCGGCCAGCACCCCGGCCTCGCCGATCACCTCGCCCGGTCCCATGCGCCCGGCTTCCATCGGCACGCCGCCGCGCAACAGCGTCACCGAGACCACGCCGGATTCGATGATGAACAGGTGATCGCTGATCTCGCCACGGGCCATGATCTCGCTACCGGCACGGAACGTCTGCGCCTGCATGTTCTCGCTGAAGGTATCCTTCTCCTCCGAGCGCAAGGTGGAGAAGATCGACGAGCTTTCCAACAACCTGCGCGGGCGCGACAAATTCACCGGTGTGGCGCTCTCCCCGCTGGACAGCAAGCTCACGCCCGAAGCACGCAAGTGGCGGAACGCCAGGTCGAAGAGCTGATTGCGCACTTCGCGCTTCTCGCCCATGGACACCACGAAACCGTTGATCTCGTATTCCGCGCCCTCGGCGCTGGAGCTTTTCAGCGTCACGCAAGGCGCCGGGGTCGGCAGCAAGGCGCGACAGCCGAGCATCGCGCGCTCCAGGGCATCGATCACCACCTGGGGCCGGGAATGCGGGCTGACCTGCACGCTGATGGACAAGCCATGCATATCGCTGGGGCGACTGAAGTTGACGATCTTGGCCCTGGCCGCGAGAGAGTTGGGCACCACCGCCATGCTGCCCTGGGAGGTTTGCAGGCGCGTGGCGCGCCAGTCGATATCGACGACCCGGCCCTCGGTGCCGTCGATGGACACCCAATCGTCGACCTGATAGGGCTTGGTGGCATTCAGCACAATCCCGGAAAACACGTCGCTGAGGGTGCTCTGCAAGGCCAGGCCGACAATGATCGCCAGGGCCCCGGAGGTCGCCAGCACGCCCTTGACCGGCAGGTCGAGCACATAGGCCGCCGCCGCGACGATGGCGATCAGGAAGATGATCGCCCCGAGCACATCCTGCACCAGCCGACCGGCATGCCCGACCCGCTGCATCATCACCGTGCCGAGCAGCACCGTCAGGGTCCGCGCGCCGAACAGCCACCAGCCGATCTGCAGGCCGGTGGCCGCCAGGTGCCGGGGGATGTCATCGGGCCAGGGCGGGGTCTGCAGGGGGTTCATGCCTTCGTTGAACAACAGCAGGCTGAACAGCGAGAACACCGTCAGGCGCACCGCCAGTTTCCAGGTGTCGCTTTTGCTGCCCATCAGGTGCCACAACAACAAATCGACCACGATCAGCAGAAAAGCGCAGGACAGGGGATGTTCAGACAACAGGTCAAGCATCGAGCCACTCCATGAAAAGAAACCGTCGGCGCGGCGAAGATCGCACAGAACGGCTTCCTGGAGTTATAGCTTTATATTCGGCGCGGCGCAGCGGCCCTCGGCGAACGGGGGCCGCTTGGCGGCGTCAGTCGTGCATCTGCCCGAAGCGCCCGGCCTGGAAGTCGGCAAAGGCCTGGTGGATCTCGGCTTCGCTGTTCATCACGAAGGGACCATGGCCGACAATCGGCTCGTCGATCGGCTCGCCGCTGAGCAGCAGCACCAGCGCATCGATATCGGCGTGCAACGACACGTCGCGACCGGCCGGCTCGAACACCACCAACTGCCCCGGTTGCGCCAGTTGCTCGCCATTGACCCGCACGCTGCCGCGCAGGACCACCAGCACGGAACTGCGACCTTCGTGCAGCTCCAGCGCCAGGGTTTTCCCGCCGTTCAGGCGGATATCCCACACATCCATCGGCGTGAAGGTCCGCGCCGGCCCCTGCTGGCCGTCGAACTCCCCGGCGATCAGGCGCAGGCTGCCGGCCTGGTCCTTAAGGGCAATCCGCGGGATATCGCGGTCGAGAATGCCCTGGTAACCGGCCGGCGCCGACTTGTCCCGCGCCGGCAGGTTGACCCAGAGCTGGACCATTTCCAGTCGGCCGCCGCGTTTGGCGAAAGCTTCGGAATGAAACTCTTCGTGGATGATCCCCGCGGCGGCGGTCATCCATTGCACGTCGCCCGGGCCGATCACACCACCGGCCCCGGTGGAGTCGCGGTGCTCCACTTCACCGTCATAGACGATGGTCACGGTTTCAAAACCGCGATGGGGGTGCTGGCCGACCCCACGACGCTGGCTGGTCGGGGTGAAATCAGCGGGGCCGGCATGGTCCAGCAGCAGGAACGGGCTGATCTGCCGGCCCAGGTTGTCATAGGAAAACAGCGTGCGCACCGGAAAGCCGTCGCCGACCCAATGGCCCCTGGGGCTGGTATAGAGACCAAGAATCTTTTTCATGGGTACCTCCATCATTTATGGGGCAGAGCTTAGATTGAAGCGGTTTTTGGCGCTAGCCGGTAAAAAACGGCTTCATCGTTCTACTGTTGGGACGATTACCCACTGGCCGCCAGGGTGCTGGATTAATTTATATTTCGGACATAATATGGATTAAAATATTACGACCGTAATTTTTTTATCCTGATCAGGAGGCGCCCATGCAGACCCCGAACCGCGACGTCACGCTCGCCCAATGGATTGCCGAGGAGCAGGCCATGCGCGAACGCCTGCAAGGCCCCGGCAGCCTGACCCTGGCCGAGGTCAGCCAACTGACTCCGGCGGAGTTTTTCAACGGTATCGGCAACGGTGAACTGCCCTCGCCGCCGATCGGCAGCTTGCTGGACTTTATCCCCATCGAATGGTCCGAGGGCCGCTTCGTGTTCCAGGGCACCCCGGACACCCGCCACTACAACCCGCTGGGCAGCGTGCATGGCGGCTATGCCGCGACCTTGCTCGACTCGTGCATGGGCTGCGCCATTCATACGCGCCTGCAAAAGGGTCAGGGCTATACCACCCTGGACCTGCGCATCAGCTATGTGCGGGCCCTGACCGGCAGCAGCGGACCGATCCGCGCCGAGGGCACGATCGTCCATCTCGGGCGCTCCACGGCCCTGGCCGAAGGGCGGATCTACGACGTCGACGGACGACTTTATGCCACCGGCTCGACCACCTGCATGATTCTCCAACCAAGAGGCTGAGAAAGCGCTGCGCCCTTGCCTGCGCCTACAAGGTGAGGTGGCGCCCAATTAAATTACAGTTATCATTCAACACAGCAGGAGTTTCACCATGACCGCCATCGTGATCGCCGGTTACGCCCGCTCCCCTTTCCATTTCGCGAAAAAAGGCGCACTGGTCGATATCCGCCCCGACGACCTCGCCGCCCAGGTATTGCGCGGCCTGGTGGATAAACTCGAGATCGATCCCAGCGACCTCGAAGACCTGGTCATGGGCTGCGCCTACCCGGAAGCCGAGCAAGGCATGAATATCGCCCGCATCGCCAGTTTCCGCGCCGGGTTCCCCGACAGCCTCGGCGGCGCGACGATCAACCGCTTCTGCGGCTCGTCCATGAGTGCCGTGCACTATGCCGCCGGGCAGATCCTGCTGGGGGCCGGCGACGCCTTCCTCTGCGCCGGGGTGGAATCCATGACCCGCGTGCCCATGGGCGGTTTCAATATCTCGCCGAACCCGACGCTGATGCGCGACCACCCCGAGGTGTATATGCCCATGGGCCACACCGCCGAAGAAGTCGCACGCCGTTACGGCATCGCTCGGGCCGAGCAGGAAAGCCTGGCCGTCGAATCCCACGCCAAGGCCGCAAAGGCCCGCGAACTGGGGCATCTGGCAGATGAAATCATCGCTATCCAGACCGCGAACGGCTGGGTCAAGGAGGATGGCTGCATTCGCCCGGGCACCAGCCTGGAAGGTCTGGCTGGACTGAAACCGGCGTTCGACGGCACGGTCACCGCCGGCACCGCCTCGCCATTGACCGATGGCAGCGCCGCCGTGCTGGTGTGCAGCGAAACCTTCGCCCGCGCGCGCGGCCTGGCGATCCTGGCGCGGATCAAGGCCGTCGCGGTGGCCGGCTGTGCTCCGCAGATCATGGGCATGGGCCCGGTGCATGCGACCCGCAAGGTGCTGCAACGGGCCGGATTGCGGATCGGCGATATCGACCTGGTGGAAATCAACGAGGCCTTTGCCAGCCAGTCCCTGGCCTGCCTGCGCGAACTCGACCTGGATCGCGGTCGGATCAACCTCGACGGCGGTGCCCTGGCCATCGGTCATCCGCTCGGGGCTACCGGCGCGCGTATTACCGGCAAAGCGGCTTCCCTGCTGCGGCGTAGTGGCGGACGCTACGCCATTGCCACGCAATGCATCGCCGGCGGCCAGGGCATCGCGACGTTGCTTGAGGCTGTCGAGGCCTGAACTGAGACTCCGTCGATTCGTGCGTATTGGTAACGAGTCATTTTCCCCAGCCCTACTTTTTCTCAAAGATCGGGCTGGGGATACTCCTGCTCATTCCCACTGTCGCTCCAGGAGTCGCCCATGTCCGTTCCCGCCTTTGGCCTCGGTACCTTCCGCCTGCAAGGCCAGGTCGTCATCGACTCGGTCAGCACCGGCCTCGCGCTGGGCTACCGGGTCATCGATACCGCGCAGATCTATGAAAACGAGGCCGAGGTCGGCCAGGCCATCGCCGCCAGCGGCATCCCCCGTGACCAGCTGTTTATCACCAGCAAGATCTGGATCGCCAACCTCGGCCAGGACGCGCTGATCCCCAGCCTCAAGGAAAGCCTGCGCAAACTGCGCAGCGATTATCTGGACCTGACCCTGATCCACTGGCCATCGCCGCAGGACCAGGTGCCGGTCGCCGAATTCATGGGCGCGCTGCTGGAGGCCAAACAATTGGGCCTGACCCGGGAGATCGGCGTGTCCAACTTCACCGTCGACCTGATGCAACAAGCGGTGGCCGCCGTCGGTGCCGAGCAGATCGCCACCAACCAGATCGAACTGCACCCCTACCTGCAGAACCGCAAGGTTGTGGCGGCCGCCCAAGCCCAGGGTATCCAGATCACCTCCTATATGACCCTGGCCTATGGTGAAGTGTTGAACGACCCGGTCATCCGCCAGATCGCCGAGCGGCACCAGGCGACCCCGGCACAAGTGACCCTGGCCTGGGCCATGCAACTGGGTTACGCGGTGATCCCATCGTCGACCAAGCGCGAGAACCTGGCGAGCAATCTCAAAGCCCGGGAGTTGCGTCTGAGTGATGAAGACATGGCGAAGATCGCCGGCCTCGAACGGGCCCATCGCCTGACCAGCCCGGCAGGCCTGGCGCCGCAGTGGGATTGAGGGGGTTGCGACGACCGGCATAAACCTGAAAGCGCCGCGCGAAACGTGAACACGCCACCGACCTGCAGGAGCCTGGCTTACCAGCGAAGAGTCCCGTGAGAGCGCTAAAAGCTTCGCGGGCAAGCCCTGCTCCTACAGGTCAGGGGGCGTTTTCAGAAATGCATTCCAGCTCCGCATGGCCGCCTGGGGGCTACCAGCCGACGCCTCAGATCAGTTGGTTGCGCTTGGCGAACTCCGCCAGCGCCACCACCGACTTCAGATTGAGCTTGTCGATCAAGCGGGTCTTGTAGGTGCTCACCGTCTTGTCGCTGAGCAGCATCAGTTCGCTGATGTCCTTGTTCTTCATCCCCCGGGCGAGGTAGCGCAGGATGCTCAGTTCGCGGTTGCTCAGGCTGTCGATCAGCACCGGCTCCGAAACGCTGGCGCCCTGGCCCTGGGCGTGCCCCTCCAGGCGCGGAAAGAAACTCTTGTTGAGCATGACCGCCTGGATCGCCAGGCGCAGCTCGACCAATTCGGCGGTCTTGGAGATATAACCCATGGCGCCGGCGCGCATGCAACGCTCGGAATAGAACTCCGGCGCCTGTTCGGTAAGCACCACCAGCTTGCTCGGCAGGTGCAGGTCGGTGAGCCGCTTGATTGCCTCCAGGCCATCGAGCCGGGGGATATTGAGGTCCATGACGATCAGGCTCGGTGACAGCTCCCGGGCAAATTGCACCGCATCGACGCCGTTATCGGCCTCGGCGACGACCTTGAACCCCTCCTTTTCCAGCAAGACCTTGATGGCCATGCGAATGAACGGGTGATCGTCAACTATCAGGGCTGTGCGCATTACAAATCCTCAAGAAGTACGCCAGCCACTGCTTGAGACGGGAACGTGCTTGCATCGAAACAAATGGAGAGAAATAGCGAAATACAGTATAGGAAAATTCTCAATTTCTGCTGTGGCTGGGCATTGGAAGTGCGGCCATTCCGGCCTGTGGCTGTCAGGTTCAGGACGCAAGGGCTGAACAAGGTCGGCCACTTTAGCGAGAGGTCTCGGGAGCATCTGTAGGGAAAATCCCAAGATACTCGTCATTTCCAGGAAGCTTGCACAACCCACCCCGCGAGGGGCAGCGACAGGGCGCTGCCCGCGAGGCCGGCCTCAGTCGGTGGTACTCGGGCTCCAGAACGCCTGCTGCACCATGCTTGAGGTCGACAACCGCGCCACCAGTGCGTCGAGTTCGTCGCCGTCCACCGAGGTGATCGCCAGGGTCGCTTCGATTTCCACTTCCTCGTCGCCGAAGGGCCGCACCTCGACGTCGCTGGCCGGGTAGTTGCTGCGCTCCAGTTCCTTTTCCAGCAACGACAGTGCGGTCTTCTGCTGGGCCCGCCGGACAATCAGATAGAGGATATAGGTGACCTCCGCCGAGACCACGTCCAGCGGCTGGCGGTTGATGTAGTTGACGATCGGCCGTAGCAAGGTGTTCGCCGCGAGGACAAACAAGGTACCCAGCAGGGCTTCGAGGATCAGGTCGGCACCGGCGCAGGCACCGACCGCCGCCGAGGCCCAGAGGGTCGCGGCGGTGTTCAGGCCACGGACGTTGCCCTCCTCGCGCATGATCACCCCGGCGCCGAGAAAACCGATGCCGGAGACCACATAGGCGACCACCCGCACCGCCCCTTCGGCGCCGCCCAGACGGTTGGCCATGTCGACGAAGATCGCCGCCCCCACCGCCACCAGGACGTTGGTACGCAGGCCGGCGGTGCGCTGGCGGTACTGGCGTTCGAAACCGATCAAGCCGCCGAGGATAAAGGCGGCGCTGAGGCTGACGCAGGTGTCGATCAGGGAGTCGAAGTTGATGTTGTTCAGGGCTTGCATGGCGGTTCTCGTGTCTGCGATGTCCCCCACTGTAGGAGCGAGCGCGCTCCTACAGTGGGGTGGTGCCGCAGGCATAGCACATCCACATGCACAGCATGATGTCAGCGCCCGCGGCTCAGCTCGCCTCCCACTGACGCAGTCGTACGCGGCAGTGCTTCATGGCATTGACGATGTGCTTCTCCACCAGGCTGCGAGAGATCCCCAGGCGTTCGGCAATCTCCGGATGGGACAGGCCTTCGATCTTGCGCAGCATGAAGCTGTCGCGACACGGCCCCGACAACTCCGCCAGGGCCCGCTGCAACATTTCCAGGCGCAGGCCATGGTCCAGGGAGATGTGCGGCGACGGGCTGAAAAACCGCTCATCGTTGTCAAGCACGTCCAGCGGTTCATTCTGGCGCACGGTATTGCGCCGGTGCTCATCGATCACCAGGTTCATCGCCGTGCGGTAGAGAAACGCCCGCGGCTGCCCTATCGGGGTATCGCTCGAACGCTCGAGCACCCGCAGGTAAGCGTCGTGCACCAGGTCTTCGGCCGCCTGGCGATTGCCCAGCCTGGCATTGAGGAAACACACCAGCTCGCGGTAGTAGCTTTCCAACCTGACTCCTGTCCGCACACCCGGCGGGCTGTCCTTGAGCATGATCGGCAGCGTCCGGCTCGGGACCTCATGATAAGGGCTGTTTGAAACAGACGTAATTTATAATAATTCTCATATAGATTCCAATCCATCCAGCATCCGCCCGCTGCAAATACCTCGGAAAGCCCACGAGCCGGGGTTAAATTCACCCGCCGACCTCTCGTCTATCTTGCAGCTCCCGTGTTTGTCGCCCGACGACAACCCGCGCCGCGGCGCCCCCCGGGCACCCGGCGGCGGCGTCACGGATCGATTTTCCATCGGCTGGAACCCTGCATGAACCGTCCCCGACGCACCCGCCGTGCCCTGCTTGTCACCCTGTGTCTGATCCCTGTCGTCGCCCTGGCCGCCTGGCAGATCCTGCCGCCGGGGCGTGAGCGCTTCGCCACCGTCACAGTCAGCCGTGGCGACATCGAAAGCAGCGTTACCGCCCTCGGCACCCTGCATCCGCGTCGTTACGTCGATGTCGGGGCCCAGGCGTCCGGGCAGATCCACAAGATCCACGTCGAAATCGGCGACCGGGTCAAGGAAGGCCAGTTGCTGGTGGAGATCGATCCGTCGACCCAGCAGGCCCGTCTCGATGCCGGGCGCTACTCGATTGAAAACCTCAAGGCGCAGTTGCAGGAACAACGTGCCCTGCACGATCTGGCCCGGCAGAAGTACCAGCGTCAGCAACGACTCAACGCCGGCGGCGCCACCCGCGGCGAGGACGTGCAGGCGGCCCGGGCCGAGCTGCGCACCACCCAGGCGCGGATCGACATGTTCCGCGCGCAGATTCTCCAGGCCCGGGCCAGCCTGCGCAGCGACGAAGCGGAACTGGGTTATACGCGCATCTATGCGCCCATGAGCGGCACCGTGGTCGCCCTCGACGCCCGCGAAGGCCAGACCCTCAACGCCCAGCAACAGACACCGCTGATCCTGCGGATCGCCAGGCTGTCGCCGATGACGGTCTGGGCGGAAGTCTCGGAGGCCGATATCGGCCAGGTCAAAGCCGGCATGCCCGCCTACTTCACCACCTTGAGCGGTGGTAGCCGGCGCTGGACCAGTACGGTCCGACAGATCCTTCCGGTGCCACCCAAGCCCCTGGAGGCCGGGAGCCAGAGCAGCAGTTCCAGCAGCAGTAGCAAGAGTGGTAGCGCGCGGGTGGTGCTGTACACCGTGCTGCTGGATGTCGACAACACCGACCAGGCGCTGATGGCGGATATGACCACCCAGGTGTTCTTCGTCGCTGGCCAGGCACGCGACGTCCTCACCGCGCCGATTGCCGCCCTGCAGGGCGACTCGCGGGCAACGCCGCAGACGGCCCGGGTGGTCGGCGGCAACGGTGATATCCAAGTGCGCCAGGTGCGCACCGGTATCAGCGACCGGCTGCGGGTACAGGTCCTCGACGGGCTGGCCGAGGGCGAACATCTGCTGATCGGTCCCGCGACCGGTAGTGGTGGTTGAATGCAAACACCGCTGATCGACCTGCAGGACATCCGCAAGGCCTATGGCGGCGGCGACAGCCCCGAGGTACAGGTGCTGCGCGGCATCGACCTGAGGATCCATGCCGGCGAGTTCGTCGCCATCGTCGGCGCCTCCGGCTCGGGCAAATCGACCCTGATGAACATCCTCGGCTGCCTCGACCGACCGAGCTCCGGACGCTACCTGTTCGCCGGTGAAAACGTCGCCGAACTCGACAGCGATGCCCTCGCCTGGCTGCGTCGCGAGGCCTTCGGCTTCGTGTTCCAGGGCTACCACCTGATCGCCTCCGGCTCGGCCCGGGAGAACGTCGAAATGCCGGCGATCTATGCCGGCACGCCGGCCGCCGAGCGCCAGGCCCGCGCCGCCGCCCTGCTCGAACGCCTGGGCCTGGCCAGCCGTAGCGGCAACCGCCCGCACCAGTTGTCCGGCGGCCAGCAACAGCGGGTGTCAATTGCCCGGGCACTGATGAACGGCGGCCATATCATTCTCGCCGACGAACCCACCGGCGCCCTCGACAGCCACAGCGGTGCCGAAGTCATGGCGCTGCTCGACGAACTGGCCAGCCAGGGCCATGTGATCATTCTCATCACCCATGACCGCGAAGTCGCCATCCGGGCCAAACGGCTCATCGAGATCCGCGACGGGCTGATCATCAGCGACAGCGCCCGCGACACCCCCGAACTCCAGTGCGGCAACGACCCGGTCGCCCTGCGGGCGATCGACCTGCGCCAACGCCTGAGTGACGGCAGCGCCTACCGCGGCGCCTGGAAAAGCGAATTACTGGACGCCGTGCAGGCGGCCTGGCGGGTGATGTGGATCAACCGCTTTCGCACCGCCCTGACCTTGCTCGGTATCGTCATCGGCGTCGCCTCGGTGGTGGTGATGCTCGCGGTCGGCGAAGGCAGCAAGCGCCAGGTGATCGCGCAGATGGGCGCCTTCGGCTCGAACATCATCTACCTGAGCGGCGCAGCGGCCGCGCCACGAGCGCCGCTGGGGATCATCAGTCTCGACGACGTGGCGGCGCTGGCGAACCTGCCCCAGGTGAAAATGATCATGCCGGTCAATGGCGCCGACGCCGTGGTGCGCTTCGGCAACCTCGACCACACCGCCTATGTCGGCGGCAACGACACGCAGTTTCCGGCGATCTTCAATTGGCCGGTGGTCGAGGGCAGCTACTTCACCCAGGCCGATGCCGATGCCGGCGCGGCGGTGGCGGTGATCGGCCACAAGGTCCGCGACAAACTGCTCAAGGAGCTGACCGACCCCATCGGCCAGTACATCCTGATCGAAAACGTGCCGTTCCAGGTGGTCGGCGTGCTCCAGGAAAAAGGTGCCACCTCCGGCGAAACCGACAGCGACGACCGCGTGGCGATCCCCTACTCGGCCGCCAGTGTCCGGTTGTTCGGCACGCACAATCCGGAGTACGTGGCCATTGCCACCAGCGACGGGCGCAATGTCCGCGACGCCGAAAAGGCCATCGACCAGGTGATGTTGCACATGCACGACGGACGTCGGGACTTTCGCCTGACCAACAACGCCGCGATGATCCAGGCCGAGGCGCGGACCCAGAACACCCTGTCGCTGATGCTCGGCTCGATTGCCGCCATCTCGCTACTGGTGGGCGGCATCGGCGTGATGAACATCATGCTCATGACCGTGCGCGAACGTACCCGGGAAATCGGTATCCGCATGGCCACCGGCGCCCGCCAGCGCGACATCCTGCGCCAGTTTCTCACCGAGGCGCTGATGCTCTCGGTGGTCGGCGGCCTGACCGGCGTGGCCCTGGCCCTGGCGGTCGGCGGTGTCCTGCTGCTGGCCAAGGTGGCCGTGGCGTTTTCCCTGGCAGCGGTGATCGGCGCCTTTGCCTGCGCGCTGGTCACCGGCGTCCTCTTCGGCTTCATGCCGGCCCGCAAAGCTGCCCGGCTCGACCCGGTCACAGCGCTTACCAGTGAATGATCGAAGCCATGAAGCCGTCACTTTCCCTGCTCACTGCCTGCCTGCTGCTCAATGCCTGCGGCGGGCCCGCGCCACGTTCGGATAACGTCGCGCCACTGCCAGCGCACTGGCAGTTCGCAACAAAAAGTCGCACGCAACAGACCAGCACCCTCTGGTGGCAGCGCTTCGGCAGCCCGGAGCTGGATCTGCTGATCGAGCAGGCCCGCGTCGACAGCCACGACCTGGCCGCCGCCCTTGCCCGGGTGCGCCAGGCCCAGGCCACGGCGCTGATCGCCGGGGCCCCGCTGCTGCCGCAAGTAACGCTGGGCCTGAATGCCAGCCGCAGCCAGTTGCTGAACAATCGCGACAATGCCGACAGTGACAACGACAGCAAAAGTTATGCTGCCAACCTCAACGCCAGCTACGAGGTGGACTTCTGGGGCGGCCTCGCCGCCGCCCGCGACAGCGCCGTGCAGAGCCTGCGGGCCAGCGAGTATGACCGGGCGACGGTGGAACTGACGCTGCTCGGCGGCGTTGCCGAGCAATATGCGCGGACCCTGTCCGCCCGCGAGCAGGAAGCCATCGCCGGCTTGAACCTGAGCAATGCCCGGCGGGTGCTGGAGTTAGTCCAGACGCGCTATGACGCGGGTTCGGCCACGGCGCTGGAGCTGGCCCAGCAAAAGAGCCTGGTGGCCAGCCAGGAACGACAATTGCCGCTGGTGCGCCAGCAGGCCGGGGAGTCGCTGATTACCCTGGCCGCGTTGCTGGGCAAGCCGGTCCAGAGTTTGCGGATCGGTGCCCAGCCGTTCAGCAGCCTGAGTTGGCCGTCGATCGATGCCGGCGTGCCGAGCGAACTGCTGCACCGACGTCCGGACATTGCCCGGGCCGAAGCGCAACTGGCGGCGGCGCAGGCGGATGTCGAGGTGGCGCGGGCCGCTTTGTTGCCGAAGCTGACCCTGGGCGCCGGCCTGGGCTCGGAATCCACCCGGGCCGCCGATGCCCTGCGCACGCCGTTCTACACGTTGAGTGCAGGCCTGCTCGCACCGGTCTTCAACAACGGCCGCCTGCGGGCCGAACGCGACCGGGCCACGGCGCGCCAGGAGGAGTTGCTGGAAAACTACCGGGGCGCGATCGTCAACGGTTTGGCCGATGTGGAAAAGGCCCTGAACAGCATCAGCGGCCTGGACCGGCAGCGGCGTTGGCAGGCTGAAGAGCTGAAGCAGGCGCAACGGGCCTTCGAGATTGCCCAGGGCCGATATCAGGCAGGCGCGGAGGATTTGCTCACGGTGCTGGAAACCCAGCGCACGCTGTATGCGGCCCAGGACCAGCATGTACAACTGCGCCTGTCGCGGGTGCTGGCCAGCATTGCGTTGTACAAGGCCCTCGGTGGCGACTGGCAGGCACCGTAAGAGCCGATACGGGCCGTCAAACTTGAAATACGGGCTTTTGTGGGAACGGTGCTTGCCCGCGAAGCTTTTAGCGGCCTCACGGGCCCCTTCGCGAGCAAGCTTCGCTCCCACAAGTTATCCCGCGCCGCCCAGCCCTCCCAGGACCTCCCCCCTCTAGAGCAATCGATCCTTGATCGACAGGTGCCGCGCATACCACGGCCGGCGCGGTACCCGGCGCAACAAACCGGCCAGGTCCTGCTCCGGCGTGAAGGTAATCCGCAGGGCCAGCTTCATGGTCTCCGGATCCATCTCCACCGTCTTTCCCAGGCTCAAGCCCGGCGTGGTGCTGCAACCGTGGGTGCTCGGCCCGAGCCAGGGATCGTCCACTTCCACCCAGCGCCCCGGGGCAAACCAGGGCACGCCGTTGACCTCCAGGCGCGCGACCTGCCCCGGATGAAAACGCTCGTGCGCCCGAAACCAGTCTTCCAGCCGATCATCGATCCAACCATGGAACATCCAGAACACCGGATTCACATGGGAGGAAAACGGGTCGCCAAGAAAGTCGTTCTGTGCCGTATACCAGCGCGCGGAAAAATCGGTGAACTCCCGCGCCATGGGCACCGGCGCACCATTGGACGGGTCACGCGCCACCGAGGCCCAGCGCATATGCAACCAGTCGTGCAGCCCCAATTCGACCTCGGAACCGAACTGGCCGAGGGTCAGCCGCGACAGGTAACGCGGGTCGCTGTAGCGCGATTCCCAGGCCTGGAAGTTGCCGTGCCAGGTCTCGGCACTCTTGATATCGCTGACCCATTGGCTGTACTCGTCGTCACCCTCGGCCAGCCAGGTCGGCGGCACGGCGCAGCCATCATGGTTATCGAAATAACGGGCAAAGCCCTGGCGATCACGTTCGAGCTCCGGCTGTGGCAGCGGAAACCCCAGCCAGGACGGCAAGGCCTGCATCGAGCGGGCCGTGCGCAGCATGTGCCGGTGCATGAAGAAAAAGTCGATACCCGAACCGTTGCGATCCTTGCGCGGCCCCCGGGCGTCGCGCTCCTTGTCCCGCGGACCGGGCTGCCAGCCGATACCGCGCAAACCGTTGCGCTTGTCTTCGGAGAGGCTGTGCCACTTGTCCCGGGAGGCATGCCAGAGCTGGTGGAACAGGCGGTGCTCGGGCGACACCAGCCAGGCCAGCAGGGGTGCGCCGAGAGCAATACGCTCGCGGGCCTCGGGAAAGACCTGCTTGACGGCGACAAACCGGTTGTCCAGTTGCGCCAAGGCCAGTGGCCGGTCCAGCCGCTCGACATGCCCACTCAAGGTGCCACTGCCGGCGTTGCCGAACGTGGCCCAGACTTCGTCCAGGACCAGGCTGAACTCATACAGCGGCATCTGCGCGCGGCCCTGGCTGAGGCGCCAGGACAACCGCGCGCCGGCGCTCTCGGCAAGGTCACCGAGCAGCCGCCAACGGGGTTCGCCATCAGCCCGTAACGCTTGCGCGGTGTCGATGAACCCGCGCAGGCCGCGACCACGCGGGGCGATATCGATAAACAGTTCCAGGCCATCGAGCGGCAGGCCGTCCAGGCCCGCGTCGCGCCCTTCGAAGCGCAGGCTCCAGACCCCGCGCAGGTTGTTGGCCAGGCGCTGGCCGGCGGTGTCGGGCAGATCGACCGTGGCCTCGCCCGGAGTGACGGGTTCCCTGTCCCGGGTCAGTTCGCGCTGCGCGTAATAAGCCGCGGGAACAGCCACGCCCGTGAGCGCCAGGCCCGCCATGAAGCCTCGTCGAGAAATCGTCATCGCCCTACCTGTGTCAGCCCTGAAGCAGGCTTTATCCAAGCTAGAACGTTGCATCAGCGGGGAAATTTAGCGGCTCGGGCGGCCCTAAATTGGAACGCGCGCCATCCGTTCTTCCCAGATAGCAAGATCGGCAAACCACAACGAGATGGCAATGATAAAACCGCGTTCGAAAAAGGCTCTCTACGTCGGCCTGCCGCTGGCCCTGGGACTCTGCGCCGCCGCAGCCTGGCTGAGCTGGGACCTGTGGCCCAACCCCGGTTATTCGCTGAAGATCATGAAGCAGGCCGACGAGCTTCAGGAACGGATCATCAGCTTCGACAGCCATATCAGCGTGCCCCTGACCTTCGGCACTGAAGGTCGTGAAGCCGACAAGGATGGTCCGGGCCAGTTCGACCTGGCCAAGGCCGCTCGCGGACGGCTTGCCGCCGCCGCGCTGACGGTGTTCGGCTGGCCGGAAATCTGGAACGGGCCGAACGCCCCGCACCACCCCACCGCCGGTTTTGTCGAGGAAGCGCGCAAACAGCAGGAGGTGCGCTACCAGATCATCAGCGGCCTGGTCCGCGACTTCCCCAACCGTGTCGGCATCGCCTACAGCCCCGACGATATGCGCCGCCTGCACGGCGAAGGCAAGTTCGCGGTGTTTATCAGCATGCTCAACGCCTATCCCCTCGGTCACGACCTCGATCGCCTGGACCTGTGGGCCGCGCGGGGCATGCGTATGTTCGGTTTCAGCTACGTGGGCAACAACGACTGGGCCGACTCCTCACGCCCGCTGCCGTTCCTCAACGACACCCCGGACGCCCTCGATGGCCTCTCCGCGATCGGCCAGCAGGCGGTGCGGCGCCTCAACGACCTGGGGGTGATCATCGATGTCTCGCAGATGTCGAGCAAGGCCCTGGAGCAGGTCAGCCAACTGAGCCGGGCGCCGATGGTCGCCTCGCACTCGGCGCCCCGTGCCCTGGTGGATATCCCGCGCAACCTCAGCGACAAGGAAATGCAACTGATCAGGAACAGCGGCGGCGTGGTGCAGATCGTGGCCTTTCCCGCCTACCTGCGGCCCTTGAGCCAGCGCACCCAGGACAAGCTCAACAGCCTGCGCAAGCGTTTCGACCTGCCGCCCCTGCCCAACCTGGCCATGGCCCTGATGCCCGGCGACCCGATCATCAGCATCTGGCCGGAACAACGCTTCGGCGAGTACGCCAGCGCCCTCTACGCGATTCTCGACGAAGAGCCCAAGGCCAACCTCAAGGACTTCGGTAACGCCATCGACTATGCGGTGAAGAAGATCGGCATCGAGCATGTCGGCATCAGTTCCGACTTCAACGACGGCGGCGGCATCGACGGTTTCAAGGATGTCAGCGAGGCGCGCAACGTCACCGCCGAACTGCTCGAACGCGGCTACTCCGAAGCCGATATCGCCAAGCTCTGGGGCGGCAACTTCCTGCGGGTCTGGGACCAGGTGCGCAAAGCCGCCCGCCCCGGCACCGCGCCACCCACCGCCACACTCTCGCGCCAGTGAATTGCCCATGACCGATCGCAGAACCTTTCTCAAGCAGGCCGGCGTACTCGCTGCCGGCCTGCCCCTGGGCGCCAGCCTGAATGCGTTGGCCGCCGGCCCGGTCACGACTCCCGCCACGCTCGCGAACCCCGTGCTGTCCACGGACAAGTGGGCCAGGTTGCGCCAGCTGTTCGACCAGGACCCCGGCTACCTGCACTTTTCCAACTTCCTGGTGACCTCCCACCCCAAGCCCGTGCGCGAGGCC
The DNA here is from genome assembly GCF_023242315.1 of Pseudomonas sp. MWU13-2105. Lineage (GTDB taxonomy): Bacteria > Pseudomonadota > Gammaproteobacteria > Pseudomonadales > Pseudomonadaceae > Aquipseudomonas. The sequence continues at coordinate 105,676 of NZ_JALLIY010000006.1, forward strand.
ATCGAACTGCACCGCGCCGCCATCGACCGCAATCCGGGCCTGGCCATGGACTGGGACCTGCAGGAAACCTGGAAACGCGAGGCCCAGGTCCGCCTGGCCGCCGGGCGCTACCTCAAGGCCGAGCCCGGACAGATTGCCCTGACCGGCAGCACCACCGAGGGCCTGGCGATGATCTACGGCGGCATTCATGTGCGCCCCGACCAGGAAATCCTCAGCACCGAACACGAACACTATTCAACCCGCAATATCTTGCGCCTGCGCAGCGAGCGCGAAGGCACCCGGGTGCGCAAGATCAGCCTGTTCAAGGACCCGGCACTGGTTTCGGTCGACGAGGTGATCGGCAATATCGACCGGGCGATCAGACCGGAAACCCGGGTGCTCGGCATGACCTGGGTGCAATCGGGCAGCGGGGTGAAACTGCCGATCGGACAGATCGGCCAGTTGGTCGCGGAGCATAACCGCGCGCGCGACGACAAGGAGCGGATCCTCTACGTGGTCGACGGCGTGCACGGTTTCGGCGTGGAAAACCTCGATTTCCCGGACATGCACTGCGACTTCTTTATCGCCGGCACCCACAAGTGGATGTTCGGCCCACGTGGCACCGGCATCGTCTGTGCCCGCTCAGAACAGCTCAGGGACGTCACGCCGCTGCTGCCGACCTTCTCCGAGGACACTGACTTCGCCACCTCCATGAGCCCCGGCGGCTACCACGCCTTCGAACATCGCTGGGCGCTGGACAAAGCTTTCGAGCTGCATCTGCAGTTGGGCAAGGCCGAGGTCCAGGCGCGCATCCGTGCCCTCAACAGCGATCTCAAGCAACGCCTGCAAGCCGATTCGCGGATCGAGCTGGTCACCCCCATGAGCCCCGAACTGTCCGCCGGCTTCAGCTTCTTCCGGGTCAAGGGCCAGGACAGCGACAAGGTCGCCGCCTACCTGATGCAGAACAAGGTAGTGGTCGATGCGGTGGATCGCGATGTCGGCCCGCTCGTACGGACGGCGCCGGGCCTGCTCAACAACGAGGCCGAGATCGAGCGTTTCATGGCGCTGCTGGGTCGGCGACTGTAGCGACAGCTTTTCCATTTTGCGTTTTCTCTCAGTGAGCATTTCGATGAAAGCAGATCTGTTCCATCTTCGACCCGGCACCTTGCTCGACAAGGGTGCCGCGCTTGTATACAAGATTTTTTTCGCCCAGCGGATCAGCCCCACGCACCGTACCGCAGGAGCAGGGCTGGTCGGGACGCCGCAGCGCCGCGAAGAGCCCCTTGAAACCGCCGGAAGCCTCGCGGGCAAGCTCTGCTCCTACAGGTTGGCGTTGGCCTTATGTGTCGCATTGCCAGGCGCCGCCCTGGCCGCCACCGCGCCGCTGCCGGGCAAGGTGTTCAAGGACTGCAAGGATTGCCCGGAAATGGTCGTGCTGCCCGCCGGCACCTTCACCATGGGCACCCCCGAGGACGAAGTCGGCCGCGAGGCGGATGAAGGCCCGATGCATCCGGTGACCTTCGAGAAGGCCTTCGCCGTCAGCCGCTTCCAGGTGCTCAGCGGCGAGTGGAATGCCTATATCCGTGACACCGGCTACAAGATGCCGGATGGCGATACCCGTCCCGGTCGCGAATGCCTGGCCGGCCAGCCGCGCTACCCCCAGGGCGAGCGGCAACCGGCGGTGTGCATGGACGCCCACGAAGCCCAGGCCTTTGCCGACTGGCTGTCGAAAAAGACCGGGAGGAAATACCACCTGCTCAGCGAGTCGCAACGCGAATACGCGGTGCGCGGCGGCAGCAGCGGTTCGTTCCCCTTCCCGTTCGACAAGGACAAGGGCTACAGCATCGCCGAGCACGCCAACACCTATGGTCCGGCCGACGGCTTCAGCTACACCTCGCCGGGCGGCAGCTTCCCGGCGAACGCCTATGGCGTGTATGACGGCCACGGCAACGTCTACGAATGGACCGCGGATTGCTACGTCGACAGCTATGTCGGCGCGCCCGCCGACGGCAGTCCGCGCCTGGACAGCCAGGAGTGCGAAGAGCGCCGGGTGATTCGCGGCAATGACTGGACCGAAGCGCCGGTGTTCTCGCGCTCGGGCAATCGCAACGAACGCAGTGCCATCACCCGTGGCGACTGGCTGGGCTTTCGCGTCGCCCGCGAACTCTGAAAGCCCCCGTGCCCCCCTGTAGGAGCGCAGCGCCCTAAATCCTGGCCCGATCGACTCGTCTACAGAGTTCAAGGCGCCTTCGGGGCGCCCGCTTCCACAGCCCCTTCACGAGTAGCCCCCATGCCCCTCCCCGCCCCAAGTCTCGCCCGGGAAACCTTCAGGATCCTCAAACCATTCTGGCTGCTGGTCGTGCTTTCGGCCGTATCGGGGATCGTCAGCGGCCTCAGCGTCACCGGCCTGCTGGCCACCGTCAACAACGCCATGAATGCCGCCACCGGGCCCGATCGCCATACGGCCCTGCTGTTCGCCGGCCTGTGCCTGCTGACCCTGGCCTGTTCCACCGGGTCCAACCTGCTGACCAACTACGTCGGCCAACAGGTAGTCGCGCGCCTGCGCCGCGAACTGGCCGCCCAGGTGCTGGTGGCGCCCATCGAGCAACTCGAACGCTATCGCGCCCACCGGCTGATTCCGGTGCTGCTCGGCGACGTCAGCACCCTGAGCACCTTCGCCCTGTCGGTGGCACCGATGGTGATCGCCTTTACCGTGACCCTTGGCTGCCTGTCCTACCTGGCCCTGCTCTCCTGGCAGATCCTGCTGCTGACCGTGCTCACCGTGCTCATCGGCTCCGGCGCGCAATGGCTGGCCCATCGCTACGGCATGCGCAGCATCCTTGCCGCCCGCGACGGCGAAGACGAATTGCAGAAGCACTACCAGGCGATCTCGGCCGGGGCCAAGGAGCTGCGGATCCAGCGCAAGCGGCGCCAGTACATGCACGATGAACAGATCCACGGCACCACCGAGCGGATCTGCCGGGCCAATATCCGTGCGGCGAATATCTTCGTCAGCGCGGAAACCTTCGGCTCGATGCTGTTTTTCGCCGTAATCGGTATCGCCATCACCTTCCAGGCACTCTGGCCCGGCAGCGAGCGCACCGTGTTGGGCGGCTTCGTGCTGGTCATGCTGTATATGAAAGGCCCGCTGGAACGCCTGATCAACACCCTGCCGATCATCAGCCGCGCACAAATCGCCTTGCGCCGGATCGCCGAACTGTCCTGGCAGTTCTCCTCGCCGGAACCGCACCTGCTGATCGAGGACCGCCAGGCCGCCGCGGCGCCGCTGCACAGCATCGAACTGCACCAACTGCGTTATGACTACCCGCAGGTCGAAGGCAGCCAGGCCTTTCACCTCGGGCCGCTGAACCTGACCATCAAGCAAGGCGAGATACTCTTTATCGTCGGCGAGAACGGCTGCGGCAAGACCACCCTGATCAAGCTGCTGCTCGGGCTGTACCGCCCACAACAGGGCGAGGTGCGCCTCAACGGCCAGGCGGTGACTGCCGAGGGCCTGGATGATTACCGGCAGTTGTTCACCACCATCTTTGCCGACTACTACCTGTTCGACGAAGTGCTCCAGGGCGACGACCTGCTGCCTGCGGAATCGCTCAAGTACCTGGAACGCCTGGACATCGCCCACAAGGTCAGCATCCGTGACGGGCGCTTCACCACCACCGACCTGTCCACCGGCCAGCGCAAGCGCCTGGCGCTGATCAATGCCTGGCTCGACCAGCGTCCGGTGCTGGTGTTCGACGAATGGGCCGCCGACCAGGACCCGGCCTTCCGCCGGGTGTTCTACACCGAGCTGCTGCCCGAACTGCGCCAGCAGGGCAAGACAATCATCGTGATTTCCCACGACGACCGCTACTTCCCGGTGGCCGACCAGTTGGTGCGGATGCACGCCGGGCAGATCAAGGTCGAGCGCCGCGAGGCACAGCAGGCTTTCGCCGAGAACGCCTTCTCGTAACACCCTCGTCCCGTGCGGGAGCCGGCTTGCCGGCGATTGCCCTTCAAGCCTGACATCGCCCTCAAGGCCGCCGTCGCCAGCAGGCTGGCCCCCACAGAAAGCCCCTCCTTGGCGCTTTTTTTCCACTTTTCTTTTCCGTCTTTGTCGATCCCGTACGTCTTCATTTCAAATGCAAAAAATTCTCACTCGCTTTTCCAGCAGTTTATAGACAAGAGCAGACACAATGCCAAAACAACACCGCCTCACACCCTTGAGCAAAGCGTTGCTGGTTCGCCAGTTGTTCTGCTCGCCACCGTCGCTGGCCGTCATGGGGATGGCGCTGGCACTGCCCCTGGCCGCGCAGGTCCAGGCTCAGGAGTTCGAATTCAACATCGGCGCCCAGCCATTGGGCGCCGCCCTGCGGGAGCTCGGGCGCCAGGGCAATATCCAGATTCTCTACAATCCAGAGCGGGTCCAGGGTTTGCGCGGTGCGCCGGTCAAGGGCCTGTTCACTCCAGGCCAGGCCGCCAGCGAGTTGCTCAAAGACACTGGTGTCGACTACAACCTGCAGGGCGACACCCTGACCCTGAGCGACACTGCCGCCGCCAAGGGCTCGGGCCTGACCCTGGCCGCCACCAACGTCAGTGGCCAGGCCCTGGGCAGCAACACCGACGGCACCGGTTCCTACACCAGCGGCGCGGTGACCATCGGCAAGACCGCCCAGACCCTGCGCGAAACCCCACAGTCGGTCACAGTGGTGACTCGCCAGCAGATGGACGACAAGAACCTCACCGCCCTCGACCAGGTGATGGACCAGGCCACCGGCATTACCCTGCAGACGCGTAACTTCGGCGACAACCAGTACAACTCCCGGGGTTTCGAGTTGGGTGCCGACGCCTATATGGTCGACGGCGTGCCCGGCCTGAGCTACAGCCCTACTGGCTGGATGACACCTGACACCGCAGTGTATGACCGCGTGGAAATCCTTCGTGGCGCCGCCGGTATGCTGGTGGGCAATGGTAATCCGGGCGGTGCGGTCAACCTGGTGCGCAAGCGCCCGACGGCCGATCCCCACTACTCGATCACCACCCGCATCGGCTCGGATGACTTCTATCGCGTGGACCTGGACGGCACCAGCCGCCTGAACGACAGCGGCACCTTGCGTGGCCGCATAGTCACCGCCTATGAAACGCGCGATTACTTCGTCGACTACGCCAGCAGCCGCAAGCCGGTGTTCTACGGCATTGTCGAAGCCGACCTGGATGATGCCACCACCCTGGCCGTGGGCCTGCGCAACCAGACCAGCAGGACCAACGGTTACTCGGTCTTCGGCCTGCCTCGCTACAGTGACGGCAAGCCCCTGGGCGTATCACGCTCGACCTCGTTGGCACAGAACTGGGCCTATCACGACACCCAACAGACTGAACTCTTCGCGGATCTGGAACATCGTTTCAACGATGACTGGAAGAGCAAGACCTCGATCACCCGCACCGAGGGTGGATTCAGCCAGCAGATTGCGAACAGTCGTGGCTCAGTCGATCCGCTGACCCTGGCCGGACCAACGCGCTACCAGGTGCTGTTCCGTGAAGACGTGGTCGAGAACATCGGCCTGGACAGCAATATTTCCGGCAACTTCAATGCCTTTGGCCTGGAGCACAGCGTACTGCTCGGCGCCAACTGGTCGAACCAGGAGCGCCACAGCAAGACCTTCGATAAGAACGTAACGGCTCCGATCAATGTGTTCGACCCTGATCCTGATCTCATCGACAAACCGGCGTTCACCGGCTGGACCGGCATCAATGACGACAATGCCCGGCGCTACGGCGTGTATGCCAATACTCGCTTGCACCTCTCGGAACCGCTGAGCCTGGTGTTGGGTGGGCGTCTGAGCTGGTATGAGTATGAAACCAAGAACATGCTCAATGGCATCAGGGCCGCCAACCGGCAGGACCATGAGTTCACGCCCTTTGCCGGTCTCATCTACGATTTCAACCCGCAGTGGTCGTGGTACGCCAGCTACGCCGAAATCTTCGAACCACAGAGCGATTTGCGCACTCAATCCGGCACCCTGCTGGAGCCGGCCATTGGCAGCAACTATGAAACCGGGATCAAGGGTGAGCTGTATGACGGTCGTCTGAACGTCTCGGCGGCGCTGTTCTACATCAAACAGAAAAACGTGGCCTTGGCGAATCCGGACGAGAACGTCGTATGCCCCCTCAATGCCGACCAATATTGCTACACCAACGGCGATATCCAACGCAGCAAGGGGTTTGAACTGGAAGCCAGCGGGGAAGTGCTGACGGGCTGGCAAGTGGCGGCCGGCTACACCTTCGATATCACCAGCAAAAGCAGTGGCGGTCCGACCGACTACCAGACACCCAAGCATCTGCTGCGCGCCTCTACCACCTACAACCTGCCTGGCGACTGGAATCGTCTGACCGTAGGCGGTGGTGTTTCGGCACAGAGCGGTTATTCCACTGATACTCTCGGGGCCCCCGAGTCCAACGGCGGACGTGCCGTCTGGGATGCGCTGGCGTCATACAAGGTCGACAAGAACTGGAAAGTCGGCCTGGATGTGAAAAACGTCTTCAACAGGGCCTACTACAAATCAATCGGTGAACTGGGTCGTGGCAACTACTATGGTGATCCACGCACCTATATGCTGACTGTCCGCGCGGACTTCTGATCCTGGAAGCGGCCTGGCGGGGCAACCCGCCAGGCATGTGTGTATAAAAAAGCCTAGGGGCAACACCGCTGCTACAAAGATCGTGCGCCGACCTTATCGCCCGGCCAGGCACTCCAGCAGCGCATTCAACAGCACCGGGCTGAAGATCACGCTGTCATGGTTCTCCGCCAACACCCGGGACCCCGCCAGGCCGTTGACCGCACACTCGCGCAACAACCGCAGCTCGGCGTCGCGGATCTGCGCGGCGCTGCGACTCCCCGCCGCCCACCAGCAATCGACCTTCACCGACAACGGCTTCAGGCTGAAAGCCTCGCTCAACAGGGCATTGGCATGCAGCAAGCGATACCCGGTCTCGATCTCATCCTGTAGCGCGATATCGCGATGAATCTCGCGCAAGCGCTCGACACTCACGCCACCTAGCTCGGCCACCTGCTCGATCACCCGCTCGACCACCGCCTGCTCGTCACTCAAGCTGGCACGTGCCTGTTCCAGGAAACCCAGCGCCGTCGTTTCATCAAGCCCCGGCACAAAGGCCAACAGGCTGCTCAACAACGGGCCATGCAACCCAGGCTCCTCGACTGGCGCATCAGCCTCCGTTTCAGGTTCGACGCCACACCCCTCGCCCCCCCGGGGCATGAGCGAATCCACCAGCCCGACAAAGCCCACCGGTTCACCCGCCTGCTCAAGACGATGGGCGACCTCGATGGCCAATGCCCCACCCAACGACCACCCCAACAGGTTGTAAGGCCCGTGCGGCTGCGTAGCGCGGATCTGCTCCAGGTAGTACGCCACCATGCCGTCCCAGGACTCGTCGAACCAGCCCGGCACCACATAACTCTTGTTGACCAGCCCATAGACCTGGCGCTGATTGCCCAGCGCCCCGGCCAACGGGTAGTAGGCGTAGGCCCCGCCGCCGCCCGGCGGCAGGCAGAACAGCGGACTGCGCTCATTACGGCAGGCATTCATGGCGATCACCGGCGACTTGACCCGCGCCTGCCCTTCCCGCAGGAAATCCGCCAGCGCTTCCAGGTTCGGCAGCAACAGGAAGTCATGCAACTTGATCGTCACCTCGAACGCTTCGCGCAGGCGCCCGACCAGCGCAATGACCAGCAGCGAGTGACCGCCGCGCTCGAAGAAATTGTCATCCAGCCCGACCCGCTCGACCTCCAGCACCTGCGCCCAGATCACCGCCAGACGCTGCTCCAGCTCGGTACGCGGGGCCCGGTAGAGCGGCCCCGCGGCATTCACATCCGGCGCCGGCAAGGCACGGCGCTCCAGCTTGCCGTTCGGGCTCAGCGGCATGCACTCCAGCAGCACCAGATGAGCCGGCACCATATGCTCCGGCAACCGCGCCTTGAGATGCGCCTTGAGCGCTTCACGCAACGGGCCTTGCGCCAACGGCCCGGCGTCGACCAGATCGGGTTCGAGCGGCACCAGATACGCCACCAGCTGCTTGCCCAGCGGCCCGTCGATATCGATGACATTGGCTTCGCGCACGCCCGGGTGCTCCTGCAGGCGGGCCTCGATTTCGCCCAATTCCACGCGCAAGCCGCGAATCTTGATCTGATGATCGAGACGTCCGGCGTACTCGATCACCCCCTCATCGCGATACCGGGCCAGGTCGCCGCTGCGATACAGGCGGCCACCGTGCTCGTCGAACGGGTCCGGGACAAAGCGCTCGGCGGTCAGCGCCGGACGGCAGTGATAACCACGCGCCAGCCCGACGCCACCGAGATACAGCTCGCCAGCGGCACTGAATGCCGCCGGCAGCAGGCCATTGTCCAGCACATGGCTCTTGAGGTTGTCGATCGGTCGGCCAATCGGCACGCTCAACTTGTCGTCGGCCGTGCAGGTCCAGTGAGTCACGTCGATGGCCGCTTCGGTCGGACCATAGAGGTTGTACAGCGCCGCCCGGGGCAGACGCTTCAACACCTCTTGGGCCAACTCGGCCGGCAGCGCCTCGCCACTGCAGACCAGGCGTCGAATACTGCGGCAGCGCTCCACGTCCAGCCCGGCCATGAACACCTGCAACATCGACGGCACGAAATGCAGGGTACTGACCTGATAACCCTCGATGTTGTCCATCAGCTGTTGCGGATCGCGGTGCTCCCCGGGCCTGGCAATGGCCAGGCGCGCGCCGCTCAGCAGCGGCCAGAAGAACTCCCAGACCGACACATCGAAACTGAACGGGGTCTTTTGCAGGACCGTATCCTGGGCTTGCAGGGCGTAGGCCTTCTGCATCCAGGCCAGGCGGTTGTACAACGCCCGATGACTGTTGCCGGCGCCCTTCGGCCGCCCGGTGGAACCCGAGGTGTAGATCACATAGGCCAGATGGTCCGGCAAGGTCAGGTTGCGCGGATTGTCCTCACAGGCAGCCACCGGCTCGGCAACATCCAGGCACAAGCACTGCACGTGCTCCGGGATCGGCAGGGTCTCGAGCAGATGACGCTGGGTCAGCAGCAGCTCGATGCCGCTGTCCTCGATCATGTAGGCCAGGCGTTCGCGAGGATACTCCGGGTCCAGCGGCACATAGGCGCCGCCGGCCTTGAGGATCGCCAACAGGCCGATCACCATCTCCAGGCTGCGCTCGGCGGCGATGCCCACCAGCACATCCGGCCCCACTCCGCGCTCGCGCAGACGATGAGCCAGCTGGTTGGCCCGGCCATTGAGCTGGCGATAACTCAACTGTTGTCCGTCGAACAGCAGCGCCGGCGCCTCGGGCGAACGCCGCACCTGGGCCTCGATCAGGCGGTGCAGGCACCCGGGGGCCGGATAGTCGGCCTGGGTCCGGTTCCATTCCCGCAGCGTCTGCCGCGTCTCGGCCTCAGCGAGCATCGGCAGTTCGCCGAGGCGCTGTTCGGCCGAGCCGGCCAAGGCCAGCAGCAGGTGCTCGAAATGCCCGGCCAGTTGCGCCACTGCCGCATCCGAAAGCTGTTGTCGGGCGTAGCGGTAGTCCACTGACATGACCTCGCCCACCTCCACCACCAGGGTCAGCGGATAGTGCGTCTGTTCCCGGCTCTGCAAGTCGCTGAAGGCCAACCCGTTGTCCGCGCCCTGCTCCAGGACCTGCGAGGTCGGATAGTTCTCGAACACCAGCAAGGTGTCGAACAGCGCTTCGCCGCTCCAGCCGGCCCAGCGCTGGATGTCGTACAGCGGGGTGTGCTGGTGCTCGCGCAAGGCCAGGTTGCGCGCCTGAACCTGTTGCAGCCAGTCGCCGACCCGCAGCTCCGGCCCCGGACTGCCCAGCACCGGCAGGGTGTTGATAAACAGGCCCAACTGTTCCTCGACACCGGGCAGGTCCGCCGGACGCCCGGACACCGTGGCGCCTAAGGTGACGCTGCGCTGGCCGGTGTAGCGTTGCAGCAGCAACAGCCAGGTCGCCTGCAGCAGGGTGTTGAGGGTCACCCGCTGCTCGCGGGCGAACTCGCCCAGGTGCAGGGTCCGCGCCGCATCGAGGCTCTGGCGATGTTCGCCATGACCAACGGCGTTCACCACACCACCGGCCTTGAACGCCTGCACCAGGCGGGTCGGCTCGTCGAAGGCCGCCATCTGCTCGCGCCAGAAGCGCTGATCAGCGTCGCTGTCCTGGCGTTGCAGCCACTGGATATAGTCGCACAAGCGGCTGCCCGGCGGCGTCACGATGTGTCCGTTGTAGTGCTCCAGCACCTCGCCCAACAGCCGCGCACTGCTCCAGCCGTCCAGCAGGATATGGTGGTTGGTGTAGATCAGGTGATGACCTCGTTCCGCGGTGCGCAATACAGTCAAGCGCAACAGCGGCTCACCCGCCAGGTCAAAGCCGCGCCGCAGATCCGCTTCGGCCAGTTCGGCCAATAGCGCTTCAAGCCCGTCGCGACCGCGCAGATCCTCTTCGGCAAAGGCCAGGACCTCGGTTTTACGGATCACCTGCAAAGGCTGCCCGCGGCCTTCGGCAAAGCGCGCCCGCAGCGCCTCGTGACGCTCGATAGCGGCCTGCCAGGCGGCACGGAAACGCGGGACGTCGAGCCCCGTCACATCGACCCGCATCTGGTTCAGGTAGTTGCCCGAGGCCGGTGCCGACAGACTGTGGAACAGCATGCCCTGCTGCATCGGCGACAGCGGGTAGACATCCTCGATGTCCCGCGCCGCCACCGGCAGGCGATCCAGTTGCGCCTGGTCCAGGCCCGCCAGCGGGAAGTCCGACGGGGTCACGCCGTGGTGCTCGTCGCGCAGGCAATGGCCGATCACTTCAGCCAGCGCCTGCTCGTACGCCGCCGCCAGGCGCTCGATGGTTTCGGCGTGATAGACCTCGCCACTGAAGCTCCAGTCCAATTGCAACCGGCCGTCGTAGACCTGGCCATTGAGGCTCAGCCAGTTACCCAGCGGTGCGTCCTCGTTCTGGCTCGCGCCGCAGTCATCGGCGCTCGGCATCAACAGCACGCGCTCGCCAGGGCCGGCCTGCGCATCGAACTGGCCCAGGTAATTGAAGGTCACCCGGGCTTCGGGCAACGCTTGCAACGCCGCGACCGTCCCGGCATCGCCCAGGTAACGCAGGATCCCGTAGCCGATGCCCTTGTTCGGCACCGCGCGCAATTGCTCCTTGATGCGGCGGATACTCGCCCCGAGCTCGGCGCATGGCGTCAGCCGCAGGGGAAACAGGCTGCTGAACCAGCCCACCGTGCGACTCAGGTCGAGGTCCTCGAAAAGGTCCTCGCGACCGTGGCCCTCCAGCTGGATCAACGCCGACGCCTGCCCGCTCCAGGCACACAGCACCCGGGCCAGGGCAGTCAGCAGCAGGTCGTTGACCTGGGTCCGATAGGCCGCCGGGGCTACTTTCAACAGCTGTTGGGTGAGGTCCTTGCTCAGGCAGGAACGGGCATGACGGACCTGGCGCCGGGTATTGGCCCCCAGCGGGTTATCCCGGGGCAGTTGGCCTTCCGCGTGCCCGAGGCTCTGCAACCAGTAGTTGCGTTCAGCCTTGAGCAGCGGGCCACGGGCATAAGCTTGCAAGTGCTCGGCCCAGGCCTTGAGCGAACTGCTGCGCGGCGCCAGGACTGGCGAGCGCCCCGCCGCCAGGGCGGTATAGGCCTGTTGCAGGTCTTCGAGCAACACGCGCCACGACACCCCGTCCACCGCCAGGTGATGAATCACCAGCAGCAGGCGCTGCCCTTGCGGCAGGTTGACCAACAGGGCGCGCAACAGCGGTCCCTGCTTCAGGTCGAGGCTACGCTGGGCTTCGTCGGCCAGTTCGCGCAGGCGCGCCGGATCGTCGAGTTCGTGCACCCACAACGGATCAATCGCGACGCCCGTGCCGAAGCTCGCCTGCCAAACGCCGTCCCGCTGCTCGAAACCAAGGCGCAGGGCCTCGTGCCGCTCGATCAGCATGTGCAAGGCATTGCGCAGGTGTTCCGGCTCCAGGGTCGTCGACGGCTCAAGCATCAATGCCTGGTTCCAGTGCTGACGCTGGGGGATCTCCAGCTCGAAAAACCGTGCCTGGATCGGTAGCAGCGGCAGGCTGCCCTGGACCACCTCGACCACCTCGGCCTTCTTCTCGATCAGCCGGGCCACCGTCGCCAGTTGGCCGATGGTCTGTTTCTCGAACAACTGCCGGGGGCTCAACTTGATGCCCTGGCGCTTGGCCCGGGCGATGATCTGCAAGCTGAGGATCGAATCGCCGCCCAGTTCGAAGAAGTTGTCGCTGCTGCCGACCCGCTCCAGCTTGAGCACATCGGCCCAGACCGCCGCGAGCTTTTCTTCGATCTCGCCGACCGGCGCGGTGTAACGCTTGCCGGCGACACCCGGTTTGGGCAGCGCACGTTTGTCGAGCTTGCCGTTGGCGGTCAGCGGCAGGCGTTCGAGGGCGACGATATGCGCCGGCACCAGGTACTCCGGCAGTTCGGCCAGCAAGGATTGGCGCAAGGTCTCGACTGCCAGTTCGGTGCCGGCTTCGGGAACACAATAGGCGACCAGTTGCAGGCGCGAAGCATCGCTGTCCAGCGGCAGGGCCAGGACCACCGCCTCGCGTACGTCGTCCAGGCCTTGCAGCACCTGCGCGACTTCACCGGGCTCGACCCGGTAGCCGCGAATCTTCACCTGATCGTCGGCCCGACCGAGGTACTCCACCCACCCGTCGCTTAGCCGCGCGCGGTCGCCGGCACGGTACAGACGCTCGCCGTGCAGCGACTCGGGATCGGGCACAAAACGTTCGGCGGTCATTGCCGCCCGTCCCAGATAACCCTGGGCCAGGCCGGCACCACCCAGGTACAGATCACCGGCGACGCGTTCCGCCACCGGGTTGAGCCAGGCATCCAGCACCCGCGCCTGGGCATTGGCCAGCGGCCACCCCACCGGCACCGTGCGGCAACCCGCCAGGCGCGCCTGGACTTCATGGGTCAGGATACCCACGGTGGTTTCCGTCGGCCCGTAGTGGTTGACGATGCGACACTCCGGCGCCAGGCGCCGGATCTGCTCGATCAGCGCCCAGGGGCTGGCCTCGCCGCCGAGGACCAGCAATTGCCGGGGCAGCACGTCCGCCGGCCGCGCGGCCTGCAACAGGCCCTGCAAATGGCTCGGGACGATTTTCAGCACATCCACCCGGTGCTCGGCCATATAGGCGGCGAAGCCGTCGGGATCGAAGGCGTGTTCGGCGGCCATCAGATGCAGCGGGCGACCGGACGCCAGCGCACCGAACAGCTGGGTGTGCCCGAGGTCGGCGGCAATGGTCGAGACCAGCGCCAGGCTCGCCCCGGACGCCAGGTCCAGGCGTTGCAACAAGGCCTGCACGTAATTCGCCAGGGCCCGGTGGCTGATCAGCACACCCTTGGGCTGCCCGGTGGAACCGGAGGTGTAGATGATATAGGCCGGCTGCTCCGGCAGGACCCGGATCGCCAGGGGCTCGGCAGCGCAATCGGCCCATTGTCCGGGGTCATGGGCCAGCACCGGGCAGATGCCCAGGCCGGCCGACTTGGCATCGCCCGGCGCATGCATCAGCAGCGTGGCGGCACTGTCCTTGAGCAGTTGCTGCAAACGTTCGCGCGGTTGCGCCGTATCCAGCGGCAGGTAGACCGCGCCGGTCTTCAGCACGGCGAGCAGCCCGACCACCCACTCGAAGGAACGCTCCTGGCACAGGGCGATCACATCACCGCGACCCAGGCCCTGGGCCCGCAGATAGTGCGCCAGTCGGTTGGAGCGGCGTTCCAGTTCGTCGTAGTCGATCGCTTGACCGGCGGCATGCAACGCCGGCCGGCCATGCCCGATCCGCCGCCCCTGTTCCCAGAGTGCGAGGAAATCCGTAAAGGGCCATGGCGCTGTCCGGTGCTCGATGGCCCGGGCGGCGCCAGCGGGTTGTGCCAGCAGCGGCTGCTCAGCGGCGTGCGCCAGTTGCTCCAGTACCTGGCGCCAGGACGCGGCCAGGCGCTCGATGGTCGCGGCCTCGAACAGGTCGGTGGCATAGGTGAAGCCGGCCTCGATCCCTTGCGCGGTGTCGGTGAAATCCAGGGCCAGGTCGAAGCGCGCATCGGTGACGTCGATGGCGAAGGCTTCGACGCTCAGGTCGTGGGCCTTGTCCCCGGCGCTGGCGGCGGCCAGCACGTTCTGGTTGATCTTGACCTGGAACAGCGGGTTGTGACCGAGGTGGCGTTCCGGGGCCAGGGCTTCCACCAGTTGTTCGAAAGGCAACTCCTGATGGGACTGGGCGCCGCTCACCACCTGTTTCACCTGTTCCAGAAGTTGCTGGAAGGTGACGCGCTCATCCACCTGTACCCGCAGGACCTGGGTGTTGACAAAGAAGCCGATCAACCCTTCCAGTTCTTCGCGGCTGCGTCCGGCATTCGGCGCGCCGATGCGGATATCGGCCTGGCCGCTGTAGCGCGAAAGCACCACGGCCAGCGCCGCGAGGCTGAGCATGAACAGGGTCTGGCCGTTCTGCCGCGCCAGGCTCTTGAGTTGTGCCGAGAGGGCCGCTGTCAGGTCGCTGTGGACGATGGCGCCACGGTAGCTCGGGTGCGCCGGGCGCTCGTGGTCCAGGGGCAGTTCCAGCAGCGGATGTTCGTCGCCCAGCTGGGCTTTCCAATACGCCAGCTGGCGCTCGCCCTCGCCGGCTTCGAGCCAGGCCCGTTGCCAGATGGCGAAGTCGGCGTACTGGATCGGCAGCGCCGGTAGCTCCAGACGCGGCCCCTGGTAGAAACGGATGAACTCACGCACCAGCACCTCCCCCGACCAACCGTCGGAAATGATGTGGTGCATGCACAGGGTCAGCACGTGCTCTGCTTCGCCCAGGCGGAACAGCCTGACCCGCAGCAATGGCCCTTGCAACAGGTCGAACGGCGCGCTCAACTCGGCGCGGACCAAGCTCTTGAGGTGCTCCTCGACGCTGTCGGTGCCAGTCGCCAAGACATCGACCCGCACCAGGTTCACCCCAGACTGCTCAAGAATCTCCTGATGAAACACACCGTCCACCGAGACAAAGCGCGTGCGCAGGCTTTCATGCCGCCGCACCAGTTGCTCCAGGGCCCGGCCCAGCGCCGGCTCATCCAGCCCGCCGCTCAAGCGCACGGCCATCGGTACGTTGTAGGCGCTGTTGCGCGGCTCCAGTTGCCAGAGAATCAGCATCTGCTGCTGGGCATGGGACAGCGGAATACGCGGGACCTCGTGCCGGGTGACGGCGATCGGCAGCAGCCTGAAGCTCTGCCCGCTGGCCTGCATTTTTTCCAGGATCTGTCGGCGCTGGTCCAGGGGCAGGCCGACGAAACGCCGGGCAATCCGTTGTGCCGTGGTGGTCTCCATCTCAAGCCTCCGCCATATCGTTCATCATGCGTTCAATGTCGGACAGCCCGTCATCGGTCAGGGCAAGGCCGCTGCCTTCAAGTGCCTGTGCAAACTCGTTCAATTGAGGTTTCTCGAAAATCAGCCGCAGCGGTATGTCGATTCCCAGGCCCGAATGGATCCTGGAGATCACCTGGGCGGCCAGCAACGAATGCCCGCCCAGCTCGAAGAAGTTGTCGTCCAGGCCGACCCGCTCGACCTGCAGCACCTGCGCCCAGATCGCCGCCAGTTGCTGTTCGCGCTCGCTGCGCGGGGCTGCATAGGCCTGCTGCCAGGCGCTCGGGTCCGGCTTGGGCAGGGCCTTGCGGTCCAGCTTGCCGCCGGGGGTCATCGGCAAGGCGTCGAGCACCACCCAGTGCGCCGGGACCATATAGTCCGGCAGGTTGGCCTTGAGATCGTCGCGCAGGGCCTCGCGCAAAAGCCGCGGGGTGTCGTGCAAGGCCGGATCGGCGGGCAGCAGATAGGCCGCCAACTGCTTGCCGGACGGGCCGTCGACAGCCACCACCAGCGCTTCGCGCACCTGCGGATGCTGTTGCAGGCGCGCTTCGATCTCACCCAGTTCAATACGGAAACCACGGATCTTGACCTGATGGTCGAGGCGCCCGGCGTATTCGATCAGCCCGGCGTCGCGGTAGCGGGCCAGGTCGCCGGTCCGGTACAAACGGCCGCCGCCCTGCTCGGCGAACGGGTCGGGGATAAAGCGCTCGGCGGTCAACGCTGCACGGCGGTGATACCCGCGGGCCAGCAAGGCGCCGCCGATCAGCAACTCGCCCGTGGCGCCCTGGACCGCCGGGGTGAAATCGCTGTCGAGGATATACATGCGCCGGCCCCCCAGCGGTCGGCCGATCGGCATCGACAACGGTTTGGGCAGTTCACCGCGAACATACGCGTCACACTCCAGGTAGCTGGCGCTGATAGTGGTTTCCGTCGGGCCGTAGGTATTGAGCAGGCGCACATGGCCCAGCCCCGCCTGCTTCCACAGTTCGAGGCCTTCCGGCGGCATGGCCTCGCCGGTGGCGCTGACCTGGCGCAGCGGGCCGAAGTCCCTCGGTACCTGGCGGCTGAATTCCTGCACCAGCAGGTACCAGTAGGCGGTGCTCAGGTCCGCCACGGTGATCCCCGAGCGCAGCACTTCACGGTGGAAGGTGGCGCTGTCCCAGACCTCGTTGCCACGTACCACAACCGCCGCGCCGTGGCACAGGGCCGGGAACAGCTGCTCGACGAAGCCGTCGAAATTGAGGGTGGAGAACAGCAGCACGCGGTCCTCGGGTCGCAGGCGGAAATACTCGATGGCGACGTGGCTATGGGCGCTCAGGGCCGCGTGGTCGATGGCCACGCCCTTGGGCTGGCCGGTGGAACCGGAGGTGTAGATGATGTAGGCCAGGTTGTGCGGCCGCACGAGACTGACCGGTGCTTCGTCACCTGGGCCTGGCGACCCGTCTTCGACCGGGTCCAGGCACAGCGTGCGCAGCGATGCCGCCAGCGGCAAGCGTGCCAGCAGATGAGCCTGGCAGAGCAACAGCTCGATACCGCTGTCCCGTATCATGTAGGCCAGGCGCTCGCGGGGGAACTCCGGGTCCAGCGGCACGTAGGCGCCGCCGGCCTTGAGGATCGCCAGCAAGCCGACCACCATCTCCAGTCCGCGATCCACACTGATGCCCACCGGCACTTCCGGGCCGACGCCGAGCGCCCGCAGTTGGTGGGCCAGGCGGTTGACCCGGCGCTCCAGCTCGGCATAGGTCAACTGCTCCTCGCCGAAGATCAGCGCCGTGGCCTCGGGGGTCGCCCGGGCCTGGGCGGCGATCCGCTCGTGGACGCAGGGCGCGTCCGGGTAAACGCCGTCGATACGGCTCCAGTGGTGCAGGATGCACTGGCGCTCTTGGCTATCCAGCAGCGGCAGGTCGGCAATGCGCTGGGCCACGCCCTCCTGGACAATTGCCCGCAGCAGGTTGCGCCAGTGCGCGGCCATACGCTCGACGGTGGCGACATCGAACAGCGCGGTGGCATAGGTCAGGGCCGCCCGCAGGCCTTCTTCACCTTCAACGGTGTCCAGCGCCAGGTCGAACTGGGCGCCATGACCGCCGCTGTCCAGGCCTTCGATATGCAGGCCCGGCACTTGGCGCACCACCCCCTTGCGTTCGCTCTGGTGGTTGTAGAGCACCTGGAACAACGGACTGTGGCTGAGGCTGCGCTCGGGCTGCAGGGCCTGCACCAGGCGCTCGAACGGCAGGTCCTGATGCGCCTGGGCACCCAGCGCCGCCTGCTTGACCTGGGCCAGCAGTTGGCCAAAGGTACCCTGTGGCTCGAACTCGGCCTTGAGCACCTGGGTGTTGACGAAGAAGCCGATCAGGCCCTCGGTTTCCACGCGGGTGCGGTTGGCGATCGGCACGCCGACACGGATATCGGCCTGGCCCGAGTAGCGATGCAGCAGGGTCTGGAACGAAGCCAGCAACAACATGAACAGGGTCACGCCCTGCTCCCGGGCAAGCGCCTTGAGCGCTATCAGCAAGGTCGGCTCGAACGCGACCTCGAGGCGTGCCCCGACGCTGCTCTGCAACGCCGGGCGCGGCCGGTCGCTCGGCAACTCCAGCACCGGCTGCTGGTCGCCGAGCTGACCGCGCCAGTAGTCCAGTTGCCGCGCCTCCTCGCCCGCCGCCATCCAGTCGCGCTGCCAATCGGCGAAGTCGGCGTACTGGAACGGCAGATCCTTGAGCACGGGCGCATGACCCTGGCTGAAGGCGGTGTAGTACTCGATCAACTCGTCGACCATGATCGGCATCGACCAGCCATCCGAAACGATATGGTGCAGGGTCACCACCAACACATGCCGCGCCTGGCCGAGGCTCAGCAAGCGTGCCCGCAGCAAAGGCCCGTGTTGCAGGTCGAAGGGCGCCTCCACTTCTTGCGCCACGCGGGCCTTGACCCAGGCCTCGGGGTCTTCGCCCGAAATCGGCTTGAACTCATCCAGTGCCAGGGCAAAGACCGCAGCCGCTTGCACCTGCTGTACACCCTGCCCGTCCAGTTGGCCGAAAGTGGTGCGCAAGCTTTCGTGACGGGCGACCAGGGCTTCGAAGCCGCGGCGCAAGGCTTCACGATCCAGGACCCCGTCCAGTCGCAGCGCGGTCGGGATGTGATAGGCGCTGTTATCCGGTTCCAGTTGCCAGAGCAGCCACTGGCGTTGCTGGGCATAGGACAAGCGTAGCGGCTGGTTACGATCGACCAGGCGGAAGGCCGGTGCGTTCGGCGCCCGATCCGTTCCGGCGCTCTCGGCAAAACCGCCCAGGTCCGTGGTCTCGAACAGGCTGCGCAGGGACAGCTCCAGGCCCAGTTCCTGGCGCGCCCGGGCGATCACCTGGGTCGCCAGCAATGAGTGCCCGCCCAGTTCGAAGAAGTTGTCCCGCAGGCCGACCCGGTCGACCCGCAGCACCTGGGCCCAGATCGCCGCCAGTTGCTGCTCGATTTCCCGTTGCGGAGCGACGTAAGCCTGCTTTAGCACATGACTGTCCGGAGCGGGCAAGGCCTTGCGGTCGAGCTTGCCGTTGGCGGTCAGCGGCAGTGTATCCAGCAGCACCAGGTGCGTCGGCAGCATGTAGTCGGCCAGATGGGCCTTGAGGTAGTTGCGCAGTTCGCCGTGCAGGGTGGTGGCCTGCGACTCGTCTTGCCGCACCGCCGGATCGGTGGGGACCAGGTAGGCCACCAGTTGGCTGCCGCTCGCGCCCTCCAGCGCCAGCACCGCGGCCGCGCTCACCCGTGCATGGTCTTGCAGGCGCGCCTCGATTTCCCCTAGTTCGATGCGGAAGCCGCGAATTTTCACCTGCTGGTCGCGCCGGCCGATGTATTCGATCACGCCATCGGCACGCCGGCGCGCCAGGTCACCGCTGCGGTAGAGGCGTCGGCTGCCCTGCGGATCGAATGGGTCGGGAACAAAGCGCGTGACCGTCAGCTCCGGGCGCTTCAGGTAACCCCGCGCCAGCCCGGCACCGGCCACATACAACTCGCCGACGCAGCCCGGCGGCACCAGGTTCAGCGCATCGTCCAGCAGGTACAGGGACAGGTCGCTGAGCGGCTCGCCGATGGGGCTGCCGGCGGCCTGTTCGAGGTCGGCCAGGGACAACGGCCGGTAGGTCACGTGTACGGTGGTTTCGGTGATGCCGTACATATTGACCAGCTTCGGCGCCTGATCGCCGAAGCGCTCGAACCAGGCGCGCAGGCCCTGCACTTCCAGAGCCTCGCCGCCGAACACGACGTAACGCAAGGCCAGCTCGCGCGGTGAATCGACGGCCACCGACAACAGCGACTTGAATGCCGAAGGCGTCTGGTTCAGCACCGTCACCCGCTCATCGCAGAGCAGGCGGTGGAAATCCTGGGGCGAACGACTGACGTCCTGCGGCACCAGCACCAGCTTGCCGCCATGAAGCAAGGCCCCGAAGATTTCCCAGACCGAGAAATCGAAGGCGTAGGAGTGAAACAGCGTCCAGATATCGTCGGCACCGAAGCCAAACCCGGCATCGCTGGCGCTGAACAGGCGCAGCACATTGCCATGGGGCAACAAGACGCCCTTGGGCTTGCCGGTGGAACCCGAGGTGTAGATGACATAGGCGAGATGATCGGCGCCGGTGACACAGGGCGGATTGTCCCGCGAGCTGTCCTGGGGTAGCTGATCCAGGTCGAGGCACTCGACGTCCGCCAGTATCGGCAGGCGCCCCGGCAGGTGCCCTTGCGCCAACAACAACTTGAGGCCGCTGTCCTCGATCATGTAACGCAGGCGCTCGTCCGGGTAGCCCGGGTCCAGCGGCACATAGGCGCCACCGGCCTTGAGCACCGCGACAATCGCCACGAGCATCTCCAGCGAGCGCTCGCAGGCCACGCCCACCAGCACATCCGCGCCGACGCCCCGGGCGATCAGGCGATGGGCCCACTGGTTGGCGCGGGCGTTGAGTTCGCCGTAGGTCAGTTGCTGGTCGGCGAAGACCACGGCCACCGCGTCCGGACGCAACGTCGCCTGGGTTTCGATGCGTTGTTGCAGGCTGCCGTCGACCGGATATTGGCGGGGTGCCGGGTTGCATTGGACCAGGACCTGGCGCTGCTCGCCCGGCTCCAGCAGGACGATATCGGCGATACGCAGATGTGGGTTCTCGACAATCGAACGCAGCAGGTTCAGCCAGTGCCGGGCCAGGCGTTCAATGGTGCTCGCTTCGAACAGATCGGTGGCGTATTTGAATACAGCCTCGATACCGTGAGGTTGATCGACGGTATCGAGCACCAGGTCGAACTGCGCCGTCCGGCTTTGCCAGTGCAGCGGTTCGATGCGCAATGCCTGGGGTGGCGATGGCGATGCCACATTCTGCGCCGCACCGAGAGGATTCACCCGCCCTTGCGCCTGGTGATTGAACATCACCTGGAACAACGGACTGTGGCTCAAGCTGCGTCCCGGCTCCAGCGCCTCGACCAGTTGCTCGAACGGCAGGTCCTGATGGGCCTGGGCCTCCTGCTGCGTCTGCCAGACCTGACGCAGCAGTTCGACAAAGCCGTACTGCCCGTCCACCTCGGCCTTGAGCACCTGGGTGTTGACGAAGAAGCCGATCAACCGCTCCACCTCGGCCCGCTCGCGGTTGGCCACCGGCACCCCGACGCGGATATCGCCCTGCCCGCTGTAGCGATGCAACAGCGCCTGGAACGACGCCAGCAACAAGGCGAACAGACTGACCCCTTGCGCTCGGGCCAGGACCTTGAGCCCTTCGCTCAACGCCGGGTCGAGTACCAGGGCCTGACTGGCCCCGGCAAAGCTCGGGGACAACGGCCGCGGATGATCGACCGGCAACTCCAGCACCGGCTGCTCGCCGCCGAGCTTGCCCAGCCAATATTCCAGCTGGCGCTCCTGTTCACCGGCTTCCATCCAGTGCCGCTGCCACAACGCATAGTCGGCGTACTGGATCGGCAACGCCGGCAACTGCGGCGCACGGCCCTGGCTCAGATCGGCATACAGCGCCAACAGCTCCTCGGTCATCACCTGCTGGGACCAGCCGTCCGAAACGATATGGTGCTGGGTCAGCACCAGCACCTGCTCATCGGCCGTCACCTGCAACAGCGCGGCCCGCAACAGCGGGCCGCTGGCCAGATCAAAAGGCTGCCGGCTCCGCGCCTGGACAAAGGCCTGGACCCGCGCCTCACGCTCCGCCCGGGAGCTCGGTTCGAGGGCCTGCAGATCCAGGCTGAAGCGAGCGGCGGGCAACACCACCTGCAGCGGTTGCCCATCGGTCTGGGTGAAGACCGTGCGCAAGCTTTCGTGCCGCTCCACCAGGGCCTGGAAGCTACCCTGCAAGGCGTTTGCATCGAGCTGGCCGTACACCCGCAGGGCCGTGGCGATGTTGTAGGCGGCACTGTCCGGCGCCCATTGCCAGAGGAACCACTGGCGCTGTTGGGCGTAGGACAGCAGCAGGGGCTCCTCGGCCGCGCGGCGGAACACCGGCGCGACCTCGAACAGATTGATGCCCTTGCGCTTGAGCAATGCCGCCAAGCCTTTACGCTGCTTGGACGAGAGCTGTCCTACCGACTCGATTAACCCTTGCACTCGTGCTTCCCCTCAAGAAATCAGTTTTTCCAGATCTTCGAGGGATAGACGTTTGAGGGCCTCCAGGGATTTAGCCAATTCGTCCTGAACAGGCGACGAACCAGCGCGCAGCACTTCGATCCGTTCGCAGAACGCCAGCAGGCTGTCGGTCTGGAACAGTTCCTTGAGCGGTACCTTGTCGCCCAGGCGTTCTCCGATCCGACTGACCACCAGGGTCGCCAACAACGAATGGCCGCCCAACTGGAAGAAGTTGTCGTCCAGGCCCACCTGCTCGATCCCCAGCACTTGCGCCCAGAGCGCCGCGACCTGGCATTGCAGCTCGCTTTGTGGCGCCTCGTAGCGCGGCTGTCGGGGCCCGCTGCCGAGGGCAATCAGGGCCTTGCGGTCGAGCTTGCCATTGGGGGTCAGCGGCAAGGCCTCGACCAGGTGCAACTGGCCGGGCAGCATATGTGCCGGCAAACGCGCGGCCAGGGCCGTCCTGAGAGCGGTGACAAACGCCTGGGCATCGACCGTGCCCGGCGGCGTCACCACATAGCCCTGCAAGTGCTTGCCCGCCGCATCCTCCTGGGCCAGCACCACCGCTTCGCGAACCGACGGCTGCTCGAGCAGACAGGCTTCGACTTCGCTCAACTCGACACGGAAACCCCGAATCTTCACCTGATGGTCGGCGCGACCGATGTACTCGATTCGCTCGCCCTCGCCCTGGCGCACCAAGTCGCCGCTGCGGTACAGGCGCTCACCGTCCGTGCCGAACGGGTTCGGTACATAACGCTCGGCGGTCAGTCCGGGCCGCCCCAGGTAACCCCGGGACACCCCGGCACCGCCCAGGTACAGCTCGGCCGCGACCCCGGCGGGCAACAGTTGCAGAGCGGGATCGAGCAGATAGGCCTGGGTGTTCTCCAGCGGGCGTCCGATATTGGCCGTGCCCTGGGCGATGCGCAGGGTGAAGGTCGAGTAGGTGGTGTCTTCCGAAGGACCATAGAGGTCATACACCTGGCGCACCCGGGTCCCGGCATAGAGCGTATCCACCAGCGTCTGCTTGAGCGGCTCGCCGGCCAGGTTGAGGGTGCCGACCGTGGCCGGGATCTGCCCGGCTCGCAGCAGCGCGGCGATGGCCGAAGGCACTGTGTTGATCAGCGTGACCCGCTCGCGGGCCGGCAGCTCCGCCAGCGCCAGGGCATTGTCCGCCAGCACCAGGCAACCGCCGCCGGCCAGGGTGACGAAGATCTCCCAGACCGACAGGTCGAAGCAGATTGAGGTCGAGGCCAGCACCCCGCGCAGTTGCTCGCGGTCGTAGGTCTGCAATGACCAGTGGATCAACGCCGCGAGATTGTCGTGGGTGATCGCCACGCCCTTGGGCTGGCCGGTGGAGCCCGAGGTGTAGATGACATAAGCCAGGTTCTGCGCGCAGCTGTCCACGGGCGGCGCGCTGGCCGGGTAGCTCGCCAGCCAGGCATCGCCCGCCTCCATCAGCAGCACCGGGGCGGGTAGCTCATGCGGCAGGCGTTCGAGGAGGATGGCTTCGCTCAGCAACAGCGTTGCGCGGCTGTCGTCGAGCATATGCAACAGGCGCTCGCGCGGGTATTCGGGGTCCAGCGGCACATAGGCGCCGCCGGCCTTGAGGATCGCCAGCAGGGCAACGATCAGCTCCGGGGTGCGGCGCAGGCACACGCCGACCCGCACCTCGGGGCCGATGCCGCGTTCACGCAGGAGGTGGGCCAGGCGATTGGCGCGCCGGTCGAGAGTGCGGTAGTCCAGTTGCCAGTCGGCGAACAGGATTGCCGGGGCGTCAGGTTGATCGGCCACCCGGACCGCGAGATGCTCAAGCACATGGCTCCGGGCCCGCGGCTTGAAACCTACAGAAGAGCTCCGGCCCCAGTCGAGGGCGACCTGGCGCTCGGCCGGATCAAGCAGCTCCAGAGCCCCCAGCGACTGCTGCACATCGGCCATGAACTGGCTCATCAGGTACTCCAGTTGCCGGCCTAGTCGCGCCACGCCAGCGGCATCGAAACCGGCCCGGTCGTAGCTGCAATCCACGACCAGTTCGCGCCCCGTCTGCGCCACCAGGGTCAGCGGATAATTGGTTTGCTCCGAACGTTCGAGCGCCGCGAACTCGGGGCCCACGCCCGACGCCTGGTCCAACGCTTCGGCCATCGGGTAATTCTCGAACACCAGCAGGCTGTCGAACAATCCGCCCGCGCCCAACCCCGCCCAGCGCTGGATCTCGTACAGCGGCGTCTGCTCGTGCTCGCGCAACGCCAGGTTGAGGTCCTGCACCTGTTGCAGCCACTCGCCCACCGTCAGCCGCGCGTCAGGGCTCGCCACCACCGGCAGGGTGTTGATAAACAGGCCGATCTGCTGCTCGACCCCGGGCAGGTCGGTCGGACGCCCGGCCACGGTGGCGCCGAAGGCCACGCAATCCTGGCCGGTATAACGCTGCAACAGCAGCAGCCAGGCGGCCTGCATCAGGGTGTTGAGGGTGACTTTGCGTTCCCGGGCGAAACGGCCCAACCCGACCGTCAACGTCGCGCTGAACACATGTCGATGTTCCGCGTAGCCAGTCGCCCATGCGTGACTGCCCAGCGTGCCGGCCAGGCGGGTCGGCTCCTGCAACCCGGCCAGGGTCGCGTGCCAGAAGTCCCGGCTGGCGCGGGCATCGCGCTGGCCGAGCCACTCGATGTAGTCGCGATAACTGCCGACACTCCGGGCAACCGCGATCCCGGCATAACGTTGCAGCACTTCGCCAAACAGCTGCGAGGTGCTCCAGCCATCCATCAGGATATGGTGGCTGGTGTAGATCATCTGGTATTCGGCCTCGCCAGTGCGCACCAGCGTCACTCGCAACAAAGGTCCGCGATGGGGTTCGAAACCGGCGGCGAGGTCGGCTTGCGCCAACTGCTCGAAGGCCACCCCAGGGTCGAGGCGCGCGCGCCAGTCGTGAACCGCCACGGGCATCTGCTGCGAACGCAGGACGATCTGCAGCGGGGCCGCCAGCTCCTGGGGCCAGACAAATACCGTGCGCAGCATGTCATGGGCCTGCACGGTCTGCTGCCAGGCCAGTTGGAAGCGCTCGACATCCAGGTGCCGCACGCTGACCCGCAGTTGGTTGATATAGGCCGCGCCCCGCGGATCCTCCAGATGATGGAAGAGGATCCCCTGCTGCATCGGCGACAGCGGATAGATATCCTCGATCTGCGGCGCCGCTACCGGCAGCCGCCGCAGTTGCCCGGCACTGAGGTTCGCCAGCGGGAAGTCCGACGCGGTCACACCCAGTTGCCCACCCTGGCAACAATGTTCGATCAATTCGCGCAAGGCCTGTTCATAGGCGCGGGCCAGGGCCTCGATGGTTTCCGGCCGATACTGCTGGCGGTTGAACGCCCAATCCAGTTGCAGCTCACCGTCGAACACCTGGCCGTTGAGGCTCAGGCCGTCGCCCGGCGGCGCATCCTCGGGCTGGTTGCGCCCGGTGGATTCGCCGGTGGGCACGAATAACGCGCCGTCGGCCTCGACAAAACTGCCGTCGAACTGGCCCAGGTAGTTGAAGGTCACCCGCGCCTGTGGCAAGGCCGCCAGTTGCCGGGCAAAGTCGGCATCGCCCAGGTAACGCAGCACGCCATAGCCGATGCCCCTGTTCGGCACCGCGCGCAATTGTTCCTTGATCCCGCACAAGGAAGCGCCCGGCTCCGCCTGCGGGGTAAGCCGCAGCGGAAACAGGCTGCTGAACCAGCCCACGGTGCGACTCAGATCAAGCTCGTCGAACAGGTCCTCACGACCGTGACCTTCGAGCTGGACCAATACCGAAGGGTGCCCGCTCCAGTCGCACAGCACCCGCGCCAGGGCCGCTAGCAGCAGGTCGTTGACCTGGGTGCGGTAAGCCGTGGGGGCAACCTTGAGCAGTTGCCGGGTCAGCGTCTTGTCCAGGCGTGAGCTGGCATGAGCGGCTTCGCCGGCAGGCACTTGCCCCGAGGCAAGCTCCAGCGGCAACGCCTGGAGATCGTCCGCCAGGGTTCGCAACCAATAATCACGCTCGGCCAGCAGAGGTTCGCTGCGAGCATAGCCATGCAACTGCTCGGCCCAGGTTTGCAGCGAACTGCTGCGCACGGCCGCCACCGGCGACTGCCCGGCGACGCTGGCGCTATAGGCCTGCTGCAGGTCTTCCAGCAGGATCCGCCAGGACACGCCATCCACCGCCAGGTGATGGATCACCAGCAACAGGCGCTGCTCGCCGGCGGGCAGATTGACCAGCAGCGCCCGCAACAACGGACCGTTCTTCAGGTCCAGGCTACGCTGGGCCTGATCGGCCAACCCCGTCAGCTGTGCCGGATCGGCGAGTTCGCGGAGCCACAGCAGATCGGCCGTGGTTGCCGAAGCGTAATGCGCCTGCCATTGACCGTCCTGCTGTGCGAAGCGCAGACGCAGGGCAGCGTGCTGCGCCAGCAGCGCCATGAGTGCCGTTTGCAGGGGGCCGGCGTCGAGCGGCGCGCGGGGTTTGAGCATCAGCGACTGGTTCCAGTGCTGGCGCCGGGCGATGTCCATCTCGAAAAACCGGGCCTGGATCGGCAGCAGCAACTGCTGGCCACTGACCCGCGCCATGACCTCGCGCGCCGGCTTATTCTCGATCCGCTTCGCCACCGTCGCCAACTGGCCGATGGTCTGCTTCTCGAACAACTGCTTGGGACTGAGGCGGATGCCCAGGCGCTTGGCCCGGGCAATGATCTGCAGGCTGAGGATCGAGTCGCCGCCCAATTCGAAGAAGTTGTCGCGGCTGCCGACCCGCTCCAGCTTGAGCACATCAGCCCAGACCGCCGCCAATTGCTCTTCGAGCTCGCCGAGCGGGGCGACATAGCCCTGCTGAACCGCCCCTGGCTGCGGCAGCGCACGCCTGTCCAGCTTGCCGTTGGCAGTCAGCGGCAACTGCTCCAGCAGGACGATCTGCGCCGGCACCAGGTAATCGACCAAACATGCCTGCAACTGTTGTCGCAGGTCATCGACCGAGCATGGCGCAGCCGCCGCCACGACACAGTAGGCAACCAGTTGCAGGCGCCCGCCCGCCTCATCCAGCGGCAACGCCAGGACCACCGCCTGGGCCACGCCAGCGAGGCCCTGGAGAACCCGGGCGACTTCCGCCGGCTCCACCCGGTAACCGCGAATCTTCACCTGGTCGTCAGTGCGCCCGAGGAATTCCAGCAGCCCCAGGCGTGTGCAGCGCATGCGGTCGCCGCTGCGATAGACCCGCGCGCCCGGCGCACCGAAGGGATCGGGCAGGAAACGTTCGGCGGTCAGCCCCGGTTGCCCGAGATAGCCCAGAGCGACACTGGCGCCACCGATATACAACTCGCCCGGCACCTGCTCGACGGCGATATTGAGTACGTCATCCAGAACATAGCCGTGGGCACCCGGCAAGGTTCGGCCCACCGCGATGCCACGGGCATGCGGATGCAGCGTCAAAACCTCGTTCGCCAGCACGCCGACGGTGGTTTCGCTGGGGCCGTAGTGATTGATGAAGCGGCAGTCCGGCTTGAGCGCCCGGACCTGCTCGAACAACGCCGACGAACAGGCTTCGCCACCGACGATCAGCGCATGCCAGGGCAACACGTCGGCCGGCTCGGCCGCCTGTAGCAACGCCGCGAGATGAGCGGGAACGATCTTCAGGACGCCGACCTGATGCTCGCGCATGTACCCGGCAAAGCGCTCGGGGTCGAAACCCAGTTCCTCGGGCAGCACATGCAGGGTCCGTCCGGAACACAGGGCGCCGAACAGCATGGTGTGACCGAGGTCGGCGGCGATGGTCGAGACCAGCGCCATGCTCGCCTCGGGCGCCAGCGCCAGGTGTTCCAGCAGACCGCTGACGTAGCTGGCCAGCGCCCCGTGGCTGACCAGCACGCCCTTGGGCAAGCCGGTGGAGCCGGAGGTATGGATCACGTAGGCCGGGGCCTGTTCCGCCAGGTCCAGGGCCGGCGCGCTATCCGCTTGATGACGCCATTGCTCAGGGACGTAAGCCTGGCCGACACAACCGGCGACGGTCAGCGTCGTCACCCGCGGATCGCCTTCGGCACACAGCAGCAGGCGCGCGCGCGCGCGTTCGAGCATCGGCCGCAAACGTGCCTCAGGCGCCTTGCTGTCCAGTGGCATGTATACCGCTCCGGCCTTGAGAATCCCCAGGACACAGATCAGCCAGTCCAGCGAGCGCTCCATCAGCACCGCCACCGGCTCGCCGACGCCGACGCCCTGCTCGCGCAAATGATGGGCAAGGCGATTGGCCGCCTGGTCCAGTTCAAGGAAACCCAGGGTCTGGTCGAGACAGCGAGCGGCCAGCGCCTGGGGCTGGCGTTGCACCTGGGCGTCCCACTGTTGCAGCACCGGAGTCGCCCGACCACGGGGTTCCGTGGCCAGGACCGGCGGGCGGTTTTCCAGGCTCAGCAGCGGCGCGCGCGGGGCCCGTAGTACCGCGTCGAACAGACGGAGCAGCGAGGCAATAAAGCCTTCGATAGTCGAAGGCTGGTAGAGGTCGCTGGCATAGGTCATCTCACCGAGAATCAGGTGGCCGGCATCGGTGATGTCCAGGGCCAGGTCGAAGTGGGTACTGTCCTTGTGCAGCGGGTACTCCTCGACCGACAGGCCCGGCAGGTTCAGGGCGCGCCGTTGCTGCAGGCCGACGTTCTGGTTGAACTTGGCCTGGAACAGCGGGTTGTGGTCCAGGCTGCGTTGCGGCGCCAGGGCATCCACCAATTGTTCGAAGGGCAGCTCCTGGTGCGCCTGGGCGCCAAAGCTGCTTTCCCGAATCCGCGCCAGCAATTCAAGAAAACTCTCGCGCTCGTCGACCTCGCAACGCAGCACCTGGGTATTGACGAAGAAACCGATCAGGTCCTCGATCTCGGCCCGGCCACGGTTGGCGTTGGGCACCCCGACGCGGATATCCCGTTGCCCGGCGTGCCGGGAGAGGAACCAGGCGTAGCCGCCGAGCACCAGCATGAACAGGCTCAGGCCCTGGCCGCGGGCAAAGGCCTGCAGCCGCGCCGAACGCTCGGCACCAAAATCGAAGCGCAGGGTCCGACCCTGGAAGCTCTGCAGCGGCGGACGCGGAAAATCGGCGGCGACATCCAGCAGCGGTTGTTCCTCGCCCAGTTGCCGCCGCCAGTAATCCAGCTGCCGCTCACCCTCGCCGGCTTCCAGCCAACTGCGCTGCCAGAGCGCATAGTCGGCGTACTGCAAGGCCAGCTCCGGCAACCCGGGCTCGCGGTTCTGGCGGAAGGCCTGATAGCCCTGCACGAACTCCTTGACCATCACGTCCATCGACCAGCCGTCGGAGACGATATGGTGCATGCACACCAGCAGCACCCATTGCTCATCGTCGAGCCGGATCAGGCTGGTCCGCAGCAACGGGCCGCTGAGCAGATCGAAGGGTTGCGCGCTGAGCGCGGCGACCCGCGCGGCCAACTCGGCCTCACGAGTCTCGGTGGCGCAGGCCGTCAGGTCGATACGCTCCAGCGGCAGCGCCTGCTGTTCAAGGATCACCTGGCGCGGTTGCCCGTCGTCGATCTGGAAACGGGTACGCAGCACTTCGTGGCGCCGGACCAGATGTTCGAAGGCGCGCTGCAAGGCGCTTTCATCCAACTGACCGCGCAGACGCAAGGCGGCGGCCATATTGTAGGCCGCGCTGTCCGGTTCGAGCTGCCAGAGGAACAGCAGGCGTTGCTGGGCATAGGACAATGGAAGCAGCGTCTGCGCATGGCGGCTGACCGGCACCGGCAGCAGGCTGAAGTCCTTGCCCTGCTGGCTCAGGCGGACGAGGAACTGCCGCCGCTGTTCCAGCGGCAGGCCGATAAACCGTTTGGCAAGACTCAATGCGGCCTGGGCACTCATGCTCCCACCTCTTCCAGCGAACTCATGAACTGCTCCATATCATCCCAGTCGTTCTCGCCGACGCCCTCGGCGAGGCTTGCCACTTCCGCGGCAAGGTCACCCAGCACGGGATGTTCAAACAGACTGCGCAGGGGCAGGCTGACGGCCAGGCGCGCCTTGATCCGGGCGCTCACCTGGGCGGCGAGCAACGAATGCCCACCCAGCTCGAAGAAATGGTCGTCGAGCCCGACCCGGGGCACCCGCAGGACCTGTTCCCAGATCTCGGCCAGGCTGCGTTCGATCTCGCCTTGGGGCGCCCGGTAGCGGGCCTGCAACTGACTCGGATCGGGCAACGGCAAGGCCTTGCGATCGAGCTTGCCGCTGGGGGTCAGGGGCAGGCGCGGCAACAGCAGCAGGTGGGTCGGCACCATGTAGTCGGGCAAGCGGCCTTGCAGCAAGGTCTTGACCTGCTGGCGCAAGCTCGCCGGGTCCGCCGCCTGTTCCGCCACCAGGTAACCGACCAGTTGCGTGCCACCCGCCAGGGGCAACGCCAGCACGGCGGCTTCGCGCACGCCCGGACATTGCAACAGGCGGCCTTCAACCTCGCCCAACTCGATGCGGAAACCGCGAATCTTCACTTGGTGGTCGACCCGACCGACGTACTCCAGGGCGCCATCGGCACGCAGGCGCGCGCGATCACCGCTGCGGTAGAGGCGTTCGCCAGGATTGAACGGATCGACGATAAAGCGCTGGGCACTGAGGGCCGCTTGCCCCTGATAGCCGCGCGCCAGGCCCGGGCCGCCGATATACAACTCGCCGACCGCGCCCTGGGGCAACAGGTTCAGTTCGTCGTCCAGCACGAATAGCCGGCGGCCGGGCAAACCGTGACCGATGGGCACCCCGCGCCAGGACACATCCTCGGGCAACAATGTCGAACAGTCATGGGTGGTAGCGACCACGGTGGCTTCGGTCGGACCATAGGTGTTGATCAACCGCACATGCCCGAGGCCGGCGAGTGTCCAGAGACGCAGGCCGTCGACCGCCATGGCTTCGCCGCCGATATGGATCTGCCGCAGTACGCCGTAGTGTCGCGGTGGCCGGGCCGCCCAGTCCTGGACCAGCAGATGCCAGTAGGCGGCCGGCAGGTCCGCCAGGGTGATGCCATGTTCGAGGATTGCCTCATGCAGGCTTGCACTGTCCCACAAGCGGTCATCACGCAGCACCACACAGGCTCCCAGGCATAGCGGCGGGAAGAACTGTTCGACAAAGCCGTCGAAGCTGCTGGTGGCCATTTGCAGGACCCGGTCGGAGTCCACCAGTTGGCTGTATTCACTGGCCCGGGCGACGAACTCGGCCAGGGCCGCGTGACTGATCGCCACGCCCTTTGGCCGACCGGTGGAGCCCGAGGTGTAGATCACATAGGCCAGGGACTGCGGCTCGATGACAAGCGACAGGTCGCTGTCGGAAAAGGCCGAGTCGTCGAGCTGGTCCAGGCAGAGGATGTCACCCGCATGGAAAGTCGGCAGGCTGGTCAACCACGGGCCCTGGGTCAGCAACAACCGCAGGCCGCTGTCCTGCAGCACATGCTGCAAACGCTCGGGCGGGGTTTGCGGGTCCAGCGGCACATAGGCGCCACCGGCCTTGAGTACAGCGAGAATGGCCACCGCCATCTCCAGGCTGCGGGACACCGCGATCCCCACCAACACCTCGGGGCCGACGCCGCGCTCGCGCAACAGATGAGCCAGGCGATTGGCGCGGCGATTCAGTTCGGCGTAGGTCAGGTGGGGGGCACCGGCTCCCACAGGTTGCAGTTCTGCCTGGAGTTGAGTGCTGGCTTGGGGTTCGGCGAGGATCAGCGCGGCGGCGTCGGGGGTACGCCGGACCTGGGCTTCGAATAGCTGCGGCAGCAGCATGGAGTCAGTTGCCAACACTGGTTTACCGGCCGAATCACCGAGCAACTGAGCAACCTCCTCGGGCGCCAGCATCGGCAACCGCGCCAGCGCCTGTTGCGGATCGCGGCACACTGCCGCCAGCAGGTTGCGCCAGTGCCCGGCCAGGCGGGCGATGGTCGCGGCATCGAAAATATCGCTGGCGTAGGTAAAGGCGGCAAACAACTGCTCGCCTTCCTCGCGGGTTTCCAGCATCAGGTCGCTGGCGGCGGCGTGCTCCCGTGAACCCGCGGCGCCCTCCTCCGCGCCCAGGTGCCGCACTTGCAGCCCGCAGGCGAGGAGCTTGCCCTGCACATCGGTGACCAGCGGCTGGTGGTTGAACATCACCTGGAACAGCGGGTTGTGGCTCTGGCTGCGGACCGGTTGCAGGGCTTCGATCAGGGCGTCGAATGGCAGCTCCTGATGGGCCTGGGCACCGGCGGCGGCCTCGCGCACGCGGTGCAGCAGTTCGACAAAGGAGTGCTGCCCGGACACCTCGCTGCGCAGTACCTGGGTATTGACGAAGAAGCCGATCAGGCCCTCGGTCTCGCCGCGGGTGCGGTTGGCGATCAGGCCACCGACACGGATATCGGTTTGCCCGCTGTAGCGGTACAACAGGGTCTTGAACGTCGCCAGCAGGACCACGAACAAGGTCACGCCCTGGCGCTGGGCCAGGGTCTTGAGCTGCTGGCGCAGATCCGCGTCGACCTGCACTTCCAGACGCGCGCCACGATGGCTGGCCTGGGCCGGATAGGCACGGTCGGTGGGCAGTTCGAGTACAGGATGTTCTTCGCCCAGGTGTCCGCGCCAATAGGCCAGTTGCCGTTCACGCTCGCCGGCTTCCAGCCAACTGCGCTGCCACAGGGCATAGTCGCGGTAATGCACGGTCAAAGGCGACAGGCTTGGCGCATGGCCGGCGACACAGGCGTCATACAGGCGGGTGAACTCGTCCACCAGGACATTCATCGACCAGCCGTCGGCGATGATGTGATGCAGGGTCAGCAACAGCACATGTTCCTGTTCGGCCAGACGCAACAGGCGAATGCTCAACAACGGCCCCTGCTGCAGATCGAACGCCCGTCCCGCTTCCTCGACCATGGCTTGCCGGGCACGCTGTGCGCGCAGCTCCGGAGCCAGCGCGGAAAGGTCGCTGAGGGCAATGCGTACCGGACCCGGCTCGGCGACGCGCTGGAAGGCGCGCTCACCGTCCTGGCCAAAGGTGCTGCGCAGGCACTCATGGCGCTCCACCAGGGCGCTGAAGGCCTGCTCCAGCGCGGGTAACTCCAGCACCCCGTCCAGGCGCACGGCCAGCGGCAGGTTGTAGGCCGCACCGGTGGGATCGAGCTGCCAGAGAAACCACAGGCGCTGCTGGGCGTAAGACAGGCCGTCGCGTTCGACGACACCGTCACCGGCAACGATGGGCAGTAGCGAGAAATCGACGCCCTCGCGGTCCATCGCCGCCAGGAACACCCGGCGCTTCTCCTCGGACAGCGCGATAAAACGGCGGGCCAGTTGCTGTGCGTCGCGCGGATTCATTGCGCGTACCCCTCGGCCATCGCCACCACCACCTTGCGCTTGCCGGTGAACGGCGAGCGGGCGTGGGCGCAGAGCATGTTGTCGAGCATCAGCACATCGTTTTCCTGCCAGGGAAAGCGGATGGTGCAGTCGTCGAGCACGCCACGGACTTCGTCCAGCAGGTCGACCTCGATGGCCGAGCCGTCGCCGTAATAGACATTGCGCGGCAGGTCCTCTTCATCCACCACGTCGAGCAGGGTCTCACGCACTTCCGCCGGCAGGTTCGAGACATGGAACAGATGCGCCTGGTTGAACCAGACGTCCTCGCCGGTCACCGGATGCCGGGCCACCGCCTGGCAGCGCTGGCGGGTGCGCAGCTCGCCGTCGTCCTTCCATTGGCATTCGATGGCATGGGCCCGGCAATAGGCCTCGACCAGCGCCTCGTCCTCGCTGTTGAACACCTGGCTCCAGTCCACATCCAGGCCATTGCCGTAATTGCGCACGTACATCAGGCCCTTGCTGACGAAACGCTCGCGGATCCGCGCCGGCACCCGGCGATAGACCTCACGGCTGTCGCAGATCGGCGTCTCGCCACCGGTCTGTGCCGCGATCATGCTGTAGAACCAGATCTTCATCGGCCATTCGAGGGTGTAGGCCTGTTCGTTGTGCAGCGGAATGCTCTGGTGCGCCGGGTATTCGGTGGAGGTGTAGACCCCTTTGGTCACGTTGCTGCGCGGCGTGGAGCCGAATTCGTAATTGAGCAACGGATGGCCGAAACCGGCGGCGAACTCACGGAACGCCTCGGCACCGCCGACATCGAAGCCGCGCAACAGGATCCCGCCACTGCGGTACAGGTGCGCATCGATCAACGGCCTGCATTCGGCGAAGGCCTCGCGCAGGTCAAGACCGGGTTCAGGCGCCTGGATCAGCATGGGCAAGGTGCCCGACCCGGTCAGCAGCGGCCGGATATCCAAACTCGATGCATTGTTCATGACGACTCTTCTCCCTTGATCTCGAATCGCAAGTGCGGGGCCCGCGAAGGCAGCACCACTTGGCTGTGCTTCGATTAACGGATGGCCGTACAGGGAAATTAGGTGCGCCGGGCAACGTTGGTCGGATGCCCGCACGATTTCGAAAACAGCGCCCCTCTGTAGGACCGGGTCTCATGGCTTTGAAACATCTACTTTCATTTCCCTATAGGTTTTTCCAAGGCTCATCCGTCTTATCCAGATGACACCCTTAGAAATCGAGTCCGCGCTTTCCCATGTCGAAGCTTTCCACCGCGAAGAAGTCCCGCTCAAAACTCTGGTTCCTGGTCCATAGCTGGCTGGCGCTGCCCATCTGGTTCTTTGTCCTGATCGTCTGTGTCACCGGCACCCTGGCGGTGATCAGCCAGGAAATCGTCTGGCTGGCCAATCCCGAGATCCGCGCCAGCAAGCCGTTCGAGGATGCGCCACGGCTCAGCTTCGACCAGGTGATCGGCGCCATCGCCAAGAGCGATCCCGAGGTGATCGTCCAGCAGATCATTCGCCCGGACGAAGCGCATTTCGCCTTGCGCGCCGATATCAACTACCCCGACGGCCGCTCGGTGAGCGTCTACGTCAATCCCTATACCGGGGCGATCCAGGGCATCAGCCCACAGTTCGACTTCAAGCAGTTCACCCGCGCCCTGCACGGCTGGTGGCTGGTGCCGTTCGTCAACGGCTACAGCTGGGGCTGGTACCTGGTGTCGCTGCTCGGGCTGCCGCTGCTGGCCTCGCTGGTCACCGGGCTGATGGTGTACAAGCGTTTCTGGAAAGGCTTCTTCAAGCCGACCCTGCGCTTGAACCAGGGGGCGCGGATTTTCTGGGGCGATTTCCACCGGTTGAGCGGCATCTGGTCGATCTGGTTTATCGCGGTGATCTCCATCACCGGCAGCTGGTTCCTGATCCAGGCGATCCTCGCCGACAACCAGATCAGCTTCGCCAGCCGGCCGATCCCGGCGATCATTTCCCATGACAGCGCCCCCCTGATGCCCGAAGGCCGGCCGGCGCCGAGGCTCGGTGCCGACGAAGCCCTGCGCATCGCCCAGCAACGGGTGCCCGGGCTCGATTCGAGCTTCGTCAGCCTGCCGAGCAATGCCTTCAGCCCCATCGAAGTCGGCGGGCGCAGCGGCTATCCGTTGATGTACCAGACCCTGCAGATCAACCCCTACAACGGCCGGATCGAACAATCGCGCCTGCTTGCGGATCGCAACAACCTGGAGTTCCTCACCGAATCGATGCGGCCCCTGCACACCGGGGACTTCGGCGGCCTGTGGATCAAGCTGATCTGGTTCTTCTTCGGCCTGCTGCTGAGCATGATGGTCTTGAGCGGCCTGCTGATCTGGAGCAAACGCACCGCCCTGGCCACCGCCCAGGCCCTGAAACGCCGTACCCGGAGCGAACCGGCCGCCATGCCCAAACCCCGAGTCACCGCCCTGGCTGCCGAGACCTCGGAGGTAAGCCCGTGAGCAAGGCCAACGCACTGCTGACGCCCTCGCCCCTCAGTCGCCTCTGGCATAAATGGCGCTTCCATCTGAACATCCTGCTGGTGCTGATCCCCCTGGGTTTCATGCCGCGCTACTTTTCCGATGCCGCGCTGTTCCGTGGCGACACCGGCCTGGGCCAGCACCTGAATCAGCTCCAGGTCGGCCCCTGGAGACTGGAACTGGCCGAACTCTGGGACGAAGGGCCGCGTCGCGACGGGCCCGCCGGCTATCTGAAAAGCTTCAACGCGCGCCTGTGCGACGCTTGCGGCGAGCAGGTCAAGGCCGCCTACCTGCGCGTGGGCAAACCCCGCAGCCTGCGCGCCGCTGGGGTGATCTTCTTCGGCACGGCCTACCGCCTGAACGCCGTGGTACCGATTCCCGAGCGTACCCAGGGCGATGCGGAACTGTGGATCACCCTCGAAGGCTGGGACGGCTCGGTGCATCAGGCCGCCCTGCCACTGCGCCAGGCCTCCCCGGCCACCATCGCCTGGCTGGACAAACAAGGAGCCCGGAAATGATCTTCATGCCGCCCAAGGCGCTTACCACCTGCCTGCTGCTGGCGACCGGTTTCAGTACCAGCGCCCTGGCCCACAACCCGATCTGCGAATGCAAACAGCTCGATGCCGAACAGATTCAATGCAAAGGCGGCTTCTCCGATGGT
The DNA here is from genome assembly GCF_023242315.1 of Pseudomonas sp. MWU13-2105. Classification (GTDB taxonomy): domain Bacteria; phylum Pseudomonadota; class Gammaproteobacteria; order Pseudomonadales; family Pseudomonadaceae; genus Aquipseudomonas. The sequence goes on from NZ_JALLIY010000006.1 coordinate 142,115, forward strand.
AGCGCCGCCTCCGGGGTGACCCTGGATGTGATCGGCTATGACGAAAGCATCCTGCTGCCCGGCAAGCTGGGTCAGGACTCGAGCCTGACCTTCAAGAAGCCGGAGAGCGATTTCTATGTGCTGTTCGATGCCGGTCCCGGGCATATCGTTGAAATCGACCACGCGGATATCGAGGCCCCATGAGTGCAACCAGCCAGGTCGTGCGCCCTGCCGGGGCCGGCCATGAAACCCTGTATGTGCTGCTGTTCTGCCTGATCGTGTTGCTGGTTGCCGGTTCCGTGGTGGCGCTACATGGCGAGAAGCAGGCCGTCAGCAGCCTCGCGGCCTATCAGTTGGATGCACGCCGCGACCTCAGCCCCGGCGAGCAGGGTATCTACGCCGACCTGCGGGTGACGCTCGACGAGATCCACCTGTTGCAGCAGGACCAGCAGCTCCTACCCTCCCCCGAGCAACTCGGCGCGGAAGGTTTTGCGCCCTTCGCCCGGGACGCCAGCTCGGTCAGTCGCGGTGGGCATGCCTGGCGCCTGCTCGACCAGCACGCCTACTTCGGCCTGAGCCAGGCCACGGCCAGCGCCGGTTCGTTCCTGATGCGGGTCGGCGGCGATGCGAACGCCGCACCGGACATCTGGCTCAACCGTCGCAACGACCTGGCAGAGCCCGCCGACCTGGGCGACAGCGCCCTGATCGCCGGCGGCTGGCAGCGGGTGGTCGCGCAATTCGATGCCGGCGTGACCCGCCAGCATCGACACTGAACCTTCCGACTCACTCCAGGGAAGACCGTCTACCCATGTCCACTTCAACTCTGTTCGGCCGCCGGCGCCTGTTACTCGCGCTGCTGCTCATGCCCCTGCTGCTGTCCCTCCAGGTCCAGGCCGAGCCGGCCAAGCGCCTGCGCATCGGCATTACCCTGCACCCTTATTACAGCTACGTGGCCAATATCGTCGGCGACAAGGCCGAGGTGGTGCCGCTGATCCCGGCCGGTTTCAATCCCCACGCCTACGAACCCCGGGCCGAGGACATCAAGCGCATCGGCACGCTGGATGTGATCGTGCTCAATGGCGTCGGTCATGACGACTTCGCCGACCGCATGATCGCCGTCAGCGAAAAGCCGGATATCGCTGTGATCGAGGCCAATGAAAACGTGCCGTTGCTGGCCGCCACCGGCACCGCCGCGCGGGGCGCCGGCAAGGTGGTCAACCCGCACACGTTCCTCGCCATCAGCGCTTCCATCGCCCAGGTCAACAATATCGCCCGGGAACTCGGCAAGCTCGACCCGGACAACGCCAGGACCTACACCGCCAATGCCCGCGCCTATGGCAAGCGCCTGCGGCAGATCCGCGCCGACGCCCTGGCCAAGCTGACCCAGGCGCCCAACGCCGACCTGCGGGTGGCGACGGTGCATGCGGCCTATGACTACCTGCTGCGCGAGTTCGGCCTGGAAGTCACCGCCGTGGTCGAGCCGGCCCATGGCATCGAACCAAGCCCGAGCCAGTTGAAGAAGACCATCGACCAACTGCGCGAACTGGATGTGAAGGTGATCTTCTCGGAGCTGGACTTCCCGTCCACCTATGTCGAGACCATCCGCCGCGAGTCGGGGGTGCGGATCTACCCGCTGTCACATATTTCCTATGGTGACTACAGCGCCGACAAGTACGAGAAGGAAATGACCGACAACCTGAACACCGTGGTCCGGGCGATCCAGGAGGCCGGGGCATGACGGCTGCCGAACGCATGACGGTAGCGGCCATCGGTCCGACCCTCGATTTCGCCGGGGTGAGCCTGGCACTCGGGCGCACCCGCATTCTCGACAACGTGACCTTCCAGGTCCGCCCCGGTCATATACACGCCCTGGTCGGGCCCAACGGCGGTGGCAAGAGTTCGCTGATCAAGACCCTGCTCGGGCAGATGCCCCACCAGGGACGCCTGAGCCTGGAATGGTCGGACAAAAACACCCCAGATCCAACTTGTGGGAGCGCAGCCTGTGAGAGTGCAGACCTCAGGAATGCAGACTGTGGGAGCGCAGCTTGCGCGCGAAGAGGACCGGGAGAGCGCCAGAAGCTTCGCGGGCAAGCTGCGCTCCCACAGGTTGCGCTCTCGCGGACTGTGCCCCCACAAGCACTGCAGCGAATCATCGGATATGTGCCCCAGGCGATGGAGTTCGACCGCGGGTTACCGATGACCGTCGACGATTTCATGGCCGCCATGTGCCAGCGCCGCCCAGCCTTTCTCGGCCTGTCCCGGCATTTCGCCGGGGCGATTGGCGAGGCCCTGGAACGGGTCGGCATGCAGGACAAACGCAAGCGCCGCATGGGCGCCTTGTCCGGTGGCGAACGGCAGCGGGTATTGCTGGCCCAGGGGCTGATTCCCGCGCCGCAGTTGCTGGTGCTCGACGAGCCGATGTCGGCCCTGGACGAGGCCGGCATCCAGGTTTTCGAGCACTTGCTGCTCGACTGGCGCCGCGCCGGCATCACCGTGCTCTGGATCGAACATGACCTGGAAGCGGTCAAGCGCCTGGCCGACCGGGTCACCGGCCTCAATCGCCGGGTGCTGTTCGACGCCTCGCCGGCCGAGGCCCTGACCCCGGACCGCCTGCTGACCCTGTTCTCCACCCATCCGCGCAGCCTCAACGAGGAGACCCGGGCATGACTTATGAAGCTTTTCGCCTGATGATCCAGGGCTGGGCCTCGTCCGGTTTCCTGCCGGCGGCGCTGGCCTACGGCTTTGTGGTCAACGCCCTGCTTGCCGGGCTGTTGATCGGCCCGGTGCTCGGTGGCCTCGGCACCCTGGTGGTGGTCAAGCGCTTTGCGTTCTTCTCCGAAGCAGTGGGCCACGCGGCGCTGACCGGCGTGGCCATCGGTATCCTGCTCGGCGAACCCTACACCGGCCCCTACGGCAGCCTGTTCGGCTACTGCCTGCTGTTCGGCGTGCTGCTCAACTACCTGCGCAACCGCACCGGACTGGCACCGGACACCCTGATCGGGGTGTTTCTCTCGGTGTCCCTGGCCCTCGGTGCCAGCCTGCTGCTGGTGCTGGCCGGCAAGATCAACGTGCATATCCTGGAAAACGTGCTGTTCGGTTCGGTGCTGACGGTCAATGGCGACGACCTGCTGGTGCTGCTGATTGTCGGCAGCCTGGTGATGGGCCTGAGCCTGCCGTTGTACAACCGCATCATGCTGGCCAGTTTCAACCCGCAACTGGCGGCGGTGCGCGGCGTCGCGGTGAAAACCCTCGACTACCTGTTCGTGGTGCTGGTGACGCTGATCACCGTGGCGGCGGTGAAAGTCATCGGCGCGATCCTGGTGGGCGCCCTGCTGGTGATTCCGGCCGCTGCCGCGCGCCTGCTCAGCCAGTCGCTCAAGGGTTTCTTCTGGATCTCCGTGGCGATTGCCAGCGTCAGCACCCTCTGCGGCATCCTGCTGCCGATCCTGTTCGACCTGCCCGTGCCGTCCGGCGCGGCGATCATCCTGATGGCCGGTAGCGCCTTCGCCTTCGCCGCCATTGCCCGCGGTACCGTACCCAGTCTCAAAGGGAATATTGGATAAATGCCTGTTTTTCGCCCCCTGGCGCTCGCCCTGGCCCTGAGTGGCCTGTACAGCACAGCATCGTTCGCCAACCCGGCGCCGATGCCGATCACCACCAATCACGGCCTGGATAATGCGGCGTTGCACGCCAGCAGCGCGGCCAGGCCGCTGCGCGTCCTCGCCAGCCTGCCAATCACCTACGGCCTGGGCGAGATCCTGCTCAAGGACAGCGGCGTGGAGCTACAACGCGCCGTCGACGCCAACCTGCCGGGCAGTCGCCAGAGTGCCTATTTCAGCGGACGCGGGGCCGCGGCCCTGGAAAAGCTGGCGAGCAATGCCGACGCGGTGATCGGCCTGCGTTCGCTGTGGCCCGAGGACCCGCTCTACCCCATGGCCCGGCGCAGCAATGTGCGGATCGTCGAAGTCGATGCGGCCCGTCCGGTGGACGGTGGCCTGGCGGGTATCGCGGTGCAGCCGGGCAAGGGTGTGGACGGCTTGAACAGCCAGCCCTGGCTGTCGGGCAACAACCTGGGGCGGATGGCCGATGTGATTGCCGCCGACCTGGTGCGCCTGGCGCCCGAGGCCAAACCGAAGATCGAGAGCAACCTGGCGAGCCTCAAGCAGCGTCTGCTCAAGCTCAGCGCCGAAACCGAGGCACGCCTGAGCCAGGCCGACAATCTGGCGGTGGCCAGCCTGTCGGAGCGTTTCGATTACCTGATGGGCGGGCTGAATCTGGAAGTGATCAAGGTCGCTGTGCGGACCGACGATGCCTGGACGCCTGAAGCCCTTGAGCAGTTGAGCCAGACCCTCAAGGCCAACGAGGTGAAGGTGGTGCTGGATCATCGCCAGCCGAGCGAGCCGGTCAAGGCGGCGATTGTCGCAACGGGGAGTCGATTGCTGGTGCTCAGCGGTGAAGAAGCGGACCCGTTGCTGGAGCTTGAGTCCTCGATCGACCAGGTACTGACGGCGCTAAAGGATCCGTGGTAGACGTGAGCTAAAGACTGAACACGATCCTGTAGGAGCAGGGCTTGCCCGCGAGCAGGCCTTCAGGATCGCTGAAGGCCTTGCCGGCAAACCACGCGTTTAAAAGTTACGCCGTCGCCTGGGCGTCCATCTTCTGGCGCAGGCTCAGCGGACGCATATCGGTCCAGACCTCTTCGATATAGTCCAGGCACTCTTTCTTGAAACCGCTTTTACCCACAGCGCGCCAGCCATTGGGGATCGCCTTGTAGTCCGGCCAGATGGAATATTGCTCCTCGTGGTTGACCACTACCTGGAAGAGGATGTCGTCGCGGTCGAATACTGAAGTCATTGCTGTTCTCCGTCGTGTGGGGATGACGCCGCGCCAGCTGCGCAGCGCTCGTGTAGAAGGAAACGTTCGAACCCGGCAAAAAATTACAGACCGGCCACCGCCGCCGCCAGCGCCGCGCCGAAAATCCGTGCCACTTCGTCAATCTGCGCCGCACTGATCACCAGCGGCGGCAAGAACCGCACCACCGCGCCGTGGCGCCCACCCAGTTCGAGAATCAATCCGCGCTTGAGGCACTCGCGCTGAATCAGCGGCGCCAGGCGCGCAAAGGCCGGCGGATGGCCCTGGGCATCCGGGATGCCGCTCGGATCAACCAACTCGACCCCCAGCATCAAGCCGCGCCCACGGATATCGCCCAACTGCGGGAAATCCTGCTGCAAGGTGTGCAAGTGCTCGCTCAAGCGCGCGCCCATGGCCGCCGCATGCGCCGGCAGATCGTGCTCCTTGAGATAACGCATCACCGCGGAACCGGCGGCCATGGCCATCTGGTTGCCGCGGAAGGTCCCGGCATGGGCGCCCGGGGCCCAGGTGTCGAGCCAGTCGCGATAGACCATCACCGCCAGCGGCAGGCTGCCACCAATGGCCTTGGACATCACCACCACGTCCGGAATGATCCCGGCGTGTTCAAAGGCAAACATCTTGCCGGTACGCCCGAAACCGCTCTGGATTTCGTCGACGATCAGCGCCACGCCGGCCTGCTCGGTGATCCGCCGCAGGCCGCGCAGCCAGTTGAGGTCCGCCGGGATCATGCCGCCCTCGCCCTGCACCGCTTCGACAATGATCGCCGCCGGCAACTGCACACCGCCCTCGGGATCGTTCAGCAGGTTTTCCAGGTAATGCAAATTGACCTTCACCCCCTGCGCGCCACCCAAACCGAACGGACAACGGTAGTCGTAAGGATAAGGCAGGAACTGCACGCCATTGCCCAGCAGTGCGCCCAATGGCTTTTTCGGCCCCAGGCTGCCCATCAGGCTCAGGGCGCCCTGGCTCATGCCGTGGTAGGCGCCCTGGAAGGACAATATCGTGCTGCGCCCCGTCGCCGTGCGCACCAGTTTCAACGCGGCTTCCACCGCATCGGTGCCGGTGGGGCCGCAGAACTGGATCTTCGCTTCCCTGGCCAGGGGCTTGGGCAACAAGCCGAACAGGTCCTGGACGAACTGGTCCTTGACCGGCGTGGTCAGGTCGAGGGTGTGCAGCGGCAGCTCGTCGGCCAGCACCTGCTGGATCGCCTCGATCACCACCGGGTGGTTGTGCCCCAACGCCAGGGTCCCGGCCCCGGCCAGGCAATCGATGAAACGCCGGCCCTCGACATCCTCGACATACAGGCCCCCGGCACGCTTGAGCGCCAGCGGGATACGCCGTGGGTAGCTCCGGGCGCTGGATTCCTGGCGACTCTGGCGGGCCAGAATCGGCGACTCGTCGAACTGATAGAGCGTGCCAACCGGCAGCTGACTGGCGGCGACCGGTAGCTTTTCGATAAGGCTGGTAGCGACTGACATCTCTCGATCCCTCAATACTCGGCTGATATTGACCAAAACCCCGTGCCCGCACGCGAATGCCTGCAGGCTTTGTGTTCTGGAAACGCACCAGCGCCGCCAGGATTTACACCCGGGCGGCGCTTTGCATCAGGAGTTTTTTACGCGAGAGGGTTCAGGTTGCCCGCAACGGCATGGTCAGCTCGACCCGCAGCCCGTCGGGACGGCTGTCGAAGTGCAGCACGCAACCGCACCGCTGGACGATGGCGTTGACAATCGCCAGCCCCAGGCCGCAACCGCTGCTCGTGCTGTTGCGCCAGAAACGCTGGGTCAGGTGTTGCAGATCGTCCGGGGCGATGCCCGGGCCGTGGTCGCGGACCTGGAAGCGCACGCGGTTGCCGATGGTTTCCACGTTCAATTCCACAGGGGCATCGCCCGGAGTATGGCGCAGGGCGTTGTCCAGCAGGTTGCGCAAGGCGGCGATGGACAGGGTCGAAGGCATTTCCAGTGGGGCCGCGGAGAAGTTTTCCGCGAGGTGCAAGGCGATACGGCCACGGTTGCCATTGGCCGAATCCTGGATCGCCAGGCGCGCCACCTGCTCGGCATTGCACTGCACACCGTCGTCGAACGACAGGCTGCCTTCGACCCGCGCCAGCAGCAGCAACTGCTCGAGGGTCCGGTGCAGGCGGTCGGTAGCGGCCTCGGCGTGGGCCAGGGACTGGTCACGGGCCGCGCCTTCGGTCATGCGCGCCACTTGCAGGTGGGTCTTGATCGCGGTCAGCGGGCTGCGCAGTTCGTGGGCGGCATCGCCGGTCAGGCGACGCTCGCGCTCGATGGTCTTGCCGATGCGCTGGAACAGCTGGTTCTGGGTGTCCAGCAGCGGCTGCAACTCGCGCGGCAACGGCTGCACCTGCAAGGGTTCCAGGGAGTCGGCGCTACGCCGCATCAAGGCATCGCGCATGCGGTTGAGCGGCGCCAGGCCCTGGCCGATCCCCAGCCAGAGCAGGCACAGGCAGCCCAGCAGGGCCACGCCGACCGGCACCGAGGCCGCCAGCAGCACCGAGAGATTCAGTGCCTCGCGCTCGACCTGGCGGTCGGCGGTGGTGATGTGCACATCGCCACGCACCAGGGTGAAGCTGCGCCAGGGCGCGCCGTCGATCATCTGGTCGTGGAAGCCGGCGGCCCGGTCCTCCAGGGCCTGTTCCGGGTTATTGTGGCTGCGGGCGAGGATCTCGCCGCGCAGGGAACTGACCTGGCAGGCCATGCCACCAGGAATATTAAGCTGTTCGGCACTGAAATGGGTGCCGTCGCCCTTGCTCGAAATCGGCGGCAATTGCTCCAGCAGCCCGGCGACCATGCGTGCCGACGCCACCAGGCGCTGGTCGAGGGAAAACATCATCTGGTGCCGCAGGTCGCTGAGCATCCAGGTCGCGGCCAGGGCCCAGATCAGGATGAACGCCGCGCCGATGGTCAGGCTCAGGCGCAAACGCAGGCTCATCATGACGCGGAGTCCTCGTTACCCGCCGGGCCCAGTCGATAGCCGAGGCCGCGAACGGTCTCGACGATGCCATTGCCCAATTTGCGCCGCAGATGGTGGATATGCACGTTCAATGCATTGCTTTCCAGTTCGTCACTGAAGCCGTAGACGCTGTCCTTCAGTTGCTCGCTGGAGAGGACCCGGCCACGATTGTGCAACAGCGCCTGCAACAAGGCTTGTTCGCGCCGCGAGAGGTCCACCGGCTGGCCGTCGAGCAGGGTCACGCGGCTGCTCGGGTCGTAGCTCAGGACGCCGTGCTCGATCAGGTTGACGCTGCGCCCGGCCACGCGCCGCAGCAGGGTTTGCAGGCGGGCGAAGAGTTCGCGCAGGTCGAAGGGCTTGAGCAGGTAGTCGTCGGCACCGGCCTGCAGGCCGTCGACCCGGTCGGTGACCGAGTCGCGGGCGGTGAGGATCAGCACCGGAATCTCCAGGCCCTTCTGGCGCAGTTGCGCCAGGAGTTTCAGGCCGTCTTCGTCGGGCAGTCCAAGGTCAAGTACCATCACGTCGAACTCCGCCGCGCGCAGCATGGCTCGCGCGGCCGCGGCGCTGGCGACATGCTCGACGGTCATGCCCTGGGCGGTCAGGCCGGCCTTGATGCCGCTGGCAATCAGCTCGTCGTCTTCGCAAACCAGTACATGCATGGGGATACCTGCGCAAATGTGTCAATTGGAACGCAAATGGATTAAGCGACGATTATGCCGCCAATAGCCGCAGAACAGTTAATCGCCCCGCGCCTGCAAAGTCCGTGTACAACCCGGATAATATCGGGTTAATGATCGGTTAATCGCCTGCTTGCAGGCTGGCCCCACTTGCCACGTTTCTAAGGCTTTTTTATGCGTTGGTTGTTGACCTTTGTTTTTGTCCTTTTCGCAGGCCTGGCCCAGGCCGGTAACGATCCGTTCGCGGTAAAAAAACCGGACTTCCTGCCCGTCGACAAGGCCTTCAACTTCAGCAGCGAAACCTTGCCCTCGGGGCAAACCCGGCTGTACTGGCAGATCGCCGACGGCTACTACCTCTATCAGAAACGCCTGAAGCTCGACGGCCTCGACCCGGCCCAACGACCCGCGCTGCCCGAAGGCGAGCACCACAGCGACGAGTTCTTCGGCGACCAGCAGGTCCATCGCAGCGAGCTTGAATTGCTGATCCCGGCAGGCGCCACTGGCCGGGTCAACGTCGGCTGGCAGGGCTGCGCCGACGCCGGCCTGTGCTACCCGCCACAGAGCAAGACCGTCGATCTGGGTGGCAAGCCCCCGGCGGCCAAGGCGCAAGGCCAGGCACAGGACCAATCCCTGGCCGCCAACCTGCAACACAACGCCCTGGGCTGGAGCCTGCTGGCCTTCTTCGGCCTCGGCCTGCTGCTGGCGTTCACCCCATGCATGCTGCCGATGCTGCCGATCCTCGCCGGCCTGGTGGTGGGCAGTGGCGCCAGTCCACGGCGGGGCTTTGCCCTGGCCGGCAGCTATGTAGCCTGCATGGCGCTGGTGTACGCCGCGCTGGGCATGCTCGCGGCCCTGCTCGGCGGCAACTTGCAGGCGCTGCTGCAACAACCCTGGCTGTTGGGCAGTTTCGCCGCGCTGTTCGTGGTGCTGGCCCTGCCGATGTTCGGTTTCTTCGAGTTGCAATTGCCGGCGGCCCTGCGTGATCGCCTGGAAAACGCCGGCAGCGGCCGCCGCGGCGGCAGCCTGGTGGGAGCCGGGGTGCTCGGCGCGCTTTCCGGCCTGCTGGTCGGCCCGTGCATGACCGCGCCCCTGGCCGGCGCCCTGCTGTATATCGCCAAGAGCGGCAATATCGTCGAAGGCGGCCTGGTGCTGTTCACCATGGGCATCGGCATGGGCTTGCCGCTGTTGCTGCTGGTGACCGTCGGCAGCCGCTTCCTGCCCAAGCCGGGATCCTGGATGGACCGGGTCAAGGCGGTGTTCGGTTTCCTGTTCCTCGGCACCGCCGTGCTGATGATCCGGCCGGTGGTCAACGAGTCGCTGTGGCTCGCGCTGTGGGGCGCGTTGCTGCTGATCGTCGCCTGCAGCTGCATCTGGCAACAGACGCGCCAGCCGGGCGCCACCGCCCTGCTCAGCACCTGTGCCGGCGTCCTGCTCGGCCTCTGGGGTTCGCTGCTGGTGGTCGGGGCCGCGGGTGGCAGCACCGAGCTGTGGCGACCGCTGCACGTCTATACCGGGGCGGCCGCGGCCAACGGCGCGAGCGCGACCGGCGATGCCTTTGTCACCCTCGATGACCCGGCCGCCCTGCAGCGCGAACTGGACACGGCCAAGGCCCGGGGCCAATGGGTGCTGGTGGATTACTACGCCGACTGGTGCGTGTCCTGCAAGATCATGGAGAAAACCGTCTTTTCCCGCGCCGAGGTCCAGGCCGCCCTGGGCGATGTACGCCTGCTGCGCCTGGATGTGACCAACGACAACGCCGCCAGCCGCGCATTGCTCGGCCGCTACGAAGTACCGGGGCCGCCGACCCTGCTGTGGCTCGCGCCGGACGGCGAGGAACGCCGGGCCAGCCGGATTACCGGCGAAGTCGATGCCAAGACTTTTCTGCAGAACTGGAACAGCACACGGGACGCTCGCTGATGCTCACCCTGACCCTCGGCACTTTCGCCCTGTCGATCAACCACCTGCTGTTGCTGCTCGCCCTCGCCCTGGCGACGCTGGTGGGCTGGCGGGTGGCGAAAAGGGGCGGGGAAAACCCGGAGTCGGTGCTGTTCGGGCTGTTCATGCTGGCCATGCTCATCGCGCGGGTCAGCTTCGTGATCGCCTACTGGGCGTATTTCCGCGACGACCCGTTGCAGATGCTCGATATCCGCGACGGCGGCTTCCTCGCCTGGCCGGGCTTGCTCACGCTGCTGCTGGGCGCGCTGTTCTTCTGCTGGCGGCGTCCGGCCCTGCGCCGGCCGCTGGGCTTGGGCATGGGCAGCGGCCTGGCGTTCTGGCTGCTCGCCAGCCTGTCGATGACCCTCTATGAACAAGGCACGCACCTGCCGGAAATCACCCTGCGCAATGCCCAGGGTCAGGAGGTGCAGTTGCGCGACTACCAGGGCGGCCCGCTGGTGATCAACCTCTGGGCCACCTGGTGCCCACCGTGTCGGCGGGAAATGCCGGTGTTGCAAAAAGCCCAGCATGAACGCCAGGACGTGACCTTCCTGTTCGTCAATCAGGCCGAAAGCATGCAGAGCGTCAGCACCTTCCTGATGACCCAGGGCCTGAACCTGAACAACGTGCTGTTCGACGGTACCGGCAAACTGGCCCAGAGCGTCGGCTCGATGGCCCTGCCCACCACCCTTTTGTACAACGCCGAAGGTCGCCTGCTCGGCACCCACCTGGGCGAATTGTCCGAGGCCAGCCTGGCCCGGGCCCTGGAAAACTTCGGTCCGCCCAAATCCACTTCGGCCGTACCTGCCACAGCAAGGAAACCGCTATGCCCTTCCACCGCCACCTGCTGAACCTGAGCCTGAGCACCGCGCTGGGCGCGTTGCTGCTGCAAGCGCCTGTGTCGCAGGCCGAAGAACTGCCCGCGCCGATCAAGAGCATCGAAGCCAAGGGCGCGAAAATCGTCGGTAGCTTCGACGCGCCGGGAGGCCTGCGCGGCTATGCCGCGCAGTATCAGAACCGGGGCATGGCGCTGTACCTGACCGCCGATGGCAAGCACGTGGTCGCCGGCAACCTGTATGACGCCGACGGCAATGACCTGACCCAGGCGCCGTTGCACAAGCTGGTGTATGCGCCGATGGCCAAGCAGGTCTGGGGGCAGATGGAGAAGAGCAACTGGATCGAGGACGGCAAGAAGGATGCGCCGCGCACCGTCTATCTGTTCAGCGACCCGAACTGCCCGTACTGCAACATGTTCTGGGAACAGGCGCGGCCATGGGTCGAGTCCGGCAAGGTGCAGTTGCGCCACATCATGGTCGGGATCATCCGCGAGGACAGCGCGGCCAAGGCCGCCGCGCTGTTTACCGCCAAGGACCCGCAACTGGCCCTGCATGACCATGAGAAGGCCGGCAAGGGCAGCAAGCTCAAGCCGCTGGACACGATTCCGGCGGATATCCAGGCCAAGCTCGATGCCAACATGAAGTTGATGGAAGACCTGGAGCTGTCGGCCACCCCGGCGATTTTCTATCTCGATGAGAATGGCGACCTGCAACAGCAGCAGGGCGCACCGTCGCCGGACAAGCTGGTGAAGATTCTCGGGCCGAAGTAAGCGCCAGGCTTACCCCATTGCCAGTTAAGACGATTTAAAACCGAGTGCGGTCCTGTGGCGAGCGGGCTTGCCCGCTCGCCACAAGTGTTCCTTCAGAGATCCTTCAGGGTTCGACAGCAGGCTCTCATTACAACCCCTCCAGCTCCGCCAGCAGGTCGCTCAGGCGATCGACCTGCTCCTCGCTGATCTCATTGGCCTCCAGCCCATTGATATAAACCGCCAACGCCTCCACCGTGCCGCACTCGAACATCGCCCGCAGCGGCACGTTGCGCTGCAAGACCTTCTGCACCCGCGAGGCGATCTGCGTGGCCAGTAGCGAGTGCCCGCCCAGTTCGAAGAAATTGTCGCGCGCCCCGACCCGCTCGACCTTCAACACCTCGGCCCAGACCCCGGCCAACGTCTGCTCCAGTTCGTTGCGCGGGGCCAGGTAGTCCCGGCTGGCCAACTGGCCGATCGCCAGGGCCGGCAAGGCCTTGCGCTCGAGCTTGCCGTTGGCGTTCAACGGCAAGGCGTCCAGCCACAACCAGTGCAACGGCACCATGTACTCCGGCAACTCGGCCCGCAGACGCTGCCGGATCCGCTCCAGCCGCTCGGTGGCACCCAGGGCCGAATCCGTCGCCACCAGGTAACCCACCAGGTGCTTGCCGTTGACACCGTCCTGAACCCCGACCGCCGCCTCGCGGACCTCCGGCTGCTCATGCAGGCGCGCCTCGATTTCCCCCAGTTCGATCCGGTAACCACGGATCTTCACCTGATGGTCGATCCGCCCGACATACTCCAGCACCCCGTCGACACGTCGCCGCGCCAGGTCACCGCTGCGATACAGGCGCTCGCCCGGCCCGCCGAACGGATGCGGCACAAATACCCGCGCGGTGCGTAGCGGGTCGCCGACATAACCGCGACCGACCCCGGTCCCGGCCACGCACAACTCACCCACCGCACCCGGCGGTACCAGTTCATCGGCACCGTCGAGCAGGTACAAGCGGTTGTTGTCGGTCGGCAGGCCGATCGGCAGGTAGCTCCCGCGCGTCGAAGCCTCGTCGACGCGGAAGAACGCCACATCATCCGAACACTCCGCCGGACCGTAGGCATTCACCAGCCCGACCTGTGGATAACGTTGCAACCACTGATAGGCCAGCTCGGGCGGCATCGCCTCGCCGGTCGGCAACAGCCAGCGCAGGCCGTCGAGGCTGACCGGGTCGAGGGCGAGCATGCCCTGGATCAACGACGGCACGCTTTCCAGCACACTGATGCCCCGCTCCCGGACATGTTCCAGCAAGCCTTGCGGATCATGGGCCAGGGCATTCGGCACGATCGCCACCCGCGCGCCGAACAGCGGCGCGGCGAGGAACTGCCAGACCGAGATATCGAAACTTTGCGAGGCCGTCTGGGCAATCACATCCGCCTCGCCCAGTTGCAGGTATGGCACCTTGCTCAACTGGTTGTTGAGCATGCCGCGCTGCTCCAGCATCACGCCTTTGGGCAAACCGGTGGAACCCGAGGTATAGATCACGTAGGCCAGATTGTCCGGGCCACTGTGGATACCGGGGTTGGACGATGCGTACGCGCCCTGTTGAACCTCTTCCCAGACCAGCAGCCGCGGTCGCAGCGATTCGGCGAGCGCTTCCAGCAACCCCCGCGCCCGCTCCAGGCAATCCTGGGTGCAGACCAGCAACGGCGTGCGGCTCAACTCGACGATCCGGCTCAGGCGCGAGCCCGGCAAGCCCGGGTCCAGCGGCAGGTAGCCAGCGCCGGCCTTGAAGCTGCCAACGATCATGCCCAGTAGCTCCAGACCGCGTTCGGCCAGCAGCGCCACGGGCTGATCGAGACCGACACCGGCCTGAACCAGCGCATGCCCCAGACGGTTGGCCCCCAGGTTCAATTGCTCGTAACTGTGCTGCTGATCCAGGCAACTCGCCACGATCCGTTGCGGATGTTGCGCCACCCGCGCCTCGAACAGCGCCACATAGCTCTGCTCCAGCGGGTAGGCGCGCTCGCTCTGGTTGCAGCCGTGCAGCAGGAACTCGCGCTCACCCTCGCCCAACAGCGGCAAATCGGCCATATCGCCGTGCAAACCGTCCATCAAGGCCAGCAACAGGCGTTTGAATTCGCCAAGCAGGCGCTCGACGCTGGCCGCCTCGAAATAACGCCGGTCGTAGGACAGGTGCAGCCCGAGGTCATCGCCCGGATAGCAGACCGCCGTCAGCGGGAAGTTGGTATGGGTCCGGCCCGAGTCCGAGGTGGCGTTGAAGCTCTGCGCATGGTCGAGTACCGAGACCTGCACCGGGGCGTTCTCGAATACGAACAGGCTGTCGAACAGCGGTTGCCCCTTGGGCAGTTCGCTGTGCGCCTGGATATTCACCAGCGGCAGGTATTCGTACTCGCGCAGTTCCATATTGTGCGCCAGCAGCCCGCTCAACCAATCGCGCACGCTGCAAGTCACGCCGTCCGGCGGCAGTTTCACCCGCAGCGCGATGCTGTTGATAAACAGGCCGACGGTGCGCTGCATCTGCGGCATGTCCACCGGCCGACCGGCCACGGTGACGCCGAACAGCACGTCGCGATCACCGCTGCAGCGGCGCAGGAGCAAGGCCCAGGCCGCCTGGGCAAAGGTGTTCACGGTCAGTTGATGTTGCTGGGCCAGCTCGCGCAAGCGTGCGCCATCCCGGACATCGAGACGGGTATGGCAGTCTCCCACCCGCATGCCGCCGGTAGCCCCGGCATGCTCGCGCAGGAACGGCCGGTCACTCGGGATATGGGTGGCGCGCTCGAAGCCTTGCAGGTTGCGTTTCCACCACTGCCGGGCCTGCCCCAGGTCCTGGCGTTGCAGCCAGCCGATATAGTCGCGGTAGCGCGGCGGCTGCGGCAGCCGCGCTTCACGGCCCTCGCCCAGGGCCGTGTAGATTTCGAAAAAATCGTCCATCAGCAACGAGCGGCACCAGGCATCGATCAGGATATGGTGGTTGCTCATCATGAACCAGTAGCGTGCCGTGCCGAGCTTGATCAGGCGCAGGTGGAACGGTGCCTCGCGGAGCAGATCGAAACCGGCCTCGCGCTCGCTTTCGAGCAAGGCCTGCAGGCGCGGTTCATGGCTGGCCTCGGCTTCGAGGCTCCAGTCCAGGTATTCGAAGGGCGTGCTGCCCGGCTTGTGGATAACCTGCAACATGTCTTCGCCGACGTTCCAGCAGAACGACGCGCGCAGGGCTTCGTGACGGGCGCTCACCTGCTGCCAGGCCTCGGCGAAACGCCGCGGGTCCAGTTCGCTGTTGATACGGTAGCGGTCCTGCATGTAATAGAGGCCGGTGCCCGGTTCCAGCAAGGTGTGCAGCAACAGGCCTTCCTGCATCGGCGTCAGCGGATAGACATCCTCGATCCGCGCGGCCGGCACCGGCAGCGCGTCGAGCTGCGGCTGGGTCAGGCGCGCCAGCGGGAAGTCCGACGGGGTCAGGCCGCCGTTGCCGTCGTTCAGGCAGTGTTCGATCAGGCTGTCCAGTTCGCCCAGGTAGGCCTGGGCCAGTTCGGCGACGGTCTGTGGGGCGAGACGTTCACGACTGAAGGTCCAGCGCAGCACCAGTTCACCGCCATACACCTGGCTGTCGATGCTCAACTCGTTGGGCAACGGCGCTTCCGGCGAATGGGCCTGCCCCGCCGATTCGTCCAGCAGCCGGAACAGCGCCGCGTCGCCAAAACCATGGTCGAACTGTCCCAGGTAGTTGAAGGTGATCGGCGCCTGCGGCAAGGCCGCCAGCGCCGCGCGATGGGCCGGGTCAGCGAGGTAGCGCAGCACGCCATAGCCCAGGCCCTTGTGCGGCACACCGCGCAATTGCTCCTTGATTGCCTTGATCGAGGCGCCCTGTCCGGCGGCCTCTTCGATCAGGCATGGGGTCAGGCGCACCGGGTAGGCGCTGGTGAACCAGCCCAGGGTACGGCTCAGGTCGATCTCGTCGAACAGGCCTTCGCGGCCATGGCCTTCGAGCTGGATCAGCGCCGAATCGCTAGCGGTCCAACGACAGATAACCCGCGCCAGGGCGGTCAGCAACAAGTCGTTGACCTGGCTGCGATACGCCACCGGGACCTGTTGCAACAAGGCCCGGGTGCGCGCCGCCGGCAGGCGCACGCTGAGGCTCTGCGCATGGCGGTTGTGCCCTCCACCCTGGCGATTCAGTCCGGGCAGCTCGGCCACCGGGCCAGCCAGTCGCGCCTGCCAGAGGGCCATTTCTTCGCGCAGCGATTCACTGCCGGCATAGGCCTGCAAGCGCGCCGCCCAGTCGCGCAAGGCGCTGGTCTTGGCCGGCAGTTGCACAGGTTGGCCGTCGATCAAGTGGGTATAGGCGGTTTGCAGATCGTCCAGCAGGATGCGCCAGGAAACGCCGTCCACCACCAGGTGATGAATCGCCAGCAGCAGGCGTTGTTCCCCCTGCGGCCCGTCCACCAGCAAGGCCCGCAGCAACGGCCCCTGTTGCAGGTCGAGGCTGCGTTGGACCTCGCTGTAGAGCTCGGTGCACTGCGTGAAGTCCGCGACACGGACCTGCTGCAACACACTGGCTCGCGTCGCTGCCGCGTACTCCGCCAGCCACTGGCCATGGCGCCGGGTAAAACGCAGGCGCAACGCGTCGTGGTGTTCCAGCAGGGTCAACAGCGCCTGCTCCAGGACATGCGGTTCAAGGAGACGGGTCGGTGCCAGCAGGACCGCCTGGTTCCAGTGCTGGCGCTCGGCAATCGCGCTCTCGAAGAACCAGTGCTGGATCGGCGTCAGGCCCGAGGCCCCACTCAGCAGGCCTTGCTCGGCGACGCGCCGCTCGCTGCGGCTGGCCACCGCCGCCAGGCTTTGCACGGTCTGGTGCTGGAACAGGTCGCGGGGACTGAAATGAATCCCCTGTGCCCGCGCCCGGCTGACCACCTGGATCGACAGGATAGAGTCGCCGCCCAGTTCGAAGAAGTTATCGTGCAAGCCCACTGCCGAGAGGTTCAGCACTTCGCGCCAGATAGCCGCCAGGGACTGCTCCAGCTCGTTGCCCGGCGCCACATAGCGTTGGCGGTTGAGCTCCGGATCGGGGGCCGGCAAGGCGCGGCGATCGAGCTTGCCGTTGCCGGTCAGCGGCATCTGCTCCAGCAGGATCAGGTGCGCCGGCACCATATAGTCCGGCAACTGGCGCTTGAGATGCAGCTTGAGCGCCTCGCGCAAGACCGCCTGTTCGGCATCGCCCTGCGCGGCCACGGCGCTGCTCAGATACGCCGCCAGTTGCCGACCGCCGGGCATCTCCAGCGCCAGGACCAGCGCCTCGCGAATCGCCGGATGTTCCAGCAGGCGGTTTTCGATCTCCCCCAGCTCGATGCGGAAACCGCGAATCTTCACCTGCTGGTCGACACGCCCGAGGTACTCCACCTGACCGTCGGCCAGCTGGCGCACCCGATCGCCGGTACGGTACAGGCGCCCGCCATCGGCCGAGAACGGATCGGCGACAAAACGCTCGGCGGTCATGCCGGGACGCTCATGATAACCCTGGGCCAGGCCCGCGCCGCCGACATACAATTCGCCAGTGGCGCCTTGTGGCAGCAATGCCAGGTCCTCATCGAGGATAAACGCCACCCGCGCACCGACCATGCGACCAATCGGTACGCTGGCGACGCCCTCCGCCAACTGCTCCGGGGCGAGACTGGCCAGGGGCATGACCACGGTTTCCGTGGGGCCATAGGCATTGAAGAACAGCCGCGGCTTGAACGCCGCGCGAATCCGCTGCAGGTGCTCGCCGGTCAGGGCTTCGCCGCCGGTGATGCACAGGCGCACCGGCAAGGTCCGGCCCTGGGTCGCCAGCCATTGCGCCAACTGGCTGCCATAGCTGGGGGTAAAACCGAGGACATTGACCTGCTGCTGGTCGATCAACTGGCAGATCTGCTCGGCATCCCATTGCCCCTGGGCTCGCAGTACCACGCGGGCACCGCTGAGCAGCGGCACCAGCAGGCGCTCGGTGGCGGCATCGAAGTTGATCGAATAGAAATGCAGTTCGCAATCGTCGGGCCGCATCGCGAAACGCCGGATCACCGCCTGGCAATGCATGGCGATTTCGCCATGGGATACCAGCACGCCCTTGGGCTTGCCGGTGGAGCCGGAGGTGTAGATCAGGTAGGCCTGATGCTGCGGCAAGTTGATCAACGGCAGCTCGCTGGCGGGATAGTCGGCCAGGGTCGGGCCGTCCTCTTCCAGGCACCAGCTCGCCACGCCGCTGGGCAGTGGCCCGAGGGCGTCGAGCAAGGCGGAGTGGCTCAGCAGCAAGCCGACGCCGCTGTCTTCAATCATGTAATGCAGGCGCTCCAGCGGGTACTCCGGGTCCAGCGGCACATAGGCGCCGCCGGCCTTGAGGATCGCCAGCAGACCGACCACCAGCTCCAGCGAGCGTTCCAGCGCCAGGCCGACCCGTACCTGCGGGCCGACGCCCTGCTCGCGCAGGCGCCAGGCCAGGCGATTGGCGCGACTATCGAGCTCGCCATAGCTCAGGGTCTGGCCGGCAAAGGTCAGCGCCGGAGCGTCCGGACGGGCCACGACCTGTTGGCCGAACAGGCTCTGGATGCACTGGTCCAGGCGCTGTTCGCCGGCCTCGATCGCGAGGCTGTCGTGCAACGCCTGTTGCTCGTCGGCCAGCAGCAGCGGCAGCTCGCAGAGGCGTTGTTGCGGATCGTCCAGCAAGGCCGACAGCAGGTTGCGCCAATGGCCGGCCATGCGCGCGATACGCGGTTCGTCGAACAGGTCGGTGCTGTAGGTCAGGCAGCAACCCAGGCGCTGGTCGAGGTCGGTGACTTCCAGGTTGAGGTCGAACTTGGTCGCCCGGGCATCGTTGACCAGGTACTCCACGCTCATCCCGCCGAGGCGCCGGCTTTGCTGGAACTCCCAGCGCTGCACATTGCACATCACCTGGAACAGCGGGTTGTAGGCCGCGCTGCGTGACGGTTGCAGGGCCTCGACCAGTTGGTCGAACGGCAGGTCCTGATGCGACTGGCCTTCGATCACGGTATGCCGGACCTGCTCGAACAGTTCGCCGACGCGCATCTGGCCGTCGAGCCGGCAACGCAGCACCTGGGTATTGAGGAAGGCGCCGATCAGGCCTTCGCTTTCCGGGCGGATCCGGTTGGCCACCGGTGCGCCGATGCGCAAGTCGCCCTGGCCGCTGTAGCGATAGAGCAGCACGGCCAGGGCGGCGGTCATGGTCATGAACAGGGTCAGGCCGTGTTCGGCATTGAAAGTACGAACCCGTGCGGCCAGGGCGTCGTCGAGATCGAAGCGGTACAGCTCGCCGCGGTGGCTTTGCACCGGCGGCCGTGGACGGTCGCCGGGCAGCTCCAGCAAAGGGTGTTCGTCCCCCAGTTGCGCGGTCCAGTAATCCAGCTGGCGCTGGCGCTCGCCGGACTCCAGCCATTCGCGCTGCCAGGCGCTGTAATCCAGGTACTGCACGGCCAGTGGCGCCAACGGCGACTCGCGACCTTCGGCAAAGGCTTCGTAGAGCGCGCTCAGTTCGCGAGCGAAGATATCCATCGCCCAGCCTTCGGTGACGATATGGTGCAAGGTCAGGACGAAGTAATGTTCCTGCTCGCCGGCCTTGACCAGGCAGGCCCGCAGCAAGGGCCCGCTTTCCAGGTCGAACGGCTGGTGCGCCTCGCTGTCCGCCAGTTGCCGCAGGCGCTGCTCAGACGTTGCACGATCGAAGGCGGAGAAATCCTTCAGCGCCAGGCGCAGGCCGGTCTCCGCCGCGACCCGCTGACAGGCCACGCCATCGACGCTCGGGAAGGTCGTGCGCAAGGTTTCGTGGCGCCGGATCAGCGCCTGCAACGCCGCCTCGAAACTGCCCAGGTCCAGCACCCCGCTCAAGCGCGCCATGCCACCGACGTTGTAGGCCGGGCTGTCCGGCTCCATTTGCCAGAGGAACCACATGCGCTGCTGGGAATAGGACAAGGGCACCGGCCGGCTGCGGTCGACCGGCTGGATCGCGGTTTGCAGGTTACGTCGACCGCAAGCCTGGAGCAGCCGGACCTGTTCGGCGAAAGCCGCCAGTTCGCTGGCTTCGAACAACACCCGCAACGGCAGCTCGACATCGCAGGCCTGGCGGGTGCGGGAAATGATCTGGGTGGCCAGCAACGAATGACCGCCAAGGGCGAAGAAGTCATCCCGCAGGCCGATGCGCGGCTGGCCGAGCACTTCGCGCCAGATCGCGGCGATCTGCTGCTCCAGCGCGCTGCGCGGCTCAAGGTGCTCGCGCAGCTGCCACTGCGGTTCCGGCAGGGCCCGGCGATCCAGCTTGCCGCTGGGGCCCAGGGGCATGGCGTCCAGGCGCACCAGTTGCGCGGGCACCATATAGTCCGGCAATACGGCAGCCAGCGCGGTCTTGAGGCGTTGGTTCTGCTGTGCTTCGGGACCGTCGTTGACGGCGCTGGTGTAGTAGCCAATCAACTGTGCGCCGGCCGCACTTTCGCGTACCAGCACCACGGCCTGGGCCACCTCGTCGTGGGCCAGCAGCCGTGCTTCGATTTCCTGCGGCTCCAGGCGCAAGCCGCGCAGCTTGACCTGCTGGTCGAGACGGCCGAGGTATTCCAGCACGCCATCGGCATTCCAGCGCACCCGGTCGCCGCTACGGTACAGGCGAGCGCCCGCCTCTCCCAGCGGGTCGGCGACAAAGCGCTCGGCCGTCAACCCCGGCCGCCCCAGGTAACCCCGGGCCAGGCCGATACCGCCGATGCACAGCTCACCGGGGACACCGGCGGGCAGCGGATTGAGCTCGGCATCGAGGACCCGCACAAGCACGTTGCCCAGCGGCCGGCCGATGGGCGAGCGCTCGCCGTCCGTGACCTGGCAGTGCCAGTGGGTCACGTTGATCGCGGTTTCGGTCGGGCCATAGCGGTTATGCAATTGCACATTCGGCAAGGCTTCCAGGGTCCGGTCACGCAGTTCGGCGGACAAGGCTTCGCCACCGGAAAACAGCCGCCGCAAACTGCCGCAAACGGACACCCGCGGCTCATGAACGAAGAGTTGCAGCAACGCCGGAACGAAGTGCAGCGTGGTCACGCCGTAGGTCTGCACCAGTTGCGCGATTCGCCGCGGGTCGCGGTGTTCGCCAGGCCCGGCGAGCACCAGGCGGCAGCCGCTGATCAGCGGCCAGAAACATTCCCAGACCGACACGTCGAAGCTGATCGGAGCCTTCTGCATCAGCACGTCGCTTTCATCCAGCCTGTAGGTCGCCTGCATCCATTGCAGGCGTTCGGCCAGGGCCGAATGGGTGTTGCCGACGCCCTTGGGCTGGCCGGTGGAGCCGGAGGTATAGATCACATAGGCGAGGTGCTCGCCTTCCAGGTGCAGGCCCGGCGCCTGGCTCGGCCAGGTGTCGAGCTTGAGCAGGTCGAGGGCGATGGCGCTGACCCCGGGGGCCAGCGGCAAACTGTCGAGCAGATGACTCTGGGTCAGCAGCAATTCGACGCCGCTGTCGGCGAGCATGTAGGCCAGGCGCTCGGCCGGATAGTCCGGGTCCAGCGGCACATAGGCGCCGCCGGCCTTGATAATGGCGAGCAGGCCGATCAGCAGTTGCGGCGAGCGCTCGGCGGCAATCGCCACCCGTACGTCCGGGCCGACGCCCTTGTCGCGCAGGTAATGGGCCAGGCGATTGGCCTGGGTGTGCAAGCTGGCGAAGTCGAGGCTACCGCCCTCCCAGAGCAAGGCGATGCGCTCCGGGGTCAGCCGGGCCTGTTGTTCGAGCAGCTCCGGCAACCATTGCCGGGCCGGGGCACAGGCCGCCGCGGCCCATTCGATCTGCTGCGCCTGTTCAGCGTTATCCAGCAGCGCTACATCACCAATCGCCCGCTGTGGCTGGGCGCAGACTTCACGCAACAGGCTGACGAAATGCCCGGCCAGGCGCTCGATGGTCGGCGCGTCGAACAACTCGTCGGCGTAGTCGAAGGACAGGCTCAGGCGACCGCCGCGGTCTTCCTCGCTGTGCAGTTGCAAGTCGAACTTGGCTTCGCGGCTGTGCCAGGGCAACTCCTCGGCCAGCAGGCCGGGCAAACGGCGCAAAGCCCCGAGGTCACGCTGCTGGTGGTTGAACAGGACCTGGAACAGGCCCTGTTCGCGGGCTTGCGGGAAGGCTTCGAGCAGTTGTTCGAAGGGCAGGTCCTGGTTCGCCTGGGCTTCGAGCATGGCCTGGCGGGTGCGGGCCAGCAGCGCGCTGAACGGCAGGCGCGCGTCCAGCTCGACCCGCAGCACCAGGGTGTTGATAAAGAAGCCGATCAGGCCCTGGGTTTCCAGGCGCGGACGGTTGGCGCCGGGCACGCCGATGCGGATGTCCCGCTGGCCGCTGTAGCGGTGCAACAGCCCCTGGAACACCGACAGCAGCAGCATGAACGGCGTCGACTCGAAGGCCTGGGCGGTCTGGCGCACCGCCTCGCCCAGCGTCTTGTCCAGACGCAGGGTCAAGCGTTCGGCGCTGTAGCGTTTTTGCGCCGAGCGCGGGTGGTCGGTGGCCAGGTCCAGGGTCGGCGGTTCGGCGCCGCCCAGGCGGGTTTTCCAGTAATCCAGCTGCCGCTGGCCTTCGCCCCGGGCCAGCCATTGGCGTTGCCAGCCGGCGTAGTCGGCATACTGCAACGGCAATGGCGCCAGCTCGGCAACCTGGCCTTGGGTCGTGGCGGCGTAAAGCCTGGCGAACTCGTCCATGAGGATATTCAACGACCAGCCGTCGGCGATGATGTGGTGCAACGTCACCAGCAACTGATGCTCCTGTTCGTCCAGGCGCACCAGCGTCACCCGCAGCAGCGCAGCATTTTCCAGGTCGAACTGGCTGCGCGCTTCGTCCTCGCGGATTTGTCGGGCCCGGGCGGCACGGGCGTCCGCGGGCAATTCGCCGAGGTCGATACAGTGCAATTCGAAGTCGGCCCTGGCTTCGATTCGCTGCAGGGCCTGGCCGTCGCGCTCAAGGAAGCGCGTGCGCAGGGATTCGTGGCGGTCGATCAATTGCTGGAAGCTGCCGCGCAGCGCCGCCTCGTCCAACTCGCCGCGCAGGCGCAGGGCACCGGGGATGGTGTAGGCGCTGCTGCGCGGGTCCAGTTGCCAGAGGAACCACAGGCGGTTCTGCGCCAGGGACTGCGGCAGGTCCTGGTTACGCGCCAGGCGGGCAATCGCGCCCTGGGCCAGGCCGCCGTCCTGCTGCAAGCGTGCCACTTGTGCGCTGAAAGCGCCGAGGGTCGGCGCTTCGAACAACAGGCGCAGGTTCAGTTCGATGCCCAGCGCCTCCCGCAGACGCGCCACCACCTGGGTCGCCAGGATCGAGTTGCCGCCCAGCAGGAAGAAATGGTCTTCGCTGGCGACTTGCGCAACCTGCAACTGTTCGGACCAGATTCGGCCGATCAGCGCTTGCAGTTCGCTGCCGGTGTTATCCACCGCCGCTGCCACATCCGCCTCCGCGTCTGTCGCGCGATCCGGGAATACGGCATAGGCGTCGAGGCTGTCATCGACCAGACGGCTGCGGCAGGCGGAACGTTGCAACTTGCCGCTGGAAGTCTTCGGCAGCCCCCCCGGGTTGAGTAGCACCACCACGCTCGGCGCCTGTTGGTAAGCCTCGGCCACCACCTGGCGGATCGCCTGGATCAGGGCTTGCGGCGGCAGGATCTTGCGCACGCTGCGGCTGATCTCGGCGGCGATGCCGATGCCTTCCTCGCCCTGCTCGCTGACCGCAAACGCCGCCACCCGACCTTTGCGCACCACCTCCACTTCGCGTTCGATGGTCTGTTCAATGTCCTGGGGATAGAGGTTCTGACCACGCACGATCAGCATGTCCTTCAGCCGCCCGGTGATGTACAACTCGCCGTCGCGCAGGAAACCCAGGTCGCCGGTGCGCAGCCAGGTCGCCCCGGCGTGCTCGACAAAGGTCTTGGCCGAGGCCTCGGGGTTGCGCCAGTAGCCCAGGGCGATACTCGGCCCGCTCGCCCAGACCTCGCCAACCTGGTTGTCGGCCAGCACTTGCAGCGTGTTCGCTTCGACCACCCGCACGGCATGCCCGGGCTGGCCGCTGCCGCAACTCATCACCACGTTGCCGTTGCCCGGCTGCGCGCGATTTTGCGCCAGGGCCGCATCGTCCAGGCGCAGCGCGGGAATTCCCCGGCCACGCTGGCCACCGGCGACGAACAGGGTGGCTTCCGCCAGGCCGTAGGAGGCAAACCAGGCATCGGCGTTGAAACCACAGGCGGCGAATTGCCCGGCGAAACGCTCCAGGGTATCGAGGCGAATCGGCTCGGAACCGGAATAGGCCAGCCGCCAGCGGCTCAGGTCCAGGCGCGCCAGCGCGCTGTCGCTGACCCGCTCGCTGCACAGCCGATAGGCGAAGTCCGGGCCGCCGCTGATGGTGCCGCCGTATTCGCTGATCGCCTCCAACCAGCGCAACGGGCGGGCCAGGAAATAGGCCGGCGACATCAGCACACAGGGCACGCCACTGAAGATCGGTTGCAACAATCCGCCGATCAGGCCCATGTCGTGGTAGAGCGGCAGCCAGCTGACGATGACGTCATCGGGGTTGAGATCAATACCGAAACCACGACGAATCAGCAGTTCGTTGGCCACCAGGTTAGCGTGGCTGATCTGCACGCCCTTGGGCAACGCGGTGGAACCGGAGGTGTATTGCAGGAAAGCGATGTCATCGCCGCGCAGCTCGGGTGGGTTCCAAGTGGCGGCCAGCGCGCTGTCCAACCGATCGACGCAGAGCAAGCCGGGAGCCCCGGCGGCGGACAGCTCGGCCATCCGCAACAGCGGTTCGCGCAAGGCCTCCTGGGTCAGGACCAGGCGCGGTTCGGCGTCAGCAATAATCGACAGCAGGCGTTCCTGATGGTGACGCCGGGCGGACTCCGGCGGATAGGCCGGCACCGCGATAACCCCGGCATACAGGCAGCCGAAGAACGCCGCGACATAGTCCGGGCCGCTGGGAAACAGCAGGACCGCCCGATCTCCGACCTGGGCAGTGGCCTGCAAGGCCGCCGCGATGGTCCGCGCCCGCAGGTCGAGGTCGCGGTAATTGAGCAGCGCGCCCTGCTCCTGGTTCTCGGCGAGAAAGCGCAAGGCCAGCCGCTCCGGCGTCTGCGCCGCGCGACGTTGAAGGGCCTGGGCCAGGGTGCTGGGGAGGTCGAACGCATCCATCATGGTATTCCTGCCTGAAGTCGGCCTGCCCGAGGTCTTGAAAATGGGTCGGCCGATTGAATATGAGACGTGAAAAGACAAAGGTGAGGCGCAACGCCGCGGCTCAGCCCGCCGCCCGGGTCGACTGGCGCCGTGCGCGGTTGCGCCAGCGCGCCAGGTGTTCGTCGGCATAACGCCGCAGGCAACGCAGCAGCGCGGCTTGCTGATCGATCAGGTAGAAGTGGTGGCCGTCGAACATGTCCAGGGAGAAACCGACGCTGGTTTCCTCCTGCCAGTCGAGCAGCTCATCGGCGCGGACGCTGTCCTGCTTGCCGCCGAACACATGGATCGGCAACGGCAGCGGCGCCCGTTCGCCGTAGTTGAAACTGCCGCAGAGCAGGAAGTCGGCACGCAGGATCGGCAGCATCAGTTGCATCAGGTCACTGTTGCCCAGGGTTTCCTCGGCCGTGCCCTTGAGTTCGCGCAGGCGTTCGAGCAACTGCTCGTCGGTTTTCGCCAGCGCGTACTGGCTGACATCGCGCCGCAACGGTCCGGCCGTGGCCGACACGAACAGCGCCAATGGCAGCGGCAAGCCACGCTCACGCAGCACATGCACCAACTCGAACGCCAGCAGGCCACCCAGGCTGTGGCCGAAGACGGCATAGGGTTGCTCGAGATCGCCGGCGATCTCTGCGGCCAGTTGCCGGGCCAGGGACTGGATATCGCTTTGCAGCGGCTGGTTCATCCGCATGCCACGCCCCGGCAACTCCAGCGGCGAGACCTGCAGCCACTGCGGCAGCTGGCGCCGCCAGCGCTGGTAGAACGTGGCGCTGGCGCCGGAATAAGGAAGGCACAACAGTCGCAACCCGGGGGAGGTGTTCATGCCCAGCCACCCTTGATGAAAACCATGTCGCCCTCCTCGAAGATACCGATCCTGGGCCGTGCGGGTGCCCGGCCTGTTCTCCATGAAGAACGGATGGCCGGCGGGAATAATTAGTCCCGGCATCCCTCGGCAATGCCGCTGACAGCGCACGCCGTAGCCGTCGGTTTGCACTCGCGCGCAGCATGATTAATTATTTTTCTCATTTGACAATAATTATCATTCATCCTACTTTTATGTCCGCCACGCCGGGCACCTCTCACGGCTCTGCCCCGCTACCTATTCGCTACAAGGTGATTTCCATGATGGAACATGCATCCACAAGCAAGTGCGATTCACCGCTGCTCCAGGCCTTTGTCGACAACCGCCTGATCCTGGTCAAGATCGCCGCGCGGATCACCGGTTGTCGCTCGCGCGCCGAGGACGTGGTGCAGGACGCCTTTTTCCGCCTGCAGTCGGCGCCGCAGATCACCTCCTCGTTCAAGGCCCAGTTGAGCTACCTGTTCCAGATCGTGCGCAACCTGGCCATCGACCACTACCGCAAGCAGGCGCTGGAGTTGAGGTATTCGGGGCCGGAAGAGGAAGGCTTGAGCGTGGTGATCCAGGGCGCGTCGCCGGAGAACTCGCATATCAATTTCCGCGCGCTGGAAAATATCGCCGACGCCCTCGGCGAGTTGCCGCAGCGCACCCGCTATGCGTTCGAGATGTATCGACTGCACGGCGTGCCGCAGAAGGACATCGCCAAGGAACTTGGCGTATCGCCGACGCTGGTGAACTTCATGATTCGCGATGCGCTGGTGCATTGCCGCAAGGTCTCGGCAACCCGCGGCAACAACCTGGCACGACGTTGAGCCGGGACTACTGGCCCGCCACCGCGGCGGCGGCCGGCATCACCTGGATGCGGTAAGGCTGGAAGATCTTCAGCAACTCGCCACTGTCGTGCAAACGCTGCAGCAGCTTGCCAAAGGCTTCGCCACTGATCGGCGCTTGCGGACGCAGGATCGCATAGTGGTGATAGACCTGGTCGATACGCTCGGAGATCAACAAATCCTTGGCCACATCCGGGTTGCGGATCAGGTAATCGGACAGGTAGGAACGGGTCACCAGGGCGATATCGGCCCGCCCACGCAACACCATCAGCAGGTTGGCGTCATGGGAGTAGGTCAGGGTGGCGTTGTAGGTGTCGGCGAGGAACTTGGGTTCGGCGTTGAAGTTGGCGAACTCGTAGTGGTAACCGCTGAACAGGGCCAGGCGCTTGCCCTTGAGGTCGGCAAAGTAACTTTCGTCGCGCCCCGGCTCACGCTGGGCGACAAACACCTCGGCATCCTCCAGGCCCATGTCCACCGCGGTGTGGGGAATCTCCTGCCAGCCCCAGGCCGGATTCTCGAAGATCGCCATGTCGGTCCGTCCCTGCTGCAGATCACCGAAACGACGCGGGATCGAGGTCGGCACCAGGGTGAACCGGTAGTCGCTCTGCAGCTTGTTCAAGGCCTCGGCCAGCTGCGGCAACAAGCCGGTATCGGCGCCCTGCTCGGGTCGGATGGTGTACGGCGGGAAATGCGCGGCGCCGATCCGAACCAGTTGCGCCGCCGATACCGGCAAGACCACCAGTGCCAGGAGCGCCAACAACAGAATCCGGGAAACCGTGCGCACGGGCAAGACGTTCAAAGGCACATACCTCAGGAAAAAAATCGTGGCATCAAACTAGGCGCTTTTCCCAACTTAGACAACTTTTCGCCCGTTAATTAATGACTTGCGCAACAACATCACGAATCTTTGAGAATCAACAGCAAAGCCTCTTCGGCCAATTGATCCAGCGTCAGGCTGCCCTGGGGTCGAAACCAGGTGGTGGTCCAGGACAAGGCCCCGGTCAGGAAGCGTCGGGTGATGAACACATCGCCCTTTATATAACCGGCATCGCGGGCTTCGCCCAGCACCTGGAGCCAGATCTGCTCGTAGAGATCACGCAATGCCAGGACCTTGGCCTGCCCTTGCGCGGACAACGAGCGCCATTCGTAGACCAGCACCGCCATGGCTTCACCGGTGCCGCCCATGATCGACTGCAACTCACAGCGGATCAGCGCCAGCACCCGCTCGCGCAGGCTGCCGGCTTCGGCCAGCGCCGCGCGCATCAAGGCGGTGTTGTAGACGATAGTCTCCTCCATCACCGCGCGCAGGATTTCGTCCTTGCTTTTGAAGTGATGGAACAGGCTGCCGGACTGGATGCCGATGGCGCCCGCCAGGTCGCGCACCGTGGTGCGCTCGAAACCCTGGTTGCGAAACAGGTGGGCCGCGGTCTGCAGCAGCTTGCCGCGGGCACTGTCCGGGTCGGTCAGTTGCCCGGCGCTGACCAGGTCGCGCATGACACGCTGGGCTTGTTGCTCGTTCACGGCATGTTCCTCATGACTCTACTGCATCCTGCTCCTGATAAGAGGCAGGTTGCGCGCAATTTAAGCCTACAAGGACAGCCAAGCAAGCGCTTGGGGGAACAGACCAACGGGACTTACAAACCAAGCGCTTGCTTGGTAGCCTCATCCAGGACTTTTCGCAGGGGACGCTGATGAAAGCTCGGGTTCGTGTCGGTTGCGCCAGTGCCTTCTGGGGCGATACCAGCACCGCGGCGGCGCAGTTGGTCGAAAGCGGGCACCTGGACTACCTGGTGTTCGATTATCTGGCGGAAGTGACCCTGTCGATCATGGCCGGAGCCCGGATCAAGGACCCCGCCGCCGGTTATGCAACGGACTTCGTCGAGGTCCTGCGGCCCTTGCTCGGCGCAATCGCCAGGCAGAAAATCCGCGTGATCAGCAACGCCGGCGGGGTCAATCCCCAGGCCTGTGCCACGGCCCTGCAAGCGGCCTGCACGGCAGCCGGGGTAGCACTGAAGATCGCCGTGCTGCAAGGCGACGACCTGCAATCGCAACTCCCACAATTGGTCGCAAGCGGCATCCAGGAAATGTTCAACGGCACGCCGCTGCCCGCCAACTGCATCTCGATCAATGCCTATCTCGGTGCCCCGGGCCTTGTCCAGGCACTGGATCTGGGCGCGGATGTGCTGATCAGCGGGCGGGTGGTCGACAGCGCGCTGGTCAGCGCGGCCCTGGTGCATGAATTCGGCTGGTCCTGGCAGGACTACGACAAGCTGGCCCAGGCCGCCCTCGCCGGACATCTCATCGAGTGCGGCGCGCAGTGCACCGGCGGCAACTTCACCGACTGGCGCGAAGTCCCGGACTACGAGCACATCGGTTTTCCCATCGTCGAAGTCAGCGCCGACAGCCAGTTCACTATCAGCAAGCCCGAGGGTTCCGGCGGCCTGCTGACGCCGCTGACCGTGGGCGAGCAACTGCTCTACGAAATCGGCGATCCCAGGGCCTATCTGCTGCCGGACGTCATTTGCGATTTCACCCGGGTTCGCCTGGTGCAGCAGGCCGCCAATCGCGTCAGCGTCAGCGGCGCCAGGGGCTCGGCGCCGACCGCGCGGTACAAGGTCTGCGCCACCTATCCCGACGGCTTCCGCTGCACCGCCAGTTGCCTGATGGCCGGGATCGACGCCGTGGCCAAGGCCCGTCGGGTCAGCCAGGCAATCCTCGACAAGACCGCGGAAATGCTCCGCGCCCGCGGCTGGCCGCCCTACAGCGAAGTCAGCAGCGAACTGCTCGGCAGCGAAGCCACCTACGGTCCCCATGGGCGCCGCCAGGACAGCCGCGAGGTGGTGATCAAGCTGGCGGTGCGGCATCCCGAGCGCCAGGCCCTGCTGCTGTTTTCCCGGGAGATCGCCCAGGCCGCCACCGGCATGGCCCCGGGACTGACCGGGATTCTTGGCGGGCGACCCACGGTATCCCCGCTGATCCGCCTGTTTTCCTTCCAGCTCGATAAAAATGCCTGCGACGTGAGCGTGCATTTCGACGGCCAGGTGCATGTCACCGCCCTCCCCGCCCCGGCCCCCCTGCAACACATTGCCGAAGACCTGCAACCGCCCAGGCCCGAGGGCCGCGCCGAGGCCAGTGTACCGCTGGTGAAACTGGCGGTGGCGCGCTCCGGCGACAAGGGCAATCACAGCAATATCGGCGTCATGGCCCGCCGCCCCGAGTATCTGCCGTGGATCGCCGAGGCCCTGACCCCGGCGGTGGTGGTGGACTGGATGGGCCATGTCCTCGACCCGCGCCATGGCCGCGTCGAACGCTGGTACCTGCCCGGCAGCCACAGCCTGAATTTTCTGCTGGAAAACGCCCTGGGCGGCGGCGGTATCGCCAGTTTGCGTATCGACCCGCAGGGCAAGGCCTTCGCCCAGCAACTGCTGGAAATCCAGATTCCCGTGCCACGACAGATTGCCGATCAACTGGCTTGAGGCCATTACCGCGCCCCGTACATCCCTGCTCGACCAAGCGCCAAGGAGACCCGCATGCCCGTGATCGAATCCCGGCTCGATGTGCATGGCGAGGCGTTCGCCCGTCATAGCCAGGCCATGCTCGATGGCCTTGAACAGATTCGCCGGCTGCAACAGAACCTGCTGGACACGGCCGAAGGCGCGCGGGAGAAGTTCGCCAAGCGCGGTCAGTTGCTGCCCCGGGAGCGCTTGAACCTGCTGCTGGACCCCGCCGCGCCTTTTCTCGAACTGGCCAGCCTGGCCGGCTACCAACTGCATGACGACAAGGACGGCAGCCTGGCCGGCGGCGGCCTGATTGCCGGTATCGGGCATGTCTGCGGCGTGCGCGTGCTGGTGGTGGTCAACAACAGCGCGATCAAGGGCGGGACCATTTCCCCCAGCGGCCTGAAAAAGACCCTGCGCCTGCAACAGATCGCCCTGGAAAACAAACTGCCGGTGATCACCCTGGCCGAGAGCGGTGGCGCCAACCTCAATTACGCGGCGGAGATTTTCGTCGAAGGTGCGCGCAGTTTCGCCAATCAGGCACGGATGTCGGCGATGGGCCTGCCCCAGGTCACCGTGGTCCATGGCTCGGCGACGGCGGGCGGCGCTTATCAGCCGGGGCTCTCGGACTACGTGGTGGTGGTGCGTGGCAAGGCCCGCTTGTTCCTCGCCGGTCCGCCGTTGCTCAAGGCCGCCACTGGCGAGGAGGCGACGGACGAGGAACTCGGTGGCGCGCAAATGCATGCC
Source organism: Pseudomonas sp. MWU13-2105 (assembly GCF_023242315.1). GTDB lineage: Bacteria > Pseudomonadota > Gammaproteobacteria > Pseudomonadales > Pseudomonadaceae > Aquipseudomonas. The sequence goes on from NZ_JALLIY010000006.1 coordinate 173,285, forward strand.
CAGGTGGCAGGCACCGCCGAGTACCTGGCGCAAAACGATGCCGACGGCGTGCGCATCGCCCGGGAAATCATCGCCCAGTTACCCTGGAATGATCGCCTACCGGTCTCCCCCGCGCGGACCTGGGCCGAACCGCTCTACCCCATCGACGAGTTGCTCGGCCTGATTCCCGACGACCCGAAAAAGCCCTATGACGTGCGCGAAATCGTCGCCCGCCTGGCCGACGGCTCGAACTTCCTCGAATTCAAGGCCGAGTTCGACGCCCAGACGATCTGCGGCCATCTGCGGATCCAGGGGCGGTCCTGCGGCCTGATCGGCAACAACGGTCCGATCACGCCCAAGGGCGCGAGCAAGGCGGCGCAGTTTATCCAGCTCTGCGACCAGAGCCGCACACCCCTGGTGTTCCTGCATAACACCACCGGTTTCATGGTCGGCACCGAGGCAGAGCAACAAGGGGTGATCAAGCACGGGGCGAAGATGATCCAGGCAGTGGCCAATGCCCGGGTGCCGAAACTGACCCTGGTGGTCGGCGGCTCCTATGGTGCCGGCAACTACGCCATGTGCGGGCGCGGCCTGGACCCGCGTTTTATCTTCGCCTGGCCCGGCAGCCGCACCGCGGTGATGGGCGGCGCCCAGGCCGGCAAGGTACTGCGCATCGTCACCGAGGCGCGGCAGTTGAAGGACGGCCTGGTGCCCGACGCGAAGATGCTCGACGGGCTGGAACGGATGACCGCACAGAAGCTCGACAGCCAGTCCACCGCGCTCTATGGCACGGCCAACCTTTGGGACGACGGCCTGGTCGATCCACGGGACAGCCGCACGCTGCTGGGCTATTTGCTGGATATCTGTGCCGAAGCCGAGGTGCGTCAGCTACAACCCAACAGCTTTGGCGTGGCGCGGTTCTGATCAACGATCACGGAGCACAAGGAAATGATCTTCACCCAGGAACATGAAGCCCTGCGGCGCAGCGTGCGCCAGTTCGTCGAGCGCGACATCAATCCGCATGTCGACGAGTGGGAGAACGCCGGACGTTTTCCCATCCACGAGATTTTCCGCAAGGCCGCCGGGCTGGGCCTGCTCGGCATCTCCAAGCCGGAATCCTTCGGTGGCCTGGGTCTGGACTACAGCTACTCCATCGTCGCCGCCGAAGAGTTCGGCAGCATCCAGTGCGGCGGGATCCCCATGTCCATCGGCGTGCAGACCGATATGTGCACCCCGGCCCTGGCGCGCTTCGGCTCCGATGAACTGCGCGAGCAGTTCCTGCGACCGGCGATCCGCGGCGAACAGGTGGGTTGCATCGGCGTCTCCGAGGTCGGTGCCGGCTCCGATGTCGCCGGGCTGAAGACCCGCGCGCGCAAGGACGGCGCTGACTATGTGATCGACGGCAGCAAGATGTGGATCACCAATTCGCCCTGCGCCGACTTCATGTGCCTGCTGGCCAATACCTCGGACGACCAGCCGCATCTGAACAAGTCATTGATCATGGTGCCGATGGACAGCCCCGGAATCAGCCTGGGCCCGCACCTGGACAAGCTCGGCATGCGCAGTTCGGAAACCGCCCAGGTGTTTTTCGACAACGTGCGGGTGCCCCAGCGCAACCGCATCGGTCAGGAAGGCGCGGGGTTCATGATGCAGATGTTGCAGTTCCAGGAGGAACGGCTGTTCGGCGCGGCGAATATGCTCAGGGGGCTGGAATCCTGCATTGACAGCACCCTGGCCTACTGCAAGGAACGCCGGACCTTCGGCGCACCGCTGATCGACAACCAGGTGATCCATTTCCGCCTGGCGGAGCTGTCGACCGAGATCGAATCCCTGCGGGCGCTGGTCTACCAGGCCACCGAGCAGTACATCAACGGGCAGGACGTGACGCGGCTGGCCTCCATGGCCAAGCTCAAGGCCGGGCGCCTGGGCCGCGAGGTCAGCGACAGTTGCCTGCAGTATTGGGGCGGCATGGGCTTTATGTGGGACAACCCGGTGGCCCGGGCCTATCGCGATATGCGCCTGGTATCGATTGGCGGCGGCGCCGACGAGATCATGCTGGGGATCATCTGCAAGCTGATGGGCAGCCTGCCGGGGAAAAAACCATGAGCGACCTGCCAGTTTGCCAGACCTTGCGCCTGGTCTTGCAGGCGGGGGTGCTGCATATCACCCTCGATCGCCCGGACAGCCGTAACGCGATGAACCGGCAGATGCTCGACGAACTGCGCGCGACCCTCGCCGCCGTGTGCTTTGATCACAGCGTTCGGCTGCTGGTGTTGCGCGGAACTGGCGGGCATTTCTGCGCCGGCGGCGATCTTCAGGATATGGCCCGGGCCCGGGGCGCGGGTGTCGACGCCTGCCGTGAGTTGAACCGGGCATTCGGCGCCTTGCTGGAGGAAACCCAGAACGCCGCGCAGGTGGTGATTGCCGTGCTGCAAGGGGCGGTGCTCGGCGGTGGCCTGGGGCTGGCCTGTGTCAGCGATATCGCCATCGCCCGGAGCAACGCCGACTTCGGCATGCCGGAAACCAGCCTGGGGCTGTTGCCGGCACAGATTGCGCCGTTCGTGGCGAGACGCATCGGTTTGACCCAGGCGCGGCGCCTGGCACTGACTGCGGCGCGGTTCGATGGGAATGAAGCCGGACGTTTGGGGCTGGTGCATTTTGTCGAGGCGGATGAGCAAGCCTTGGATGCACGCCTGGAGACAGTGATTGCCCAGGTGTTGCGCTGCGCGCCGGAGGCGAATGCGGCGACCAAGGCATTGCTGCTGGATGAGCAGCCGTTGGCGCCTTTGCTGGACCGGGCCGCCGAGTGGTTTGCACAGGCGGTGAGCGGGGAGGAAGGGAGCGAAGGGACATTGGCCTTTGTGCAAAAGCGGGTACCGCGTTGGGCGCCCTCATCGTCCTGAAGCCGGCTCCCACAATGTGCGTGTCGAACCGAGCGTATGTATCCGACCGAATCTCCAATGTGGGAGCAGTGCTTGCCCGCGAAGGCGATCTCACTGACAACACATTCCCCCGAGGATGAACCCCATGCCCGCCTTCCACAAAATCCTGATCGCCAACCGCGGTGAAATCGCCTGCCGGGTTATCCTCGGCGCCCAGGCCCTGGGCTATCGCACCGTCGCCGTGTTCAGCGAAGCCGACGCCCAGGCCCGTCATGTGCAACTCGCCGACGAGGCGATATGCATCGGCCCAGCCCAGGTCAGCCAGTCCTACCTGAACAGCGCTGCATTGCTCGACGCCGCCCGCAAAACCGCCGCCGATGCACTCCACCCCGGCTACGGCCTGCTCTCGGAAAACGCCGCCTTCGCCCAGGCCTGCCTGGACGCCGGCCTGACCTTTATCGGCCCCAGCCCCGCCGCGATCGCGCTGATGGGCAGCAAGCGCCTGTCGAAAATCGCCATGCTCGCCGCCGGCGTGCCGTGCATCGCCGGCTACCAGGGCGCCGAACAGGATGATGCGAGCCTCGCCCGCGCGGCCGAACAGATCGGTTATCCGCTGATGATCAAGGCCAGCGCCGGCGGTGGCGGACGCGGCCTGCGCCTGGTGCACGGGGCCGAGGAGCTGGTGCAACAAATCCACTGCGCCCGCTCGGAAGCCCTGAGCGCCTTCGGCAGTGACGAACTGATCCTGGAACAGGCACTGATCGAGCCGCGCCATGTGGAAATCCAATTGTTCGGCGACCAGCATGGCCAACTGATCCATCTCGGTGAACGCGACTGCTCGATCCAACGCCGGCACCAGAAGGTCATCGAGGAAGCCCCCTGCCCGGTGATGACCGCAGAACTGCGCCAGGCCATGGGCGAGGCGGCGCTGAAGGCCGCGCGCGCGGTGCACTATGTCGGCGCCGGTACCGTGGAGTTCCTGCTGGACGACCGCGGCCAGTTCTATTTCCTGGAAATGAATACCCGCCTGCAGGTCGAACACCCGGTCAGCGAAATGATCACCGGTCTCGACCTCCTGGCCTGGCAGATCAATGTCGCCGCCGGCCTGCCGTTGCCGCTGCGTCAGGAACAGGTCGAGTTCAACGGCCATGCCATTGAAGTACGCCTGTATGCGGAGGATCCGAGCCGTGACTTCCTGCCGCAAAGCGGATGGATCCGTGGCTGGGAGCCGGCACCGGGGGCCGGTGTACGGATCGATCACGGCCTGCTCGAGGGCGACACCATCAGCCCGTTCTACGATCCGCTGCTGGGCAAGCTGATCGCCCACGGCGCGACCCGCGAGGAAGCCCGGCGCAAGTTGCTGCGGGCAGTCGAGGATTGCGTGCTGCTGGGGATTGCCAGTAATCAACGCTTGCTGACACAGCTGCTGGGGCATCCGCGCTTTGTCGCGGGCCAGTTCAATACCGCCTTTATCGATGAGCATTTCAGCGCACACCCGGGCCTCCAGGCCTATGTCCCCTCGACGACGGAGCTGGCCCTGGCCGCCGCGCTGTTCTATCGGCAGGCGGCGGACCGGCATACACCCGGACTCTCGGGCTGGCGCAACACTGCCAGCGTCCCGCGCGCCTATCGGCTGGCGCTGGAAGACACTCGCTTCGACCTGCTGCTCACTGACCGCCCCGGCGAGGCACTGCGGGTCCAGCGGGCCGATGAGCACGTCGAACTACGGGTACTGGAGCGCGACGCGCGATGGCTACGGGTGCAGGTCGACGGTGTGGTCCGGCGCTACGCCTACCGCCTCGACGGCGACCAGCTCTGGCTCTTCACCAACCCGGGCAGCCTGCACCTGCGTGACTGTACCCACGCCCCCGTGCAACCCCCGAGCGTTGTCGGTTCCGGCACGCTGCAAGCCCCCATGGACGGCGCCATCGTCCAGGTCCTGGTCAGCGCAGGCAGTTCGGTCCGCAAAGGCCAGCTGCTGCTGGTGCTGGAGGCGATGAAAATGGAGCACCCGCTCAAGGCCGGGATGGATGGCGTGGTCCGCCAGGTGCGAGTAATCCAGGGCGATCAGGTAAAAAACCGCCAGATCCTGCTGGAAGTCGAATAAGCCGCTAGGCGGATCAAGCGCCTTTGGCTACGCTTGAGTCGGACTAGGATGCTGTATTCGGAGCTTGCGATGGCCCACTGGCTGGTGATTGATCTGGAAGCCACGACGGACGATGGGGGCTGGCCGCTGGCGGAGATGGAAATCATCGAAATCGGCGCTACCCTGGTCAACCGTGAAGGCCGCGAGCTGGACCACTTCCAGCGTTTTGTCAGGCCCCTGCGCCGCCCGTTGTTGACCCTGTTCTGCCGCGAACTGACCCATATCAGCCAGGCCCAGATCGACAGTGCCGCGCCACTGGGCGAGGTCTGGCCAGTGTTCGAGCGCTGGCTGGGCCAGCATCAGGCCCGACTGGAAGGCTGGGCCAGCTGGGGCGACTACGACCGCCGGCAACTGGAACAAGACTGGCGGCAGCTCGGCGTGTCGAGTGCCCTGGGCCAGGTGCCGCATATCAACCTCAAGCAACGCTTCGCCAAGGCGCGGCGCCTGGAGCGGCCGCTGGGCCTGAACGGCGCCTTGCAACTGGCCGGGCTGCAATTCAATGGCCAGCAACACCGCGCGCTGGAGGATGCACGCAATACCGCGCGACTGCTGCCGTTGAGCCTGCCGAGCTGATGACAGCGATCCCACAGGGGGCCGCGTCGCGGATGAGATCTTTAACAGCGTCTTCAACGCGTGACGAGGCAAAACGCCTTGGGCATACTGGTCGGCCCAATTTTTCAGCTCATTTCGAGGAATCGCCCATGTTTAAAGTCAACGAGTACTTCGACGGCACCGTCAAGTCGATTGCCTTCGCACAAGCCGAAGGCGCCGCCACCATCGGTGTGATGGCCGCGGGCGAATACGAATTCGGTACCGCCCAGCGCGAGATCATGCACGTGATCTCCGGCTCCCTGAGCGTCAAGCTGCCCGACAGCAGCACCTGGGAAACCTTCGAAACCGGCAGCCAGTTCAATGTACCGGCCAACAGCAAGTTCCAGCTGAAAGTCGCCGTGGACACTGCTTACCTGTGCGAATACCGCTGAATCCGGGCGGTACGACACCGGAACGGCGCCCGCGGGCGCCGTTTTTTATGCCGTGCTACTTGGTCGGTCAAGCTTCAGTCGCCGCGTCCCCCGGCACGAATTCCGCGCCCCGCGCATTGAACTGCAACGCCGCCAGCCGCGCATAAAGCGGATTGCTCGCGATCAGCTCGGAGTGGGTGCCGATCGCCACCAGCTTGCCCTGATCCATCACCGCGATCCGGTCGGCGTTCTGCACCGTGGCCAGGCGGTGGGCGATCACCAGGGTGGTGCGGCCCTGCATCAGGCTCGGCAGCGCTTGCTGGATCAAGTGTTCGCTCTGGGCATCGAGGGCACTGGTGGCCTCGTCCAGCAGCAGGATCGGCGCATCCACCAGCAACGCCCGGGCAATCGCCAGGCGCTGCCGTTGGCCACCGGACAGCCCCAACCCGCCATCCCCCAGGTGCGTGCGGTAGCCCTCGGGCATTTGCTCGATAAACTCGTGGGCATGGGCGATACGCGCCGCCTCGCGGACCTGGGCGTCGGTGGCCGCCGGATTGCCGTAGCGGATATTTTCCTCGACGCTGCCGAAGAACAGCGCCGGGCTTTGCGAGACCAGCGCAAAACAGCGGCGCAGGTCCTGTGGCTCCAGCTCGGTCAGGGCCTGACCGTCGAGCAGCAGGCGGCCCTGTTGCGGGTCATAGAAACGCAGCAACAGGTCGAACACCGTGGATTTACCCGCCCCCGACGGACCGACCAGGGCCAGGGTTTCCCCGGCCCTGACCGTCAGGCTCAGGCCGTCGATGGCATAGCTGTCCGGACGCGAGGGGTAGCTGAAACGCAGATTCTCCAACACCAGGTTGCCGCTGACCCGCTCGGCCAACTTCACGCCACCGCCGACCGGCGCGGTGATCTCATTGCTCGACTGCAACAGTTCGCCGATCCGCTCCCCCGCCCCGGCGGCCCGCTGCAACTCACCGATCACCTCGCTGAGGGTGCCGAAGGCGCTGCCGACGATCAGGCTGTAGAACACGAAAGCCGCCAGTTCGCCGCCGGAAATCTTCCCGGCCATCACGTCCATGCCGCCGACCCAGAGCATCACCGCCACCGCGCCCAGCACCAGCACAATCACCAGGGTGATCAGCCAGGCCCGCTGCACGATGCGCTTGCGCGCGGTCTCAAAAGCCTGTTCGACGGTCACCGCGAAGCGCTGTTCGTCCTGGGCCTGGTGGTTATAAGCCTGCACCGTCTTGATCTGGCCGAGGGTTTCACTGACGTAGCTGCCGACATCGGCGATCCGATCCTGGCTCAGGCGCGACAGGCCGCGCACCCGGCGACCGAAGATCAGGATCGGCGCCAGCACCAGCGGCAAGGCGACCACCACTATGCTGGTGAGCTTGGGGTTGGTGATAAACAGCAGCACCACCCCGCCAATCACCATCAAGGCATTGCGCAGGAACAGCGAGAGCGATGAGCCGATCACCGACTGCAACAGCGTGGTGTCGGCGGTCAGGCGCGACTGGATTTCCGAACTGCGGTTGTTCTCGTAGAACCCCGGGTGCAGGTAGATCAGGTGGTTGAACACCTGCCGACGAATATCCGCCACCACCCGCTCGCCGATCCACGACACCAGGTAGAAGCGCGCGAAAGTGCCCACCGCCAGGCCCAGGACCAGCAACATGAACAAGCCGATGGACTGGTTGAGCAACTGCGGCGACTGGGTCATCAAACCCTTGTCCACCAACAGGCGGATGCCCTGGCCCATGGACAGGGTGATGGCCGCGGTGACAATCAGCGCCAGCAGGGCACCGGCCGCCTGCCAACGATAAGGAGCGACAAAACGACTGGCCAGGCGAATGGCGCGACGATGGCGTGCAGATAACATTGGCAGGAAGTCCCTTGGGCGATGAAGACAGAGCCTACACCGAACTGGGAAGGAACTTATGCAAAACGCAATCAATCGGATTAATTATGACCGTGCATGCTAATCCCTAGAGAGTATTGGTCTAAAGCCTCTCTGGCGGTGACGAACGGTTTCTGTTGCACTGGTGCCGTCGCCTTGCTTGTAGCCTGTTGTAACAGGCTGGTCATGCGACGCTTATAATCTCTAGATGAACCTGAAGACGAAACCTGAGCGAGGAGACAGGCCATGGACTTGCAAAACAGCAGCAACCAGATTCCGGTGATTCGTCCCTGCCCCCAGAAGTTGGGTTGCGCGATTATCGACGCCCAGGGTCGTGAGGTGCCGATCACCGAAGAAATGATCCAGGACGCCTGCCGCGAACTGGAACAGCGCTTGGTCAAGCCTGCCGAGCAAGACTGACAGCCCGAACTCCCCCTTGACCCGGCCTTGCTGCCGGGTTTTTTCTGCCTGCTGAGCTGAAAACGCCGCACTACCTTGCTTGTAGGAGCCGACTTGCCGGCGATGATGGCCGGACAGACTATGCAAGCCGCCGGAAAGCCCCGCACATTTCGCTTATAGCAGCACAGCGCCCAGGGCCAGCACCAGTTGGCGCAACACCGCGTCGTCACCGTTGATCTTCACCGGCAAGCCTTCGATTTCCCGGCGCTCGGGATAGTGTTTGCGCAGCAGGTCGAAGGCGACTTTCTGCTCAGTCACGCTGCCGCCCAGGCTGCGGCGAAAATCCGCATCGTCGCGCCGCGGGTCGTAGACCCCGCGACAGATCATCGCCATGGCCCAGGCCGGGTCGCTGCCGGCATTGAGGGTGACCTGCGCCAGCCAGGGCTTGGGCAGCAGTTCATCGAGAGCGACCGTGGGGGCCTGGTCGAGGAAGGCGCAGAACGCCTGATAGATCTGCGCGGTGCCGCGTTGCTTGCCGTCGAGGCTGTAACCGGCGATATGCGGCGAACCCAGTACGCACAGCTCGGCCAGTGCGACATCCACTTGCGGCTCGGCCTCCCAGACGTCCAGCACCGCCTGCAGGTCGTCACGGGCCAGCAGCACTTCGCGCAGCGCGGCGTTGTCCACCACCGGGCCGCGCGCGGCGTTGATCAGCCAGGTACCGGGCTTGAGCCGCTGCAGGTGCTGGCGATCGAGCAGATGCCAGGTGGGTTGCTCGCCCGAGCGGGTCAAGGGCGTGTGCAGGCTGATCACGTCGCACTGTTCGATGATCTGCTCCAGGCTGACGTAGTCGCCCTCCTCGACCGCCTGACGTGGCGGGTCGCAGACCAGGACGTTCCAGCCCAGCCCCCGCAGGACCTTGATCAAGCGTCCGCCGACTTCACCCGCGCCAATCACCCCATAGGTGCGCGCGGTCAGGTCGACGCCTTCGATTTCCGCCAGGGTCAGCAGACTGCCCAGTACATAGTCGACCACCCCACGGGCATTGCAACCGGGGGCGCTGGACCAGTGAATGCCGGCCTGCTGGAAATAGTCCAGGTCGAGGTGGTCGGTGCCGATGGTGCAGGTGCCGACGAAGCGCACCCGGCTGCCGTCGAGCAACTCGCGGTTGACCTGGGTCACCGAACGCACCAGCAGCACATCCGCCTCGGCCACCGCGGCCCGGTCGATGCCGCGGCCCGGCAAGCGACGGATCTCGCCGAAACCGGCAAAGAAGGCCTCGATCAGGGGAATATTTTCGTCGGCAACAATCAGCATGGCAGGCTCCTTGGGCAAGGGCGCAGTGTAGGCGCAGTCAGCGTCCGAGGGCCAGCCGAGCGTCACCCCCACGGTCCTGGCAGGAGCCGCGACCTTACAAATGAGCTACAAGCGGCGATTACCTGACTCTTGCGTCAACAGGTAGAATCGACGGTTTTTCGCGTCATGCCTGGATACATCATCGGTGAACAGCCTCACTGCAACACCTGCCACCCCGCCCCTGAGTCGCCCCGCCCGGGTGCGCCTGGAACTGCGCAACCTGCTGGGCCTGGCCCTGCCGATCATCATCGCCCAGCTGGCGCATACCGCCATGGGCTTCGTCGACGCGGTGATGGCCGGCCGGGTCAGCCCGCGCGACCTGGCGGCGGTGGCGCTGGGCAACTCGATCTGGGTGCCGGTGTTCCTGCTGATGACCGGCATCCTGCTGGCAACCACACCCAAGGTCGCCCAGCGTCATGGCGCCGGCACCCCGGCCGAGATCGGTCCGCTGGTGCGCCAGGCCCTGTGGCTGGCGCTGCTGGTGGGCCTGGCGGCGGGCGTGATGCTCTACAACGCCGAACCGGTCCTGCACCTGATGAAGGTCGACCCGGAACTGATCGGTCCGTGCATGGACTATCTACGCGGCATCGGCACCGGCCTGCCGACGGTGGCGCTCTATCATGTGCTGCGCTGCTGCAGCGACGGCATGGGCCGCACGCGCCCGAGCATGGTCCTGGGCCTGTGCGGGCTGGCGCTGAATATCCCGCTGAACTACCTGTTCATCTACGGGCACTTCGGCGTGCCGGCCATGGGCGGGCCGGGCTGCGGCTGGGCCACGGCGATCGTGATGTGGTGCATGCTGTTCGGCATGGCCGGCTGGGTGCGCTGGGCCAAGGTCTATCGACCGAGCCAGGTGTTCAGCCATTTCGAGTGGCCACGGTGGGCGGTGATCAAGCGTTTGCTGGATATCGGCCTGCCCATCGGCATTGCGGTGTTCGCCGAGGCCAGTATCTTCTCGGTGATCGCCCTGTTGATCGGCAGCCTCGGGGCCACCGTGGTGGCCGGGCATCAGATTGCCCTGAATATCAGCTCGCTGGTGTTCATGGTCCCCTATTCCCTGAGCATGGCCATTACCGTGCGGGTCGGCCAGGCCCTGGGCCGCGAACAGCCCCGTGAAGCGCGCTTCACCGCCGGGGTGGGCGTGGCCATGGCGCTGGCCTATGGCTGTGTGTCGGCGAGCCTGATGCTGCTGTTCCGCGAACACCTGGCGACCCTCTACACCAACGATGCGCGGGTGATCCAGGTGGCGACCATGTTGATCGTGTACTCGGCGCTGTTCCAGATCTCCGATGTGATCCAGGTCACGGCGGCCGGTGCCTTGCGCGGTTACCAGGACACCCGGGTAACCATGCTCCTGACGCTGTTCGCCTATTGGGGCATCGGTTTGCCGGTGGGTTACGCCCTGGGCCTGACCGACTGGCTGGGGCCGCCCAGTGGCCCGAGCGGGCTGTGGCAGGGTTTGATCGTCGGGTTGTCGTGCGCGGCGGTGATGCTCTCGATCCGCCTGGTACGCAGCGCGCGCAGGCGGATCCGGATACATTCGGCACGGTCACTGTAGAAGCAGGGCTCCCACAACAAGCGCTCCGCCGCGCCTAGTCGAGCTTCTTGCGAATCCAGTACAGGTAGGTACCGGCCTCTTCGCGCTGTTCCACCAGTTCATGATCAAGGAACACACAGAACTTGGGAATATCGCGACGGGTCGACGGATCGGTGGCGATCACCTTGAGCAGCCCCCCCGGCGGCAGGTCGCGGATGTGCTGGTGCAACATCATCACCGGCTCCGGGCAATTGAGCCCGGTGGCGTCGAGGGTGCCGTCAACGGCGGGGTCGTGGGGTTGGGTCATGCTTCACTCCTGAAACCAGGCCGGCATTATCTAGCTTTTTTCACATCCAGTCGACGCAGGTGGCAGGTCACTTCCTCACGGTCGTGGTACAGCTGCTTGCAACCGATGGCCACCCGGATCCCACGGGCCTTGAAACCCTCTTCGATACGCTCCAGCAAACGCCGGACCTCGGCATAACGCTGTTTCATCGGCAACTTGAGGTTGACCACCGCCTCGCGGCAATGCCCCTCGCCGATCCAGGTCTCGAGCAGGGCGGCATTGCGCGCCGGTTTCTCGACGATATCGCAGACCATCCAGTCCACCGGCTGTTTCGGCTTGAAGGTGAAGCCATCCGCCATCAGGTGCTGGACCAGGCCGGTGTCCATCAGGCTTTCGGCCATGGGACCGTTATCGATGGCCGTCACCAGCATGCCCCGGTTGACCAGTTGCCAGGTCCAGCCGCCGGGCGCGGCGCCGAGGTCGACCGCAGTCATGTCGCTGTGCAGGCGTTCATCCCACTGGTCGCGGGGAATGAAATGGTGCCAGGCCTCCTCCAGCTTGAGGGTCGAGCGGCTTGGCGCGCTCCGGGGGAACTTGAGCCGGGGAATACCCATTGGCCACATCGCCGAATTGTCCGCGTCGGCCAGGCCGAGGAAGACTTCCCGGCCGCTCTTGAAGGTCAGCAGCAGGCGCGGCTTGTGCGCATCCTCCACCAGCTTGCCAGCCTGGCTCAGGGCCTTGCGCAGCGGCCCTTCGAATTTCTTGCAGAAGTTCGAGAGCTCCTTGCCGTCATTGGTATCGACCACTTCCAGCCAGAGACTGCCGAAGGTCGGCCATTGCGCCAGCTCGGCGAGGATCACGCTGATGCGATCGGTTTCCGGCAGGTCGATAAACCGCCCACGCGCCCATTGCCGGGGAAAGATCAGCTCGGCGAACCGCAAGCCGGCCATCAGTCGGCGCGCACCGTCATCGTCGGCGCAGACGAACTCGGCGCAGGCGCTGTAGGCCTTGGCCTTGGCGTAGCCCGGGACGTCCAGGCGCGCGGCGTGCTCGGAAATCTCCGAGCAGACTTCGCCTTCGAAGCCGGGACGGCAATGCATAAAGAGGGTGTTCATTGGAATCAGCCTGTCACGAAAACCGGCGCATCATAGCCGAGTTCGGAACCTTGGACTTGCCCATAGAGTCCAGTAATTAGCCAGTTTTCCCAATCGGAGCTAGGTTTAAGGCTCTGTTCGTTCCACCCGGCCCGTGCCGTGCGGGCCTCAAGGAGTCATTTCATGTCCTCCCTCGATAGCCTGAAAACCCTTAAAACCCTGATGGTAGGCGCCAAGACCTACCACTATTTCAGTCTCCCGGATGCCGCCAAGTCCCTCGGCAACCTGGACAAGTTGCCGATGTCGCTCAAGGTCCTGCTGGAAAACCTGCTGCGCTGGGAAGACGGCAAGACCGTCACCGGCGCCGACCTCAAGGCCATCGCCGCCTGGCTCAAGACGCGCGGCTCCGACCGGGAAATCCAGTACCGCCCGGCGCGGGTGCTGATGCAGGACTTCACCGGGGTGCCGGCGGTGGTCGACCTGGCCGCCATGCGTGCCGCCGTGGCCAAGGCCGGCGGCGATCCGCAGCGGATCAACCCGCTCTCCCCGGTCGACCTGGTGATCGACCACTCGGTGATGGTCGACAAGTTCGCCACCCCGGCGGCCTTCGGCGAGAACGTCGATATCGAAATGCAACGCAACGGCGAACGCTACGCCTTCCTGCGCTGGGGCCAGAACGCCTTCGACAATTTCAGCGTGGTGCCGCCGGGCACCGGGATCTGCCATCAGGTCAACCTTGAGTACCTCGGCCGCACCGTCTGGACCAAGGATGAGGACGGTCGCACCTATGCCTTCCCCGACACCCTGGTCGGCACCGACTCGCATACCACCATGATCAACGGCCTCGGCGTGCTCGGCTGGGGCGTCGGCGGCATCGAGGCGGAAGCGGCGATGCTCGGCCAGCCGGTGTCGATGCTGATTCCCGAGGTGATAGGCTTCAAGCTCACCGGCAAGCTCAAGGAAGGCATCACCGCCACCGACCTGGTGCTGACGGTGACCCAGATGCTGCGCAAGAAAGGCGTGGTCGGCAAGTTTGTCGAGTTCTACGGCGACGGCCTGGCCGAGCTGCCCCTGGCGGATCGTGCGACCATTGCCAACATGGCCCCGGAATACGGCGCCACCTGCGGTTTCTTCCCGGTGGACGAGGTGACGCTGGATTACCTGCGCCTGTCCGGGCGGCCGAGCGAAACCGTCAAGCTGGTGGAGGCCTACAGCAAGGCCCAGGGCCTGTGGCGACTGCCCGGCCATGAACCGGCCTTCAGCGACAGCCTGGCCCTCGACATGGCCAGCGTCGAAGCCAGCCTGGCCGGGCCCAAGCGTCCACAGGACCGGGTGTCGCTGCCGGCTGTCGCGCAAGCCTTCAGCGACTTCATGGCGCTGCAATTCAAACCGGCGCACAAGGACGAAGGCCGCCTGGAAAGCGAAGGCGGCGGCGGTGTCGCGGTGGGCAATGCGGACATGGTCGGCGAAGCCGACTACAGCTACGAAGGCCAGACCTACCGGCTGAAAAATGGCGCCGTGGTCATCGCCGCCATCACCTCCTGTACCAACACCTCCAACCCCAGCGTGATGATGGCCGCCGGCCTGGTGGCGAAGAAGGCCGTGGAAAAAGGCCTGAAACGCAAACCCTGGGTCAAGAGCTCCCTGGCCCCCGGTTCCAAGGTGGTGACCGACTACTACAAGGCCGCCGGCCTGACCCGCTACCTCGACGAATTGGGCTTCGCCCTGGTCGGCTATGGCTGCACCACCTGCATCGGCAATTCCGGCCCCTTGCCCGAGCCGATTGAAAAAGCCATTACCCAGTCCGATCTCACCGTTGCCTCGGTGCTGTCCGGCAACCGCAACTTCGAGGGCCGGGTGCATCCGCTGGTCAAGACCAACTGGCTGGCCTCGCCGCCGCTGGTGGTGGCCTATGCCCTGGCCGGCAGCGTGCGCATCGATATCAGCCGCGAACCGCTGGGTGAAGACCAGGACGGCAAGCCGGTGTACCTGCGGGATATCTGGCCGAGCCAGAAGGAAATCGCCGAGGCCGTGGCCCAGGTCGATACCGCCATGTTCCACAAGGAGTACGCCGAAGTCTTCGCCGGCGACGCCCAGTGGCAGGCGATTGCAGTACCACAGGCCGCCACCTATGTCTGGCAGAAGGACTCGACCTATATCCAGCACCCACCGTTCTTCGACGATATCGCCGGGCCCCTGCCGCTGATCGAAGACATCCAGGGCGCACGGATACTGGCCCTGCTCGGCGACTCGGTGACCACCGACCACATCTCCCCCGCCGGCAATATCAAGGCCGACAGCCCCGCCGGCCGTTACCTGCGCGAGCTCGGCGTGGAACCGCGGGACTTCAACTCCTACGGCTCACGCCGCGGCAACCACCAAGTGATGATGCGCGGCACCTTCGCCAATATCCGTATCCGCAACGAAATGCTCGGCGGCGAGGAAGGCGGCAATACCTTCCATGTGCCGTCCGGCGAGAAGCTGCCGATCTACGACGCAGCCATGCGCTATCAGGCCGAAGGGACACCACTGGTGGTGATTGCCGGCCAGGAGTACGGCACCGGCTCGAGCCGTGACTGGGCCGCCAAGGGCACCAACCTGCTGGGGGTCAAGGCGGTGATCGCCGAGAGTTTCGAGCGTATCCACCGTTCCAACCTGGTGGGCATGGGCGTGCTGCCATTGCAGTTCAAGCTCGACCAGAACCGCAAGAGCCTGCAGCTCACCGGCAAGGAAACCTTGAGTATCAGCGGGCTGAGCGGCGCCGACCTGCAACCGCGAATGAACCTGACGCTGACCCTGAGCCGTGAGGACGGCAGCCAGGAGAAAATCGAGGTGCTGTGCCGGATCGACACCTTGAACGAAGTGGAATACTTCAAGGCTGGGGGGATTCTGCATTATGTCTTGCGGCAATTGATCGCCTCTTGAACGGCACTAAGAATATAGTCTGATACAACACCGGCCGCGGCCGGTGTTTTAATAGAGGGGGACAAATCGTGGTACTCGGGTTCCAATTAAACCCAACGATCGAATAATAAGGCACTATGCTCCAGTCACTGTTCGCATAAGCGATTCAGCCTGGGGTCAAGCCCGCGAACGGCAAGATGAGAGCCGATCCTCAGCGTTGAAAAATATATTCAGTATCCCCCTAACCCTGCCGATATACCGTCAAAGCCTTGCGGATAGAGAAACCATGCGTAATAACCAACCCATTACCCAACGAGAACGCACCTTCCCCGCTCAGCAACGGTTGATTTCCACTACCGACGCCAAAGGCGTGATCACCTACTGCAACGACGCGTTTGTCGAGATCAGTGGATTTTCCCGTGAAGAACTGATCCGCGCACCGCACAACCTGGTGCGGCACCCGGACGTTCCAGCGGCGGTGTTTGCGCACATGTGGAACACTCTGAAACAAGGCCTGCCATGGATGGGCATTGTCAAGAACCGCTGCAAGAGTGGTGACCATTATTGGGTCAACGCCTATGTGACGCCCGTTTTCGAAGGCAACCAGGTGATCGGCTACGAGTCGGTGCGGGTCAAGCCCACCCCCGAGCAGATCCGCCGTGCCGAGGCGTTGTACCAGCGCATCAACCAGGGCAAGTCGGCCGTACCGCGACGCGATAAATGGCTGCCGGTGCTGCAGGACTGGCTGCCATTCATCCTGGTCAGCCAGGTCAGCTTCCTGATTGGCGTCTGGCTCAACTCCCACTGGGGCTTCGCCCTCGCCGCGGCGATCTCGGTGCCGCTCGGCCTGATGGGCCTGAGCTGGCAGCAGCGCGGCCTCAAGCGCCTGTTGCTCCTGGCCGAACAGACCACCTCCGACCCGTTGATCGCGCAGATGTACACGGACAGCCGTGGTGCCCAGGCTCGCCTGGAAATGTCCATCCTGAGCCAGGAGGCACGCCTGAAAACCTGCCTGACCCGCTTGCAGGATACCGCCGAACACCTGACCACCCAGGCGAAGAAGTCCGACGATCTGGCGCAGAAAAGCTCCTCCGGCCTGGATCGCCAGCGCCAGGAAACCGAGCAGGTGGCCACCGCCGTCAATCAGATGGCCGCCACCACCCAGGAAGTCGCCAGCCACGTCCAGCGCACGGCCGATGCCACCCAGGAAGCCAATCGCCTGACCGGTCGCGGTCGCGATATCGCCGGTGAAACCCGCGAGGCCATCGAGCGCCTGTCGGTGGTGGTCGGCGAGACCGGCAGCACGGTCACGCAACTGGCCAAGGACAGCGACGAGATCGGCGGCGTGGTCGATGTGATCAAGGGGATTGCCGACCAGACCAACCTGCTGGCCTTGAACGCGGCCATTGAAGCGGCTCGCGCCGGGGAAATGGGCCGTGGTTTCGCGGTGGTCGCCGATGAAGTGCGGCAACTGGCGCAGCGTACCAGCGAATCCACCGGGCAGATCCACGCCCTGATCGCCAAGCTGCAACAGACCGCCAGCAATGCCGTGCAAACCATGGACGCCGGCCACCGCCAGGCCCAGGAAGGCGTGGCGCGGGTCATGGAAGCCGATGCGGCGCTGGTCGGGATCAGCGAAGCGGTGGCCAATATCACCGACATGACCACCCAGATCGCCGCCGCCACCGAAGAGCAAAGCTCGGTGGCCGAAGAGATCAGCCGCAATATCAGCACCATTGCGCAACTGGCCGACCAGACCTCGGAACAGGCCCACGCCTCGGCGCACCTGAGCGAAGAGCTGACCCGCACCGCCAACACCCAGTATTCGTTGGTGGAGCGTTTTAACCGCTAATTACTAAAGCGCCCTGAAAAGCCCGATGATTAATAATCATCGGGTTTTTTATTACCCAAAGAAAAGCCAACCGACTCTGCTTGCAAAGTAAGAAACTTCCCAAAACTTATAAACCTTCAGCTGACACGATATACCGCCAGCAAACTCAACCGCGCAAAACTCTTGACAAGCCCTGGCAGTTACTATTCGTTAAAGCCCTGGCATGACATCGCATAGATAGTTACTACCCACTTGAGACTTTCATGCCTTATTTGCCAGAACTGCACGTGCCGACGCAAAACACTCACAATAACCGGTAACGCGTTCGACCGTGAAACGACCTGACAACACTCAATTAGATAGCAGGACTATCCTTATGATGGATCTAGTAAACACCCTACAGTCTCGCTTCATGAAAGAGGACCTTATCGCCCCCCGTGTCGAGCAAGCCGCCCCGGAGGATGGGCTGCTACCCGTCAGCGAACTGGACACGCCGCTCTCGGTCTCCTTGCCGCTCTGGCCGAATGCAAGACCCGATGATCGTTATCAACTCACCTGGAATAACGCCTTGATCGGCGAGCCCATTAAACTGGTTCCCCCGCTGCAACCCGGTGATATCCTGTATTCGCATATCCCGCTTGCCACACTTGCCGTCGAGGGCACTTATCAGCTTGGCTACCAGATAATCAGAAGCCCGGACGGCATCGCCCATATGTCGCAAACCACGTCCCTTATCATTGATCGCAGCCCGCCCGGCGGCACTCTTCTCGCCGCGCTTATCCTCCCGAGCATCGCTCTCGACGGCCTGGGTAATAATGAACTCGTGGCCCTGGACAACCAACTCACTGTCACCGTCCCCGGCTACTTCGACATGCAGTGGGGCGATGTTATTCAAAGTTACTGGGGCGAACTGGCCGGCCCTACCCATAGCGTAAAAGCCGATCAACCCGGTAGCGATAAGGTCCAACTCAGCGTCGATCGGAGTTTCCTCGAACAGCTGGGCAACGGTGAGTTCGCCCTCAGCTACAGCATCCGCGATCGCGCCGGCAATACCTCCGTGCGCTCGCAAGCGGTGATACTCAAGTTGCAGTTGCAGCAAGCACCGGCCAACCTGCAAGCGCCCCTGGCCCCGCAACTCGACAATGGCCAGGTGCACGATGCCCAGGCCCGCGTCGGCGTGAAGATCGCGGTGCCCACCTACACCCATGTCGCCATCGGTGACGAAATCTGCGTGCTGTGGAACGGCGAACGGGCCGCCGCCCGGCGGGTCATCAGCGCCCACGAACTGGGCAAGCCCCTGCTGCTGAACGTCATGGCGCGTTATCTGGTGATTTCCCGCCACGGCGACGGCCCGGCCCGGGTGAACTACCAGGTGCGCCGCAATGGCGAGGTGTTTACCTCGGCGGACCTGGAACTCGAGGTTTTTTTGCAGTTGCCCGGCCCGCGGGACCCGACCCCGCAGACGATGGTCAACGAGGCCCTGGCCGCGCCGGTGATCAAGGGCAAGAATCCGCATGGCCGGCGGCTGGACAACTATCTCGATGAAGACAACGCGCAACTCTCGGCCGACGCGGTCATCGCCTGGCGCAAGGCGTTCCAGGCCGGCGACCGGATCAACCTGTTCTGGGGCCAAGCCAGCCGGCCACTGGTACGCCCGATTACCCCGCGCGATGTCGAGGCCGCCTGCTATCTGGTGATCAACGTGCCCAACAGCCTGATTACCGAGCAAGGCTGCGGCGTCGATATCGGCGTGCAGTACACCGTGACCCGGGAAGGCAATCCGAACACCTCCTACTCGCCCAGGCAATCGGTCGCGGTGATCTTCCAGATGCAGTTGCCGGGCGGCTCGGGCGGCCTGATGGAGCCGGTGTTCACCGCGGCCAGCGTGCTGAATGTAGTGGACCCGCGCAAGGATCCCGAGGGCACGGTGGTGCTGGTCAGCCCCTATCGCAACATGAAACTCGGCGACCGCATCGTCCTGCGCTTCTGCGGTTTTGACGCGCTGACCGGAGGCAACGAGATCGAGGCCGCGAGCTTCAGCGCCGAACGCCTGGTCGGCGAGCACGAACTGCGCAACGGCTGCCGGTTGCGGGTGCCACTGGCGCGCCTGATGGCCATCGAGCACGGTCGTGGTCGCGCGCGCTATGAGGTGATCAGCGAGCTGGGACGGGTCACTTCATTGCCCGCCGATGTCTATATCTCATCACGCGCGAGCGTCATGGCGCGTTGAACGTCCGCGATGAAAAAACCCTCGACGATCCGTCGTCGAGGGCTTCGGGCAGCGGCGCTCAGCCATGCTGGCCGGGATCAGAAGGCGTAGCGCAGGCCGAGATTGACACCCCAGGGCTGCTCGATGTGCTCGCCCTTCATATAGTCGAAGTCAGCGTGCAGTTGCAGGTCCTTCGACAGCGCCGCGGAAACCCCGACGCCCAGTTCGCCACGGCTACCGTACAGGCTGTTGTCGAAGGCGATACCGTTGACCTTCACCGTATTGTCGTTACGGGAAAACTCATGGGCCATGGCCACCCGCAGATACGGCTGCAACAACCCGCCATCGGGCAGTTCGAGGTTGCGCCCCAGGGTCGCGCCGGCCTTGCCGAGCACGGAGACGGTGCGGCCGTTATCCGCCCGCAGGCCGTTGTCCAGCTGGTAGTTGCTGCCCTTGACCAGGACCGAAGACAGCTGCGTGTAAGGTTCGACAAAGACATCCTCACGCAACTTGATGTGCTTGCCGAACTCCAGCGAGCCGCCATAGGCGAAGTTGTCGTAGTCGCCTTTGGCCTGGGTGCCATTGGTCATCGAGACATCGGCCTGGTTATCGAAACGGTTCAACTTGAGCACCCCATCGAGGTAGTAGCCATCCTCCCGCAGCCAGGTACCGTAGGCGCCGAGGGAGTAGCTGTCCACCGTGGCGGAGGTGCCGCGACTCAGGCTCAGGTCGGAACGGCTATGCCCGGCCATGACCCCGACCATCAACTGTCCATCGCTGACCGGCACGGGCAGGTCGACCCCGAAAGACAAGCCTTGCTGGCGCTGCTTGTAACCGAACCCCGCTGCGGCGGTGACGTTGTACTGGTTGCCGTAGCTGCGGATCCAGCCACCGCCCTCGCCACTGGTGCGGACTTCACCCAGGCGGCTGCGCAAGGTGGCCAGTTCGCCGTACCAGATCGTCGGCCCGACACTGAACAGCGCCAGCGATGCCTCGGTCGAGGGACTGATGGTCTTGCCGGCACCGACGATAAACCAGTCGTCGCCCTGCTTTTCCAACTGATAGGAGTAGGCCCCCAGGTCGACGCTGCCGCCGACCACCTCGAACAGCGCATCGCCGCCCTCGGTATGCACCACATGCAAGGGCTTGATCTCCGGGGAGTTGGGTTCCAACCCGGTGTTCTGCACATTCAGCAGGAAGTTGCCGTGGGCCTCGCCGTTGATATCCAGGCGGTCGCCCGTGTTGTCCAGCAGGTTGACGTGCATATTGAACATGCCAGTGCCGGACAACTCGCCCAAGGACAAGGTATAGAACTGCTCGGCCGAACCCAGGGTCACGCTGCCACCGTCCATGGACAGCGACTTGACCTCGGCATCGCCGGTCAGCGTCCAGTTCGCCCGACTGTTGATCGCCACGCTGTTGGTGTTGACCAGGTTGCCGAACAGCCGCGCACCGTTTTGCAGGGTGACATCCAGGGTGCTGCTGTCGTCGGCCACCAGGTCGCCGCGCAACAAGCTGCTATCAGCGGTAAACCCAATGGTGCTGGCACCCGAAACGTCCAGCAAGATGCCGTTGCCGGCCAGCAGGCTCGCACCGTTCTGCAGCGTGATTCGCGCATTCGTAGCCTGCTCCGCCGAGATGGCCGGGCCGGTCAGGCCTTCTATCGTCGAATTGTCGACCACGATGTTGGCTTCCCGGGGGATGATCGGCCCGCCCGGCGCGGCGGTTCGACCATCGAGTTGCATGCCGATTGAATCACCCTGGACATAGCTGTTGTTGGTCATGTTCAGAGTGGCGCCGAGCAAGCGGATCCCCACGCCCCCCACCCCGCCGAAGTCGCTGCCGAACACCCGGGTATTGTCGAGGCTGAGTCGCCCCAGCGCGGCCACCGCAATCCCTACCCCGGCCCCGGATAGCGTACTGCCCTGGATATCCGCCCTGGCGGCGGTGGTCGTACCCGCCGAAGTCACGGTGCTCAGCACGAGTGCGGTCCCGGTATCGTTGCGGATATCGGCATTGTCGAGAACAGCCCTTGCCGCCCCCAGGTGAATCCCTTCGGTGACCCGGCCACCATTGACGATCACCCAGGAGTTGGAGCCGTCGGCCCGGACACGAGCAGCGACGCCCCCCTCGACAATTTCCAACACGCCTTTATTGATCACCTGCCATGAAGTGATCGCGCTCTCGGCCGTAACCGTTTCCCAGCGGTTGCTCACTGTCTCCTGGGTTTCATTGCCCAGGACAGCCTGATCCCGGTCTTGCGCCAGGCTCGACTCGGCCCCCAGCACCGCCCCCATCAGGCAGGCGATTTTTCCAAGCCCCTTATATCGATAACAGAACGGGGTCAGTCGATAAGTCGTGTGCAACATTACTTCCTCTCCACCAAACAACAAGAAGTCATAGTTTGATGAGCGGGACCCCCGATTTAATATTCAAAAAGGCCGTCAAAAAAGTAGGAATCTTCCTAAATAACGCAAGGCTATTACTCACAGAAAATTCGCATCTTCACACAAGCAAACTTCCCAAAAAAACCGACAACAACGCTTGACACCTATAAGTCACTTCTATTACGTGAGCCCCAGATAGGAAAACACCTATCGAACAAATCTGACATGACGCGGCACTAACCTATCAATATCCGACAGCATCGGTTACCCGCTATTTACAGTGTTCTTCAACCAGGAATAGAACCATGTGCAAGAGCAAAAACCGCCTTATTCTCACGCAAAACAATTACACTCGTGTCACCCACCAGAACCCACCGCCACCCGATGTGGATCTTGCCTTTCCAGACGGTTTACTGCCACTGAGCGCACTTGAAGCGCCACTTCAGGTGACGTTCCGTTTATGGGATGACGCCAGCATCGAACAAACTTATCAATTGCTCTGGGATGGCGATGAAATTGGTACTCCCGTCGATGTCGAACAGGACGACCTGGATAACCCGGAGCGCTATCTGAGCCTGCATATTCCCGTGGAACTGTTGGTTGAAAAGAATGATCAGGAGAACCCAACCGATAAGAAATATAAACTCAGCTACCAGATCTACGACAAAGCCAGCGAGGAGACAACCGACTCGCTCAACCGCCTGATCGAGATCGATACCACCCGTCCCGGCCTGCCGAGCCATGGCCCGATGGCCTTCCCCAAAGAGGTCGATGACGGCCTGACCTCGGCGGAACTGACCGCGCTGGGCGATTCCCTCGATGTCATCGTGAGCAGCTACAGCACCATGGCCCAGGGTGATTTCATCGAGACGTTCTGGGGCGATATCCCGGGTCCCACGGCTACCGTGCAGATGAACGATATCGAGTTGGAAGAAGTGCCGATTTCATTCAGTCGCGCCTTTCTTGAAAGCGTCGAGTCCCAGGTCGGCAACGCCCTGACGGATGTGACCTATATCATCACCGACCGCGCCACCAACGTCTCGCCGCGCTCCCTGGCACGGCAGATCCGCTTGCTGCTGGCCGAGATCCCCAACGACTTGCCGCGGCCGATCGTCGAACAGGCCAGCCCGGCACAGGGTGGGTTGATCGATTACAACGACGCCAAGGCCGGTGTCACCGTCGCCATCCCTCATTACATCGGCGCCCTGCCCGGCGACCTGGTCACGCTGTATTGGGGCGACAGCAACCCGTTGCCGGCCATTCCGATCCAGGATGGCGAAGAAGACCAGGATCCGATTCTTTCTCCGGTCCTGCAATTCGACATCATCAACCGCTTCCCCGAAGCCACGGTCAACGTCCACTATGAAGTGCGCCGCAATGGCGAACTGAAGGGTACCTCGCTGGTCCTGCCGGTGGCTGTCTACCTGACCCTGCCGGTGCCGGAGGAACGCCTGCAACCGCTGACGATCCAGGGCACCAGCGACAACCCCAACCGCGACGACAACTTCATCGACCCGGACGACTACGAACTGGATGCGCGGGCCATCTTCCGCTGGGTCAACGGACTGCGGGTCGACGACTACATCAACCTGCACTGGGGCCAGCAGCAGGTGCCGCAGTGGTATCAGATCACCCAGGCCGACTTCAATGCCGGCGTCGATTTCGACATCGAGGTAGGCAATACGGTGATCAAGGCCGAGGGTACGGGTGCCGCGATCCCGGTGACCTACACCGTCACCCGCGACAGCAACCCCAACCCGGCACTGGCACCGACCCAGGCGGTGGTGGTTCGCTCGAAAATGGAACAACCCGGCGGCGATCTCGGCCTTCTGGAACCGGTGTTTACCCGCCTGTCCGACGCCGGCCATGTCATTCCGAGCCTGAGCCCGGACGGCACGCCGGTACTGGTCAGGCCTTATGACAATATCCGCCTCTACCACGACATTGCCCTGACCTTCGAAGGGTTCGAGCTGGATGGCACCCCGATCCCGGCGGCCCGCTATGAAAAGACCGACACCATCAACCCGACCAATATCGACACCGGCCTGACCTTCCTGATTCCGCTGGCCAACTTGATCAGCATCTGCAAAGGCTATGCAGAAGTTACCTATCGGGTCGAACCGCGGCCTGAACATAACCAGGAACCGGCCAACTCATTGATGGGCTCGGCACCGGTCAGCATGAACAAGCCCGGTGTCGGCTGCAGCTGACGCTGCAAAGTTACATCCATCTGAAAACCCGACAAGCCCTTTATAAGTGAATGCTTATCAAGTGCCTCAGTGTGTCCGCGGCCTTCTCCACAAGGCCGCATTCCAACAAGGAAAATATGATGCCCCTGACAACTACCCGCACGCCTATTTTCAATAAACCGGAAGTTCCCGCCGCCTTCGAAGATGGCTTATTACCCATCAGTGCACTGAACACCCCGGTCCTTGTCACCTTCAAGGTCTGGGACAATCCTTCAACCAGCGAAACTTACCAATTACTCTGGAACGAAGTGCCTATCGGCAATAGCCAAGCGATCAAACCCGAGCACAGGCCCGGCGATCCATTGGAACTGCATATCCCCCTCGATGCGCTGATCGAGGGTAAATACCAACTGGCCTATCGCGTCACCGATACTTTCAGCGAAGAATCCACCGACTCCTTCCCCGCCCCCCTCGAAATCGACACCACCGCCCCCGGTTATCCCACCACCCTCGCCCCCCTTGATTTCCCCCCGGCGGTCAACGGCGGCCTGACCTCGGAAGAGTTGACGCAACTGGGTGATGTACTGCCCGGCACCATCCACGGCTACAGCGGCTTCGCCATCGGCGATCGGATCAGGACTTTCTGGGGCGACACCGAAGGTCCCGGTGGCGAGGTCGAAGAGCATGACATGGAGCCGCGGCAACTGATCATTGAGTTTTCCCGTGCCTTTCTCGAGTCGCTGGGAGATTTCAACGGGCCGGTGTTCTACACCGTCACCGACCGGGCCGAAAATGTCTCCCAGGACTCGACCAGCACCGACCTCCTGCTACTGCTCAACGAACCGGTGACCGACCTCCCCGCGCCAATCCTCGACGGTTATGTCGAGCCGATTACCGACGAACAGGCACAGGCCGGTGTCGAGGTGTGGATCCCCAGCTCGAATCTGCTCGAAGACGGCGACCCGATCCTCCTGCGTTGGGGCGACGTGGCCCTGGGTCCCTTCGAACCGGAGTCCATCGGTCAACCGATCGTCCTACGCATCCCTGTGGACCAGGGCACCATCGAACAGGCCGGCGACGGCGCCATCCGCCTGAGCTACGAGCTCAGCCGCGACGGTCATGTCATCGGCTATTCGTTGCCGCTGGATATCGTTGTCAGGGCCAGGTTACCGGTGCCCGGCGAGCTAAGGCGGCCAGTCATCCGCGGCGCCTCGCCCGAGGCAGTGGACAACCTGATCGACGAGAACGATTTCGAACGGGACGCCAGCGCCATCATCGCCTGGAATCCCGGCTTCGCCGAAGGCCAGCTCATCCAGCTGTTCTGGGGTGGGCAAGCGATGTTCGAACCGCCCTATCGCATCAGTGCCGATGACGTCGCCGCCGCCCGCGACCTCCACCGGGCCGTCCCCAACAGCCGTTTCCGGCCGGTGGGCACCGGCGCCGATATCCGCGTGCGCTACAGCGTCAACCAGGCCGGTAATCCGAATACTTCGAGATCGCCGGAACAAGGCATCATCGTCCGCTCCCGCGATGAACTGCCAGGCGGGCCAGCCGGGCCGGATGCACCAGTGTTCACCGCACTGAACGAGCATGGCGCGATCAATACACTCAACGGCCAGGACGGCGCCCCGTTGCATATCGCCCCCTACGTGAATATCAAGCAGGGCGATGTCATCCATTTCCTCTACGAAGGTTTCGACCAACTGATTGGCGGCAATCCAAAAAACCAGTGGCCGCACACCTCCGATCCCCTGACCGAGCAACAAACCCGCGACGGCTACGACCTGCGGATCCCGCGAAGGGTGCTGGACGCCACCTGCTACGGCCACGCCGAAGCCACGTTCAGCGTCGACAGCCTGAGCGGAACCGGTCGTTCGAAACGCCAGAGCGCCTATGTCGATATGCGCGTGGCCGGCGTCTGTCCGCCAGCCGTTCGCCAGTGACCCCGCCCTTTTCTCCTGGAGCCTTATCATGTCCAACTCCATCCGGCCACGAAACCTGGATCGCCCCCAGGTCCTCAGCGCCCACCCCGCCGGTGTCGGTGCCATCGATGTCGAAAACCCGCAAAAGCCCCTGGCCGTACTGGTCGGGCCGTTGAATCTCAAGCCGCGGGATCGTATCGACCTGTACTGGGGAAATGTTGCCGAACCGATCGTCAGCTACGAACATCCCCTGGACGCACCGCCCGACAACGGTTTCGTCACCCTGTTCGTCGAGACCCGCCGGCTTGAATCGGCCAAGGACCCGCTGCCGGTGCACTATCACTTCACGCCGTTTCCCGGCGGCGGCAGCGAAGACTCCGATACCACCTTTATCCGGGTAAAACTGGAGCGCCCCGGCGGTATCGATATCGATCCGGCGACGCCCTATGAGAACGAAGCCCTGCGCCAACCACAGGTACAGCCCGCCGGCGTGATCGTCGATCCGCGAGGGGTGCACGTCATCGTCGCGCCGTACGAGCACATGAGTGAAGGCGATCGGATCAGCGTTATCTGGGGGGAGCGGAACATCGACCACCCGGCCTTGAGCGCGACGCAAGTCGACCAGGAAGTGATAGTCCCGATCCCGGCGCCGATCATCGAAGCCGTCGGCAATGCCAGTGCCCTGCCAGTGCGCCATGAGATCCGCGACGTGGTCGGCAACTGGTCGAAGCGTTCACCCGCCAGCGAGATTGTGGTCAGTCTCGACAGGCGCTGAAACCACCCACGCCGGTTGCCCTGAACCAGGCAAGCGGCGTTTTACACCATCTGACGCTGGATAAAGTCGTGGATTTGCCGCGCCGCCGTGTCCAGATGCTGCGCATGGCTGAAACCGCTGGCCTTCAGCGGCTTGAGATCGTGATCGGCCGCCACCAGCCAGCTTACCCGGACCTGTGGCGACAACGTATAACCCGACACCGTCTGCCGATTGCCCAGCGCATCGCGTTCGCCCTGCACGATCAGGGTCGGCGT
The DNA here is from genome assembly GCF_023242315.1 of Pseudomonas sp. MWU13-2105. Taxonomy (GTDB): domain Bacteria; phylum Pseudomonadota; class Gammaproteobacteria; order Pseudomonadales; family Pseudomonadaceae; genus Aquipseudomonas. The sequence continues at coordinate 200,297 of NZ_JALLIY010000006.1, forward strand.
GGCGATCTCCGCCAGATGCGCCACCCGTGGTTTTTCCGGTTTGCCCGCCGCGTAGAACGGATAGCCCAGGCACACCAAGCCCTGCGCCCCGAGCTCGTCGGCCAACAAGCTGGCCATGCGCCCGCCCATCGACTTGCCGCCAATCAACAACGGTCCCCGGACCTCGCGCCGCACACCTTCGTACACCTCGCGCCAACGCTCCAGCAAGCGTGCCTGCGGGTTCGGCGGACGCTTGCCGCCGTCCAGGCGCCGTTGCGCCATATAGGGAAACTCGAAACGCAGCACGGCAATGCCGAGCGTAGCCAGGCGTTCGGCCATGGCGTTCATGAAATCACTGTCCATCGGCGCACCGGCACCGTGGGCGAGGATCAGCGTGGCGAGGGCCCCCGCCTCCCCGGCGGCGTTGTACAGATAGCCCGGATCCACGGCCAGGGTGGCCTGGGAATGGGTTGCTTGCAGGGTCGACATGTCGCTTCTCATCTCATTGTTCGCACCGACAACGTCCGCCGTGGCGCGCGCCGGCAGCCTAGATATGTAACGCATCGCTGCGCCGCTTTTCCTGAAAATGAAAACACCTTATCTGCCGGCCCAGACACTGCAAGGCCGGCGGCGCCGACACGGGACGCTCCCCTGTCCATTTTCAGACGAGTATTGCCATGCCTCAAGACGCCCTCACCCACGCCGAACAACCTCGCGCCAGTCACCTTCCAGCGGATCGTCCGGTCGCGCCGGTTCCCCCCAGGGTGGCTGCGCCGCGGCTCAGCCGCGCCTTCGCCAGTCTCGACGAAGCCGTCAAGTATGCCCACGGCCAGGCCGCTTTCAAAGGTTTGAAGCGACAGTCGTGGTTTATCCTCAAGCATGCGCAAAAAACCGAGTTCATCGCGACGCAAGCGCTGTCCGACGCCACGGCGCCCTTTGACCCGGACCCGGTCTTCGGCCGGGACGCCCTCGGCGTCCTGCAATTGCCCGAAGGCTTCATCCTCGCCGGCCTCTACTGCCAGGCCGAGACCGCCCAAGAACAACTGCCCCCCCGGGAGAGCTGGCTGTACGAAAACTTTTTCAGCCCCTACGACCTGTTCGCCGGGCTCCATCATGCCCGTCGCGCACGCCCCTCGATGCCTGGCGCGCAGCCACCGCCGCTGTTCTTCGGTTGCCCCGACGGGGCGCTGCTGATCTATCGCGCCGAGGACAGCGAACTGGAGCTGGCGTTGCTGCCCTCAGGAGCAGACTGGCAGGCACGGGCCGGGCATGCTCGCGAGCAACTGTTGAGCGGTGCACTGCCGCCCAACCAATGGGTCCGCACACTTGCCGCCGCCGGCCAGTTGCGAGTGCTGCACGGCAGCTACCTGTGGAATCGCCTGGGCCTGGTCGACCCGATCCGCTGGACAGCGTTCGCCGACGCCGTGCTTGCGGGACTGGGTCCGGCCTTCCTCGGCGCGGATGACGCCGCCCGCCATGCCCAGCAACTTATCCAGGGCGGCACCGACAAGGAGTTCGGCGGGTTGATCTTCCAGCGCGAGGACGCGACCTTTGTCGCCACGCTGCCAACCACCGGCAACGACCGCCGCTTCAATAGCGATAGCCTGTACCCTGTCACCGAAACCGGTATCGCCAGTTTCCCCCCCGGACACCGGCTCCATGCCGTGTACCGCTCCAATATCAGCCTGTCGGCGCTCAAGGAGCAAAAAGCCGGACTGCTCGACAGGCCGGCGCCGCTCTCCGAACAGGAGACGCGCCTGCGGCTGAAAAGCATTACCCCGGACGAGGTCCTCACGACCCTGCTCGCCCGTACGCGGGGGGTCAGGGCGTTTTATGTGCTGATGACCAATGCCAACATCATCAAATACATGCCCAGCGGCTCCGACGAAGAAGACGCGCTGATCCCGCGCCTGCTGCCGGGCAATGATCTCAGCGACCTCGATCGGTTGCTGCCGAGCGAGTTCATCAAGTCCCTGGCCAAAACCGGCGCGCTCTACGTGGTTCGCGGCGATAGCTACTGGGGCCCGCCAGGCCGGCTGCCCGACGATTGGGCGCCCTACCCGCCAAGGAAAGCCTCGCCCCCGGCACTGCCGGCCTTCGGCCCGCTGTTCGACAGCGCGGACGCCGCTGCCCTGTATGCCAACGAACGCATCAATGGCCAATACCGCGACCGGAGGATCGGCTTCATTATCAACGACAGCCACAACCGCTACGCCGCCAGCGAACCGCTGAGCGCCGGGGAACCGCTGTTTGCCGCCCCCCCAAGCTGGCCCACACACGCCGATGGCTCACTGGCATTGCCGGCGGGCTACCGCCTTGCCGGCCTCTACTACAGCGCCGCGCTGTATCCGCAACGCTTCCCGTGCAAAGACGTCTGGATGTACCGGAACTTCTTTCTGCCTGATGAACTGCTGGCGGCGCTCAAACAGATCGAAGCTTATTGCCCGGCCCCGAGCGCTCCGGCCCTGCCTCTGTACCTGAGCAGCCGCGATGGGGCGCAGTTGAAATACCGGTCACGCGACATCCCCTTCGACAAAGCCCTGCTCGCCGGCTCCGATCCGAGCTATGGCGAACGCCTGGTCAAGGGCATCCTCGACCCGCTGAATTTCATCCACGCGCTGGCCGACAGCGGTGAACTGAGCGTGCTTCAACCCAGTGAACTGTGGGGCCCGGCAGGACCGGTCAGCAGCGAGTGGCGTGCCTATCGCCAGCTGCGCCGGCGCGTCCTCGGTCCGCTCTTCGCCAGCGCCGACGACGCGGCGCGCCACGCCCACGGACAGATCCCCCGGCGCTACGACAAGGTCTATGGCGGGGTGATCCTGAAACGCCCGGACGGCCTGTTTGTCGCGACGATGCCGCTGGCGTCAGCCACCGAAATCTTCGACCACACGCTGATCTTCCCCATCAGGAATGGTTTTCCCCTGGAGGATCACACGATTATCGGGACCTATAGCTCCCGCCTGGGGACCCTGGATTTCTCGCTGCCGGAAACCGAAGGCCAGCTTTACCTGAACCTGTTTCCGACCTGGGATATCTATCGGGCGATCAAGGAACGCTCGATTCCATTGCGCTATTTCTCCGCCCAGGACGGCTCGTTGATCCGCTATACCAGCCAGCATTCCCCAAACGAAATCGATCTGTTCAAGGCCCTGTCGCCGTCATCGGCAGACCCGCTGAACCTGATGGACAATCCCACGGAGCAACGCTTCAAGAGTGGCCAGGAGGCCGACAAGGGCGCTGTGCTGACATTCGTCCGGGACCTGGTCAAAGCCGCTGAGCTGCGGGTGCTGGTCCGCGGTCGCGATGTCTGGACCGACACCGGGAAAGTGCTGTCGATTCGCGACAGTGCCGGCGGGGTGCTGGTCGAGACGGACCAGGCGCTTATCGCCACCGCGCCTCCCGCGTTCAGCCCGCTGTTCATGACGGCGGCGGATGCCGTGCGCCATGCGCTCGGGCAAACCAACCAGCGAACCCAGCGCAGCTTCGGCTTCATTTTCCGGAGAACCGAGAAAGAATACGTCGCGACCGCCCCCACCCTCGCTACCAGCGCCGACTTCGATCGAACGCTGATACTCGCGCCGGACATCGCCATTCCCAGCCTGATTCCCGGTTATCTCCCCGATGGCCTCTATGTGTCGGCCCCGCGGCGCGAGGCGCCGCCCGGCGACAGGGTCTACCAGCATTTCATTTCGGTGCGCGATTTCGCCCATGCGATCAAGACCGCTCGCGAGACGGCGATCGTGCCGGGACACCAGAGCAACACCTGGATTTATCTGTCGAGCGCCGACGGGGCCTTGTTCAGCTACAAGGTGGCGCTGGTCCCGGATGCCGACGAAGTGCTGCGCGGTAGCGTCTTTCACAACGACGGTATCGACACCCAGGCGCAACTGGAGAACGGCTCGCTGTCCGGCCGCGACTATGTTCGCCGCGTGGCGGCGAGCGGCAAACTGAGTGTCTTGCAACCCGGTACGCTGTGGCGGCAGACGGGTCCGGTCAGCGCCAACTGGGACCCGGCCGACGGCACGCCGGGTGAAGCCGGACCTTATGCCCTCAGCCCGTTTTTCGCCCATGCGGACGATGCCGCGCGTTTTACCCATGAGCAAATCGGCCAAGGTCGAGGCGTGCTGTTGGTCGACGCGATCTATCGGACATCCGCCCCCGACGGCTATGTCACCCTTGAGCCTTTCGTCGATGGCCGGGCGATCAAGGTCACCCGCACCCTGGCCGACCTGAAGACCCAGGAACTGGAGCAACAGCGCCTTGCGCTGACCCTGGGGAAAACCCCGCTCGACAGCATCCACTATGCCAGGCCGCTCGACCCTGCCCGCTACCAGATCGGCGACACGCCCTGTTTCGACTTCTTTTGCGTCGAGGATATCTGCTTCGTCACCAGGACCCTGCTGGCGGACAATCTCTTCCTCAATGGCGTCTACTACTCCAGCCAGGAAGGCGCGCTGCTCAAGTACCAGCCCAGGGATTCCAGCGCACAACGGGATTTGTGCATGCCAGCCGAACCGGACAGCGCCACCGGCAACGGCATTACCCCGCCCCATGTCCGCCTGATCAATGCCGTCGCCAGCGCGGGCAAGCTGAGCGTGCTGCGAACCAGTACGTTCTGGCACAAGCCCGGCCCGATCGACGCCAGCTGGACGCCGACAACAGCAGTCGCTGATCGGCGCCCACGGGCTACGCGGGACCTGCTACCGCCGCTGATCAACAGTTTCAATATCGGTGGCGTCGGCGCCACCGATGTGATCGATCCGCAACGAGCGTTGCCCGTGGTGATTGCCCCGCTGGACCTGAAACCCAGGGATCGGGTCGACCTGTATTGGGGCAGCCATCCGGACCCCGTCGCCAGCCATACCCAAGGCGGCGAATCCGGCGCCAGCCATCTGACCTTGCGGGTCGCGACCCGCTGGATCATGTCGGCGGCAGAGCTGACCGTGCGCTACGTACTCACGCCCTTCCCCGGCGGAGCGCCGGAAACCGCCGAGACCCGGGTGCGGATCAAGCTCGACGTACCCGGCGACCCCGACACCCAATCCGCGACGCCGACCATCAATGACAAACTCGAACTGCCGGTTGTGCTACCACCCGGGGTGATCGAAGACCCCGAGGGGGTCAGCGTGCTGGTCAAGCGCTACGCGAACATGGCCGCCGGCGATAGCATTGTCGTGTCCTGGCATGGCCGCCTGGTGCAACACCCGCCCTTGAGCGCACCGAGCGACGAAGTGCTGGTGCCGATCGATCCGGCGATTATCCGCGAGGCCGGCAACTCCGAGGCGATCCTCGTGCGCTATGAGATACGCGACGGGGTCAACAACTGGTCGCGCTGGTCACGCCCGGCCCTGGTCGAAGTCGCCATCGGCGATCCGGACCTGCGCGCCCCGGTGGTCCCGCGAGCCCAGGGCATGCAGTTGAACCTGGACGCCCTCAATGGCGCCGACGTGCAGACCCTGGTACTGCGTTATGAAGGCATGAGCAGCGCCCAGACCCTGCGCCTGCTGGTCGAACGGGAAACCGCCCTCGGCGCGACGCTGCCCGCGTATAGCGAGGTCAAGCCCGGCAACGACAGCGATGCGTTCGTGTCCTTCGAGGTGCCGAACGAACAGTTCCGCCTGATCATTCAGGGGCAGGCGCGGTTCTACTACTATGTCGAGGCGCCCAACCAGCCGTCACGCCGCTCCAAGAGCCTGTCGCTGCAGATCGTCGGTCGCGCCCTGATGCTCAAGCCGCCACGGGTCCCCGTGGCCGAAGCGAACGGCAACGTCCTCGACCCGACACAAACCGGCGTCATTGCCCGGGTCGAACCCTACTCGTTCAGCGCCGTGGGCCAGACCGTCAGCCTGATCTGGCTCGGCATCACCGCCGGCGGCATGGAGGTCCTGCACGAACAGAGCCAGGCGGTCATCGAGACCGAGCGGGACATCGACTTCACGATCCCGGACGACCAGGTCAGTGGGCTGGCCGGAGGCTCGGTCGTGGTGCGCTATAACGTCAAGACCCTTGCCCCGGAGCCGATTATTTCGCAACCGCTGTTGCTGCCGGTCAGCGCCAACCCGCTGGATCTGCCGCGCCCGGAGGTACTGGAAGCCCATGACAGCGTACTGTTCCCCCACGAGGCGCTCGCCGGCGCGACGATCCGGGTGAGCTATGCGATGGAGCCCCACGACAGTATCCAGGCCTACTGGCGGGGCACGCCCGGCAATGGCACGCCGATGCTCGAAGCCAAGCCCGGCAGCGCCGAGGGCAGCGTCGACTTTGCCGTTCCGGTTACGGCGGTCAGCGCCAATATCGGCAAGCGTGTCGAGGTCGGCTATAGCGTCACCCGCCAGGGTATCGCGGCACCCTCGAAGGTCCTGCCGCTGGACATCCTGCCCATCGCCCACGAACAACTGCAGCCACCCTTCGTTCGCGAGGCCCCGGACAATCTCCTGCTGGACCTCAACACCTTTGCTGGCGCGGCCCACATCGAAGTCAGGAAATGGCCGCATATCCAGGTCGGACAGCGGATCTGGCTCCGGATCGAGGGGACCCTGGACAACGGCCGTCCGTACAGTTTCACACTCTGGAACGCCGAGGAGGTCAGCATGGTCGCCGATCTTGTCGAAGGCCTGCTCCCACGGGCGCAGCTCGATCAACTGAGGGACCTGAGCGGCCTGACCTTCACCTTCAAGGTCGCCTTCGACGGCAGCAGCGATGAATCGGGCGCCCTGACATTCCCGCGGTTGTCACTGACGGTCAGGGCCCGCAAACGCGTGCCGGAACTGCTCTTCGACAGCAGCCCCGCCAGCCTGCCTGGCAAGATCTACCTGATCCCCTGCCACCCGCGGGTACTGCCGCTCTTCGGCCCAGGCACAACCCTCCAGCGCGCCGCCAGCGGCGGCGTGCCCGGCTATTACTACAGCAGCGACAACCCGCGGATCGCCGTGGTCGACAGCAGCGGCAAGGTCAGCGTGCGCGGCAATGGCCAGACCACGATCCGCGTCAGCGACCGGGCCGGGCAGCGCAAGAGCTATCCGCTCAGCGTCAGCGGCGTGGTCCAGTGCTACAACCTGGGCGAAGGCAGCCAAGACGAAACCCTGCGCAAGGCCCGGCAAAAAGGCCTGGATATTCCATCACTGGACGAACTGATCAGCATCCGCGCGGCCTACGGCAAGCGCTGGCCGTTGCAGTCGCCGCTCAAGCCGAAAACCTGGTCATCGACGACCAAAAGCACCTTGGGATTGGTGCATGCGGTACTGGATATGACCCTGGACGTGGTCGAGCCGGACCGGCCCTATATCAAGATCACCGCCGGCCTGGGCCTGATCTATGAGGCCAGCGGACTGGGCATCGGTCCCGCGCTGATCAGCGACTGCAAAAAAGCCCGGGGCCTGCCCGCGGACGCCCGGGAACTGGAAAAACCGAGGGTCGAGGCGGCCCTGGACGACGGTCATGGACTGTTGCCGGCCAGCGCCCTCGACGCGCCCGTCACGGTGACCTTCCCGGTCTGGAGCAACCCCACCACCGACGAAACCTACCAGTTACTCTGGGGTACGGAACTGCTCGGTAGTCCAGTGTTCATCGGTCCGGGCGACAATCCCGGAGACACGCTGGCGCTGGACATTCCCGTCGAGGCACTGACCCACGGCCGCCATGAACTCAGGTACCGGGCGTACGACACCATCAGCCAGGCCTCGACGGATTCGTTCCCGAGCCTGATCGAGGTCGACCGCGAAAAACCCGGCCAGCCGCTGCTCGCAGCCATGGCCTTCCCCCCCCAGATCAACGACGGCCTGACCTCGGCGGAGCTGACCCAACTGGGTAATGTGCTGCCGGGCACCATCGCCAGCTACAACGGTTTCGCGGTCGGCGACCAGGTGACCAGCTTCTGGGGCGATGTCGAGGGACCGGGGATGCTGGTCATGGAGCTCAAGACCATCGTCATCGAGTTTCCCCGCGCCTTCCTCGCCTCACTCGGCGCGGATGCCGACTGGCCGGTGTCCTACCGGATCCGCGATCGCGCGGGCAACTTGTCGGAGCGTTCGGCAGCGATCACGGTCAAATTGCGACTGTCGGGCGGCGAGCACCCCGAGTTGGTGTTCGACCAGCGTCCGCTCACCCTCAGTGGCAAGATCTACCTGATCCCCAGCCACCCAGCGGTGTTGCCGGCCTTCGGCCCGACCACCTCGGCCCGGCGCCAGGCCAGCGGCGGGACCCCCGGTTATACCTACACCTCGGGCAATCCGGCGATTGCCGTGGTCGACGCCTCCGGCCTGGTCACGGTGCGCGGCAACGGCAGTACTACCATCAGCGTGAGCGATGCTGGCGGCCAGATGAAAAGCTACAGCCTGTCGGTCAGCGGCGTGATCCATTGCCATGCCCTGGGGCTGGGCACGTTCGCCAACATGCAGGCCAAGGCCTACGCCGGGCAACGGCGGCTGCCGGCCCGCGCCGAATTCACACAGATCCATCGCCTCTATGGCAACCGCTGGCCCCTGGGCGTCCAGCGCGAATGGCTGGAAAACACCCCGCGGGAGGCGGAGTCGACCACCTCGCGGGATTTCGGCCTGACCTGGTCCACCGACCGTGCAACCCAGGTGCCACCGATCAAGTACTACAGCGTGCACCTGCCCAGCGGCAAGGAGTCGATCCTGTTCGATCTGAGCAGCGCTTATGGCCTGGGCCTGAGCTGAGCCGGAACCTGCGTCAGCCGTGAGGCTTGAACGCATATCCTGTGGGAGCGGTGCTTGTCGGATCGCCGCACCGCCGCGAAGCTTTTAGCGGTCTCACGGCCCTATTCGCGGGCAGGCACCGCTCCCACACCCGCCCCATTGACCTTCGTCAATACCACCGGCTGGCTATTTGCCCATGCTTGGCTGGCTTTTAGTCTGCCTATAACTCCAGATCCCGCGAATGCAAGAGCGCCGGCCGGGTCTGAACCGTGGATGGGGAACCATGAACACTTCAATCAGTACCGCCTACAACTACAAGGTGGTCCGCCAATTCGCCATTATGACGGTGGTGTGGGGCATCGTCGGCATGGGGCTCGGGGTTTTCCTCGCCGCCCAATTGGTCTGGCCCGAACTCAACTTCAACTTGCCGTGGACCAGCTTCGGCCGCCTGCGCCCGTTACACACCAACGCGGTGATTTTCGCGTTCGGTGGCTGTGCACTGTTCGCCAGTTCCTACTACTCGGTGCAACGCACCTGCCAGACCCAGCTGTTTGCGCCGAAGATCGCGGCGTTCACCTTCTGGGGCTGGCAACTGGTGATCCTCCTGGCGGCCATCAGCCTGCCGCTGGGCTACACAAGTTCCAAGGAATACGCCGAACTGGAATGGCCGATCGATATCCTGATCACCATCGTCTGGGTTGCCTACGCCATCGTGTTCTTCGGTACGCTGATGAAGCGCACCACCAAGCACATCTATGTCGGTAACTGGTTCTTCGGTGCCTTCATCATCACCGTGGCGATCCTGCATATCGTCAACAACCTGGAACTGCCGGTCAGCCTGACCAAGTCCTACTCGGTCTACGCCGGGGCCACCGACGCCATGGTGCAGTGGTGGTACGGGCACAACGCCGTGGGCTTCTTCCTGACCGCCGGTTTCCTCGGGATGATGTACTACTTCGTGCCGAAACAGGCCGAGCGCCCGGTGTATTCCTATCGCCTGTCGATCGTGCACTTCTGGGCGCTGATCACCCTGTATATCTGGGCCGGTCCCCACCACCTGCACTACACCGCCCTGCCGGACTGGGCCCAGTCGCTGGGCATGGTGATGTCGCTGATTCTCCTGGCACCGAGCTGGGGCGGCATGATCAACGGCATGATGACCCTCTCGGGGGCCTGGCATAAGTTGCGCAGCGACCCGATCCTGCGCTTCCTGGTGGTATCGCTGGCGTTCTACGGCATGTCGACCTTCGAAGGTCCGATGATGGCGATCAAGACCGTCAACGCCCTCTCCCACTACACCGACTGGACCATCGGCCACGTGCACGCCGGGGCCCTCGGTTGGGTGGCGATGATCTCCATCGGCGCGCTGTACCACATGATCCCGAAAATCTTCGGCCGCCCACAGATGCACAGCATCGGCCTGATCAACGCGCACTTCTGGCTCGCCACCATCGGCACCGTGCTCTACATCGCCTCGATGTGGGTCAACGGCATCGCCCAGGGCCTGATGTGGCGCGCGGTCAACGAGGACGGCACGCTGACCTACTCCTTCGTCGAAACCCTGGTGGCCAGCCACCCCGGTTACGTCGTCCGGCTGATCGGCGGGGCAATCTTCTTCAGCGGCATGCTGCTGATGGCCTACAACACCTGGCGCACCGTGCGCGGTGCACAACCCGCCGCCGTGATCGCCGCCGCGCAGACGGTTTGAGGAGTTCGCCATGAGACACGAAGTAATTGAAAAGAACGTCGGTCTGCTGATGCTGCTGATGGTGCTGGCCGTGAGTATCGGCGGCCTGACCCAGATCGTCCCGCTGTTCTTCCAGGACGTCACCAACAAGCCGGTCGAGGGCATGAAGCCCTACACCGCGCTGCAGCTGGAAGGCCGCGATATCTACATTCGCGAGGGCTGCGTTGGTTGCCACTCGCAGATGATCCGTCCGTTCCGCGCCGAGACCGAACGCTACGGGCACTACTCGGTAGCCGGCGAAAGCGTCTGGGACCACCCGTTCCTTTGGGGTTCCAAACGCACCGGACCGGACCTGGCCCGGGTCGGCGGCCGCTACTCGGAAGACTGGCACCGCGCGCACCTGTACAACCCGCGCAACGTGGTACCGGAGTCGAAAATGCCGGCCTACCCCTGGCTGGTGGCCAACCCGCTGGACAGCAGCCTGACCGAAACCAAGCTGCGGGCCATGCGTACCCTCGGCGTGCCCTATACCGACGACGATATCGCCGGGGCCGTGGCCAGCGTCAAGGGCAAGAGCGAGATGGATGCCCTGGTCGCCTACCTGCAAGTGCTCGGCACTGCGATCAAGAGCAAGAGGTGAGTCATGGATATGAGTACCGGAATGATCCGCGGCCTCGGCACCCTGGTGGTCTTTATCGCCTTCGTCGGCCTCGCCCTCTGGGTGTTCAACGCCAAGCGCGCACCCGAGTTCGCCGAGGCCTGCATGCTGCCGTTCGCCGATGATGAACCGCTTCCCGCCCCCCCTGAAGATCCCACCGCAACAAGGAGCACCCGGCCATGACCACCTTCTGGAGTGCGTATATCTGCGTACTGACCATCGGCAGCCTGATCGGCCTGACCTGGTTGCTGATCGGGACGCGCAAGGGTGAAACCAAGGGCAGCGTCGACCAGACCATGGGCCACAGCTTCGACGGCATCGAGGAGTATGACAATCCGCTGCCGCAGTGGTGGTTCATGCTGTTCGCCGGGACCCTGGTGTTTGCCGTCGGCTACCTGATCCTCTACCCCGGCCTCGGCAACTGGAAAGGCATCCTGCCCGGCTACGAGAACGGCTGGACCGGCGTTCATGAGTGGGAAAAGGAGATGGACAAGGCCGATGCCAAGTTCGGGCCGATCTTCGCCAAATTCGCGGCGATGCCCGTGGAAGAAGTGGCCAAGGACCCACAAGCGCTGAAAATGGGCGGGCGCCTGTTCGCCTCCAACTGCGCGGTGTGCCACGGCTCGGATGCCAAGGGTGCCTATGGCTTCCCGAACCTCGCCGACAACAGCTGGCGCTGGGGCGGTAGTGCCGACACCATCAAGCAGACCATCATGGGTGGACGGATCGCGGCCATGCCGGCCTGGGGCGAAATCCTCGGTGAAGCCGGGGTGAAGAATGTCGCCGCCTATGTCAGGCATGAACTGGGTCATCTGCCATTAGCCGCGGGCAGCGATGCCGACGTGCAGGCCGGCCAGAAGATCTTCAGTACCACCTGCGTGGCCTGCCACGGCGCCACCGGCCAGGGTACCCAAGCCATGGGCGCACCGAATCTGACCGAGCCGGCGGCATTTATCTACGGCAGCAGCCTGGAACAGTTGCAGCAGACCATCCGCCACGGGCGCCAGGGCCAAATGCCAGCCCAGCACGAACTGCTCGGTAACGACAAGGTACAGCTGCTCGCCGCTTACGTGTTCAGCCTCTCCCACGGCAATCAAGGAGAAAACAAAGCCCAATAAGCACCGGATATTTCCTGCCGCATCGACCAGGATGCGGCAGTTCCCCGCCTGTACGTGACCAAGTGTCGCACCTCTCCTTTAGTCCGCCTACCCACTCCGGGGAATCGGTACTAAGCTTTGCAAACTTCGATCAAACCGTATTCCCTCGCCTGCCGGTCGATTCCGGACTTTCCGAGGGCGCGCTTTGACCTTACACCGAGCATGGAAAGGCCGCAGAATCAGCGTCGCACGGTATTGACCCAGGTCATGGCGCGTTGCAATGACCCTACTCTTTATCCATACTTGCGGGCGATTTTCACCCTAATAAATATACCTAAACCGTGGAACCTTAGAATGAGCACAGCAATCAGTCCGACTGCTTATAACTATAAGGTAGTCCGCCAGTTCGCCATCATGACGGTGGTCTGGGGGATCCTTGGCATGGGGCTCGGTGTCTTCATCGCCTCGCAACTGGTCTGGCCGGAGTTGAATTTCGGCCTGCCCTGGACGAGTTTTGGACGCCTGCGCCCGCTGCACACCAACCTGGTGATCTTCGCCTTCGGTGGTTGTGCGTTGTTTGCCACCTCCTACTATGTCGTGCAGCGAACCTGCCAGGTACGACTGATCTCCGACGGCCTCGCGGCCTTCCACTTCTGGGGTTGGCAGGCGGTAATCGTCGGCGCCGGGATCACCCTGCCCCTGGGTTACACCACGACCAAGGAATACGCCGAACTGGAATGGCCGCTGGCAATCCTCCTGGCGATTGTCTGGGTGGTCTACGCCCTGGTGTTCTTCGGCACCATCATCAAGCGCAAGACCAAGCACATCTATGTCGGCAACTGGTTCTACGGTGCTTTCATCATCGTCACGGCGATGCTGCACATCGTTAACCACATCTCGCTGCCGGTGAGCTTCTTCAAGTCCTACTCGGCCTATGCCGGGGCGACCGATGCGATGATCCAGTGGTGGTACGGGCACAACGCCGTGGGCTTCTTCCTGACCACCGGCTTTCTCGGGATGATGTACTACTTCGTGCCGAAACAGGCCGAGCGGCCGATCTACTCCTATCGCCTGTCCATCGTGCACTTCTGGGCGCTGATCACCCTGTACATCTGGGCCGGCCCCCACCACCTGCACTACACCGCCCTGCCGGACTGGGCCCAGTCGCTGGGCATGGCGATGTCGATCATCCTCCTGGCCCCGAGCTGGGGCGGCATGATCAACGGCATGATGACCCTCTCGGGCGCCTGGCATAAGCTGCGCACCGACCCGATCCTGCGCTTCCTGGTGGTATCGCTGGCGTTCTACGGCATGTCGACCTTCGAAGGGCCGATGATGGCGATCAAGACCGTCAACTCGCTGTCCCACTACACCGACTGGACCATCGGCCACGTGCACGCCGGGGCCCTCGGTTGGGTGGCGATGATCTCCATCGGCGCGATCTACCACATGATCCCGAAAATCTTCGGCCGGCCGCAGATGCACAGCATCGGCCTGATCAACGCGCACTTCTGGCTCGCCACCATCGGCACCGTGCTCTACATCGCCTCGATGTGGGTCAACGGCATCACCCAGGGCCTGATGTGGCGCGCGATCAACGACGACGGCACCCTGACCTATTCGTTCGTCGAAGCGCTGCAGGCCAGCCACCCCGGCTATATCGTTCGCGCCCTGGGCGGTGCGTTCTTCGCCAGCGGCATGCTGTTCATGGCCTACAACGTGTTCCGTACCGTTCGCGCCTCGGACCCGGCTGAAGCTGAAGCCGCCGCTCAGATCGCTGTCGCTGGAGCTCACTGATGAAGCACGAAGTAGTCGAGAAAAATATCGGCCTGCTGGCCTTCTTCATGGTCATCGCCGTGAGCATCGGCGGCCTGACCCAGATCGTCCCGCTGTTCTTCCAGGACGTCACCAACAAGCCGGTCGAGGGCATGAAGCCACGCACCGCGCTGGAACTGGAAGGCCGCGACATCTATATCGCCAACGGCTGTGTCGGCTGCCACTCGCAGATGATCCGTCCGTTCCGCGCCGAGACCGAACGCTACGGGCATTACTCGGTGGCCGGTGAAAGCGTCTGGGACCACCCGTTCCTCTGGGGCTCCAAGCGCACCGGGCCGGACCTGGCCCGGGTCGGCGGACGTTACTCCGATGACTGGCACCGCGCGCACCTGTACAACCCGCGCAACGTGGTGCCCGAGTCGAAAATGCCGGCTTACCCGTTCCTGGTGGAAAACAAGCTCGACGGCAAGGACACGGCGAAGAAAATGGAAGTCCTGCGCACCCTCGGCGTGCCTTACACCGACGAAGACATCGCCGGGGCCAAGGATGCCGTGAAGGGCAAGACCGAAATGGACGCGCTGGTGGCCTACTTGCAAGGCCTGGGCACCATCATCAAAAGCAAACGGTGATCTGGATGGATATCGGGATGATTCGTGGCCTGGGCACCCTGGTGGTGATGGTGGCCTTTATCGGCCTGGCGCTGTGGGTGTTCAGCCCGCGGCGCAAGTCGGAATTCGAGGACGCGACCTTGTTGCCTTTCGCGGATGACCCCGAAGCCATCAAGCAGGTCGAAAAAGCGTCTAGGAGTAACAAAGAATGACTACATTCTGGAGTCTGTACGTCACAGTCCTCAGCCTGGGTACCATCTTCGCCCTGACCTGGTTGCTGCTGTCCACCCGCAAGGGCCAGCGCGCCGAGCAGACCGACGAGACGGTTGGCCACTCCTTCGACGGTATCGAGGAGTACGACAACCCGCTGCCCAAATGGTGGTTCATGCTGTTCGTCGGCACCATCATCTTCGCCCTCGGCTACCTGGCCCTGTACCCGGGCCTGGGCAACTGGAAAGGCCTGCTGCCGGGCTACAACTACCTCGACAACGATAAGCAGACCCCCTTTGCCAACGGCCAGAACGGCTGGACCGGCGTGCACGAGTGGGAAAAGGAAATGGCTCGTTCGGATGCCAAGTTCGGGCCGATCTTCGCCAAGTACGCCGCCATGCCTATCGAGGACGTGGCCAAGGACCCGCAAGCACTGAAGATGGGCGCGCGCCTGTTCGCTTCCAACTGCTCGGTGTGCCACGGTTCCGACGCCAAGGGCGCCTACGGCTTCCCCAACCTGACCGACGAGGATTGGCGCTGGGGCGGCGAGCCGGAAACCATCAAGACCACCATCATGGGCGGTCGCCACGCGGTGATGCCGGCCTGGGCCGAAGTCATCGGCGAGCAAGGCGTGGCCGATGTCGCTTCGTTCGTGCTGACCAACCTCGACGGCCGCAAGCTGCCGGAAGGCGCCAAGGCCGACCCGGTGGCGGGGCAGAAACTCTTCGCCGCCAACTGCGTGGCCTGCCACGGTCCTGAAGGCAAGGGCACCCCGGCCATGGGCGCGCCGAACCTGACGCACCCGGCGGCATTCATCTACGGTTCGAGCTTCGCGCAGCTGCAACAGACCATCCGTTATGGTCGCCAAGGGCAGATGCCGGCCCAGGCACAGCTGCAGGGCAACGACAAGGTTCACTTGCTCGCCGCCTATGTCTACAGCCTGTCCCATGGGGATAACAAGCCGGCTGAATAAGCACCTTGTTGTTGGCTTGAGGGAGAGAGCCGAACACGGTCCTTGTGGAAGCGGAGCTTGCTCGCGAAGAGGCCCTTGAGGTCGCTAAAAGCTTCGCGGGCAGGCACCGCTCCCACAGGTTAGGTAGCGTTTTCAATATCCCATTCCCCTTGATTGAACGGCATTGGGGCAAGTCCGCTCGCCCCCCCCCGTTCATGATCAATCATCTATAGTCAATTGACTTGGATCATGTCTTGTTACATCTGCTACACCATACTGAGCGCAGACCCAACGCGACCAAAGGTCGCACCCTTGGAACGCAGGGACCGGCGTATCATTGCGCCACTG
This sequence comes from Pseudomonas sp. MWU13-2105, assembly GCF_023242315.1. GTDB lineage: Bacteria > Pseudomonadota > Gammaproteobacteria > Pseudomonadales > Pseudomonadaceae > Aquipseudomonas. The sequence continues at coordinate 216,269 of NZ_JALLIY010000006.1, forward strand.
CACTACCCTTTTTGATCGCGGTCGGCACGTACTGACCGAGGCATTTCCCCCAGCCGTGGGACGCAATGATGAGCAACCAGATTCCGGTACACGACGTCACGCCACCTGCCAAGCACACCCCTGAAACCGTCGATCTTTACGCTTCGCGAGAGAAAATCTACACCCGCGCCTTCACCGGCCTGTTCCGCAACCTGCGGATGGTGGGCGGTGCCGGCCTGTTCCTGCTGTACTTCGGTACCGTGTGGCTGAGCTGGGGCGGTCACCAGGCGGTGTGGTGGAACCTGCCCGAGCGCAAGTTCTTCATCTTCGGCGCGACCTTCTGGCCCCAGGACTTCATCCTGCTCTCGGGCCTACTGATCATCGCCGCCTTCGGCCTGTTCTTCATCACCGTCTATGCCGGGCGGGTCTGGTGCGGCTATACCTGCCCGCAAAGCGTCTGGACCTGGATCTTCATGTGGTGTGAAAAGGTCACCGAAGGCGACCGCAACCAGCGCATCAAGCTCGACAAGGCGCCCATGAGCGCCAACAAATTCCTGCGCAAGTTCGCCAAGCACAGCCTGTGGCTGCTGATCGGTTTTGTCACCGGCATGACCTTCGTCGGCTACTTCTCGCCGATTCGCGAACTGGTCATCAGCTTCTTCACCGGCGAGGCCGATGGCTGGTCGTACTTCTGGGTCGGCTTCTTCACCCTCGCCACCTACGGCAACGCCGGCTGGCTGCGCGAACAGGTGTGCATCTACATGTGCCCCTATGCGCGCTTCCAGAGCGTGATGTTCGACAAGGACACTCTGATCGTCTCCTACGACCCGCGCCGTGGCGAAAGCCGTGGCCCGCGCAAGAAAGGCGCCGACTACAAGGCCCAGGGCCTGGGTGACTGCATCGACTGCACGATGTGCGTACAGGTCTGCCCCACCGGCATTGACATCCGCGACGGCCTGCAGATCGAATGCATCGGTTGCGCCGCCTGCATCGACGCCTGCGACAGCATCATGGACAAGATGCAGTACCCTCGCGGACTGATCAGCTACACCACCGAACATAACCTCTCCGGGCAGAAAACCCATAAGCTGAGGCCACGCCTGATCGGTTATGCCCTGGTGCTGCTGACCATGATCAGCCTGCTGGTCGCGGCGTTCTTCATCCGCCCGCTGGTGGGCTTCGACGTCAGCAAGGACCGCGTGTTGTACCGTGAGAATGCCGAAGGGCGGATTGAAAACGTCTACAGCCTGAAGATCATGAACAAGGATCAGCGCGACCATACCTATGTCCTCGATGCCAGCGGACTGCCCGACCTGAAACTGCAGGGCAAGCGCGAGATCCACGTGGCCGCCGGCGAGATCTTCAGCATGCCGATGGAACTGTCCAGCGCCCCCGATCAACTGCCGTCGAGCACCAATGAGGTGAAATTCACCTTGCGCGATGCCGATAACGACAGCATTCACATTGAAGCCAAGAGCCGATTCATCGGCCCGCAAATCCGTTAAGGAACGACCCAATGCCCGCAGCCACCGCCACAAGCCCCTGGTACAAGCACCTCTGGCCCTGGATCCTGATCGGGATCATGGCCTGCTCGGTGACCCTGACCCTGTCGATGGTGACCATTGCGGTGAAGAACCCGGACAACCTGGTCAACGACAATTACTACGAGGCCGGCAAGGGCATCAACCGTTCCCTGGACCGCGAACTGCTGGCCCAGAGCCTGAAGCTGCATGCCAGCGTGCATCTGGATGAAGTCACCGGTGAAGTCGACCTGCGCCTGCTGGGCAACAGCCAGCCGGCCAGCGTCGAGCTGAACCTGATCTCGCCGACCCAGCCGGAAAAGGACCGCAAGATCACCCTGAACCGCAGTGCCAGCGAACCGGGACGCTATATCGGGCAACTGGCCGACAAGATCGAAGGCCGGCGGTTCGTCGAATTGCTGGGGGTCGAGGGCGACAAGAGCTGGCGCCTGTTCGAAGAAGAGCAGATCAGCCAGGACAAGGACCTGAAGCTGGGCGACGAACCGCTGCAAGGCGCTGAAGAACGCTCTAGATAAATGCCCTCTTCCCTGACGGACAAACTCCTGTGGCGAGCGGGCTTGGCCGCGCTCGGCTGCGAAGCAGTCGTAAAACCTGCAATCTCGCTGTATCTGATACAACGCATTTGCCGATTTTGGGGCCGCTTCGCAGCCCAGCGCGGCCAAGCCCGCTCGCCACAAACCTCGGCCAGACTTGAGAGCATTCTTGACTGGCTGATATTGGGGCAAGCCCGCTCGCCACAATTGATTGACCGATGGCGCCCATGACCAGTCCTGTTCCCTGCTACCACTGCGCCCTGCCCGTCCCCTCCGGCAGTCGCTTCACCGCTGTCGTCCTGGGCGAACCCCGCGAGTTCTGCTGCCCGGGTTGCCAGGCGGTGGCGCAGGCGATTGTCGCCGGCGGCCTGGAACACTATTACAGCCATCGCAGCGAAACCTCGGCCAACCCCGAGAGCCTGCCCGTGCAGTTGGTCGACGAACTGGCGCTGTACGACCGCGCCGATGTGCTGAAGCCCTTTGTCCGCCACGACGGCGAACTCGCCGAAGCCACCCTGCTGATGGAGGGCATCAGTTGCGCCGCCTGCGGCTGGCTGATAGAGAAACACCTGCTCGGCCTGCCCGCCGTGGCCGAGGCGCGGCTGAACCTGTCCAATCACCGCCTGCAAGTGCGCTGGGCGGACCGCCAACTGCCACTGAGCCAGATCCTCGGCGAACTGCGTCATATCGGCTACGCCGCGCACCCCTACCAGGCCGACCAGGCCAGCGAACAACTGGCCAGTGAAAACCGCAAGTCGCTGCGCCAACTGGGCCTGGCCGGCCTGCTGTGGTTCCAGGCGATGATGGCGACCATGGCCACCTGGCCGGAATTCAATATCGACCTGAGCCCGGAACTGCACACCATCCTGCGCTGGGTGGCGTTGTTCCTGACCACGCCCATTGTGTTCTACAGCTGCGCACCGTTCTTCCGTGGCGCCTTTCGCGACCTGCGCACCCGTCACCTGACCATGGACGTCTCGGTCTCGCTGGCGATCGGCAGCGCCTACTGCGCCGGGATCTGGACCGCCATCAGCGGGGTCGGAGAACTCTATTTCGACGCCGTGGGCATGTTCGCCCTGTTCCTCCTGGCCGGCCGCTACCTGGAACGCCGCGCCCGCGAACGTACCGCCGCCGCCACCGCGCAACTGGTCAACCTGCTGCCCGCTTCCTGCCTGCGCCTGGGCGCCGACGGCCAGAGCGAACGCATCCTGCTCAGTGAACTGCGCCAGGGGGAACGGGTGCTGGTACATCCCGGTGCCGTGCTGCCGGCCGACGGGCGGATTGTCGAGGGCCAGTCGAGCATCGACGAGTCCCTCCTGACCGGCGAGTACCTGCCACAAACGCGCACAACGGGGGATGCGGTCACCGCCGGCACCCTGAACGTCGAAAGCGCCCTGACCGTAGAAGTCCTGGCCCTCGGTCCGGACACCCGCCTGTCCGCCATCGTCCGCCTGCTCGACCGCGCCCAGAGCGAAAAACCGCGCCTGGCGCAGATCGCCGACCGCGCCGCGCAGTGGTTCCTGCTGTTCTCGCTGCTCGCCGCGGCGCTCATCGGCCTGGTCTGGTGGCAACTGGACCCGGCGCGAGCGTTCTGGATCGTACTGGCGATGCTGGTCGCCACCTGCCCCTGCGCGCTGTCGCTGGCCACCCCCACCGCCCTGACCGCCGCCACCGGCACCCTGCACAAGCTCGGCTTGCTGTTGACCCGTGGCCACGTGCTCGAAGGCCTGAACCAGGTCGACACGGTGATTTTCGACAAGACCGGCACCCTCACCGAAGGCCGCCTGACCCTGCGCGCCATCCGTCCGCTGCGCGAGTTGGACAGCGAGCGCTGCCTGAGCCTCGCCGCCGCCCTGGAAAACCGTTCCGAACACCCGATCGCCCGCGCCTTCGGCCGTGCCCCGCAAGCCGCCGAGGAGGTCCACGCCACGCCTGGATTGGGTCTCGAAGGTCGGGTCGGCGAGCAACTGCTGCGTATCGGCCAGGCGGCCTTTGTCTGCGAGCTCGGCAACTGCCCGCTACCGCCGACGCCGGACGAGGCCGGGCAATGGCTGCTGCTGGGCGATACTCGCGGGCCACTGGCCTGGTTTGTCCTCGACGACCGCCTGCGCGATGACGCCCCGGCGCTGCTGGCGGCCTGCCGCGCGCGCGGCTGGCGCACCCTGCTGCTGTCCGGTGACAGTTCGCCGATGGTCGCCAGCGTCGCCGCCGAACTGGGGATCGACGAGGCCCGTGGCGGCCTGCGCCCGGACGACAAGTTGCAGGTGCTGCGGGATCTGCATCGCCAGGGCCACAAGGTGCTGATGCTCGGTGACGGGGTGAATGACGTGCCGGTCCTGGCCGCCGCCGATATCAGCGTGGCCATGGGCTCGGCCACCGACCTGGCCAAGACCAGCGCCGACGCGGTGCTCCTGTCCAATCGCCTGGGTGCCCTGGTGCAGGCCATCGGCCTGGCCCGGCGGACCCGGCGGATCATCATCGAAAACTTGATCTGGGCCAGCCTGTACAATGGCCTGATGTTGCCGTTCGCCGCCCTCGGCTGGGTCACTCCGGTGTGGGCCGCGGTCGGCATGTCCATCAGCTCGCTGACCGTGGTCCTCAATGCCCTGCGCCTGACCCGCCTGCCCGGCGCGCCGACGCTCACGACCACGCCAGATACCCGTCCGCTGCCGGCCTGAGCCGCGCGGACATGGAGTTCCCATGCCAGCCCTCTATATCATGATCCCCGCCGCGCTGCTGATCGTGGCCATCGCCGTCTACATCTTCTTCTGGGCGGTGGACAGCGGCCAGTACGATGACCTCGAGGGCCCGGCCCACAGCATCCTGTTCGACGACCAGGACCCCAAGCACACCGCCGCCGTCGAAGAAACCAAAGCCATCACCGACAAGCACGACAAGGCCCCACCCCATGCTTGAACTGGCGCCCCTGCTGGTCTCGGCGGTGATTCTCGGCCTGCTCGGCGGTGGCCATTGCCTGGGCATGTGCGGTGGCCTGATGGGCGCCCTGACCCTGGCGATTCCCCCGGAGCAGCGCAGCCGGCGCTTTCGTCTACTGCTGGCCTACAACCTGGGGCGGATTCTCAGCTATGCCAGCGCCGGCCTGCTGATCGGCCTGGCCGGCTGGGCCGTGGCCAGCAGCCCGGCGGCGTTGTTCCTGCGAGTAATCGCCGGGCTGCTGTTGATCAGCATGGGCCTGTACCTGGCCGGCTGGTGGAGTGGCCTGACCCGCATCGAAAGCCTCGGACGCGGCCTGTGGCGGCATATCCAGCCGTTGGCCAACCGCCTGCTGCCGGTATCGAGCCTGCCCCGCGCCCTGCTGCTGGGCGCGCTCTGGGGCTGGCTACCATGCGGCTTGGTCTACAGCACCCTGCTCTGGGCGGCGAGCCAGGGCAATGCCCTCGACAGTGCGCTGTTAATGCTGGCCTTCGGCCTGGGCACCTGGCCAGTACTGCTCGCCACCGGGCTGGCGGCGGAGCGGGTCACCGCCGTGCTGCGCAAACGCAGCGTGCGTATGAGTGGCGGCCTGCTGGTAATGCTGTTCGGCCTGTGGACCTTGCCGGGGCCGCACCAGCACTGGCTGATGGGCCACTAACAGCCGTTGATACAGGTCAAGATGGCGATTGCGCACAGCCCCTAGACTCCGGATATTGCAGCCAATCCGGGGGAATGCCCGCATGCTCGACGCCATCCGTTGGGACTCTGATCTGATCCACCGCTACGACATCGCGGGACCGCGCTACACCTCCTATCCCACGGCCGTGCAGTTCAACAGCCAGGTCGGCACCTTCGACCTGCTCCACGCCCTGCGCGACAGCCGCAAGGCCCTGCGACCGCTGTCGCTGTACGTGCACATACCGTTCTGCGCGAACATCTGCTACTACTGTGCCTGCAACAAGGTCATCACCAAGGACCGTGGCCGTGCCCTGCCCTATCTGCAACGCCTGGAACAGGAAATCCAGCTGGTCGCCTGCCACCTGAATCCCGCGCAGAAAGTCGAGCAACTGCACCTGGGCGGCGGCACCCCGACCTTTCTCAGTCACGACGAACTGCGGCAACTGATGACCTGCCTGCGCCAGCACTTCAACCTGCTGGACGACGACTCCGGCGACTACGGTATCGAAATCGATCCACGGGAAGCCGACTGGTCGACCATGGGCCTGTTGCGCGAGCTGGGTTTCAACCGGGTCAGCGTCGGTCTGCAGGATCTCGACCCGGACGTGCAGCGCGCGGTCAACCGCCTGCAAAGCCTGGAGGAAACCCGGGCGATCATCGAGGCGGCGCGGACCCTGCAGTTCCGTTCGATCAATATCGACCTGATCTACGGCCTGCCCAAGCAGACCCCGGATAATTTCGCCCGGACCGTCGACGAGGTGATCAACCTGCAACCGGACCGCCTGTCGGTGTTCAACTACGCCCACCTGCCCGAGCGCTTCATGCCGCAACGCCGGATCAACAGCAATGACCTGCCGGCGCCGGCCGACAAGCTGGAAATGCTCCACCGCACCATCGAGCAGCTCACCGCCGCCGGCTACCGTTATATCGGCATGGACCACTTCGCCCTGCCCGACGACGAACTGGCGATTGCCCAGGAAGAGTCGACCCTGCAGCGCAATTTCCAGGGCTACACCACCCACGGCCATTGCGACCTGATCGGCCTGGGCGTCTCGGCCATCAGCCAGATCGGCGATCTCTACTGCCAGAACAACAGTGACCTGAACCAATACCAGAACACCCTCGCCAGTGCGCAACTGGCCACCAGCCGCGGCCTGCTGTGCAACGCCGACGACCGCCTGCGCCGGGAAGTGATCCAGCAGATCATCTGCAACCTGAGCCTGGAGTTCGCGAGCATCGAGCGCCAGTTCAATATCGACTTCGGCGGTTATTTCGCCGCGCTCTGGCCGCGCCTGACGGAGATGGCCGCGGACGGTCTGATCGAGCTGGACCACGAACGCCTCACGGTCCTGCCGGCGGGACGCCTGTTGGTCCGCTCGGTGTGCATGGTCTTCGATGCGTACCTGGAGCAGCAGAACCGTCAGCGCTTTTCACGGGTGATCTGAAACGATCCACGGGGTTGTGGCAGCCGGGCCCCGGACTGGCGCGGCGCGGCTCACGTAGACCCTGGCCAGGGCCCGACTTGGAGGATGGCGAGCGCCCGTGGCACAGGTGTGCCATTTTGGCGCAGGCTGGCCTGAGTGCCCCTTGCTGAGTTACCCTTACGTCTTATGTGTGTTTTCCCACAAGGATTTAAGAAATGTCCGACCCCGTGAAATTGCGCACCCATAGTCAGGCCCATTGCAAGGATTGCAGCCTGGCCCCTCTTTGCCTGCCACTTTCGCTGAATATGGAGGACATGGACGCGCTGGACGACATCGTCAAACGTGGCCGACCACTGAAGAAAGGCGAATTCCTGTTTCGCCAGGGCGATACCTTCGGTTCAGTCTATGCCGTGCGCTCCGGCGCGCTGAAGACCTTCAGCCTGAGCGACGGCGGCGAAGAACAGATCACCGGTTTTCACCTGCCGAGCGAACTGGTCGGCCTGTCGGGCATGGACACCGAGACCTACCCGGTCTCGGCCCAGGCGCTGGAAACCACCTCGGTCTGTGAAATCCCCTTCGAGCGCCTGGACGAACTGGCCCTGCAACTGCCGCAACTGCGTCGGCAGTTGATGCGGGTGATGAGCCGGGAAATTCGCGACGACCAGCAAATGATGTTGCTGCTGTCGAAAAAGACCGCCGACGAGCGCATCGCCACCTTCCTGGTCAACCTGTCGGCGCGTTTCCGTGCCCGGGGTTTCTCGGCCAACCAGTTCCGCCTGAGCATGTCGCGCAACGAGATCGGCAACTACCTGGGATTGGCGGTGGAAACCGTGTCCCGGGTCTTTACCCGTTTTCAGAGCAACGAATTGATCGCCGCCGAGGGCAAGGAAGTGCATATCCTCGACCCGATCCAGCTCTGTGCGCTGGCCGGTGGTTCGCTGGAGGGCTGATCCGGCTGGAGAGCCGTGAGGCCGCTAAAAGCTTCGCGGGCAAGCTCCGCTCCCACAGGGATGCGAACTCTCGGTTCGACACACACCTTGTGGGAGCCGGATTTATCCGCGAAAAGGCCCGCAAGACCGCTGAAAGCCTCGCGGGCTAACCCAGCACTTCGCTCAACGGAATAAAGCTCACCCAGTCGCCTTCCACCAGGGTGCTCCCCTCCAACACCTCGACCAACCCCTCGGCCCAGGCCGCGCTGCGCAGCACGCCAGAGCTCTGGTTGCGGTAGATGATCGCCCGACCGTTTTCCAGGCGCCCGCGCAGGTATTCGCGGCGGTTGCCCGGCTTGGGCCAGACAAACCCGGCCGGCACCTTGAACTGCAACGGCTGCACCTCCCGCACGCCCTGGCGGCGCAACAGATAAGGCCGGGCCAACAACGCAAAGGTGACCAGGGTCGAAGCCGGGTTGCCCGGCAGACCGATCACCGGCACCCCGCGAAAATGCCCGAAGGTCAACGGTTTTCCCGGCTTGATCGCCAGCTTCCAGAGCTCCAGCTCGCCCGCCTCGCGCAAGGCGATCCCAAGGAAATCGGCTTCGCCCACCGAGACCCCGCCCGTGGACAGGATCAGGTCGACATCGCCCAACTGCGTCAGACGCCGGCGGGTCGCCTCCAGGTCATCCGGCAGGATCCCGGCGTCCAGCACCTCGCAGCCCTGGCGTGCCAGCCAACTGCACAGCAACACACGATTGCTGTTGTAGATCTGTCCCGGCCCCAGCGGCTGGCCCGGTTCGACCAGCTCGTCGCCGGTGGACAGCACGGCCACCCGCACCCGCCGTACCACGTTCAGTTCGGCGCAGCCCAAGGACGCCGCCAACCCCTGCTCGATCGGCCCCAAGCGGGTTCCGGCGGTCAATACCACCTCGCCCACTGTGGTTTCCTGGCCCTGGGGGCGGATGTTCTGATCAACCGCCAGCGCCTCGATAAAACGCACCCGCCCATCGGCGAGCACCTCGGCGTTTTCCTGCATTTCAACGCAATCGGCCCCCGCCGGCAGCGGCGCACCGGTAAAGATCCGCGCGCAGGTTCCCGGCAGCAAGGGCTCGGGAGCTTGCCCGGCAAAGATCCGCTGGCTGACCGGCAGCGGCTCGCCGTGCCAGTCGGCCAGGCGCAGGGCATAACCGTCCATGGCGCTGTTGGGCCAGGGCGGCAGGTCGAGGCTGGAGGCCAGGTCCTCGGCCAACACCCGGCCGTCGGCTTGCGCCAATGGCACGCGCTGCGCCTCAAGGATCGGCGCCGCCTCGGCCAGCGCCAGCAGCCGGGCCAGGGCGACTTCCACCGGCATCAACGCACTGAGCTTGCCCGGCTTACCCACGGGATTCACAAGGCGCCGCCAGTTTCAAGTGAGGGACGAAGTTGCACGGGCGATGGCGCGAATCCAACTGCTCGGCGAGGATCCCGTCCCAGCCGGTGCGCACCGCGTTGGTCGAACCCGGCAGGCAACAGACCAGGGTGCCGTTGGCCAGGCCGGCCAGCGCCCGGGACTGCACGGTGGAAGTGCCGATATCGGCCACGGAGATCTGCCGGAACAGTTCGCCAAAGCCGTCGACCTGCTTGTCCAGCAGGCAGGCAACGGCTTCCGGGGTGCTGTCGCGGCCGGTAAAGCCGGTGCCGCCGGTGATCAGTACGACCTGGACCACGTCTTCGGCGATCCAGCTGGCGACCTGCGCGCGTATCCGATAAAGGTCGTCCTTGAGCAACACCCGCTCGGCAAGACGATGCCCGGCGGCGGTCAGGCGGTCGACGAAGAGCTGCCCCGAGGTGTCGGTCTCGAAGGTACGGGTGTCACTGACGGTCAAGACCGCGATATTCAGCGGTACGAAAGGTGTATCAGCCTTGGCTTTCATAGGCTCGGTCCAGTTGTAAGGAGGAACAGCCCGGTGTTATATCACAGCGTCCCTTTTTATCGCTGCTGTCGAGACTGCCCCATGCCCGTGAACGACCTTTCCATTCTGCTCCTGGCCGGCGGTCGCGGCCAGCGCATGGGCGGCCAGGACAAAGGCCTGCTGGACTGGCGCGGACAACCGCTGATCGCCCATCTGCACGCCGTGGCGCGCCCGTTCAGCGATGACCTGATCATTTCCTGCAACCGCAACCGCGAGCGCTACGCGGCGTATGCCGACCAGTTGGTGAGCGACGACAGCGATGACTTTCCCGGCCCCCTGGCCGGCATTCGCGCAGGCCTCGCGGCGGCACGCCATGGCCATCTGCTGGTGCTGCCCTGCGATGTGCCACAAATCGACGCCGCCCTGCTCACGGCCATGCTCGATGCCGTTCGCCGCGAGCCGGGCAAGCCACTGATGTTGCGTCAGGGCGAGCACTGGGAGCCACTGCTGTGCGTGATCCCCACGGCCCTGGCCGGGGTCTTCGAAAACGCCTGGGCCCAGGGCGAGCGCAGCCCGCGCAAGGTCATGCTGCAACTGCAGGCCCAGGCCCTGCAGTGTCCGCCGGGTGATCCCAGGTTGGCCAATCTGAACACCCCGCAGCTGCTGCAACCCGTGGATAACTCGCCGGATGGTGCCTCGCAAGGAACTTGCTGAGCCTATGTCCGTCAGAAACTATCAATGAGCGTTGTAATTCATCTGCTCTGACATCAATCGCCGCTATTCTCAAAAAATCTTTCTGGAGAAGTACCATGACGCAACGGACTCTTGCCGCACTCCTGCTGACAACCGCCCTCGCCGCCCTCGCCGGTTGTTCTTCGCCGACGGTGATCACCTTGAATGACGGGCGTGAAATCCAGGCGGTGGACACACCGAAATACGACGAGGACTCGGGCTTCTACGAATTCAAGCAACTGGACGGTAAAAAGACCCGCATCAACAAGGACCAGGTGCGTACCGTCAAGGAGCTGTAAGTCCTCCTACGCCTCCAGCACAGAGCCCGACTGGCGCGGGCTCTGCCGTTTTTGCCGGAGGGCGACAGCGTGCAGGCACAACCGCCGGGGACGGCCTATTCTATGGGAATCCCCGACCCGGGCTCATTGACCCTTTCCGGTAGCTGAATCATGAAAGTCCTCATGCTGCACGGTCTCAATCACCATCTGTTCGGCAAGTGCGAGCCGATCCGCCATGCAGGCATCACCCTGGAACAGATCGACGCCCGCTTGCACTCGCTGGCCAGGGAGCTCGACGTGGATGTCACCAGTTTCCAGACCAACAGCGAGGGCGCGATGTGCATCCGCATCCGCCAGGGCGCCCGCGAACAGGTGGACGCGGTGCTGATCAACGCCGGCGCCTGGGCCCACAGCAGCTACGACATTCGCGACGCCCTGGCGCATTTGTCGGTGCCGGTGATCGAGTTGTACATGGCCAATATCCATCGCAACGAACCCTTGCACCAGCCTTCGGTGCTGGCCGAAGTGGCGCGCGGGCAGATTTGCGGTTTCGGCGTCGACAGCTACCTGCTCGGCCTGCGGGCGGCGGTGAGCGCGGCGCAGACCTGCCATTGACGGTCGCCGGCTTCACCAGTCCAGGACGATCTCGCTCTGGAAACGCCGCTCCTGGCCACTGATCGGGTCAATGAAGCGCAGGCCCTGGGCCAGCAGCTTGAGTGGGTTGGCGTAGTCATCCACGGCATCCTTGAGCACCTGTGGATAAAACGGGTCATTGCAGATACCCGCGCCGAGGGCCGCCATGTGCACCCGCAACTGGTGCTTCTTGCCCGTGACCGGATACAGCCCATAGCGCCACAGCCCGGCATTTTTCTCGAGCACTTCGACTGCGGTTTCGGTATTGCAGGTACCCGCCCCTTCGCGCATGCGGAAAAACGGTTCGCCTTCCACCAGGCGACTTTTATGCAGCAACGGGAACGACAGATCCGGCAAGGCCGCGGCAATGGCCTCGTAGCGTTTTTCAATCTGCCGGGTCGGAAACAGCGCCTGATAGGCCGAGCGACTCGCTGGATTGGCCGAGAACAACACCAGGCCGGCGGTATGCCGGTCAATACGGTGCAGCGGCACCAGATTCGGGTTGTCCAGGCGGCGGATCAGGCGGCGTAACAAGGTCTGCTCGACATACTCGCCGGCCGGCGTCACCGGCAGGAAGTGCGGCTTGTCCGCCACTACCAGATGCTCGTCGGCGTAGAGAATCGTCTCGTTCAGCGGAATCGGCGTCTCATTGGGCACTTCGCGAAAGTAGTGGATGCGCAAACCTTCGCGGTAAGGCAACTGCGCGCTGATCGCCGCGCCCCCGGCATCCAGCACCCGGCCACGGGCAATGCGGTCAAGCCATTGCTCGCGGCTGATCGCCTTGAAGTGTTCGCACAGGCAATCCAGCACCGTGGTCCACGAACCGGGTGGCAGGTACAAGGTGCTGGCCTGGTGCTCGGCGGCATTGAAGGACAAGGCGGACATGACAGGACTCGAACGGCTGGGCAAGCCGGCATTATCCCGCAAGACTCCGGCAGAACCTAGGCTCGCGGCAACGTGATCCAGGCACCGGGCGCCAGCCGCGCGCCTCAGCCCGAGGCGATCTTGCTCCCCAGCAACCTTGTCCCGGCCGCCTCGGTGTAGTCCTTCAGCCAGCGCAGTACATCCACCGCCTCCCAGCGCCCCGGATCGTAGAGCGCGTACAACAAGCCCTGGTAACCCACCACATCCAGTTGCCGGTGATAGCCCGCGCGTTGGAACAAGGCTTCGATTTCCGCGAAACAGGTGTTGAAGTGCAACTTGTTGAAGGGCGTCTTGCCTTCCGTTACCAGCCCGTCCAGGCGCAATTCCAGTACCGCTTCACGCACCACATCAGCGGACATGCGATTCACGCTGGATTTCAATTGTTCGACATTGAGCATGCTTTAACCCTCTTTATCTCTCTGGATTCCGTTCCCGGGTGCGCACGCCAGGGTGGGCATCCTGTCCCAACACCGGAACGAAAACTGTATAAACATACAGTAACTGATTTTTTACTGAGCCGCCAACCGATTGCCGCCGGCCGGCAGCCTTCATGATTCCCTGGGATGGACTTTGCCATAGACGTTGCCGCCGATGAACGAACCCACCGTGCCAAGGATCACCATGGCGTAGGTCCCACCATCGATCTTTCCATACCAGGTCAACGTCGCGGTGCTTACGCCAACCACCACGGTGGCCAGGAACTTGCGACCGCCCAGTTGGTTGACCAGCAGAATCGACCTCCCTTTCATTTCATTTCCTCCCTTGCACCACTGGAACGTGCTGCCTAAACGTCATGCAGCGACGTAAGCACAGTCGTTTTTCAAGCGCAACCGCAGGTAATTTGATGAAACAGAAGCGCCGCCGCCGCCGGGTAATGGTGCAACAAGCACATGACAGAAGAGATAAGGAGGTTCAGCGCAGAAAGGCCACGACCTGCTCGACGTCGAAGGGCCAGTCCAACTCGGCCCCGCTGTCCACCCGGCGCAGGACCGGGATACGCAAGCCATAGGCGTCGAACCAGGCTTCGCTGTCGGCGATGTCCACCAGCTCCACTAACAGGCCGTGATCGACCAGAGGCATCAGCAGCGCTTCGGCGACTTCACAGAGATGGCAACCCAGGGTGCCGAACAGTTGGCATTCAGGAAGCATGGCAAGAGGGTCCGGGACAAGGTGAAGACTTATTCTAGGTCCGCCATCCGGGCCAGTCGAGCCGACGATGCAGCCCACGGAGAATGAACCTTGCGCGCCGGCCGGCCGGCGCGGACCGGCAGCGGCGCCGCGACGCAAGCCGCTGACGACGGAAAACCGGACCGCGCCCCCGACTTGGGCTTGAACATGACGAAACGAGGCGGATCAGTCCTGGCTCACCGCGCCGATCTTGTGAATCGACAGGTCGGCACCGTAGTACTCCTCTTCCTGGCTCAGCCGCAGGCCATGCAGCGCCTTGATCGCGCCATACACGGCAAAGCCGCCGAGCAGTGCCACCACCACCCCCAGCGCGGTACCGATCAACTGGCTGACCAGGCTGACCCCACCCAGGCCGCCCAACGCCTGCTGCCCGAAGATCCCGCAGGCAATCCCGCCCCAGACCCCGCACAGGCCGTGCAACGGCCAGACGCCGAGTACATCGTCGATCTTCCACTGGCTCTGGGCCGCGATAAAGCACCAGACGAACAACCCGCCCGCCACCACGCCGGTGACCAGCGCGCCCACCGGATGCATCAGGTCGGAACCGGCACAGATCGCCACCAGCCCGGCCAACGGGCCGTTGTGCAGGAAGCCCGGGTCATTGCGCCCGATGATCAATGCCGCCACCGTGCCGCCGACCATGGCCATCAACGAATTGACCGCCACCAGTCCGCTAACCCCTTGCAGGGTCTGCGCGCTCATGACGTTGAAGCCGAACCAGCCGACGATCAGAATCCACGAACCCAGGGCCAGGAAAGGAATGCTCGACGGCGCGAACGCCACCAGCCGGCCCTCGCGATAACGCCCCTGGCGCGGCCCCAGCAACAGCACCGCCGCCAGCGCCAGCCAGCCGCCCATGGCATGCACCACCACGGAGCCGGCGAAGTCATGAAAGCTCGCGCCAAAGCGTGCCAGCAGCCACGCCTGCAGGCCAAAATTGCCGTTCCAGACCAGGCCTTCGAAAAACGGATAGACGAAGGCGACGATCAGGGCAGTGGCGCACAACTGCGGGGCAAACCGCGCGCGCTCGGCAATCCCGCCGGAAATGATCGCCGGAATCGCCGCCGCGAAAGTCAGCAGGAAGAAGAACTTCACCAGGCCATAACCATGATCGCCGCTGATTTGCGCCGCCGGCTGCAAAAAGCTGACGCCATAGGAAACCCAATAGCCTATAAAGAAGTAGGCCAGGGTCGAAATCGCGAAGTCGCTGAGGATTTTCGACAAGGCGTTGACTTGGTTTTTTTGCCGAACGGTGCCGACCTCGAGAAAGGCGAAACCGGCGTGCATGGCCAGAACCATGACAGCACCGATCAGAATGAACAGGGTGTTGGAACCATGGACCAGAGTGTCCACAGCGCTTTGCAAATTTTCCATGGAGACGGCAGACCTGAAGTCAGGGAAAAGCACCAAAGCAGTTCGATCACCGTGCATTTCGCACCATATTGGCGCCACCCGAGCCAAGAGCGAACCGCTTTGGCGCAGGGTGAAACACGAAGCGCGAGCAACCCTTGGGTTTTTTCCGCGTTTTTCGATTATTTGAGGTATGGTTTTCGCAGGCCAGGGCTCTAAAGCGCCCAAATACAGCGCACCCGCCCGGCACAACGCACCAGCACAAAGCAAAAGCTGTACCAGCCAATCGCAGTGAACCTTCAACCGAGGCCCGCACTCGAAACCTGCACAGACTTTTCACCGACATTTTTTTCACGGAGAACACCTGATGGCCCTCAAGACGACACAGACGCCTCAAGAAATACTGATGGCGGATTTCCAGACCCTGGTCAGCGACACCGAACGCCTGCTTGAACACACTGCCAGCCTGGCCGGCGACCAGGCCGATGAGTTGCGTGCACAGATTCGGGAAAGCCTGCTCAAGGCCCGGGAAAGCCTGCAAATGACCGAAGCTTCGCTGCGCGATCACAGCCAGGCGGCAGTCGACGCGACCGAAGCCTATGTCCAGGCCAAGCCCTGGCAGTCCATCGGGATTGCCGCCGGTATCGGCTTTATCGTCGGCCTGCTGGCGACGCGGCGCTGATATGGCTGGGGACGAATCGAGCGGCAGCGGCGCCTCGACCCGCCGCCTGGGCGCGGCTTTCCTCGGCCTGTTGCACAGCCATGTGGAATTGTTCGGCATCGAGCTCCAGGAGCAGAAAGCCCGCACCGTCAGCCTGTTGCTGTTCGCCGGGTTGACCCTGGTGTTCGGCCTGCTGCTGCTGGTGGGGCTGTCGGCGCTGGTGCTGATCCTGTTCTGGGACAGCTGGCGCCTGGGCGCAATCATCGGCCTGTGCGTCTTTTACAGCCTGGCCGCGCTGTTCTGCGCCCTGCGCCTGAGGGCGGCACTCTTCGATGAGTCGTCGCCGTTCCACGCCACCCTTGAAGAGTTGGCCAACGATCGCGAGCGACTGCTGCCATGAGCCTGCCCGAACTGACGCACATCCATACCCGCCGCGACATGCGCAAGGCACTGATCCGCCTGCGCATGGAGATGCATCGCCAGGAAATCCGCCATGAGTCCCGGGAACTGCTGCAACCCTTGCAGCGCTTGCGTGGCCTGGGCCAGAACTGGCAGGCCAACCTGGGGATCAAGCATGCGCCCTTGTGGGGGATCGGTATCGTCACGCTACTGGGCTTCATGAGCGGCAGGGGCGCCAAGGGTAGCGGCGTGGACAGCCTGTCGCGCTGGGCGCGCCTGGGCGCCAGCCTGCTACCGCTGATTCGGCTGGCACTGCGAGGCGGCGCGTCCAAACCCTGACGCCAGAAAAGCTGGCTGCATTCTTGCAGTAGCCATCGGACTGGGCGCGACCCTTCGGGTTCGCGTCCAATCTGCCTTGCCCGCCGCAGCCAGACCTATAAGACCCAGCCCAAGGAGGCACCGTGATCGACGGGCAACCGCTCGCCTGCTTTCAGCCGTTCATCGATACCGCCACCGGCCGTATCGCCGGTGTCGAGGCCCTTGGCCGACTGCGCCAGGCCAACGGGCAACTGACCTCCGTGGGACCGCTGTTCGCCGATCCGCGAACGCCTTCGGCCGCGCTGCGCCGCCTGGATCGACAGATCCGCGACAACGCCCTGAGCCGGCTGCATGAAGCGCCCCGGGACTGGTTCCTGAGCCTGAACATGTCGCCGCGCTGGATCAGCCGCCTGAGCAACGGCCAGGCTTTGCCGAGCCTCAAGCAACTGGCGCAATACGATGTCGACCCGCGGCGCATCGTCTTCGAAATCACCGAACTGGGCGGCGACAGCCTGCGCCTGGCGGAAGTGGTCAGCCGCTATCGCGCCGCCGGTGCGCGCATCGCCATCGATGATTTCGGCGCCGGGTATTCCCAGCTCGATCGGGTCCTGGCCTTGCAGCCGGACATTCTCAAGCTCGACATGCGCCTGTTCCAGGCCGCCGCCCGTGGCGGTCCCAGCAGCGAAGTGGTCAAGGCCCTGGCGCAAATGGCGGAAAAGACCGGCTGCTGGATCATCGCCGAAGGCGTGGAAACCGAGGCCGAGCTGAATTTCGCCCTGGAATGCGGCTCGCGCTACGTACAGGGCTACCTGTTCGCCAAGGCCGAGCTGGAGTTCTTCGCCACCGACGCCTTTGTCGCCCGTTTTGCCGAACTGCGCGAGCGCTACGTGCAGCAGAAGCTGGCCGAACGCGCGCGCCTGATGAGCCTGCGCCAGCAACTGGGCGGACTCATGGCCACGCTGCAGAGCTGGGCCCAGGGCCAGGCGCCGCTCAGCCAGTTGCCGCAACCCGACGGCTATCCCTGGCTGTTGCGCTTCTACCAGTGCGATCGCCACGGCACCCAGCTCACCCCCAACCTGGAATGGCGCCACAACGCCTGGCAGGCCGACAGCAGCTACCTGGGGCACAACTGGTCCTGGCGGCCCTACTTCTATCACTTGCTGGCCGAAGGCTGGGACGAGCGCCGACTGATCCTCTCCAGCACCTACCGTGACGCCACCAGCAACCAGTATTGCCTGACCGCCGGGCAATTCTTCGACAACGGCCAACGGCTGCTGCTGATCGATATCGATGCCGCCGGCTTATAAATTTGCTTGCATGGTTTTGCTTGCAGGCCGGCCCGCTAAACGGGAAGCTGGGGGATCAGTCACCAACGGAGAGCCGCGCCTTGGATTGGCACACCCTGCTTACCCGCGAACGCCTCGGGAAATCGCTGCACAGCCCTGAAGAACTGGGTCGCAGCCCCTTCCACAAAGACCACGACCGCATCATTTTCTCCGGCGCCTTCCGGCGCCTGGGGCGCAAGACCCAGGTCCACCCGGTGACCAGCAACGACCATATCCACACCCGCCTGACGCACTCGCTGGAAGTCAGTTGCGTCGGTCGTTCCCTGGGCATGCGCGTCGGCGAAACCCTGCGCGACGCCCTGCCGGACTGGTGCGAACCGAGCGACCTGGGCATGGTCGTGCAATCGGCCTGCCTGGCCCACGACATCGGCAATCCGCCGTTCGGCCACTCCGGCGAGGACGCCATTCGCCACTGGTTCCAACAGGCGGCGGGACGCGGCTGGCTGGACGGCATGAGCGTGGCCGAAGGCAATGACTTCCTAAACTTCGAAGGCAACGCCCAGGGCTTCCGGGTGCTCACCCAGCTGGAATATCACCAGTTCGAAGGCGGTACCCGACTGACCTACGCCACCCTCGGCACCTACCTCAAGTACCCGTGGACGGCGCGGCACGCCGACTCCCTGGGTTACAAGAAGCACAAGTTCGGCTGCTACCAGAGCGAGCTACCGATCCTCGAACAGATCGCCCACAAGCTCGGCCTGCCGCAATTGGAGGAACAACGCTGGGCGCGCCACCCGCTGGTCTACCTGATGGAGGCCGCCGACGATATCTGCTACGCCCTGATCGACCTCGAGGACGGCCTGGAAATGGAGCTGCTCGACTATGCCGAGGTCGAGTCGCTGCTGCTCGGCCTGGTGGGCGACGATCTGCCGGAAACCTACCGGCAACTCGGGCCACGGGACTCCCGGCGCCGCAAGCTGGCGATCTTGCGCGGCAAGGCCATCGAACACCTGACCAACGCCGCCGCCCGGGCCTTCGTCGAGCAGCAGGATGCACTGCTGGCCGGGACGCTGCCGGGGGATCTGGTGGAACACATGCACGGTCCGGCGAAACGCTGCGTGCTCAATGCCAAGGACATCGCGCGCAAGAAAATCTTCCAAGACAAGCGCAAGACGCTGCATGAGATCGGCGCCTACACCACCCTGGAAATCCTCTTGAACGCCTTCTGTGGCGCGGCCCTGGAACAACACGGCGGGCGCACGCCATCGTTCAAGCATCGACGCATCCTCGACCTGCTCGGTAACAGCGCGCCGCAGCCCGAGTGGCCGTTGCACAGTTCGTTCCTGCGGGTGATCGACTTTATCGCCGGCATGACCGACAGCTATGCCAGCGAAATGGCCCGGGAAATGACTGGCCGCTCCAGCCCGGTTTAACACCCGGCGGCCCGCCCCCGGTCAGGGCGGGCCGCCTGGCGGGATAAAGCCTACGCAGGTGAGAGAATCAACTGATTGATCATGGCTCCGGCCCACTGAAATAATTGCTTTCCTCTTATGTCTGCCGCCCACACTCAAGCTGACCTGCCATTCAACAAGCGCCCGATTCCAGGCATATTTTCCTACAGAGCGCCTACCTATGTAGCCTTGTCCCGAGTCGACAGGTCGCCCGGAAAACACCATGCCCAAACACAACTTACGCATGTTGCTGGTAGAGGATCATCCCTTTCAACTGGCCGCAACCCAGAGCCTGCTCAACAGCTATGGCTTCCATGCCCTGACACCGGCGCTCAATGCCCGGGAAGCCTTGAGCGCCTTGAGTTCGGCACACACGCCGTTCGACCTGATGCTCTGCGACCAGTGCCTGCCGGACGTGCTCGGGCTGGACCTGATCGAAACCGCCTGCCGCGGCGGCATGATCAAGCAGGCAATCCTGCTCAGCAGCCTCAGCAGCGAGGAGCTCGATGCCCTCAGCACCCTCGCGCGGGAGCGGCGGCTGCCATTGCTCGGCTGCCTGAGCAAACCGCTGAACGGGCTCGCCCTGCGGAGCGCGCTGGGCCTGGACCGGCACACGCAGAAGGCCGGCCGCGCCGAGCCCGACCACGAGTCTTGCCCCAGCCCCTCGGCATGATTCCCGGCCGCCAGCCCCCACTTCCTTCCCGGGGTTGTCACCGGCAAAAACACGCCTATATACAAGTAGGACACTTCCCAAAAGATCATAAGATCTCATAAATCATTAAGCATTCCGTATAACCGCACACTTCAATACTGGATAGCACTTCCTGTTCAAACTGGCGCTATCCGTAAGTCGAAACCCTATTTGAAGTAGGAATATTCCTATACTACCTCTGTAGGGTCTTCCCTTCATGCGCCCGCTTGTCCAACTGAGCTAAGGTTCGCGCTTTCCAAGCAGCTCGTATGGGACTTTATTATGAACTCGGTTTTTATCGTCGACGACCACCCCGTTGTTCGCCTGGCCATCAGGATATTGTTGGAACAGGAGGATTGTTATGAAATAGTTGGGGAAACCGATAACGGTGTCGACGCCATGCAAATGGTCCGTGAATGCATGCCGGACCTGGTGATCCTGGATATCAGCATCCCCAAACTGGACGGCCTGGAGGTACTGGCCCGCTTCAATGCCATGAATTCGCCGCTCAAGACCCTGGTGCTGACGGCGCAGACACCCAACCTGTTCGCAATGCGCTGCATGCAGTCCGGTGCCTCGGGTTATGTCTGCAAGGCCGAAGACTTGAGCGAACTCCTGAGTGCGATCAAGGCGGTACTGTCCGGCTACAATTACTTCCCGAGCCAGGCGTTGATCGGGGCGCGAAAAGAAGGACCGGAAAATCCGGAAATCGAACTGTTCAAACTGGTGAACGACCGGGAACTGATGGTCCTGCAATTGTTTGCCCAGGGCCGGACCAACAAGGAAATCGCCAAGGGTATGTTTCTCAGTAACAAGACCGTCAGTACCTACAAGAAAAGACTCATGCAAAAACTCAAGGCCAAATCCTTGGTAGAGCTTATCGAGATGGCCAAACGCAACGCGGTAGTGTGAGAAAACCAATGCCCATGCGCATAAAGGACTATCTGATGGTGATCACAGGCTTGTGCCTGTGCCTGTCAGCGCTTGCAGAGCCCCCAAGTGTCACCCACTTCTCATTACTCAGCCGCTCGAGCACCAGCCACATGGAGGTCGCGCTGGACAAGGAACAACGGCGCTGGGTCCAGGACAAGCGTGAACTGCTGCTCGGCACCTCCGCCCCGGACTACCCGCCCTTCGACATGACCGTCAGCGGGCGTGACTACGAAGGCATCACCGCCGACTACGCCGGCATCCTGGGCCGAGCCCTGGGCTTGCCCGTCAAGGTGCAGAGCTTTGCTACCCGCGAGGCCGCCATCAGCGCCCTCGAACAGGGCCGGATCGACCTGCTCGGCAGCGCCAACGGCTTCGAGGCGGTGAACAAGAACATCGCCCTCTCGACCCCCTATGCCATCGACCAGCCGGTGCTGGTCACCCGCGAGGACGAAACCCGCGCCCTGAACGATGGCCTGGCGGGGATGCGCCTGAGCATGGTCTACCACTACCTGCCGCTGGACGAGATCAAGAGCCTTTATCCCAACGCCACGCTGCAGTTCTACCCGTCCTACCTGAACGCGCTCAACGCCGTGGCGTTCGACCAGGCCGACGTGTTCCTCGGCGACACCATCTCGACCCACTACCTGATCAACAAGGGCTATTTGCGCAATGTGAAAATGGCCAACTTCGGCAAACACGAGGCCTACGGTTTCAGCTTTGCCGTACGCGGCGACAATGCCGCCCTGCTGGGCGCCGTCAACGCGACTCTCAAGGCGATCCCCACCAGCGAGCGCGAGAATATCGCCCGGCGCTGGAGCGCCGGCAGCGACATCCTGCTGACCGACCACAAGCTGCAACTGACCGCCCGCGAAGAGCGCTGGATCAAGGAGCACCCGGTGGTCCGCGTGGTGGTCAACGAGGCCCTGGCGCCCATCACCTTCTTCGACGCCGACAACAGCTTCCGCGGCGTTACCGCCGACCTGCTGGAACTGATCCGCCTGCGCACCGGCCTGCGTTTCGAGGTGCAGCGCTCGCGCAGCCTGGACGACATGATCAATCGGGTGCAAAACCACCAGGCCGATATCATCGCCGCCGTCAGCCCGACCAATGAGCGCGAGAACGTCCTGCACTTCAGCCGGCCCTACATGGAAAACTCCTTCGTGCTGCTGACCGCCAAGGGCCGTGACGGCGCCAGCAACCTCGATCAAATGCAAGGCCGGCGCCTGGCGGTTATCCGCGGCAACCCGCTGATCGACTATCTGCGCAGGGACTTCCCGCAAATCAAGCTGATTGAAACCGACGACAGCCTCAAGGCGGTCGAACTGCTCGCCCAGGGCCAGGCGGACGGTGCGGTCAGCTCGCTGGTGATTGCCAACTACCTGATCGCCTCGCAAACCTTCGACGACCAGTTGCAGATCAGCGCGACCATCGGCACCCAACAGGCGATCTTCGCCCTGGCCACCGCCCGCGGTGCCACCGAGCTGGGCTCGATTCTCGACAAGGCGCTGCTGAGCATCGCCCCGGACGAACTGGGTATCATCAACAATCGCTGGCGCGGCTACACGCCGGCCTCCGACAGCTACTGGCGCAACTACCACCGGCTGATCCTGCAGATCGTCATGGGCGCCGGCGCGCTGCTGCTGCTGTCCCTCGGCTGGAACGCCTACATGCGCCGGCAGATCCGCCAACGACAACTGGCCGAACGGGCCCTGAGCGACCAGTTCGAATTCATGCGCGCGCTGGTCAACGGCACCCCGCACCCGATCTACGTGCGTGATCGCGAAGGCCTGTTGCAGACCTGCAACGACAGCTACCTGCAAGCCTTCTCGACCAGGCTTGAAGATGTGATCGGCAAGCGGGTCATGGACGCCTACCAGGGCAACGCCTTCGAGGCCCGCGAGTACCAGGCCGATTACCAGCGGGTGATGGACGAAGGCACGGCGCAGATCTGCGACCGCACACTGCATATCGGCGACCGCCGGATGACCATCTATCACTGGATCCTGCCCTACCGTAATTCCCTGGGCGAAGTACAAGGCATCATCGGCGGCTGGATCGATATCAGCGAACGCCGCGAACTGTTCGACGAGTTGCGCGCGGCCAAGGATCAGGCTGACAGCGCCAACCGGGCCAAGAGCACGTTCCTGGCGACCATGAGCCACGAAATCCGCACGCCGATGAACGCGGTGATCGGCATGCTCGAACTGACCCTCAAGCGCGCGGACCAGGGCCATCTGGATCGCCCCGCCATCGAAGTCGCCTACAACTCGGCCAAGGACCTGCTGGAACTGATCGGCGATATCCTCGATATCGCCCGCATCGAATCCGGACGCCTGAGCCTGTCCCCCGAGCGGGTCAACCTCAGCGAGCTGGTGGATTCGGTGGTCAGGGTCTTCGATGGCCTGGCGCGCCAGAAGCAGCTGGACCTGGTGGTCCGGCTGCCCGAACGCCACGACATCGGCGACATCCTGATCGATCCGCTGCGCTTCAAGCAGATCCTGTCCAACCTGATCAGCAATGCCATCAAGTTCACCGAGCAGGGCCAGGTCACCATCTCGCTGCTGATGCAACCCGCCGCCGGCGCGCAACGGACGAACATGACCCTGACCGTCCAGGACAGCGGCATCGGCATCAGCGCCGCCGACCAGGCCCGGCTGTTCGAACCCTTCGTCCAGGCCGACAACTCCGGGCACCTGGCCCGTAGCGGCGCCGGCCTGGGCCTGGTGATCTGCCGCAGCCTGTGCGAAATGATGGGCGGCACCCTGACCTTGTCCAGCGTGCCCGGTGAAGGCACCCGCGTGGTGGTGAGCCTGGAACTGGACAGTCTCGCGGCGACGCAAGGCAGCGCCCAGCGCGACCCTGAACTGGCTCCGGCGCTACAGGCCTTGAATGTCCTGGTGGTGGACGACCACCCGGCCAACCGCCTGCTGATGTGTCAGCAGCTGGGCTTTCTGGGCCACTCATTCAGCACCGCGCAGAACGGCGCAAGCGGCTTGCAGGCTTGGAAAGACGGGCACTTCGACCTGGTGATCGTCGACTGCAACATGCCGGTGCTGAACGGCTACGAGATGACCCGGCGCCTGCGCGAACATGAAGCCAGCCATGATCTGCCACCCTGTACGGTGTTCGGCTTCACCGCCAACGCCCAGCCCGAGGAACGCACCCGCTGCAAGGAAGCCGGCATGGACGACTGCCTGTTCAAACCCATCAGCCTGACCACCCTCAACCAGAAGCTCGCCGCTGTCACGCCGCGCCCGCGCCCGGCCCCCTTCAGCCTCGACAGCCTGCACGCCCTGACCGGAGGCGAACCGCTGCTGATGCGTCGCTTGCTCGACGAGCTGCTGAGCAGTTGCCAGGCGGACCGCGAGGAACTGCGCGCGGTGCCGGTCAATGGTGACCTGCTTGAGCTGATCGACATGGCCCACAAGATCAAGGGCGCGGCGCGGATCGCCCAGGCCAGCGAGTTGGTGGAGCACTGCGAAACCCTGGAAAAGCTCTGCCAGGAACAGGCGCCGACGCCGCGGCTCGAAGCTGCCCGGCAGGCCATCGTGCAGGCGCTGCTCGAACTCGAAACAGCGCTGCGCAAACACACCGACCCGCCACCGGAAAAATTGCCGGCCGAGGACAACACCTGACAGCGGACATTGACTATCCTTGGGCGCTGAGCAGTGCACCTCATCACCCAGGGAGATCGGCCCCATGCAACGCGAAAGACGCCGGCTGGCGCTGCACGTGCACATCAGTATCCTGTTCACCTGCCTGCTGCTGTTGACCGGGATCCTGCTGGGGCTGTTCAACTACCGGCAAACCACACAGATCATTCTCTCCAGCAGTGAAAAGCTCTTCGCCAGGGTCCGCGACGATGTACAGCTGGATCTACACAACACCTACCAGCCGATTCGCCATCTGCTGAGCCTGCTGGCCATCGACGAACGCACCCAGGCCCTAACGCTTGCGCAACGGCTGGCCCTGCTCAAGCCCTTCACCCAGGCGCTGAACGACAATCCGAACCTGGCCTCGCTTTACCTCGGCTACGCCGATGGCGATTTCTTCATGGTCCGGCCGCTGCGCGACAGCGCCCTGCGCGCCTACTTCAAGGCGCCGGAGAATGCCGCCTTCCAGGTCTGGAGCATCGAGCGCGACCCCGGCGCCCAAGGGGCCAAATCCGAATCGCTGTTCTTCGACGCGGCATTGCAGTTGATCGGCCGCCAGGATAATCATCGCGAAGCCTACGATCCCCGCGTCAGGGCCTGGTTCAACAGCGCACTGAACGACAGCGACCAGATCACCACCGCGCCCTACCTGTTTTTCTCCACCCACAATGTCGGCACCACACTCGCCCGGCGCAGCAGCGCGAACGTGGTGATCGCCGCCGACCTGACCCTCGCCGACCTGTCCGCGACCCTGGACAGGCACAAGGTCACGCCCTCGACCGAAATCGTCCTGTTCGATGAAAACGCCAATGCCGTGGCGTACCCCGACTACGCCCGGCTGATCGGCGGCGGCAGCGACGCGCGCCTGCCCCGGGTAGAGGACCTGAGCCCGATCCTGCGGCGCTTCATGGAACCGGACAGCAGCACCGAGCATCATATGGCGACCGCGCAACGGCAATGGATAGTCTCCCGCACACCACTCGCCGAAGGCGGCCCCAAGGGCCTGCAACTGGCCCTGCTGGTGCCGGAAGACGAACTCCTGGCGGACGCCTACCGGATCCGCTGGCAAGGCGCGCTGATCACCCTGGCCACCCTGCTGCTGTGCCTGCCCCTCGGCTGGTTGACCTCCAGGCTCCTGGTCAAGCCGCTACACGCCCTGGTGCAGGAGGCCGATGCGATTCGCAGCTTCAACTTCAACCACCCGGCGACACCACGTTCGCCGGTGCTGGAAGTCGACCGCCTGGCGATCTCGATGACCCGCATGAAACAGACCCTGGCCAGCTTCTTCGAAATCGCTTCCAGCCTCTCGGCGCAGACCCGCTTCGACCCGTTGCTGCAACGGCTGCTCGAGGAAACGCTGAAAATCGCCCAGGCCCGCGCCGGCCTGATCTACCTGCTGGACAGCGACAGCCGCGAGTTGGAAGCCCATGCCCTGATCATCGATGGCGTCCTCCAGGATCCCCGGCAATTCGAGATCCGCAACGCCGCCGAGGCCGACGAACAGCGCCCGGCCTGGCTCAAGACACTCGACCAGCGCGACAACGTGGTCGCCAGCCTGGGCTTCGAGCAGGCGGACGACTTGCAAAAGGTCCTGCTCGCCCTGCAAAGCCCGCGCATTCACCTGATCGGTATTCGCCTGCACAACCGCCAGGGCGAAACCGTCGGCGTCCTCGCCCTGCTGCTGCCGGACAGCGGTAGCGAAGCCGATATGGAGCACCTGCAGCCGGATCGCATCGCCTTTATCAGCGCCATTTCCGGCACCGCCGCCGCCTGCATCGAGAGCCAGCGCCTGCAAGCGCGGCAGAAGCAATTGCTGGACGCCTTCATCCAGTTGCTGGCCGGGGCCATCGATGCCAAGAGTCCTTACACCGGTGGCCACTGCCAGCGCGTCCCGGCGCTGACGCTGATGATCGCCGAGGCTGCCGCGGCCAGCCAGATGCCGGCGTTCGAGGGCTACCAGCCCACGGAAGACGAATGGGAAGCCCTGCACGTCGCCGCCTGGCTGCATGACTGCGGCAAGGTCACCACGCCGGAATATGTGGTCGACAAGGCGACCAAGCTGGAAACCCTGTATGACCGCATTCACGAAATACGTACCCGTTTCGAAGTACTCAAGCGCGATGCCTGGGTTGCCTATTGGCAAGGCCTGGCACAGGGCGGCAACGAGTCGACCTTGAGCCAGGCGCGCGACGCCAGTCTCACCGCCCTCGACGAGGACTTTGCCTTTGTCGCCCACTGCAACCTGGGCGGCGAAGCCATGGCCGAGGCCGACCTGGAACGCCTGGGGCGGATTGCCCAACGCACCTGGACCCGCACCCTGGATGATCGCCTCGGCGTTTCCTGGGAAGAAAAACACCGCCAGGAACGGCGCCCGGCCTCGCCCCTGCCGGCCATCGAGCCGTTACTCGCGGACAAACCCGAACACCTGTTCGAACGCAACGCCGCCGAACTGATCCCCGCCGACAACCGCTGGGGCTTTCAACTCGACGTGCCGCCCTACAAGTTCAATCGAGGGGAGCTGTACAACCTGAGCATCAGCCGTGGGACACTGACCCGCGAAGAGCGCTACATCATCAACCATCACATGGTGCAAACCATCCTGATGCTCGATCAACTGCCGTTTCCCGGGCACCTCGCCGCCGTGCCGGAAATTGCCGGCGGCCACCACGAAAAAATGGATGGCACCGGTTACCCCAAGCGCCTGAAGCGTGAACAGATGAGCCTGCCGGCGCGGATGATGGCGATCGCCGATATCTTCGAGGCACTGACCGCCGCCGATCGCCCCTACAAAAAGGGCAAGTCCCTGAGCGAAGCGCTGGGTATCATGGCCGGCATGTGCCGCGACGCCCATATCGATCCGGAATTATTCCAGCTGTTTATCCGCGAAGAAATCTACCTGCGCTACGCCGAGCAGCACGTCCTGCCCCTGCAGATCGACACGGTAGATGTCGAGTCGCTGCTGGAGAAGGCCGGCCTGGCTGCCTGAGCCGCCTCAGCAGTCGCTCAGACGCAGGAAAATCGCCGCCAGGTGCTCGATGCCGGCCTGGTCTTCGAGGGTGAAACGGGCCAGGCGCGGGCTGTCCAGGTCGAGCACGCCGATCAGGCGGCCATCCTTGACCAGCGGCACCACCAGTTCGCTGTTCGAGGCGCTGTCGCAGGCGATATGCCCGGCAAACGCATGCACATCCTCGACCCGCTGGGTTTCCCGGGTCGCCGCGGCGGTCCCGCAGACGCCACGGCCGAAGGGAATGCGCACGCAGGCGATCTGGCCCTGGAACGGCCCGAGCACCAGTTCCTCCTCGCGATTGAGGTAGAAGCCGGCCCAGTTCAGGTCCTCCAACTGATTGAACAGGAAGGCCGAGAACTGCGCGGCATTGGCGATGAAATCCCGCTCGTCGGCCAGCAGCGACTCCAGTTGCGCGTGTAACAGCCGGTAGCCGTCCAGGCCGCTGCCGGCTTTTTGCAAATCGATCATGGTGCCTGCTCCAGCAACTTCAACCCCACCCAATAGCGGGCAAACTGATAGGCGCAGCGACCATTGCGATTGCCGCGTCCGGTGGCCCAGCGCACTGCCTGGATATCCAGCGCCTCGTCGCGCTGCCAGGCCAGGCCGGCCTTGAGCGCCAGCTCGCCGACCCAGTGCTCGACCACGCTGAGGAAGTGTTCCTGGGTGAAGGGGTAGAACGACAGCCACAGGCCGAAGCGGTCGGACAGGGCGATCTTGTCCTCCACGGCTTCGCTGGGGTGCAGTTCGCCGTCGACGCGCTTCCAGTTTTCGTTGTCGCTCTCTTTCTCCGGCACCAGGTGCCGACGGTTCGAGGTGGCGTAGAGCAGGACGTTGTCCGGGGCCTGTTCGAGGGAACCGTCGAGTACACTCTTGAGCACCCGGTAGTCGCCTTCGCCGGCTTCGAAGGACAGGTCATCGCAAAACAGCACGAAGCGCTGCGGCAGCTTTTGCAACTGCTCCACCACCCGTGGCAGGTCCGCCAGGTGATCGCGCTCGATCTCGATCAGGCGCAAGCCGGCCTGGGCATGCTCGGCGAGCAAGGCGCGCACCAGCGAGGACTTGCCGGTACCGCGCGACCCCCAGAGCAAGGCATGGTTGGCCGGCAAGCCATCGAGGAACTGCCGGGTGTTGCGCGCCAACTGCTCGCGCTGCTTGTCGACACCGATCAGGTCGGACAAGCGCATGTCCAGGCTGACCGCCAGCGGCAACAAGTACCCGCCGCGCCCTTCGCGCTGCCAGCGCGCGGCCAGGCAGGCGTTCCAATCGATGGCCTGGCGCGGCGCGGGCAACAGCGGTTCGAGACGGGCGAGCACCGCGTCGGCACGCTCAAGAAAGGCATTCAATCGAGAATCCACGACGTTTCCTCAGGCAAGTTCATACGATGATGTCGCACCGGCGCCGTCGGGCGCCCGCAAGCTCTGGCAGACTGCACGCAACGCGTATCGAATCCCCCACTGCCGGTGCGCCCGTCGGATCAGCTATGCTTGCCGGGCGAAGGGAAAGGAAAGTGGTACACCACCCCATGGATATAAAATTCACCCACCGCTTGTCTTACAAACAAGCCCGGTTGACGGTGCTGGTCGGCTTCATTCTGGGAACACTGCTCAGTCTGCTGCAAATCGGCATCGATTATGCCAGCGAAAGCGCCTCGATCAACCGTGAAATCCTCTCCCTGCTGGAAATCAGCCACAACCCGGCATCGAGGATCGCCTACAACATCGACGCCGAACTGGCGCAGGAACTGGCCCTGGGCCTGCTGCACTCGCCGGCGGTGCTGCGCGCGCAATTGATCGACAACAACAACATGGTCCTGGCCAGCGTCGAACGGCCGCGCCAGGAGGGCGGCTATCGAATGATCAGCGATTGGCTGTTCGGTGCCGATCGGCGCTTCGAAGACCGGCTTTATCTCAGTCATTTGCCAGACGAATCCCTGGGCACCCTGCACCTGGATATCGACACCTACACCTTTGGCATCCGCTTCCTGCATCGGGCCGAAATAACCTTGCTCAACGGTTTTGTCCGCAGCCTGATCCTCACCATTATCCTGCTGGTGTTGTTCTACGTGATGCTGACCAAACCCCTGGTGCGGGTGATCCAGGCCCTCAGCAGCAGCACCCCGGGCCAGTCGAAACAGGCGCGGCTGGCGTTCCCGCCCGGCCACGAACACGATGAAATCGGCGTGCTGGTCAAGGTCGCCAACCAACAATTCGAAAACATGAGCACCGAGATCCAGCAGCGCCGCAGCGCCGAAAACCGTCTGACCGACTACCTCGGCCAGCTGGAAAACATTGTCTCGGCCCGCACCACCGAGCTCAAGGCCAGCAACGCGCGGCTGAGCCAGTCCAACGAAGAGCTGGAAGTGGCGCGCAGCACGGCGCTGAACATGGCCCAGGCGCGTTCGGCGTTCCTGGCCAACATGAGCCATGAGATCCGTACGCCCTTGAACGGCCTGCTCGGCATGATCGCCCTGTCCCTGGACAGCCCGTTGAACGCCGAGCAACGCCAGCAGTTGTCGATTGCCCACGACTCCGGAAAGGTCCTGGTCGAGCTGCTCAACGATATCCTCGACCTGTCGAAATTCGACGCCGGGCAACTGGAGCTGGAACGCATTCCCTTCGACCTCGGCGCGCTGGTCGAGGACACCGCCAACCTGCTCTCGCAGAACGCCGCCCCCAGCGTCGAACTGGCCTGCCTGATCGACCCACAATTCCCGGCCCTGGTAGTGGGCGACCCGACCCGGGTCCGGCAGATCGTCAGCAACCTGTTGTCCAACGCCCTGAAGTTCACCCGCTTCGGGCGCGTCGATGTGCGCCTGAGCGCCCGCGACAACGGCGTACGCATCGAAATCTGCGACACCGGCATCGGCATCGCCCAGGAGGCCCAGGCGAAGATCTTCCAGCCCTTCACCCAGGCCGGCGCCGGTATCACCCGGCAGTTCGGCGGCACCGGCCTCGGGCTGACCCTGACCTACAACCTCTGCGAAGCCATGAAAGGCCGCCTGACGATCAGTTCCGAAGTCGGCTTCGGCAGCCAGTTCTGCGCCGAACTGCCGTTGCCTGCGCACACCCCGGCGGCAGCGCCAAAGCTGCTCACCGGCAAAATCATCGCCGTCACCTCCAGCACCAGCGGCCTGAGCGAACTGCTCAGCCACCAGTTGCCGGTCTGGGGCCTGGACTACCAGCGCTACGGGTTGGACGACAGCCTGGCCGGGGTCAACCCCGACCTGTTGATCACCGACTGCCCCGAATGCCTGTTCGGCCTGCGGCCGGCGATCAGCGCGCCGATCCTGCTGGTCACCGCCTATGGCAACTTCATGCCCAGCGAGCAGGCCAGTGCCCTCGCCCCGCTGCAACAACAGGCCCGGCCGCTGGCGCGCAACGCGCTGTACCAGACGCTGGCGCGGATCCTGCTGCCCGACGATCCGGCCGAGCTCAACGTCCAGCCGCGAGACAACCAGCCTTCGCGACGCGCCCGCATCCTGTTGGTGGAGGACAATCCGGTCAACCAACTGGTGGCCAAGGGCATGCTCGGCAAGCTCGGCTGCGAAGTGACGGTCGCCGCCCATGGCGGCGAGGCGCTGAGCCAGCTGGAACAGCAGGTGTTCGACCTGGTGCTGATGGATTGCAATATGCCGGTCATGGACGGTTACGAAGCCAGCCGGCAGATCCGCCGCAGCGGGCGCTGGCCGAACCTGCCGATCGTCGCGCTGACGGCCAACGCCATGCCCGAGGAGCGCGAACGCTGCCGGGCCGCGGGTATGAGCGACTACCTGGCCAAGCCTTTCCGCCGAGAAGAACTGATGGCCCTGCTCGAACAGTGGGTGCCCGCTACAGCGGTTTGAGCTGTGCCAGCAATTGGTCGAGACCGTGGCGCAGTTCATCCAAGCGGCTCAGGTCCACAGCGCTGTCGCAGAGCAGGCGGGTCTTGATCGGCAGCACCCGCGCGCGCAACGCCACCCCGCTGGGGCTCAGGCTCAGATGCACTTCACGCTCGTCGAGGGCCGAACGGCGCCGCTGCACCAGGGCCATCTGCTCAAGGCGCTTGAGCAACGGCGTCAGCGTCCCCGAGTCGAGCAGCAGGCGCTCGCCGAGGGCCTTGACCGTCGGTTGCGCCGGTGCGCTGTCGTGCCACTCCCACAGCACCAGCATCGCCAGATACTGCGGATAGGTCAGGCCCAATTGCTCGAGCATCGGCTTGTAGCCCCGGATCACCGCCCGTGAAGCGGCGTAGAGCTTGAAGCAGAGCTGGCTGTCGAGACGCAGCGAATCGCTGGACAGGTCATTCATTTAAGCAGGGCTTCGATCTCGCGGGTCAGGCTCTCGGGCTTGGTGGTGGGCGCGAAACGCTTGACCAGGCGGCCATCCTTGCCGATCAGGAACTTGGTGAAGTTCCACTTGATGCCCTGGGACCAGAGCAGGCCCGGCGCGCGTTTCTTCAACTGGACGAACAGCGGATGGGCTGCCTCGCCGTTGACATCGATCTTCTTGAACAGCGGGAAACTGACGCCGTAGTTCAACTCGCAGAACTCGGAGATCGCCCCTTCGTTGCCCGGCTCCTGCTTGCCGAACTGGTTGCAGGGGAAACCGAGCACTACCAGCCCGCGGTCCTTGTAGGACTGCCAGAGTTGCTCAAGCCCTTTGTACTGCGGGGTAAAACCACATTTGCTGGCAGTGTTGACCACCAGGATGGCCTTGCCGGCGAAGTCGCCCAGGGTCTTTTGCTCACCCTTGATGGTGGTGCAAGGGATGTTCAGCAGGTTATCGCTCATGACAGTTCCTCCAATGAATGTCGAACAAGATAGCGGGCAATTGAATTGCACACAATTCAATTGCCCCGATTGATGGTCAGCCATAAGCCACGGCCCCCCTTCCCCGCCGGGCTTCACGCGGGCCCGGAACTCCGGGACGCCGCGCAAAACCGGAGTCATTCGCGCGGCAGCAGATCCAGGCACACGGAGTTGATGCAGTAGCGCAAACCGGTCGGCGGCGGGCCGTCGGGAAAGACATGGCCCAGGTGCGCATCGCATTTGGCGCAGACCACTTCGGTACGGATCATGCCGTGGCTGATATCGCGGATCTCGACCATCGCGCTGGCACCGATCGGCTGGTAAAAGCTCGGCCAGCCGCAGCCGGAGTCGAACTTGGCGCGGGAATCGAACAGCGCCTCGTTGCAGCAGATGCAATGATAGACCCCATCGGTCTTGGTGCCGTTGTATTTGCCCGAGAACGGCCGCTCGGTGCCTTTGAGCCGGCACACGTTGTACTGCTCCGGGTCGAGCATGGCGCGCCATTCTTCCAGGGTCTTTTCCAACTTTTCCATCGTTACACCTCGGCGGCTGAAAAACCCCGATCTGTATCTTTTCCACGGATCGGGTGGCACGTATGATTGCGCCTCGTCAAACGCCAGTCTGGCACCCGTGTCCGCCGCATTCAAACGGATTTTAGAAGCCAGCGGCCGGGGACCATGGGACGAGGTGGAAACGCAGTATTGCCATAGCGGCCTCGACGAGACCGCCTGGATCGTCCATTTTCAGGATCACATCGCCATGCAGGTCAGCAAATCGAACAAGCTCGCCAACGTCTGCTACGACATTCGCGGCCCAGTGCTCAAGCACGCCAAACGCCTGGAAGAGGAAGGCCATCGCATCCTCAAGCTGAACATCGGCAACCCGGCGCCCTTCGGTTTCGAAGCCCCGGACGAAATCCTCCTGGACGTGATCCGCAACCTGCCGACCGCACAGGGCTACAGTGACTCCAAGGGCCTGTACAGCGCCCGCAAGGCGGTCATGCAGTACTACCAGCAGAAGCAGGTCGAAGGCGTCGGCATCGAGGACATCTACCTGGGCAACGGTGTGTCCGAACTGATCGTGATGTCCATGCAGGCCCTGCTCAACAATGGCGACGAAGTGCTGATCCCGGCACCGGATTACCCGCTGTGGACCGCCGCCGTGAGCCTGGCCGGCGGCAACCCGGTGCACTACCTGTGCGACGAGCAGGCCAACTGGTGGCCGGACCTGGCCGACATCAAGGCCAAGATCACCCCCAATACCAAGGCCCTGGTGATCATCAACCCGAACAACCCGACGGGCGCGGTGTATTCCAAGGAAGTGCTGCTGGGCATGCTGGAACTGGCACGCCAGCACAACCTCGTGGTCTTTTCCGACGAGATCTACGACAAGATCCTCTACGACGATGCCGTACACATCTGCACCGCCTCGCTGGCACCGGACCTGCTGTGCCTGACCTTCAACGGCCTGTCCAAGTCCTATCGGGTGGCGGGTTTCCGTTCCGGCTGGGTGGCGATCTCCGGCCCCAAGCACAATGCCCAGAGCTACATCGAAGGCCTCGACATCCTGGCCAACATGCGCCTGTGCGCCAACGTGCCGAGCCAGCACGCGATCCAGACCGCCCTCGGCGGCTACCAGAGCATCAACGACCTGGTGCTGCCGGCCGGGCGCCTGCTGGAGCAGCGCAACCGCACCTGGGAACTGCTCAATGACATTCCCGGCGTCAGCTGCGTGAAACCCATGGGCGCGCTCTACGCCTTCCCGCGGATCGACCCGAAAGTCTGCCCGATCCTCAACGACGAGAAGTTCGTCCTCGACCTGCTGCTGTCGGAGAAGCTGCTGGTGGTCCAGGGCACCGCGTTCAACTGGCCATGGCCCGATCACTTCCGCGTGGTCACCCTGCCACGGGTGGATGACCTGGAACAGGCCATCGGGCGCATCGGCTCGTTCCTGAAAACCTACCGCCAGTAATTTCCTACAACCTCCTGCGACTCATCCGCGAGTCGCAGGAAGGCACTTTCCTTCCATTTCTTTTTGTATGTCTTTGCGTCAGCATGCCGCCGGCCAGGGGAATGCTCTCACCGCCAGCGCATACCCCGGCTTCAAAGGGGCGCGCAGGGTTACGACGCCTGAAAAACCTAAGCTCTCCCTTAGGAAATGACTGGCAAGTGGCTAGAATCAAGCTGTAGGACACAGTTTGAAATAGTCACCCGGTTGAATAGGTCGGAGCCGCACCTTATATACCCCGCATGACGCTACATCTTTAGCTGAGGAGAAACTTTCAACCATGATGCGCATCCTGCTGTTCTTGGCCACCAACCTGGCGGTCGTGCTGATTGCCAGCATCACCCTGAGCCTTTTCGGCTTCAACGGGTTCATGGCGGCCAACGGGGTTGACCTCAACCTCAATCAGCTGCTGGTCTTCTGTGCGGTCTTTGGTTTCGCGGGTTCGCTGTTCTCGCTGTTCATCTCCAAGTGGATGGCGAAGATGAGCACCGGCACCCAACTCATTACCCAACCTCGTACCCGCCATGAGCAGTGGCTGCTGCAAACCGTCGAGCAACTGTCCCGCGACGCCGGGATCAAGATGCCCGAGGTCGGTATCTTCCCGGCCTACGAAGCGAACGCCTTCGCCACCGGCTGGAACAAGAACGACGCGCTGGTGGCGGTCAGCCAGGGCCTGCTGGAGCGCTTCTCGCCCGATGAAGTGAAGGCCGTGCTGGCCCACGAGATCGGCCACGTGGCCAATGGCGACATGGTCACCCTGGCGCTGATACAGGGCGTGGTGAACACCTTCGTGATGTTCTTCGCGCGGATCATCGGCAACTTCGTCGACAAGGTCATCTTCAAGAACGAAGAAGGCCAGGGCATCGCCTACTACGTGGCGACCATCTTCGCCGAACTGGTCCTGGGTTTCCTGGCCAGCGCCATTGTCATGTGGTTCTCGCGCAAGCGCGAATTCCGCGCAGACGAAGCCGGTGCCAGCCTGGCCGGTACCGCCGCGATGATCGGCGCCCTGCAACGCCTGCGCTCCGAACAGGGCCTGCCGGTGCACATGCCCGACACCCTGAATGCCTTCGGCATCAACGGCGGCCTGAAGCAGGGTCTGGCGAAGATGTTCATGAGCCACCCACCGCTGGAAGAGCGTATCGAAGCCCTGCGTCGACGCGGCTGATAACCACTCTGATGGCACCGGTTAAAGGGTGCTGTTGTGGGAAGCGGAGCTTGCCCGCGAAGAGGCCCAGGGGCCGCCAAAAGCTTCGCGGGCAAGCTCCGCTCCCACAGAATCCGCGACACCCTTGGAATCATCGGCGGCTTACCTGCTTCCTACGAAACCTTCTCCAACCGGTAAACCCGCTCGTCGAGCCGCGTCACCCCAGCCTGGAGAAACTTCCAGCTTTCGCCGAGCACATCTTGCTCATCCTCGACCTGAAGCTGCCAGCGCGGCTCCAGCAAGCGCCGGACCTCACCATCGAGCAAGGCGAACGGCGGTCCGTCGAGCTGAGCCTGGTCATAGTCGAGGGTGATCAACAGCCCCTGGGTGCCGACCGCCAGTATCTCGCTCAAATGCGCCGCATAGCGCTCGCGCATCGGTGGCGGCAGGGCGATCAGCGCGGCCCGGTCATACAACCCGACACAATCGGCAACATCCGCTGCCGTCAAGGCAAAGAAATCCCCACACCAGAGCTCCAGCGGACCCGCCTCATAGATAATGAAAGCACCCTGCTGACGGATCAGCGGCTTGAGCTGCTGCTCGGCAAAGAAAGCCTCCACGGCCTTCTCCGACAACTCCACCCCCAGCACCCGCAGGCCTTGGGCCGCCAGCCAGGCCAGGTCGAGGCTCTTGCCACACAAGGGCACCAGCACCCGCGCCCCGACCGGCAATGCCAGGTCGGGCCAGAACCGCTGCAAATGGGGGTTGACCTGTTCCAGGTGAAAGCCGATCTGATTGTGTTCCCAACGCTTGTGCCAAAACTCCGGTTGCATAGGCTCACCTTGAAGAATTCGATCAAAAAGCACTAAAACTTATATTAGATTTAGATCAATGATCTGATTGAAGATGACGTCATCTTAACTCGACGCTCAGGACTTTCATTATGCTCCCCAGCCTGTTCATCTCCCACGGTTCGCCCATGCTGGCCCTCGAACCCGGCGCCAGCGGGCCGGCCCTGGCCCGCCTGGCGGCCGAGCTGCCGCGCCCGAAGGCGATCGTCATCGTCTCGGCCCACTGGGAAAGCCAGGACCTGCGGGTCAGCAGCAATCCGCAACCGGAAACCTGGCACGACTTCGGTGGCTTCCCGAAGGAACTGTTCGCCGTGCAATACCCGGCACCCGGTGAGCCGAAGCTCGCCGCCGAGGTCGCCGCACTGCTGAACGCCGCCGGCCTGCCGGCCCGGCTCGACGACCAACGCCCGCTCGATCATGGCGTCTGGGTGCCGCTGTCGCTGATGTACCCGCAAGCCGATATCCCGGTGGTCCAGGTGTCCCTGCCAAGCCGCCAGGGCCCTGCCCTGCAGACGCGCATCGGGCATGTGCTCAGCGGCCTGCGGGCCCAGGGCATCCTGTTGATCGGCTCCGGCAGCATCACTCATAACCTCGGCGAACTGGACTGGCATGCCGGCCCGAACAGCATCGAGCCGTGGGCCAAGGCCTTTCGCGACTGGATGGTCGACAAGCTCGCCACCGATGACGAAGCCGCCCTGCACGACTACCGCAAGCAGGCGCCTTACGCCGTGCGCAACCACCCCAGTGACGAACACCTGCTGCCGCTGTACTTCGCCCGTGGCGCCGGCGGCCAGATGAGCATCGCCCACCAGGGGTTCACCATGGGCGCATTGGGCATGGATATCTATCGCTTCGGCTGACCATCTCTTATGGATATTGTGCTACACGATCCTTGCGGGAGCCGATTTGCCGGCGATGCGGCGCATCAGGCCGCTAAAAGCTTCGCGGGCAAGCTCCGCTACCACACAAGCCGGCTCCCACAAAAATCTGCGCAGCAGGAGATTACCCGGTGAATACACAGGCTCCGTAAAGCAGGCAAAAAAAATCCCCGAACCAGTCGGGGATTTTTTTATCGATCAATCAACCCGGGGGGCTGATCAATCTTCGCGGTAGCGACGCAGCTTGAGCTGCTTGCCAGCCACGCGGGTGTCCTTCAGTTTGGTCAGCAGACGCTCCAGACCATCTTCCGGCAGTTCCACCAGGCTGAAGCTGTCACGCACCTGGATGCGACCGATCGCTTCACGCGCCAGGCCACCTTCGTTGAGGATGGCGCCCAGCAGGTTCTTGGCGGCGATACCGTCACGCGCACCCAGCGCGGTCCGGCAGCGGGCACGACCTTCGGCCAATGGCACCGGGGCACGACGTTCGCGATCGCTACGCTCAGGACGGTCACCGGAACGCTCCGGACGATCGCCACGCGGCGCATTGTTCGGCACCAACGGACGCTCTTTCTCGATCGCCGCGAGGGTCAGCGCCTGGCCATTGGTGGCCTTGCGCAGCAGGGCCGCGGCCAGGGCGCGCGGGCTGCAACCGATATCGGCGGTCAGGCGATCGAGCAACTCACCGTGGGTCGATTCAGCATCGGCGACCAGCGGCGACAAGCTGTTGGTCAGTTTCTTGATGCGAGCATCGAGAACAGCCTGGGCATCCGGCAGGCGGACTTCGGCAACTTTCTGCCCGGTCACACGCTCGATCACTTGCAGCATGCGGCGCTCACGTGGCGTCACCAGCAACAGTGCACGACCTTCGCGGCCGGCACGGCCGGTACGGCCGATACGGTGCACGTAGGACTCCGGGTCGTACGGCATGTCGACGTTGAATACGTGAGTGATGCGCGGAACGTCAAGGCCACGAGCGGCAACGTCGGTCGCCACAACGATGTCCAGACGGCCATCCTTGAGGGAGTCGATTACGCGCTCACGCTGGTTCTGGGCGATGTCACCGTTCAGCGCAGCGGCTTTGTAGCCTTTGGCTTCCAGGGCACTGGCCAGGTCCAGGGTCGCTTGCTTGGTGCGCACGAACATGATCAGCGCGTCGAAATCCTCGACTTCCAGCAGGCTCAGCACGGCCGAGGTCTTCTGGTCGGCGTGAACCAACAGGTGAGCCTGTTCGATCGCGGTAACAGTCTGGGTCTTGGTCTGGATCTTGACGTGTTGCGGATCGCGCAGATGGCGTTCGGCAATGGCACGGATCGACTGCGGCAGGGTCGCCGAGAACAAAACGGTCTGACGGGTTGCCGGCAAGGCCTTGAAGATGACTTCGAGGTCATCCATGAAGCCGAGCTTGAGCATTTCGTCCGCTTCATCGAGAACCAGGTGGTTCACGGTGGCCAGGACTTTCTCGTCACGACGCAGGTGGTCGCACAGACGGCCCGGAGTAGCGACGACAATCTGTGCGCCATTACGGATTGCTTTCAGTTGTGGGCCCATCGGCGCGCCGCCGTAAACGGCCACAACGGTAACGCCCGGCATCTGCTTGGCGTAGGTTTCGAAAGCGGTTGCTACTTGCAACGCCAACTCACGGGTTGGCGCCAGGATCAGGGCTTGCGGTTCGCGCTTAGCAGGATCGATACGATGCAGGATCGGCAGGGCGAACGCTGCGGTTTTACCCGTACCGGTTTGCGCCTGGCCAATCATGTCGTGGCCGGCCATGATGATCGGGATCGATTGCTGCTGGATAGCCGAAGGCTCTTCGTAGCCAGTCGCGGTGACGGCTGCAAGAATATTCGGATTAAGATTAAAAGCGGCGAAGCCGCCGATTTCCTGGGTCATGGGTCTGCCTCTAAGTGCATCCGCAAAGACCCATGCTCCAAAGCTGCGCATGCCTTGTAAGACTCTGAGAGTCACCCTGGCAGCTTTGTCGGCGGGGATTTGCGAAAACGATTGAATGAAAGAATCGTCAAGGATAGTCCGCATGGCGGACAGCAGCCGAAGCTGACTTCGGGGAATTGCATTACCTAAACGCGGCCCGGTTAAAGGCCGGCGCGCACTATACCGGAATTGGCGAAAAAAGGGAGATTTATTTATCTGGAAATGCCGCCGCACGCCTCTCTATGGCGGGCTTTGCAGATAATCGAGTGAAGGTCTGCCTCTGGCCCTCCTTGTCGGGTGGGCCTGGCGACTTAAACGGTTCACTCGTCGGAATCTGCTCGCAAGGATCGCGCAAGCGTTCGGCGATCGCCGGAACCCCACAAGACCTTGTGGGGGCAGGCCGGTGTCGTTCTTCAGATTTTCGCGGCGAACAGCGCCTGATGCGCCCGGCACTGTTCGGCCGTGAGCATGAACACGCCATGCCCGCCGCGCTCGAAGTCCAGCCAGGCAAAGTCCACCTCGGGGTACAACGCCTCGACATGCACCTGGCTGTTACCGACCTCGACAATCAGCAGGCCCTTCTCGGTCAGATGGTCCGCCGCCTCGGCGAGCATCCGCCGCACCAGGTTCAAGCCGTCGTCGCCACAGGCCAGGCCCAGTTCGGGCTCATGCTGGTATTCCTCCGGCATGTCGGCGAAATCCTCGGCATCGACATAAGGAGGGTTGGAAACGATCAGGTCAAAACGCTGGCCGGGCAGACCGTCGAAACCATCGCCCTGGACCGTGAACACCCGTTCATCGACGCCATGGCGCTCGATATTCTGGTTGGCCACTTCCAACGCCTCGAAGGACAGGTCGGCCAACACCACTTCCGCCTGCTGGAACTCATAGGCACAGGCGATACCGATGCAGCCGGAGCCGGTGCACAGGTCGAGAATCCGTGCCGGCTCATTCGCCAGCCAGGGGGCGAAGTGCCCCTCAATCAGTTCGCCAATCGGCGAACGCGGAATCAGCACCCGCTCATCGACAATAAACGACATGCCGCAGAACCAGGCCTCGCCCAGCAGATAGGCGGTGGGCACGCGGTCTTCGATGCGGCGCTTGAGCAGGTGCTGCAAGCGACTCAGCTCGTCGTCTTCCAGACGGCAGTCGAGGTAGCTGTCGGCGATTTCCCATGGCAGGTGCAAGGCCCCCAGCACCAACTGACGCGCCTCGTCCCAGGCATTATCGGTGCCATGACCGAAAAACAGATCCGCACCATGAAAGCGGCTGACAGCCCAACGAATATGGTCGCGCAGCGTGCGCAGGCGGGAATTGATCACGGGCAGGGCTCCTGAAAAAACGACGGGGGATTCTACCAGTCAAACCGGCGCCCGGTGGAAATAAGGCAAAAAGACATCATTGGTCGCCGCTTCGCGCGCCGGCAAACAACCCTTGACACGGCTACAGCCCAATAACCACGCCGCCTGCACGGGTTGCGATTCACATACGCGCTCAGCCGGAGGACAATGCGGTAAAAGCCCCACTCAAAGGAGCCCCGAATGCCTGTTCCAAAGACGATGTTTCAACTCAGCGGCCGTGGCTATGCAGCCGCCAATCTGAGCCATGCCAGCCTGTTGATCATCGACGCCCAGAAAGAATATCTCAGCGGCCCGCTGGCCTTGTCCGGCATGGATGCCGCCGTCGACAACATCAAGCAACTGGTTGCCGCCGCCCGCCAGGCCGGACGCCCCATTGTGCATATCCGCCACCTGGGCACCGTGGGCGGCCTGTTCGATCCCCAGGGCGAGCGCGGCGAATTCATTCCCGGGCTGGAACCCCAGGGCGACGAAACCCTGATCGGCAAGCTGCTGCCCAGCGCCTTTCATGGCACCGGCCTGGAGAAACACCTGCAGGACCTCGGCTCGCTGGACCTGATCGTCTGCGGCTTCATGAGCCACTCCAGTGTCAGCACCACGGTGCGGGCGGCGAAGAACCTGGGCTTCCGCTGCACCCTGGTGGAAGATGCCTGCGCGACCCGCGACCTGCCTTACAAAGGTGAAATCATCAGCGCTGCCCAGGTCCAGCGCACCGAGATGGCGATCATGGCGGACAATTTCGCCACCCTCGCCCAGACCAAAGAGCTGATCGGCTAGCCGTTTTGATGGGCCGTCCCGACGACCGCCCATCCATTAACGCGGTCAATTGCGTCTCATTTTCCGATTTCCCGGACGCATCAGGAACAAGCCGGGCATCTCCCGGTCGAAGGGCCGATACTCATAGAGGAAATCGGAATGAAGATATCCGATGGTTTTGACGCTCGCCGCCTGCGCCCCCGGGGCCAAAGCAGCTGGGGCTCACGTTTGAGCGCGGCGATTGCCGCGTTGCTGGCGACTTTCGGCGTGCTGCTGATCATGGCCGGCGCGGCCAGCCTGCTCGGCCACGCGCCGGCGCTGGGGGATTTGAATGCCACGCCGGTCGGTTCGGCGGTGGCCCTGGGCGTGGGTCTGCTGACGCTCTGGTTCGGGGTCTGGCTATGGCGCCGCAGCCGTCGCCGGATGCGCAGCCGCCACGGACTGAACATCGCTCCCCACCTGATGAAAAAGCACGACTGATCAAGCACCTGCGCGCAATCGGCTGTGACGACACCCGGGGGACTTGGGTAAACTGCCAGGCCCTGCGGAGGCT
The DNA here is from genome assembly GCF_023242315.1 of Pseudomonas sp. MWU13-2105. Lineage (GTDB taxonomy): Bacteria > Pseudomonadota > Gammaproteobacteria > Pseudomonadales > Pseudomonadaceae > Aquipseudomonas. Next base: position 257,954 of record NZ_JALLIY010000006.1, read on the forward strand.
GACATGCAAGACGACGATTTTTCCCTGTTCAAAAGCGAGATCCGTGGCGTCAAGCCGATCAAGCACGATCGTGCCGACACCGGCAAGCCCAAGGCCGACCGTGCGCAACTGGCCAAGCTGCGCCAGGCGGCCACGGTGCGGGTGCAGGACACCGCGGTGGACGGACTGTCCGACCAGTTCGTTATTGACGTCGGTCCCGAAGACGAGCTGCACTGGGCTCGCGACGGGGTCCAGGAAAGCCAGATGCGCAAGCTCAAGATCGGCCAGATCCCGTTCGAAGGCAGCCTCGACCTGCACGGCATGAGCGTGGAAAAAGCCCGGGAAACCCTCTGGGCCTTTCTCGCCGAGGCGACCAAATTCGAAATCCGCTGTGTGCGTGTCACCCACGGCAAGGCGGTGCGGCTGGACGGCAAGCGGCCGATGATCAAGAGCCACGTCAACACCTGGCTGCGCCAGCACGCCCAGGTCCTGGGTTTCACCTCCTGCCAGCCGAAACACGGCGGGGCGGGGGCGGTGTATGTGATGCTCAAGCGAACCATGATGGAAGGTCGCGACGAGTAACCGGACTGTCATCGAATTTGCAGGCGGCTGCCAGCCGCCGTATCCTTGTTCTTTGCGTAAACTCCCACAGGTAGCTTCATGTCCCTGGAACAGAATTACACCGAGATCCTCGGCCAACTTGGCGAGGACGTCTCCCGCGAGGGGCTGCTCGACACCCCCAAGCGCGCCGCCAAAGCCATGCAGTACCTTTGCCGCGGTTACGAACAGAGCCTGGAAGAAGTCACCAACGGTGCCTTGTTCAGCTCCGACAACAGCGAAATGGTGCTGGTCAAGGACATCGAGCTCTACTCGCTGTGCGAACACCACCTGCTGCCCTTTATCGGCAAGGCCCACGTGGCCTACATCCCGAGCGGCAAGGTGCTGGGCCTGTCCAAGGTCGCGCGCATCGTCGACATGTACGCCCGCCGCCTGCAGATCCAGGAAAACCTCAGCCGCCAGATCGCCGATGCGGTCCAGCAGGTGACCGGCGCCCTGGGGGTGGCAGTGGTGATCGAAGCCAAGCACATGTGCATGATGATGCGCGGTGTGGAGAAACAGAATTCGTCGATGATCACCTCGGTGATGCTCGGTGAGTTCCGCGAAAACGCCGCGACCCGCAGCGAGTTCCTGGCGCTGATCAAGTAAGCCCCTGATGCAGTACCTGTGAGAGGGTGCTTGTGTGGGAGCGGTGCTTGCCCGCGAAGCTTTTAGCGGCCTCAAGGGCCTCTTCGCGCGCAAGCTGCGCTCCCTACAAGTTTAGCTCCCACACAAACCTATCAGGTAAGCTGCGCCCCTTCTCCACCACCCGCGAGGCTATCCCGTGTTCGTCAAAGCACTTCGAGTCGGCCTGGGCCAACTCATTATCTTCATCGATTTCCTCACCCGCCCAAGCAAGCAAAAGCGCCCCGCGCCGGACCAGGCCAAGGTCGATGCCGCGGCCAAGGACCTGACCCTGTATCAGTTCCACGCCTGCCCGTTCTGCGTGAAGACCCGCCGGACCCTGCGCCGGCTCAACGTGCCAGTGGCGCTGCGTGACGCAAAGAACAACGAACAGGATCGCCAGACCCTGCTTGAACAAGGCGGCAAGATCAAGGTGCCGTGCCTGCGTATCGAAGAAAACGGCCAGACCACCTGGATGTACGAATCCAAGGTGATCATCGATTATCTGCAAAAGCGCTTCGCCACGGCCTGAACCCGCTCGCCCTTACCTTAGTTGCGGCAGCCGTTGGTTTCATCGCGGCACTCGGTATAAGCCTTCAACTGCGCCGCCCGCTGCCTGGTCAATTCAGTCTTGCATTGCAGGTCAAGCAGCGGCCAGATCGAACCGCCATCCGCCGGCTTGCCGTTGCGATACAGGCAATCGGCGTCGCGGAAAGCCAGCCATTTGCGCTGGGCATCCTTGAGCGCCGCCTTGTTGGCCGGAGTCTTCAGGTAGTCCATCTGGGTCTTGTAGTATCGGTTCAGGTCGTCGTCGGCCTGCTTGAATTCCTTGCCCGCACATTCATTCATCGACGCCTGGTTGGCATCGCAGTTATCGGCCGCCTGTGCACCGGCAGCCAGGCCCAGCAGGCTGACGGTCAAAAACGCTATGAGTGGATATTTCATCGACGGCACCCCGTTCAGTGGATAAGAAACCAAGTCCTCGATAGGACCGCGGCGACGATAAAAGTGCTTGTGCAGGCAAAAATAAACCGGCCCTCAGGGCCGGTTTAAGTGTTTCCGAATTTGCCGGTCAATCAAGCATGCCGACATGCTTCGGATGGCTGGCCACCCGCTGCAACCAGGCCTGGATACCCGGATAGTCGCTCAGGTCGAAACCACCCTGATGGGCCACATGGGTATAGGCATACAGTGCGATATCCGCGATCGAATAGTGCTCGCCCACCAGGTACGGGGTTTGCTGAAGCTGCTTCTCCATGACCTTCAGCGCCTTGTGCCCACGCTTCTGCAGCTTGAGGTATTCCTCGCGACGCTCCTCCGGCAACCCCAGGTAGAACTCGATAAAGCGCGCCACCGCGATATAGGGTTCGTGGCTGTATTGCTCGAAGAACTGCCATTGCAGCACCTGGGTGCGCAAACGCGGCTCGGTAGGCAGGAATTCGCTGCCGTCGGCCAGGAAGTTGAGAATCGCGTTGGACTCCCACAGGCAGGTACCGTCTTCCAGCTCCAGCACCGGCACCTTGCCGTTGGGATTCTTCGCCAGGAACTCCGGCGTCTCGGTGTCACCCTTGAGGATGTCCACCGGGTGCCAGCGATATTCCTGCCCCAACAGGTGCAGCATCAGCTTGATCTTGTAGCAATTGCCCGACTGGTAATCGCCATAAACCTTGTACATGGCCCTCCCCTTAAGCCGCCTGTGCGACCTGTGCATGACGGATGACAGCAGCCAGGCGCTTGAGACCTTCGTCCAGGCGCTCCGGTGCGATGTGACTGAAATTAAGACGAAGATTACCCGGATTACGTTCCGGTTCGGCAAAAAAAGGTTCGCCGGGCATAAACGCGACATCCCGGCTCAGCGCCTCGGCGAGCAAGGTACGGGTGTCCAGTGGCTGTTTGAGGGTCAGCCAGAAGAACAACCCGCCCTGCGGCACCTGCCAATCGGCCAGGTCGCCGAAGTGGCGTTCCAGCGCCTGTTGAAATGCATCGCGGCGAACTCGGTAAAAGTCACGGAGCCGCACCAGATGCTGGCGATATTTTTCCGTGCCGAGCCACTGCAATGCCTGCCACTGGCCGATACGGTTGGTGTGCAGGTCCGCCGACTGCTTGAGCTTGAGCAGATGGGGAAACAGGTCCGGGCTGGCGATCAGGTAACCGACCCGCAATCCGGGGGCCAGGGTCTTGGACACGGTGCCGGTGTAGATCCAGCTGCTGCGCGCCAAACGACTGGCAATCGGTCGGGCGCTGCCGCCGTCGTAGGTCAGCTCGCGATAGGGCTCATCTTCGATCAGGGTCACACCGAACTCGTCGAGCAAGGCGGCCACCGCCTCACGCTTGGCTTCGCTGTAACGCACGGCCGACGGGTTCTGGAACGTCGGGATCAGGTAGACGAACGCCGGCTGGTGGTTTTCCAGGCGCGCACGCAGTTGAACCAGGTCGGGACCGTCCTGTTCCTGGGGGATCGTCAGGCACTCGGCGCCGAACAACTGGAAGATCTGCAAGGCCGCGAGATAGGTCGGCCCTTCGAGCAGGATCTCGGTGCCCTGGTCGATATGCAGCTTGGCCACCAGATCCAGGGTCTGCTGGGAGCCGCTGACCACCAGTACCTGGCTGGCCTGGCAATCGATCCCCAACGCCCGCGCCTCGGCGGCCAGCACCTCGCGCAGCGCCGGCTCGCCCTCGCTCATGCCGTACTGGCCGAAGGCGAGCGGCAGGCCCTCCCAGTCCAATGTCGGCAACATGGCTTCGGACGGCAGGCCACCGGCAAAGGACATCACTTCCGGACGTTGGGCGGCCGCGAGGATTTCGCGAATCAGGGAGCTTTTCAGACGGGTTACGCGTTCGGAGAAGGCCATGCGAGGTCACCGGTAGCTAAGTGGGCGAAAAGTACGTCAAACTGCTTGACCGAAATTACGCCGCCGCGAGCTGATACGTCAATATGCTTGACCTTAAAAATTCGAATGCCCAGCAAGATGCCATGCAAGCCTTTTTCTTCGGTTACCAGGCGTTCACCGCCAAGGCCGACGAAATGCTCGAGCGTCGTGGCTTGAGCCGGGTGCACCAGCGCATCGTGTTTTTTATCGCCCGTTATCCGGACGTGAGCGTCAAGGAGCTGCTGGCCTTGCTGGGTGTCAGCAAGCAGGCGCTGAACATGCCGTTGCGCCAGTTGAGCGAAATGGACCTGGTGCGTAGCCTCGCGTCCGCGACCGACAAGCGCAAGCGCCTGCTACGCCTGACGGCGGAGGGTGAGCAGTTGGAGGCGTCGTTGCGTCGTGAGCAGGTCAAGTTGTTGCAGAAGGCTTTTGCCCAAGCCGGCGAGGCCGCGGTGGATGGCTGGCTGGCGGTGAACCTGGCGCTGGGAGAATACCGTCCTTCCTGATAGTCCCTTCCTTGATGAACACCACCACCCGTGGCGAGCGGGCTTGCCCGCGCTCGGCTGCGAAACAGCCGTAAATCCTGTGACCACGCTCTGCCTGACACAATGACGTCGCTGATTTTGGGGCCGCTTCGCAGCCCTGAGCGGCGGTGCGGCGTTCCGATAAGCCCGCTCGCCACAAGACCGCGCTTGGCTTCAAGACTCCTTACTTGACTGACAGGAATCAGGGCAAGCCCGCTCGACACCAGGGATCAGCCCGCTCTCACCTTTTTATCGCGTCAATCGCACACAAATCAAAAAACATTATTTGCTTTATTTGTATACAAAAGCATAATTCGTTTCGTGCGAGTTCCTGACTTTATAGTCAATAAACCCGTGCTGCCTCAAAGAGCCGCTGCCCGCCCTGCGTCCGGCTCTGGAAATAACAATAAAACTCTTGAGGAGTACTCGCTGTGGAAAGCCGCAAATCCGAAGCCCCCCTGCTCGACCTTTCGCCAGCCTCGAGTTCCGGCCTGCTGGAACGCCTGTTCAAGCTCAGGTTGCATGGCACCACGGTGAAAACCGAACTGATCGCTGGTGTGACCACCTTCATCACCATGGCCTACATCATCTTCGTCAACCCGAACATCATGGCCGACGCCGGCATCGATCACGGCGCGGCGTTTGTCGCCACCTGCATCGCCGCCGCCCTCGGCTGCCTGCTGATGGGTCTCTACGCCAACTGGCCGGTGGGCCTGGCACCGGGCATGGGCCTGAACGCGTTCTTCACCTACACCGTGGTCGGCACCATGGGCTACCACTGGGAAACCGCCCTCGGCGCGGTGTTCATCTCCGGCGTGCTGTTCATGGCCCTGACCCTGTCGAGGATCCGCGAGTGGCTGCTCAACAGCATCCCCGTCAGCCTGCGCCATGCGATGGGCGCCGGGGTCGGACTGTTTCTCGGGGTCATCGGCCTGAAAACCGCAGGGATCGTCGTTGCCAGCCCCGCCACCCTGATCAAGCTCGGTGCCCTGCATGAACCCGGCCCACTGCTGGCGGCGATCTGCTTCCTGATGATCGCGATCCTCAGCTATCACCGGGTCTTCGGCGCCATCCTGATCAGCATCATCAGCGTGACCCTCGCCGGCTGGGGACTGGGCCTGGTGGAATACCACGGCATCTTCTCCACGCCACCGAGCCTGGCCCCGACCTGGATGGCCATGGACCTGAAGGGCGTGTTCAACGTCAGCATGATCAGCGTGGTCCTGGCCTTCCTCTTCGTGCACATGTTCGACACCGCCGGCACCCTGATGGGGGTCGCCCAGCGCGCCGGCCTGGTGAATGCCGACGGTCGTATCGAGAACCTGTCCCGGGCGATGAAGGCGGACAGCGTCTCCAGCGTGTTCGGTGCGGTGGTCGGTGTGCCGCCGGTCACAAGCTACGTGGAAAGTGCCGCGGGGGTTGCCGCAGGTGGTCGGACTGGTCTGACCGCTGTTACTGTAGGCATACTGTTTGTCGCAGCCATGTTCTTCGCCCCTTTGGCTGGCATGATCCCTGCGTACGCGACCGCCGGCGCGCTGATATACGTGGCGATGCTGATGATGAGCGGCATGGCGCATATCGAATGGGGCGACGCGACGGACAGCATTCCGGCGATTGTCACCGCGATCATGATGCCGCTGACGTTCTCGGTCGCCGATGGGATTGCCCTGGGTTTTATCACCTATGTGGCGCTGAAGGCGGGAACCGGCAAGTTCAAGGATATTTCCGTCAGCCTGTGGGTGCTGTGCGCCATTTTTATCGCCAAGTTCATCTTCCTGTAAGAGAACCCGAGCGGTAGTAACCAGCCCCATCTCGATGGGGCTTTTGTCCGAAGGGAGAAACCTGATGAGTCTGGAAACCTGGTTGTTGTTCAGCAGTGCCGCCCTGGTGGTGATCCTGATCCCCGGGCCGCTGTCACTACTGATGATCAGCAACAGCCTGAATTACGGATTGCGTCGCTCATACCCGGCCTTTCTCGGTGGGGTCAGCGCCTCGATCTGTTTGTTGAGCGCTTCGGCCCTGGGGCTCGGCGCGTTGCTGCTGGCCTCGGAACAGTTGTTCAGCGCACTGAGGATTGTCGGTGCGCTGTATCTGTTCTACCTCGCCTGGCAGAGCTGGCAGCAATCACGGCAACCGGCGCGGGCGGCAAATGTGCCCGAAACCGCGCCGGCCCCGCGCTTTCGTGCCCTGTTTGGGCGCGCCTTCGTGCTCGGCGCCAGCAACCCCAAGGACATCCTGTTCTTCGCCGCCTTCCTGCCGCAGTTTCTCAAGGCCGACCAGCCGTTTCTCGGCCAGTTGCTGGTGATGATCGCTACCTGGACCGTGCTGGACCTGCTGTGCAAACTGGCCTACGGCCTCGGTGCCCACGGCGCGGCGGGGTATCTGCGCAGCGGCAAGGGGCAGAGCTGGTTCAACCGGATCAGCGCCGGGTTGTTCGGTGGTGCGGGCGCGGTGTCGTTGTTGAGCCGTTAGATGTGTAGTGCCGTAACGGCCTCTTCGCGGGCAAATAACCAGGGAAGCTTTGACGCAGATGCTTGGGGAATCTAGCTGCCTCGGTAGGTCGAATAACTGTAGGGCGAAATCAGCAACGGCACGTGGTAGTGCTCCTGCTCGGCGTTGATCCCGAAACGCAGCACCACCACGTCAAGGAACGCCGGCTCCGGCAGCGTCACCCCGCGCGCCCGATAGTAGTCGCCGGCATGGAACTGCAACTGATAGACCCCGGAGCGGTAATCGGCCCCTTGCAGCAACGGCGCATCGCAGCGTCCGTCGCTGTTGGTCAGGGCGCTGGCAACCAGCTCCAGCCGTGCGCCTTCGACCCGATACAGCTCGACCTTGATCGAACTGCCGGGGCAGCCATGTGCGGCATCCAAAACATGTGTAGTCAAACGTCCCATTGATTCTGCGGGCCGGCCCGCCCTTCAGGCAGATCAGGCCTCGCGCCTCCCGGAGTCAGTGAATAAAGGAGAAACCGCACCCTGGCGAAGCACGAACCGGCGCGACTCGGAAATTATTAAGACACTTTTACAAAATATTGTACACAATAAATTCGAGCTTTTTTCCGAGCCACCCGCCCTGCACCCGCCAATCACGAATGTCGCGCAATCGCTTGACCACAAAAGCCCCGCGAAGCATTAACTGACCAAACAGGCAGGTTTCTTGCAGGGGTTCCCGAAGCGAGGTGTGCGGTCATCCAGCAGAAATAAATGCAAAAAAACTGGCTTACAAAATCAATATAAAGTTGTATACAATAATTCCATCGCCGTGACGCCACCCGGTTTCGACGGGGCACCACGCAACCGTCACCACGAACAAGAAGGAACACTGCAGTGAGCGCCGACTACCCACGCGACCTGATCGGTTACGGCAGCAACCCGCCTCACCCCCACTGGCCGGGTAATGCCCGCATCGCCCTGTCCTTCGTACTCAACTACGAGGAAGGCGGCGAACGCAACATCCTCCATGGCGACCCGGAATCCGAAGCCTTTCTCTCGGAAATGGTCGCCGCGCAACCCCTGCAGGGTGCACGCAACATGAGCATGGAGTCGCTCTACGAGTATGGCAGCCGTGCCGGCGTGTGGCGGATTCTCAAGCTGTTCAAGCGCTTCGATATTCCCCTCACCGTCTTCGCCGTGGCCATGGCCGCCCAGCGCCATCCGGACGTGATCCGCGCCATGGTCGCGGCCGGCCACGAGATCTGCAGCCACGGCTATCGCTGGATCGACTACCAGTACATGGACGAAGCCCAGGAGCGCGAGCACCTGCTCGAAGCCATCCGCATCCTCAGCGAAATCAGCGGCGAACGTCCGCTGGGCTGGTACACCGGACGCACCGGGCCGAACACCCGCAAGCTGGTGATGGAGGAAGGCGGCTTCCTCTATGACTCGGACACCTACGACGACGACCTGCCCTACTGGGAACCCAACAGCCCCAGCGGCAAGCCGCACCTGGTGATTCCCTACACCCTCGACACCAACGACATGCGCTTCACCCAGGTGCAGGGCTTCAACACCGGCGACGATTTCTACCAGTACCTCAAGGATGCCTTCGACGTGCTCTACGCTGAAGGCGAAGAGGCGCCGAAAATGCTCTCCATCGGCCTGCACTGCCGCCTGATCGGCCGCCCGGCACGCCTGGCCGCCCTCCAGCGCTTCATCGAATATGTCAAAGGCCATGACCGGGTCTGGTTCAGTCGCCGGGTCGATATCGCCCGCCACTGGCACGCCACCCAGCCTTTCCAGGGAGCCGCGAAATGACCGCCTTCCAGACCCTGAAGCCCTCGACCTTGAGCCGCAAGGCCTTTGTCCAGGCCTTCGCCGACATCTACGAACATTCGCCCTGGGTCGCCGAAAAGGCTTTCGACCTCGGCCTGGACGCCGACCTCGACGAGGTCGAGAGCCTGCACCAGCGCATGAGCGACATCCTCCTGAGTGCCGATCACGCCAGCCAACTGGCCCTGATCAACGCCCACCCGGACCTGGCAGGCAAAGCCGCCGTCCAGGGCCAGCTCACCGAAGCCAGCACGAATGAACAGGCCGGCGCCGGTATTCAGCAATGCTCGAACGAGGAGTTCCAACGCTTCACCGAGCTGAACGACGCCTATAAGGCCAAGTTCAAGTTTCCATTCATCATGGCGGTAAAAGGTAGCAACCGGCATCAGATCCTGGCCGCGTTCGAAGTGCGCATCCACAACCCGGTGGACACCGAGTTCCAGTGCGCGCTGGCCGAGATCAACAAGATCGCCCTGTTCCGCCTGCAGACCCTTTAGCGAGCCGCGCCTGAACCCGGCAAGCCTCCCCAGCCACTTATTAAAAGGCAGACAAAAAGCATGAAAGCTTACGCCGCACCTTTCGAGAAGTTCGTCAACCTGGCCGACGCGCGCCTGGGTACCAGGATCCTCTCGGTCACCGACGACTGGTTCGCCGACGCCAACCGCCTGTTCCAACCGACCCCGGCGGTGTGGAAGGAAGGCGTGTTCGACGACAACGGCAAATGGATGGACGGCTGGGAATCGCGCCGCAAGCGTTTCGAAGGCTACGACAGCGCGGTGATCCGCCTCGGCGTACCCGGCTCGATCAAGGGCGTGGACATCGACACCTCGTTCTTCACCGGCAACTATCCGCCGTCGGCCTCGCTGGAAGCCTGCTTCCTGAGCCAGGGCGACCCGGACGAGAACACCCAGTGGGTCGAAGTGCTGTCCGCTGTCGAGTTGCAAGGCAACAGCCATCACTACCACGAGATCAGCAACGAGCAGGCCTTCAGCCACCTGCGCTTCAACATCTATCCGGATGGTGGCGTGGCACGCCTGCGGGTCCATGGCATTCCGTTCCGGGACTGGTCGGCGGTGGGCGACAACGAACAGGTCGACCTGGCTTCCGCCCTCAACGGCGGTCGGGCCCTGGCCTGCTCCGACGAGCATTTCGGGCGGATGAGCAACATCCTCAACCCGGGCCGTGGCGTCAACATGGGCGACGGCTGGGAAACCGCGCGGCGGCGCACCCCGGGCAATGACTGGGTGATCATCGCCCTGGGCCATCCGGGCGAGATCGAGCAGATCATCGTCGACACCCTGCACTTCAAGGGCAACTACCCGGACAGTTGCTCGATCCAGGGCGCCTTCGTCAAGGGCGGCACCGACAGCCAGATCGAGACCCAGAGCCTGTTCTGGCGCGAATTGCTGCCGAGCCAGAAGCTGGAAATGCACCAGGAACACAGCTTCGCCGAACAGATCAAGGCGCTCGGGCCCATCACCCATATCCGCCTGAACGTGTTCCCGGACGGCGGCGTCAGCCGGCTGCGGGTATTGGGCAAGATTGCAAAATAAAGGTAATGCACAACCTTGTGGGAGCGGAGCCTGTATAGGACTGGAACTTGTGTGGGAGCGGAGCTTGCCCGCGAAGCTTTTAGCGGCCTCAAGGGCCCCTTCGCGGGCAAGCTCCGCTCCCACACAAGCACCGCTCGCACAAATCCGCGTCCACGGGATAGCGGCGTAACCATTCACCAATACGAGATCAAGAAGACCCGCATGCGCACACTGACGATTGAACCGCTGAGCAAAGAAGCCTTCGCCCCTTTCGGTGACGTGATCGAAACCGACGGCAGCGATCACTTCATGATCAACAACGGTTCGACCCAGCGCTTCCATCGTCTGGCGACGGTGCAAACCGCCACCCCGGACGATCAGGCGATCATCAGCATCTTCCGCGCCGACGCGCTGGAAATGCCCTTGACCGTGCGCATGCTCGAGCGCCATCCGCTGGGCAGCCAGGCTTTTATCCCGCTGCTCGGCAACCCCTTTCTGATCGTGGTCGCGCCCCTTGGCGATGCACCGGTATCAGGCTTGGTCCGCGCCTTTGTCAGCAATGGCAGGCAGGGCATCAATTACCATCGCGGCGTCTGGCACCACCCGGTGCTGACGATCGAAAAGCGGGATGACTTCCTGGTGGTTGATCGCAGTGGCTCCGGCAACAACTGCGATGAGCATTTCTTCAAAGAGGATGAGTACCTGATCCTCGCCCCCCACCAATAAGAGAAGGTCTGATCACTCCCGAAAAAGAGTGACAGGCGAGAGGTAAAGACTGTGCAAGCACATCTGATGGAATGGCTGAACCTGAGCGTGCGCTGGATTCACATGATCACGGGCGTGGCCTGGATCGGTGCATCGTTCTACTTCGTCTGGCTGGAGAACAACCTCAACCGGGTCAACCCCAAGGACGGCCTGGCCGGCGACCTGTGGGCGATACACGGCGGCGGGATCTACCACCTGGAAAAATACAAGCTGGCCCCACCGACCATGCCGGACAACCTGCACTGGTTCAAATGGGAAGCCTATTTCACCTGGCTGTCGGGGATCGCGCTGCTCTGCGTGGTGTTCTACTCCAACCCGCTGCTCTACCTCGTCGCCCCCGGCAGCGGCCTGAGCGGCCCCGAGGGCGTGGCCATCGGTATCGGCGCGCTGATTGCCGGCTGGTTCGTCTACGACTTTCTCTGTGACTCGGCCCTGGGCAAGCGCCCGGCCCTGCTCGGCCTTATCCTGTTCGTGCTGCTGATTGCCGCCGCCTACGGTTTCAGCAAGGTGTTCAGCGGTCGCGGTGCGTACCTGCACGTCGGCGCGATCATCGGCACCATCATGGTCGGCAACGTGTTCCGCATCATCATGCCGGCCCAACGCGCGCTGGTGGCGGCCATCGCCGAGAACCGCACACCGGACCCGGCCCTGCCGGCCAAGGGCCTGCTGCGTTCGCGACACAACAACTATTTCACCCTGCCGGTGCTGTTCATCATGATCAGCAACCACTTCCCGAGCACCTACGGCAGTCCGTACAACTGGCTGATCCTGGCCGGGATCGCGGTGCTGGCGGTGTTGGTACGGCACTATTTCAACACCCGCCACAATAGCCACAAGTTCGCCTGGACCTTGCCGGTCGCGGCCTTGGGGATGATCTGCCTGGCTTATGTCACCGGCCCGGCCTCGACCCCGAGCGCACCGCCGGTGGCCAAGGCCCCGGTGCCGATCGAATACCAGCCGCTGCCGGAAACCGCGCTGGGTGGCAAGCCAACAGTACCCGCAGCGCCCGCCGTGACCACCGAACCGACCGCTGCCCCCGTTCCGGCTTCGGCTCCAGCGCCTGCGCCCACGGCAGCGGCCACAACGAGTGCCGCCGACGTCAGCTTCGACAAGGTTCACAGCGTGATCCAGGAACGTTGCGCGGTGTGCCATTCGGCCCAGCCCAGCAGCCCGCTGTTCAGTTCGGCGCCGGCGGGGGTGATCTTCGATACCGCGCAGCAGATCCAGCAACTGGCCCCGCGTATCCAGGCCCAGGCGATCACCACCCAGATCATGCCACTGGGCAACATCACCCAGATGACCCAGCAGGAGCGTGACCTGATCGCCGCCTGGATCAACCAGGGGGCGCGCACCAACTGAACATCGCTAGAAAGTGGACCGCCTGTGGCGAGTGGGCTTGCCCACGTTCGGCTGCGCAGCAGCCGTAAAACCGATCATTGCGCTCTGGCTGAAGTCACGCGTTTATCGGTTTCAGGGCCGCTTCGCGCCCCAACGTGGGCAAGCCCACTCGCCACAGGGGACCGCGTTCGCCACAGCGCTGCAACCGCTTCAAAAACGCTGTGCACAACCACACAGCGCTAAAACCACAAGAATAAAAAAGATCCGAGGTGTTGCATGTCCGAGTTATCCGAACCGCGCATCCCCGCCGCACCCGCTATCCAGCGCCTGCCCCTGTTGCAGTTGATCCTGGTCGGCCTGCAACACGTTCTGCTGATGTATGGCGGCGCCGTCGCCGTACCGCTGATCATCGGACAGGCCGCTGGCCTGGGTCGTGAGGAAATCGCCTTTCTGATCAACGCCGACCTGTTGGTGGCCGGTATCGCCACCGTAGTGCAATCCCTCGGTATCGGCCCCATGGGCATCCGCATGCCGGTCATGATGGGCGCCAGTTTCGCCGCCGTCGGCAGCATGGTGGCCATGGCCGGGATGCCCGGCATCGGCCTGCCCGGGATCTTCGGCGCGACCATCGCCGCCGGTTTCTTCGGCCTGCTGATCGCTCCGTTCATGTCCAGGATCGTGCGTTTCTTTCCGCCCCTGGTCACCGGCACCGTGATTACCGCCATCGGCCTCTCGCTGTTCCCGGTCGCGGTGAACTGGGCCGGCGGCGGCAGTGCCGCGAGCCAATTCGGCTCGCCGCTCTACCTCACGGTGGCCGCGTTGGTGCTGCTCACCATCCTGCTGATCAACCGCTTCATGCGCGGTTTCTGGGTGAATATCTCGGTACTGATCGGCATGCTCCTGGGCTATGTACTGTCCGGCGCCATCGGCATGGTCGACCTCAGCGGCCTGGCCCAGGCACCCTGGCTGAAAGTGGTCACGCCGCTGCATTTCGGCCTGCCGCAGTTTCACCTGGCACCGATCCTGTCCATGTGCCTGGTGGTGGTGATCATCTTCGTCGAGTCCACCGGGATGTTCCTCGCCCTGGGCAAGATCACCGGCCAGCATGTCACCCCGCGCATGCTCCGGCGCGGCTTGCTCTGCGACGCCGGCGCGTCGTTCCTCGCCGGCTTCTTCAACACCTTCACCCACTCCTCCTTCGCCCAGAACATCGGCCTGGTGCAGATGACCGGCGTGCGCTGCCGCTCGGTGACCGTCGTCGCCGGGATCTTCCTGATCGTCCTCAGCCTGCTGCCCAAGGCCGCGTACCTGGTCGCCTCGATTCCACCGGCGGTGCTGGGCGGCGCGGCCATCGCCATGTTCGGCATGGTCGCCGCCACCGGGATCAAGATCCTCCAGGAAGCCGACATCGCCGACCGGCGCAACCAGTTGCTGGTGGCGGTGAGCATCGGCATGGGCCTGATCCCCCGTGGTGCGACCGGAGTTCTTCGCCCACCTGCCACTGTGGATGGGCCCGATCACCCACAGCGGCATCGCCATGGCGACCTTGAGCGCGGTGTCGCTGAACCTGCTGTTCAACGTGCTGGGGGGCGCCGAACGGGCGGCACTCAGCGGACATGTGCAGCCGCACTGACCCCCTTGCCGGCGGATCCGAGCGCTCTGGCACGGGGTGCTTGAGCCCTTGGGCGCGAGCCAGTATGCTGCGCGCCCGCTCGAATCCGCTCGAATCAGCCATCGCCACCGACACCTGAGCCAAGCGCCGGCCTATCCCGGCGCGGGACACCCCCAAGGCCCATCGAAGCCCCCCGTGCTCGACTGTCTCACGGACAGCCGGACGAGGAGCCTTTGACTCTTTTTGCCTTGATCCAGCCCTTGCCAGGAGCAGGCCGGCTGGCGAGCCGGTGGTGGCCAACAACGAAAAACGGCGCCAGACCCGGAGTGCCGAACGACGGATTCGTCGAACCACTGACCTTAGGGAACACACCCATGAAGCGCACTTGTACGAGCCTGATATTGTCCGCCACCCTGCTGGGCACGGGAGCCGCCTGCGCAGGCGACCTGCTGCAATGGCAGAACAACAGCCTGACCTACCTGTACGGCAAGAATTTCACCGTCAACCCGCAGATCCAGCAGACCGTCACCTTCGAGCACGCCGACGCCTGGAAGTACGGCGACAACTTCTTCTTCCTCGACCGGATCTTCTACAACGGCAAGGCCGATACCCGCCTCGGCCCGAACACCTACTACGGCGAGTTCACCCCGCGCCTGTCCATGGGCAAGATCTTCGACCGTTCGTTCGCCTTCGGCCCGGTCAAGGACGTGCTGCTGGCCATGACCTACGAGTTCGGCGAAGGTGATACCAACGCCTACCTGTTCGGCCCCGGCTTCGACCTGGACGTCCCCGGGTTCGACTACTTCCAGTTGAACTTCTACCAGCGCCATACCGACAGCAACCGCCCGGGCAGCAATATCTGGCAGATCACCCCGGTGTGGTCCTATACCTTGCCGGTGGGCGGCTCCGATGTGCTGATCGACGGCTATATGGACTGGGTGGTGGACAACGACCGCAATGCCCGGGGGACCTACCACGCCAACCTGCACTTCAACCCACAGATCAAGTACGACCTGGGCAAGGCCCTGCATTGGGGCGAGAAGCAGTTGTACGTAGGGATCGAGTACGACTACTGGAAGAACAAGTACGGCCTTGAGAGCAGCGGGGAGTTCAAGACCAACCAGGACACCGCGAGCCTGTTGATCAAGTACCACTTCTGATGCTGCCGTAAGTCCTGTGGCGCCGGGTCGAGCGCTATCGCCGGCAAGCCGGCTCATACAGTTGTGCGCACCACCACATTTCGTGGTCATGCTCAAATCCCCTGTAGGAGCCGGCTTGCCGACGATGGCGGCCGAGAGGACAGCGCAGGGCTCAAGGGCCTGACCGACTTTGCTCATTCAGACGTGTGGAAGGGCCATTCTTGAGCCTTGCGCAACCCCGGTGCTACCATGCCCAACCGCCCGGGCCGGCAAGGAAAAACCTGGTTTATGAGCACCATCCGCGAACGCAACCGAGAACTGATCCTGCGCGCCGCCAGCGAAGAGTTCGCCGACAAGGGCTTCGCCGCCACCAAAACCAGCGATATCGCGGCCAAGGCCGGCCTGCCCAAGCCCAACGTCTACTACTACTTCAAATCCAAGGACAACCTCTACCGCGAGGTGCTGGAAAGCATTATCGAGCCGATCCTCCGGGCCTCGACGCCGTTCAACCCGGCGGGCGTGCCCGCCGAGGTACTGGCCGGCTATATCCGTTCGAAGATCCGTATCTCCCGCGACCTGCCGTTCGCCTCCAAGGTCTTCGCCAGTGAAATCATGCACGGCGCGCCGCACCTGAGTCCCGAGCAGGTGGAACAGCTCAACGCCCAGGCCCGGCACAATATCGCCTGCATCCAGACCTGGATCGACCGCGGCCTGATCGCCCCGCTCGATCCCCATCACCTGATGTTCAGCATCTGGGCCGCGACCCAGACCTATGCCGATTTCGACTGGCAGATCTCCTCGATCACCGGCAAGGCCAAGCTGGAAGACGCCGACTATGAGGCGGCGGCGCAGACCATCGTGCGCCTGGTGCTCAAAGGTTGTGAGCCGGATCGATAGACCGCTTCGCGACATTCGCGGCGGTGCGGCGACCCGACAAGCTCCGCTCCCACAGGTTCTCGGTCGCACACAAAGTTGAGGTTCGAGGCGAATTACTGTGGGAGCGGAGCTTGCCCGCGAAGGCGTCAGTGCAATCGCCGCCTATCCGACTGACACCCCGGCGTCCGCCACGAGCCCCAACGCCTCGACCGCACTGATCGCGCACTGCTCGTCGATATCCGAAGTATCCCCGGTGATCCCGATGGCGCCGATCACCCGCCCCTCCTGATCACGAATCAACACCCCACCCGGCGCTGGCACCACGCAGCCCTGCCCCAGGCTGTTCAACGCCGCCACGAACGCCGGCCGTTGCTGCGCGTCCAGCGCCAGCAAGCGCGAGCCCTTGCCCAGGGCGATCGCGCCCCAGGCCTTGCCGATGGCGATCTGCGGGCGCAACAGGCTCGCCCCGTCCTCGCGTTGCAGTGTCACCAGGTGACCACCGCCATCCAGCACCGCAATGGTCAGCGGTGCCGCCGAAATGGCTCGGCCGGCGGAAATCGCCTGGCTGGCCAGGTTGACTGCGACGTTCAAGGTTAAAGCGCTCATGGTGCCGTCCTTATCGAGTGAGGGAGAGCCGTTACGCTCCGTTTCCGAAGGCGTCCGACCAAACAAATAGAACACAATGTTAAATATTTTTGTATACAAAAACACAACAACAATCACCAAAATCTCCGACAAACGGCCTCAGAACCAATCTGACAATCATTTTAGAAAAGGCATTGACCAGCGTCGTCCGGCGTGAATAAACTCGCCACACAGCAACTTGTATACAATTACAAAACGCAAGAGGCACAAAACAATGAGCAAAATGAGAGCAATCGAAGCTGCCGTCCTGGTGATGCGCCGCGAAGGGGTGGACACCGCCTTCGGCATTCCCGGTGCCGCGATCAACCCGCTGTACAGCGCGTTGCAAAAGCTCGGCGGTATCGATCACGTCCTTGCTCGCCACGTCGAAGGCGCCTCGCACATGGCCGAGGGCTATACCCGTACCAAGGCCGGCAATATCGGCGTGTGCATCGGCACTTCGGGCCCGGCCGGCACCGACATGGTCACCGGCCTGTACAGCGCCAGCGCCGACTCGATCCCGATCCTCTGCATCACCGGCCAGGCACCGCGGGCGCGGTTGCACAAGGAAGACTTCCAGGCCGTGGACATCACCAACATCGTCAAGCCGGTGACCAAGTGGGCGACCACCGTGCTCGAACCCGGCCAGGTGCCCTACGCTTTCCAGAAAGCCTTTTATGAGATGCGCTCCGGTCGTCCCGGCCCGGTGCTGATCGACCTGCCGTTCGATGTGCAGATGGCCCAGATCGAATTCGATATCGACGCCTACCAACCGCTGCCCCTGGCCAAGCCAGGCGCCACGCGCATCCAGGTCGAGAAGGCGCTGGCCCTGCTCGACCAGGCCGAACGTCCGTTGCTGGTGGCCGGTGGCGGCATCATCAATGCCGATGCCAGCGCGTTGCTGGTGGAGTTCGCCGAACTGACCGGCATTCCGGTGATCCCGACCCTGATGGGCTGGGGCACGATTCCCGACGATCACCCGCTGATGGTCGGCATGGTCGGGCTGCAAACCTCCCACCGCTACGGCAACGCCACGCTGCTCAAATCCGATGTGGTGCTGGGCCTCGGCAACCGCTGGGCCAACCGGCACACCGGTTCCGTCGAGGTCTACACCGAAGGGCGCAAGTTCATTCACGTGGACATCGAACCGACCCAGATCGGCCGCGTATTCACCCCGGACCTGGGCATCGTTTCCGACGCCGCCGCGGCCCTGAGCATGTTTATCGAAGTGGCCCATGAATGGCAGGCCGCCGGCAAGCTCAAGGATCGCAGTGCCTGGCTGAACGATTGCCAACAACGCAAGGCCAGCCTGCAGCGCAAGACCCACTTCGACAACGTGCCGGTCAAGCCCCAGCGCGTCTATGAAGAGATGAACCAGGTATTCGGCAAGGACACCTGCTATGTCAGCACCATCGGCCTGTCGCAGATTGCCGGCGCGCAATTCCTCCACGTCTACAAGCCACGGCACTGGATCAACTGCGGCCAGGCCGGCCCCCTGGGCTGGACCATTCCGGCCGCTCTGGGGGTGGTCAAGGCCGACCCGAACCGCAAGGTGGTGGCACTGTCCGGCGACTATGACTTCCAGTTCATGATCGAGGAACTGGCGGTGGGCGCGCAGTTCAAGCTGCCGTATATCCATGTGGTGGTGAACAACTCCTACCTGGGGTTGATCCGCCAGGCCCAGCGTGGCTTCGACATGGACTACTGCGTGCAGCTGTCCTTCGACAATCTCAATGCTCCCGAGCTCAACGGCTATGGCGTGGACCACGTGGCCGTCGCCGAGGGCCTGGGTTGCAAGGCCCTGCGGGTGTTCGAGCCGGAGCAGATCCAGGGCGCGCTGCGTCAGGCCCAGGCCATGATCGAGGAGTTCAGGGTGCCGGTGATTGTCGAGATCATCCTCGAGCGGGTGACCAATATCTCCATGGGCACCGAGATCAACGCTATCAACGAGTTCGAGGACCTGGCGCTGGTCGGCAACGATGCGCCGACGGCGATTGCGCTGCTCGACTGATCCATCCGGGCATAAACACGATCCGCGGGCGCTGGTGATCTCCTCCCGAGAGCACGCGTTGCGCCCGCGGTCTGCCCAAATGCTTTGTATCGATTCGCAAGGAGATCACCATGCCACGCTTTGCCGCCAACCTGTCCATGCTGTTCACCGAACAGGAGTTCCTGGCCCGTTTCAAGGCCGCCGCCGCTGCCGGTTTCAGCGGTGTGGAGTACCTGTTCCCCTACGACTTCAGCTCAGCCGAGATCAAGGCACAACTCGACAGCCATGGCCTGACCCAGGTGCTGTTCAACCTGCCGGCCGGCGACTGGGCCAAGGGCGAACGCGGGATTGCCTGCCACCCGGAGCGGGTCGAGGAGTTCCGCGCCGGGGTCGACCTGGCCATCGCCTATGCACAGGTGCTGGGCAATACCCAGCTCAACTGCCTGGCCGGCATCCGCCCCCGGGGCGTCGACGAGGCTGTGCTGGAAAAGACCTTCGTCGCCAACCTCAAGTATGCCGCCGACAAGCTTGAAGCCGTCGGCATCCGCCTGGTGATGGAAGCGATCAACACCCGCGACATCCCCGGCTTCTACCTGAACACCACGGCACAGGCCCTGTCGATCCGCCATCAGGTGGGCAGCGCCAACCTGTTCCTGCAATACGACATCTACCACATGCAGATCATGGAAGGTGACCTGGCGCGGCGCCTGTCCGAGCACCTGGCCGAGATCAACCATGTGCAACTGGCCGACAACCCCGGGCGGCATGAACCGGGAACCGGGGAAATCAACTACCGGTTCCTGTTCGAGCACCTGGAGCGCATCGGTTACCAGGGCTGGGTCGGCTGCGAATACAAGCCGCTGACCAGCACCGAAGCCGGGCTGGGCTGGCTGAAAACCCATAACGCGATATAAGAAAAAGAGGACCTTATCATGGCTAAAATCGGTTTTATCGGCACCGGCATCATGGGCCATCCCATGGCCGCCAATCTGCAAAAGGCAGGTCACAGCCTGTTCCTGTCCAACCACCACGACGCCGCCCCGGTCGACCTGATCAATGCCGGCGCGGTAGCTCTGGCGAGCCCGAAGGAAGTGGCCCGGGAAGCCGAGTTCATCATCGTCATGGTGCCGGACACGCCGCAGGTCGAAGACGTGCTGTTGCGTGCCGACGGGATTGCCGCCGGCGTCGGTCCGGGCAAAATCGTCATCGATATGAGTTCGATCTCGCCCACTGCCACCAAGGCGTTCGCGGCCAGGATCAACGAGCAGGGCGCGCAGTACCTCGACGCCCCGGTGTCCGGCGGTGAAGTCGGCGCCAAGGCCGCGACCCTGAGCATCATGGTCGGCGGCGACGCCCAGGCCTTCGCCCGCGCCCTGCCGCTGTTCCAGCACATGGGCAAGAACATCACCCTGGTGGGCGGCAACGGTGACGGCCAGACCGCCAAGGTGGCGAACCAGATCATCGTCGCCCTGAATATCCAGGCAGTGGCCGAAGCGCTGTTGTTCGCCGCGAAGAACGGCGCCGACCCGGCCAAGGTACGTGAGGCCCTGATGGGCGGCTTTGCCTCGTCGAAGATCCTCGAAGTGCATGGCGAGCGCATGATCAAGGGTACCTTCGACCCGGGCTTCCGCATCAGCCTGCACCAGAAGGACCTGAATCTGGCCCTGGCCGGTGCCCGCGAGTTGAATATCAACCTGCCCAACACCGCGAATGCCCAGCAGGTGTTCAACACTTGCGCGGCCATCGGCGGCAGCCAGTGGGACCATTCGGCGCTGATCAAGGGCCTGGAGCATATGGCGAATTTCTCGATTCGCGAGCGCTAGCCCCCTCCCGGCTGCACGCGCTCAACTGTAGGAGCGAGCTTGCCGCGCTGAGGCCCGTGAGCCGTGCATTGCCTGCTCGGTCGCCATCGCCGGCAAGCCGGCTCCCAGAATGTTGCGTCGAGCGCAGATCCTGTAGGAGCAGAGCTTGCTCGCGAAAGCGGTCTTGCGCCCCCAAAGAATCCCCCTGACACATCAGCATGCCGAAGACGCCCAACACACCCCACTGCCCGGACTGGGCAACCGCCCTGCTCAACGGCTTCAGCCAGATATTCCTGCAGTGCCATCCGCTCTGCGGCCTGTGCTGCCTGCTGGCGATACTCCTGAGCGCACCGGCCCTGCTCGGCGGCGCGCTGCTCGGCGGTCTTGCCGGCCTGCTCACCGCCCAACGTCGCGACTACCCCAAGGCCGAACGCCAGGCCGGTCTCTACAGCTACAACGGCGTGCTGCTGGGCCTGCTGCTCAGCCAGCAATTGCCCTGGTCGACATGGCTCCCGCCGCTGATCATCGCCGCCTCCGGCCTGAGCGCGATCCTGGTCCGGCAATGGCTCAAACATGCCGGCGACGCCCAGAGCCTGCCCGCCTACACCGCGCCCTTCGTCGGCCTGGGCTGGTTGCTGCTGGCCTGCATAACCGTCGCCCAACCGAACAGCCTGCCACCCGCCCTCGATAACACCATTGCCTACGCCAACGCCGTCTTTATCAGCCTGGGCCAGATCATGTTCCTCGACCAGCCCCTGGCGGCCTTGTCGATCCTCATCGGACTGCTGCTCGCCAATCGCCGCGCCGCCTTCTGGGCGCTCCTCGGCAGCACCGTCGGACTGGCCTTGACCCTCCTGCACGATCCGGCGTCCCACACCCAGCTCGGACTGGCCGGCTACAACCCGGCGCTGGTCGCCCTCGCCCTGAGCCAACGGCAGCGAACACCCTGGCCCGCGCTGATCGGCATACTCCTGGCGAGCCTGCTGACACCCGGTTTTTCCGCCCTCGGCCTGGCGCCGCTGACCGCGCCCTTTATCCTCGCCTCCTGGCTGGTTCAGGCCGGGGCCCGTGTCTTGCACCAGACAAGCAACAGCAGACAGCAAACCCAATGCTGGCCGGCAAAGGAAACGGAATCCTGAAAACGCCGCAAAGCCCTGTGGAAGTGCACCCAATGCTCCCGCCAAAGCCCCCCGGCTTGCGCATTGACCGGCAATCCCCCACGCTTCCCGCATCCATAAGCTTGGGCAACACCTCATGAACAGCAACAACGACTGGCGCCAGCGGCTCTACGTCATGGTTTTCCAGACCGACACCATCGCCGGCAGGCGCTTCGACAAAATCCTCCTGTTGATCATCCTCGCCAGCCTGGTGATCGTGATCCTCGACAGCATCGAGAGTTTCCACCAGACCTTCGCCGACGCCCTGGCCTATATCGAATGGGGCTTCACCGTCATCTTCGCCATCGAGTACCTGCTGCGCCTGTACTGCTCGCCACGGCCGCTGCGCTATGCCTTCAGCTTCTACGGGCTGGTGGACCTGCTGGCCATCGTGCCGGGGATCCTCGCGCTCTACTACAGCGACGCCCAGTACCTGCTGATCATCCGCATCATCCGCATGCTGCGGATCTTCCGGGTACTCAAGCTCGGCCCATACCTGAAACAGGCGCATTACCTGCTCGACGCCCTGCGCGGCAGCAAGCAGAAGATCCTGGTATTCCTGCTCAGCGTCTGCACCCTGGTGATCGTGTTCGGCACCCTGATGTACGTGGTCGAAGGCCCGGAACATGGCTTTACCAGCATTCCCAAGGGGATCTACTGGGCTATCGTTACCCTCACCACCGTGGGTTATGGCGATATCGTGCCCAAGACCGTGCTGGGCCAGGTAATTTCATCCCTGGTGATGATCACCGGTTACTCGATTATCGCCGTGCCCACCGGGATCTTCACCGCCGAATTGGCCAGCGCCATGCGCGGTGACTCGCACAAGCACGACTGCCCGGTCTGCGGGAAAAACAGCCACGAGCCGGAAGCCTCTTTCTGCTCTCGCTGCGGCAATGCTCTATACAATAAAATAGAATAAGCAAAGTATTTTTTAATCTTTAAATGACTATGTCAGCGCCGTTATAGTTGCTGGCAAATTGCCCCTCTCTCAGCTGAAACAAGGACTGCGCAGTGAAAAAACTCTTTGGCGCCTCACTTTTGGCCGCTGGCTTGGCCTTTGCCAGCCTGGCCCAGGCCGCACCGACCTTGCTGAACGTTTCCTACGACGTGATGCGTGACTTCTACAAGGACTACAACGCGGCGTTCCAGAAGCACTGGCAGGCCGAACACAATGAAAACATCACCTTGCAGATGTCCTTCGGCGGCTCCAGCAAACAGGCGCGCTCGGTCATCGACGGCCTGCCGGCGGACGTGATCACCATGAACATGGCCACCGACATCAACGCCCTGGTGGACAACGGCAAGCTGGTGCCGGACAACTGGGTCACGCGCCTGCCGAACAACAGCGCACCGTTCACTTCCGCCACCGTGTTCATCGTCCGCAAGGGCAACCCCAAGGCCCTGAAAGACTGGCCGGACCTGCTCAAGGACGGTGTCCAGGTAATCGTGCCGAACCCCAAGACTTCGGGTAACGGCCGCTATACCTACCTGTCGGCCTGGGGCTATGTACTGAAGAACGGCGGTGACGAGAACAAGGCCAAGGAGTTTGTCGGCAAGCTGTTCAAGCAGGCCCCGGTGCTCGATACCGGCGGTCGCGCGGCAACCACCACCTTCATGACCAACCAGATCGGCGACGTGCTGGTGACCTTCGAGAACGAAGCGGAAATGATTGCCCGCGAGTTCGGCCGCGACCAGTTCGAAGTGGTCTATCCGAGCGTGTCCGCCGAGGCCGAGCCACCGGTGAGCGTGGTCGACAAGGTGGTCGACAAGAAAGGCAGCCGCGCGGCGGCCGAGGAATACCTGAAGTACCTGTGGTCGCCGGAAGGCCAGGAAATCGCCGCCAACAACTACCTGCGCCCGCGTGATCCGCAGGTGCTGGCCAAGTTCACCGACCGCTTCCCGAAAGTCGACTTCCTCTCGGTGGAAAAGACCTTCGGAGACTGGCGCACAGTGCAAAAGACCCACTTCAATGATGGTGGCGTGTTCGATCAGATCTACAACGGCAAGTAACTGATACCACGCGGCATTGAACACACCGCCCCCCCTGTAGGAGCCGGCTTGCCGGCTCCTACAGGGGGGGCGGTGTGTTCGAGACAATGGAACGGCCGCTACATCGGCGGCTTGAGCCCATCCTTGCCTGCCGAAATCCCCGCCGCTGTCAACTTGCCATCCGCGCCCTGCTGGGCAAACAGCACCACCTTCACCCCCGGCTTGAGCAAGCTGCGATCGCCTGGCAGCAGATTGACCACGGGCACATCGTCCGGCACCACGACCTTCTTCTCCCCGCCTTTGTAGCTCAGGGTCAGGGTCCGCCCATTGGCGACCTTCAACTCACCCACCCGGCCATTGGTCATGGTGCTGCCCTGCGCCAGATCGAATGGCCGGTGACCGTCCCCGGTACCGGCCAGCTCCGGCGGGAATACATGCACTTCCATCGCCGTCAGCGTGCCATCCGGGCCAGGCATCGCTGCCGTGCCGATGTAGCTGCCGGGTTTGATATCCGAGAGCTTGGCGAGGGTCACAGCGCGTACCTGGGTGTCCTTGCTCAGGCCTACCGTGACATCTTCATTGCCAATGGTATGGACCTTGAGGGCATCGCCGTCGAGCGCCGTGATTTCACCGCGCACCGCCACCCGCTGGGCCGGGGCATCGGCGGCCTGGGCAAGGCCAGCAGAGATCAATACCGCCAGGCTCATCGCCGAGGCCAACGCACTACGGCGGGCCAACTTGCCGAAAATCGAATTCATGGGGTACCAGGTTCCTTGGATGGGAGATAAACCGTTCTCACTCACTGCCCGAACTGCTTGCTCAACCCCGGCGGCACGCCATGGATATCGGTGTCCTCCCAGGGCCCGTTGGGGCTGATGGCGCGGCTCCAGCCGTTGCTCCAGCGGTAGTAGGTGCGCTGGCGATAAAAGGTGTTGGACTGATTGTCGAGGACATAGACGCCCATCTGCCCGTCCCAATGACTGTTACCACCCGGCGGTGGGGCAAAAGTCGGCGAGAAGCTCGGACGTGGTTTGCTCGGTGGGATCGGCCTGCCCGGCGTACCCGATGGATAAGGTTGGGTCGTCGGACCGGCAGGCGGGATCGTCGGCCCCTCCGGCGGCGGGCGATGCACCGCACAAGCGCTCAACCCCAGGACCAGCGTTAACAGGGTGAAGCGAGCGATGGCGGTCATGGCGAATTCTCTATTTGTCCGGGCTGTCGATGGTCAGGTTCTGTTGCGCGGCGGTGCTGCTGGCCAACGGCCGGCTGCGCCCGATCCACTCGCCCGCCGTCGGTTGGCCGGCGCGGGATACCCGTGCAACCAGTTGGACTTCAGGAAAGTTCGACAGTTTCAATTGCGGCATCATTGCGTCCGCATCCCCCAGTTCGACGGTGGCCGGCAGGTCGGCGACAGTCAGGCGCTTGGCCGCCAGCGGCGCGGGCGGCCCCTGGGTGGCCCGGGCAAAGATGAAGACACTGTCGCCCGGCTGGACCTTGGCTTTCAGCTCCGCCGCCAGATCCACCCGCACTTTCAACAGCGCGGCCTTGACCACAGGCACCTCGGCGACCTTGACCTTGCCACCGCTCGCCACCAGCTTTTCACTGGCGCGGTCGATACCGCCCTGCAACGCCGCCCGGGAGTTGTCGTCCGGCGGCAATTGCACCAACAGGCGCTTCCAGTAGTCGATGGCCTCCTGGTAACGTTCCCCTTCAAACGCCGCGATCCCCAACAGCCCGAGGCTGGTGACTTCCTTCGGGTCGATCTTGAGGGCTTCGTCGGTCAGCGCCTGGACCTGCGGCGACCAGCGCTTGCCGTCGGCAAAGTACTGCGCCTGAGCCCACTGCCCGAGCAACTCCGGCTGGCGTCCGGCCACCTTGACCGCCCGCTCGAAAGCCTTCGCCGCATCGGCCGCGCGATCCTGGGCCATATAGGCCCGCCCGAGGAAATACAGGCCCTCGGCGGAGTCCGGCTGGGCCGCCACCGCCCGTTCCAGGCGCCGGGTCATCTCTTCCACGGATTGCGGTGCCTGGGCGAATTCACGGGTCAACTCGACCTTGTCGCTGGCACCAAAATGCAAATACAGCACCAGGCCCAGCACCGGCACCAGCAACGCCGCCAGCAGCGGCAGCGGCTTGCCCAGCCGCGAGACGCGAGCCGGCGCTACACCTTCGGTATCGGCCAGCAGCTCGCGGGCCGCTTCCGCCCGACCGCTGTCCATCTGTTCGGCGCTGAGCACGCCTTCAACCTGTTGCGCCTGCAACTCGGCGACACGCTCCTGGTAGAGCGCGACGTTCAATGCGGTGCGGTCTTCCTCGCGCTGCACGCGACGCTCGCGCAGGATCGGGATCAACAGGAAACTCAGGGCAATCAGTAACAACAGACCTGTAGCGAGCCAGAAATCAATCATTCGGTTTTCTTATCCAGCAGGTGGTCGAGGCGCTGGCGCTCCTCGGCGGAAAGCGCGTCCGGGGCGGCGGCGCCCTCGACACGACGGCGGCGGATGATCAGCGCAATCACGCCGAAGCCACCCAGCAGCAGGCCGGCCGGGCCGAACCAGAGCAAGGCGGTCTTGCCGCTCAGGGCCGGCTTGTAGCGCACGAAGTCGCCATAACGATCGACCATGAAATCGATGATCTGCTGATTGTCCTTGCCCTCGCCGAGCATGCGGAAAATCTCCCGGCGCAGGTCAGCGGCAATCGGCGCATTGGAATCGGCGATGTCCTGGTTCTGGCACTTGGGGCAGCGCAGTTCCTTGGTCAGGTCGCGAAAGCGTTCACGCTCGGCGTCGTTGGCGAACTCATAGGTGTCGATGGCGGCATGGGCCATGCCGGCCAGGCCCAGGGCGACCGCGGCTAACCAGCGCTTCATGGCCGGGCCTCGTCCACCAGCGACTGATACACACTCGCCAGTTGCTCGCGCCAGACCGTCTCGTCGATGACCCCGACGTACTTGTGGCGAATCACGCCCTTGGCATCGATGAAGAAGGTCTCCGGCGCACCATACACCCCCAGGTCCAGGCCCAGGGAGCCTTGATCGTCACGGATATTCAGCTGGTAGGGATTATGGAAATCCTTCAGCCACTTCAATGCCTCGGCATTGTCATCCTTGTAGTTGACGCCATAGATCAGCACGCCCTGCTGGGCCAGTTTGTTCAGCACCGGGTGCTCGACCCGGCAGGAAATGCACCAGGTGCCCCAGACATTCACCAGCGCCGGCTTGCCTTGCAGGTCGGCCACGCTCAGTTGCTTGTCACCCTGCACGCTGGGCAACGCGAACGCCGGGAACGGCTTGCCGATCATCGCCGACGGCAGCTCGGAGGGATCCAGGTACAAACCACGATAAAGGAATACAGCCATCAGCAGAAACGCCGCCAGCGGCAATACCATCAACCAACGCTTCATGCCGTCGCTCCACTCAGGCCCAGTGCTTCACGCACGCGGCTTTTCACCTTGACCCGATAACGCCGGTCCAGCGCCGCCAGGGCACCGCCCAAGGCGGTCAGCAGGCCGCCGAACCAGATCCAGCGGACGAACGGCTTGACGTGCACCCGCACCGCCCAGGCGCCGTTTTCCAGCGGCTCGCCGAGGGCGACGTAGAGGTCACGGGTGAAACCGGCGTCGATCCCGGCTTCGGTCATCATCGATTGCTGCACGGTGTACAAGCGTTTCTCCGGGTGCAGCAACGCCACTTCCTTGCCGTTTTCAATGACCCGGATCGTGCCTCTGTCCGAGGTGAAGTTCGGCCCCTCGACATGCTTGGCGCCTTCGAAGATGAAGTGATAGCCGCCCAGTTCCATGGACTCGCCCGGCGCCATGCGCAGGTCACGCTCGGCGCTCTCCTGGCTCGACAGCACCACGCCCAGGGCGCAGACCGCGATACCCAGGTGCGCCAGCTGCATGCCCCAATAGCTGCGGGTCAGGCTCTGCAGGCCCTTGATCAGGCCCTTGTTGCGGGTCTTGTCGAGGATGTCGCGGACGCCGGCCAGCAGCACCCAGGCCGCCAGCAGGAAGGTCGCCAGCACCGCCCAGTTGAAATCGCCATAGACCAGCCCGGCCACCACCGCCAGGGCAACGCTACCCAGCAACACCGGGGTCAGCATGCCCACCAGCCATTTCACCGGGGTGTCTTTCCAGCGCACCAGCACGCCGACCGCCATCACCACCATCAGCAGCGCCATCAGCGGGATGAACAAGGCATTGAAGTACGGCGGGCCGACCGACAGCTTGGCGCCACTGAGGGCATCAAGCACCAGCGGATACAAGGTGCCCAGCAGGATCATCGAGGCCGCCACCACCAGCACCAGGTTGTTACCCAGCAGCAGGGTTTCCCGCGACCACAGGTCGAAGCCGACATGGCTTTTCACCACGGGCGCGCGCAGGGCGAACAGGGTCAGCGATCCACCGACCACGAACAGCAGGAAGATCAGGATGAACACCCCGCGCGCCGGGTCGGAGGCAAAGGCATGCACCGAGGTCAACACCCCGGAACGCACCAGGAAGGTCCCCAGCAGGCTCAGGGAAAACGCCGCAATGGCCAGGAGCACGGTCCAGCTCTTGAACACCCCGCGTTTTTCCGTGACCGCCAGGGAGTGGATCAGCGCCGTGCCCACCAGCCAGGGCATGAACGAGGCGTTTTCCACCGGGTCCCAAAACCACCAGCCGCCCCAGCCGAGTTCGTAGTAGGCCCACCAGGAGCCGAGGGTGATACCGACCCCCAGGAACGCCCAGGCGACAATGGTCCAGGGCCGCGACCAGCGCGCCCAGGCGGCGTCGAGACGGCCGCCGAGCAAGGCGGCGATGGCGAAGGCGAAGGCCACCGAGAAGCCGACATAGCCCATGTAGAGCATCGGCGGGTGAACGATCAGGCCGACGTCCTGCAACAACGGGTTGAGGTCGCGACCGTCCGCCGGGATCTGCGGCAGGATCCGCGAGAACGGGTTGGAGGTGAGGATCAGGAACAGCAGGAAGCCGGTGCTGATCATCCCCATCACCGCCAGCACCCTGGCCAGCATCACCTGCGGCAGTTGCCGGGAAAAGACCGAGACGGCAAAGGTCCAGCCACCGAGGATCAGCGCCCAGAGCAGCAACGAACCTTCGTGGGCGCCCCACACGGCACTGAACTTGAAGTACCAGGGCAAGGCGCTGTTGGAGTTGTTGGCAACATAACTGACGGAAAAATCATCGGTCATGAAGGCGTAGGTCAGCACCCCGAAGGCGAACACCAGGAAGGCGAACTGCCCCCAGGCCGCCGGCCGCGCCAGGCTCATCCACAGGCGGTCGCCGCGCCAGGCGCCGAACAGCGGGACGCTGGCTTGCACCAGGGCAAAGCACAACGCGAGGATCATGGCCAGATGGCCCAACTCAGGAATCATTGATCAACCCTCCTTGGCTTGCGTCGGGGCGGATTGACCGCTGTCCTTCAACGCCTTGGTGACTTCCGGCGGCATGTATTTCTCATCGTGCTTGGCCAGCACTTCATCGGCCACCACCACACCGGCGGCATTCAGCTTGCCCAGGGCAACGATGCCCTGCCCTTCGCGGAACAGGTCCGGGAGGATGCCGCGATAGGTAATGGTGACGGACTTGTTGAAATCGGTGACCACGAACGTCACGTCCAGCGAATCGCCGGAACGTTGCAACGAGCCTTTCTCGACCATGCCGCCGGCGCGAATCCGTGTGCCGTGGGGCGCTTCGCCATTGGCGATCTGGGTCGGAGTGTAGAACAGGTTGATGTTTTCCTGCAGCGCACTCAAGGCCAGGCCCACGGCGGCGCCGACGCCGACCAGGATGGCGAGGATGATGATCAGGCGCTTTTTGCGCAGCGGGTTCACTTGGCATTCTCCCGGCGCAGACGACGCGCCTCTTGTTGCAGGTAACGCCGCCGGGCCAGGATCGGCGCCGCGACGTTCAGGACCAGCACGGCCAGGCAGATGCCATAGGCCGACCAGACATACAGGCCGTGATGACCCATGGCGAGAAAATCGCCGAAAGTGGCAAAACTCATCGCGCCACCCCCAACTCGTTGAGGACTTCGGCCTTGACCCAACTGGCCCGTGCTTCGCGCTTGAGCACTTCAAGGCGCATGCGCAGCAATACCACGGCGCCGAAGAAACAATAGAAACCCAGCACCGTCAGCAACAGCGGCAGCCACATCTCAGCCGGCATCGCCGGTTTTTCGGTCAGGCTGAAGGTCGAGCCCTGGTGCAGGGTGCTCCACCACTCCACCGAGTATTTGATGATCGGGATATTGATCACCCCGACAATCGCCAGCACCGCGCAGGCCTTGGCGGCGCTGTCGCGATTGGTGATGGCGTTGCCCAGGGCGATCAGGCCGAAATAGAGGAACAGCAGGATCAGCATCGAGGTCAGGCGCGCATCCCAGACCCACCATGCGCCCCAGGTCGGCTTGCCCCAGATGGCCCCGGTGAGCAGCGCCACGGCGGTCATCCAGGCACCGATGGGCGCGGCGCATTGCAACGCGACGTCGGCCAGTTTCATCTTCCACACCAGCCCCACCACACCACAGACCGCCAGCATCACATAGCAGGACTGGGCCAGCATGGCTGCCGGCACGTGGATGTAGATGATGCGAAAGCTGTTGCCCTGCTGGTAGTCCGGCGGCGCGAAGGCCAGGCCCCAGACCACCCCGGTACCGATCAGCAGTACGGCGGCCACGCTCAGCCAGGGCAACAGGCGCCCGCTGATGCCATAGAACCATTTGGGCGAGCCCAGCTTATGAAACCAAGTCCAGTTCATCACGGTACATCCAAGGGTCTTCGCTGGTCATCAACGGACCAGACCTCATTATTCGCCGACGCTGATCTTCAGGCCAGCCGCTATTGCAAAAGGTGTCAGGGTCACCGCCAGGGCGGCCAGGCTGCCCAGCCAGAGCAGGTAACCCGTGGCCGGCATGCCCTGCAACGCGGCCTGCAAGGCCCCGCTGCCGAGAATCAGTACCGGGATGTACAGCGGCAGGATCAACAGCGCCAGTAACAGGCCACCACGCTTCAATCCCACCGTCAGGGCCGCCCCTACCGCACCGAGCAGACTCAGTACCGGCGTACCCAAGAGTAGCGATAACAACAGCACCGGCAAGCAGGCACTCGGTAATCCGAGCATCAACGCCAGCAAAGGCGCGAGCAGGACCAGGGCCAGGCCGGAAAAAACCCAGTGTGCCAGTACCTTGGCCAAAACCAGAAGCGCCAGGGGGTGCGACGAAAGGACCCACTGTTCCAGCGAACCGTCCTCGAAATCACTGCGGAAAAGCCCGTCCAGCGAGAGCAGGACGGACAACAGGGCCGCCACCCAGAGCAGGCCCGGAGACAAGGTTTGCAACATATTTGTCTCGGGACCGACCGCCAACGGGAACAACGCGATCACAATGGCGAAGAACACCAGCGGATTGGCCAGCTCCGCCGGACGACGAAACAACAGGCGTGCCTCACGGGCGAACAACAAGCCGAAGACACTCATGCGGCCCACCGCCCCAGGTCGAGATCGCGATAACCGGCCGGCACGCGGGCCAGGCTGTGGTGGGTGGTCAGCACGACCATGCCGCCGCGTTCGCAATGGCCGGCCAGGTGTTCTTCGAGCTGGGCGACGCCTTGCTTGTCCAGGGCGGTGAACGGTTCGTCGAGAATCCACAGCGGCGGGCTGTCCAGGTACAAACGGGCCAGGGCCACGCGGCGCTGCTGGCCGGCGGACAGGGTATGGCAGGAAACGTCCTCGAAACCGCGCAGCCCGACTGCCGCCAGGGCCTGCCAGATCGCCTCGCGGCCGGCCGGCCGATGCAGGGCACAGAGCCAACTGAGGTTCTCTTCGGCGGTCAGCAGGTCCTTGATCCCGGCGGCATGACCGATCCACAACAGCGTCCGCGCCAGCTCGCTGCGCTGGGCATTCAGCGGTTGCCCGTTAAGCTGTACTTCCCCGGCGGTCGGCTGCATCAGGCCCGCCAGCAGGCGCAACAGACTGGTCTTGCCACTGCCGTTGGGGCCGCTGATCTGCAACAGGTCGCCAGGACGCAGCTGCAATTGGAGGTGCTCGAAGAGCAGCCGCCCGTCCCGTTCACAGGCGAGCGCCAAGGCTTCTAGAAGAGGGCTGGTCAAATAATCGAGGCCTTTTTACAGTTCAAGTCGACACGGGCGCAGCCGTTAAAGTGAAGCAGAATAAATGCTTTTGCAGCTCGACCTACAGAGCTGTGTCAATTTTTGCGCTATTTTGGACACACTTCGGAGATAGACCGCATTATACATGCGATGCCCTACTCCAAAGAGGGCTATTTCGACAGGCTGCGACCCGATGACAGGCGAACTCACCATCCTCCCCCTGCCCCAGTTGATCCCGGCCAACAGCCGTCCGATGCTGCTGGCCAGCGAACTGCTGCAACTGACACCGCCGCTCGCCGGCCTGATCGCTCCCGGGCAAAGCGCCCAAGCCGAAGTCCTCTCCCTCAAGCAGACCGACCAGACCTTCCAGTTACTGCTCAAGGTCACCACCGACAACGGTCGCCAGACCACCGTACAGGCCAGCAGCAACCAACCGCTGCCAGAAGGCACCAGTGTCGCGGTGACCCAACCGTCGCCCGGCAACCTGGCGATCACCGTACAGCAGGCGCTGAGTGCCAGTATCGCCGCCCTGACCCGCCTGGATACCACACAACTGCCGGTCGGCACCTTGCTGCAAGGCAAGGTCATGACCGCCCAGTTACTGCCACAGACACCCGGACAGCCGGCGGTCTATCGCTCGTTGGTGACTCTGCTCAATACGGCCCTGAGCGGTACCACCCTGACCCTCGACAGCCCGCAGCCACTGCGCATCGGCAGCCTGCTGAGCGCCTTGGTGCAGGGCGCGCAGAGCCTGAGCCTGGTGCCACTGGCCGCCCGCCAGGACCAACTGGCGGTGGCCCAGCAACTGATTACCCAACAAGGTCGGCAAGGTTCGCTGGACAGCCTGATCAGTACCCTGCAGAACCTGCCCCGGAACGCCGACCTGCCCGCCGACCTGCGCGCGGCCATCAACACCCTGCTGGCGGACCTGCCCGACATCAACCAGTTGAGCAACCCCAAGGGCCTGGCCCAGGCCCTGCAAAACAGCGGACTGTTCCTCGAAGCCAATCTGTTGCAAGGGCAGAACCCGGCGCTGACACCCGACCTCAAGAGCAACCTGCTGCGCCTGATCGCCCAGATCATGCCGCAATTGCCCGGCAGCCCGAGCTTCGATCCCGCAATCACCGCCAGCCTGCTCGCGCGCGCCCTACCGGGTTTCGTCCGCAGTGCCCTGGGCACCCTCGGCCAGGTCGGCGAACCGACCCAGCCGATCAGTTTTCCCCTGCCCTCGCGCCTGCTGCAAAGCCTCACCGACGATGGCGACCTGGAAGGCCTCCTGCGCCTGGCCGCGGCCGCCGTTTCGCGCCTGCAAAGCCATCAGCTTTCCAGCCTGGAACAGACCGGGCGCACCCCTGAGGGCAATCTGCAGACCACCTGGCAACTGGAAATCCCCATGCGCAACCTACAGGACATCGTGCCTTTGCAGATCAAGATCCAGCATGAGGAAAAGGAGCCGACACACGAGCAGGAAAAACGCGAAAAGCGCGAGCAGAAGGAACAACTGTGGCGAGTGGAGCTGGCCTTTGACCTGGAACCGCTGGGGCCGCTGCAAGTCCAGGCACAGTTGGTGCGGGGCAGCCTGTCCAGCCAGTTATGGGCCGAACGTCCCTACACCGCCAGCCTGATCGCCAGCCAGCTGGGCGAGTTGCGTGAACGCCTGCGGGCCTCGGGCCTGAATGTCAGCGACCTCGATTGCCATCAGGGCACGCCCCCCCAGGGCAAGCAAACCCGACTGGACCAACGCTGGGTCGACGAAACCGCATGAAGAATCCCAACACTCCACGCCAGGCCATCGCCCTCAAGTACGACGGCCAGCAAGCCCCGACCCTCACCGCCAAGGGCGACGAGGAGCTGGCCGAAGCCATCCTGAAGCTGGCCCGCGACTATGAAGTGCCGATCTACGAGAATGCCGAACTGGTGAAACTGCTGGCGCGGATGGAGTTGGGCGACAGTATTCCGGAGGAGTTGTACCGGACCATCGCCGAGATCATCGCCTTTGCCTGGAATCTCAAGGGGAAATTTCCGGTTGGCCAGGATCCCAATGCGCCCCCTGTGGAGAAGGATATTACCGAGCGAGGGGAGGATTACTGATTCAGAATTGGATTGGGTAAAGGCGACAACCTGTTTTTTGTCGTTCACTGACAAACGGTTTGATTTATAAGAATATGGACACCCCCATCCTGCCAATGAGAAACACAAGTAAAATCAAAAAGAATATCCGAATAAAGCCACTTCCATAACGCAGCGCTAAAAAAGCCCCAGTGATAGAGCCTGCAATATTGCAGGCGGCAACGACTCCACCCAGGGTCCATAAAACGTTACCAGACGGGATAAAAAATATTAGCGCCGCGCTAAATGTTCCTAAATTAACCAACTTTGCTGAAGCGGATGCATTTAGAAAATCGAATCCAAAACACCTTACAAAAACAAAAAGCAGAAGGCTGCCGCTACCGGGTCCGAACACGCCATCATAAAACCCGATTAACCCACCCCAAAAAAACCCTAGCAAAGTTTCTTTCTTTCCGACTTGAATATTGGAACTGACCCGACCCAAGTCCTTTTTTACAAAAGTATAAGTAGCCATCACGATCAAAACAAAGAAAGCAACATACTCCATGAGCCTCTTGGGAACGAGCGAAACAGAGAGGGCGCCAAAGAAGGAAAATACAAAAGCTGAAATCATAATCGGAAGCATAAGCTTCCATATGATTTTTATTCTTTTGAGATAGGTGAATATGGAAGAAAAATTACCCGCTAAAACCGCCAGCTTGTTGGTTCCAAAAACCGTAGCCAAACTGTATTGAGGTAAAGCGTGTAAAAGTGCGGGTAGCTGTACAAGTCCGCCGCCTCCAACGGCCGCATCAATCAAGCCACCGCAAAAAGCAAAAAAACCCAACGCAATTAAGGCGTGCTCAAAATCCATATAAAATATCCTGCCAGGATTTGCATTCTTAAACCAGGTATTATTAAATTCGACCCAGCGGATATTCAGAGACTCCGACCAACTTACTATACGATCATAGAAGATCAATCGGAGTATATTATACCGACTAACATATAGCATGCTTAAAGCTGCCTGAGAAGGCCCTGGAGGCTTGGACATACGAGAATCCAAGATGAGTATCACTGACTTGTCGAGATCAAAGCCGCATGCAAAAAAATTGAATGCTTTTCCGACACGCTGATTGTAATCGAGCATTATTTTTTTAGGCGATCAACCTCAAATTTCAGGTCTACCGTTCGACCATAAGTTTGTGCTGCTGCCAAAGCATGTAGGCCGTGCTTGCTTTCTACTTCTCCAGCATGACCCAATACATATCCTTTTGCATTTCGCAGATTTTGAACGTTGCGACTCAACAAGGGATTGAAAGAAATAAGTTTTTTCTCAATGTATTGAGCGATGAAATTATATTCTCGCCCGCTCCAAAGCTCTGAAGCGATGGAAACCATCATAGCATCCATGATGGATTGTTTATGTTCAATAGAATTCAAGGGGGGATTTATGTTCCGCTACGCCAGTAGCGTAGAGGAATACAGAGAACTCTTCACACTCATCAACTTTATACTGACTTTCTACCCAGCCAGGAGCTCCAAAGGCCTCCGTCATATAACCGTACATGCCATCATGCCCCTTGTGCCCAAGGCCGAAATCATCTTTCGCAACCTCATGCATGTGTGCCATAACCTTATGGTATCCAGCTCGCTTTTCGGCAGATACGGATAGAGCATCCGCAGATAAACGCATGATAATTTTGGCAGAGACTAAGCTCGTTGTTTTGTGGGTTTCATTCCATCCATTGAAAAATTTCAAAACACCTGTGTCTGTCTTGTTTTTTCTGAGAAAGGCTTTAAATGTATTTTCGGCGTAAGTCTGAGCTTCTTGAGTGGTCGGATGGCAAAGTACTTCGTGCATTGCATTCTGAATCTCAGCTATTTGATCGACCTGCGCGAACAGGGGGCCCCTCCGAAAATTGTCGAATATAGCTCTACCTGGTATTTTTAAATTTCCGAGATGACGGGTTAACGCCTCAATAAAAATCTCACCAAACTGCTGCATCGATTTGTCTTGTTCAAATATCTCGAAGTGACTTTGCAATGATGTTGGACTCATGATTTCGCCTTTATTTTTGAGGTCTTAACCGGCAATCAGTCCGCTCCGAATAAAACGCCTCTACAATGTTTACTTTGTCCGAACGCGCACTGGACAATTTAAATCTAAATAGACACCCTCAATCATGTCAACACTTCAACATGAGACAAGTGCGCCCCCCAAGGAGTTTAACCAACCCTGAAAATACCGACACGTAAGATATTTCATACAACACGCGCAGCACGCAGTTCAAAGCAACCGTTCTATATTGCGTTTTCCCTGTAGGACCGACTGTCATCCAGACATATTTACTCCGAAACCAATTGCAACAATTGAATGGTCGTTTCTTCCTCCCACCCAAAAATCACCCCATGTATCAAGACGGCAATAAATATGTTGAGCGGAAGCCTGTTTTCACCTTTGCAGACCCGCCTTCCCGCAAAAATTTTTCCCTTATCCCTACATCCCCCTACAGCCCTTCAATACAAGAGCTTGTAGCCTGATTCTGATTTTGCTTTCCAGCATTCAACACCACCACCGACGGGTCCACACTTCGTGCTTTCCCCTTGCAGGAGGCACATTGGCAGCGAACCAAAGCCGTGCCGACAGCGATTTCCGCCAGGGCTACCGTAATACCTTTCTCGCCACCCCCTGGGAGATGTTCTTCCGTCCACCGCTGCAAGCGCGCAAATCCCGTCGGCTCAATACCCAGAGCGCCATCGTCACCGGCCCGCCCGGCGAAGAAATCCACTGCGACGAATATGGCCGGGGGAAGGTGAAGTTCCACTGGGACCGCTCGGACGAAACCGGTGCCCAAAGCAGTTGCTGGCTAGGGTAGCCTCCAGCTGGGCCGGGCCCGGTCATGGCGCCGTGACCTTGCCCCGCGTCGGCATGGAAGTGCTGGTGACCTTTCTTGAAGGTGATCCCGACCAACCGCTGATCACCGGCTGCCTGCCCAATCAGCGCCATCCGCCGACCTACCCGTTGCCGGCGCACAAGACCCGCAGCGTGTTCAAGAGCCGCAGCAGCCCTGGCGGTGGCGGCAGTAATGAACTGCGCATCGAAGACCGCAAGGGCGAAGAGCAGATCTACCTGCATGCCCAGCGCGATTGGCAACAACACATCGGGCGCAATCTCTCGGTCACGGTCGGCCATGAACGACATGAGAGCGTGGAAGCCAACAGCTACTGCGAGCTCAAGGCCGAGGAACACCACACCGTTCACCAGGACCGCCGCGTCGAGGTAAAAGGCGATGACAGCCTGTTGGTCGGTGGCAGCCAACAGGTAAAGGCCGGGCTGGGTTACTTCATCGAGGCCGGGCAGGAGATCCACCTGCGGGCCGGGGACAAGGTGGTGATCGACGCGGGGGAGCAACTCACCCTCAAGGTCGGCGCGCACTTCATCAAGCTCGACGCCAACGGCATCACTTTGAACCGACCCGAGGCGAACGAGGACGCGGGTATAGGCTCGGGGCCACAGATCAAGGGGCCGTTGCTGCCGGGAGCGGTGGAACAGGCGCTGCCGCCGTTGCGCCTTGAAACAGCCGTCGTCGACGGAGTGCCGGAACAACGCCAGAAAGAACTGGCGCTCGATACAGGTTTCTCCGACTGAGCCCCCCCCTTAACCCGGACAGGAATTCGCCGACGAGTGTGCCGCGATGACAGAGATATTCAGGACTGAAAACTGGTCATTTCCCTTAAAGGACGGAAATCAGGCCCCTTATGATCCTCACCGTGACGTCAAGGCCTTGGCAAAGGCCGAAGGCGGTTACTACCCATTGGGACGGCGAGGGCTTTGGCACGGAGGCATTCATTTCGATGAAGCCACGGGCCTGATCTCGGATAAGCGCGAGATCTCTTGTTTGGCCGATGGCGAGGTGATCGCCTATCGCATTGATGAACGCTATCCGGCTTCGAGTTTCGAGGGGCGCCCGGCGGTGTTTTCCAGCAGTTTTGTGCTGGTCAGACATCGGTTGCAACCACCACCGTTGACAGGCATCTCCTATGCACCTCCCGCGCCCACATTGACTGTTTACAGCCTGTACATGCACCTGCTGGATTGGGTGGGCTACCTGGCCAGCTCGGGGTTGCGCCGTCCCACGTTCTGGGGCGGGGGTGTTTATCGGGTCAAGGACAGTGCACAGGACAAAACACTCGGGTTGAGAATCCGGGCCGCCCCGAAAGATCATCCAGACCATGGAGTAATCCTCGCTGTCCTACCGCGGGGCACAACTGTCATGACCAATGATATTCCGGGCTCTCCTTATTACAGCCGCCATATCCATTGGCCCGGAAATGACCTATCGGGAGTAACGATAGGCCGCGATTAGGATATGGGAACAAGAAGCCAGTCTGAAATTCATAATCATATGCTTGCGGCAGGCATCCCCCATGTCCAGGCATCCAGACTCGCCGAGGCGGCTGGCCTAAAGGGCAGCCAGGCAGCTCAATTCGTCAATAATTACCGAACATCGATAGGAGATATCACACATCAACAAGAGCAGGCCCTCTTTGACTTGATTTACCCGTTTTACATCGATAGAGCGATAGCCAACTACAATAAATTGACAGAGAACCTAGCCGCACGGCAGCCGTGGGAATCGCTTCACCCCATCATCAGGGATATTCTTGTCGACTTCGTTTACCAAGGTTTTACCGCTGGCCCCAACCCGATGAAAGCCGGGATGAAAAACAACTTTTCCGAACTGATAAATTATATAGAAAACACACCCGCAATCAGCCAATACGAGCCGAGCCGGCAGCGAACGAACTATTTGAGAAAGTACCAGCAATGAACATTACTAAAAAAAAACCTGATTTTTTACTCCCTGCTACTTTGTGGTCGATCGCAGGTGGCGCCTACGCACTTGATTGCGAAAACATCATCGCCTGCGCACAGATTGACGCTTGTGCAAAATCAAAAAAAGAAAGTACGGACAAAACACTTAACGAAATCTATAAAAAACTGATCATTCGAATCAAAGAGCAATACGCCCCTGATCCCGAAGTGGGAGAGCGTTACCTTTCAAAACTCAGAAATTCCCAGCGCGCCTGGATAACGTTACGTGATGCGAATTGTGAGCTTGAATCCTTTTTAGCGGACCCGTCCTCTCCTGTCCATGAAACGCTCACCAACAACCGCATCACAAAAATGAGTCGGGAGCGATCAGCCTACCTGGACCAAACACAACCCTGACCCTGGCGGAAGCTGGCAAGAAGAAGCTTCCGCCATCGCCGATTGTGGCAATGCGCGGCCAACGCAAGCTTGCTCGCGATCCGCACACCCGCCTTCCACCTAGGTCGCCGGCCGAATCTCACCGATCAAGGTCTGCAACGAATACCCCAGACGCGGCGCCAGTTCATCGGCCCGGCTCTGCAACCCGCGCAGGTCCAGTTCCTGGTCGAGGTCCGCCGGCACGATCAGGATGACATTGCCCTCCTTCACCGGCAGCTCCCAGTAGTGTCGGTGATACAGCCCGCGCAACAACGCCGCGCCCAAGGGTTTGCCGTCATCGGTGGCCCATTGGTTGATCACCAGCCAGCCGCCAGGATTGAGTTTCTTCTGACAGTTTTCCAGAAAGCTCCAGGCCAGATGGCCGACACCGGGACCGACATCGGTATACAGGTCGACGAAGATCAGGTCCGCCGACTCAGCACTCTCCAGCAGTTCCAACGCATCGCCGACGCGGATATACAGGCGTGGATCGTCATCCAGCCCCAGGTACTCGATGGCCAGGCGCGGCACGTCCGGGCGCAGCTCGATGGCCTCGACATCCTCCAGCGGCAGAAACCGCAGGCAGGCCTGGGTCAGGGTACCGGCCCCCAGTCCCAGGAACAGCGCGCTTTCCGGTTCCTCATGGCACAAGGCCCCGATCAGCATGGCCCGGGTGTAGTCGTATTCCAGCCAACTGGGATCGGCGGTGAACACGCAGCTCTGCTCAATGGCATCGCCAAATTCGAGAAAGCGGTAATCGTCCACTTCAAGGACTCGAATCATGCCGAAGGCATCGTGCACTTCGGCGAGCAGACGCTCCACGCGCTCCTCAGCCATTTCATATCCTTGCAAGCGGGAAAAGCGCAATTGTCAGCCATGCCGACAGAGCAGGTCACGCACTAATTGCTGCTAACATGGGCCTCCCCCCGTCAATCCTCGAGTTCATGATGAGCCAACCCTGGAGCCCCGATAGCTGGCGTGCCCTGCCGATCCAGCAACAACCCCAGTACCCGGACGCGGCGCACCTGCTGCGAGTCGAGCAAAGCCTGGCCAGTTATCCGCCGCTGGTGTTTGCCGGTGAGGCCCGTGAACTGCGTCGTCAGTTCGCCGAAGTCACCCAGGGCCGTGCCTTCCTGCTTCAGGGCGGCGATTGCGCCGAGAGCTTCGCCGAGTTCTCGGCGGCGAAAATTCGCGACACCTTCAAGGTGCTGCTGCAAATGGCCATTGTCATGACCTTTGCCGCCGGCTGCCCGGTGGTCAAGGTCGGGCGCATGGCCGGCCAGTTCGCCAAACCGCGTTCGGCCAACGACGAAACCATCAACGGCGTGACCCTGCCGGCCTACCGTGGCGATATCGTCAACGGCATCGGCTTCGATGAAAAAAGCCGCGTGCCGGACCCGGACCGCCTGCTGCAGTCTTACCATCAGGCCACCGCGACCCTGAACCTGCTGCGCGCTTTCGCCCAGGGCGGCTTTGCCGACCTGCACCAGGTGCACAAGTGGAACCTGGACTTCATCGCCAACTCGGCCCTGGCCGAGAAGTACAGCCAACTGGCCGACCGTATCGATGAAACCCTGGCGTTCATGCGTGCCTGTGGCATGGACAGCTCGCCGCAATTGCGCGAAACCAGCTTTTTCACCGCCCATGAGGCACTGCTGCTGAACTACGAAGAAGCCTTCGTGCGCCGCGACAGCCTGACCAACGACTATTACGACTGCTCGGCCCATATGCTCTGGATCGGCGACCGTACCCGCCAGCTCGACGGCGCCCATGTCGAGTTCCTGCGCGGGGTGCACAACCCGATCGGAGTCAAGGTCGGCCCGAGCATGAACACCGACGACCTGATCCGCCTGATCGATATCCTCAACCCGGACAACGATCCCGGCCGCTTGAACCTGATCGTGCGCATGGGCGCGAACAAGGTCGGCGAT
Organism: Pseudomonas sp. MWU13-2105; assembly: GCF_023242315.1. Classification (GTDB taxonomy): domain Bacteria; phylum Pseudomonadota; class Gammaproteobacteria; order Pseudomonadales; family Pseudomonadaceae; genus Aquipseudomonas. Next base: position 298,985 of record NZ_JALLIY010000006.1, read on the forward strand.
CACCTGCCGCAACTGATCCGCGCCGTGGAAAGCGAAGGCAAGCAGGTGCTGTGGAGTTCCGACCCGATGCACGGCAACACCATCAAGGCCAGCAGCGGCTACAAGACCCGGGATTTCGCGCAGATTCTCAGCGAGGTCAAGCAGTTCTTCCAGGTGCACCAGGCCGAAGGCAGCTACGCGGGCGGGATTCATATCGAGATGACCGGGCAGAACGTCACCGAGTGCATCGGTGGGGCGCGGCCGATTACCGAGGATGGGTTGTCGGATCGTTATCACACCCATTGCGATCCGCGGATGAACGCCGATCAGTCGCTGGAGCTGGCGTTTTTGATTGCCGAGACGTTGAAGCAGGTGCGGCGTTGAGTCAGTAGGCTTTTTGTTGCCTGTGAGGGCCTCTTCGCGGCGGTGCGGCGAAGAGGCCCCTCCAGACACCGCCATACCAACGTTTACAGCAATCCCCGCAACCGCTGCGCACTGACCCGCTGGCAATTGAGCTGAATATCCGCCAACCCCAGCCAATCGGCCAACTGCCGCAAACTGACGGCCAACACCGCCATCCCTACCTCATCCAGCCCCTGTTCTTCCTCATGCACGGCATGCACCGCCAACCGCCCAAGCGCCCGCTCCGCACGCAGGTCTACCCGCGCGGCAATCCGTTCGTTGTGCAAAAACGGCAACACGTAATAGCCATACACCCGCTTATGCTGCGGCGTGTAGATCTCCAACCGATAACGGAAATCAAACAACCGCTCGGTGCGGCTGCGCTCCCAGATCAGCGAATCGAACGGCGACAACAACGCGCTGGCCTCGACCCGGCGCGGCACCTTGATGTCCGGCAGGCAGTACACCGGCTGGCGCCAGCCCTGCACCTCGCCCACCTGCAACTCACCCGCCTCGACCAACTCCGCCAAGCGCGCACGGCTATCGCCAGGGTCCAGGCGAAAGTAGTCGCGCAGGTCTTTCTCCGTCGCCACCCCGAGCGCCGCCGCGGCCTGGCGCAACAAGCCGCGCTGGGCCTCGGCCTCATCGAGCTGCGGCTGTGCAAGCAGCGCCGCGGGAATCACCCGTTCCGGCAGGTCATAGAGCCGTTCAAATCCCCGACGCCCGGCCACCGTCACTTCACCGGCGGCGAACAACCATTCCAGCGCATGCTTCTCGGCACTCCAATCCCACCAGGGCCCGGCCTTTTCCTCACGGCTCGACAGACTGCCCGCGCCCAACGCGCCGCGCTCTTCGACCAACGCCAGCACCCGACGAATGGTCGCCTGCTCCTCGCGTCCGAAACGCGCCATCTGCTGATAGATCCCCTCGCCACGGGACGCCCGCTGCATGCGCCAGCGCATCAGCGGATACAACGACATCGGCAGCAATGACGCTTCGTGCCCCCAGTATTCAAACAAGGTACGCCGCCGCCCCTGGCTCCAGGCGGCCTGGTCGAGCAGGTCAGGGGCATAGTTGCCCAAACGCGAGAACAGCGGCAGATAGTGCGAACGCACCAAGGCATTGACTGAATCGATCTGCACCACACCCAGGCGCTCGATCAGCCGATTGACCTGCACCGGCTTGATCGACGCCGAGGCTCTACGCCCCTGGAACCCCTGGGCGGCGAGTGCCAGGCGGCGGGCTTGTTTCAATGAAAACGACAGGTCTGCGGGCATGCACGCCTCCTTGTGAACCCGCAAGCTACCGCAGTCGCCCCCTGCTTGTGTAGCGCCATCAACGCCCCTTGCCCAGCGGATCGCTCCAGAAGTGCCGATGGGTTTCCTGTTCGACATCGGCGCGACTGAGGCCCATGTCCTTGAGCGCATCGTCACTCAATGCCGCCAGCACCTGGCGCTCGCGTGACACCTCGTGCCAACGGACAAGCCGTTGCCACAAGGCCCGCGGCGACAGCGCCGAACGCGCGCCAGCATCGATCAACAGATAACCTTTTTGACCTTTCATCATCCTGCCCTCCAGTTGGGGATGACTGAAGTCTGTGCCTGGAGCTAAGATCAATCCAACGAATGTTTCTTATGCAATACATCTCGGAGATTGATGAATTGTCCAGCTACCCGAGCATCGACACCGACGTTCTGCGCACCTTTGTCGCGATTGCCGATCAGGGCGGCTTTACCAAGGCTGGCGAGTTGGTCAACCGCACACAATCAGCCGTCAGCATGCAGATGAAGCGCCTGGAAGAGGATGTGCTCAAGCGCCAGTTGTTCGAACGCGACGGACGCCAGGTGCGACTGACCGCCGAAGGCCAGGTACTGCTCGGGTATGCCCGGCGCATCCTGAAACTGCACAGCGAAGTGTTCAACACCCTGCGCGAGCCGCATATGGTCGGCATGGTGCGGATCGGCGTGCCCGACGACTACGTGATGCGTTTCCTGCCGGGCATCCTCTCGCACTTCGCGCAGTTCTATCCGTTGGTCAAGATCGAAGTGAACTGCGAATCGTCCACGCAACTACTGCAACGCCACGACCTGGACCTGACCATCGTCACCCGCAAACCGGGCAATGAACTCGGCCAGTTGCTGCGCCAGGAACGGCTGGTCTGGGCCGAAGCCCAATGTTCCGCCAATCACGAACAAACGCCCCTGCCATTGGCCATGGACGGTATCGATTGCTTCTGTACCCAATGGGCCTGCAATGCCCTGGACGCCCGTGGCCGGGACTATCGCCTGGCCTACAACTGCCCGAGCCTGTCGACGATCATGGCGGTGGTCAACGCCGGCCTGGCGATGACCGCCCAGCTGGAAAGCCTGATTCCCCAGGACTGGCGGATTCTTGGCGAAGCCGAAGACTTGCCCCAACTGCCCTTGCTCAACATCATGCTGGTGCGCAACCTGAACAAACCCTCGCCGATCACCGAATGCCTGGCCGAGCACATCGTCGAAGGTTTCAAACTTTAAAGCCGAGCAGTAGCGCGCCGAGCACCAGATAAGCGCAGAACAGGCCGCGCAGGACTTTCTCGGGCAAGGCGTAGGCTACTTTCACGCCCCAACTGATACTCATCAGACCGCCGATGGCCATGGGGATGCCCATGCGCCAGTCCACTTCGTCATGCACCGCGTAGGTCATCAGGGTGACACTGGTGCTGGGCAATGCCAGGGCCAACGACAGGCCCTGGGCCACCACCTGCGAAGTGCCGAAGACATTGGTCAGAAACGGCGTAGCCACCACCGCCCCACCGACCCCGAACAACCCGCCCATGGTGCCGGACGCCGCGCCCAGCACGCCCAGCCATGGCCAGGGGTGGCGCATCTGCGCCGAGACCACGGCGGGCGCCATGAACAGGCGTACCAGATAGAACAGCGCCAGCGCCAGGAGAAAGCCGACAAAACCCAGGCGCATGCTGCGCGGATCCAGCCCCACCGCGCACAAGGCGCCGAACCAGGCAAAACAGAAACTCATCAGCACCAGCGGCAGCGCATGACGCAACTCGATACGATTGCGCTGGTTATAGCGATGCAAGGCCAGCACCACGTTGGGCACCACCATCACCAATGCCGTGCCCTGGGCCAACTGCTGGTCAAGGCCGAACAGGATGCCCAGCACCGGAATCGCGATCATCCCGCCGCCAATGCCGAAGATCCCGCCCACCCCGCCCATCACCACGCCCAGCACCAGGTACTCAATCAATTCGATCACAGCTGTCTCCCCGCTCAATGGGCTTCATGCTACGCAGTCCGCTCTAGCGTGGAAACGCACAGCAACGCACAATGGCTATGCCAATCTCGCACAAGCAAATCACCATGAATCCCACGACGCTGACCGATCAACTCGGCCTGTTTCTCGATGTGCTGGAAACCGGCAGCTTTTCCGCTGCCTCCCGCCTCTACCCGTTGACCCCATCCGCCGTGGCCCGGCGGATCGACAGCCTGGAAAATTCGGTCGGCAGCCGCCTGTTCATTCGCAGCACCCATGCGGTACGGGCCACGCCCGCCGGCCTGGCATTCGCCGAGCGGGCGCGGCGGATCGTCGCCGAACTGCGCCTGGCCCGGGCCGAAGCAGTGTCCCTGAGCAACGCCCCCGAGGGGTTGATCCGGGTCGACGCGCCGGCGGCTTTCGGTCGTCGTCACCTGGCACCGGCCATTGCCGACTTCCTCACCGGTTACCCGGGCCTGGATGTGCAATTGCACCTGATCGACAGCTTCGTCGACATGCAGGGCTCCAACCTGGGCAAGGTCGACCTGGTGCTGCGCGCCGGACAAATGGCCGATACCCGTCTGGTGGCCACGCCCCTGGCGAGCATCGTACGGATCGCCTGCGCCAGCCCCGCCTATCTGAAAAATCGCGGCACGCCGACTCACCCAAGCGAGTTGAGTACCCATGACGGCCTGGACTGGGACGCGCTGGCCCCGTTCATGGCCTGGCGCTTCGTACAGGGCGGACAGATGCAACTGCACCGTCCACAACGTGTCCGCATGTCCTCGAACAATGCCGAGGCACTGCTGTCCGGGGCGCTGGCCGGCCTGGGCATCGCCCATCTGCCGACCTGGCTGGTCAGCGAATACCTGCTGCGCGGTGAACTGCTGCCGCTGTTCTGCGAAAACGGCCTGCCGGCGCCGGAAAGCTCCGGCGTCTATGCCCTGCGCCTGGAACAACCGGCCAACTCCCGCAGCCGCTTGCTGCTGGAGTTCCTCAAGGGGCGCTTCAGCCCCGTACCACCCTGGGACCTGGCCCTGCAAAGCGGCCTGGGACGACACTAGGCCGGGAAAATTCTCTGGCGCATTAAAGATTCGACCGCTAGATTCATCGAACGTAACGCACAAGGCTTTAGTGATGACCAGCAACCGCGACAACTGTGACGACCTGCTCCTGGACAACCAGGTGTGCTTTGCCCTGCACTCCACCTCGTTGTTGATGACCAAGGTCTACAAACCCCTGCTCCAGGCCCTCAACCTGACCTACCCGCAATACCTGGCGATGATCGTGCTCTGGGAAAAGGACGGCCTGACCGTGGGCGAGATCAGCACGCGCCTGCTGACCGACCCGGGCTCCCTGACGCCCCTGCTCAAGCGCCTCGAAAGCGAGGGACTGCTGAGCCGGACCCGAAGCAAGGAGGACGAGCGCGTGGTCATCGTCGAATTGACCGAACAGGGCCGGGCCTTGCGCGAGCAAGCGCGGGGCATCCCGCAGTGCATTCTTGCCGCCAGCGGCGATTCCCTGGAACGCCTGCGCGCCCTTCAGGCCGAGTTGGTGGCCCTGCGCGGCCATCTGCAAGACAGCCTCTGACCCTAATGCCCGATCAGTTAAGGCAGAACACGGTCCTTGTGGGAGCAGAGCTTGCTCGCGAAGAGGTCCTTGAGACTGCTAAAAGCTTCGCGGGCAAGCCGGCTCCTACAGAAAAGCCGGATCGCTCCTAGCCGCAAGAGCGATCCGGCTCGCCGCCCCCCCCTCGCGGTTACCGTTAGTCTCCCTCCCTGATCCAGCCCCAAAAAACCGAAGCCAGTCTTTTTTGAAAATTTATCTTGCGCGCAATATATTTGCGGGATACATTTATCTCGCACTTAGTTAACGCGCAAACAATTAGCGCACATAACACAAACCTGAAACGACGAGGCTCATCATGCAAACTCTCTATACCGCAATCGCAACCTCCACCGGTGGCCGTGACGGCCGTGCGGTTTCCAGCGACCGGATCCTCGACGTCAAGCTCGCCACCCCGAAAGAACTCGGCGGTGCCGGCGGCGCGGCGACCAACCCGGAACAACTGTTCGCCGCCGGTTACTCGGCCTGCTTCATCGGTGCCCTGAAATTCGTCGCCAGCCAGAGCAAACGGCAGATCCCGGCCGACGCCGCGATCACCGCCCATGTCGGCATCGGCCAGATCCCCGGTGGTTTCGGCCTGGACATCGACCTGCACATCAGCCTGCCGGGCCTGGAACAAGCCGAAGCTCAGAGCCTGGTCGACGCCGCCCACCAGGTCTGCCCGTACTCCAACGCCACCCGTGGCAACGTCGACGTCCGCCTGCACGTCAGCGTCTAACCATCTCGTCACTCAAGGATCCGAACATGAACACTTTCAGCAAAGTCCTGACCGGTACCCTGCTCGCGCTGTCCGTCCAGAGCGCCTTCGCCGGCGATGTCGAGCACAACACCCAGGCGTTCCTCAATGCCTTGAACAGCGGCGGCGGCAAGCCGATGGAACAGATGACGCCGACAGAAGCCCGTGCCGTGCTGTCCGGTGCGCAGTCGGGGGTCAAGCTGAACCTGCCGCGTGCCGATGTCAGCCAGAAGACCATCCAGGTCGACGGCAAGCCGCTGGAGCTGACCATCGTCCGTCCGGCCGGGGTCAAGGGCACGCTGCCGGTGTTCATGTTCTTCCACGGTGGCGGCTGGGTCCTAGGGGACTTTCCGACCCACGAGCGCCTGGTGCGTGACCTGGTGGTCGGGTCGGGCGCGGCGGCGGTGTTCGTCAACTACACGCCGTCCCCGGAAGCCCACTACCCGGTGGCGATCAACCAAGCCTACGCCGCGACCAAATGGGTCGCGGAGCACGGCAAGGAGATCAATCTCGACGGCAAGCGCCTGGCCGTGGCCGGCAACAGCGTCGGCGGCAACATGGCCGCGGTGGTCAGCCTGATGGCCAAGGACAAGGGTACGCCGGCGATCAAGTTCCAGCTGTTGTTGTGGCCGGTGACCGATGCCAGTTTCGAAACCGCGTCCTACAACCAGTATGCCGAGGGGCACTTCCTCAGCAAGAACATGATGAAATGGTTCTGGGACAACTACACCACCGATGCCAAGCAACGCGGCGAGATCCATGCCTCGCCACTGCGCGCGACCACGGATCAGCTCAAGGGCCTGCCGCCCGCGTTGATCCAGACCGCCGGGGCCGACGTGCTGCGGGACGAAGGCGAGGCCTACGGGCGCAAGCTGGATGAAGCCGGTGTACCCGTGACCAGCGTGCGCTACAACGGCATGATCCACGACTTCGGCTTGCTCAATGTGGTCAGCCAGGTACCGGAAGTGCGTTCGGCCATGCTGCAGGCGTCGCAAGAGCTGAAGGAACACCTGAAATAAGCCGGCTCCAGGGGCTCGCGGTGACTTCCCAGAAACAAACAGACACAAAAAAGCCCGGGATATGCCCGGGCTTTTTTGTACGTGTGGCGAAAAGCAGTGCTTATTTAGCACGGCCTTTGTAGGAACCGCCTTCACGGGTATCGATCTCGATCATGTCGCCGATTTCGATGAAGTCAGCTACCGACAGCTCGGTACCGTTCTTCAGCTTGGCAGGCTTCATCACCTTGCCGGAAGTGTCGCCGCGAGCGGAACCTTCGGTGTAGTCAACCTGACGCACGATGGTGGTCGGCAGTTCTACGGAAACCAGGCGGTCTTCGAAGAACACGGCTTCACAGACGTCGGTCATGCCTTCTTCCACGAATGGCAGAACAGCCTCGATGTCTTCGGCGTTCAGCTCGTACATGGTGTAGTCGGAGGTGTCCATGAACGTGTAGGAGTCGCCGCTGATGAAGGACAGGGTCGCTTCCTTGCGGTCGAGGATCACGTCGTCCAGTTTGTCATCGGCGCTGTAGACGATCTCGGTCTTGTAACCGGTCAGCAGGTTCTTCAGCTTGGTCTTCATGATTGCGCTGTTACGACCGGACTTGGTGAATTCAGCTTTCTGAACCAGCCAAGGATCGTTTTCGAGACGGATCACGGTCCCGGGTTTCAGTTCTTTACCAGTTTTCATTGCGAATATCCGAATTTGGATGGGATGTACATAAATCTAGGCCGCATATCATATCCAATTTAGGTAAAGCTTCACCAGCGCCGTGGCAAGATCGGTCCGCGAACCCTGTTCCAGACACCAGCGCTCGGCGTGCTCGGCCAGCTCCCGCTCGTTCTCCAGCAGCGTTTTCCAGGCCGACGCCATGTCGCCCACCGTATTCCAGGCCCGCCACCAGCCCTCGAACGCCGCCTTGGCCTGTGCTGACAAGCCCTGGGTGTACAGCCCGAGAAAGGCCTCCAGCTTGTCCAGGTGAACGTCATCCTCCTGGCGATAGATGTGCCAGAGCAACGGCCGCCCGGCCCATTGCGCACGGACGAAGGAGTCCTCGCCGCGCACCGCGTTGAAGTCGCAGCTCCACAGCAGCAGGTCGTAATCCTCCTGGGGGACGAACGGCAACACCTGCACCGTCAGGCGGCCACGCACTGCACGGGCGCCGGCCAGCAGCTCCTCGGTCCCCAGCCAGCGCTGCACATCGGCCAGGACGCGCCCCACCGGCACCAGCAACTGCGTCGGCCGGGCATCGGCCGCCAGGACATCGAGCCAGCCGGCCAGCCCGGGGTTCTCGTAGGCGAACAGCGAGATAAGTCGTGCACCATCCGTCGGTTCGACGCCGAGTCCGCGCAGGAAATCGCCTCGCGCCCGCGGATCCTCGACAAAGGCCCGGCGCCGCTCCAGCAGCCCGGCTTCACGCAGCAGGCCACCGGTTCCGGCTTGGAAACCGGGAAAAAAGAAGAACTTCTGCACCTGCTTGAATTTGACCGACGGCAACCCGTGGCAGCCGACAATCCAGTCCTCGGCGCTCAGGTAGTCGAGATTGAGCCATAACGGCGCCTTGTCTCGGGCCGCCATGGCTTCCATGTACTCATGGGGCAAGGCGCAGGCAAAGGCGCCGATCACCACATCGGCCGCCGGCACCGGCGACCAGGGCGTCGACCAACGGCAGACCTCGACCCCACGCTGTGACTGCCGCTCGCGACCGACATCGATCGCCGAGCACAGATGCTCGAAGGCCCGCAGATCATCGACCCACAGCCGCACCGCACAGTCATGTTCGGCGGCCAACTGTCGGGCCAGGCGCCAGGTCACGCCGATATCGCCGAAGTTATCCACAACCGTACAAAAAATATCCCAGGTTGCCTTCATTCCCGGCTCCGCTTGGCAAAAGCGCCGATTGTCCGCATAAATCCGTGCGCGCAGAAGAGCCGATGTCGATTAATCTTCATGCGACAATGCCACTTTGCTCCGAATCGCCCTGCCAGGAGGTCACCATGCCTTACCGCCGACAAGCGCGTCGCTCCATTTATATCACCCTCAACCCACTGCAATTGACCGCCAGTATCGCCCTGGGCATCTGGCTCGGGGTCATGGCCCTGGCCCTGACGGCCTGGCTGCTGGCACGGATCTTTGTCCCGCAGCCCCTGGCGCCGCTGGCCGAGGCCGCCCGCCAACTGGGCAAGCCGGCTCCGGCCGTCAGCAGCACCACCGCGCCACAAAGCGGTGGCGATTCGACGCAGATGTTCGAGCAGTACAAACAGAACCTCTACAAAAACGAAGAACAGCAGCGCCTGGAACAGGCCCGCGGCAGCTACCGCAACCTGTCCAACCCCAAGTGCCAGTTCTGGCTGCAACAGGACCAGACCGCGCCCACGGACAAGAGCCGCGCCAACGTGCTGCAGTTCTGCAATTGAGCGATATCAGCGTGATGGGCAAGCACGCCGTACATCAACGGCTCCTGGAACTGCTGGAGATCGATCTCGACGTCCTGCAGCGCGCGGCACAAACCGCCTACGAAACCGCGACCGACGAGGAAAACGTCGCCGAGAACAAATACGACACCCTGGGCCTGGAGGCCTCGTACCTGGCCACCGGCCAGGCCCGGCGCATGGAGGAGATCCGCCAGGCCCTCAAGCGCTGCCGGGAACTGGTCCTGCGTCCTTATGACGAGCAGGCCGGCATCCAGTTGGGCGCCCTGCTGGCACTCGAGGCCGGGAATGGCAGCGAACAATGGCTGTTCCTGGCGCCCGATGCCGCCGGGCTCAAGGTCGAGGCAGCCGGCCGGTTGATCAGCGTGATCAGCCCGCGCTCGCCCCTGGGCGGGGCCCTGCTGGGCAAGCAGGACGGTGACGAGCTGACGATCCAGGTCAGCGGCGTGACCCAGCGCTACAGCATCATCCGGGTCGAGTGAGCCCGCGCCTACTTGGCCGCCGCCATCAAGCGATTGACCTCACTGCGCACCATGCTGGTGTATTCCGGCGGCGACAGGGTGTCGAGTTCCGCGCGCACCCACTCCGCCCACTTGCCCTTGCGCTTGGCGCGCTCGCCGAACAGGCGCGCGGCCTCGCCCTTGGCCTTGCCCAGGTTGCTCTGCCAGAGGTCGAACAGCCGGGACTTCTCGTCCTCGAGGGCGGCACGCTCGGCCAGGGGCTTGTTAGCCAGATTGAAGCTCATTGGAAAATCCTGCGGTGTAAATAGAGGCATATCTTACACCGCCAGTGGAAATATCCTGCCGAGGATTTTGGCCCGCCCCTGGACCATGGCTGAAAAACTTGCAACTTTCACTGGCACAATCGACTCAGATTATTCATCCCGTCATTCACCTGAAAGGAAGATCACCATGGCCCGTAAATCCGCCGTACAAGTCGCCGAGGACCAGATCAAGGACCAGGCCTTCAGCGAACTGCAAGCACTGATCCAGGACTCGGAAAAGCTGCTTGAGGAAAGCGCCTCGCTGGTGGGCGAGGAAAGCGCGAGCCTGCGCGCCCAGGTCCGCCAGAAGCTCAAGCAGGCACTGAACTCCGTGGCCCATGTGCGTGAAAGCACCCAGCCGGTGGTCGAGGCGACCGAAACCTATATCGGCGGGCACCCCTGGCAGACCGTGGCGATTTCCGCCGGTTTCGGCCTGGTGGTCGGCCTGCTGCTGGGCCGTCGCCACTGATCGACCGCCGTTCGAACGGTCCCTTGTCGCAGCGACAAGGGACACCCTTCCCGAAGCTCTATCTACCACCCCAGTCCCGCGCCACTCGATAGCGTTTTTGCCATTCCCCGCGAAGCCTGGCCCGCCAGCGCCCAGCGGTTCGTCAGTACGCACGAAGGCAAAACCATGACCCTCGATTCATTTCCCTACGAGTTCTCCGAAGCCCTGGAACAGCGCGACGCGCCCAATGCACGGGAAAAAGCCCTGAAGATCACCCAGGCCGATCGCATCTGGTTGAGAAACGTCCTGCTCCCCAACCAGACCGCCCGCCAGGCGCTCAACGACCCGATGCTTGTCGAAAAAATCATCCTCTGCCCATACGGGGTGGCGCTCGTGGATCTGGCGGGGGCCTTCCTGATGAGTCCGCGCACGCAGGACTGCTCGTATCTCTACAGTCCGAGCCGGGGCCTGGAACATTTCGAAACACGAACCGGAGCCATCGACGCCGTGCTCGACCGCCTGGCCAGCGAGGCACAGCGCGACGAGTTGCTGCGCTTCGTCGCGCTCGATATCAAGATCAACCTCAAGTTCGACGCTGACCTCAAGCTCAAGACCGAACCTATCGAGGGCGCGGTGTTCCTCGACCGGCGCCGCTCGATCGACTTCCATGAAAAACACAACCTGCAGGCTTTGAACGAGGAATTGCTCAAGTTGCCCGGCCTGGCCGCGCTGCTCGACAAAATGCTCAGCGATGAACTGGGGCGTCGCTTTGCCAACGTCAACCTGGCAACCGTCAAAATGCTCAGCCATGCCAACGCCAGCCGAGACCACAGGGCTGACGCCGGCGAACCGAAACGCCCGCCCGCCGCGCCTCACTCGTTGAGCGAGGCGATACTGGCGCACTATCGCGCCGGGGCCTGGCCCGCCGACCAGCGCCGCGTCTTCGTCGCCCCCGACTACAACGCGGTGTCGGCGGATATCGAGCATTGGGAAAATGCCATCACGAAAATCTCCGGCAGCCTGAAGACACGCTTGCAAAGCGAGCTGGAAAGCTACTGGAACGGCAAGATGGGCAACGGCTACTCACGCCGGTGTTTTTTTGCCGAGGTCATGGGCACCTGCTGGCGCACCGAACTGTTCAAGCAATTGCAATGGGACAGCATCGGTCCCAGGACCCACTACTGGCTGGCCGCTCTCTATCCCTACCGGTCAACACGGCTGCAGCGAACCCACATCAAGAGCCTGGGCTACACCACCAGCAAGCCCTCCCAGGCCGCCCTCGCCAATGCGTTCCTGGTCAGCGACCGATCCGTCACCGGCTCACTGTTTGTCTACAACTGCGGCCAACTGCTCGAACTCAATGGCCTGGACGCCCTGAACCACTATCTCCTGCAGGAGTTGCACGCTGTCGAACGCCGTGACGAACTGGCAGAAACACTGTCGCTGAGCGAACTCACCGATCTGCGGCAGTTCCCCGCGCAGACCACACAACTGGGGCCCCTCACCCAGCCAGTCTTCGCAAACCGGCTGGAGGCGATCATCGCCAAGCAACTGGAAAACATCGATTACGTACTGACCCGCCACAGCCGGAGCAAAGGGCAACTGAATCTCGCGGCGGCGCTGGAGGTTGCCCTGGACGTACGTCAGATGATCAACAGCAAACTGCAGTCGATCAATTCCCGCGGAGACTGGAGTATCCGCCTCGACCTGTCGACGGACGATCAGCCCCGGCCATCGCCCCTTCCCGGATCACTGGGCAGCGCACGAGCCCACGCCAAAGAGCAGTGGCGCGAGCTCGAGATACTGAAAACCCGGCTCAACACCGAACTGACCGGACGTCCCGGTCTCATGGCATTCGCGCAAAGCGCGCTGCGGCATGAGTTGATCAAGATGAAGCGAGCCGAACTGGAGCCGTCGACGGTTTACATCAACCAGTTCGAAAGCGACTGGACCGAGCAGCAGGCCCCCCAGCCCATCACCTCGATCTCCCTGGTCGAATATTTTCTGGAGCGCTCGGTCGGCTTGGCCCCGCCACTGGCGCAAGCCCCGGACAGCGGACTGTTCGGCCACGGCCAGGACGGCAGTTGGTCAAGGATCGCCAACCTGGACAGTGCCACCGCCAATCAACTCGTCGAGGCCGCGCAACTGGGCTTCCAGCCACGCTTTCTGCACGAGCAGCGCTCGATCTATACAACAATCAGCGCACTGATCAGCGAAGCCCTGGAAAAGGGACTGCGTTACGAAGCACAGCAACGGGTGCTCGCCGGCACCCTGGAGGACAGCGCCCGGGAACTGCTCGAAAGTCTCCTCGACAGCCCTGACAGCCCAGGGCGCAAAGGCTTGCGGGGCTTCATTGCGGATGCCTTCGGCCTCACGCTGATAATCGATGAGCAATCGCTGGCGCACAAGTTGTTCAATTGCTTTCTGATCACCGAGCGGGGTGGGCTGGATCCGCTCAATTCGGGAAGCGCACTGGTGTGGACACCGGCCACCGGACTCGAAGCATTCGAGTCACTGCACAGCGCCGAGAGCGAACTCAATCGACGCCTGCAGACCCCGGACCAACGCTCTTGGCTGTTGGAAAACCTGGCCGCGGACCGTCCCCTCGCACTGCGCTCGACGAGCAGCCCGCACCACGGCATGAGGATCGGCTTCGAGCGCATCAGGAACAACTTCCTCAGCGACCGCGTCCACTCCGTGGTCGACAAGGCACTGGGCGATATTGCCCTGGCCAGCACGTCACCGCTGCCGGCCGCCAGCCTGCAACATCAGCTTGAATCCTGCCTGCGCCAGCACGCCTCGGTGGCGCCCCTGGAAAAGGCCATGGAAGCCGCGCAGAACAGCGCTTTCAGTGCAGCACTGCCGGCCTGGCTGGCAAGTGCCGACAGCGAGGCACAACTGGCCCTGGGCACCCTGCTGGACCAGTATCGGCAGCGTATCGACGAGCCCCTGGACTATCATCACGGCATCCCCTGCATAGGGCACTTTGCCTGGACAAAAATCCACGGTCTGCTGATCCGCGACTTTCCCTCGCTGCGCTTGAACCGGGACGCCGTGCAGCTGTCGGTACTGACCCCGGACGCAAAGAACGCCAGACTGCTGGCGCTGAGCGACTACGCGCTGCTGCATCGCGACGAAATCGACAACGCCGCGATCACCCTCTCGCAGACCAGCGCCCTCCCGGAGGACTTGACGGTCACGCACTTGAACAGCCTGATCAAGGAGGCGGACATCGGCACGCATTACGCGGCGCTGCTGGACTCGCATCTGTCCCACGGTGAGAGCCGGGTCCCCGAGCGTCAAGCGCTGTTCAACCCGCACCTGATCTGGCAAAGCCTTGAACATGCGCTACGCCAGTACTTGCGCAAATCATTGTCGGCCCAGGCCCACGGCTTTATCAAACATGTGCTGGGCATGCCCGACGGTGTCGCCCGTACCTTGTTCGCGGGCAGCAAGATTGTCGTGCGTCCACTGGAACTGCTGCGCCGGGCCCAAAAGGTCGCGGACACGGCCCTGGGTCTGTACCTGATCGGACGACCCGATACCCAGGGCCCCCTCGTGCTCTACAGCCCGTACGACGAGCACGCCGCCTTCCGGGAGTACCCCAACGAACCGACCTTCATCAACGAACTCGGCCGTCCCGGGGCCTTGCAGCAGCTGGTGCTCGACAGGATTTCCAGTAGCGTGCGCCAGTACTACACCGAACAGCTATTCAGCCTCCAGGCCGTCAGCGTCACCTGGAACATTATCAAGGGCAATTTCCTGCACCGACTGTACAACGACATGACTGCCCTGCTGAAAACACAGCTGGGGTTGCAGCACATCAAGGGGCAACACACGGCATGGGGCACAGTGGTCGCCATGCTCGGCAACCCACTCCACCAGGGCGCCCGATTCATGCTCGGCCGCTTGCGCATACCCTGGCTGATCTGGCAAACCCTGCCGCAGTTCAAGGACGCCGCGGACAATGCCTGGCAGGGTCACTGGCACCTGGCGATGGAGGAATTCATCGGCGCCCTGACGCAAGTGGCGCTGTCACGAAAAGCTCCGCTCTCAAGCGCCCTCGACGGCCGCCTGAAGCCAACCGAGACACCCGGCAAGAAGCCAACCGAACCGCCAGGAGCTCCGCCAACCCCGCTCACAGCGCCCTTCCCAGCACAGCCCGATTGGGGCGACATGGCTCTGACCCAGGAACAGCAAAGCCGTTTGCTGAGCCATGAAGTCCATGACATCGCCTTGAACGATCTGGAGCATGATCCGTCTCTGCAGATCTACACCGACTCGGCCAGCCAGCAGCACTACGCCTGCGTGCGCGGACGAGTGTTCCGGGTCCAGGCCGAGGATGGACGCTGGCGGATCGTCGGCGATCAGGAAAACGGACCGTGGCTCAGGAAGGACGCGCAAAACCTGTGGGACATGGACCTCAAAGGCCGCTTGCTCGGTGGCGGGCCTATCAATCGGCTGGTCAATCGCATCAGCGCCCGACAGACCGTGCGCACCGAAGTGAAGGTACAGGCCGTGGGCATGCAGGCAATCACGCAGCTCTATCCGGACAAGGCCCGGCAGCTAAGGCAGGCCCACGCCCTGGCCGTCACCTATCTGGAAAACGCCCGGCAACGCTTGAAGTCGCTTGCGGCCAATACCCGGCTGGACAAACAGCGACATCTTTACCTCAAGGAATTCCTCGGGCTGAGAAGCATCAGCCAGAGCCTGAAGCAGAGAATCGCCGGCATGCTGGATAAATTGCTCATGGAGCTGCTGTCACCCGCCCGCTCCCCCTACCTCTCGAAGCTCTATGTCGTCGGGGCGGCCAGGCAACCGGAACGGTTGTGCGCGGCTTTCGTGGTGCTCTGCGACCGGGCCCAGAAGATCTATCTGAATGAACTGTTTTTCGAGCCCGGCCTGCAAGACTATGAACCCATCAGGCCGAGAACCTTCAACACCGTGCTGCATAACATGGCCTGTATTCTGATCCATGAGTTCAGCCACGTCGTCTTCGATACCGTCGATATCGCCTACCTGGACGCCTTCCGCCCCTTCTACGATCTGATCGACAACTCCACCACACCAGGGCGTGAACGCCAAATGGGCTTGAAAGAGCTTCAGGAAACGGCACTGTCACAGCACACGCCCAGCAGGGAGTTGTTCAAGGTTCTGGACGAGGTCAACGGTACCTGGGAAGACATCAACGGCGAACCGTACCGACGGGTGCTGAAACTGACCAGGACCACCAACCTCGACGATGCGCGCTGGGAATTCCTCTACGACGACGCCCGAAGAATCGATGTCATTCTGGCCAACGCCGATTCCCTGGCCCTGCTCTTCAGCTACCTGGGACGGCCCCTGGAGTTCTATCCGATTTTCAGCGGTCCGCCGGCCTGACCCCGATCCCCAGATCCAAACACCGCGCCCCTGTCACTCAGGCTGGAGCCCCACAGGCTCCAGCACTATCTAACGCAACCCGTCGAGTCCACCCCTGTAGCGTTTCTGTCCTTCACGAGCCCGGCAAAATCGCCCCTCGGCACCACGAACGAAGGCACAGAACATGTCTGCCCCATCCCCTGTCTATTACCTGTCCCAGGCCATGGAGCTGCGCGACAGCCCCAGCAAACTGGAACAATCACTGAATATCCAGAACGCCGACCGCAACTGGCTGCGCAACCTGTTCCTGGCCAGCCAGGATGCGCGCCAGGCACTCGATCCGCCGATGTTCGTCGATAAACTGTTCATCATGGCGCAAGGCTCTCCGGCGGCCGAGCTGGCCGGGGCCTTTCTGGTCAGTGGCCCCTCCTGGCACCCGGCGTTCCTCTGTACCCCGGCGTTCGGCCTGGAGCGTTTCGACAACCGCGAACAAGTGTTCAAGAAACTGCGCGAGCGCTTGGACCTGGCCCCGCAACGTGACGAACTGCTGCGCTTCGTCGCCATGAGGATCAAGACCACTATCCGTTATGAGCCGCCGCCCACCCTGGTCTCGGAGCCGATCCGGGGCATCGTCCTGACCGATCGGCGGCAATCCATCGAAAGCTACCTGGAATACACCCTGAAGAACCTGCATGACGAATTGCTCGGGTTGCCCACGCTCACGTCCCTGCTCAACCAACTGCTCGAAAGCACACTGGGCAAGCGTTTCGCCCAGGTCAGCCTGACGGCCCTGCGGGTCATCAGCCATGCACCGCCGACTTCGGACGGCCCCACGCCCCCGCTTCCACTGCGGCAGGTCTCGACCCGGATGCTCAGCGAGGCCTTGCTGGAATGCTACAACCACGGCGGTTGGCCCACAGGACAGACCCGCGAATTCATCGCACCCGGTTATACCTCCCCGGTGACGGATACCGCGACCTGGGAAAGGACCATTGCGAGTCTCTCCGGCCAGTTGAACAATTACCTGGAAAGCGCCCTGCAAACCTTCTGGAAAGAGTCCCTCGACAACGGGCAGCCCCGCCAGGACCTGTTTATCGATGCCATGGGCACACGCTTTCGAGCCGAACTGCTCCGGCAGGAACAGGACTGGAATGCGCTCAGTCCCGAGGACTTCTACTCCCTGTGCGGGCTTTACCCCCTGGAGACCACACGACTGCGGGATCTGACGGTCTATGCCCTGGCGGTGAAAACCCGCGAACGCTCGTCCGTACTGGCCAATGCCTTTGTCGCGCGCAGCGACCGCCAGCAACATCCAGCGCTCTTCCTCTACGCCGCCGGTCGATTGCAGACCTTCGAAAGCGAGCCGGCCCTGCTGGCCTCGCTCAAGGCACGACTCCAGGCCCCCAATCAAGGCGATGAGCTGCGCCATGGCCTGTCACTGCGCGAACGCGCTGACTTGAAGACCTCGGAAATCACCGGCGTCGCACTGCTACCGGGCGGCCTGTCGGTGTTCAAGGAGCAGCTCGACAGCATCGTCGCCAAACAATGGGATAATGTGAAATACGTGTTCGAGCGCTATCGCGCCAGCAACGGCGCGCTGGCACTTTTCGCGGCGTTCGAGCGCGCATTGGATGTTCGAGCCTTGATCGACCCGAGCCTGGCGGCACTCACGCCCCTGGGTCGCTGGAGCCACCGCCTGGACCTCTCGCCCAGCGAGAAAGCCGTCGAACCGCTCCTGCGGCGCACACTGCAGCCGACCCTGGAGACCGTCCGCTACCAGCTGAAAACGCTGAACGCGCTCAAGACCCGCCTCGCCGAGGGGCTGGACAAGCGCCCGACCCTCATGACCTTCATCCAAAGCGAACTGTCCAGGGAACTGAAGCTGGCCCATAGAGGCAACCTGTCAGCCGACAACCTTTACATCAATCACTATCCCTCCGCCCTTCCCGTACTCGGCGATACAACCCAGGTGCCCAGCAGCTCGCAGAGCATCGTGGAGCATTTCCTGGCGCGCCTGACCACGCACACCGGCGTATTGACCGCGGCGAGCAATGTCGGCCTGTTCAGCAAGAACAGTGACGGTAGCTGGTCGCGAGTGTCCAACCTGGACATGCCACTGCTCAATACGCTCGTCGACAAGACCCTGGCGGACTTTCTCGGACGCTACCTGCGCCAACAGCGCAGCGTCTACGGCGCGCTGTCCGAGTCCTTGAGCGAGGCGGTGGGCAGCGGCTTGCGCCGTGAAGTACAGTTCAAGGTGCTACGGGGCGACTTGAACGAAACCGACCTGGAGCTGCTCGACACTGTTCTCGACAGCCCGCGACGGGACCAGCGTCCCGGCTTGCGCGGTTTCATTCCGGATGCCTTCGCACTCACCCTCGGCACCGACGCCGCGGCAACGCCGGTCAAACTGCACAACTGCTTCCTGCTCACCGAACGCGGCGGCCTGAACAGCGAACACTCCGGCAGCGTGCTGCTCTGGACCCCGGTCCAGGGCGCGGAAGCCTTCCCCTCGTTTCACGCCGCCGAAGTCGAACTGCAACGGCGCTTGCATGACCCCCTGGACCGCCTGGCACTGCTGGAACAGATCGCCAGAAACGAACGAGCGGCGATTCCAGCCCTCCCGCCAAACCCTCACGACAATCATCGGGCCTATCCCGCCCTGGGCTTTGAACTCATTCAAAACGGCTTTCGCGGCAATCGACAACACTCGCTGATCGACAAGGCGCTGGGCGATCTGGCCCACGCGGCGGCCTCATCCTACGCGGGCGAACACTTTCACCAGCATCTGCAGTCCTGCCTCGAGACCCACGCGACGGTGCCCCCCCTCGAAAAAGCCATCCAGGCCGCGGAAAACGCCGCGCTGCACCTGGCACTGCCTGCCTGGTTGGCCAGCACCACCGACAGCCGTCAGTTCGCCCTGGCAAGCCTGCTCGATCGCTATCGCCAGGACGCCGCGACAACAGCGGATTATCACCAGGACATTCCCGATATCCGCGACAACGCCCGGACCAAGGTCATGAGCCTGCTTTCCAGGGACTTTCCAGCGACACAGCTGGACCCGGACAAGGTCAGTGTCTCGCTGAAGCCAAAGAATGCCGCCATGTTCATCCGTGAATCACTGACCGACTTCGCCCTGCGGCACTTCGACGACATCGACCAAAGCTCGATTGTCGTCGGTACGCCGACGGGCCCGCTGCCCCGGGAACTGAGCAACGAGCGTCTCAAGACCCTGGTGAAAGAGGCTGCCGTTGGCAGCCACTATGCGAACCTGCTGGCCTCCTATCTGTCCGACAGCGCACGACGCCGTCCGGCCTTCAGCAAACATTTTTTCTGGCAAAGCCTGCTGCACGCCTTCACCCAGGTGATTCGCAACACACTGTCCGCCACCGCCCACGGCTATATCAAGCACCTGCTGGCGATGCCGGACGGCCTGGCGAGGAAACCCTTGAACGGACAGAGCATCGACCTCCGGCCGCTGGCGTTGATCAGCGGCACCCAGGCACCAGCCGACCCCGTGGCCGGGTTCTACCTGATTGGCCCCAAACCCGGCGAGCGCGGCCCACGCATCCTCTTCACACCACAAGGCCCGCAGCCAACTTTCCAGGAATACACCGACGATGCCGCCCTGCTTGCCGACCTCAAGCACTCGGACAGCCTGCAACAACGGGTCCTCGACAGGCTCGCCCACGAACGGCGCGCGCATTACGCGCAACGGGTATTCGGCGCACAACGCGCGGCCCTGGGGATCAGCGACAATCCGTTGCGCGGCAATCTCTTCCAGCGCCTCTACCAGGACACAACGGCGCTGCTCGGGAACATGCTCGGTCGGCAGAGCGTGCAAGACCAGCAGCCGGCCTGGAGCAACGTCTTGTCCTGGCTCAAAGGTGGCCTGCAGCAGGGCGCAATGTTCATGCTCGGGCGCTTGCGCTTGCCACTGCTCATCTGGCAGACCCTGCCGCAGCTCAAGGATGCGACACAAAAGGCCTGGCAGGGCCGGTGGGGCGAGGCCATCGAGGAGTTCGTCAGCAGCCTGGCGCAACTGGCCGTGGCGCGCCGGGGCTGGAGCCAAACGAGCCTTGCCGGCGGCGCGCAGACAGAAACCGAAACGATCATCGAGTCGCCCTTTCCCGCGCCGGCCTGGGGCGACAGTCGCCTGACGCCCGGACAAAAAGCCATGCTCCTCGGCCACGAAGCCCATGAGGTGGCCTTGGAGGACATGACCCTGGACCTGGCCGCCGGCCTGTACAAGGACACGGTAACCGGCAACAGCTTTGCCGCGGTCGGCGGAAAAGTCTTCCAGGTCCAGGAAGACGACCGGCGCTGGCGCATCGTCAAGGACAACGCCCGGGGCCCCTGGCTACAACAGAACCGGCATAAACAGTGGTCATTCGCCCTGCAGGGACACTGCATCGAGGACCTTTCGCAATGACACTGTTCAATTATTGCGCGAACCGAAAGGCGATCCGCGAGGAAATGCGCGTACAGGCGGTCGGGATTGACAGTATCCGTCTGCTCTACCCCAACCGGGCCCGCCTGATCCGCCATGGTCACGAACAAGCGGTGGGCTATCTGACTGCAGCCATGAGGAACATGGACCGACTTTTTTCCGACACCGCGCTGGATCGAAAACGCCGCCTCTTCGTGGAAAAGTTCTTCGATACCTCAGTAGTGAGTGAAAGCATGATCAGGAAAATCAAGTTCCGCGCCCACATGTTGCTCGGGGAGCTGCTCAAGCCATCGCTCAACCCCGAGAACTCGTTACGTTATGTCGTGGGTTCGGCCCTGTATCCGGAGCAGCGCGTCCAGGCGTTCACCTTGCCCAACGAAACGGCCAGGAGAATCTATTTGACCGAGCGTTTTTTCGACCCCGGCTTCCAGGCCTACCTGCCCCTGCGCCCGCGGACCTTCGACATGCTGGGGCACAACATGGCGGCGGTCCTGCTGCATGAAGTCAGCCACCTGGTCCTCGACACGCTCGACTTCAGTTATCTGGACTCAAGCCGGCCGTTCGTGGATCTGCTGGATACCAGCACGCTGGTGGGAAGGCTGCGCCACGACGCCCTGGAGCGGGTCCAGGAGCACTCCTTCTCCAGTAGCACCCCCGATAACGAACTGTTCAAGGAATCCCACGATGACGACCGGCACTGGCATGATGTGGCGGGAAAGCATTTACAACGTCTGTTGCTACTCACCGGCGCCCGGAGCCTGGATGAAGCCCGGCGGATTTTTGTCTCGGATGAGAACAAGAGAGTCGATGTCATGCTGGACAACGCAGACTCCCTGACATTGTTGCTCGCTCACCTGGGAAGACCGCCCGAGTACCATCCGATGCCACGGACGGAGGCCAAGCGTATGCCCGGGATCCAGCCCAGCCCGGGCGGCAAGGCTCATTGAGCGGCCAGGTCGCGCAACTGTTGCAGATCGTGCCCGGCCAGCACGATCCCGTCGCGCAGCGACTCGGCCCGCTGCTGGTGACGCCGGTCCCCCGGCAGGCGTTGCAGGCCAACCCCCTGCATCTGCTCGACCAGTGTCCGGGCGCGCTCGGCGAAGTCCTGCCCCGCCGACTTGGCGGGGTCGATGACAATGATCAACTGCCCGGTCCAGGGGGTCTTGGCACCGGGATGTTTCGACCAGTCGAACTCGAAGGAAAAATTCCCGCCGGTCAGGGCCGCCGCCAGCAACTCGACCATCATCGACAACGCCGACCCCTTGTGGCCGCCGAACGGCAGCAGCGCGCCGCCATCGAGGATCGCCTTGGGGTCGCAGGTCGGCTGGCCGGCGCGGTCCACGCCGATGCCGGGCGGCAGGCTGCGGCCCTCGCGGGCGGCAATTTGCACATCGCCATGGGCCATGGCGCTGGTGGCCAGATCGAATACGATCGGATCGCCGCCAGCGCGCGGCGCGGCAAAGGCGATCGGGTTGGTGCCGAACAGCGGGCGCTCGGCACCATGGGGCACCACGCAAGTCATGCTGTTGACCACGCTCAGGGCCACCAGCCCCTGATAGGCGAAAGGCTCGACATCCGGCCAGAGCGCGGCGAAGTGATGGGAGTTGCGGATTGCCAGCACGGCAATCCCGGCACTGCGGGCCTTTTCCAGCAACAACGCGCGGGCGGCGGCAAGAGCCGGCTGGGCGAAACCGTTGGCGGCATCGACCCGGACAAAGCCGGAAGCTACATCCTCGACCCGCGGGATCGCCTTGCCATCCACCCAGCCGCTGGCAAGCGTGGAGACATAACCGGGAATCCGGAATATACCGTGACTGTGGGCACCGTCGCGCTCAGCGCTGGCGCAGTTCTCGGCCAGGACCCGGGCGACTTCCGCCGAGGTGCCATGGCGCTGGAAAATCTGGGCAAGCAATGCCACCAGATCACTGTAGGAAATCGTTTGAGTAGCCGTCTCGCTGGGTACAGACATCCGAAGCTCCGATTCCGATTCATTTGTTATTCGATGGATAGAGAGAAAAGTAGTGCTTGGGCAGGCGTCCAGACTATCCGGCGGCGAGGGACCGCTTGTCAAACAGGGCATCGAAGCGTTGACCCAACTGCTGCTCGGCGAACTGCTCGAGGATGAAGTCGACAAAGGCCCGGGTCTTGCCCGGGAGCAATTTGTGCTCGGCGTAGTAAATCGAAATATGACCGTCGTCGACGTACCAGTCGGGCAGCACCCGCTGCAGGGTCCCGGCCTGCAACCAGGGCACCGCGAACGGCATGCTCACCAGCGCCACGCCCAGGCCCTGGGCCGCCACCGCGCAGGCGGCTTCCGAGTCGCTCATGGTCATCCGCGCGCCGAGGCCCAAGGGTTGATGTTCGCCGTCGCGACCGCTCAATTGCCAGGAACGCACCCGCCCGGTCTGTGGTGAACGGATCAGGATGCCGTCGCAGCGGTGCAAATCCTCGGGCGTGCTCACGGCCGCCTGGCGCGCCAGATAATCCGCCGACGCCACCAGCACCCGATGGGCCACCGTCAGCTTGCGGGCCACCACGCCCAGGGGCAGTTCGAAACCACCACCAATGGCCGCGTCGAAACCCTGGCCGATCAGGTCGACCTGGCGGTTATCAAAATGCCAGTCCGGGCGGATGTCCGGGAAACGCCGCAGGAACTCAGCGAGCAGCGGCACCACATAGAGACGCCCGAATACCGTGCCCATGCTGACCTTGAGCGTTCCGGCCGGACGGCCCTCGACGCTGGCCAGGTTGGCAACGGCATTCTGGATGGTGTGCAGGCTGGCACTGACTTCGCCGAGGAACAATTGCCCGGCTTCGGTCAGCCGCAGGCTGCGGGTGCTGCGCTGGAACAGGCGGACACCGAGTCGCGCCTCCAGTTTGGCGACGCTCTTGCCGACCGCCGCCGGGGTCAGGCTCAGGCGCCGCGCCGCTTCGGCGAAGCTGCCGACTTCGGCGCTGCGGACAAAACACTCGATGCTGCTGAAGGTTTCCATAAGCGTCACTCTAAACTTTTGGTTTACACAGAGTGTAACGATTACCGTCTACACAGCCAGTAATCCGCGGTCGATACTCGGCTCCAACAACAAGGCCCGCTGTCTTCCCATCCCCGGCCTTGAACTTTGGAGAACGACATGACTGAACAAAATCTCAACGGCAAAGTGGCCCTGGTCCAGGGCGGCTCGCGCGGCATCGGCGCGGCCATCGTCAAACGCCTGGCGGCCCAGGGCGCGGCCGTGGCCTTCACCTACGTCAGTTCCGAGGCCAAGGCCAAGGAGTTGCAGGACAGCGTGCTTGCCGGCGGCGGCAAGGCCCTGGCGATCAAGGCCGACAGCGCCGACGCCGAGGCCATCCGCCATGCGGTCAGCAACACCGTCGAAACCTTTGGCCGACTCGATATCCTGGTCAACAACGCCGGCGTGCTGGCCATGGCACCGCTTGACGAGTTCAAGCTGGAAGACTTCGACCGGACCCTGGCGGTGAATGTGCGCAGCGTCTTTATCGCCACCCAGGAAGCCGCCCGGCACATGGGCGAAGGCGGTCGGGTGATCAACATCGGCAGCACCAACGCCGAGCGCATGCCGTTCGCCGGGGGCGCCCCGTACGCCATGAGCAAATCCGCGCTGGTGGGCCTGACCAAGGGCCTGGCACGGGATCTCGGGCCACGGGGCATCACCGTCAACAACGTGCAACCCGGTCCGGTGGACACCGACATGAACCCGGCCGACAGCGATTTCGCCGGGAGCCTGATCAGCCTCATGGCCGGTGGCCGTTATGGCCGGGTCGAGGAAATCGCCAGCTTCGTCGCCTACCTGGCCGGGCCGGAAGCCGGCTACATCACCGGGGCCAGCCTGACCATCGATGGCGGGTTCAGCGCCTGAGGCGCGGTTGTCCGAACTGACGCCTTCGCGAGCACGCTCGGCTCCCACAGGACTGCGGTCGTGCACAGAACTCCGGTTCGATCCGCAAACCGTGGGAGCCGAGCTTGCTCGCGATAGCACTCTCCCTCACGACACGGCATCCCGCCCGGCCAACGCCTGCTCCAGCAACAGCAGAAATGCCGCGGCCGCAGGCGTCGGCGTATGCGACCACACCGCGTACAGGTGACGCGACGGCGCGTCGGACACCGGCAGCGTCACCACGCCCTCGAAGCCCTCGGCGATCTTCTTCGGCACCAAGCCCAACGCCAGCCCCCGACGCACGAACTCCCCCACCAGCATCACATTGCCCGCCTCGAACTGCACCCGATGGCGCAAGCCCGCCGCGGCGAAGGCCTCATCGGTCTGACGGCGCCCCGCCGTGCCGGCCTGGAAATCCACCAGCGGCTGGTTCTCCAGCTCCGCCAGCGGCAGACGCTCGAAACGGCTCAACGGATGCCCGGGCGGCAGCACCGCCACCAACTCTTCCTCCGCCAGCAAACGCTGCGCCAGGCCCTCGATCTTTTGTCCGGGCCACAGACCGATAAACGCCAGGTCCAGCCGCCGCTCATGCACATCGAGCATCAGCGTCTCGCTCTTGCTCATGTTCAGGTGAATATCCACCTGTGGATAAAGTCCGTGGAAACGCGCGAGCAAGCCCACCAGGTCGACTTCGGTCAGGGACGAGATCTTGCCGATGGACAGGCTGCCACGCACCTCCCCGGAAGCCGCCGCCACTTCGGCGACAATCCGTCGGGTCGCCTCCAGCGCCGGGCGTGCACTGCGCACAAAGGCCTCGCCGGCCGCGGTCAGGCGCACCTTGCGCGAACTGCGCTCGAACAGCGACGCGCCAAGATCCTCTTCCAGACGGGCGATCTGATGACTGAGGGCCGACTGCACCACATGGCAGCGCTCGGCCGCGCGGGTGAAGCTGCCCTCGTCCGCCACCGCCAGGGCATATTCAATCTGCTTGAGGTTCATCGCCGCTATCTCGTTTCAAGATGGATAGAATGAAAACAATGCATTGGCGTCATGCTAGGACATTCCAGATAATTCGTGCATCTAATTCCTACTCAGAGACAGTCAATGTCCGACACCAACGTTACACACAAACCTTTGAGTTCTGCCCTGATCCTGCTGATGTCGATCGCCACCGGCCTCGCGGTTGCCAGTAACTATTACGCCCAGCCGCTGCTACACACCATTGCCCAGCACCTCGGCCTGAGCACCGGCACCGCCGGCACCATCGTTATCACCGCGCAACTGAGCTACGGCGCCGGGTTGTTGTTGCTGGTGCCGCTGGGGGACCTGTTCGAACAACGCCGGCTGATTTTCATCATGACCCTGCTCAGCGCCCTCGGCCTGTTGATCAGCGCGTTCTCGCCGAGCCTGCCCTGGCTGCTGTTCGGCACCGCGCTGGCCGGCCTGTTCTCGGTGGTGGCCCAGGTACTGGTGCCGATGGCCGCCAGCCTGACCGCGCCGGAACAGCGCGGGCGGGTGGTCGGCACGCTGATGAGCGGCTTGCTGCTGGGCATTCTCCTGGCGCGCACGGCGGCGGGCCTGCTGTCTGACATTGGCGACTGGCGCAGCATCTACCTGCTGGCCGCCGGCCTGATGTTCATCTGTGCTTTTGCCTTGCTACGCGCCCTGCCGGAAAATCACCAGCATGCCGGGCTGAGCTACCCGGCCCTGCTCGGCTCGGTGTTCCGCCTGTTCGTCGAGGAGCCGGTGCTGCGGCTACGCGCGGTCATGGGCCTGTTGACCTTCTGCCTGTTCGCGTTGTTCTGGACGCCCCTGGCCTTCCTGCTGGCAAGCCCGCCCTATGGTTATTCGGATGGGGTCATCGGCCTGTTCGGCCTGGCTGGCGCCGTCGGGGCCATGGCGGCCAACCTGGGGGGACGCATGGCCGATCGCGGCAAGGGCGAACTCGCCACCACCCTCGGCCTGCTGGCGTTGCTGTTGTCATGGCTGCCGCTGGGCTTTGCCGGGCATTCGCTGGCGGCCTTGCTGATTGGCGTGCTGGTGCTGGACTTCGCCGTGCAACTGATTCACGTCAGCAACCAGAACGCCGTGTTCAAGATCCGGCCCCAGGCGCGCAATCGCCTGAATGCCGGCTATATCACCTGCTACTTCATCGGCGGCGCGCTGGGTTCGCTGCTTGGGGCACAGCTGTACGGGCCCCATGGCTGGAACGGCATCGTCACTGCCGGCGCTTTGATTTCCGCCCTGGCGCTGGGGATCTGGGTGGTGGTGCAGCGCCGCAGCGGACTGTCGGTGTCGGCCGCCTGAAAGACAACGCCGTCAAACAACGTCCCAGTCAATCGCCGGTAACCCTACCGGGGCCAGCGGGAAATGCTTGAGCGACTGCACAATCCGATCCGCATGGTGGTATTTCTCCGCCGCCATCGCCGGATCGGGCACCGCCACCGCATACATCCCCGCCGCCTTGGCCGCCGTCACGCCGAACGGCGAGTCCTCGAACACCAGGCAGTCCTCGGCGGCCACCCCCAGGCGCCTGGCCGCCAGCAGGAAAATATCCGGGGCCGGCTTGGCTTCGCCGACTTCCGGATCGTCGGCGGTGACAATGGTATCGAACAGCGCAAACCACTCCCGGTGCAAGGTGGTCTTCAACTCGAACGAGCCTCGCGAGGAACTGGTGCCCACCGCAATCGGAATCCCGTGGGCCGACAGATGCCGGACCAGCGCCTCGGCGCCAGACATGGAACCGGCCTTGGGAAAACGCTCGCGCATCAGCGGCTCGCGCACCGCCAGGAACTCCTGCGGGCTCAGCGGCAGTTCCATGGCCTCGACCACGTAGCGGGCCAGGTCGCCAGCGCCACGGCCGATGATGTTCTGCTTGTGATCCCAGCCGAAGGTCCGCCCATAACGACCGACGATCAACTGCGTCACTTCGGAGTAAATGCCCTCGGTGTCGAGCAGCAAACCGTCCATATCGAAAATCACCGCCTTTACCGGGCCCAGGGTAGAGAGTGCTGCGCTCATCGTATCCGCCGTATACAGGGTTGAAAGCCTGCTAGCGTCGCAGAGCCGGGCGATTCTTTCCATCCGCGAGTGAAGTCGCTAGCATGGCCGCAGTATTTTCCAGGCCCGCGGGCCCGCCGACGGCTTGCCGCCCGGCCATCCAACAGAGACGCCAGCATGATCGCCAAAGAATCCCGAAACGAGGCCGCCCTCGCCAAGTTCCTCGACGCCCACCCGCACCTGCGCGAAGAAACCCGCGACCTGAGCCCGAAGGAACAGCAGCAACAGTTCCAATGGGCCTTCGAGGACGAAGCCGAAAACCAGGGGCTCGAACCCTGGGAACTGACCCTGCAGTTGGTGGCCGAAACCCCTGAGGAGCTCAAGGCCATGCGTCTGGAAGTCCACCGCGAAGTGGCCGAGGCCCTGGGCATGGACTGGGAGGAGTACTGCTCGTTCAACGAAATCAGCGAAGACTGAGCCGCTCGTCGCGCCAACGGCACTTGGGCCGACGGTTGGGGACCAATACCAGGCAAGGACTCTTTATCGACAAGGAGACTCACCATGAATCCGTCCCCCATCGCCAAGCTGGCCCTGGCTGCGCTGCTGTCCTCTCTGTCCCTGACAAGCTTCGCCGCCCAGACCGGCACCGGGCCGACCGATCCGCTCGAGAGCCCGCAACCGCCACAGGCACCGGGCGGTATCAATCCAGGCAATAATCCGCTGATCAACAACGGCACCCTGCCACCCGGTACCGAGAGCGGCATCGACCCCCGGATCCAGGGCAATGACCCAGGGCGCCAAGGCGGCGTCAACACCGACGGCAACGGCCCCATCGGCAATCCCACTCGCAGCCCCCCAGGCGGCTCCGGCGGTACGGGTAGCGAAAACAAACTTCCGGGCCTGGGCAGCGACTCCCCACAGAAATGACCAGAGAGAAAGGGCGGTTCAAAACCTTGAGCCGGTCCTCCTGAGGAGCCCCTAGAGTTTGGCGGGCATTTGCCCCGCCAGTTGCCCCCCGCTGCCGCCAATGAAAAACGCCTGTTGATTGGCCACCAACTCAGTGCGCAATTCGCCCACCAGGTTGGAAATAGCCCTGGCGCTGATCAAGCTGAGCGTGGAAATCCCGGTCACCAGCAAGTCCACCCTTCCCGTTTCCGGGTCGAAGACCTTCACCGTCAGTGAGCTGCCATGGCTCACCGTGCATTGGCAACGAAGGGGTAAAAAGCCGAGTTCAATGATGTTGCGCAGTTCAAGAATGGAAATCACATCAATACGTCCCTATAGAGTGATGGAAAAGTAACCGCGCAAGGCAATCCGTACGTTCCTGTCCTTGTCGACGCCAGCAGCCTCGCGCTTCTGGCGCAGGCCTTCGATAGAGGCCCGGGCGACCATCGTAGCTATTTGACGCCACTTAGTCGCCACCACCAATCGCTTTTACTTGCGTACGCAATTGCTTACAGCGACGCCATTATCTCCAGCCTTCCGATGGCGCCCGGGTACTCGCTCAATTGCTCTTGTGATGAGTCATTTCCAGCTTCCTGGCCAGGTCCAGGTGCAGCTTGGGCTGGGCTTGCCTGGCAAAGGCTTTCAGTTCCGCGCAAGCAGATGACCGGTACAACCGGTATCCTGCCGCCTTGCGCCCACCTGACCCGGTCAATTCCCGGACAAAAAAAAGCCCGCGGGAGGGCGGGCAAGGGAAGCTTTTGAACGAGCGCAAGCACTATAGACATTGTTTGCCCAGCATTTCGTGAAACAATTTTCATGTTTGCCAGACATCAAAGACCCCGTCCGGGACCGCGGACAGACAGTAAGGAACAGGCATGCTTTGGGTCGTCCTGCTCGGCGGAAAACATCCGCGGGCGAAAATAGAAGTGCACGATGTGGTCTTTGCGCTGGCCGACAGCCTGGAAGCCACCTACCCGCAACTGCGCCAGGAGTGGTTCGGCAGCCCGGCTGGCCTGCACATCGATGCCTGGATGCAGGTCGATGGCGTCGATGGTTGGAAAGTCCAACTGAGCAACCTGGCGCCCGCCCCCGGCTCACCGCGCCTGTATTTCATCAACCTGGGCGGCTACGAAGCCCGGGCCTTCGGTGAAGCGCACCATTACCTGCTGCTGGTGGCCCGTGACAAGGCCGAGGCCAAGCATCTGGGCAAGCGCCGGATGCTGGCAGGCTGGGCCCAGGCGCATACCGATGCGCTGCTGGATATCGACGACTGCCTGCCCATCGATCAGGTCGGCGGACGTTATATCGAGCTGGTGGAAGGTCCGAATCGCGGCGTGGTACAGGGCAATGACTATATTGTCCTGCCCTGAACAGCGGTTGAGACCGATTAACGAAACTCAATGCCCGGGATATCCATTTCAGGCACGTCGCCCAGGAGAAAGTCGCGAAAGGCCAGGATGCGCTCCTTGCGCAGACTGCTTTTCAGCCAGACCAGGTAGTAGGCCTCTCCCGAACCGACGGCGGTCTTGAATGGCAGTCCAAGCAAACCGCCACGGACATCCTCGAGGATCAGGTACAGGTCACCGATCGAGACGCCATGCCCACGCATCGCCGCCGAGATCCCCTGGTCCAGGGTACTGAACAGCTTGCCGCGCTCCACCCTGGCCTGCCCTTCCCAGCCCATCCCCGCCAACCAGCGCCGCCAGTCGCGCCGGTCCGTCGATGAGTGAATCAATTCGTGCTGCTCCAGGGTGTCGAGACTCCACGGCCCCGCTCCCAGAAGCTGACTCGAGCAAATCGGAATCAGCCATTCATCGAAGAGCTTGCAGCACTCGACCTGGGCCCCAAAACGCCCGTCGCCCAGCAGAATCGCACAGTCGTAGGGTTCGGTGTGGAGGTCCACGGTGTCGATATCCATCCACACACTGGACAGTTGCACCGGCAAGTCGGGATTGACCTGCTTGAGATTTTCCAGTGACTGCAACAGCCAGCGCATGGTCAGGCTGGACGGCGCCTTCAGCCGTAGTTGCTCGGCATTCGCGCGAAAAGGCAGGCAGGCCTCCTCGATCACCTTGAACCCGGTTTTCAAGCCATGGGCCAAGCGCTGCCCGGCTTCGGTCAATTGCAGTTTCGGACCGTTGCGCTCGAACAGCTGACAGCCGAACAGCGCCTCCAGATTGCGAATATGCCGACTGATGGCGCTCTGGGTCAGCGACAGCTCCTCGGCGGCGCGGGTAAACGAACTGGAGCGAGCCGCCACCTCGAAGGCACGCAGGGCATAGAGCGGCGGGATACGTTCGGCCATGGTTGCGCCTCACTATGATTAATAATCATAGTGAGGCACAGATTTATCCATTTTTCAAACACGCGGCGCGCCCTCAGGCTTGGCGGACTCGATTCTCCCGTGCAGGCACCTCCCGATGAACCTCTCCTTGCTACTGCTGTACCTGCTCAGTATTTCCCTGCTGATCGTGACACCCGGCCCGGTGGTCGCGCTGCTGGTCAACACCAGCCTGGGCGCGGGCAGCGGCCGGGCATTGCGGACGATGCTCGGGACCAATGGGGCGTCGCTGGTGTTGGCGTTGCTCGCGGCGCTGATCCTCGGCGGCGGCCTTTCGCTCAACCTGCAACTGATCAATCTCGTCAGCCTGGCCGGCTGCCTGTTTATCGGTTATCTGGGGGTTAAAAGCCTCCAGGAAGCCCTCTCGGCACCTGTCGACGATAGTCTGCAAGCCATCAGGAACGAACGGCGCACCGGGTTCGTCAACGGATTCCTGGTGGGTATTTCCAACCCCAAGGAGATCATTTTTTTCGTCTCGTTCTTCCCCCAGTTCATCCAGGTCACGCCGTCCTTCGGCCATAGCGTGGCGTTGCTCGCGGTGCTCTGGGCGGTGATCGACCTGGCGGTCATGACCTTCTACATCCTCCTCGCCCGCCAGGCCTTCGCGGTCCGGCACCAGGCGAAGATCACCTTCGCTTCCGGCATCCTGTTGCTGCTGATGGCGATATTCGGGGTGCAGTACGCCGCCCGGGCAATACTCGCGAGCCTGAATTGAACCGCGTATTTTAGTCATAATTCGGTCAATCAATGATGATTAGCGGCGCGCCGCCGTTCTGCTAGGGTCTTTTACCTGGATCAGGGAGTGCGGCGAATGAGCGAATTCGAACAACGGGTCTTGTCGGTCAATGGGATCGAACTGAGCGTGCATATCTCGGGGCCGCTCGATGGCAGGCCGGTGTGGCTGCTCCACGGTTTCCCGGAGTGCTGGCATTCCTGGCGTAAACAGGTGCCGGCGCTGGTGCGGACGGGTTATCGGGTGTTTGTCCCGGAGATGCGCGGCTATGGGCGCAGCAGCGCTCCCGCCGATGTCGGCGCCTATGACCTGCTGACCCTCTGCGCCGATATCCAGGCGGCCATGGATACCTTCGGCCACCAGCAAGCCTGCATCGTCGGCCACGACTGGGGCGCGCCGGTGGCCTGGCACCTGGCGCTACTGGAGCCGCAGCGGGTCAAGGCGCTGGTCACCTTGTCGGTGCCCTTTGGCGGACGCCCCAAGCGCCCGGCGACCGAGCTGATGCGCGAGCACTATGCCGAGCGCTTCAACTACATCCTCTATTTCCAGGAACCGGGCGTGGCCGAACGCGAGCTGGACGCGGATATCGACCGGACCTTGCGAGCGTTCATGGGCGACACCGAGGTCTTCCTGCAAACCAAGGCGGCGGATGCGCGCTTGTTTGACGGTGTGGACGTGGCCGCGGAGCTGCCCGATTGGTGTGCGCCAGAGGATTACCAGATCTACCGGCAGACTTTTGCCGGCCAGGGCTTTCGCGGCGCACTGAACTGGTATCGCAATTTCGAACGCAGCTGGCGGCGCACGGAGTTCCTGGCCGCGGCGCAGGTCCGGCAACCGACGTTGTTCCTGATCGGCGATCGCGACCCGGTAGGTGTGCTGGAAGCACACACGATCAAGCGCATGCCGGGGCTGGTGCCGCAACTGGAACAACAAGTGATCGCGGATTGCGGGCACTGGATACAGAGCGAGAAAGCCGAGGCCGTGAATGCGGCGATGCTCGACTTTCTCGGGCGGGTTTATGCCGAGGGTGCCGGATAGAGGGAGATGCAACCACCATTGGCCACGCCGAAACACACGGCGAACAGCGCCGCGGCTTCGGCCAGGCGCATGCCGCCGCTCGCCACAGGATCTCCGGCGCTCGCGGCAGAGGCCGCGAGACCGTCCGGAAAAAGGCCCAGCTCCTGAGTAACAGATGAGGGCCGTCAGTGAAAACACCAATGCCACGGAAAAACGCCCTACCGCGAAGTTCGACTGGATCTGCGAAAAAAACGCCCCGAAGGAGTAGGCCCCGCCAAAGATCAGTGCCAGCAACACATGCGCCGCGAACACGACATACCATCCGGGAATACCTTGGTTTTCATCACAGCTGCTCTCGGATCCTGCTTGTGGTTGAGGGGGCAACATCCACTTCAGGTCCGGATGATTACCGCACACTCTTGTATATACATAGATATATAACCTTGTAGCCAACCGGTATCCGAGCGCATCAAAAAAGCGCAAAATATAAATACAAACCATTGAATTCAATATAAAAAATACGGAAAGGAAGACTCGCTCGAATTCTCCTGATCGCGCTGCACCGAATTCTTTTTCAACACGACGATACATTCAGTAACAGGCTGTCTAGGCTTTGCACAACGTCGTTCGAATGGGCAGCATTTCTTCCGAAGGACAAGTTGCCGCACCACCAGGTTTAATCCAGACTGCCTTATCAATGGCTGATCCAGCGCTCGGGAATGCAACCGTGACCCATCGATTCTCGCTCACATCTCGAATGACACTGTTCATTTTCATCATGTGCGCAGTGCTCGTCGGTTCCGATATCTGGCGCAGCTTCAACGCGCGCACGGTTCAACTGAACGAGATGACAACCGCCACCGCGAACCTTGCACGGGCGATGTCGCAACATGCCGACGACACGATCAAGGAAGCCGACCTGGTATTGAGCGGGGTTGTCGAGCGCGTCCAACACGACGGCACCGCGCCGCCAGTACTGGAGCGCCTGCACCAGCTCTTCAGCGCGCGACTCAGCGAGCTCGCGCAACTTGATGGCCTCTATTTGTTCGACCGCGATGGCGCGCTGCTTGTCAGTTCATTACCCGGGCCTTTGCGCAGCTATAACAACTCCGATCGTGAATATTTCATCTTTCATCAAACCCACCCTGATCGAGGCGTACGGGTATGGCCGCCGCTGCGTAGCCGCTCTACTGGAAAGTGGACCATTCCGGTGTCGCGGCGCATTGACAATCCAGACGGCAGCTTTGCCGGTGTCGCCGCCGCCACGATCGATGTCGATTTTTTCTCGCAGTTCTACAATCGCCTCGACATCGGCCAGCAAGGCGCCGTTGCCCTGGAGTTTGACTCCGGCGCCATGGCCGTCCGGCGGCCATTCGAAGAACGCCTCATCGGCGCCGACATGACCGGCACCCGGCTTTTCCATGAGCACAGCCTACAGCCGGCGGGTGGTACATTTTCCACGGCCTCGGCCCAGGACGGCGTGGTTCGTCTCAACAGCTTCCGCAGCCTGAATGACTATCCGCTGTTCGTCGCCGCGGCGCTCTCGAGGGACGAAAGCCTTGCCGCCTGGTGGTCGGATACGCTGTGGCATGCCGCGGGCGTGGGTCTGCTGGTCTGCGTACTGGTCATTTTCGGTCTGCGCCTGATTCGCCAGGTCAATCTGCAAAGCAGAACCGAAAAGGAGCTTGCCGAGAGCCTGGAAACCACCCGGGCGATCCTGGAGACAGCGGCCAACCCCATTATCACGGTCGATGGCACAGGCAAAGTGCGCTCGCTCAACCCGGCTGGCCAACGGGAGTTCGGCTATGAGGTGGAGGAAATACTCGGGCGCAATGTCAGGACGCTTGTCCCGGAGTCTCACCTCGCGGCGTACAACGACTACACCGCACAGTTCTCGCGGCTGGACTTCGGTGAAACCGGTAGCAGCGTGGAATTGGCGGGCTTGCGCAAGGATGGCTCGACCTTTCCACTCTATGCCTCCACCAGCGCGATGAAAGGCAGCGACGAACGCTGCTTCGTTTGCGTCATGACCGATATCACCGAACAGAAGAAACATCGTAGCGATCTGGCCGCGACCCGTGACCA
Source organism: Pseudomonas sp. MWU13-2105 (assembly GCF_023242315.1). GTDB lineage: Bacteria > Pseudomonadota > Gammaproteobacteria > Pseudomonadales > Pseudomonadaceae > Aquipseudomonas. The sequence goes on from NZ_JALLIY010000006.1 coordinate 333,450, forward strand.
CCTCCTGCTGGCTGCCGATATCGCCGAGCTCGGCATCTGGTCGTGGAACCTTTGCGACGGTACGTTGCATTGGAATGATCGTATGTTCGAGATCTATGGCTACTCGCGGGCGTTGCTCGAACATGACCTGAATTTCGAGCACTGGCGCTCGCGGTTTCACCCGGATGACCGGGATATCGTCGTCGCCGCACTCAACGCGGTGATCGATGATCGCGAGCAGCGCCTGCCATCGTTCCGGATCGTACTGCCCGACGGACGAGTACGTCATCTGGAAACACGCGTGCGTGTCGAACGCGATGCCAAGGGTACACCGACGCTCATGACCGGGATCAATCATGACGTGACCGCCCAGCATGAGATGGAAGTGAGCCTGCGTCATGCCAAGGAGCAGGCCGACGCGGCGAGCGCGGCCAAATCCTCCTTCCTGGCGAACATGAGCCATGAAATCCGCACGCCGATGAACGCGGTGCTGGGGATGCTGCACCTGGTGCAGTTCACGCCCCTGAACTTGCGACAGCGGGACTATGTGAGCAAGGCCCAGACAGCCGCCCAGTCGTTGCTCGGCCTGCTCAATGACATTCTCGACTATTCAAAGATCGAGGCGGGCAAGCTGCAGCTGGATCCGCATCCATTCGACTTCGAACCCTTGATGCAGGACCTGGGAGTGGTATTGGCCGGCAACCAGGGCCAGAAGGATATCGAAGTGTTGTTCGATCTCGATCCGGCGCTCCCCAGCGGCCTGATCGGCGACAGCATGCGTTTGCAGCAGGTGTTGATCAATCTCGCCGGCAACGCCCTCAAATTCACCTTGAAAGGGCAGGTCATCGTCAGCCTTGAGCTCCTGCAGCGCACGGATTCGGCGGTCCATGTTCGAATTGCCGTAACGGACAGCGGCATCGGCATCAGCGCCGAACAGATGGAGCATATCTTTGAAGGCTTCAACCAGGCCGAAACCTCGACCTCACGTCGCTTCGGCGGTTCGGGTCTGGGCCTGGTCATCTGCAAGCGCCTGGTCAAGTTGATGGGCGGGGACCTGCAGGTGCACAGCCGTCCCGATGTAGGCAGCCGGTTCTGGTTCGATGTCTGGTTGAAGGTGGACAGCGGTACAACGAGCCGGAGCGTCCCCCTGCCCGCCAACCCGTCGATGCGCGTACTGGTGGTCGACGACAACCCGATTGCCGCCGAGTTGCTGATGCGCACGGTGGCCGCCCTGGGCTGGCAGGCCGACCTCGTCTCCTCGGGGGTTGACGCCGTGAGCAGGATCAGCGACGCCGTCCACGAGGGAGAGCGCTATGACGTGGTCCTGATGGATTGGCGCATGCCGGATCTGAATGGCATGAGCGCGGCCAAGTTGATTCGCGAGCTGAAAGGACGGGTCCCGCCTCCGGTGGTCGTCATGATCACCGCCTACGGGCGCGAAATACTCGCCGAGAGCCACGATCGAGGCGATGCACCTTTCGCCGGGTTCATTACCAAGCCCGTGACCCCCAGGCAGCTGACCGAGGTCATTTTCCGGGCGTTGCAGGGCATCAGCATGCCGCCCGAGACTCCGGCGTTCGAGCACAAGCCCTCGAAGCGCCTTGCCGGCCTCAGCTTCCTGGTGGTGGAAGACAACGCCTTGAACCGCCAGGTCATCGAGGAACTGCTGAAGTCGGAGGGGGCCTCGGTACAATTGGCCGAAGGCGGTTTTGAGGGGGTCAGTTGCGTGATAACCGGGAACAAGGTCTTCGATGCCGTTCTGATGGATGTGCAGATGCCTGACATCGATGGCTATGAAGCGACCCGGAGGATCCGAGCCAATCCGCGCTTCAGCACGCTGCCCATCATTGCGATTACCGCCAATGCCTCCGCCGCCGATCGGCAGGCCTGCTTGCAGGCGGGGATGAATGGGCATGTCGGCAAACCCATCGATATCGAGCACCTGGTTTCGGTGTTGCGCGCGCAACTCGATGGAAAGGAGCCTCCGGCCCCGGCCCCAATCGTCGATCATCCGGTCACGGAACAGGACAATCTCATTGAAGCGCGTGCTTCGATCATCGAGCGAATGGACGGAAACCTGAACTTGATACGCAGTGTCCTGAAGATCTTTGGTGCCGAGACGGAAAAGCAACTCGCGAACCTGGACGAGCAAATAGCACAGAACAGCCGAGCGGGCATTGCCGGTGTACTGCATGCCATCAAAGGCAGTGCCGGAACCATAGGCGCCCTTGCGCTTTCAAGAAAAGCCGGCCAGCTTGAGCAGACGCTGAACGCTGATGCCGCGTCGACAACCCTCGATCCTCTGGTGAATAAGTGCAGCGCCGAGTTGCGGCAATTGATGCAGGCCTGCCTGGAACAATTGACGATGGAGTTCGCCGAGCCGGCGGGTCCGACTGGACCGACTGCAGAGACGTTGCCTTTGACTGAATGGCGAGTGCATTTAAACGAAATATTAACGCTGCTGAATGCTTCGAACCTGCAAGCCATTGCGGCAGCTGAAGCACTCTTGAGTCAAACGCCAGCGGAACGACTGGCCAGATTCAATCCATTTATCAAACAAGTCAGGGCATTGGATTTCACCGCCGCGGCACTGAGTGCCTACGAAATGCTGGAGCAAGCCTGACCCATGGAGCGAATTCTCGAAGATTGGCTACTTCATACAAATCGACGCCCCAAGATTCTGATTGCGGACGATCAACCCAGCAATATCCGGGTGCTGTACGAGCTGTTTTCCGCCCAGTGTGACATCTTCATGGCGGCCAACGGCGAGCAGGCACTCAAGATAGGCCGGAGCGAATTGCCGGACCTGATTCTGCTCGACGTCGTGATGGAGGATATCGATGGTCACGAGGTGTGCCGCCGCCTCAAGGCCGATCCCTTGACCAGCACGATACCGATCATCTTCATTACCGCGCAGAACCAGGCCGCGGATGAGGTCGTTGCGTTGGGGCTCGGCGCGGTCGACTTCATTATAAAACCCATCAACTCGGTTATCGTCCGCGCCCGGGTCCAAACGCACCTGACCTTGAAGTTGCAGGGTGACCTATTGCGCGCGCATGCCTTTCTCGATGGTTTGACCGGAGTGGGCAATCGACGCAAGTTCGATGATGACTTGCTCAGCAATTGGCGCCAGTGCTTGCGAGATCAAGCCCCCATCTCCCTCATTCTGCTGGATATCGATTACTTCAAGCGTTACAACGACCGCTATGGCCATCAGAGTGGGGACAACTGCCTGAAGCGGGTTGCGAAAACGCTTTCCGAGTCGCTCCGACGCCCGCATGACAAGGTAGCGAGGTATGGCGGCGAAGAGTTCGCCTGCATTCTGCCGAAAACCAAACTTGAAGATGCGATCAGGATCGCCGAGACCATGCTGGAGCGTATCCGGGCGCTGGATATCGAGCATCTCGGCTCGGAGGTTGATCGTGTGATCACGACCTCCTCGGGTGTCGCGACCTTGCGCCCTTCCCCCGGTAGCGCTCCGGAGGCACTGTTGGCGGCGGCCGATGTGCAGCTTTATGAAGCGAAGCGTGCCGGGCGCGCACGGGTATGTGCGGTTCGGGAGGAGTGATGGCCAATCGACGAGGCATCGTCGAGCACTCCTTCGGCAATCAGATTGCGCTGTCGCTCGCACATTTAAACTGAAGGCTTTCTTTTATGGCGTTTTGCCTTGATTGAACTACCGTCAAACAAAGAACAAGCCATACCGGCTTGAATTACCCATGTAGAGCTCAACGATCAGATAACGGAGCAGTCAGACCAGCGTCTGATGTCTGGTCGCGCGCGGTATCGAGGATATTGCGCAAACCATTGGTAGTTGGGCTGGCCTGGGGTACCCCGGGCCACCCCACAGACGGCCTGTTTGGCGAGGATGTAGCTATGAACGATCATACCCTGCCCGCTCTCAAGACAATGACTCATGGCCTGTTGCTGCTGGTCCTTGGCATGGACGCCGCTCACGCCGCCGCGGGCAACTGCTCGCAATTGGCCAGCCTGCCCAGCGTGTTCGAGGTCGGCCAGGGACTTCAGGATGAACTGCGCATGCCGGTCGCGATTACCCAACTGGCAGTCGGCGACCCGAAAATTGCCGACGTGCAAGCCAGCGGCGGTAGTGCCTTTATCCTCACCGGCATCACTCCGGGAACCACCAGCCTGATGGTCTGGACCAGCTGTTCGCCGACACCGCGCCAAAGCATGGTGTTCGTCAAGGGCAAAGCCACTTCGGCACTGACCAGTATGTCGACGATGCCTTCCGAAGACCCGCTGCTGCCGAGCCAGGTGCAAACCGATATCCGCTTCGTCGAAGTCAGTCGTACCAAATTGAAAGAAGCCAGCACATCGATCTTCGGCAAAAGCGGCAACTTTCTGTTCGGCTCGCCGGGCACTGTGCCCGGGGTCACTGTGACCCCGGGGCGCATTGGTAGCCTGGCGCCAAACATCCCGCTGAATAACGGCACGTTCAATATCGGCTTTGGCGGCGGCAATGTGCTGGGGATGATCAATGCCCTGGAAGGCAGTGGCTTTGCCTATACCCTGGCACGGCCAAGCCTGGTGGCCCTCAGCGGCCAGAGCGCGAGCTTTCTTGCCGGTGGTGAAGTACCGATTCCGGTGCCCAGTTCAGCCAGCAACAACATCTCCATCGAGTACAAGGAGTTCGGTGTCCGCCTGACCCTGACCCCAACCATCATCGGGAAAAATCGCATTGCCCTGAAAGTGGCTCCCGAAGTGAGCGAGCTGGACTTCACCAACGCCGTGCAGATCGCCGGTACCGTGGTCCCGGCGCTGACCGTGCGACGTACCGACACCAGCATTTCCCTGGCCGACGGCGAAAGCTTCGTCATCAGCGGCCTGATCAGCACCAACAACAGCTCCCAGGTGAACAAGTTTCCCGGGTTGGGCGATATTCCGATTCTCGGCGCATTCTTCCGCAATAACACCATCAACCGTGAAGAGCGCGAACTGTTGATGATCGTCACCCCGCACCTGGTCCAGCCACTGGCCGCCAATGCCCAACTGCCATCGTTGCCTGGCGAGCAACTGCGCAACTACGACCCGAACTTCTACCGCATGTACTTCCTCGATAGCGGCGACTTCGACAATCGCATGGGACTCTCGCAATGAGCCCGAAACTGAACCCGAGCTGGCGCGCCATCACCGGTAACGCCAATGACCTTGAGCGTTTCTCCCCGGCCAGATGGGTTGCCATTGGCCAAGCGCTCAACCTGTTGTAGCCGGAGGAGGCTCTATGAAAGCGCTCGTAGCCATAGCGGCAACAGTGATGCTCGCGGGTTGTGCCAGCAATGGCCTGTCCTCGCGACCAAGTAGCTGCGCCAGTCCCAGTTCGGATCAGCAGTTGAGCCTGAACCTGGCCGACGACATGACCAACGATGGCCGTTTGTATGCCAGCCTGGCGAACCTGGAAGGGCTGCCTGACAACCTGGTTCAGGTTCGCCTGCGCAAGGCGCGGATACTGCGCCTGCTCGGACGTAACGACGCCGAACCGTTGTATCAGGGCCTGCTCGGCACTTGTCTGGCCGCTGAAGGCGAGCATGGCCTGGGCCAACTTGCCGCGGCCAGGAACGATAACGCGGCCGCCATGGAGCACCTTGAGCGGGCGAAGAAGATGGCCCCCACCGACGAAAAAATCCGCAATGACCTGGGGGTCGTCTATCTCAATCAGCAACGGATCAATGAAGCACGTTTCGAGTTTCTGACCGCCATGGAACTCAAGCAGTCCGATTCACTGGCGGCATTGAATATGGTGACACTGCTGATCTATCAGGATAACTGGAAGCAGGCCGCCGAACTGGCGAACCGCGCCAATCTGAGCCCCAAACAGGTCACCGACGCTCAAACTCGCGCGGCAAGACTCAAGACCCCAGGCAACAAAGCACTGGCTTCAGAGGGCAGTCGCACGGCCGAGGTAGTCGATGCCTCAACCAATGCGATCAAGTAGAAAAAACGAGGAATCGAGATGAATACCAAGAGGCTGTTGCTAGTGTCCATGGCTTGCCTGTCCACGACTGCCTGGGCGATTGAGCCGGGTCCCTCTTCAGCGCCGCAACAAGGCACTGAACAGTGGATGCAACTACAGATTCGCGGCGTGGTGGCCTCGCCCCGACTGCAAAGCGTTTCGGCCACCGAACGTGATCTGGCCATGCAGCGCTGGCTGAATAGCTTCACCTATCCGATTCCCGAGCATTTTGATCAAAAGGCATCGGGAAACATGAGCAGCAAATGAGCCACCTCAGTGGCTGGGTCGCGCCTGCCTCACGGCGTCCCGAAAGCGTTGAGCACGCCGATCATGGCCGGGCCGATCGCGATCAGGAAGAAACTCGGCCATAGACAGAAAATCAGCGGGAAGATCAGCTTGGTACCGATTTTCGCGCCCATTTCTTCGGCCGCCTGCGTACGCCGGTCACGGAACTCATCGGCATAGATGCGCAGGGTGTCGGCCACGCTGGTGCCGAAACGGATGCTCTGCCCCAACAGACTGACCAAGCCTTGCACATCTTCCAGCCCGGTACGCACGGCCAGTTGCTTCAATGCCTCGGTACTGCTGATCCCGGCACGGATTTGCGCATTGACCAGGGCCAGTTCCTCGGCCAGCTCGACCTGACTGACCGACATCTCTTCAGCCACCCGCTCAATGGTCGTCGGCAAGGCCAGACCCGACTCGACGCAGACCACCATCAGATCCAGCGCATCCGGAAAGGCCGCGCGCAGCCGGCCTTGTCGCCACTGCTTGCGCTTGCTGACATACAGTCCAGGTACCAACCAACCGATACCCGCTACCAGGATCAACAGCAGCATGCCCGGGGCCAGGGAAAGCTTGGGAATCAGGGGTAACACCAGCAGCGCAAGACCGACCAATATCAGCGGCAGCAGCAAGCGCACCGCCCAGTACATCTGCACCGCCGAAGACGAGCGATACCCCGCGTGTATCAACAGCAGCTGGGTTGCCGACGCCTGAGCAGTTTCGGTTGAACCAAAGCGCTGACCGACCCGCTCCAGCAACAGTTGCAAATTACCTGGCGCATCAGCTCCCGCCGCGCTGCCAAAATGCCCGCGCTTGATCAGCGCAAGACGCCGCCGCATCGGATCCTGAAGACCGAGCAACAGGAGCATCAGGGTAACCACCGCCAGCACCGCACTCAAACCGATCGCACTGACGAACAACAGGCGTGCCAGCGCCTCATTACTCGTCACCCGACTGAACAACCCGAGTATATAGTCCATGACCTGCACCTCCGCGTAGCGAAAACCGCTTAAACCTGAATCCGGATGATTTTGCGGATCCAGAGAATCCCGACCAACATGGCGCAGAAAGCTCCGATGATCAGCTTATGGCCGAGCGGATCATTGGTCAGTACCGGCAGATAACTAGGGGTCGTGACCAGGATCGCCGTTGCCAGTACAAAAGGAATGGATACCAGCACCCAGGCCGACATGCGTCCTTCAGCCGACAAGGTCTTGACCTTGCGCTGAAAGCGGAAGCGCCCGCGAATCAGCCGACTCAAACGCTCCAGCACCTCGGTCAGATTACCGCCGGTCTCGCGATGAATGAGAATCGACGTCACCAGCATCATCACCGTCATGCTCGGCATACGTTCCAGCAGACCGAGCATGGCCCGGCGTACATCATTGCCATAGTTGATATCGGCAAAGGTCAGGCCAAACTCATGAGCCACCGGCCCCTTGTGCTCTTCGGCGACCAGACGCAGGGTTTCGTTGAAGGGATGCCCGGCACGTAGCGCCCGGCACATGGCATCCAACGCATCCGGCAAGCCCTCTTCGAACGCCGCAAAGCGTTTGTTACGGTCACGGAGGATTTTCAGCAACGGCAGCGAGGCCAACACCACAGCCACCGCCAGTACCACCCACCAGGGTGGCGCAAGCAACCAGACCAGGGTTGCGCCCCCCACTCCCAGGGCGATCCCGAGCAATAGCACCCGATAGGCCCGATATTCATGTCCGGACTGCTCGATGAGCTGTGTCAGATCGGCCATGAACGGCAGTTGCTCAAGCCCGGCCTCCAGTGGCGACAAGCGGGTCAGGTATTTCTGCCGCAGCACGGTCTGCATATTCGGCAGATTGTTGGCTTGCTCCAGCACGTGCAAGCGCCCGCGAATGCGCTTGCGCATCTTGCCCGCCTCACCGAACACCGGCACCGTCACCCCCTGGGCCAGGAGGAAGACGGCGATAAACACCATGCCGAGAAAGATCAGAATGAATTCACCGGATATAGCGTTCATGACTGCCGTCCCTCCATCCATTCAGGCCTGAACAGGTCGAGCGGCAACTCGATACCACGCTTGGCCAGCACATCGCGAAAGGCCGGAATCATGCCGCTGGGCCGATAATCACCGAGCACTTCGCCGTGTTCGCCAATGCCACTGCGCGCAAACGAAAAAATCTCGGTCATGGTGATGATCTCGCCCTCCATGCCATTGATCTCCTGCACGCTGACCAGGCGCCGCTTGCCATCCTCCTGACGCTCCAACTGAATCACCACATCAATGGCCGAAGCAATCTGTTGGCGCATGGCCTTGATCGGGAAAGTCGCACCGGTCATCGATACCATGTTCTCGATCCGCCCCAACGCATCGCGCGCGGTATTGGCATGGATCGTGGTCAATGAGCCGTCGTGGCCGGTGTTCATCGCCGTCAGCATGTCCAGCGCCTCGGCGCCACGTACTTCGCCGATGACAATACGGTCCGGGCGCATCCGCAGACTGTTGCGCACCAATTCGCGCTGGCTCACCTCGCCACGCCCCTCGATATTCGAAGGACGGGTTTCCAGACGCACCACATGGGGTTGCTGCAGCTGCAGCTCGGCCGAATCTTCAATGGTGACGATCCGCTCGTTTTGCGGAATAAAGCTGGACAGCACATTGAGCATGGTGGTCTTGCCGCTACCGGTGCCGCCGGAGATCAATACGTTCAAGCGTCCACGCACAATCGCCTTGAGCAGCAAAGCAATGGCCGGGGTCAAGGTTCCCACCTGGATGAGGCTGTCGGTGTTGAGCAAGTCCACGGCAAAGCGCCGGATCGACATGCTCGGTCCGTCAATGGCCAGCGGCGGGATAATCGCGTTGACCCGCGAACCATCCTTGAGCCGGGCATCCACCAATGGCGAGGACTCGTCGATGCGCCGTCCCAGGCTGGAAACAATACGGTCGATGATGTTCAGCAAATGCTGATCGTCGCGAAAGCGCACATCGGTCCGCTGCAACTTGCCGAAGCGCTCGACATAGACCGAGGCATGGCCGTTGACCAGGATATCGGACACGCTCTGATCCGCCAGCAACGGCTCCAGCGGGCCAAGACCGAGCACCTCGTCGGTGATCTGCTTGATGATCAACTGGCGGCTGACCGAACTCACCGGTGCCGAATGCTCATCCAGCAGACGCTGGCAAATATCACGAATCTGCCGGGTCGCTTCGGCCGGCTCAAGCGAGTCGAGCAAGGACAGGTCCATGACTTTAAGCAATTGCTGATAGATCTTTTCCCGCCACTCGGCCTCCACCGGAGTGACCTGGCTCTTGGTCTCATAAAGAATGTCCGGCGCTGCACGCTCCCACGCCATCAACGCCTCAGCGGGATCCAGCAGGTCGTCGCCCTGCTGCCCGACCAACGATACGGCGGGTTTGCCGGACTGTTTGCGCAAGCGGTTACGAAAGTCGCTGATCATGGGTTATCCCCTGAAAAAACGGTTGAAGGCGCGTTTGAGCAAGCCTGTGTCCCCGGTCATCCGGTTACCGGCCAACTGCTCGGTCATCTCGCGCATGGCGACGGTGATTGGAGCCCGCGGTGCTTGTAGCCCCAACGGCACGCCAGAGTTCTGGCTCTGGCTGACCAGATTGAAGTCGTTGGGCAATTGCAACAGATTCGCGCAACGCAGCGCCTCGCCGATGTCCTTGAGACTGATCGCTGCCGCTTTGTCATAGCGATTGACCACCACCTGCAATTGATCGCCACGCACGCCCAGGTCTTCGCGAAGAATCCGCAACAGGGAACTGGCATCACGAAGATGGCTGACGCTCTGTTGCACCACGACATAGACCCGATCCGCCTGCTCCAGCACGGAGCTGGTCAGGTGGTCGATCTGTCGCGGCAGGTCGACCACCACCCAGTCATAGCTTGAGCGGGCCAACTGCAGCAAGGTATCGAGTTGTTCGGACTGGGCATCCTGCGGCAGGTACAGCTCGCCGGCCCGGCCACCGAGCACATGCAAGGTCGGGCTGAAGTGGCTGCAAAATCCGCGTAAGGCGACACCGTCCATTGCCTCGACCTGCTGCAATACCTCCAGATGGCTATGCGACTGCGCTACATCCAGGTAATGCGTCACACTGCCAAATTGCAGGTCCATATCCAGCAACAGGGTATTGCCGCCCTTGACACTGAGCTGATGGGCCAGGTTGCAGGCCAGCAAGGTTGCGCCGGAGCCGCCCTTGGCGCTCATCACGGCGACCAGCTTGCCTTCGACCCCACTGCTGACCCGGACCTCCGCGACCAGACGACTCAAGGCCGCCACCAATTCCGTCTCGACGATCGGCTCCGGCAAGACATCCCGAGCACCGGCCTGCATCGCCAGGCGCATGCCCTCCTGATCACTCAGCGAGCCGCATACCAACAGCGGCGGACGCTCATGGGCCGGACGCTCGAGCAGTGCCGCCAGTTCCTCACGCCACAAGTGGCTGACACGTACCAACAACAGATCGGGCATCCGTTCCAGACCATAGAGCGGGTCGACATGCCCATTGCTCACCAGGCGAGTGCTCACTTCCAGGCTCGCTACGCGCTGGCAAACGCTTTGCAGATCACGCAACGCCGTGGCATCACGGCTGCTGATCAGCAATCGCAGCCCGGGTTTGCCGGTCGCGAAGGTTAACGGAGTTTCCTTTGTATTCAGCATGGAGTGACCTCCCCTGATTCGGAATGATGCCCAAGGGCTTCGCGTGGCAAGGTCGCCCTGAAGGTGGGCAAGGTAATAGGTACGCCAAACCCGGGAATGAACATATTGAATACGTAGCCCTGCAGGCTCAGTTGGACATAACGGATGGCACGGAAGCCCGTGGCACTGGTGGTGTCGGTGGGGTTGGCCACCACGGCACCGTTGCTGTCCAGATAGGTCAGCGTCAGGTTGCCGGTGTTCAGATTGCTGATCAGCGGGCTCGAACCGGTGTTGCCCGCAGCATTGAAGATCGCCCGCTGCAAGACGATCGGATCGCTGATATTGCACACCGCCGCCAGGCGCGCGCCGCGCCGCACGGATTCATCAAGGGCATTCACGGTGAAGTACAGGCGGCCCATTTCCAGCACGCCGAACAACAGAATGAACACCAGCAAGCCGATGAAGGCGAACTCCACCACATATACCCCGCGCATCTGTCTGCAATTCATCACAGAACCCTCATGACAGTCGTGGCGACCAGCGGAATACTCAGCGCAATCGGAGTGGGAAACAGTCCTCTGATCGAGCCGGTACAATTGCCTGCGCCGATCACCGGGCAGAAGGTATAGGTAATGGTGACCTGCACATGGTCGGTGCCCAGTGCGGAGACCGCCACATTTGCGCTCGTCAGCCCCGACACCACCGCGGTCCCGGTACTGGCGGGCACGCCATAGACCGCCACGTTTTTCGTTTGGGTCAGCAGCGTGCTGCTCAGCGCAACGGTGCCGAGTGTCGAGTTCCAGGCCTGGCTGGCCACGTAACGGCTGGCATCGCGGCTGGCCTGTAGCAGGGTGTTGTACTGAAACAGCATTCGGCCAAACTCACCGAGGGCCAGTAACAGCAGCAACAGCAACGGCAGGAGCAAAGTGAATTCGACCAAGGCCACTCCTTGTTGGCCCCTTGCTTGTTTAAATGCATGAAGTGCCATGACGCCCCCTACGAGTCGTTGCTCGGAGTGCCGCTGCCATTGATATAGGTTTTGTAGAGCTGAATGATCTGCGGACCGGAATCACCCGAAGGATTGGGACCTGGTACGTTGTCGCCTTCGCACTCCTGGACGAACTGGCCAAAGATCTCCGAAGTACTTCCCGTGCTACCGGCCGGCTGCACCACGAAATAGCAGCCAAAGCCCAAGACCGGAATCGAGGTAGCGCCATTGTTCTGCCCAGTGCAGTTGCCAATCACGACTTTCAGCATCCGTCGCTCATAGACCCCACCGCTCTGGCAACCCGTGCCAACGCCGGCGACACACCCGGCCGAACTCGCCAGCCAGTCGTTATAGCCAAGCACCGCCTTGCCGCCAGCGGTGAGCGTGCCGTTGTTCGATATGACGGGCTGGCCCTGGTATTCCGCGCGGTTGTTTGCACTGTTCCAGGTGATCACGGGCGTGCTGTAGCTAACGATCAGGTCTGGCGGATAGTCCGTGGCGCTGACCGGTCCGTTGTACTGACCGAAACGGGTATTCAAACCCTGGGCCGTCGGGCCGACCTTGTTGCCCGGCGCGGTCGTGACATTTTTTCCGACGCTGGGACACTCCAAGCCGCCTCCGGCCAGGTCATCCCTGACCGTACTGCCACCCGACCCAAAATCGAGCAGTTGAAAGTTGCCTGGGCCAATCGCGGACGAAGTGCCAGAGGCCGTTTTCATATCCTGCAAATCACCGAAGTGATAGCCCCAGAACATACCGGTGCTCGGGCTGTACTTGGTCGGGTCACCACAGACCATCAGCGGTGCGAGATCACAGGGGCTGGTGGGGCTGGGTCCAGCGGTGGCCATCGCCGCCACCGCCTTGCTGCCCAGGCCGCCACCGCCGAATAGCTGGGCGAATCTCCAGAAAAACCCGCTCAGGCGATAGTTCGATACCGTTACCCGGACATAAGTGGCATTCGCCGGCCCCGGATAGGAGAACGGCCCATAGACGCTGTTGGCCAGTTCCACCACCGCGAAGCTGCCGGCGCTGCCGCCGATGGCCGTGGCCAATTCGCTGTTACCGGTGGCATTGGCATTCAACGTCAGCGTATTCAGCGCGGCAGTGCGGGTGGTGCTGGCAATGCCGGTACCGCCGGTGACCTGACTCAGGGTTTTGGCGCCACTCAGGGCCGCGGCGTCCACCGCATTTTGCAGGCGGGTCTTGTTCAGCAGCAGGTGGCCGCCGTCCAGCGCCAATGCCGCCATGATGCCGATCGCCGCCAACGCAATCACCATCAGTACGGTCACCGATCCCCGCTGGCGCCTGGGCGTTACCAAAAACGGCTGTTGAATTCGAGGACACATCATCAATCCCTCACTTGCCGATAGCATCGCCTGGCGGTCCAGGCACCTATTACGTCCTGTCAGTGCACGTTGACTACATGGGCTTCGGTGCCACGGATAACGGTGATAGTGCCGCCGCCACCGTTGCTGCGGTGCACCACGTGTCTTGGCGCCGTTTCAGTGACCATTGCGACGGTCTGCACAACTGGCGCGACAGTCGTCGGCTTTTTCTCGCTGTTCAGCGGATTGCGCAGGGCCAGTTGCAACTTTCCTTCGGTCTGCGCCGTGACCAGGGATTCCGCCTCGGCGGCGGTCATTTCCAGTGTTACCGCACGCACCACCACCGGCTGCGTCTTGTCGGTGCCCGCGGTCTGATCCACCGCCAACACTCGCAAGTTCTCGAGGATGGTCCTGGACACGGCATTGTTGCCATTGCCATCGGCGTGCTTGGTTGCCAGCACATCGACCCGGTTACCTGGCAACAGGAACCCGCCGACACCGACCACATCGTCCACCCGTACCGAAATGGCGCGTTTGTCGGGTGCAATCAGCGAAGCCAATGTGCTGCCACCCAAGTGCTCGCTCAGTCGTGCACCGCGCACGATGTCACCGCGCAGAATGTCGAACGTGGCGATCTTGCCCACCGCCTTGTCGCTGGAATCGAAGGCATCGTCCGGGATCGTGTCCATGGGCATGCGTACGGTCGTGACCTGTTGGGCCTCGACCATCTGCCCGAAAGGAATCTCGACCGTGGCGACGACCACGCTGCGCAGGTGATCATCCGGGCTGGCATTGAGCCGTGCGCTCAGCCAGGAGTTGGCCATCCAGGCGGCTCCCAGGCCCATGACCAGGGAAATACCAATCAGGGTTGCGGTACGAGAGCTCATATCTGTATCTCCTACTCAAAGAAAGTCGAGCTGGACGAAGTAGTTGCGCCAGGCCCATTCCAGTTCCTGCGGCGACAGTGGTCCGGAACCGCCCTGGTAACGCTGGCGATCGAGCGCCATGCTCAGGAGATCACGGGGATGGCAAGGCACCAGGGGCATGCCTTCAACGGCGTAAAGTTTCTGCAGGGCATAACGCACCAGCGTCGGGTCATAGCGAATGCCCAGGCGCTCGGACTCCTGCTGCCAGATCCGTTCGTACTCATCGGGCTTCAGGTAGCCGAATTGCAGCTTGTAGCCAATCCGCCGCAGGAAGGCCTCGTCGGCCAACTCCAGGGGATTGAGGTTGGTGGAGAACACCAGAATCAGATCGAACGGCAGCTCGCAATGCCGGCCGCCGCCGAGGTTGAGGAAATCGCGCTTCTCCTCCATCGGGACGATCCAGCGATTCAACAGCTCGGCGGGCGCCATGCGCTGGCGGCCCATGTCATCGATGATGAACAGGCCATTGCTGGCCTTGAGCTGCAAGGCGGCCTGGTACTGGCGGGTGAAGGGGTCATAACGGACGTCCAGTTGCTCCATGCTCAACTCACCGCCGGTGATGACGATAGGGCGTTTGCAGCAAAGCAGGCGACGGTCGATCCCCTCGTTGAGCATCAGATTGTTCTGTTGACCGTGGTCATCCAGGCGCTGATGCACCTGAGGGTCATAAATCTCGATCACCGACTCATTGATCACGATGGCCTGGGGCACCCAGATGGCTTCGGCAAACAGGCGAATCAAGCGACTGCTGACATAGGTCTTGCCGGTACCCGCGGGGCCATAAATCATGATCGCGCGCCCGGAGTTCAACGCCACACCGAGTTGATCAAGCATCCCCTCGGAGAGCACTATGCCGGTCAGCGCCGTGCGCATATCGTGGGCATTGATGTGTCCGTGGTGAATGGTCTGGATCTTGAGCAGGGAGCGATAGGTGCTCACCGGGAACGGTGCCGCACCGATATAACCGCTGCGCGACAGGGCATCGCGAGCGGCACCGCGACCGCGCTCAGTCAGGCCATAACGCAGCGATTGCCCGCCCGTTTGTGCGCCCAGCTGACCCAGCACCTCGACCCGCCCATCCTTGCGTAGAAACGCCAGGATCTCTTCCATGACCGCACCGGTCAGCGCCAGGCGTTCCACCAGCCGCGACATGTCCAGCACGCCGGCGTCGTACAAGTGCTTGCACACCAACTCGCCGAGAAAACTATCCGTCAGGCCCGTCTCGCTGATAGTGCACGGCTGGGGGGCCAGTCGCTGCACCGCTTCTCGCTCACTGTGGTAGGCATCACTCTCGACGACGTGCATGACTAACCTCCCAAGCCATTGGCAAAGAGTTGCCAATGGACGGTGTTTAAAGTACCGAGCAAAATGGCAATCGAATAAGGGAACGGCTTGCCGGCCACTTCATCCGAAGTCGGCGCCAGGTAGGCCTGCGCCCTCAGAATCAGCCAATAGCGCCCCAGGGTCTTAAACAATTGACCGCGAACCAGCACTATCAGAAAACCGCACACGCCACCGGCGATCAGGCTGAATAACGCGGCCCATATCGCGTAATGGAAGGGTAAAAAACTACCGACCACGGCCATCAATTTGACGTCGCCAGCGGCCATGCCACCGAGCGCGTACATGGGCAGGAACAGCGCAAAACAGATCAAGATGCCTGACAGGCTGTCGCCCAATCCGCTTACCCCCCCTGTATACATCTGACCGACCAATCCCAAGGCAAGTCCCAACAGGACCAGGGTGTTGGGAATACGGTGGTGCAGCAGATCGCTCACCACCGCCACGCCCAGCAGTCCTATCAGCAAAACAGTCGAAATCAGCATTTCCGTGGACATGGGGCTTCTCCCTACAAGGGATTAATCGTCAGCAGGCAAGGTTGCTATTGACGATTTGGCACAGTGCCGTGATCTTGGCATTCACGCTGCCGCCAAGTAGTGTGAAGGCGACAGCCACCGCGACTGTAATCAACCCACCCGCCACCGCGTATTCCACAATGGTCAGGCCATCCTCATCTTTGACGAACTTGCGCAGTGAAGTTCCTATTGTTTGCAGAGTCATGTTTCTCTCCTACTCCAGCAGTAAAACCGCTCAGAACATAGGTTGGTAGAGGTGACGCGAAGCCCATTGATAAAGTTGCCCGGCAGCCTCATCAGCAAAGATAAAAACAGCCGCCTGTTCCATGGGCATCGCCGTGCCAGCCAACGGCCATTGCCTGTCAGCAGGCAGCACCTTTGACCGCGGCACACAGCGCTGTAATTTGGGTATTCACCGCGCCACCCAACTTCACGAATATAGCCGCAACAGCCACTGTGATTAACCCACCAGCCACTGCGTACTCCACGATGGTCAGGCCGTTTTCATCTTTGGCGAACTTCATTACCGAAGTTTTGATTGTTTGCAGAGTCATTTTGCACACCTCATTTTCGATAGTTGCTCTTCCGGGGAAAGCAGCTCTTTTTGCACTGCTTGTGGCTACCTTAGTCAGGGCAACACCAAGAGGGTTAGGAGGATTTTGCGTATCGCTAGGACTTTTTTGCGGGCATGGCCAATGAGCGGGTTATTGGCCCCAGCGGAAGGGAAAGCAAAGGTTGAAACAAGAAGTGGCTCGCCAATAGCACTTCCGTGATTCACAAGCGACGAACGGTTAATCCTGAGTGCAACGCCAACACGCCGATAAACAACTGTCCGGCCCCGACCACCAGGCAAGATATGGTTCATATAGAACTAAAACAAAATTTCCTTAGCATGATTCAGTCTGAAAAATGATATCAAATTGACAATACTACTCAGTGGATGGCGGCACGCACCTCAGAGCCCAGCACATGACGTCTAACGTGACCAGGAAACCATCACTACTGTGGTTCGATCGGACCCACGATCACTCCACAAGCGAGCTCATCACGCAGTTTGAGCACGCCTGCGACTGTAAACTGGCGAAAGAGTCGGTATTCTCCAGCCAGATGCAGGCCGACATGATCTGCATCCATTACGATCGCCCGGACACACCAGGCCTGAGGATGCTGCTGGAGACCAAACGCAGCGCCCCCACCATCCCGATCACCATGTTCACCGTGCAGCACTCCGAAGAACTGGCCGTATGGGCCATGCGTTCCTGTGTCTGGGAGTACCTGGTGTTGCCCCTTTCGGTCTCCGAGAAGAATCGCTACCTGGCCGCTGTAGTCCAGCTCCACAAGCTGCGCCGCCATGTCAAAGACCAGCGCAAGACACTACAGATCGACCATTCCCCGACCCTGCCGGGCAGTATCCGGATGACCCCGGGCCACCAGAAACACCAGGCGCTCAGCAATGTACTGCTGTATATCGACCAGCACTTTCGGGACAGCATCGACCAGAAGGAACTGGCGCAGCGCTGCGGCATGACCGCCTTTCGCTTCAGCCGCCTGTTCAAGGAAGCCTACGGGCTCGGCTTCACGGATTACATTTTGAACAAGCGCATGAACTTCGCCAAGGAACTGCTCGACAACAGCCAGATGCCGATTACCAGCATCGGCTATGAAGCCGGCTTCAAGGATCCTTCCTACTTCGCCCGCGCCTTCAAGCAGTTCGCCAACTGCACACCCAGCGAATACCGCCTGATGCGCCAGCGCGAGGTGCCTGTAGTCGCGGAACCGATGCAGGACACCGCGACCATTGAAATGCTCGATAACCTGGTTCAGAGTCTCGGCGGCTGAGACGTTTGCGATTCCTGTACATCGGCGAGGCCCTGGCGAACGGACAATCTCGAGGCCGGGCCGGAACCCGCCGCGGTTCACTGCACTGGGCGGGTCATCCGGTCAGTCGGCGGCATGGGCTGAGCGAGGCGTGGGTTAGCTGTTGGGATATGCCGGTCCCCCACGCCACCTTGCTCCGTCAAACCTTGAAATGGCTGACCATCATCTGCAACTGGTTGCCCAGGCGTGCCAACTCGACGCTGGAGGCGGCGGTTTCGTCGCTGGCGGCGGCGGTCTGCTCGGAAATGTCGCGGACATTGATGATGCTGCGGCTGATCTCATCGGCCACGCTGCTTTGTTGCTCGGCGGCGGCGGCGATCTGCTGGTTCATCGACTGGATGTCAGACACCGTGCGGGTGATATTGCCCAGTGAGACACCGGCCTTGCGCGTCAGCGCGACGCTGTTATCGGTCAGGCTACGACTGTTGCTCATGACGTTGGCCACCTGCTGGGTACCGCTCTGCAAGCCGGCGACCAGCCCTTCGATTTCCTCGGTAGATTTCTGCGTGCGCTGGGCCAGGCTACGCACCTCGTCGGCGACCACGGCGAAACCACGACCGGCCTCACCGGCGCGAGCAGCTTCAATGGCGGCATTGAGCGCCAACAGGTTGGTCTGCTCGGCCACGGCCTTGATCACATCCATGACGCTACCGATCTTGTTGCTTTCCTGTTGCAGGACGGTCATGGCCTCGGTGGAGCGCAGCACCTCTGCCGCCAGGCGCTCGATCTGCGCGATGGCCTCGGCCACCACCTTGTCACCTTCACGGGCTTGGCCGTCGGCGTCCGCGGCGGCTTGCGAGGCTTGTTCGGCGTTGCGCGCGACGGCCTGCACGGTGGCGCTCATTTCGTGCATGGCGGTGGCGACCTGATCGGTCTCGACCTTCTGACTGTTAGCCCCGATGCTGGTCTGTTCGGTCACGGCCGACAGTTCCTCGGCGGCACTGGCGATCTGCGTGACACCATCGCGAATACCGCTGATCAGATTGCGCAGGGTCTCGCCCATGAGCTGGATGCCTTGTTGCAGCGCGCCCAGTTCATCACGGCGGGTGACCACCTGGTTGTGCGTGAGGTCGCCACCGGCAATACGTTCGACGACGCCGAGGGTTTCGCGGATCGGCCGGGTAATCTGGCGGGTGATGATCACGGCGGCCAGGATGCCGAACAGCAAGCTCAACAGGGTGCAGCCCAATTGCAGCGTGCGCGTCTGGGTGACTTCGCTATTGCGACTGTCCACCTGCCCCTGGTAAAGGGCCTCGCTACGAGCCGATATCTCGGTCACTTGATCGGCCAGTTCCTTGCCCGTCTGAGTAACGACATCGCTGGCCGTTTTGTAGCCCAGGAAGGCGGTTCGGTAATTGCCCAGGGCGGTTTCCAGCTGGCGCAGTGCATCCGGCAGGGGCGAGCCGAAATGTTCGCCAAGCTGTTTCAGGCTATCAACAGTTTCATTCAATTGGTTGATGGCCTTGCGCTCGGCATCCGCTGTGCCATCGACAATGTAACCGCGAACTTCGAAACGGCTGAGCAGGAACTGGTCCTTGGTTTGGGTGATGGCCTGGAAGCGTTCGATACGGTCTGCGTCGCCTGGGGGTATTTGCAGCACGCCAGCACTGACCGCATCAATCAGCTTCAAGGCCGTCGCGCCGCTGTCGCTGAAGGTTTGCCGGGCACTGTTGCGGGCGCGATAGGCGTCATGCATTTTATTCAGGGACTGCTGGAATTTGCCGATAATGCCCGCCTGTTCGCCAAGCAGTTTCACAAACTCCGGGTTCTTGAAGGTCTGGGTCAGTTTTTGATCCTGGGCGCTGAATGCGTCCAGGCTGGTCTGTACGTTCTGTGCGGCAGCTTCATCGCCACCACTCAGCATGTACTGCAGGCGAGCCACACGCACCTTGTTCAGCAAGGTATTTAGCAAGGTGATATCGCCCATCCGATCACTACGCCAAATCAACTTGTCCAGGCTGTTCCAGCCGGTCAGGGCAAGGACGGTGGTCAGTGCCAATACCAGGCCGAAGCCCAGGGCCAGCTTGAGGTTGACGCTGATATTGCCGAACCATTTGTTCATTCAATCCCCCACAATGCATTCTGTTTTTGGTTTTCGGGGTAACAGGGAGCTGCTCCCGGGGACCACCGGTGATTTTTCCATGGCAGGTACAGGCGCAATATTGCTCCGAAGGAACATCTCTATTGGTTTTTTCTCGATGTTATCCACATCTGGTTTGGTGGCGATAACAGCAACCGTTACTTGTCCCGAACAGATCCAGACGAATGGGGATACAGATCCATACGGATGGAGTTGCCGAGGCGCGTTATTCGGGATACTCAGAAACCACTCTCAGATAGGTCGAGAGCAAGGCGAGCCCCGCTGGGATAAGGACTTTTGCCCAGGATACTCAGAACCGGAGCCGGATAATAGCACTAAGCCATCATCACCAACGAGGTTTCGCAGAGGTGCAACGCGCCCCCGGAATCCCGGAGTCCGTCAGCGGGTCCGCCGGTTGGTTACAGGCCATTGCGCTCCTGCAACTCCCCCTCGTCCAGCACATGGCACAGCACACACCTGGTCATGACCGAGCACTTCGAACCCACTCGTTTCACCCGCCATAACCGTTTTATCCATGCCCTGATACTGGAATCACAAGCCTGGTTCAGGCTGACTGACCTTGGTCGCCTGATGGACCGCCCACTGCACGAGCGTCTGGCTCGCAAGCTCGACAGCGATCAGCGCCGCTTGCTCTGGCTGAACTACCACGGAAAAATCCAGGAAGCCCTGATGGTCAGCGAGTCGGGCGTCTACGCCTTGATGGGTCACCATCACATCCCGGAAAACCAAAACCTGCGGCAATGGCTGACGCATGAAGTCGTTCCTGCATTGAGAAATATCCAGACAAGCATCCCCGATCAAGGTCCTAGCCTTAGTTCGCTACACTGGGCAGGTCATGCGGTCAGTCTGCTAGTATGGAGGAGAAAAAATATGTACCCAAAAACCACAAAACCCCTGGTTCTCCGAAGAAAACCAGGGGTTTTGTGTACATCGAATTTGGCGGTGAAGGAGAGATTCGAACTCTCGATACAGTTTCCTGTATACACACTTTCCAGGCGTGCTCCTTAAGCCACTCGGACACTTCACCGTATCTCGTCAAACCTATTCAGTCTGTCGAGGCGCGCTAATGTAGTCGAAAGCTTTTCCGATGGCAAAGGTTTTTTTCAGAATTTTCATGCGCTTAAGTCGATCAGCCGTACTCCCCTAGCCACCCGCCCCGCGAATCAAGGCAAAACCGCCAATTTCCGGCCCAGCATGCAGCGCTCTATCCTCTCCCCGCAGGCCCACCGCAAGCCACCGGCCCGGCCCGAAGGCGGAAAAGCCTGACTCACCAGTCAGTCACGGCGCTTTACCTGACCCCGGCGGCTGGGTAACGTCTGCTCCACTTCTATATAAGGAATTGCGTCATGAGTGAATTGATCTCTTACCATCTCGACGACGGTATCGCGACCCTGACCTTGAGCAATGGCAAGGTCAATGCCATTTCCCCGGACGTGATTGCCGCGTTCAACGCCGCCCTGGACCAGGCCACCGCCGACCGCGCCATCGTCATCATCACCGGCCAGCCCGGCATCCTGTCCGGCGGCTACGATCTGAAAGTGATGACCGCCGGTCCCAAGGAAGCCGTAAGCCTGGTAACCGCCGGTTCCACCCTCGCCCGCCGCCTGCTGTCCCATCCCTTCCCGGTGATCGTCGCCTGCCCGGGGCACGCGGTTGCCAAGGGTGCGTTCCTGTTGCTCTCGGCCGATTACCGGATCGGCGTCGAGGGGCCGTTCAGCATCGGCCTGAATGAAGTGCAGATCGGCATGACCATGCACCACGCCGGGATCGAACTGGCCCGCGATCGCCTGCGCCGTTCGGCATTCCACCGCTCGGTGATCAATGGCGAGATGTTCAATCCGCAGGATGCCGTGGACGCCGGCTTCCTCGACAAGGTGGTGGCCGCCGATGCGCTGAAGGACGCCGCACTGGCCGCCGCACAGGCGCTGAAGAAGATCAATATGACCGCCCACAAGAACACCAAGCTGAAAGTGCGCAAGGCGCTGCTGGAGACCCTGGATAACGCGATCATTCTCGATCAGGAACATTTGGGCTGAGCCTGGCGCCAGCAAGCGGAAACATACGCTAAAACATCGCCATCTCCCGGCTACAGACGGCAATTGCCGAAAACAGTGCACATCCGTACACTGCGCCACCTTTTGTCCGGGCGGGCCCTGTAGATGCTGTTTCTGGTACGTATGTTGTTGATGGGGCTGCATTTTGTGCTGGCCGGTGTGCTGGGTGTGTTGCTCGGGCTATGTCGTCCCTTCAATCCGGACAACAGCCGGCTCTGCGCCCGCCTTTATGCTTTGCCTGCGATGTGCATCCTGCGCCTGCGGGTCAAGGCCGAGGTCGGTGCGTTGACGGACAAGCCACACAGCTGCGTGATCGTCGCCAATCATCAATCCAACTATGACCTGTTCGTCTTCGGCAACGTGGTTCCACGGCGCACCGTATGCATCGGCAAGAAAAGCCTGAAGTGGGTGCCGCTGTTCGGCCAACTGTTCTGGCTGGCCGGCAATGTGCTGATCGACCGCGGCAACGCCCACAAGGCCCGGCGCTCCATGTTGAGCACCACCGAGACCCTGCAGCACAAGGACACCTCGATCTGGGTCTTCCCGGAAGGCACGCGCAATCTGGGTGAAGAGCTGCTGCCGTTCAAGAAGGGCGCGTTCCAGATGGCCATCGCCGCCGGGGTGCCGATCGTGCCGGTGTGTGTCAGCAGCTATATCAAGCACATGCGCCTGAACCGCTGGCGCAGCGGCAAGATCCTGATCCGCTCGCTGCCGGCGATTCCTACCGCCGGGCTGACGCTGGACGACATGCCCAGGCTGATGGCCGAATGCCGGGAGCAGATGCGCGCCTGCATCGCGGCCATGGATCACCAACTTTTCCCCGAACTCCCGCGCGTTTGCTGACTCTGAACAGGCGGGGCAAGATAAGCTGTACCCCGCCCCTCCCTCAAAAAAGAAGAAGTGATCAGCACTATGGGTAGAGTCGTTGCCTCGGCGGTTTACAGTGCCGGCAGGAAAGTCCGGGATATCACACTCGATGAAGGCAGTGCCTGGGCCGCCAAGCCGGACCACTTTGTCTGGATAGGCCTGGAAGAACCCAACGCCGAGGAACTGGCCAACCTGCAAAAGCAGTTCAATCTCCACGAACTGGCCATTGAAGACGCCCTGGAAAAGCACAGCCGGCCCAAGCTGGAAAGCTTCGGCGATGCGCTGTTTATCGTCACTTATTCGCCGGTACGCAACGAAGGCAAGCTGCAGTTCATCGAAACCCACATCTTTGCCGGCAATGGCTACATCATCACCTGCCGTAACGGCCACTCGAAGTCCTACGCCCACGTCCGACAACGCTGCGAAGCACGGCCGCTGCTGCTCGAGCACGGTGAGGACTTTGTGCTGTATGCCCTGCTCGACTTCGTCACCGAGAGCTACCAGCCCGTCACCGAAGCCATCCACGCCGAAATCGACGAGCTGGAAAAGAATGTGCTCACCAGCGCCCTGAACGAGGGCGATATCCAACGCATCCATTACCTGCGCCGTGATGTGTTGCGCCTGCGCCGCTATGTGGCGCCGATGGTGGAGATCAGCGAGGAGGTCTCGCGCCTGGACTTCCCGTTTATCGACAAGAACATGCGCCCGTATTTCCGTGACGTGCAGATCCATGTCACCCGGCAGATGGAAGACCTGGCGACCCTACGCGATATCGCCAGCCAGACCATCGAGATCGGTGTACTGCTGGAGGCCGCGCGCCAGAGCGTGGTGCAACGCAAGTTCGCCGCCTGGGCGGCAATCCTGGCGTTTCCGACGGCAGTGGCCGGGATCTACGGGATGAACTTCCAGAACATGCCGGAACTGAGCTGGCACTATGGCTATTTCACCGTGCTGGGATTTATCGCGGTAGGTTGCACGGGGTTGTGGGCCAGCTTCAAGAGATCCGGCTGGCTATAAACCCACAGGGGCCGGCAAGGCTCCTGGAAATCCTCTCGCCAGCCTCGCCCCTTCAGGCCGATGCCGCCTCCGGTTTATGCGCGACGAAGCGCATCATCCATTCCGCAACCGTGGTGCCGTGGTGCTCGTGCACCAGGCTGGCCACGCCGCTGGAATAGATCTGCTCGCCGAGAAACTCCTGGCGAATATCCAGCAACGCCCGGGAGTAGTCGTGGATAAATTCCGGATGCCCCTGGAAGCACAGCACCTGGTCGTTGATGTGGTACGCCGCATACGGACAGAAATCGCTGGAGGCAATGACCGTGGCGTTTTCCGGCAGCGCGGTGACCTGGTCCTGGTGGCTGATCAGCAGGGTCAGTTCTTCACGCACCGGGCTCATCCACGGCGCCTTGGCGGCCATCTTGTATTGATGGGTGCCCACGCCCCAGCCCTGGGTCGCACGCTCGGTCTTGCCGCCCAGCAGCAGCGCCAGCAATTGATGGCCGAAACAGATGCCCAACAGCTTGTCACCACGCTGGTAGCGGTCGAGCAGGTAGGCCTTGAGAACCTGGATCCACGGATCGCTGCCAAAGGAGTCGGCCTTGCTGCCGGTCACCAGGTAGGCGTCAAAGCTCAGTTCGTCACTCGGATAGTTGCCCTGCATCACGTTGTAGACACTGAACTCGGCCGCGATCGGTTGACGGGAGAACAGGCGCTCGAACATCTGCCCATAGCCCTGATATTGATCGACCAGTTCCGGGCGCAGGACATCGGTTTCCAGAATGCAGATGTGTAACGACATAAAAGTACCTGACACGAAAAAGGCAATAAGTGAAACCCGAGCCTGCCCTGAAACCCGCGTTCAAGGCAAGCACAGAAGACACTCTCGCAAGCTGAGGTTCAGCTTGCCGGCAAACCGGCGAACGGGCGACCAAACGGCCCTGATCCTCAGACTCGGACGAACGGTAGTCTGCTAAGGGACAGGCGCTTTTTACCCTTGCACGTGTCTAGCAAAAGGCCCGCTAAGCGGCTGGCGATATGCCTCATGCCTTCTTTAAAAGATTTTTTGATTAGTTGATACGAAATGGTTCTAAGCCAAGTGTGACGCGGGCTCTAAGGTTAAGCCTGTAGTGATGGCCGTCGGGTTTTGCCGGGGCATCCCTATGTAAGCATCAGTATTGTTGTCAGTAGTCGTCGTCAGGAATAACAACAAAAGGCAGTCAGCCATGTTCAAGCATTCGAAAATCCGTCAAGCCGGTCTCATCGTCATCGCCACCACATTACTGTTGATCCTGCCGAACCTCACCAAAGTGATCGGCTAGACGCCCCGTGGCGTGTTTCCCGGCACCCCCACCGCGACCTTCATCGGTTCACTACCGAAGTGCGGTTTTGTGTGCCAATCTTGAGCCATGACTCGATGGAGGGAGGCTCATGCGCCACTGGATCGTCACTATCGCGCTGCTCATCAGCCGTTCTGCCCGGGCAGGCATCATCGATGTGAATCGCGCGGTGGACGAGATCCGCGACGGAGCACTGACGCCGAAGACACGCTGATCAAGCATGACCACCTCGGTATCGTCCACGGCGGTAACTACGAAGAATTGCGCGACGCGCCGTTCGACCATGTCGAAGACACCCCGGGCTGGGTCTTCGAAAACGACGACAACACGGCCGACGAGGCCGCCACGACAGGTCCCCCTAGCGAATGAAGCCGCTGATACTGTTCACGACCCTGCTGTTCTGCCCCACCCTTTACGCCGCGCAACTGGAACTGCCCCAGGGCAGTGGCAGCCGGACCTGGCAAACCGAGGAACTGCTGGGCCGGGCCCAGGACCTCAGCGTCAAGGATGATGTCTCCTACAAGCGCGACATGACCTATCGCGCGGTGCCGATGGCGCTGCTGCTGGAAGGCATCAAGGCCGACGATCACCTGCAGGCGGTGGCGCTGGATGGTTTTGCCGCCGAGATGGCCGCCGCCCCGCTGTTGAATCGCAAAGGCGCCCAGGCCTGGCTGGCGATCGAGGATCCGGCCAAGCCCTGGCCGCCACTGGCTGAAGGCAAACCCAGTGCCGGCCCCTTTTACCTGGTCTGGACAGACCCACAGGCGGGCCATATCAGCCCCGAACAATGGCCCTATCAGATGGCGAGCATCAAGCGCCTGGCGCCTGTGGCCGAACGCTTCCCGGCCCTGCGCCCGGACCCGAAGCTGGCGACCAACGATCCAGTGAACAAGGGCTTCGCGCTGTTTCAGAAAAACTGCCTGGCCTGCCATCGGCTCAACGGCGCCGGCGATGCCCAGGTCGGGCCGGACCTGAACCTGCCCTACAACCCCACCGAATACTTCGCCGTCGGCTATCTCAAGCGTTATATCCGTGACCCGCAGAGCCTGCGGCACTGGCCGCAGGCGAAGATGCCGGCGTTCGCCCCGGCGGTGCTGCCGGATGGCGAACTGGATCAGTTGCTGGCGTACTTGAAGCACATGGCCAAACGTAAACAGCCGATCTAGGACCTTACTGCTGCTGCACCGACAGGATCGGCGTCGGCGATACCAGCACCTTGGCGTGCATCTGCTCACAGCCGCCGCCCCGGCGCATCCCGCGCACCGGGCAGGCGTCGAGGTAATCCAGGCCCACGGCCAGCTTCAGATGGCGCTCCGGCCGGGACAACTGGTTGGTCACATCGAAACTGTACCAGGCGTCGTCCAGCCAGGCTTCGGCCCAGGCATGGCTGGCCAGGTGCTCGCTGTTCTCGCTGTACAGATACCCCGACACATAACGCGCCGGAATCCCCAGGCTGCGCGCGCAGGCCAGGAACGCATGGGTATGGTCCTGGCACACCCCGGCCCGCCGGGCAAAGGCCTGGGCGGCGCTGGTGTCGACCTCGGTGGCACCCGGCGTGTAGGCCATGTGCTGGTTCAGCGCGTGCATCAGGTCGATCAACGCGCTGCGGTCCCGGCGCTTGCGACATTGCTTGTCGGCGAAACCACGCAGGGCATCGTCCGGCTCGGTCAGGCGGGTCATGCGCAGGAACGGCAAGGCCGACTGGCTCTCGTGCTCGGCCTCGCGCTGCTCGTCGATATCCACCTGGCCGCGGGCGCCGATGATAATGGCTTCGTGGGGCTCGTCGAGGGTCAGCACATGAAGGATATTGCCGAACGGGTCGAGCTGCGCACGCACCGGACGCGGCAGGGTCAGTTGCCAACTGAGTACGTGTTGGCGCTCACTGTCGTGAGGGGTCAGACGCAAATACTGGATGCTCGCCCGCACCTGATCCTCATAGTGATAGGTGGTCTCGTGGCTAATGGAAAGTCTCATGCAGCCTCCAGGTAGGAACTGTGTATGGCGTTGCCCAGTTCGGCAACCAGGGGAATGAACTCGATCAGCCAGGTGTGCAGGCCTTCGTCGAGGATCTCATCGATACCGGTGTAGCGCAGCCGCGCATCCATCTCGGCGGCCAGGCGCTGGGCCGGCCGGCCGTTGATACCCGGCAGGCTGGCGAGGATCTGGTCGATTTCTTCGGTGCAGGCGCGCAATGAGCGCGGCACATCGGCACGCAACAACAGCAGTTCGGCGACCTGCCGTGCGCCCGGGGCATCACGGTAGATCTCGGTGTAGGCCTCGAACGACGACAAGGCCCGCAGCAACGCACTCCACTGGTAATAAGCGTGGGCCGTGCCGTCGCTCACTGCGTCGGCCTGGTCGCCGGCCATGTCGTAGCGCGCATCCAGCAGGCGCAGGGTGTTGTCGGCCCGTTCGATAAAGGTGCCCAGGCGAATGAAGCGAAAGGCATCGTTACGCATGATGGTGCCGTAGGACGCCCCGCGGAACAGGTGGGAACGCTCCTTGATCCACTCGCAGAAACGGCTCATGCCATAGCGCCCCAAACCCTGGTCGGCAATGCCGCGAATCTCCAGCCAGGTGGCGTTGATGTTTTCCCACATATCCGCGGTAATCCGCCCACGCACCGCGTGGGCACTGGCCCGCGCCGCCCGCAGGCAGCTGAAGATGCTCGCCGGGTTGGCCGCGTCCAGGGCGAAGAAGTGCAGCAGTCGGTCGGCGTGCAGCTCGCCATGACGCTCCAGGTAATCGTCCAGGGTGCCGGTGATCAGCAATGGCATGGCCATTTCATGCAGGCCGTCGCCGCGACCGTCCTGCGGCATCAACGACAACGAATAACTCACGTCGAGCATCCGCGCGAGGTTTTCCACGCGCTCCAGATAACGCGACATCCAATACAAATCCGAGGCAGTTCTACTTAGCATGTCAGGCTTCCTTAATCCTCGACCACCCAGGTGTCCTTGGTGCCGCCGCCCTGGGACGAGTTCACCACCAGGGAGCCTTCGCGCAGTGCGACACGGGTCAGCCCGCCCGGCACGACGCGGGTCTCACGACCGGAGAGGACAAATGGACGCAGATCGATATGGCGCGGGGCAATGCCGCTCTCGACAAAGGTCGGGCAGGTCGACAAGGACAACGTCGGCTGGGCGATATAGGCATGCGGCTTGGCCTTGAGCCGAGCGCGGAAATTCTCGATTTCCGCCGCGCTCGCCGCCGGTCCCACCAGCATGCCGTAGCCACCCGAGCCCTGGGTTTCCTTGACCACCAATTCCGGTAGATGCGCCAGCACGTGGGAGAGTTCCTCGGGCTTGCGACATTGCCAGGTCGGCACGTTCTGCAGAATCGGCTCTTCGTCGAGGTAAAAACGGATCATGTCGGTGACGAATGGGTACACCGACTTGTCGTCCGCCACCCCGGTGCCGATGGCATTGGCCAGTACCACATTGCCGGACCGGTAGGACGACAACAGGCCGGGCACGCCGAGCATCGAGTCGGGGTTGAAGGCCAGCGGATCGAGGAACGCATCGTCGAGGCGACGATAGATCACATCCACCTGTTTCGGGCCGTCGGTGGTACGCATGAAAACCTTGTCGTCACGCACGAACAGGTCCGCGCCCTCCACCAGTTCCACGCCCATTTCCCGGGCCAGGAACGCGTGCTCGAAGAACGCACTGTTGAAGCGGCCGGGCGTCAGTACCACCACGCTCGGGTTGTCCAGCGGACTGGAGCTTTTCAGCGTGTCGAGCAGCAGGTTGGGGTAATGGTCGATGGGCGCGATGCGCTGGGCGGCGAACAGTTCGGGGAACAGGCGCATCATCATCTTGCGGTCTTCGAGCATGTAGCTCACACCGCTGGGAGTCCGCAGGTTGTCTTCCAGGACGTAGTAGGTGCCGTCGCCATCACGGACCAGGTCGACCCCGGAAATGTGCGAGTAGATATCGCGGTGCAGGTTCAGGCCCTGCATGGCCAGTTGGTACTGCTCGTTGGCCAGGACCTGTTCGGCGGGGATGATCCCGGCCTTGATGATGCGTTGTTCGTGGTAGAGGTCGGCGAGAAACATGTTCAACGCCTTGACCCGCTGGATGCAGCCGCGCTCCACGACGCGCCATTCACTGGCGGGAATACTGCGGGGAATGGTGTCGAATGGAATCAGGCGTTCGGTACCCTGTTCGTCGCCATAAAGGGTGAAGGTAATCCCGGCGCGATGAAACAGCAGATCGGCCTCACGTCGCCGTTGTGCCAATAACTCCTCGGGAGTATCGGCCAGCCAACGAGCAAACTCCCGGTAATGCGGGCGGACCTGGCCGCCGGCATCGTACATCTCGTCAAAATAGGTGCGGATCATGCCGTGCTCCTTGTCACCCGGTCACAAGGGCCTTCGCAAGGCCCGTGCCATCGGCATAAACGCTTTAATATCAACAGATTGGATAATCATCCAAGCTGCGCCGCACCATCACTGTGCAGTAAATGCCCCAATGCGATCAGCCGCGCCTCATTGCGAAGCAGGCTTGGCCTATCACCAGCATAGCCAGAGTTTGATCGCCTGCCCGGGCGGTCCTTTTTTGTGCGTGTGAACAAAAACGGCCGACCCTGGGGTCAGCCGCTGCTGGTGGAAAGAAGTCTCTCAATTGAGCGCCCGGACCGGGTGCTTGACGCCCCAACCTTCGATGGTGCCGCCCAGGGGCTCGACCACCGCCCCGAAGTTCTGTTCGAAGTCGCCGATACCGCCATAGGTGGCGTACATCACCTTGCTCAGCTCCAGGTACCAGGCCC
The DNA here is from genome assembly GCF_023242315.1 of Pseudomonas sp. MWU13-2105. Taxonomy (GTDB): domain Bacteria; phylum Pseudomonadota; class Gammaproteobacteria; order Pseudomonadales; family Pseudomonadaceae; genus Aquipseudomonas. The sequence continues at coordinate 363,424 of NZ_JALLIY010000006.1, forward strand.
CGTCGTCGCGGACACTGACCTGGGCATTCAAGGATTCACCGCGAAATTTGCCTGCCGCCCTGCGCGCCCGCTCCTCGTCCGGGAAAACGGCATAGAACTCGATGGGATGGATGCGTGCGAAATCGAAACCGCCTTCTTTCATGCGGCGCAGCACGTTGCTGCTGATGTCTTCTTGATAGGCTGTGCTCATGAAACGTCCTCCTCAGCAAGCGTTGGATAGACTTTCCGTACTCCCGAACCAGACACCGAACGGCACTGGCGATACGACAACCGGGAAACAAGCATGTAGCTGACAAGACCAGACCTATAGCGAATCATTCGCTGATCTCCCTTGCAGAGTAGCGCGATGACATCGCCTCTGCCAGAGGCAGTGCAGAGGAAAAACGCGGTCAGGGTAAAGGCGTGATACTGAGGATCTGGATGCTGTTCTGATCCTTCAGGCTCTTGACCGTCGGCTCCGGGGTACGGCCCTCCAGGTCATTGAGGTCCAGCGTGGCGGGAACCGGCAACAGCTTGGCACGAATCAACCGCGCGGCCTGCTCCAGGTCCGGCTCGTCGGCACATTCGAAGTGCTCCGTGTCCTGCACGCCATGATCGTCGACGAAGGTAACTGCCCACTTGCTCATCGGTGCCTCCTCGGTAAAGCCCAGGAAGGGGCTTACAGTATCTGGACTGTAGAGCATGGGTGATCGTTCAACCGGATGTGAAAGGCATTGCCCCTGGAGAACGCCCAATAACCTGATGTGGGAGCGGTGCTTGCCCGCGAGGCTTTTTGCGACCTCAAGGGCCTCTTCGCGGATAAATCCGGCTCCCACAATGTCTGACAAGCCGAGTAGATCAGCCCCTCACTTCTCGGCGCGCTCCTTCAAGGCCTTGAGGGTATTGAACGGTGCATCGACCACAAACTTGTTGGCCAACCACGAAGGCACGCTGCCACCTGGCTCGGTATGCACCTGGTAAGTCACTTCGGTCATGCCGCCATCCTTGGGCACCAGCTTCCAGAAGCCGTCCACCTGGGCGACACGGACATAACCGTTCTCTTCCGGCAGATAGGTCGGCACTTCCTTGAGCGCACGGGTCAGGCTGCCGTCAGCGGCCTTGGTGGTGGTGATCTGCAGGATGGAATCGCGATCGGTAACCGGGAACGGTGCCTTGAACTGGGTGTAGGTCCAGCTCAGGTCCCCCTCTTTCTTCAACAGCTTCTGCGACTTGCACTCGTGAATCCAGGCACAGGCGCCGACCACGTCTTCCTGCAACGCCTGGATCTTCGCCACCGGCGCCTTGATCAGGGTCACACCACGGTAGGCCTTGTACTTGGAGTTGGACACCTCACTCAGGGAGACCTTGATACCGTCCTGGTCCTTGGCCGTTTCCCAGGTCTCCGCGTAGGCGGTACCGCTCAACAGGACAGTCAAACCACAAACTACAGCCATTCGATGCAGCGAACTCATTGTTTTATTCCTTATTGTTGAAGTTCCGTTCATTGAACACACCTCACGCCGCTGTCATTTGCTCCCACCAGCCGATCAGGCGGATCGCCTCTTCGCGGCTGCTGCCGCAAACCTCGGGATCAGCCTGGAAAGCCCCGCACACCGCGGGCCGCTCGGGTTTGCCAAACAGATCGCACAATCCTTCGACCGAGAGTTGCACGCAACGTTCTCCCGCCGGCTTGCCGTTGGGCATGCCTGGAATCGGCGTACTGATGGAAGGGGCGATGCAACAAGCGCCACAGCCCTCACGGCACTTCATGACGACAAGCTCCTGATAGGGGAAAAGGTGTGTGGAGGACAGAGTAACCGCTAAAACGGCTGTTTAAAATTGGTCGCACAATTGTTTTTCACGGATCAGGCCCATGACCGCCCAGTCACCGACGAAACGTCGTGCCGGGCAGGCCGTTTTACTGTTTGAATTCAAAATCCAGGGCCGCGCCGTCGACTTCCTTGCGCCCCTCGTTACGCAACTGTAGATCCATTTCATTCTTGAGCAAGCGCCCGTTGAGCTGGAAAGGTGTCTGTTCAGGGGCTTTTTCGAACAGTTGCGGCAACAGCGGCCGACTTTTCGACAAGGGTACCGTGCCTGGCGGCTCAAGGCGCTTGACCATGTCCTGGGGCAGGCTCAGATCCAGCTGGGGCAGTGGCAGCCTGGTGTTCAGCGCGTCACTGGCCGGCACGGCCTTGGCGGCCATCGGCGCACGCTGCCTGGCCTTGCCCGGCGACGCCTTCTGGGCAGTTGTCCGTTTACTCGGCGGGTGTTTTTTCTTCACCAGCTTGACGCTGCTGGCCGGGCTCCCGAGCGGCTTTTTCGCCGTCGTCGCGGCTACGTTTGTGTCCTGGGCCCGCGCCGTCACAGCAACTCCCGAGGCCACGCCTGTCAGCACGAAAATCAACAGCAAACGAATGGAAAGAGTCGCTTTCATAGGCTCTACGGCACGGACCACGGGGGGGGCATATGCTCGCCTGTTGAGCGTCTCCTGACAAGCGGGCGATCATCCAGGACCGCCCAGGCTTGTCCCCGGCCCGTCACAGAAGCCCGGCCGCCGTTTCCTGGCACAGCTGGCTGGCCAGCATGCCGAGGGTCATCAACGCCCGCTCGGCCTCGCGATTCCAGGGGATTCCGCAGTTGAGCCGGATACAGTGATTGAACTGTTCGGTGTTACTGAAGATCAGCCCCGGGGCAATACTGATGCCCTGCTGCAGTGCCCGCACGTGCAACTCCTGGGTGTTGACCCGCCCCGGCAGGCTGACCCACAGGATGAAACCGCCGGTAGGTCGGGTCATCTGCGTCCCTTCCGGAAAGAACTGCTGCACCGCCAGCTGGAAGGCGCTGAGGTTCTTGCGGTACTCCTGGCGGATATAGCGCAGGTGCCGGTCGTAGCCACCGTTTTCCAGGTAGGCCGCCACCGCCATCTGCGTCACGCTGCACGCCGAGTGGGTGCTGAAGGTCTGCAAGCGCTGGATTTCCTGCTGGAACTTGCCGGCGATCATCCAGCCGATGCGCACGCCGGGCGAGAGGGTCTTGGAAAAGCTCGAACAGTAGATCACCCGGTCCAGGCGGTCATAGGCCTTGAGGGCCTTGGTCCGGCCGACCTCGAACATCAGCTCGCCGTAGATATCGTCTTCGACGATCTGGATATCGAAGTCCGAGGCCAGGCGCAGCAACTGCTTCTGCCGTTCTTCCGGCATGGTCCCGCCCAGCGGGTTGCTCAGGCGCGTGGTCAGCACCAGGGCCTTGATCGACCATTGGTTGGCCGCCAGTTGCAGGGCTTCCAGGCTCATCCCGGTGGACGGGTCGCTGGGAATCTCGATGACTTTCAGGCCCAGCAGGTCGGCCAGTTGCAACAAGCCGTAGTAGGTCGGCGACTCGGCGGCGATCAGGTCGCCCGGCCGGGTCAGCACCCGCAGCGACATTTGCAGGGCATCCACGCAACCGTGGGTGATCACCACTTCCGAGGGGTCGATCACCACCCCGGCGTCGCGCATGCGGATCGCCACCTGGCGACGCAACGGCTCGAAACCGGGACTGAACATGTAGCTGAAGGCCCGCGGGCTGTGGAAGCGCGTGACCTTGGCCAATTGCTGGTGCAACGCCCGCACCGGCAGGTAATCCACCGACGGCACCGCCGCGCCGAAGGGAAACACACCTTCACGGCGGGACTCGACCAACACCTGCTGGATAATGCTGCTGCGGGTCACCAGACCCGGTCGTTCGACCCGGGCGATGTCCGGCGTGGGCGCGGTCAGGGCCGGGGTCTGGTGCACGTAGTAGCCCGATTGCGGACGCGCACGGATCAGCCCCTGGTCTTCCAGGTTGGCATAGGCCTGCAGCACCGTGGCGTGGCTGACATTGAGCTGCGAGCTCATCTTGCGCACCGAGGGCACGCGCTCGCCCGGCTGATAGACCCCCCGCCGGATATCCTCGGCGAGCTGCTGAGCAATACGTTGGTAGAGCAATAGATTGGTCATGAAGCGGCACTCGGTTTCGACGGCATTTTTATTCTTGGAGGCAACAATACCGGAACAGTTCAAAAGTGTACTGGCACAGTTTCTACAATAGTCGACAATACAGTGCCAGGAGAAGTAAAACTGTATGGGCGCGTACGATCTCCCCAACACCGCATCTCCTGTAACAGCCCGGCTTGTCGGCGATGGCGCGCAAGACTCAGGGGCCCCATCGCCGGCAAGCCGGGTTCCTAGCGGGTTGCTGGTGTTTTCGAGGATGTAGAGGCCATAAAAAACCCGGCGCCTTTGAAGGTGCCGGGTTTTTGCTAGAGACCGACCGCCGTCAGCGCGCCGCGCCCAGCCGGCCCTTCTCGTCGGAAAAGACAATCTCGACCCGACGGTTCTGCGCCCGCCCGCGCTCGCTGGCATTCACGTCCACCGGGTACTGGTCGCCATAACCCTCGACCTGGATACGCTTCTCGTCGATCCCCAGGTCAACCAGCATATCGGCCACCGACTGCGCGCGCTCACGGGACAGCTTCAGGTTACCGTCGCTATCACCGGTGCTGTCGGTATAGCCCTCGATGCGCACCACGCGCCGCGGATTGAGCTGGAGAAACTGCACCAGCTTGAGCACCGTGCGATTGGCCGAGTTCTTCAGCTCCGCCTCACCGGTGTCGAACAGTACATCGCCGAGGGTCATCACCAGGCCGCGATCTTTCTGGTTGCTGGTCAGGCTGGCGATCTGTTCCTCCACCCACTTGCCCTGCTGCTGCACGCTGAGCAATTTGCTTTCGCGCAACGCCAGTTGCAGGCGCTGACGCTCCAGCTCAAGCTTGGCCGCCCGCTCCTGGTTCAACGCAGTCTCGGTGTGCTCACGGGCGATATCGGCGTAGCGCTCGCTCAGATAGGCGTAATGCTCGACGTCACCGGCGCTGCCCAAATAACCGGACAGGCGCTCGGCACGGGCCAGCGACTCACCGGCGCGGATCACGTCCTTGGGCGCATAGCGCAACACATTGGTGTCTTCCTTGACCTTCTGAAAGCTCGCCGATGCCGCCTGCAAGGCCGCCTCGCTATCGTTCTGGCCGGCGCAACCGTACAAGCCGACACAGGCCAGCAACAACAGGCCGCCCGCCCTCGCGCTCGAATAGATCATTGAGCCATCTCCAGTTGCTTGTGCAGGCGCGTGATACGGGTGTTGAGCAGGGTGACCTGCTCCTGGCTCTTCTCGGTCAGCACCCGCGCCTCGGCCAGGCGTGCATCCAGCTCGGCCTGCTCGGACTTGCGCCGGGCACCACGGTAAGCCTGTTCGGCCATATTGGCCTTGGCCCGGCGGAACTTGTCCTCGGCCTGTTTCAGCTCCGGGACAGCATTGGCATTGGCCCCGACGGCATGGGCCTGGGCGATGGCGCGCTCGGTCAGACGCATCTGCTCGTTCGGCGCCGGGTCGGTGGCGCAGCCCGCCAGCGCCAGCACGGCCAGGGCCGCAAATAGAGGTCGAATACTCACAAAAAATCCCTACGGTTTGGGGGCGCTGACCGGTTGCAATTGCGCCTTCCAACGCTCCAGATTGCGCTGCAGCGCGGCTTCGGTCAGGCCGGAGGCGGGCAATTCTGTCATCTTTTTCGCCAACTGTCCGCGCAACCAGGGGTCATTGCAGGCCGAGTTGTGGGAAACCGCGAGAAACAGTCCCGGCTGGTCGACCGGTTGCGGATAGGCCTTGAGGTCGTTGGCCATGCCCAGGGCCTGGGCCGTGACCATGCCGGCATAACGCCCGGCCAGCACATATTCGACCTCGCCCAGCAGCAGCTTGTGCAAGGCCGGGGTCAGGGCCGGCGTGCGCTGCAGGGTCAGGCGCGCCTTGCTGAAGTCGTTGAACGGCTGGGTCATCCGGGCCTTTTCCGAGACCGCCCCGGCGTGCCCGGACAGGTCCTCGGCGCTGTTGTAGAGCAGCGGCGAATCCTTGCGGGTCCAGACCAGGAAGTCGTTGTGCAGCAGTGCCGGGGGGATATAGTCCAGCGAATCCAGTTCGTCGAGGGTGATCGGCGCATCCACCAGCAGGTCCATGCGCCCGCTGCGCACCTCCTCCTGGGCCTCGGAGCGCTTGCCGCCGTAGAGCACCTCGACCTTGAGCCCCAACTCCCCCGCCACCTGGCGCAGCAGGTCGGCGCTGGCGCCGATCAGGTGCACCGGGTCCTGCGGATCGCGCCACAGGTACGGCGGCGCATCCGGGCTGCCGGTGACGATCAGGCGCTCGCACTTGCCCAGCGCCTGGGCCGGCGGGGCCAATACGGGCAAGCCCAGCAGCAGTGACAGCGCAACGGCGCGAAGCCTGTCCATGATCCGAATCTCCCTCTCAAAACTCATCCAGCGCCGAGACACGCCACGCTGATAACACCTGGCATCGCTCGACACTGGGAGCCAGCAAGCTGGCTCCTACAAGGGATACGAAGCGTTCGATAAATAACTCGCCAAAAAAAACCCGGCCAAATAGCCGGGTTCTTTTATAAGCCAAGCCGCTGGATCAGACCAGCTTCTCGAACTCAGGCACAGCCTCGAACAAGTCCGCCACCAGGCCGTAATCGGCGACCTGGAAGATCGGCGCCTCTTCGTCCTTGTTGATAGATC
>NZ_JALLIY010000061.1 GCF_023242315.1 Pseudomonas sp. MWU13-2105
TTCCCGTCATGCACCACCGCCAGGGCGTCCGGCGTGCGCTGCACCTGCGCTTCGAACAAACCATGCACGGTCTGCGCCTGCGGATAATCCAACAACGTGTCGTTGAACGTCACCAGCAGTTGTTCGCGCTCGTCAGCCGGCAAGATCGAAAGGCTACTCAACGACGCCTCGGGATCCTGCTCCAGCGCCTGCAGCAGCTGCTCCAGCGCCGCCTCCATATAGGCGCAGACCCGCATGGCCCCGACTTCGGCGTTGACCTGCACATTCAGGCTGAAGCCCTCGCCCAGGTCATCGACGTTCAGGGTCAGCGGATAGTTGGTCCGTTCCTCACCACCGAGGGTCTCGATACCCTGCCAGGCCTGCGCGGTTTCTTCGTCAACACTGGCAACGGCGCTGTGGCGGTAGTTGAGCAAGGCACTGAACAATGGCGTCGGCGCGGCCACGCCGCTGCAACGCTGGGCCAGGGCCAGGGAGGCATGTTCGTGCCCCAGCAGCGCGGTCAGTCGCGCATGGGCTGCCTTGACCCCGGCGCGCACGCCCTGCCCGCCCACGGCCACCCGCAGCGGCAGGGTATTGATAAACATCCCCAACGCCCGGTCGGCCCCCTCGCCGCCCTGCATCCGCCCCATCAGCACGGTGCCGAAAACCACTTCCTGCCTGCCCGAAACCTTGCCCAGGACCTGGGCCCAGGCCAGATGATGCAGGCTGGCGGCACTCACGCCCAATTGTCGGGCGCGAGCCCGCAGGCGCAGGCTCAGGGCCGGCGACAGGACGCGGGTGGCTTCCTCGATGGCATGACCGTCGCCCCGCACATCCTGCAGGCCGAACGGCAGGGTCGGCTCGTCGATATCGCCGAGCATGTCGCGGAAAAAGGCTTCGTGTTCCTCTCGCCGCCCGCCCAGGCGCGCCTGGGCCACATAGTTGCGATACGGCACCGGGCTGCCGAGTTGCGCGGCCTGCCCCAGCAGGTGCGCCTGGATTTCATCACGGACCACCTCCAGGGCGGTATGGTCCAGGGCCATGTGATGGAAGCGCAGCATCGCCACCCAGCGCTGCTCGGCTTCATCTTCGGCAAACACCAGGTGCATCAATGGCGCCCGGGTCACGTCCAGGCGCGAGTGACGAGTATCGAAACGCGCCTTGAGCTGGCTCGCCACGTCACCGGCACGCGGGTCGAACGCCAGGGTTTCGCCGTGCAGCCGCGCCTGGCGCCAGACCACCTGGACCGGCTCGTCCAGCCCTTGCCAGAGCACGGCGGTGCGCAGGATGTCGTGACGATCGATCACCTGTTGCAGCGCCTGGGCAAAGGCGTCCAGGCGCAGGCGGTCCGGCACCGTGAACAGCGCGTGCAGGACGTAGGGGTCGCCGCTCCCGGCTGACAGATGATGATAGAGAATACCTTCCTGCAACGGCGCTAGCGGATAGATATCCTGCACGTTCGCCGCGCCACCCGGCACGCTGGCGACAATACGGTCGATAACGGCCTGATCTAGGCTGACCAGGGGCAGCATGTCCGGGGTGATGTATTCGCAACCCGATGGAATGGCATTGGCCGGCACCAGGATTTCCCGCCCGCCACCCACGGCCGTGGCCAGGGCCGCCAGGGTCGGCTGGCTGAACAGCGCCTGGACATCGACGCTGAGCCCGGCCTGGCGCATATGGCCGATCAGGCTGACCGCCAGCAACGAATGGCCGCCCAGCTCGAAGAAGTGATCGTGACGCCCCACCTGTTCGACCTTGAGCAAATCGCTCCAGATCCGTGCCAGGGTGATTTCGGTTTCGCCCTGGGGCGCCTCGTAGCCACGGCGGACCAGCGCATTGCTGTCCGGGGCCGGCAGGGCCTTGCGGTCGAGCTTGCCGTTCGGGGTCAGCGGCAGCTTGTCCAGCGCGATGTAAACGCCTGGAACCATGTACTCCGGCAGTTT
>NZ_JALLIY010000062.1 GCF_023242315.1 Pseudomonas sp. MWU13-2105
TTCCCGCCATGCACCACCGCCACGGCATCCGGCGTACGCTCCACCTGAGCCTCGAACATCCCATGGATGGTCTGCTGCCGCGGATAATCCAGTGCCGTGGCGTTGAGCCCGAACAACAACTGCTCGCGCTCCGTCGCCGGCAACACCGACAGCCGCCCCAGCGGCACATCCGCGCCCTGCTCCAAGGCCCCCACCAAACTCGCCAGCGCGGCCTGCATATAACCGCAGACCCGTTGCGCATCGACACCGGCAGTCGCCTGTACCGTCAGACCGAAGCCCACATCGTTATCGTCCACCGAAAGCGTCAGCGGGTAGTTGGTGCGCTCGCCGCCGCCGAGGCTTTCGATACCCTGCCAGGCATCCAGCGCCTGCTGGCTGACCTCACCGGCACCGTGCCGGTAGTTGAGCAAGGCGCTGAACAGTGGCGTCGGCGCCGGCACCCCGCTGCAACGCTGGGCCAGCGCCAGGGACGCATGTTCGTGACCGAGCAGCGCGGTCAGCCGGCCATGGGCCGCCTTGAGCGCGGCCCGGGAGCCCAGGGCTGCGAGGTCCAGGCGCAGCGGCAAGGTGTTGATAAACATCCCCAACGCCCGGTCCGCCCCCGCACCGCCCTGCATCCGGCCCAGCAACACCGTGCCGAACACCACTTTCTCGCGGCGACACAGGCGCCCCAGTACCAGCCCCCAGGCCAGGTGCACCACGCTCGCCGCGCTGACACCCGCCTGTCGGGCCCGGCCACGCAGACGCCGGGACAACTCCGGGTCCAGCGCCAGGTGGGCTTCGGCGATTTCCTGTCGGTCACCCCGCACGTCCTGCTGTTCGAACGGCAGGGTCGGCTCGTCGATATCGCCGAGCATCTCGCGGAAGAAGGTTTCGTGAGCCTCCTGGCTGACACCCAGGCGAGCCTGGGCCACATAGTTGCGATACGGCACGGCCGGCGCCAACGGTGGTGTCTGCTCACGCAGGCTGTCCTGCATTTCCTGTTGCACCACTGCCATGGTGGTGTGGTCGATGGCGATATGATGGAACAGCAACACCCCGACCCAGCGCTGGTTGAGCACATCTTCGCTGACCGCCAGGTGCAACAGCGGTGCCTGTTGCAGATTCAGGCGGTAGTGCGCCGGATCAAAACGCCGCAGCAATTGCGCCAGCGGCTCACCCTCTCCCCGGGTCGGCTCGAAGGCCTCGGCCACCAGCCGGGTCTGGCGCCAGACCACCTGCACCGGTGTTTCCAATCCCTCCCAGACGATCGAAGTACGCAGCACATCGTGACGATCGATCACACTTTGCAGCGCCTGGATAAAGTCGTCCAGGCGTTGGCGGCTGTCGAAGCTGAACTGCGATTGCAGTACATAGGGGTCGCCTTCGCCGGCCGACAGGTGATGGAACAGGATGCCCTCCTGCAAAGGCGCCAGCGGGTAGATGTCCTGGATATTCGCCGCACCGCCCGGCACCGTCGCCACCACCCGGTCGATCTGTGCCTGGGTCAGGCTGATCAATGGCAGCAGGTCCGGGGTAATGTGTTCGCAATGTTCGGGGATCAGGTTGGCCGGCACCACGATTTCCGTGCTGCCACCCACCGCCGCCGCCAGCGCCGACAAGCTCGGCTGGCCGAACAGCACCCGTACATCGGCGCC
>NZ_JALLIY010000063.1 GCF_023242315.1 Pseudomonas sp. MWU13-2105
CCGTGACGTTGAAATCCGCGCCGCCCGTGGCAACAAGCTGACCGCCAAGAGCTGGCTGACCGAAGCGCCGTTGCGGATGCTGATGAACAACCTCGACCCGCAAGTGGCCGAGAACCCCAAGGAACTGGTGGTCTATGGCGGTATCGGCCGGGCCGCGCGCAACTGGGAATGCTACGACAAGATCGTCGAGAGCCTGACCAACCTGAATGACGACGAGACCCTGCTGGTGCAATCCGGCAAGCCGGTCGGCGTGTTCAAGACCCACAGCAACGCCCCGCGCGTGCTGATCGCCAACTCCAACCTGGTGCCGCACTGGGCCACCTGGGAACACTTCAACGAACTGGATGCCAAGGGCCTGGCCATGTACGGCCAGATGACCGCCGGCAGCTGGATATACATCGGCAGCCAGGGCATCGTCCAGGGCACTTACGAAACCTTCGTCGAAGCCGGTCGCCAGCACTACGACAACAATCTGAAAGGGCGTTGGGTCCTGACCGCCGGTCTCGGCGGCATGGGCGGCGCACAACCGCTGGCCGCGACCCTGGCCGGCGCCTGCTCGCTGAACATCGAATGCCAGCAGGTCAGCATCGACTTCCGCCTGAGCAGCCGTTATGTCGATGAGCAAGCCCGCGACCTCGACGACGCCCTGGCGCGTATCGCCAAATACACCCAGGCGGGCCAGGCGATTTCCATTGCCCTGCTCGGCAACGCCGCCGAAATCCTTCCGGAACTGGTCAAGCGCGGCGTGCGCCCGGACATGGTCACCGACCAGACCAGCGCCCACGATCCGCTCAATGGCTACCTGCCGACCGGCTGGACCTGGGAAGAGTACCGCGCGCGCGCCAAGACCGAGCCGGCTGTCGTCGTCAAAGCCGCCAAGGCCTCGATGGCCGTGCACGTCAAAGCGATGCTCGACTTCCAGAAACAAGGCATCCCGACCTTCGACTACGGCAACAACATCCGCCAGATGGCCCAGGAAGAGGGCGTGGAAAACGCCTTCGACTTCCCGGGGTTTGTCCCGGCGTATATCCGTCCGCTGTTCTGCCGTGGCATCGGCCCGTTCCGTTGGGCGGCGCTGTCGGGCGATCCGCAGGACATCTACAAGACCGATGCCAAGGTCAAGGAACTGATCCCGGACGACGCGCACCTGCACAACTGGCTGGACATGGCCCGCGAGCGCATCAGCTTCCAGGGCCTGCCGGCACGGATCTGCTGGGTTGGCCTGGGCCAGCGCGCCAAGCTCGGCCTGGCGTTCAACGAAATGGTCCGCAGCGGCGAGCTGTCGGCGCCGATCGTGATCGGTCGCGACCACCTGGACTCCGGTTCCGTGGCCAGCCCGAACCGTGAAACCGAATCGATGCAGGACGGTTCCGACGCCGTGTCCGACTGGCCACTGCTCAACGCCCTGCTCAACACCGCCAGCGGCGCGACCTGGGTCTCGCTGCACCACGGCGGCGGCGTCGGCATGGGTTTCTCCCAGCACTCGGGAATGGTGATCGTCTGCGACGGTACCGATGAAGCGGCCGAACGTATCGCCCGCGTCCTGCACAACGACCCGGCCACAGGGGTCATGCGCCACGCCGATGCCGGTTACCAGATCGCCATCGACTGCGCGAAAGAACAAGGC
>NZ_JALLIY010000064.1 GCF_023242315.1 Pseudomonas sp. MWU13-2105
AGCTGTCAAAACCCCAACTGCTACAAGCTTTTTCAGGCCGATGGCGCAGCGACTAGAGCAGGGACCAGGACTACAAATTCGGTTCCTCTGGACGTGTAGGAACGTTGCTGTTCGAGTGGTCAGCCTTTGCTGGACGGTGCTTATATGCGCAGGGGGGGGAACGTACAGGAACACTTGATCCGGCGAGGAAGCGTTTCCCGCGCCGGTGTACAAAAGTGAATAGGAGGGGAGTAGGTACTTCATGGCTGTGCGCCGCTAACTACCTATCAATTCCAGCGTAAGGTGCTGCCTGACTTCCATGGCGTCATGCAGTATCCGAACGATCTCAATAACTTGGTCATCCGCCAATCGATAGAAAACGACATGCCGCGGCCTCTGTACGGTGCCAGTGGCTGTTGCAGCCTGCTTGCGTACGTGGGTCAGATGAAAGCTCCTCAGTCCCTCTGAGAGTTCATCTCGAGGGCTGCTACCCACTCTGTTTGGCGTTTCTGCGAGGTCTTCGATGGCTGAGCGTATAAGCGCTTGGTATCTGACCCTGGCATGTGAGCCAAACTGTACGTGGGAGTACCTTAGAACATCCTCGATATCACTGAGGGCCGTATGGGAGAGACGGTACTTCCCCATGCTCAGCGGTTCTTGGGGGGGGAGAGGGCAGCTCGTTCGCCGATGTCAGCCAGAAGCTCTTCCAACTGGTCACCGCCAATCTCGATGAAATGACCTCGTTCCAGGTCCATCAGTCCTGCTGAAGTGGCATGACGCAATGCATCGAGCTTGGCCAGTTCTTCAGCCTCACGCTGCTCCAGCAGGCGAAGCCCTTCGCGCATGACTTCGCTGGCGTTCTGGTACCGGCCGGAGACAACCAGGTCATTGATGACCTGATCCATATGATCAGTGAGAACGACATTTCGCGTAGCCATGCTGTGCTCCAGGAACAAATAACGCTGCTGCGGATGTTGGCATATTATGCCATCGCGCTGGCTCATGCCTAGTTTGAGTCTGGTGTTCATGCAGGAAGGCCTCTTGCAAGATTTGTCAGGGGGGATGAATGGAAACGGTAAATGACCCTGCCTGACCACGGACGGAGGATGGGGGAAGTGAATGCTATCCATCGATAGAAGTCGACAGGGCCTGACAGCGTTAGCGGTACACGCCGACACAATGAATAACGCCCCAGGGGGCTGTCAAAATCCCAACTGCTACAAGCTTTTTCAGGGTCTTGGCGCAGTTACAGAGCGGGGAAAGAGGACTACAAATCAGGCCCTACGATTCGCGTCGGATACTGGCTGGTCGACTAATCGGGCTTTGCCGAACGATGCGTATGCAGTGCACGGCAGCCCTGAAAAGCCGCGACCCTGGTCAATCAGAGTGCGCCCAGCCTGGCGCTTCGGTAATCTGCGGGTACTGTGGAGTCAACCGTGCCGTACAAGGACGAAACCGATGATCAAACGTATTGGTGAGACAGAGATCAAACCGGTTCATGAACGAGCCCCATGAAAGACAGGACACCGTTCCCCCCCCTTAAGATACGACTGTTCCGCCCTTAGCCGCTAGGCTCCGACGGTGGGGTGTCTACTCTGCGTCTCTCACGATTTAAACATTGGCAGGTAT
>NZ_JALLIY010000065.1 GCF_023242315.1 Pseudomonas sp. MWU13-2105
GTAGCTGTCAAACGCGTTGTCGATTACAACGTCAAGGTCCGCGTCAAGGCGGACAATTCCGGCGTCGACCTCGCCAACGTCAAGATGTCGATGAACCCGTTCTGCGAAATCGCAGTGGAAGAAGCGGTACGTCTGAAGGAAAAAGGCGTGGCGACTGAGATCGTCGTCGTCTCCGTCGGCCCGTCCACCGCCCAGGAGCAACTGCGCACCGCGCTGGCCCTGGGTGCCGACCGCGCGATCCTGGTTGAATCGGCTGAAGAGCTGACTTCCCTGGCCGTGGCCAAGTTGTTGAAAGCCGTTGTCGACAAGGAACAGCCACAGCTGGTGATCCTCGGCAAGCAGGCCATCGACAGCGACAACAACCAGACCGGCCAGATGCTGGCGGCCCTGAGCGGTTACGCCCAAGGCACCTTCGCTTCGAAAGTCGAAGTGTCCGGCGACAAGGTTGCCGTGACCCGCGAAATCGACGGCGGCCTGCAGACCGTATCGTTGAGCCTGCCGGCCATCGTCACCACCGACCTGCGTTTGAACGAGCCGCGTTATGCGTCCCTGCCGAACATCATGAAAGCCAAGAAGAAGCCGCTTGAAGTGCTGACTCCGGATGCTTTGGGCGTTTCCACCGCCTCCACCAACAAGACCCTGAAAGTCGAAGCGCCGGCTGCGCGCAGCGCCGGGATCAAGGTCAAGTCGGTTGCAGAACTGGTCGAGAAACTGAAAAACGAAGCGAAGGTAATCTGATCATGACTATCTTGGTAATCGCCGAACACGACAACAAGGTCGTGGCCCCGGCCACCCTGAACACCGTGGCCGCCGCCGCGAAGATCGGTGGCGACATTCACGTGCTGGTCGCAGGCCAGGGCGTTGGCGCGGTGGCTGAAGCCGCCGCGAAAATCGCTGGCGTGTCGAAAGTGCTGGTGGCCGACAATGCCGCCTACGCCCATCAACTGCCGGAAAACGTCGCGCCGCTGGTTGCCGAGCTGGGCAAGGGCTACAGCCATATCCTGGCTGCCGCCACTTCCAACGGCAAGAACATCCTGCCACGGGTTGCCGCGCAGCTGGACGTCGACCAGATCTCCGAGATCATCTCGGTGGAAAGCGCTGACACCTTCAAGCGTCCGATCTACGCCGGTAACGCCATTGCCACCGTGCAATCGAACGCCGCGGTCAAGGTCATCACCGTGCGCGCCACCGGTTTCGACCCGGTTGCCGCTGAAGGCGGCTCGGCTGCGGTTGAAACCGTTGCCGCGGCTCACGATGCAGGCAAATCGTCGTTCGTCGGCGAAGAACTGGCCAAGTCCGACCGTCCTGAACTGACCGCTGCCAAGATCGTCGTTTCCGGCGGCCGTGGCATGCAGAACGGTGACAACTTCAAGCACCTGTACGCCCTGGCCGACAAGCTCGGTGCCGCGGTCGGCGCTTCCCGCGCGGCCGTCGACGCCGGCTTCGTGCCGAACGACATGCAGGTCGGCCAGACCGGCAAGATCGTCGCGCCACAGCTGTACATCGCCGTCGGTATCTCCGGCGCGATCCAGCACCTGGCCGGTATGAAGGACTCCAAGGTGATCGTCGCGATCAACAAGGACGAAGAGGCGCC
>NZ_JALLIY010000066.1 GCF_023242315.1 Pseudomonas sp. MWU13-2105
TCTATGGTCACCCCCATTTTTGCAATGCTGATTAACGGGCGATGTGGTGGCTTGCTTAAATCTATCCGGCGTCTGCTGGGGTAAGCCCCGCGCCACGATGAGAGTCGCGCCTGGCGATCCTTAAAAACCCGTGCGGCTTAAAAAGCCAGATGTTTATCCAGGATCTTCGCTAGGCCGGTTGGCCGTTCACATCATCTGTTGTCAGCTATCGCAAAACCTGAAGGGTGAGTCGTGGTGCAGCAACAACAACGAGATCAGGCAGCCATAGAGTCTGATCCCGCTTCAAACTCGGTATGGTGTGCCGCTATCGCCCAGGCGATACGCGCCAGCTTATTGGCCAGGGCGCAGGCCACCACATTTGCGTGGCGTCGCATCAGCAGCGATCGCACCCATAGGGCTAGCGGTCCTTTCTGGCGGTCCAAATGCAACATGTAGACTCTTGCGCATTGCACTAGCAAACGTCTGAGATTCTTGTCTCCCCGTTTACTGATTCCTAGCAGATTGGCCTTGCCACCGGTGCTGTACTGCCTGGGCACCAGGCCGACAGACGCAGCAAAATCACGACTGCATCCGTACTGTTTGCCGTCGCCGATTTCCACAGCCAGCAGGCTGGCGGTGATCGGCCCGACACACGGCATGCCTAGCAAACGGCGACCTAGATCATCGTCGGCCAGTTGGCCTGCCAGCTCTTTGTCCAACTCCTGGATCTGCTCATCCAAGTAGAAGAAGTGCTCATGCAAGCGTTGTAACAGTATCGTCAGCCGAATGGGCATTTCATGCTCCGCTAAGATGACGGCCAAACGTTTCATCATTGCCAGTCCTTGCGGCAGGCTGATGCCAAACTCGAGCAGGAAGCCATGCATCTGATTGACGGCCTTGGTGCGGTCGCGGATCAGCGATTCGCGCAGGCGATGCAATACTGAAAGGGTTTGCTGGGCTTCGGTCTTGGGTGAAACGAAGCGCATCGTCGGGCGTGAAGCGGCTTCGCAGATGGCCTGTGCATCGACGAAATCGTTTTTGTTGCCCTTGACGAAGGGTTTAACGAACTGTGGGGAAATCAGCTTGGCCTGATGCCCTAGGGCAGTCAGCTCGCGAGCAACGAAATGTGCCCCGGCGCAGGCTTCCATCACCACGGTGCATGCTGGCAGATTGGCAAAGAAGCGCATCATTTGCTGTCGTGAGAGCTTCTTCCGAAACAGCTCTCGGCCAGGTTTGTCCTGGCCGTGCAGATGAAAGGTGTGTTTGCCGAGGTCGATACCGACCAGTGCCAAATCGCTCATGGTGATGGTCTCCGAAATAAAAATACCCTGCGAAAGCGTAGCCCTCGCAAGGTGTGGGGGTGACCATCTCATTACC
>NZ_JALLIY010000067.1 GCF_023242315.1 Pseudomonas sp. MWU13-2105
CGCGGTTGATATCGAGTCCCTCAAGGCCGCCTTCGGGCGGCCTAGCTTATTGTTGGTTCATCAAGCCCGCGACGAAATCAACGAATGCCCGCGCCTTGGCACTGGCCAGGCGCCCGGTAGGAAACACCGCCCACAGATCCAGCGGCGGCAACTGCCAATCCTCCAGCAGGGGAACCACTTCGCCTTTGGCCAGTTCTTCTGCGAACATCCATTGGGACGTCAAGGCTACGCCCAGACTCCCCAGCACCGCTGCCCGCACACCCTCCGCCGCACTGACCCGTACCCGCCCGCTGACCGTCACCGACTGCACCGTGCTGCCCTGTTTGAAGGCCCAGTGCTCACCGCCGCCTGCCTGGGCGAAAACGACCGCTTGGTGTTGCGCCAGATCAGTAGGGTTGCAAGGTTTGCCATGGGCTAGCACGTAAGCCGGGGTGGCCAGCACCAGCCGCTGACATTCACCGATCTTGCGGGCGATCAGGTTGGAGTCGGCTAACGCTCCCATACGCAAGGCAACGTCGATGCCTTCCTCGACGAGATTGACGGTGCGGTCATCCAGAACGATATCGATGTTCAGCTCGGGGTGTGCATCGAGGAACGCTCCCAGGTACGGCAGCACATGCAGACGCGCGAAGGTCACCGCCGCACAGATCCGCAAGGTGCCGTGCAGGCCGCTGCCCGCACCGCGTGCGGCGAGGTCGGCTTCGTGGGCTTCCTCGATGGCACGCTTGGCACGTTCGTAGTAGGCGGTGCCGGCTTCGGTCGGTGTAAGCCCGCGAGTAGAGCGCAGCAATAGCCGCACGCCAAGGCGATCTTCGAGTTGTGCGATGGTTTTCGATACCGCGGGCTGGCCGAGGTTGAGGCGCCGCGCCGCCGCGGAAAACGACCCCGCTTCGAGCACGCTGACAAAGGTTTCCATTGCTGCCAATCGATCCATGTCGTTCCACCTGAAACAGTTAAAAACTCATAGCAAAAAAAGCGAGCGAAGCAGGGGGCTTCGCTCGCAGCGGGTGGTTTATCTCAACAAGGCGTGCGCAACGCAACCCTGGCTAGAATGCGGCTTTGCCGATTGATGCGCCACCGTCGACGAACAGCGTCTGGCCGGTGATGAAACCGCTGCTTTCGTAAAGCAGGAAGGCGATGGCTGCTGCTATCTCTTCGGGTTGGCCGAAGCGCCGCAGAGGGATGCCTGAGAGGTAGCGGGCTTCACCTTCACTGCCGAGCGGATTGTTCGCGCGGAACAGTTCGGTCTCGGTCGGCCCAGGGGCAACGGCGTTGACGGTGATACCCGTCGTGGCCAGTTCCAGTGCCCACGACCGGGTAAAGCTGATGAGTGCGGCCTTGGCGGCAGCATAGGCGGTGCGATGAG
>NZ_JALLIY010000068.1 GCF_023242315.1 Pseudomonas sp. MWU13-2105
GTCTCGAAGAAGTTCTTCTCTTTCTTCAAGTCCATGATCTCGCTCATCCACGGGAACGGGTTGGTGGTCCCTGGGTACTCTTCCTTCAAACCGATCTGCGACAGGCGACGGTTGGCGATGAACTTCAGGTAGTCCTCCATCATCGCCGCGTTCATGCCCAGCACGCCGCGCGGCATGGTATCGCGGGCGTATTCGATTTCCAGCTGGGTGCCCTGCAGGATCATCTGCGTGGCTTCTTCCTTCATCTCGGCATCCCACAGGTGCGGGTTCTCGATCTTGATCTGGTTGATCACGTCGATGCCGAAGTTCAGGTGCATGGATTCATCGCGCAGGATGTACTGGAACTGCTCGGCGACGCCGGTCATCTTGTTACGTCGGCCCATGGACAGGATCTGGGTGAAGCCGCAGTAGAAGAAGATCCCTTCCAGCACGCAGTAGTAGGCGATCAGGTTGCGCAGCAGTTCCTTGTCGGTCTCGACGGTGCCGGTCTTGAATTCCGGGTCGGAGATCGAACGGGTGTACTTCAGGCCCCAGGTGGCCTTTTTCGCCACCGATGGAATCTCGTGGTACATGTTGAAGATCTCGCCTTCATCCATGGCCAGCGATTCGATGCAGTACTGGTAGGCGTGGGTGTGGATCGCCTCTTCGAAGGCCTGGCGCAGGATGTACTGGCGGCACTCGGGGTTGGTGATCAGGCGGTATACGGCCAGCACCAGGTTGTTCGCCACCAGCGAGTCGGCGGTGGAGAAGAAACCCAGGTTGCGCATGACGATGCGGCGCTCGTCGTCGGTCAGGCCTTCCGGGTCTTTCCAGAGGGCGATGTCGGCGGTCATGTTGACTTCTTGCGGCATCCAGTGGTTCGCGCAGCCGTCGAGGTACTTCTGCCAGGCCCAGTCGTACTTGAACGGTACCAACTGGTTGAGGTCGGCGCGGCAGTTGATCATGCGCTTTTCGTCGACCGCGACACGGGCCGAGGCGCCTTCGAGTTCAGCCAGGCCTTCGGCAACGTCCAGGGCGTCGAGCGCGGCCTTGGCACGGGCGATGGCGGCCGAGTCGGAAGCGGTCACGGCACGGGCCTCCTGGGCCGCGGCGCCGCCGGCGCTGTCGAGGCGGTCCATGTTGGCTTCGGTGGCGTGGCCGGCGTTGGCGCCCTTGACGGCAACCTCGCCTTCTTC
>NZ_JALLIY010000069.1 GCF_023242315.1 Pseudomonas sp. MWU13-2105
ATCGAGCTTGATGCCGAATTTACCGACAGCATCGAAGCCAAATCCAATCGGTCCGGGCGTATACCCGGACGCGAAGTTGAGAATGAAGCCCTGGGCCCATTCCTGTGACAATGACTGCGTTGTTCCGTGGAGATCGGAGAAGTCCCGGCTGAAAAAGTAGTTGCGGGTCTGCAAGGTCGCCGTGGACTGTTCTAGGAACCCGGTGTCGGCGCCATGTGCCAGGTTCACACCGGCGAAGGTAAAAAACAGCGCACACAGCTTGCCTGTATTTCTGGTCATATTTTCAATTCTCGTTTTTATTAGACATGACTCTCCCGTAGGCCCTTATTCGGGGCTTGCGGGTATGCAGGGGAGGTATGACAGCCAGCAACGTACTGCTCAGGCAGGCGCTGCGTTGTCGAGAGTCATGTTCGCTGCATTGACCAGACGCAGCAAGAGCAACTTTATTCAGATGTCGTTGCTCTGCAGGCAACGAAAAGTGAGGCGGCGATTAGCCTGATGTATGGATTTTGAGAATTAAAGCTGTCGCAGACGCTCCGCAAAATTTGCAGCCTCCAAGATACCTCCAAAGCCACGCAAAACTGTCGCAACCTCTCAACAAGCCTGCCCGACGCATTGCTCTTGAGAATTAAAACTGTCGCACTACGTTCGTGATACTCAGGATGAGATCAATGCAGCCATTTTCAGGTTCTCCTATCTGCTAAAACTTGCCTCTATCTAAATCTGAACAGAATCGAGTGACTGACATAAAAAAAGCCCGACAGCGTCGGGCTTGAGTGAGTGTTGCTGTGGGGCGAGTCAGCTCATGAAGCAAGCAATTCGTCCTTGAGTGACAGTAGCAAATACGGCGTGTCTGGGTCGGTTTCCACCAGGTTGAGTGTCAGCTCCAGGGAGGACTGTTTCGTACTCCGTCCTGTGTGCGGCCGCTGGTAGAGCCCGAAATGAACCTGCCGAGCATCCGGTTGCCGGTGGTGGGCTTTGCTCACGGCGTGCAGCAGATCCAACAGCCGACTCTCGTAGCTTGAACCACACCGA
>NZ_JALLIY010000007.1 GCF_023242315.1 Pseudomonas sp. MWU13-2105
AATGGGGACAAGCCTGCCATGGAGCACGCTTTGCTTGAGTTGACGTCGGCGGCATCCATAAGAAAAAGGCTCAGTAGCGAGAACGGATATTCCGAGGGACTGATTTCAACCTTCGGCGTCATTTACGCCAAAATTGCCTGGCGTAGTGGTTATGAGGTGAAATGTGAGACGCCTTTCATTCCGGCGCAATGGCTTCCGGTCAATGCATTGGACCACTATGATCCGTATTTCAGTTTTTTGAGAACGATATGAACCATCTTTTGGAGAAGGCCAAAGAGAGAACACAACTATTCGTGGAAAAGGGGACGGATTTGAATGGCACTTACTTAACCTTCTTCGGATGTCCATTCTTCCTGACCTCGGTCCTTGCTGATCGGCGTGTTTTCATCAGCATGGGGTAAGGCTTGGGCCTTCGTTTTATTGCGCGCGGTTCAATCCTGCCAGGACGCTTTCCGACACGCTTCTGGGCAATCAGCTCGAGCAAATCCAGCACCTTATCATCCTGTTCTTGAGTCCCGTAGTGCCTCAACGCGAGGCATAGCTGAAGGCTATGTTTGAAGCTCAGCTCGCGAGGAAGGCAGTCAGCTAACAGGGCCGATTGCGCCATGATCATCCGTATCAGGTTGTGCGCCAGCAAATAGATCCACAGCTCTTTGACGGCCATACCCGGTGTCTTACAGCTCAGTGTTTCAAGCCCCAACGTCGTCTTGAGGTTGCGCAGATCCAGCTCCACATGCCATCGGTCCTTGAACAGTGATTTGAGGGCCGCTTTGGGCACTTGCTGCGGACAACTCAAGGTGGTGACCAGGATTTTCCCGCCGGCCTTCAGTTCACGTACGGTCAGCGTTTCAGGGGCCTCTTCGTAATAGACCTGACTCATCCAGGACGGTTTTGTCTTGGGCTTTTTCAACTCAATCAAATGATCTTCCGACCCCAAGATCTTTCCCATCTGAAAGTCCGTGCTACGCCGTCGAGCGCCGTATTGTTCGAACACCCCGTCCACTCCTCGATGTTGCAGCTCACACAACAAAAAATACGTCGCGTAATAGGCATCGCCCAGCACAATGTCACCTCGATCCAAGGTGTCGAGCATGGTTCTGAGCAGCGTCTGCTCATCGCCTCCTTTACCGCGAAAACGTCCCAACGAGGCATCCAAAACAGCACCGCTGGCGAGACAAACGATTCCCACCAACCGGCAGATGGGAAAGCCCAGCCCGGCTTTTTGCCCACGAGATTGCGGGTAGGCCTCTTGGTTGGCCGGCGTATCCGGCAGGGTGACCGTGGTGCCGTCCACGAGGCGCACAGGCCGCCCCCTCCAACGCCATGACGACGGAGCCTGGTTGCTCATTGATGACCCCGTGGAGCGCAACAAGGTTGAAACCACCTCCACCGGCAACCGCGCTCTGGCCTTGCAGTAAGCCCCCGTATGAACACTGTTGGGTTTCAAACCCGCGCAGGAGCGTTTGATAGACAAATCATTCACGGCATTCTGGCAGGACTGATCGGCGCTCATCGCCTGGGCCAAAAACATCGACAGTGTTTCGGTCGGCGGGAATAGCCGCTGGCGATGTTTGGGTATCGACGACTCGATACCCCGCAGTAGCTCTGGATTGGTGAGCAGCTTGAAGAAAGCATGAGCATTGCTGTTCGTGGCGTGCTGGCGCATACGTTGCTGTTGATGCCGGACGATTTGGCGTCTACGATTCACTCGGGCTGTGTCCTTGCTTGATCGGTGTGTGTTCGCAACTATCACCGTAGACCAAGACCAGCCTTTTTTCATTTTTTGCAGCTATATCAGTCAGTTAGTCGTTAAGTAAGTGCCATTCAAATCTGTCCCCTTTAGTGTCCCCTTTAGTTGGCGGCAGAGGTAGTTCTGGTGCAAAAGGGAGTATTTTAAAGGATGCAGCAGCAGATCTAGGCTACAGTCAACGCATTCCACCGCAAAAAGCTCCGTTTGACTCCCATGGTCAGAGCGTGTTTTATAATGGCAAGCAGTACATTACTCCCGACATAGACGGGCACAATGTCAGCGATGGTTGGAAAGTGTTTGATAAAAAGGGGAATAGACTAGGTACCTATGACAAAAATTTGAACTGGATTAAAAATTAATGACCTTTAACGTTGTGATAGCCCGGGAAGTGTCTGAATTTTTCGGAGAGGCCGTACTGGAGGGGCATATTGAGCTTTCAGGCTCAATAGAGCATTTTTATGCGCCTGTATCGTATTGGACTCGGGAGCAGTACATCGAAAGCTGGAAGCGCTCCTTTGCTGAAGGCTACGGTAGTAAAACGCATTCTGCTCTGATCGTATCGATGCATGATCCACTGCAGACGAATTTTTTGTTTGTATGGGTATTGTATTTCGGAGCGTCGAAGGTGTTTGTGCAAAATAAAGTATTATTCTTAGATGACATCGATGGAGCGTTCGAAGAGGGTAAAATCAATGAGTATGTTGATGGTCGAGCTACGGTTAATGAGGATGGGGCTAAAATTTCAGAATGGGAAGTTGAGCTTGATGATGTGCTGAGTTTTTTTGGCGAAACCTGTTAAAGTTTGGTATGTCTGTTTAAAAAAATCGATATAGACTGGCAGTGTTGGAGGAATAATAAATTTATTCCTTGGGGCTAGAAGGAGAGGGCGTTAATTTATTCAGAGACTACGCATGGTAAACGCTGGGACGTTACTCGCCGCTCAGCGCTTTCGATCGGCGCCGAAATTTCACATTAATAATTATTGGGAAAACATAAAGCTATCCACTCATGCATCTAAAAGATGCATGAGTGGAAGTAGTAAGCAAATTATCCTCGCGGTGGTTGAGTTACGAATGCGGCCCAATCTGACATCATCGCTTGGCGCTTTTCAAATAGATCACCGCGAAAATAGGCCGCCTCCACCTTGTCTTGCCGCACATGTGCCAAAGCCAGTTCGCAGACCTCTCTTGGATATTGAGTCGACTCCGCCGCCCAGTCGCGAAACGTGGAGCGAAAGCCGTGCATGGTTAAATCAGTGCGGCCCATGCGACGAAGCCCCATGAGCATCGACATGTTGGACAGATGCTTGCCTTCCCGAGCCCCCGGAAATACGTGGGAATTACCACGAATCCGGATCAAACCATTGAGCAGATCCAGGGCCGCTTGACTCAATGGCACGCGATGCTCCTTCGCAGCCTTCATCCGATGAGGCGGTATTTTCCAGACTCGCTTCTCTAGATCGAATTCATCCCAGGTTGCTCCAAGAACTTCGTTTGTTCTGCACGCGGTCAAGATGGTCATCTGCATGGCTTTGTAGCTGAGCTCGTCATGCTTACTTATTTCCTTCATGAACGCAGGCATCTCTACCCACGGTAGTGCGGGGTGATGGACCACGGATTTAACCCTGGAGCGTGGAGGTAGCAGTTTGTCGAGATGCCCACGCCACCGGGCTGGATTTTCCCCTTCGCGCAGTCCTCTCACCTTCGCGGCATCAAGCACCATTTCCAGTCGGTTACGGACACGGGAAGCCGTTTCTGGCTTGACCTGCCATATCGGGGTGAGCACTTTGAGTACATGCTCAGTGGTCACCTCTTTGGCACTTAAGTTTTCCAGCACGGGGTAGGCGTAGGTTGTTAACGTATTTTCCCATTGTTGGGCGTGCTTCGCGTTTTTCCAGCCGGAGCGATGAGCCGCTATGTAATCCAGGGCAACGGATTTGAAGGTGATGGCTTTGGCTTGTTCGGCGAGTGCTGCTTTGGCCACTGCCAACCGTGCGGCCTCGCGCTCAGCGAGAGGGTCTATTTTCTTTTGAAGGAGCTGTCGTTGAATCACCGCCTCAGAACGTGCGTCCTTCAGCTTCACGTCGGGGAATCCACCCAATCCCATCTCCCGGCGTTTTCCTGCCAGTTGAAACCGTAAGACCCAAGACTTCTTCCCGCTGGCCTTTACCACGAGAGAAAAAGAGAGAAAAAGGGGACGGATTTATTTGATTCTGTCGGTGGGCGCCAAGGGTCGGCAGTAAATGAACAGAAAATAAATCCGTCCCATTTTTGGGCACTGGTAAAGTACAAATTCTTGGGAAGAATAACCAAGGGTTCCCTATAATAAAATACGAAGGGGTTACTGGGGTAAATGTCAATAAGGGAGCTGGCATAGATAGTCAGCCAACAAATGTGTTTATAGTTAAAGGGACAACCAAACCTAGTATTGTTCCGACCAATCCAAATTGGAGTCAAAAATGAATTCAGGATTTGATTTGAATACTTGGAATTATCAGGTTTTGATGCTCGTCCAGGCAATGATAGGCGCGATTACTCCGAATTTTAGAATGGTTGTTTTGTCGCTGGATGGTGATGAGTGGGTGTTGACCTTTTATCTCGAAACTAATGCTGAAGATGATATTGAGGAGGTTGATGATATTGTGTGTCAATATACGGCCTACCAAGACTCTCGATTGAAGAGTAGGTATGAAGTTGTTGTGAGTGATAAGAAATTACCTCATCTTCTTAGTTCTGAAAGGGTTGTGTTTCGTCGTAAAGAATTTGTTGGCGAGTAAAAGTAATGGACTTTGGGTGATAGGTGGCAGAGTCCGAATCACGGGGTGGGCCTAATGGGCATGGTTCTTATTTGTTGCGTGAAAAATGACAGCTTCGGTTAAGGCGCTTGGGAGTAAGGGAGCGCGGGCAGGAACTTTTGATGTGTGTCTTAATCGCATAGGTGATTAATATGAAAGATGTTTCTGGGCAGCTAGGTCGGATTGTTAGGGGGTAATTAAAAAATTGATAAAGGAGTTTCAAAGCTTCGAGGATCAGGAGCTCCTGGTAGAAATTTAAGTTGATGATGGGGAGACAAAAAACCTATAAGGTTCGTCAAAAAAACTGGGGGATGTCTGCTGATGAATTGCGAGACGAGATATGTATGATGCAGAGGAATTAAGGGCAAAAAGAGGGAACTCATTGACCGGCCTTGAGTCAAGGTTAAAAATAGCCGTTCAGGCGTCATTGCGACGCCTGGACGTGATCACTGTGCAGTCTGAAAGATATATGTAAGTGTCGGCATGAGGACAAAGAAGGCGCCGATTGCGGCCCGGTGAATGATCTTAAGTTCATTGAGCCAGTTTTGAAAAGCCATGTCTCCTCTGATCAGCCAGCTTAGGTACCAAACGAAGCCGTTCATTAGGGCGCAGATCGAAAGGCCTACGATGGCAACACCCCCAAAGAATAACGTCCATACAAACCCATGCTTCGTGAGCATCAGAGGCGCCTCAACCAGAAACCAACCCGCGAAGACGCCAGTCATCAGTGTCCCAACCGAATATGATATTTCTAAGGCGATCCTGGCGCAGCCGGCGAAGAAGCGGCGTTTGGGAAACAGTACAAACAGCCCTAAGCCGATCAATCCAGGTGTCCCTGCAACATTCCACAGCTCTGGCCCCAATCCTTGAAACGAAGCGTTCTTCAGGTATTCAGGATGCAGACTCGGTGGCGCAATGCCTGCCAGCAACGTGAGCAGCATCCCAGCACAAGCGATCTTGAGATATTTCAGGGCTTCTGCAACGAATGCGTCCTTGCAGAAGAAGCCGTTACGTTTCAGCCATGCCTTATCTATGTTGATTTTTGTCCGAGTCATCAGAATCTACTCCTTTTAGTCTTTACGTGCAGTGGCGAGTAGTATTCACTTCACCGTGATCAAACATAGCGATGTGCCTGATCGTTTGCACGCCTACTCGATGCACTTGGTGGTCAGGAGTCTCTGAAACACGAGTTGACCGCTATGTGGGGGGAGATTTGTCAACGGACTCATTGGGTCTTGACGCCCATGTGCCGGCGTTTTGGCGGGCAATGGGCTCAATGTCGGCGATAGGCTATCCTTGGGCGATGTGATGCTTCAGGTAGCAGTGGGTCTTGCTTTCCACTCCTTTCATTGCGAGGAAAATGGATGTTCAAACTGTCGTTAACCGTGAGCCCGTTCAACCTTGACCGGTTACGTACCGATATACCCTGTCCTCGCTGTCGGCTAGAAACGAACGTGAAGTTGGGCGAAATTCGCCGGCGGGACTATGTAGTCTGCAGGGGTTGCTACTAGACAATCCATCTGGTCGACCACATGAGCTCTTTCCATCGGACGCGGAAGAAAATAAATCGAATGCTGAAGAGCGGCTCTTCATCAACATGGGGTAAGGTTTGGGTCTTCGCTTTAGAGCACGCGGCTCAGCAGCACCCAATCAATACGCGAAATGGCCTGCCGAAAAAACTCATATTTCCCACATGCTTCAGGCATGGGAGAATATTGCGTGCGCCAAATGCCGGGGTTACTGTTCAAGTGTCGCTGCAAATTCAGCGATCGGGCTTGGTAACCCGGATTTGAGTAGGCGCACAGCGCCGCGAGAGCGGCTTTTTTGTTTGTGTTCGCGTTATGGCGGGCTGTGCGCAGGAGGCTTCGGCCTGCCGGTTCCTATTCACCGGTTTACCAACCTGCGTACAGTTCGCCACCCCTTCGCTTGGTAACGAAATGTGGCGAACTCCTTTACTGAATAGGAGTATCTCCATGGCTAAGAAAATCACTCCCGATCCGCCGATCACTGGCAAACCCCTCAGCACCGCCGACAAAGGCCAGTACCTGCGTAAACTCTCTGACACACTATCCAGCGAGCCCGAGCCAGATCTGGCAAACACGCCCCGTTTGCTCGATACCCTCGCGTTCACCTGCGCCAAACCCGTCACCCCCGAAGCCCCGTACAAGCCCACGCTGTTCGCCATCCAACCGGGCATCAATGCCCAGGACGCACTGACCTACGTTTCCAATCTGCTCGAAACCGCGGAGCTCAATGGCGACGAAATCAGCCTGCATACCAACCCCGTCGAGCGGGCGTTGTTCTGGGGCATGTTGCATTCGGTGGAGGTGGCGCGGGCGGTGGTGGATGCGCTGCTTGAGGGTTCGTCCCCGTCCAATCAGCTGGCGTCCGCATTGGACAGTCATCCGACAGGTTGAGGCAGCTCCGCCAAGAGAGATCAGGCACTTGGCTGCTTGATCTCTTTTCCGTTTAAGGGCTGTGCAAAACGGTGTGTCGCGATGAGCGGATTCAGATGGATTTGAGCGGTAGGAACAAGCGTCGGCTTTCTGAACCAAGAGGCGAGAAACCGAATGATTCATAGAAACGCTGTGCTCGCTCATCAATGGCATCGACGACCATGGCGTAAATGGCGATCTCATCGCTGACGGCCAGGGTTCGCTTGATGGCATCGACCAGCAGGATTTTCCCCACCCCATGACGCTGAGCCGCGTGATTGACCGCCAACCTGCCTAGCAAGGCTGCTGGCACAGGATGTCGTGGGAGTTTAGAGGCGAGGTCGCCCGGCAATTGGCTGAGTTCAATCGACAGGGTGGAGAGCGTGTAGTAGCCCGCAATACTCTTCGGTTGTTCCGCCGTGGTTGCCACAAAGACTCGGCTGACACGGCGCTTCACATCCTGACGGGCCTGCTTTTGAATATAGTCATCCAGTGAGGCTACGCCGCAATGGAATCCAGGCCTGTCGTGATCACTCCCCAGTGGTCGTATGAGCAAATTTGAATAATCGGTCATTGGCTGGTGACGCGCTGATCATGTTCCTCGAAGGCGGCGGTCAGTTTTTCGTTGAAGCGGATCGGTTTGGCCAATGCATTGAAGAAGACTTCGGAGTCTCTGCTATTCAGGCTCATGGCTTCGTGCTCATGAATGGTTTTTTCAGCATGAGCCAACGCACTGGTCAGTATGAAATTACTGACGGTCTTGCCTTCAAAGCTCGCGGCGCGCTCCAGCGTATTCTTGGCGCTGGGCTTCAGCCGGAGATTGATACGGTCCTGTCTGGTGTCTGTAGCGACGCCCATGATGAATTCCCCTCGGCGAAGTGGACAATATTGCTTTGACTGTACGTCAAAATGGTGCCTTTCTCAATGCGATGACACCGATGATCAACAGGCTGGCCGCTGCCGGATTGCATGTTGAGCTGCATATCGCTCAAGTCGCTTAAGCCGGCACACCTCCACACCTGCTCCGGCCTGAAACGACAAACCCCGCCAGGTGTGCGGGGTTTGTCGTTTCACAAGTCTGTCACTGCCAGGCGTTCAGGACGCCTGCATCTCGCGTTTCTTCTCGAGGGTTTCCAGCTCGTTCTTATAATTATGAGCGTCGGTCTCGTTGTGAAACATGCCTACCAGGAGGTCCTGCTGGTGTACATCCCAGATTCGAATGCCGTGGGCAACGCCTTCATGGGACATGTGTGCATCATCGCGTTCGGTTACTTTTACGGTCATCTGCAAGCTCCAGTCTCTGTTGAACTGCGGCAACGCGTCGCAGGCCTCTGTTATATGATTCATTAGCCTCCTACGTAAATCGGTAACGGACGGAATTTATTTTTGCAGGAAGTGCAATAATGGCCGAAGGCCCGGATTGCGTGGGTTTGCGCCTTTCGGGCGGGAGTTTTCTGACAAAAGTTTCATCTTGGCTGCGCTGCAAAACAGCGTCCCAGACACTTGCGAGCGTGGTTAGGGTAAGAGGACGGTGGTGAATCTCAGGTCGCTATCGCTGGCAAGCCAGCTCCTACAGAAGCGTGGCGCAGGTTTTATCGTGGACATAAAAAAGCCCCGCGTTCGCGGGGCTCTTTCTGGGCGCTTGAATCAGCTGCCCTTGACCTCTTTGCCGGCCACGGTGCCTTCCTGGAGCATGATGTTGTACTCCTTGCCGTCGGTTTCCACCTGTTGCAGGCGGACCAGCAGGTAATCCCAATCCTTGGCGAACCACATCACGGTAGTGCGCTTGTTCTGCGTCGGGTCGCGCACGCGCTCGACCTTGATCGCATCCACCGAGCCAGCCTTGGTGCTGACGGTCTCAGGGCCCAGCACCCGGAAGTCGTAGGTGTCGGTGTCGGTGCCTTCGACCACCTGGTAGCTCATGCTTTTCTTGCCGGCCGCGACATCACGTTGCAGGGCCAACTGATAAGTCGACTTGTCGAGCATGCCGCTGTTCAGAGGCACCTTGACCGGATCACCGCGATCGCTGCCGGTGACCATCTTCGACGCCCAGTCGAAGTCCAGGTTGATCTTCTTCGCCTTGCCCAGGCCGCCACGTTCGAAGTTGTAGCTCTGTGGCAACAGGGTGTCCTTTTCGAGGCGGATGGTGCTTTCCTCGGTCAGGCTGGCGATCATCATGGAAGCCTTGAAACTCAAGGTCCAGGTGCCGTTATCGTTTTTCGACAGGCTGCGCTCGGCCGAACCGCTCATGGGCAGTTGTTTCCAGTCGGCGGTATAGCTGGCGGAGAAAGGTTGAAGATCCGCTGCTTGCACTGCCGGCAAGGCGAGCAGGGTAAGGGCGAAGAGCAGGGCACGACGCATAAAATCTCCTAGGTTCGAATCATTTGGCCGCTGGCCGCAAGTAATTGACCGTCCAACAATGCACCCTGTTCGCCCAGGACCAAACGCCCCTCGGCAAACCAGCGTACCGCCAGCGGATAAATCCTGTGTTCCTGGGTGTGGACCCGTTGCGCCAGACTCTGCGCGGTATCGTCAGACTCTACCGTAACCACAGCCTGTACGACCAGAGGCCCGCCATCGAGTTCCTCGGTGACGAAGTGCACGCTGCAGCCATGTTCCCGATCACCGGCTTCCAGCGCGCGCTGGTGGGTGTGCAGGCCTTTGTACTTGGGCAGGAGAGAGGGGTGGATATTCAGCAGGCGCCCTTGATAGTGGCGGACGAAGTCAGCGCTGAGAATGCGCATGAAGCCGGCCAGCACCACCAGTTGCGGATTGAAGGCGTCGATCAGTTCGATCAGCGCGGTATCGAAGGCTTCGCGACCGTCGAAGGCCTTGTGGTCCAGGGTGCGGGTTTCGATTCCCGCGTCCCGGGCACGTTGCAGGCCGTAGGCGTCGGCGCGGTTGGAGATCACCGCGGCGATGCGGGCCGGATTTTCACCGGTCCGCACGTTGTCGATCAGGGCCTGCAAGTTGCTGCCGGTACCGGACAGCAACACCACGACGTTACAGGTCGAGGTCATCGGCTCGGACATCAGTGGGCCTTGAGGTTCTTCAGCTCGACCTGGGCTGCACCTTCGGCGGCGGTGGCGATCTGGCCGATGACCCATGGCTGCTCGCCGGCTTCGCGCAGGACCTTCAGGGCTGCTTCGACGTGTTCCTGGGCGACGCAGATGACCATGCCGACGCCGCAGTTCAGCACGCGGTGCATCTCGGTTTCATTGACGTTGCCTTTTTCCTGCAGCCAGTCGAAGACCGCTGGACGCTGCCAGCTGGCCACGTCGACCACGGCCTGGGCGCCTTCAGGCAGCACCCGCGGGATGTTGTCGAGCAGGCCGCCGCCGGTGATGTGGGCCATGGCCTTGACTGCGCCGGTGTCCTTGATCAGCTTGAGCAGGGGCTTGACGTAGATGCGGGTCGGCGCCATCAGCAGGTCGGTCAGCGGCTTGCCGTCGAGCTGGATGGTTTCGATGTCGGCACCCGACACTTCGATGATCTTGCGGATCAGCGAGTAGCCGTTGGAGTGCGGGCCGGAAGACGGCAGGGCGAGCAGGGCATCGCCGGCCGCGACTTTCGAGCCGTCGATGATCTCGGCTTTTTCCACCACGCCGACGCAGAAACCGGCCAGGTCGTAGTCCTCGCCTTCGTACATGCCCGGCATTTCAGCGGTTTCGCCGCCTACCAGGGAGCAGCCGGCCAGTTCGCAGCCGGCGCCGATGCCGGTGACCACCTGGGCGGCGGTGTCGACATTGAGCTTGCCAGTGGCGTAGTAATCGAGGAAGAACAACGGTTCGGCACCGCAGACCACCAGGTCGTTCACGCACATGGCCACCAGGTCGATGCCGATGCTGTCATGCTTGTTCAGGTTCAGCGCCAGGCGCAGCTTGGTGCCGACGCCGTCGGTGCCGGAGACCAGGACCGGCTGCTTGTAACCGGCCGGGATCTCGCAGAGGGCGCCGAAACCGCCCAGGCCGCCCATGACTTCCGGGCGCGCAGTGCGCTTGGCCACGCTCTTGATGCGTTCGACCAATGCTTCACCGGCGTCGATGTCTACACCGGCGTCCTTGTAGCTCAGGGAGGGTTGCTTGCTCATGATCCAGGCCTTTAGGGGGGATTCAGGGGGTATCGACCGGCAGCGCTTGGGCTTGCTGGGGAACACGAACGGGTTCGGGTTTCCCTGGGGCCTGATGCTCGCCGGTCTGCGAAGGCGCGCGATTTTATCAGGCTTGGGCAGCAGCGGCCATCCTCGGGCCGACGGCAGGGTCATATCGTGTTAAAAAAATCCCCGTGCACTCGTGCTGGCCGCCATTGACCAGGCTGTATAAGGTATAGCCCTTGCCCCGCGATCTTTATGACGGGGGAAAACTTTTCAGTGATTGTGTGAATAATGGCACTGCGCCGTGGTCTCCTAAGCCTGTCGTCTATTCATGCGGTCATTACCTGCCGCTTTCTGTCCGTCGGGAATTTTTCATGCGTCTGATCAAATTATTGAGTGCCGGCTGTCTTTCCCTGTTGAGCCTGGCGATCCACGCGCAAACCCTGAATGGCTTGTACCAGGTACGCGAACCGGTCAGCAGCCAGACCCCGGATGAACGCAACCAGGCCACCCAGCGGGCCCTGGAAACCCTGGTGTTGCGCCTGACCGGCGATCCCAAGGCGCTGCAGAGCCCCGGCCTGGCCGAGGTGCGCAAGGACCCGCAGCAAATCATCAGCCAGTACGGCTATGACGCCGGGCCGCCGGAAAGCCTGCAGGTGGATTTCGACCCGGTGAGCACTGATCGCGCCCTGCGGGGGGCCGGGCTGGCGCTGTGGGGCAGCAACCGGCCGGCGATTCTCGGTTGGTGGCTGAATGATTCGACCGAGGGGTCGAACCTGGTCGGTGACGGTCAGGCGGCCGCCGAGCCGCTGCGCCGCGCGGCGCAACACCGTGGCCTGCCGCTGCGTCTGCCATTGGCCGACCTGGATGAGCAGATCGTGGCCACCGCGAAGAACCTTGAAGGCAGCGATGCCTCGCCGTTGCACGCCGTGTCCGAGCGCTACGGCGCCGATGCGCTGCTGGCGGTGCATGCCCATGAAGACGGCGGGCAGTGGCAGGCGAAATGGCGTCTGTGGCTGGGCGACCAGAAGGAGCAGGGCACGGCCCAGGGCACCGATGGCGCGGCGCTGGCGGATGCCGTGCTGTTGGCGGTGAGTGAGCGCCTGGCACCGCGCTTTGCGGCCAAGCCCGGGGCTGCCACCGAGCAACTGCTGGAAGTGCAGGGCATGACCCTGGAGCGTTACGCGGCGCTGGAGCATCTGCTCGAACCTTTTGGTGCTCGGCCGCAAAGCGTGGACGGCGACCGGATCGTCTATCAGGTCAGCGGCAGTGCCGAGCAGTTGCGCGCGCAACTGGGGTTGGCGAAGTTGCAGGAAGTCCCGGCGGGCGAAGCTTCGCCGGCGCTGGCCGCCAGTGCTCCGCCAGTTGCACCTGGGGTCGCGGCACCTGTTGCACCGACGCCGACGCCCGCGCAGTTGCGTTTCCGTTGGTAGTTTTCGGTTCTATCGAATTTCTTTCTATATATAAGGCAGAGGTCGTCCATGACCGACACACGTCGATGGTTCTGGTTGGGCGCGGCGATCCTGCTGTGCGTGTTCGTGTACCTGTTGCACCCGATACTCTCGCCGTTCCTGGTGAGCTTGCTGCTGGCCTATATGTTCGATCCGGTGGTCGACCGCCTGGAAAAGCTCGGGATGTCCCGGACCTGGGGCGTGGTCTCGGTGTTCGCGCTGTTTATCCTGGTGTTGATGGCCTTGCTGCTGGTGCTGGTGCCGATGTTGGCCAAGCAGTTCTTCCGCCTGTATGAACTGGCGCCGCAGATGCTCGACTGGCTGCAGCACACGGCCATGCCCTGGGCCCAGCACAAATTCGGCCTGGCCGACGGTTTCTGGAAGTTCGACAAGGTCAAGGCGGCCATCAGCGAGCACATGGGCCAGACCACCGACATCGTCGGCGTGGTGCTGTCCCAGGCGACGGCCTCGGGCCTGGCGCTGATCGGCTTTGCGGCGAACCTGTTGCTGGTGCCCGTGGTGAGTTTCTACCTGCTGCGGGACTGGGACCTGATGATGGCGAAGATCCGCAGCCTGCTGCCCCGTGACCGTGAGGAACGTATCGTTTCCCTGGCGGGTGAGTGTCATGACGTACTGGGTGCGTTCATGCGCGGCCAGTTGCTGGTGATGCTGGCGTTGGGGGTGATCTATGCCGGTGGCCTGATGCTGGTCGGCCTGGAGCTGGGCCTGTTGATCGGCCTGCTGGCCGGGCTGGCGGCGATTGTTCCTTACATGGGTTTCGTGATTGGCATCGGCGCGGCGATTGTTGCCGGCCTGTTCCAGTTTGGCGGCGACCTGTACCCGATGATCGGTATCGTCGTGGTGTTCATGATCGGCCAGGCCCTGGAAGGGATGGTGCTCACCCCGCTATTGGTCGGCGACCGCATCGGCCTGCACCCGGTGGCGGTGATCTTCGCGATCCTCGCCGGCGGTGAGCTGTTCGGTTTCACCGGCGTATTGCTGGCCCTGCCGGTGGCCGCGGTGATCATGGTGTTGGTGCGGCATATGCACGATCTGTACAAAAGTTCGGACATGTACGCTGGCCAGGAAGACCCCGATCTCTGAACGGCGCGCGCAAACCTTTGATTTTGCTTGTGGTCTGTTGCATTGTGCACCCAGCCTCACGGGTATAAACTTTGCAAACTTTACACAGAGGCCACTAACGGTTCCCGGTAACCGTTCAGTCAGCATGAAACCGATTCAGCTGCCCCTAGGTGTGCGTCTGCGTGATGACGCCACCTTCATCAACTACTACCCAGGCGCCAATGCCGCTGCACTCGGCTATGTCGAGCGGCTATGCGAAGCCGACGCCGGGTGGACCGAAAGCCTGATCTACCTCTGGGGCAAGGACGGCGTGGGGCGTACCCACCTGTTGCAGGCGGCTTGCCTGCGCTTCGAGCAGATGGGGGAGCCAGCGGTGTACCTGCCGTTGGCGGAGTTGATGGACCGTGGGGTCGAGTTGCTCGATAACCTAGAGCAGTACGAGCTGGTGTGCCTGGATGACCTGCAAGTGGTCGCCGGGCGCGCCGATTGGGAAGAGGCGTTGTTTCACCTGTTCAACCGTCTGCGTGACAGCGGGCGACGCCTGCTGATTGCCGCCTCGACTTCGCCGCGTGAACTGCCGGTCAAGCTGGCCGACCTGAAATCGCGCCTGACCCTGGCACTGATTTTCCAGATGCGCCCGCTCTCGGATGAAGACAAGCTGCGGGCTTTGCAACTGCGTGCTTCAAGACGCGGCCTGCATTTGACCGACGAAGTAGGGCATTTCATCCTGACCCGTGGTACCCGCAGCATGAGCGCCCTGTTCGAATTGCTCGAACGGCTCGATCAGGCCTCATTACAGGCCCAGCGCAAGCTCACCATCCCCTTTCTCAAAGAGACCCTGGGCTGGTAAAACCGGGGCTTTCAGCGTTTTTTCGCCAAAATCCAGACGTCACAAAACCCACGCCGGAAGCTTTTTTCGGGCGTGCGAGAACCGTATGGGTATTAAGTCCTTAGATGTTTTCAAGAAACGACCGAGTCACATCTTGTTCCATAAAATTTGCAAATGAGGGTGATAGAGGGCATAGTCACGCCTCCTAACAAATTCAGCCACGGTCGTGCCCATGCTAAATCGCTTCGCACCCCTCGTGCCTCTCGCACTTGTTACTCTGTTGTTCGGTTGCGCGGCGCATACGCCGGTTTCGCAACAACAGGTCGATAATTCGGTCAAAACCGCATCGGTTTCTGGCGTCAAATCTTCGGCCGTACTGGACGACGAACTGGCCACGGAAAAGGAACTCGCCGAGTTCGCCGACGGTAAGCCTTACCAGCTGCCAGTTCTTGCCGACAGCATTCTCGAACGTGGCATGTCCCTGATCGGTACCCGTTACCGTTTTGGCGGCACCAACGAGAGTTCCGGCTTTGACTGCAGCGGCTTCATCGGTTATCTGTTCCGCGAGGAAGCCGGGCTCGACCTGCCGCGCTCCACCCGTGAGATGATCAACGTGAAGGCGCCGTTGGTAGCGCGTAACAAGCTCAAGCCGGGTGACCTGCTATTCTTCGCCACCAATGGTCGTCGCGGGCGTGTCAGCCACGCCGGGATCTACCTGGGTGATGACCAGTTCATCCATTCCAGCAGCCGCCGCAGCGGAGGTGTCCGGATCGACAGCCTGGGCGACAGCTACTGGAGCAAGACCTTCATCGAAGCCAAGCGCGCCTTGGCGATGGCTCCGACCGTGGTCACCGCCAGCAACAAGTAATCGCTTGGACGTTTTCAGCGCCATTGGCCTCGCTAATGGCTAAATGCCAGTTTCTGATGCTCGGCAAGCTGTACAAAAAACGTCCAAAGTTAAAGTGATACTTGAAGTTTGGCGTATAGCCGCTAGAATCCTGACATATTGTTGAGTATCTGACCGCGCGAGCCTTGCTTGCGCGGTTTTGATTTCTCCACGCCACGGCAGAGAAAGCCGCATTCAGTCAGGATTTCTGCACATGTCGACCACGGCCCGTATTGCCTTGATAGCTTTCACCGCCTTGCTCGGTGCCTGTGCTGGCCATGCGCCGCCGCCGCCAGCTCCGGTGGCTCGCCCCATGGTCTTCGCCTCCCCGCAACCCTCCTCGCCAGAAGCTGAAGACGTGCTGTTCCGCGCCTTGGGCCTGGTCGGCACGCCTTATCGCTGGGGCGGCAACACACCAGATTCGGGTTTTGATTGCAGTGGCCTGATCAGCTATGTGTATCGCGACATGGCTGGCATCAACCTGCCGCGCTCGACTCGTGAGATGATTGTGATGCGCGCGCCGAACGTGCCGCAGAACGCCTTGCAGACCGGCGACCTGATCTTCTTCGCCACCAATGGCGGCTCCCAGGTCAGCCATGCCGGTATCTATGTCGGCGAAGGCCGTTTCGTCCATGCGCCGGCCACCGGCGGCACGGTGAAACTGGACAGCCTGTCCAAGACCTATTGGCAACACGCCTACTTGAACGCCAAGCGCGTGTTGCCGGCCGGGCACCTGGCGAGCAACCCTTAGTCAACGCATTCCCGCGAGGTTGTCATGACCGCTCGCACCCTCAAGCTTGACGATGCCCTTTACGGCTATCTGCTGGACGTTTCCCTGCGCGAAACGCCGCTGCTCAAGCGACTGCGTGACGAAACCCAGGCGCTGCCCATGGCGCGCTGGCAGGTGGCTCCGGAACAGGGCCAGTTCCTCGCGCTGCTGGTCAAGCTGAGCGGCGCCCGGCGTCTGCTCGAAGTCGGCACCTTCACCGGCTACAGCGCCTTGTGCATGGCTTCGGCCTTGCCGGAGGGCGGTAGCCTGTTGTGCTGCGACATTCCCGGGGACTACAACGCCACCGCGCTACGCTACTGGCGGGAAGCGGGGCTGGCCGAACGCATCGAGCTACGCTTGGCGCCGGCGCTGGAAACCCTGGCGCAGTTGGAGCGGCAAGGGCAGGGCGGGCAGTTCGACCTGATCTTCATCGATGCCGACAAGGCCAATTACCCGGCATACCTGGAAAGTGCCTTGCGCTTGCTGCGCACGGGCGGCCTGGCGATTTTCGATAACACGCTATGGAGCGGGCGGGTGCTGGAGGTGAATGCGCAAAGCGCCGACACCCGGGCCATCCAGGCGCTGAACCGGGCCTTGAAGGATGACGCGCGGGTGGATTTGTCACTGTTGCCGCTGGGCGACGGTCTGACGCTGTGCCGTAAGGTCTAGGTGTTCGCTCAGGCTTCCTTGAGCAGCAGGGCGATGCCGGGGTGATACTGGCCGGCTTCGTTGTGCAGCTTGCGATAGGCGTAGGGGAAGTACCAGGCCACGGCGCAGCTGTTGGCTTTTTGCAGGTCGTCGACCATGTCCTGCAGGTCTTCCGGGCTCGGGCTCTGTTGTGGTTTGAGCGGCGAGAGGAACAGGCAGCCGAGTTTCAGATGGTGGGGGTGGCTGATTCTCCTGGCATCGCTCGCGACGTCGAGCAAGGCCGGCATCGGGTTCAGGTTGCTGACCTTGGGCCAGCGTTGCGTGGCCTGGATATAGACCGACTCCTGGGCGGTGGAGATCTGTAGGTCGCAGCGTC
The DNA here is from genome assembly GCF_023242315.1 of Pseudomonas sp. MWU13-2105. Classification (GTDB taxonomy): domain Bacteria; phylum Pseudomonadota; class Gammaproteobacteria; order Pseudomonadales; family Pseudomonadaceae; genus Aquipseudomonas. The sequence goes on from NZ_JALLIY010000007.1 coordinate 17,115, forward strand.
CGCCGCGATCGCCGTCTTCGAGCTGCTTCTTGGTCTGGAAGTGCTCCAGGGTGACCATTTCCGCCGCCCAGGCCGCGGCCGACAACAACCCCAGGTTGGCCCGCTCGTTGAACCAGTAGGGCGCCTGACCGTCACCGAGAAGCTGGTTGTAGCGATCGATGCACTCGGACCAGCGCTCCAGGGCGGGACGCAGGAATTCCAGTTTCGGATTGTTGATGACCAGTCCTTGCATGGGGCTTCCCTTTTTTATTGTTGAGTGGGGTTGTGGCTATCTGATATCACCTTCCTCAACGTAGCACAAATTCTGGCGCCGGTTTTTTGATCTGGGTCGCAGTTGTTCCTGATCGTTACGGTGGCCTTGTGATTTTTATCGCGGCGGCTTTATTTGACGCTCCACCCCCAACCCTCTAACCTTCGCCGATTGTTTCAGGTGCTCTGTGGCGAACCGTCGACAGAGTGAAACAGGGAAGCCGGTGAGCCCTTCGACAGGTGCGATTCCGGCGCTGCCCCCGCAACGGTAGATGAGTCAAGACCGCGCCTTGAGCCACTGTGTCCAGCCGACATGGGAAGGCGCGCGGTCCCGCGAATACGCGCTCATGAGCCCGGAGACCGGCCTGATCCATCCCACAGCGTCACGGCGGGCGATGCTGGACGGCTCCGGCCGCGTTTTTCCCTGCCCCCCGTTTGCCTTATCCAGCCCCAACGGAGAGCTGCCATGAACGAATCCCCCGATCGCGACGAACGCCACCTGGCGCGCATGCTGCGCAAAAAAGCCGTGATCGACGAGCGTATCGCCAGTGCGCCGAACGAATGCGGCCTGCTGCTGGTCCTGACCGGCAATGGCAAAGGCAAGAGCAGCTCGGCTTTCGGCATGCTCGCCCGGGCCATGGGGCATGGCATGCAGTGCGGCGTGGTGCAATTTATCAAGGGCCGTAACAGCACTGGCGAAGAGCTGTTCTTCCGGCGGTTTCCCGAGCAGGTGCGCTTCCATGTGATGGGCGAGGGCTTTACCTGGGAGACCCAGGATCGCCAGCGCGATATCGCCGCCGCCGAAGCCGCCTGGGACGTCTCCCGGGAAATGCTCCGCGACCCGGGCATCGGCCTGGTGGTGCTCGATGAGCTGAATATCGCCCTCAAGCACGGTTACCTGGACCTCGATCAGGTCCTGAGCGACCTGCAAGCCCGTCCGCCGATGCAGCACGTGCTGGTCACCGGACGTGGCGCCAAGCCGGAAATGATCGAACTGGCCGACACCGTGACCGAAATGGGCCTGCTCAAGCATGCGTTCCAGGCCGGGATCAAGGCCCAGAAGGGCATCGAGCTATGAGGCTAGCGCGTCATTGCCCGGCGGTGCTGATCGCCGCGCCGGCTTCCGGCCAGGGCAAGACCACGGTGACGGCGGCCCTGGCGCGCCTGCACCGCAATCAGGGACGCAAGGTCCGGGTGTTCAAGTGCGGCCCGGATTTTCTCGACCCGATGATTCATGAGCGTGCCAGCGGTGCGCCGGTCTATCAGTTGGATTTGTGGATGGTCGGCGCCGAGGAAAGTCGCCGGCTGCTCTGGGAGGCGGCCGGCGAGGCCGACCTGATCCTGATCGAAGGGGTCATGGGGCTGTTCGACGGCACGCCGTCGAGCGCCGATCTGGCCCGGCATTTCGGTGTGCCGGTGCTCGGCGTCATCGACGGTACGGCCATGGCCCAGACCTTTGGCGCCCTGGCCCTGGGGCTGGCGCGCTACCAGCCGGACCTGCCGTTTGCCGGGGTGCTGGCCAACCGCGTCGGCACCCTGCGCCACGCGCAATTGCTCGAAGGCAGCCTGACCGAAGGCCTGCGCTGGTATGGCGCGCTCTCCCGGGAAACCGGGATCGAGCTGCCGAGCCGTCATCTCGGCCTGGTGCAGGCCAGCGAATTGAACGACTTGGACAAGCGCCTGGACGCGGCCGCCGAGGCCCTGGCCGGCAGCTGCGAGGTCGTCTTGCCGCCGCCGGTGGCCTTTGAGGCGCCCGCGCCGGTGACCACCGAGCCGCTGCTGGCCGGCGTGCGTATCGCTGTCGCCCGTGACGAGGCCTTTGCCTTCATCTATGGCGCCAACCTGGACCTGCTGCGGGCCATGGGCGCCGAGTTGCGCTTTTTCTCGCCGATCCACGATCAGCTCTTGCCCGAGGCGGACAGTCTTTACCTGCCCGGTGGTTATCCGGAGTTGCATCACCTGGCCCTGGGGCAGAACGCCCCGATGCTGGCGGCGATCCGTGCCCATCATCAGGCCGGCAAGCCCTTGCTCGCCGAATGCGGCGGAATGCTCTATCTGCTCGATGCGCTGACCGATGTCGAAGGGCAACGCGCCGAGCTGCTCGGCCTGCTGGCGGGGGAGGCGACGATGCAGAAGCGCCTGGCGGCCCTGGCCTTGCAGGGGGTGGAATTGCCGGAAGGGCTGTTGCGCGGTCACACCTATCACCATTCGCTGACCACCACGGCACTGGAGCCGATTGCCCGGGGCCTGAGCCCCAATGGCGGGCGCGGTGCCGAAGCGGTGTATCGCCAGGGGCGGCTGACCGCCTCTTATGTGCATTTTTATTTTCCGTCAAATCCGCGGGCGATTGCCGCGTTGCTGGCACCTGATATTCACCTTGCCAAGGTCGGCGCACTCTCGGAGCGCGCGGACTTACCCGCGCGGAGGCCATGACCGACAACGCTTTTAGTCCTGAAGAACGCGCGGCGGTCTACCGTGTCATCGGTGAACGCCGCGATATGCGTCACTTTACCGGTGGCAGCGTGGCGCCCGAGTTGCTCTCGCGCTTGCTGGAAGCGGCGCATCAGGCACCCAGTGTCGGGCTGATGCAGCCCTGGCGCTTTATTCGCATCAGCGACCGCGTCTTGCGCGGCCGGATCCAGCAGTTGGTGGAAGAAGAACGGATACGCACCGCCGAGGCCCTGGGCGAGCGTTCCGATGAGTTCATGAAGTTGAAGGTCGAAGGCATCAACGACTGTGCCGAGGTGCTGGTCGCCGCGCTGATGGATGATCGCGAGCGATATATCTTCGGTCGGCGGACCTTGCCGGAAATGGATATGGCGTCCTTGTCCTGCGCTATCCAGAATCTCTGGCTGGCCGCTCGTGCCGAAGGCCTGGGCATGGGCTGGGTCTCGTTGTTCGAGCCGCTGGCACTGGCGCAACTGCTCGGTCTGCCGGCGGGGGCCAAGCCGCTGGCGGTGCTGTGCCTGGGGCCGGTCCAGGGATTTTATCCAGCCCCTATGCTGGTGCTGGAAGGTTGGGCGCAGCCGCGCCCCTTGTGTGAATTGCTGTATGAGAATTATTGGGGAGTGAGTCAATGAGTGTGGCGTTGTTGAGTGTCGCCGGAGTTGCGCTGGATGCGCTGCTGGGCGAACCCAAACGCTGGCATCCGCTGGTGGCGTTCGGCCGTCTGGCGGACCGTATCGAACAACGTTTCAACTCCGGCGGGCGTGGCTGGCGCAGTCATGGCGTCACCGCCTGGGTGCTCGCGGTGCTGCCGTTGACCCTCTTGGCCACGGCCTTGTCGTGGGCGCCTTATGTCGGCTGGCTGGTCGAGATCGTCGCGCTGTATTGCGCCCTCGGCCTGCGCAGCCTCGGGGAGCACGTTCTCCCGGTGGCCCAGGCCTTGCGCAGCGACGACCTGGATCGCGCGCGCCAGCGCGTGAGCTATCTGGTCAGTCGCCAGACCACGGAGCTCGATCACACCGAAGTGGCCCGCGCGGCCACCGAGTCGGTCCTGGAAAATGGCAGCGATGCGGTGTTCGCCGCGTTGTTCTGGTTTGTCGTGGCCGGTGCGCCCGGCGTGGTGTTGTATCGCCTGAGCAACACCCTGGACGCCATGTGGGGGTATCGCAACGAACGTTTCGAGCGTTTTGGCTGGGCGGCGGCGCGGATCGACGATGTCTTGAACTATATTCCTGCACGCCTGGTGGCGCTGACCTACGCCTTGCTCGGCAAGACCGGCCTGGCAGTGCAATGTTGGCGCCGCCAGGGACCGACCTGGGACAGCCCGAATGCCGGGCCGGTGATGGCGGCCGGTGCCGGGGCGCTGGGCGTCGAGTTGGGCGGCGCGGCGATTTATCACGGTGAATTGCATCAGCGTCCGCCGTTGGGCGAAGGGGAGCCGGCGACCGCCGGTTCCATCGAGCGCGGCTGGCAGTTGGTGCAACGGGGTGTGTGGTTGTGGTTGCTGATTCTCTGTCTGGGAGCTGAGATCTATGCTTGAGCACGGCGGGCGCCTGCGCAAGGCGGTGCAACATTACGGGATTGCCGAGGCCGATTGGCTGGACCTGTCCAGTGGCCTCGCGCCCTGGCCCTGGCCGATCCCGGCGATCCCCGAGCGTGCCTGGGCGCGCCTGCCGGAAACCGATGACGGCCTGGAGCAGGCCGCCTGCAGCTATTACGGCGCCCCCCAGGTGTTGCCGGTGCCCGGCTCCCAGGCGGCGATCCAGTTGCTGCCGCGCCTGCGGCGTTCGGGCAAGGTCGGTGTGCTGTCGCCTTGTTACGCCGAGCACGCCGAAGCCTGGCGGCGCAACGGCTACATCGTGCGCGAAGTACTGGAGCACGAAGTCGAGTTTTTTCTCGACAGCCTCGATGTGCTGGTGGTGGTCAACCCGAACAATCCCACCGGCCTGAGCCTGGCCCCGGAGCAGTTGCTGGAATGGCATGCGCGCCTGGCCCAGCGCGGTGGCTGGCTGGTGGTGGATGAAGCCTTCATGGATAACACGCCGCAGCGCAGCCTGGCGGTCCACAGTGATCAGGTCGGGTTGATTGTCCTGCGTTCGTTCGGCAAGTTCTTTGGCCTGGCCGGTGTGCGCCTGGGTTTTGTCCTGGCCGAAGGCAAGTTGCTCAAGCTGCTCGCCGAACAGGTCGGGCCCTGGGCAGTCAGCGGGCCGACGCGGGTCCTGGGGCAGGTCTGCCTCGCCGACAGCGCCGGCCATGAGCGCCAGCGGGTGCGCAGTGAACAGGCCAGCCAGCGCCTGGTGGCGTTGTTGACGCGTTTCGATCTGGCACCCCAGGGCGGTTGCGCGCTGTTCCAGTGGCTGGTGACTTCGCGGGCCGAGGCGCTGTATGAGTTCATGGCGCGCCGAGGCATTCTGCTGCGACTGTTCACCCAGAACAGCAGCCTGCGGTTCGGCCTGCCCGCCAATGAAGCGGATTGGCTGCGGCTGGAGCAAGCGTTGCTGGCCTTTGCCGGGGAGCCGGCATGACCACCCTGATGGTGCAGGGCACCACCTCCGATGCCGGCAAAAGTACCCTGGTGACCGCATTGTGCCGCTGGCTGACCCGCCAGGGCGTACAGGTGGTGCCGTTCAAACCGCAGAACATGGCGCTCAACAGCGCGGTGACCGCCGACGGCGGCGAGATCGGCCGGGCCCAGGCGGTCCAGGCCCAGGCGGCGGGCCTGGCGCCGCACACCGATATGAACCCGGTATTGCTCAAGCCCAACAGCGACACCGGTGCCCAGGTGATCATCCATGGCCGTGCCGTGACCAGCATGAACGCCGTGGCCTATCACGACTACAAAAGCATCGCCATGCAGGCCGTGCTGGCCTCGCACCAGCGTCTGAGCGCCGCTTATCCGGTGGTGATGGTCGAGGGTGCGGGGTCGCCGGCGGAGATCAATCTGCGTGCCGGGGATATCGCCAACATGGGCTTTGCCGAGGCGGTGGACTGCCCGGTGCTGTTGATTGCCGATATCAATCGCGGAGGGGTATTCGCCCATCTGGTGGGCACCCTCGAGCTGTTGTCGGCCAGTGAGCAGGCGCGGGTCAAGGGTTTTATCATCAACCGTTTTCGCGGCGATCTCGCGCTGTTGCAGCCCGGCCTGGATTGGCTGGAGCAGCGCACCGGCAAACCGGTGATCGGCGTGCTGCCCTATGTGCTGGACTTGCACCTGGAGGCCGAGGACGGTCTCGATCAACGCCAGGCCGACAAGGCCGACCAGGTGCTGAGGGTGGTGGTGCCGGTACTGCCACGGATCAGCAACCACACCGATTTCGATCCGTTGCGCCTGCATCCGCAGGTCGACTTGCAATTTATCGGTCCCGGCCAGGCCATTCCGCCCTCGGACCTGATTATCCTGCCCGGCTCCAAGAGCGTGCGCAGCGACCTGGCTTATCTGCGCGAGCAAGGCTGGGATACGGCGCTCAGCCGTCACCTGCGCTATGGCGGCAAGGTGCTGGGGATCTGCGGCGGCCTGCAGATGCTCGGCGAGCAGGTGCATGATCCCTTGGGCCTGGAAGGGGCTCCGGGTTCCAGCGGCGGATTTGGCCTGCTGGCCTTGAGCACCGAGCTTGAGCAGGAAAAACAACTGCGCAATGTGCATGGCCGCCTGGCACTGGAAGACGCTGAGGTCAGCGGTTATGAGATCCATGCGGGAGTGACCGTCGGCACGGCGCTGGAGCAACCGCTGGTGCATCTGGCCGACGGTCGTTGCGACGGCGCTCGAAGTGCCGACGGACAGGTGCTCGGGACTTACCTGCACGGGTTGTTCGAGTCGCCCCGGGCGTGCACTGCGCTGCTGCGCTGGGCCGGTTTGGCGCAGGTACAGGAGGTGGATTATCACGCCCTGCGCGAGCGCGATATCGAGCGCCTGGCCGACCTGGTGGAAAAACATCTGGATACCGACCGCTTGCGCCAACTTTGCGGTCTTGAACAAAGGGCGTCCTAGCATGTTGCAACTGATCCTCGGTGGTGCCCGTTCCGGCAAGAGTCGCCTGGCTGAACGCCTGGCGGCGCAAAGCATGCTGCCGGTGACCTATATCGCCACCAGCCAGCCGCAGGACGGCGAGTTGAACGAGCGGGTCGCCCTGCATCGCCAACGGCGTCCGGCCCATTGGCAGTTGATCGAAGAACCGCTGGAACTGGCGCGTGTGCTGCGTGAGAACGCGGCGGTCGATGCCTGTCTGTTGGTCGATTGCCTGACCCTGTGGTTGACCAATCTACTCATGCTCGACGACGCCGAGCGTTTGAAGAACGAGCGCGAAGCCCTGTTACTGAGCCTCGCGCAGTTGCCGGGAGAGATCATTTTTGTCAGCAACGAAACCGGCCTGGGTATCGTCCCGCTGGGCGAATTGACTCGCCGTTATGTCGATGAAGCCGGTTGGCTGCATCAAGCTCTGGCCGAGCGTTGTCAGCGTGTGGTGCTGACGGTCGCCGGCTTGCCCCTGACTTTGAAAGGAACTGCGTTATGAGTGAATCGTGGTGGCTGAACCCGTGCAAGGCGATTGATCTACCGGCACAGGACGCGGCGTTCGAGCGTCAGCAACAATTGACCAAACCCAGCGGCTCCCTGGGCCAGCTGGAGCAGGTCGCGGTGCAACTGGCGGGTTTGCAGGGCCGCCTCAAGCCGCGGGTCGATACATTATGGATCGCGATTTTTGCCGGTGACCATGGCGTGGTGGCCGAAGGCGTATCGGCTTATCCGCAGGAAGTGACCGGGCAGATGCTCGCCAATTTCGTTGGCGGCGGCGCGGCGATCAGCGTGTTGGCACGGCAGTTGGGCGCGCAGCTGGATATCAACGACCTCGGTACCGTGACGCCGATGCTCAACCTGCCGGGTGTGCGGCATCTGCAGATCGGTGCCGGCACCGCGAACTTCGCCCAGGGCCCGGCCATGAGCGAAGCCCAGGGCCGGTTGGCGCTGGAAGCCGGACGTGACAGCGTACGGCGCGCGGTGGCGGCGGGCGCTGAATTGTTTATCGGCGGCGAAATGGGCATCGGCAACACGGCTTCGGCCAGTGCCGTGGCCTGTGCGCTGCTGAAATGCCCGGCGGCGTTGTTGGCCGGCCCCGGCACCGGCCTCGACCCGGCCGGCGTCAGCCACAAGGCGCAGGTCATCGAGCGGGCGCTGGCGCTGCATGCCGAACACACCGACGATCCGTTGCAGGCCTTGTTCCGCCTGGGCGGCTTCGAGATCGCGGCGCTGGCCGGGGCCTATGTGGCCTGTGCCCAGGAAGGCGTGGCGGCGCTGGTCGACGGTTTTATCTGCACCGTCGCGGCGATGGTCGCGGTGCGCTTGAATCCCGAGTGCCGGCAGTGGTTGATCTTCGCCCACCGCGGCGCCGAACGCGGCCATCGGCATGTCCTGGAAAGCTTGCTGGCCGAACCTTTGCTCGATCTGGGCCTGCGCCTGGGCGAGGGTAGCGGCGCGGCACTGGCGGTGCCCTTGGTGCGCCTGGCCTGCGACCTGCACGGGCAGATGGCGACCTTTGCCGAGGCGGCCGTGGCGGATCGCCCGGCATGACCTTGCGCCTGGACCTGCTGCGTCATGGTGAAACCGAGCTGGGTGGCGGCTTGCGCGGCAGCCTGGACGATGCCTTGACGCCCAAGGGCTGGGAACAGATGCATGCCGGTGTGGCGCGGCAAGGGCCTTGGGATCGCTTGATCAGTTCGCCGTTGCAGCGCTGTGCGCGGTTTGCCGAACAGCTGGGTGCGGGTCTGGGGCTTCCGGTCGAGATCGAGCGTGACCTGCGCGAGTTGCATTTCGGGGCCTGGGAAGGACAGAGCGCGGCAGCGTTGATGGAGACGGACGCCGATGACCTGGGCCGGTTCTGGTCCGATCCCTATGCCTTCACACCGCCTGATGGCGAGCCGGTGCGGCAGTTCGCCGAGCGGGTGCTGGCGGCGGTATCGCGCTTGCGGCAGCGCTATGCCGGCCAGCGCGTGCTGTTGATCAGTCATGGCGGGGTGATGAAGGTTTTGCTGGCCCAGGCTCGTGGGTTGCCGCGTGAGCAGTTGTTGCAGGTCGAGGTGGCCCATGGCGCCTTGTTCGCCCTGCGGGTGGCGGTCGACGGTGGGCTGAGGGAGGCGCCGTGAAGTGTTTGCCGTTCTGGATCGCCTTGCAGTTTCTCAGCAGCCTGCCGATTCGCTTGCCGGGCATGCCGGAACCTCGGCAAATGGGCCGGTCGCTGCTCTGCTATCCGCTGGTGGGGTTGTTGTTCGGCGTGGTGCTTTATGCGCTCGATTGGGCGTTGGCGGGCGCGCCGCCGTTGCTCCATGCCGCCTTGCTGTTGACGGCCTGGGTGCTGCTCAGTGGCGGCCTGCACCTGGACGGCCTGGCCGACAGCGCGGATGCCTGGCTGGGCGGCTTCGGCGACCGCGAGCGGACCTTGCTGATCATGAAGGATCCGCGCAGCGGACCGATTGCCGTGGTTACGCTGGTGCTGGTGCTGTTGTTGAAGTTCTGTGCCGTGCTGGCGTTGATCGAGCAGCGGCAGACGCTGGCATTGTTGTTCGTGCCGCTGATCGGCCGTAGTGCCTTGCTCGGGTTGTTCCTGACCACGCCCTACGTGCGTGCCGGTGGCTTGGGACAGGCATTGGCCGATCATCTGCCACGGCGGGCCGGCTGGTATGTGTTGCTGGCGAGCGCGCTGTTTTGTGGACTGCTGGCCGGGCTCAAGGGCGCCGGGGCGGTATTGCTGGCGCTGCTGGGCTTCTGCTGGTTGCGGCAACTGATGCTGCGGCGCTTGGGCGGCACCACCGGCGATACGGCGGGGGCGTTGCTGGAACTGCTGGAGATGGCGGTGTTGGTGGGATGGGCATTGGTCTGAGGGGAGCTTCGACGATCTTGCGCATGTCATCGCTGGCAAGCCAGCTCCTACACGACCTGCGTCGGTTACCACATTTGCCACACCGCCACCCACCTGTGGGAGCCTGGCTTGCCGGCGATGACGTCAGCCGCCACACCACTGATCTATCGTTCAAACTTGTTTTCACTGTGTTACGGGTATATACACACACCATGTTATCGACCGATTGCTTATGCATCAGCCTGCGTCGCGCCGCTCGTGGCGTCAGCAGGCATTACGACGGCGCTCTCGACGGCTTCGGGATCAACGTCGCCCAGTATTCTCTGTTGTGTAATCTCAAGCGTCTCGACCAGCCGAGCATTTCCAGCCTGGCCGAAGCCATGGGCCTGGATCGCAGTACCCTCGGGCGTAACCTGCGGGTGCTGGAGTGTGATGGCCTGGTGGCCCTGACCGAGGGCGCCGACCAGCGTAACCGCCTGGTCCGGCTCACCGACGCCGGGGCCGAGCGACTGGTGGCCGCCGAGCCTGCCTGGGAAGCCTCGCAGCAGCGTCTGGTGGAGCGTCTCGGGGAAGAAAAGCGCGCGACCCTGCTGGCCTTGCTGGAAGAGTTGGCAAGCGGCGAGTAATCGCCGTTTTATTTGAATAAAGCGGGTATATACCCGTTAATGGAGCATAACAATGACATCGATGTGGCGTGCCAGTGGCTGGATTTTGCTCGGGAGCGCGCTGATTCTCGCGCTGTCCCTTGGGATACGGCACGGTTTCGGGCTGTTCCTGCCGCCCATGAGCGCGCAGTTCGGCTGGGGCCGCGAGGTGTTCGCCTTTGCCATCGCCTTGCAGAACCTGATCTGGGGGCTGGCCCAGCCTTTCACCGGGGCCCTGGCCGATCGTTTCGGTGCGGCGAAAGTGGTGGTGATCGGTGGCGTGCTCTACGCCGTCGGACTGTTCTGCATGGGCTTGTCCGACTCCGCCCTGAGCCTGTCCCTGAGTGCCGGCCTGCTGATCGGTATCGGCCTGTCGGGGACCTCGTTCTCGGTGATCCTCGGTGTGGTCGGGCGCGCTGTGCCGCCGGAGAAGCGCAGCATGGCCATGGGCATCGCCAGTGCCGCCGGGTCTTTCGGTCAGTTCGCCATGCTGCCGGGGACCCTGGGGTTGATCGGCTGGCTCGGCTGGTCGACGGCGTTGCTGGTGTTGGGCGTGCTGGTGGCGCTGATCGTGCCGTTGGTGGGCCTGCTCAAGGACAAGCCGCTGCCCAAGTTCGAGGGCGAGCAGACCCTGTCCGAGGCGCTGCGCGAGGCCTGTTCCCATTCCGGCTTCTGGTTGCTGGCGTTCGGTTTTTTTGTCTGCGGTTTCCAGGTGGTATTCATCGGCGTGCACCTGCCGGCCTACCTGGTCGACCAGCATCTGCCGGCCACCGTCGGCACCACGGTGCTGGCGCTGATCGGCCTGTTCAATATCTTCGGCACCTACACCGCCGGCTGGCTCGGCGGCAGGATGTCCAAGCCACGCCTGTTGACTGCCCTGTACCTGGCGCGGGCGGTGGTGATCGTGGTGTTTCTCTGGGTGCCGGTCACGCAATTCAGCGCCTACCTGTTCGGCATGGCGATGGGGTTTCTCTGGCTGTCGACGGTGCCCCTGACCAACGGCACCGTGGCGACCCTGTTCGGCGTGCGCAATCTCTCCATGCTCGGTGGGATCGTGTTTCTCTTCCACCAGTTGGGGGCTTTCCTTGGCGGTTGGCTGGGTGGAGTGGTGTATGACCATACCGGCAGCTACGACTTGATCTGGCAGGTCTCGATCCTTCTGAGCCTGCTCGCTGCGGCTTTGAACTGGCCGGTGCGTGAGCGGCCCGTGGCGCGGTTGCAGGCGCAGGCAGGCCTGGCATGAGTGGCTTCTGGTCGCGGCTGCTGGCCCTGGCGCTGATCGCCTTGCTGCTGGCGTTGTCCTGGTGGGGCTGGCACCAGGGCGGGTTGGCGTTGATGCAGTTGGGCATGGGCGCTTGCTAGGGGCAATAAAAAACCCGCATCAGACGATGCGGGTTTTTTCTATCCAGCTAACGAGCGGTTCAGCTTCGTCGTGAATCAGAACTTGTACGTAGCGCCCAGGCCATAGCCCCATGCGCTGTTTTCGTACTTGGCGTTGTAGCTGGCTAGCGCGTTGGACTTACTCACGTTGATGTCCTCTTCCTTGAGATAGGAAATGGCGCCGTCGATGGTCAGATTTTCGTTAACGGCATAACCGGCACCGAAGCTGATGATCGTACGGTCACCGGTAGGAATACGCGGCGAACGGTCCGTGTTGTTGGTTGGCGACTGGTCGAAGGTCAGGCCGGTGCGCAGAACCCACTGTTTGCTCAACTGGTAGGAAGTACCCACGGCATACGCCCAGGTGTCGTGCCAGTTTTGTGGTTCGGTGATGGTGCCGAAAAGCGACGGGGAAGCAACACCGCCCGCAGCCGCTGTCACTCCTTCGTTATTGACCGTAATGTCCTTCAGGCGGCTCCAGCGAGTCCAGGTGGTACCCGCATAGAGTTTCCAGGCGTCCGACATGTCCTGGGTGACCGACAGGTCATAGGATTCCGGTGTCGCGATTTTCAACGAAGCGTTATAGCGATTGCTGTTGACGATGCCTGTAAGCGCGGTAGGCGCGGTGATCTGCGTGTGCCCCTCTAAATCGTAATTTACCTTCGAGTGATAGGTCAGGCCTACACGCGTGGTATCGGTGGCCTGGACCAGCACGCCGAGGTTGAAGCCCAGGGCAGTGTCGTCTCCCTTGAGCTTGACGTTGACGTCCGAAACCAGAGGGTTAAGCGTCAGATCCGATTGCAGTTCACCGGAAATGCGGTTGATGGTCGGGCCGAAACCAACCGATACCTTGTCGTTAAAGGCATAGCTGATGGTTGGCTGGAAGGTCACGACCTTGACTTCGCTCTTGCTGCCGAAGGCGCGGCCCTGGAAGTTGGCGCCGTAGTTGGTGACCAGCCCGAAGGGGGCGTAGGCACCAAAGCCGATCGACCATTGATCGTTGAGCTGGTTGGTATAGAACAGCATCGGCACTGTGGTGAACGGAACCATGTCGCCGTCGTTCTGGCCCCGTGAGCGACCACTGACGTCCTTGATATCGGTTGAAGCATCGATGGAGGCAGCGCCAACGGTGATTTGTTGGCCCTTGAGGCGGGACATACCGGCAGGGTTACCGTAGATAGTGCTTGGATCGTCGGCAGAAGAAGATCGACCTGCGAAACCGGTCCCCATCCCGCTGATGCTCTGTTCGTTGAGGGCAAAGCCACTCGCGAACAACTGGGTGGATGCCAGAGCAACGGCGAGGCTGAGTGTGGTCTTGAGCATTACTTTTTTCATTATTAGAACTCCGTGGTGATCACCGTGGCGAAAACTACCAACATTTTCGCTTCGGCGCTATAGGCTGAATTACCGGAGATAGAGCGGTTTTGTAGGACAATCCGACCAAAATCGGTGGGTTTTTCCAGAAACTCGGTATTGGCTCTAACAGGCGATCGGAGTGACCGATGAGTCACAACTGCGCCAGGCGCGAGTGAAGTCCCTTAAACGTCCTTGTGGCTGGAAAGTCTGTCGCCAGATCCGCGCCATACCGAGCAGATCGTCGATGGCGGGCAGGTGTGGGTGGTGTTCTTCCACCAGCAGCCAGGCGATGGCGGTGGAATAACGCAAATTCACCGCGAGTTCGAGATTCGGGCTGCTTAAAAAAGCGTGCTGGCTGGCCAGGCCGCGAACCAGGCTGGCCAATTCCGGGTCCGGGGCCAGGTAGCGGTCCCATAGCGCGGCATGGCGGCCCTCGTCGATGCAGTACAGGCCGTGGCCGCGACGGTCGTGCAGGGCCGAGCCGAGGTCCGACTGGCTGGCGGCGATGCCCAGCAGCAGCGCTTCGGCGCTCAGGCTGTGGCGACCCAGGTACAGCAGGGTCGGACGAATCACATAAAGGCGCAGTTCCCTGGCGGCGATACCCATGACACCCTCGATGCTCCTGCCGTGATCGGCGATTTCTTATTGGTCGGCGTGGCCTGGCCCCAGGTAGCGGTGGAGGCGTTCAGGCCCGCCGGAAGCGGCCCGGGCCGCTTGAGTTGAAGTGTAGTGTCATATCTTTGCTGTAAAGGTCTGTTTTTAAAATATTTAGGCCATGAGCACCCGGCTTATATATTTATTCGTACTTAGTCATACAGCCAAAATCGCGAAACTTCAGGCAATAAAAAGCCCGGCAACCAAGGCCGGGCTTTTGGGTTACAGCTTGTTTCGAACTTCAGGCAACCAGGGCTTGGCGCGTGCGTTCGATGACCGCCTGCAGCGGTTCGGCGCTGGAATACTGGTCCGGATACAAGCGTTCGCTGTGACGAGCGATACCGTGTTCGTTGACCAGCGTGAAGCTGAAGCAGCCTTTGCGAGCGGCCATGATCAGGCAGTTCATCGGTGCGAAGGCGTTGGTCAGGGTGCGAATGGCGTCCTGGGTATGGATTTGAGTCGACATAATTATTAGGTGTTCCTGCAAATGACACGGAATCTGATCCGTGCAACGTTAAAACGTTCCAGTAGCGTCGAACCATTATGGATCGGACGAAGAACCTGACTGGAACAAAGCCGCCAGTTGAAGCGCATGAAAGTGAGTGGCGCTTGGGCTGGCAGGTAGGTACTTAGGAGGGCAGGCAATCACAACAAGGGCTAAGGTTCTGGGCCCGGGGTGAAGATCCTGATCAATCATGCAGGTTGGTTCGGTCAGAGTAATCAGTTTCGGCAGCCGCCTTTCATAAGGCTGTGCTGGAGAAGATCTACCTGGAAACCATCGAGGGGCCGATCCCTTTTTCGAGCGACTGATCCATTTTGGAGAGTGCTTGTGCGGGAGTGTTCGACCAGAATTGACTTTCAGCTTGGTACTAACGGTGCGGATACTATCGCATTGAAACGGATAAGGGAAGTATGTTAGCAAAAAATGTTGTTCAAGCCGCTGCCTGGGCGCCGAGGCACGATCCCGCTGGTGGAAGGCCGCACGAAAGAGGGCGACGTACCGGCGCCAGAGGCGGCGCTGGAGAGCGGAAGGCCGGGGCTGTGCAAAAAAGGTGCGTCGATATAACCGTTATCGCACTACTTGTGCACAATCGGGCCAGGGCTTGTCACCTGACTGTCATCTGCGCAATCTGTCCCTCGAATGCCTGTATCGCAAATACAAGTCAATGAAAAATATCGTCTTTTTTTATTGGTGAAAAAATCGACAGTTTGACTGCGAGCCCCATTCCATGCGGCTTTGCGAGGGTTGGGAAGGGGTTGTCCACTGAGTTATCCACAGCTTCTGTGGATTGTCCCAAGCGCTTGCTCTAGCACGGGCATGCCGGGTTTTTTCGGCTTTACCCGTACGAAAAACAGCGTAGAGTGGCGCGCCCTGCGATCTGGCGCGCAGTGCTACATGAAATTTCGCTTGGACTCCTTGCCCCTGTCCAGGGCCTATACGATTTCTCCCCGGGCCGAACTGTCCATCGCCGACCACGTTCGTTACCCTTGATTCTTTACAATTCGTTGGCACCTTGGGAGTCCTTATGGCGTTGGATCTGACCAGTCTCTTGCTCGGTTTGGCGGGGGCGGCGCTGCCGTTGCTGGTGCTGGCCTGGCAGTTGCAGCGCCGGGCGAGTGCCGCCCAGGCCGAATGGGCGCTGCTGGACGAGCGTTTGAGCAGTGCCCGCCTGGCGGCGGAGGGGCTCGGCGCGCAGTTGGATGCCTGTCGTGACGAGGTCAGCGACCTGAGCCAGGCCAATACGCTCAAGCAGGCGGAACTGGCGGCGTTGCGCCGGGAAGTCGAGCTGCTGCAGATCGAGCGTGACAACGCCCGTGACGCCGCCCATGCCTGGAACCTCGAACGCGCCCAGAAAGAGGCCGAGCTGCGCCGCCTGGATGCCCAGGCGGCGTCGTTGAGCGCCGAGCTGCGCGAGCAGCAGGACAGCCATCAGCAGCGCCTGGACGACCTGCAAGGCTCGCGCGATGAGCTGCGCGCGCAGTTTGCCGAACTGGCTGGAAAGATCTTCGACGAGCGCGAGGCGCGTTTTGCCGAAAACAGCCAGCAACGCCTCGGACAATTGCTCGACCCGTTGAAGGAGCGCATCCAGTCCTTTGAAAAGCGTGTGGAAGAGAGTTATCAACAGGAAGCTCGCGAGCGTTTCTCCCTGGGCAAGGAACTGGAGCGCCTGCAACAGCTGAACCTGCGCCTGAGCGATGAGGCGACCAACCTGACCCGCGCGCTCAAGGGGCAGAAGACCCAGGGTAACTGGGGCGAATTGATTCTCGAACGGGTGCTTGAGCATGCCGGGCTGGAAAAGGGTCGTGAGTACCAGACCCAGGTCAGCCTGAAAGGGCCGGACGGCGAGCGTTTCCAGCCGGATGTGCTGATCCTGTTGCCGGGTGACAAGCAGGTGGTGGTGGACTCCAAGGTCAGCCTGACCGCCTATCAGCAATACGTCGGCGCCGACGACGAGGTGATCGGCCAGGCGGCGCTCAAGCAGCATGTGCTGTCGCTGCGCAATCATGTGAAGGGCCTGGCCGGCAAGGACTACAAGCGTCTCGAAGGCTTGCACAGCCTGGATTTCGTCTTGCTCTTCGTGCCCATCGAAGCGGCGTTTTCGGCGGCCTTGCAGGCTGAGCCGAACCTGTTCCAGGAAGCTTTCGACCGCAATATCGTGATTGTCAGCCCGACCACCTTGCTTGCTACCTTGCGGGTGATCGACAGCCTCTGGAAACAGGAACGGCAGAGCCAGAACGCCCGGGAAATCGCCGAGCGCGCCGGTTGGCTGTATGACAAGTTCGTGTTGTTCATCCAGGACCTGGATGAGGTCGGCAGTCGCCTCCAGCAACTGGACAAGGCCTACGCCGCCGCCCGCAACAAGTTGACGGACGGACGTGGCAACCTGGTCAGCCGCAGCGAACAGCTCAAGTTGTTGGGCGCGCGGGCGAGCAAGAGCCTGCCGGCGGAGTTGCTGGAGCGGGCGATGACCGATGAAAATGGTGTGGTCGAGTTGCCGGAGTAATGGTTCTTCAAGCCCGAGCCCAGACTTGTGGCGAGCGGGCTTGCCCGCGTTGGGCTGCAAAGCAGCCCTGAAATCAGCGACTTCATTGTGTCAGGCAGAACGCAATCACAGGTTTTACGACTGCTTCACAGTCGAGCGCGGCGGTGCGGCGTCCCGACAATCCCGCTCGCCACAAGTGAGTCCCGGTGCGTACCTTCAGAGGGGCAGATGCCGACTCAACAACGCCCGCAACGCCGCCGGCTTCACCGGCTTGGCCAGGTACTCCAACCCCGCCCCATGCACCTGTGCGACGGTTTCCGGGCGCAGGTCGGCGCTGATCACCACGCCGGGCAGCGGTTCCGCCAGGCGCGTGCGCATCCAGGTCATCAATCCGGTACCGGTCTCGCCGTCGTCCAGGTGATAGTCCACCAGCGCCAGTTGCGGACGCAGGCCGCCATCGAGCAAGGCCGCGCACTCCTCGCGATTGCGCGCGGTCGAAACCCGGCAGCCCCAACGGGTCAGCAGGCTGTGCATGCCGATCAGGATGCTGTCTTCGTTATCCACGCATAATACCTGCGCCCCGCTCAATGCATGGCCGTTGACGGGCGCGGCCTTGCCGGCCGCACTCGCCGGATGACTGGCAATCGGCACGCTGACGCTGAACACACTGCCGTGCCCCGGCCAGGAACGCACTTGCAGGTGATGGCCGAGCACCCGGCAGAGCCCGTCGGCAATCGCCAGGCCCAGCCCCAGGCCTTTTTCGGCGCGGGTCTGGTGGCTGTCGAGGCGTTTGAATTCCTCGAAAATCACCTGGCGCTTGTCCTCGGGAATACCCGGGCCGCGGTCCCAGACCTCCAGCGACAGCTGCCCGCCCTGGCGCCGCACGCCGAGCAGGACCGGCCCCTTGGCGTAGCGGAAGGCATTGGTCAGGAAGTTCTGCAGGATCCGCCGCAACAGCTTGATATCGCTGTTCACCGGCAAGCGGCTGCCACGCACCCGGAAGCTCATGCCTTGCTCCTGGGCCAGGGCCTTGAATTCCGCGCCGAGGGTGTCGAACAGTTCGTTGAGGACAAAGGGTTGCGGATTGGGTGTGATCTTGCCGTTCTCCAGGCGCGAGATATCCAGCAGGTCGCTGATCAGGTCTTCGGCCGAGCGCAGCGAGCTGTCCAGGTGCTGGACCAGTTGCTTGGCTTCCTGGGACAGGCTGTCGTCCTGATGGGAAAGTGCGGCGGAGAACAGCCGGGCGGCGTTCAGCGGCTGCATCAGGTCGTGGCTGACCGCCGCGAGGAAGCGGGTCTTGGATTGGTTGGCCGCTTCCGCCGTGCCCTTGGCCTCGGTCAGCGCCAGGTTCAGTTGCGACAGTTCGTGGGTTCGTTCGGCGACGCGCCGTTCCAGGCCCTCGTTGGCTTCGGTGAGGGCCTGTTCGGCCTCGCGGAACGCGGTGATGTCGGTGAAACTCATGACAAAACCGCCACCGGGCATCGGGTTGCCGATCAGCTCGATCACCCGGCCGTTGGGGAACAGTCGTTCCGAGGTATGCGCGCGGCCCTGGCGCATCCAGTGCAGGCGCCGAGCGACATGCACTTCGGCCTCGCCGGGGCCGCACAGGCCGCGTTCGGCGTTGTAACGGATGATATCGGCAATCGGCCGACCGACGCTGATCAGGCCGTCCGGGTAGTTGAACAGCTCCAGGTAACGTCGGTTCCAGGCCACCAGTTTCAGTGACTGGTCGACCACGCTGATGCCTTGGGTGATGTTTTCGATGGCGCCTTGCAGCAAGGCACGGTTGAACTGGAGTACTTCGGAGGCTTCGTCGGCGATCTTGACGACATCTTCGAGCTGCATTTCGCGCCCTTCGATGGCGGCCTTTACCACCGCGCGGGTCGAGGAGGCGCCGAGGACCCCGGCCAGCAGGCGTTCGGTGTGGGCGATCCAGTCGCTGTCGGCGTTCTGGTTCGGGTTGAAACCCTTGCCCTGGCGGTAGGCGAAACGGATAAAACTCTGGCGCGCGCGTTCCTCGCCGACAAAGCGCGCGGCGAGGCTCAGCAGGTCCTCGATCTGCACCGCCAGCATCGAGCGGGCACTGGGGCGGGCGTGGAGTTCCTGGCCGATGAAGCGCCCGGCCTGCCAGTGCTCGGAGACTCGCGTGCGCGACAGCACCGAGACCCAGGCGAACAGGGTGAAGTTGCCCGCCAGCGACAGCACCACGCCTTGGGTCAGGGGGCTGATCGGCAGGTTCAACGGGTTGCCGTGGAGCCAGGCCAAGCCGGGGAAGCTGCTCAGCGACCAGCCCAGGCTGCGGGCGGCGATCGGCAGGATCAGGGTATAGAACCAGAGGAACGTGCCCCCGGCGATACCGGCAAACACCCCGCGCCGGTTGGCCTGTTTCCAGTACAGCGCGCCGAGCATGGCCGGCGCCAGTTGGGTCACGGCGGCGAAGGCGATCTGGCCGATGGTCGCCAGGCTCGCGGTCGAGCCCAGCAGCCGGTAGCTGACGTAGGCCAGCAGCAGAATGGCGACGATGCTGATCCGGCGTACCGAGAGCATCCAGTGGCGGAACGCTTCGAACGGCCGCTCGGAGTTCTGTCGCCGCAGCAGCCAGGGCAGCAGCATGTCGTTGGAGACCATGGTCGACAGTGCGACGCTGGCGACAATCACCATGCCGGTGGCCGCCGAGGCACCGCCGATAAAGGCCAGCAAGGCCAGCGCCGGATGGGCCTGGGCCAGCGGCAGGCTGATGACGTAGGAATCGCGCAACACATCGGTGGGCAGCATCATGCGCCCGGCCAGGGCAATCGGCACCACGAACAAGGCCGCGAGGATCAGGTAGGCGGGGAACACCCACTTGGCCAGGCGCAGGTCCTGGGGCTCGATGTTCTCCACCACGGTGACATGGAACTGCCGGGGCAGGCAGATGATCGCCATCATCGCCACGCCGGTCTGTACCACCATGGACGGCCAGTTGACCGTTTCCTCCCAGTATTCGGCCAGCAGCGCCGAGGTCCGGGCCTGGTTGAACAGATCATCGAAGCCGTCATACAGGCCGTAGGTGACGAAGGCGCCGACGGCGAGAAAGGCAAACAGCTTGACCAGGGCCTCGAAGGCGATTGCCAGCACCATGCCGCGATGGTGTTCGGTGGCGTCGAGGTTACGGGTGCCGAAGACGATGGTGAACAGCGCCAGGATCAGCGAGACGATCAGTGCCGTGTCCTGGGCCCGCACTCCCATGGCGTCGGCTCCGGCGCCGATCAACAGGTTGACGCCGAGGACTATGCCCTTCAGTTGCAGGGCGATATACGGCAACACGCCGACCATGCAGATCAATGCCACCACCACCGCCAGGGACTGCGACTTGCCATAGCGGGCGGCGATGAAGTCGGCGATGGAAGTGATGTTTTCCTGTTTGCTGATCAGCACCATCTTTTGCAGGACCCAGGGCGCGAATACCAGCAACAGCACGGGGCCCAGGTAGATCGGCAGGAAGGCCCAGAGCTGGTCGGCGGCCTGGCCGACCGCGCCGAAGAAGGTCCAGCTGGTGCAATAGACTGCCAGCGACAGGCTGTACACCCAGGCGCGCATACGCGGCGGCAGGGCCGCACTGCGACGGTCGCCATAAAAGGCGATGGCGAACATGATGGCCATATAGGCCAGGGCGACGGCGGCGATCAGCCCGCTGGACAGCGACATGGAAACTCCCGGCAAAAGACATCCCCCAGGGCGGTCCAGCCCTCGGCGCTACAGTCTCGCACGATGGCCGGGCGGCGTCAGTGTCGACCAAGGTCGCAGCGTGGTGGAGTGTCGCGGCTGGCTGTTCAGCCGTGCAGGGCGAGCTCTATCTGCCGGTGCAAGGCCTCGACACTCAACGGCTTTTCCGCGAACAGCACCCGGAACACCGTCGGCGCGACGATCAGGTCGAGCAGGCGCTCGACGCTGGGCGGCGTTGCCTGCGGGTAACGATCCAGAATGGTCTGTAACTGCCCGCCGAGAATGGTCGTGCAATAGCCGGTGCTGGGGCGGCATTGCACGTCACGCATCATCTGTCGGCCCGGTTCCGAGCTGATCTCATCCAGATACTGCTCGGCCCAGGCTTGCAGGTCGCCGCGCAGGCTGCCGGTATTGGCCGGCTCGGCGTCCGGGCGCATGCGCGCAAAGGCCACATCCGCCAATAGCGCCGCCAGGTCGCCCCAGCGCCGATAGATGGTCGAAGGCGTGACGCCGGCCCGTGTCGCGATCTGCGGGACCGTCAGGCTCGCGCGCTCCTGCTCCTCGAGAAGCGCGCGGACCGCTTGATGAATCGATTCCTGCACCCGCGCACTGCGGCCACCCGGACGTACACTTTCTTTGATCGCCATGTCAAAACCTTAACACAAAGAATTTGCTTTAAGAGAAAGCCCGTAGCACACTTCGCAAAAGCAATGTCTTAGCTTTTGTGCCTTGCCGTGGAGTGTGCCCATGTCCAATAGCGTCGAAACACCCGTTTCCAACCGCGCCAGCCTGGTGTTCCTGTCGCTCGGCTTGCTGACCTTCCTGGCCGCCTCCAGCGCACCGACGCCCTTGTACCACCTGTATCAGGAAACCCTGCAGTTTTCCGCGGCGACCCTGACGCTGATCTTCGGAGTGTATGCCCTGAGTCTGCTGGCGGCGCTGCTGACGGTCGGTTCGTTGTCCGACCATCTGGGCCGCCGGCCGGTGATCTTTGCGGCATTGTTGCTGGATATCGGTGCGATGTGGCTGTTCATCTCGGCCGACAGCGCCGCAGGGTTGATCGCCGCACGGGCACTGCAAGGGTTTGCCACCGGCATGGC
This sequence comes from Pseudomonas sp. MWU13-2105, assembly GCF_023242315.1. GTDB lineage: Bacteria > Pseudomonadota > Gammaproteobacteria > Pseudomonadales > Pseudomonadaceae > Aquipseudomonas. The sequence continues at coordinate 38,480 of NZ_JALLIY010000007.1, forward strand.
TACCAGCGTACTGGGTGCGTCCCTGCTGGACAACGACAACCGCAAGGGGCCGTTGATCAACAGTATTGCACCGTTGCTGGGGATGGCTTGCGGTGGCCTCGGCTCCGGTTTACTGGTGGAGTTCGCGCCACATCCGATGCAGTTGGTGTACTGGATGCTGTTCGGCCTGCTGGTCGTGCAGGCGGCCGTTGTCTGGCGCCTGCCGGAAACGGTCAGTGCACAGCCGGGCGCGCTGGCGTCGTTGCGCCCGACCCTGCATGTGCCAGCACAAGCGCGCAAGGCCCTGTGGATAGCCTTGCCGGTGGACGTCGCGGTCTGGGCCATGGGCGGTTTCTACTTGTCACTCGCGCCTTCGCTGGTACGCGCCGCGACCGGCTCGACCTCCAATCTGATCGGTGGCGTGCTGGTGGCGGTGCTGACCCTCAGCGGCGCGTTGGCGATTTTCAGCCTGCGCAATCGTCCGGCGCAAAAGACCCTGCGCCTGGGGGCGGTACTGCTGGCCATAGGTGTCAGCCTGATTTTGCTGGCGGCGCACAGTGGCAGTCTCCCTCTGTTCTTATTCGCCACCTTGGTGGCGGGCAGCGGCTTCGGTTCGGGCTTCCTCGGCGCGTTGCGCAGTGTGGTACCGCTGGCCTTGCCGCATGAGCGGGCAGGATTGATGTCGGCCTTTTATGCGCTGAGCTACCTGGCGTTCTGCCTGCCGGCATTGCTGGCGGGCAACCTGTGCCGCCGTTTCGGCCTGATCGCCACGACCGACGGCTACGGCGTGATGTTGATCGGGCTGTCCCTGGGGGCCTTGCTGATGTTGCTGTGGCGTCGTCCGGCGCGGGACCTGTTGGCCTGAGCGTGTCGGCCAACTGATCGGTTATTGCAAGATCAACGACGGGGCGTTGGTCAGACTGGGGTCCTTTACCGGAATGACCACGGCGCGCCATGACCACTCCCACACGCTCCGGCCTTCGGGCGCCCTTGCCGGCGTCCACGCAGTTGGCCTTGAGGCTCCAGTCCGCGGACCTGACGCAGATGCTCGGCCTGTTGCAGGAGGTGGCCTGGCAACCACTGTCCGCCCAGGCTCGATTGTTCCTGCAACCCGAGAGTCTGTTCGGCCTGCACCAATTGCTCGGTCATGTGTTGCCCTCGCGGCGGATGCGCCCCCAGGGCGCGGCGCCCATGGCCTTTGCCCTGCAGAGCCTGCGGCGGGCACTGTTGCACGAGCCCGAGCCGCGGCGTCGGGTCGAGCTGGCCCATGACTGCGTCGATGCATTGCTGCTCAAGACCCGGGGCGTATGGATTGGCAAGCGCATTGCCCAGTTGCATGGCCTGGAAGCCATGGATGTGGCGACCCAGGGGTTTATCGGACTGATCCAGGCCTGTGCGGCGATTCTCCGTGATCATGCCTTTGTCCGGGCGCGCCTGGGGATTGCTGCCGGTTGGTTCGGTGCGCACACCGGCGTCGCCGCGAGGCTGGGCAAGGTCGGCACCTATGGCTCCGGCGGGCATATCAACCGGGCACGGTTTGCGATTTTGCGCAGTGCGTTGGTGCGTGGCGATGAAATCAAGCGGCCAATATCGGGTATGGAGCCGGTGCTGGATGCCGCTTGGTTGCGCAGGGAGGCTCAACTGGATATGTATCGTATGGAGCAAGGGGCGGATGAACAGGGTCAATATGGGAGCGGAGCTTGTCGGATCGCCGCACCGCCGCGAAGCTTTTAGCGCTCTTGCGGGCCTCTTCGCAAGCAAGCTCTGCTCGCACAAGGGCGATTGCGAGTTGATGGTCGGCATTGCTGTCGCCTGAGAAATCGTCATCGCCAGCAAGCTGGTTTCTGCAGGGGATGTATTCGGCGTCAGTGGGGTCGGCGCCCGATGAACTGCGCGCGGTAAGCCGACGGGGAAATCCGCAGCGAGGCGTGGAAATGCTGGCGCAACGACAAGGCCGTGCCGAATCCCGCCGCCAGGGCAATGCCTTCGATACTCTGGGCGTTGCTTTCCAGCAGGCGCTGGGCATGGCTCAGCCGTTGCCCCAGCAGCCACTGGCCCACGGTGGTCCCGGTCAGTTGCTTGAAATGCCGGGTGAATGAGCGGCGGCTCATGGCCGCTCGCTCCGCCAGTTCATCCAGGGAATGGCTCCGGGTGAAGTTTTGCCCGAGCCATTGCAGCAGTTGCCCCATGCGATCCTGTTCGCCGGCCATGGGCAGGGGCCGCTCGATAAACTGTGCCTGGCCACCCGAGCGATGGGGCGCCACCACCAGGTGCCGGGCCACCTTGTGCGTGGCTTCGGCCCCGCACAGTTGCTGCATCAGATACAGGCAGCAATCCAGGCCGGCGGCGGTGCCGGCCGAGGTCAGCAACTGCCCGGACTCGGCATACAGCACATCGGCATCCAGCAGTACCCGGGGGTATTTGCGGGCGAAGGTCGCGGCCCAATTCCAGTGGGTGGTGGCTTTGCGTCCGTCCAGCAGCCCTGCTTCGGCGAGGACAAAGGCCCCCAGGCACAGGCCGACGATCCGCGTACCTTTGCGGTGTGCCCCGCGCAGCGCTTCCAGCAACGGCTCTGGCGGCCGTTCTTCAGTGTCGCGCCAGGACGGCATGATGATCACGTCGGCCTGGCCAAGCACCTCAAGCCCATGATGAACCTGGATCTCGAACCCCGCCGAGGTCCGCAGTGGGCCTGGCTCGAAGCCGCAGACCCTGAGGGAAAAGCGCGGCATCTCGACGCCTTCGCGCTGCTCATCGAATACCAGCGTGGGTACGGACAGATGAAAAGGGCTGATGTCGTTGAAGGCGATTACGGCGATATCGATCGTGGTCATCGGCTGTGGGCTCGGAGCAGCAATTTGGCCCGATCTTATCGAAGATTGTCTTTCGGGCCACTTATTAATGTACGGACTGCGCGCAATCATGAGTCCTCGAAAATACCCGACAAGGAGCCAGCCCATGCCCTGTTCTTCGATCCCGACGTCCCAACCACAGGCGTGGCAACGCCCATGACGATCATCCGCAGCCGCGACTTCACCGGCAGCCGTCCCTGGGCGGCGCTGGATATTGCCAGCATGAACGGCATCGGCACCCGCTTGCACTGGACCGACCAACCCTATATTTGGCACGTCAATGACGGTCAGGAGGTGTTTGTGGTGCTCGATGGCCAGGTCCGCATGCGTTATCGCAAGGATGGAGTCGAGCAGGCCGTGGTGCTGGAGGTCGGCGATATTTTTTACGCGGAAATCGGTTGTGAGCACCTGGCTGAACCCTTGGGCGAGGTGCGGGTGCTGGTGATCGAAACCGAAGGCAGTCTCTGAATGTTTATCTATAAAATAGATAACAGTTAGAGAAAATACCCGTTATATGGATATTCGATCCGGTTCTATGATGGCTGCAACCTCACCCGAGGACAGGAGTCAGCCATGCAAACGTGCGCCAATAGTGTCAAATTCGGAATCCGGCCTTTAGGCCACCTGCAGCATCCCCGCGAAGTGATTCGCCAGTTCACCCCGAACTGGTTCGCCGCCACCATGGGCACCGGTGTCCTGGCGCTGGCCCTGGCGCAGTTGCCGTTTGAAATCCCTGGCCAACGAGCCTTCGCCGAAGGCCTGTGGCTGTTCAATATCCTGCTGTTCGCCGTGTTCAGCCTGCTCTACGGCGCGCGCTGGGTGTTGTTCTTCCATGAGGCGCGGCGGATTTTCGGGCATTCCACGGTCTCGATGTTCTTCGGCACCATTCCCATGGGGCTGGCGACCATCATCAACGGTTTCCTGGTCTTCGGCGTGCCGCGCTGGGGCGATAGCGCGGTGCAGGTCGCCGAAGTGCTGTGGTGGATCGACGTGGCCATGTCCCTGGCCTGCGGCGTGCTGATTCCCTATCTGATGTTCACCCGCCAGGAGCACAGCATCGACCAGATGACGGCGGTCTGGCTGCTGCCGGTGGTGGCCGCGGAAGTGGCGTCGGCCAGCGGTGGCCTGCTGGCGCCGCACCTGCTCGATCCCCATCTGCAATTCAATGTGTTGATCACCAGCTATGTGCTCTGGGCGTTTTCGGTGCCGGTGGCGTTCAGCATCCTGGTGATCCTGCTGTTGCGCATGGCCTTGCACAAGTTGCCCCATGAAAACATGGCGGCTTCGAGTTGGTTGGCGTTGGGGCCGATCGGTACCGGTGCGCTGGGCATGCTGTTGCTGGGGGCGGATTCGCCAGCGATTTTCACCGCCAACGGACTATCGGGTGTGGGCGAGATCGCCAGCGGCCTGGGCCTGGTCGCCGGGCTCATCCTCTGGGGCCTGGGCCTGTGGTGGATGCTGATGGCGGTGTTGATCACCCTGCGTTATTTGCGCCGGGGCATCCCGTTCAATCTCGGCTGGTGGGGTTTCACCTTTCCGTTGGGGGTCTACTCCCTGGCGACCTTGAAGTTGGCCAGCACTTTGCACCTGGGTTTTTTCAGCGGCTTCGGCCTGTTGCTGGTGGCGTTGCTGGCGGTGCTCTGGCTGATTGTCGGTTCGCGGACCCTGCGCGGGGCCTATAAAGGCGAGCTTTTTGTTTCACCTTGCCTGGCAGGAATAGCGAAATAGTTGCCCGATATTAGGTAAGGTTGTGGCTCGAGGGCGGTGATCCGCCTTCCAACAAGAAAGCCGCTCTCGGCGCCACTCAGGTACAGGGAAGATGAGTCACCCCTCACAATTCAGCCTGCTGCGTACACGACGGTTCCTGCCGTTCTTCGTCACGCAGTCCCTCGGGGCGTTCAACGACAATCTGTTCAAGCAATCGTTGATCCTCGCCATCCTCTACAAGCTGGCCCTCACCGGGGATCGCGGTATCTGGGTCAACCTCTGTGCCTTGCTGTTCATCCTGCCGTTCTTCCTATTCTCGGCGCTGGCCGGACAGTTCGGCGAAAAGTTCGCCAAGGACGCGTTGATCCGGGTGATCAAGCTGGGTGAAATCGTGATCATGGCGGTGGGCGCCGTGGGCTTTGTGTTCGATCACCTGTCGCTGATGCTGCTGACGCTGTTCGCCATGGGCACCCACTCGGCGCTGTTCGGCCCGGTCAAGTACTCGATCCTGCCCCAGGCCCTGCGCGAAGAGGAACTGGTGGGCGGCAATGGCCTGGTGGAAATGGGCACCTTCCTGGCGATCCTGGCGGGGACCATCGGTGCCGGGGTGATGATGTCTTCGGCGCACTACGCGCCCATCGTGTCCAGCGCCATTGTGCTGGTGGCGGTGCTTGGCTACCTGGCCAGCCGCGGCATTCCCCGGGCGGCGGCGGCGAGCCCGCAACTGCGGCTGAACTGGAATGTCTTCAGCCAGTCCTGGGCCACCTTGCGCCTGGGCCTGGGGCAGACGCCGGCGGTGTCGCGCTCGATTGTCGGCAACTCCTGGTTCTGGTTTGTCGGGGCGATCTACCTGACGCAGATTCCGGCTTACGCCAAGGAGTGGCTGTACGGCGATGAAACCGTGGTGACGCTGATCCTCACGGTGTTTTCCGTGGGCATTGCCGCCGGCTCCATGCTTTGCGAGCGGTTGTCGGGGCGCAAGGTGGAAATCGGCCTGGTGCCCTTCGGCTCGTTCGGGCTGACGCTGTTCGGCCTGTTGCTGTGGTGGCATTCCGGCAACCTGCCGCAGAACCTGCAGGCCAACGACTGGCTGGCGATCCTCGGCTATCACCAGGCCTGGTGGGTGTTGGTGGATATCCTCGGGCTGGGCGTGTTCGGCGGTTTCTACATCGTGCCGCTGTATGCCCTGATCCAGTCGCGGACCGCCGAGAACGAACGAGCCCGGGTGATTGCCGCGAACAACATCCTCAACGCGCTGTTCATGGTGGTCTCGGCGATTGTCTCGATCTTGCTGCTGAGCGTGGCCAAGCTGTCGATTCCCGAGTTGTTCCTCGTGGTGTCGCTGATGAACATCGCGGTCAACGCCTATATCTTCAAGATCGTGCCCGAGTTCAGCATGCGCTTCATGATCTGGCTGCTCAGCCATTCCATGTACCGTGTCGAACACCGCAACCTGGAGCTGATTCCCGATGAGGGACCGGCCTTGCTGGTCTGCAACCATGTGTCGTTTGTCGATGCGTTGCTGATTGGCGGCGCGGTGCGGCGGCCGATCCGCTTTGTGATGTATTACAAGATCTACCGTTTGCCGGTGCTCAACTTCATCTTCCGTACGGCCGGGGCGATTCCGATTGCCGGGCGCGGTGAAGACCTGGAGATCTATGAGCGTGCATTCCGGAAGATCGCCGAGTACCTGAAGGAAGGGGAGTTGGTGTGCATTTTTCCTGAGGGCAAGCTGACCAGTGACGGTGAGATCAATGAGTTCAAGGGCGGCATGACCCGGGTGCTGGAGGAGACCCCGGTGCCGGTGATTCCGCTGGCGCTGCAAGGTTTGTGGGGCAGTTTCTTCAGCCGTGATCCGGCCAAGGGCCTGTTCCGGCGCTTGTGGTCGCGGGTGACCCTGGTGGCGGGGACGCCGGTCGGGGCGGAGGTGGCGGTACCGGCGCAACTGCGCGAGCAGGTGTTGCAACTGCGGGGGCGGGTGCGCAGATAGGTGTGTGGGAGCGGAGCTTGCCCGCGAAGCTTTTGGCGGCCCCTCTGGCCCCACATCTTTGCGATTGAACACGGTCCTTGTAGCCGGCTTGCCGGCGATGGCGGCCGATCAGGCAATGCAAAGCCCACTGGCCTCATCGCCGGCAAGCCGGCTCCCACAAAGGATCATGTCAGGCGGCCGAGACTTTCAAGCCGACCAACCCGGTAATGATCAAGGCCACGCTCGCCAGCCGAAACAACGCCATGGACTCACCAAACAGGATGATCCCGGCGATCACCGTGCCCACCGCGCCGACACCGGTCCAGATCGCATAGGCGGTGCCCAGCGGCAATTCCTTCATGGCCAGGCCCAGCAGGCCAAGGCTGATGGCCATGGCCGCGACGGTGAGGGTAGTGGGGAGCGGGCGGCTGAAACCGTCGGTGTACTTCAGGCCAACGGCCCAGCCGACTTCGAACAGACCGGCGAAAAACAGAATGATCCAGGACATGAAAACCTCCATCTATGGATGGGGTCGTCCCCGGATGGATAGCGCGCCCAAGCCGCAAGGTCGTCCCTGCGCTGCGCAGTATAGTGCGCATTCTTGCCGGTCTGGTCAAGTTCCCCTCAGCTTTGAGCGCGCTCAGCGGCCAGTTCGCGGTCCTGCTTTTCACTCATGCGTCGGAACCAGGTCGAGAGCAGGGCACCGGAAATATTGTGCCAGACACTGAACAAGGCGCTGGGCACCGCTGCCAACGGCGAGAAGTGCGCACTGGCCAGTGCGGCGCCCAACCCTGAGTTCTGCATGCCGACTTCCAGCGCCAGCGACTTGCGCTGGGCCAGTGGCAGTTTGAACAGACGACCGGTGAAATAGCCCAGCAGGTAGCCGAAGCTGTTGTGCAGCATCACCACGGCCATGATCAGCAGCCCGGATTCGGCGATCTTCGCCTGGCTGGCGGCGACCACGGCGGCGACGATGATCACGATGCTCACCACTGACACCAGCGGCAGGACTTCCACCGCGTGGCGGACCCGCTCCCCCAGCAGCCGTTGGGCGACGACCCCGAGCACGATCGGCAGCAACACCACCTGCAGGATCGACCAGAACAGTTCGCCGAACGACACCGGCAACCAGGCCGAGGCCAGCAGCCAGATCAGTGCGGGCGTCAGCAGCGGGGCGAGCAGGGTGGTGACGGCGGCGATGGCCACCGACAGCGCGAGGTCGCCGCGGGCCAGCCAGGTCATGACATTGGACGAGGTGCCGCTGGGGCAGCAGCCGACCAGGATCACCCCGACGGCGATTTCCGCCGGCAGTTGAAAGGCCCGGCAGAGCAGCCAGGCGACGCCGGGCATGATAATAAAGTGGGCGACCACGCCCAGGGCCACGCGCCAGGGATGGCGGGCGACTTCGGCGAAATCGTCGAGCTTGAGGGTCAGGCCCATGCCGAACATCACCAGGCCGAGCAGCGGCACGATGGCGAATTTCAGGGCGATGAACCAGCTGGGCTGAAGGAACGCCAGCACGGCGAAAAGCAGCACCCAGTAGGCGAAGGTATTGCCGACGAAGCGGCTGAGAGTGGCCAGTGCGCGCATGGGGTTTTCCTTGTTATGGGGGGCGGATCAAGCAGGCGCTGTGGGAGAGGGGCTTAACCACGAAGCTTGTGGTGGCCTCAATGGCCTTCCGGTAAGTCCGGCTCCCAGGATCTCTGTGTCGAACCGAGAGTCTGCACACGGTGGAGTACCTGTGGGAGCGGAGCTTGCCCGCGAATGCTGGCGACCGGGTCTGTCTGGCACACCGAGTCATCGTTCTTCGCGGGCAAGCTCCGCTCCCACAGGCGTTCGCCCGTTGTTACGGCGTGATCAGATACCCTGCGGCATTTCCTCGCCACCCAGGGCCTCGAACAGCTGCGGCAGGAACTCGCCGAAGGTCAGCATCATCAAGGTGAAGCTGGCGTCCAACTGGCCCAGGGCTTCTTCGCCGCCGTCCTGTTCGGCCTGATCCTGCAGCAGGTCTTCGAACTTCAGGCGCTTGACCACCATCTTGTCGTCGAGCACGAAGGACAGTTTGTCCTGCCAGGCCATCGACAACTGGGTCACCACCTTGCCGGTGCTCAGGTGCAACTGGATTTCCTCGCCGGTCAGGTCCTGGCGCTTGCAGCGCACGATGCCGCCGTCTTCATGGGTGTCACGCAGTTCGCATTCATCGAGTACGAAGAAGTGCTCGGCGGCTGCCTGGGTCTTCACCCACTCGGTCATGATCGCGCTTGGCGCGGTTTTCACCGTCAGCGGCCGCACCGGCAGGGTGCCGAGTACTTCGCGCAGGGTCGACAGCAGGTCTTCGGCGCGTTTCGGACTGGCCGAGTTGACCAAAATCAGGCCCTGTTTCGGCGCGATGGCGGCAAAGGTCGAGGAACGACGGATAAACGCCCGCGGCAGGAACGCCTGGATGATTTCATCCTTGAGCTGGTCGCGCTCCTTCTTGTAGACCTTGCGCATCTGTTCGGCTTCGATCTCCTCAACCTTTTCCTTCAGCGCATCGCGCACCACGCTACCCGGCAGGATACGTTCTTCCTTGCGCGCGGCCACCAGCAGGAAGTCGCCGCTGACATGCACCAACGGGGCGTCCTCGCCTTTGCCGAAGGGCGCGACGAAACCATAGGTGGTCAACTCCTGGCTTGCACAGGGGCGGGCCGGTTTGCTCGCCAGTGCGGTCTCCAGCGCCTCGGCATCAAAAGGCAGATCTTGGGTCAGGCGATAGATCAGCAGGTTCTTGAACCACATGGGGTGCATCTCTCCTTTATACAAAGGAGGGCATTATTCTCTTCATGGCCCCATAGGCCAACCCTTCGCTAAGTCTTTGGAAGGCCTGAGAAAAATATTAAAAAAAGTGCTTGCCAGAGTCTGGACTGCTCCGTAGAATGCGCGCCACACCGAAAGCGAAGGGTGATTAGCTCAGCCGGGAGAGCATCTGCCTTACAAGCAGAGGGTCGGCGGTTCGATCCCGTCATCACCCACCATTCGTTATCAGTGTTACGCGCAGCGGTAGTTCAGTCGGTTAGAATACCGGCCTGTCACGCCGGGGGTCGCGGGTTCGAGTCCCGTCCGCTGCGCCATATTCGATGATCTGGACCACTGAACGCCAGCTCATCACAGAAAGCCCGCCTTGTGCGGGCTTTTTTGTTTTTCCGAAGGCCTTTCTGACCCATCACCCGCCGTGGTTTTCAAGTACTCGTTCAAGTACGCCAGCGGCTCGCGTTTTTCGATTCCCGCGCGCTCAATCCTGCCCTGTCCGCCAATACCGGCCTTTCCGATTCCTTTAATTCGGATAACCCGCGTGATCCATTCCTTCTGCTCTTCCTGATGTTGTACGATAACGTAACACTGTGCCTTGCCAGTTTATAACATCAACAAAAAAGCTTTGGGAGACCTGCCTGTGATTATTCGCAGTATCGAGATCATCCGCCTGAGCATCCCGTTTTCCGCGGGCACCACCGAGCGCAAGCACCTCGGGCCGAGCAGGGATGACGATGCCTTCAATGCCGCATCCCCCCGACATCGGCGCATGGAAAGCCTGATGCTCAAGGTCACTACCGACACAGGCCTGAGCGGTTGGGGCGAGGCTTTCGGCCATGGCGCCAACCCGGTGACCTTCAAGGCATTGACTGAGGTGGTTGCGCCCATGTTCATCGGTACCGCGCTGGCTGACCGCGTGCAGACTCTGGAGGCCGCGCGTCGTGCCCTGCATGGTTTCGGCTCGACCGGGCCGATGGTCTATGCCTTGTCCGGTATCGACATCGCCTTGTGGGACCTGGCCGCGCAGGTGCTCGGCCAGCCGTTGTACCAACTGCTGGGCGGTAGGCCGCGCGAGCTCGAGTTGTATGCCAGCCTGGTCAGTTATGGCGGAGATCCCGACGAAGTGTTTGCTCAGGTCAAGCGCGCCCAGCAGCAGGGCTTTCGCAAGATCAAACTGCATGAAACCAACTATGCGGCCATCGCGGCGGCCCGTGCGGCGCTGCCGATATCGGTCGGCGAGTTGATGGTGGATGTCAATTGTCCATGGACCGTTGCCCAGGCATGCGCCATGGCTGAACAGTTGCGCGAGCTGGCGCTTGGTTGGCTGGAGGAGCCCGTCTGGCCACCGGATGATATCAACGGCCTGGCCCAGGTGCGCCGCCATGGCGTGGCGATTTCCGCCGGTGAAAACGCGGCGGGGGTGAACGGTCTCCGCGCCTTGGTCGAGCAGGGTGCGGTGGATGTCCTGCAGCCCAGTGTCGCCAAGGTCGGGGGGATCAGCGCGATGCTGGAGGTCTTTGCGATTGCCCGCGATCACGCGGTCCGCGTCGTGCCCCATTGCTTCTATTTCGGCCCGGGGCTGCTTGCCGTTGCCCACCTGTGCACATTGTTGCCGGAAAACGTGGCGCTGGAAGTCCCCTTCATCGAGTTCGAGCGCCTGCTGTATCCCGAGCTCGCCTTCAAGCCGCGCATGCGCCTGCCCGACGTCCCGGGCCTCGGCTTTGTGCCCGATGTCGAGGTGTTGCGGGCCTATTGCACGGACCACGCGCTGGTCAGTTGAGCCACCCACGCTGTCACTCCAAAAACAATAAAGGCCATGAAAAATGAAAGGCAACTACCGTTGGAAAATCGCCGGGCTGCTGTTTTTTGCCGGCATGCTCAACTACCTGGATCGCGCCGCATTGTCAGTGGTGGCGCCACTGTTGAAAACCGAACTGCACATCGACGATGCCCAGATGGGCTTTATCTTCAGCAGCTTTTTCATCGGCTACTGCGCCCTGTGCTTTGTCGGCGGTTGGGCGGCCGATAGCTACGGCCCGAAAAAGGTCTTTGCCTGGGCGGCAGGTGTCTGGTCGCTGTTTTGCGGCTTGACGGCGGTCATTACCGGGTACGTCCACCTGCTGATTTTCCGGGTGTTGTTCGGCATGGGCGAGGGCCCGATGGGCACTACCACCAATAAGGCGATCACCAACTGGTTCCCCCGGGAAGAGGCCGGGCGGGCGCTGGGTTTCACCAACTGCGGCCAGCCATTGGGCGCCGCCCTGGCCGGGCCGATCGTCGGCCTGGTGGCGTTCAATTACGGCTGGCGCGTGTCGTTCGTGGTGATTGCCTTGCTGGGCGCGCTGTGGCTGCTGGCCTGGTTGTGGATATTCAAGGACACGCCCGAGCAGCACCCCAAGGTGTCCGAGGCCGAGCGCGAGTTGATTCGTGTCAGCCGTGCCGAGGTATTGGTCGAGGGGGTGCGGGAAGGCCGCAGCCTGGTCAGCTACATTTTTTCCGCCCCGGTACTGGCCGTCGCGACCGCGTTCTTCTGCTTCAACTACGTGCTGTATTTCTTCCTGACCTGGTTGCCCAGCTACCTGATGGACTATCAGCATCTGGACATCAAAAGCATGAGTATCATTGCCGTGATTCCGTGGTTGGGCGCGGCATTAGGCTTTCTCGGTGGCGGGTTTGTCACTGATGCGTTGGCGCGGAAGCTGGGTAACGTGATCCTGGCGCGCAAGTGCGTGTTGATCGTCGGCCTCGGGGTGGCGGCCAGCTGCGTGATGATCACCACCCAGGTGTCGTCGTTGAGCCTGGCGGTCACCTGCATCACGGTGTCGAGTATTTTCCTGTTCGTCACACCACAGATCTGCTGGGCGCTGATCCAGGACATCGTGCCGAAGAATCGCGTGGGCGGTACTGGCGGTTTCGTTCATTTGCTGGCCAACCTCGCGGGCATCATCGCGCCGTCGTTGACCGGCCTGGTGGTGCAGTACGGCGGTGGTTACAACGTCGCGTTCGTGATCACCGCCGGCGTGTGCGGGTTGGGTATGCTGGTGGTCATCCTGGCGGTCCGTGGGCATGTCCAGCCTGACCTCGACAGGCGCCCTGGCAGTGCTTCGGTGGCGCTGAAATAATCCATTGCAGGCCGGCGCCGGCGGGGTGTCGGCCTCGGTCGGCGAGCCATTTCCCGCGGCTTTTTGGCTGGCGCGCTATCGAGAAATTCAGGCATTCAAAAAAGATTATTTAAATCAGTGCGTTATGGATTTTTTGTGGCATAATGCGCCCGCACCGAAACGAAAGGGTGATTAGCTCAGCTGGGAGAGCATCTGCCTTACAAGCAGAGGGTCGGCGGTTCGATCCCGTCATCACCCACCATTTCGCTTCAACGCTACGCGCAGCGGTAGTTCAGTCGGTTAGAATACCGGCCTGTCACGCCGGGGGTCGCGGGTTCGAGTCCCGTCCGCTGCGCCATCTTCAAATGATCTGGAGCACTGAACGCCAGGTCATCACAGAAAGCCCGCCTTGTGCGGGCTTTTTGTCGTCTGGGGTTTGTAGAGGGTATCCGGCGAACACCATTTGTGGCGAGCGGGCTTGCCCGCGCTGGGCCGCGAAGCGGCCCCAGAACCGGCAAATCCGGTGCATCAGGTAAACCGAGATAGCCGGTTTTGCGACTGCTGCGCAGTCGAGCGCGGGCAAGCCCGCTCGCCACAGGGACGTGTCAGCAGGGTGGCTTTCATTGTTCGGCATTGCGGCTATGCCGGTAATCGCTGACCGCGTCATACACCGCTTTACGCAGCCGGTTGATCCCACCAATCGGTCGATGTGCCTCCAGCCCATGCCAGGGACTGAACGACTGGTTGTCACAGGCGATATTCTGTTCCAGCGTATCGAAATCCTGGGCCGGGATCCGAATCCGCGCCACGGTCTGGAACGGCGCGTCGCTCTCCTTCCACTCGATGCTGGTGTCTTCGATCGGCATATACAAATGGGCGTTCTGCCGTTGGATCTGCAAGACGAAGCAGGCCGGGACCCGGTCTGTGGATAACTGTTGGCCCAGGGCGCTGCGCAGGAAGTTCGGCAGGTCCTCATTCTGCTTCGGCAAGGCATATTCCGGGCAGCTCTGCGGATCGGGAGCCACGCGGAACTTGGCGTTGTCATTGCCGAACTTGTACGGCGAGACCGAGAAGTAAGTGGTCTGCGTCGGACTGCTCGGCGCCGGCGCCAAGGTCGCCAGGGCAATAAACAGATGGCGTACCTGCCAGGTGGTCGGATTCCAGCTCGGGAAAAACGCCAGCACCTGCTTGCCGTCCGCCTGGGCCCCGATGTTCTGCTGGTACTCGGCGACGTCACTGACGAAAAAGTTCGGATGGCTGAACATCACGAAGTCCTGTTCATTGCGCCCCTGTTGTCCCGGCAGCAATTGCTTGCCCGCTACATCGAGCAATTTCAACGCCATGCCGCGGGCGTCGCGAATACTGTCGAACTGCGGATAGGCGTTGCCATTGGACAGGCGAATCAGCGCCTGCCAGGTCTTGCCCGGTTCGGCAAAAACACCTTGGCGCAGATCGCTGCTCAGATCACTCGGCACCTGGACCTCGGCCTTCACGCAACCGTGGGCCTTGGCATGCGCGTCACGCAGGTAGCGGGTGCCCTCGCGGTGTTGGTCGACGATGCGCACGGCGGTCTGGATGATGTCCTGGGTCATGGCCGATTCACCTGCGGGGATCTGTTCCTCGGTGGATACCGGGCCACTGTGGCGCCAGGCGTACCAGCCGCTGGCCAGGGCCCAGCCGACCAGGCCGAGGCCGATCAGGATCAGCAGGCTCTTGCCCAGAAAGGCGCCGAGGCGCAGCCAGAGTCGGGTCAGCATGTAGAGATCCTTTTAACGTAAGCGCGAAGGGAAGGGGTCATGGCAGTTGCGACTCCAGCGGGCCGCCCAGGACTTTCAGGTATTCGAGCAGGGCCCAGCGTTCCTCGGGCTGCAGCAAGCGACCGATCACACCATTGCCACGCTTGCCGGCGCGGAATTCGTGGCCGCTGTTGTGGTTACCACTGATTCGGGTGTCGTACAGGAAGCCATTGGTGAAGGCTTCCTGGCGATAACCGAGATGTCGCGGATCGTATTCGAAGGTGCCGCGATAGAAGCTGCTGGCGCGCTCGTCCTGGGGCGAGAGCAGTTGGTACAGCGAAGGCACCGAACCGTTGTGCAGGAACGGCGGGGTGGCCCACACGCCGGCCAGCGGCCGGGCCTTGTAGGCGCGTTGTTCGAGCACGCCGATGGGCAGGCCGAAACCATCCATGGCCGGGCGTTCTTCAGGCGTGACCTTGGCTTCGCGATAAGCACGCTCTTCGACGAAGGCGGTGACGTAGGCCAGGCCCTTGGCCACCGACAACTGCGTCATGTCCAGCGGCGCATCGGGCGTCGGGTGCAGCTGGACCGGCAGCTTCGCCAGCTCGGCCGGGTTCCATTGCAGCGCACTCAGGTCGTAACGATTGTCGGCGATGTTGTTGGCGGTGTTCGGATCGGTGCCGATCACCGCGAGCGGAATCGACACCAGATGTTTTACCGGGCGTCCGTTTTCCGTGGTCACCGGTGGCACATGGCAGCCGGCACAGTTTTCCGCGAACAACCCGCGGCCCTTGGCGGCCAACGGCAGGTCGACCTTGCCGAACAGATCCTCCGGCCAGTGCGGCGGCTGCAGGTGCTTGAGGGTTTCCTCGATCCGTTGCAGGTCACGCACGCGCACCCCGGAAGGGTAGCGGGCATCACCTTGCAACGGCTGGCCATTGGCGTCGAAGAAGTTCAGCGTGGCGCCGACCCCGAGGGCTTCGCCGATATTGCGCGCCATGGGCTGCTGCGCCGAAGCCGTCCACTGCACCCAGTCGAAGGTCCAGATGTCCCAGAGTTGCGGGTAATCCACGGGGGCATTGGCGACGCGGTAGTTCTTCTCGGAAATGGCATCGCCAAAGCTGGCATTGGCGATTCGCCCGAATGCGTCGGTGCGTCCCGGGCCTTCCTGGGTCGGATAGAGACCGCGATGGGTATCGTTCCAGGCCACCCGCAGGAAGGTGTCCAGCGACTGCTTGAAGTCCGTGCGCAGCTGATCGTACTGGGCCTCATAGTTGTCGCCGAGGACCTTGTGGGCAAAGCGCTTGAACTTCCAGGGGTTGTAATAGGTGGCGGCCAGGCTCGCCACCATGGCCTGGCCGAAACTGCCACCGCGTACCGTCGGTACGCTGGAGGGCAGCACATGTTGGGCCGGGCCGCCGTCGATCCGCAGCGCCTGGCCTTGATAGCGCAACTCACCGGTATGGCAGGCGGCACAGGTGATATCCAGGTACTGCTCATGGCTGCCGGGATTCTGATGGCGGGCGAAACCCACCGGCAGGTTACCGGGGTTGTTCGCGCTGGCGGGCCGTTTCGGGTCGCTCAGAAAGCCGAAGCGCGCCAGATAAGCCGGCTCGGCAAAGCGCTGTTCGGAAAACGGCAATTCCAGGGCCGTGAACCAGTCATAACGCAGGCCTTTGACCTGGGTGCCCTGGGGTGTGTAGTAGTAGGTCTGGCGGTCGGCCTCGCTCCATTGCTCCAGATAGCGCACCTGGGCCGGTACGTAAGTCGGCAATTTCGGATTGACGACGTAGTACAGGATCACCGCGATGCCGAGGCAAATCAGGAGAAACGCTGCCAGTAATACACGGTAAAAAATGCGCAAGATAACCATCCTTGTCGAGTTGTTGCCTTCTTATGCCTGAGCCGTTGCCTGGCATCAAGTAGCCATGATGGCCGTGACTGCTGGCTCGTGGCGCCGCAGCCATGTCCGTGCAGACGTAAGCAGACTGTCAGGGTTTTGTAAAATGCCCCAAACACCTGAACTTATTGGCTGTTTGCCCCTCTCATGCCGGTAGCCATTGGTCGTGGCGGCCTGATAAGCTCGCGGCTTTATACGATTGCCCTTTAGGCGCATGAACAAGGAAATAGCATGAAACAGCATCGGTTGGCGGCGGCGGTGGCCCTGGTAGGCCTGGTACTTGCGGGTTGCGATTCGCATTCCAGCGTAGAGCTGAAAACCCCGGCGCAAAAAGCTTCCTACGGTATCGGCCTGAACATGGGCAAGAGCCTGGCCCAGGAAGGCATGGATGACCTCGATTCCAAAGCCGTGGCCCAGGGTATCGAAGATGCCGTCGGCAAGAAACCGCAGAAGCTCAAGGACGACGAACTGGTCGAAGCCTTTGCGGCGCTGCAGAAACGTGCTGAAGAGCGCATGGCCAAGTTGAGCGAAGAGTCGGCGGCTGCCGGCAAGAAATTCCTCGAGGAAAACGCCAAGAAGCCGGGCGTCGTCACCACTGCTTCCGGCCTGCAGTATGAAGTGGTCAAGAAAGCCGACGGTCCTCAACCCAAGCCGACCGATGTAGTGACCGTTCACTACACCGGCAAGCTGACCAATGGCACCACTTTCGACAGCTCCGTGGAACGCGGCAGCCCGATCGACCTGCCGGTCAGCGGTGTGATTCCAGGTTGGGTCGAAGGCCTGCAACTGATGCACGTCGGCGAGAAGTACAAACTGTACATCCCGAGCGACCTGGCCTACGGCGCACAAAGCCCAAGCCCGGCGATCCCGGCCAACTCGGTTCTGGTCTTCGACCTGGAACTGCTGGCCATCAAGGATCCGGCCAAGGCAGACGCCGCCAAGTAAGGCGCGCGCTGATGACAACGCCCCGTTATCGGGGCGTTGTCGTTTCTGAGTGTTGCAGGCTGTAAGAAAACGAACATCTGTAGGTCGGTATAGTCTTAATATTCAGCTAACCGGCCTAATCGTAGACTGATGCCAAGTCAATGAAATTATGGCTTTTTTTCAGTGAGTAAAAAACGCCCGATCTGAGCTGGGCCCTTGTAATGCGGGGCTTTCAGCGTCGAAAAGTGGCTCTGTTCACAAGGTTATCCACAATTTGTGTGGATAACCTGGCGTCGCTGTCGATTGGAGTGAAGATGAAAGCACCCTGGAATTTCGCGCGCTTCCTGCCCATGGCCCAACGGGTGTTGCTGCGCGGCCGTCTGCCCACCCTGTTGTTCGCCGTGGCGAGCAAGAGTGCGCATCAAGGTGGCCGGCTGGGCAAGCTCAAGGAAGACCTGAAGCTGTTGCAGGTCCTGTGCCTGGCCTACTGGCGCGGTGAGTATCGGGCCATCAGCGTCAAGTCGATGATCACCGTGGTGGCGGGCTTGATGTACTTCCTCAGCCCGATCGACGCGATCCCCGATTTTATCCCGGTGTTCGGCATGCTCGACGACATCGCGGTACTGGCCTGGGTGATGAACACCCTGGACCAGGAACTGACGGCTTTCCGCGCTTGGCTCGAACGCCAGGCGCCGGAGCAACTGCGGGCGATCGAGCATTTGCCGGATACACCCGAGCAATTGCAACTGGAACGTCACGAAAAGGACTGATGCCGATCCGTTCCCTTGAAGAACACACACTAGCGACCTTGGCGGCTGTTAAGATTAAGCTACAAGGAAAGCGCCGACTCGCTATGTGTAAAAGTCCTACGGGGTGTGGTGATGGATCTTCAAATAATTACACGTGACGGAGAACCGGAATATGCGGTTCTGCCCTGGGCCCAGTATCAAACGTTACTCCAGGCTGCCGGTTTGAGCAGCCAGCAAGCGCCTCAATCTCCTCCTGCCAGCCCGATGCCGCCGGTCGATGTCTTACCGGCGTTCGGGCAGTTGCGCAGCCTGCGCGAAGCCAAGGGCCTGGCGATCGAAACCCTGGCGCGCACGGTGGGCATCAGTCCTTCGTACCTGGGGTTGATCGAAAGCGGCGAGCGTGAGCCTGATGCTGCGATTCGTCGCAGCCTGGCCTGGGAATTGGGTGTGGCGGGATGGAGGGAAGCATCGTGAGCGTGCGCATCAGTCGTCAGCACTGGGATGGGCTGTTGGGTGAGCTTGACCAGGCGCGTCGCCAGCGGCATCTGTTGACCTATCGCGCTTTGCTGGAGCGTTTGCAGCTGCCCAGTCCGGCGATGCAAACCCTGACGGCGGCGCTGGAGCACCTGGCGGCCCTGGATGCCAAGGCCGAACAGCCGTTGCGCAGTTCACTGGTGATCAGCCAGGGCGCGAGTCGCTTGCCGCGCACGGGGTTCTTCGAGTGTGTCGAGCGTCTGGGGCGTTTTTCCGGCCCGTCCGACGGCGTGGCCGCGGCGTCCTGGCATGCTTCGGAAGTGGTGCGGGTGTTCGAGTACGATTACCCCGAGTCGGCCGAGGCCTGACCCTAAAGGTATTTGAGACGAGCACGGACCCCTGTGGCGAGCGGGCTTGCCCGCGCTGGGGGGGCGAAGCGCCCCTGAAACCTGCAAACGCGGTGTATCAGAAGTAACCGGGACTCTGGTTTTGCGACTGCTTCGCAGTCGAGCGCGGGCAAGCCCGCTCGCCACAAGGTGGAGCGCGTGAGCCGGAGGCGACTTAGGGCTTGGCCCAGGTCGGAGCAGTCTCCAGGTCAGCCGCCGCGGCGATGATCGTCTCACTGTCGATCACATGAATGCTGTAGCCCGGTACATTCTTCGCGTGATGCTTAGCCCGGGAGGCCAGCTCGGCCAACTGCGCGGCATCCAGCCGTGTGCAGGATTCGGGCTTCAAATGCACCACGCCGATGGACAGCGACAACAGCGGGAATTCCTGGCGCTGGCCCTGGCGGTTCGAAGCGATGAAGCAGCCGGCCTCCAGGTGCTCGGCGCGGTAGAAGCGCCGACACTGGTTCTGGAAGTCCTCCAGCAACTGATTCAGGCGCTTGCGCCAATCCTCCTCGCCCAGCACCAGCAGGAAGTCATCGCCGCCGATATGCCCGACGAAATCCCGGCTCGGGTCAATACGGTCGTTCAGGCACTGTGCCAGGCATAGCAACACTTCATCCCCGCGACCATAGCCGTAGATATCGTTGAACGGCTTGAAGCTGTCGATATCGACGTAGCAGATCACCGATTCGCGGGCCTGTTGCAGCAATCGCGTCAGGCATTGCTGGATCGGCACATTGCCCGGCAGCAGGGTCAGCGGATTGGCATAGCGGGCTTGCTGGATCTTCAGTTCGGTAATCAGTTTCAACACATCAATGACCCGGCCCAGGCCCAGGTACTGGCCGTTCTGGGTGATGATGAAATCTTCCTCGATCCGCTGCCGGGCGCGGCTGGTGAGCAAGCGGCTGACCTGCTGCAAGGACTGGCTCGATTCGACCGCCAGGAAGTCATCGCTCATCAGTCGGCTGATCGGCTTGCGGGCGAACAGCTCGGTAGCGAAAGGCTTGAGCAAGGCCTCCGAGAGCGAATGCCGGTGCACGATGCCACACGGGTGATTGTGCTCATCGAGCACCGCCAGCGAGTTGAGGTTGGCCTGGCGGCGGAAGGCTTCCAGCACATCCGCCGTCGCGGTCTTCAGGGCTACGGCCGGTTGTACGCTGAGCAGGGCGCTGAGGTCACCGGCCTCTTCGTTGAGGGCCAGCGAAGCGGCCTCGAGCTTGGGCAGCAGTGTGCGTGCTTCCTGTGGCGGCTGTTCCTGTGGCCGGCAGAGCAGGTAGCCCTGGACCAGATCGACGCCCATCTCGGTGAGCACCGCCAGTTCTTCCGGCAGCTCGATGCCTTCAGCGATCACCAGGGCCCGGGAAGCCTTGGCGATTTGCAGAATGGAGCCGACGAATTCGCGCTTGAGTCCGTCCTGGTGGATGCCGTCGATAAAGTGCCGGTCGATCTTCACATAGTCCGGGCGCAGCTCCGACCACAGGCGCAAGCTCGAATAGCCGGCCCCCAGATCATCCAGGGCAATGGAGAAGCCCATGGCGCGATAGTGGTGCAAGGCGTTTTGCAGCAGTTGGAAATCGTCGGTCGGGGTCTGCTCGGTGAGCTCGATCACCACATTGCTCGGGTCGATGCCGAAGTCCTGCAACAACTTCAGCGTGCGCCCGGGCTGGTGGGTCGGTTCGAGCAAGGATTCCGGCGAAACGTTGAGAAAGAGTTTGCCCGGCAGCTTCTGTTCGCTGAAGTGGCGGCAGGCACTGAGGCGGCAGAGCATTTCCAGCTCGCTGAGGCGGCCGGCCTGGCGGGCCACGGCGAACAGGTTGATGGGGGAGTGCAGCGGACTGTTGGACGGGCCCCGACTGAGCGCCTCATAGCCGACGATCCGTCGTTCGGAGAGCGAGATGATCGGTTGGAACAAGCTGTGCAGACCGTTCTGAGCCAGGATTGAACTCAGGGCGTTCAGCTGTTCGGTCATGGTCATGGCTGTCTCGGTCGATAAAAAAAGGACCGGGCCCGACTCTATTTACAAGAGCCATGCCCAGTCCTTTATTTCACGACAGAATGATGACTATTTGATGACGCTCCAAAGCGCCTTCACATTAAATTGCCAGCATCTTTCAATGTTTCGCCACCGCCGTGTTCAAACGCAGATAGTCCAGCAGGATACGCCCGGTCTCGCTCAGGTAGGCGTCGTCTTCCGGCTTGGTCTTCTTGTCCGGGTCTGGCGGCAAGGCGTCCTCGTCTTCCTTCTTCAGTTCCTTGAGCGGATCTTCGCCCTTGGCCTTGCGACGGGCGTTCTCCATGGCCAGTTGCTTGGCGTCGATATCGGTGCGCTGGGCACGCCGCTGGGCCTCGTTCAGGCTTACGGTTTTTTCCTTCATCAGCTTCTCGGCCAGGGCCAGCTTGTCGCGAATGAAGATGAACTCCGCATCCTTCGACGCCCGCGCCTCGTGATCAGACTTGAGCTGGGCCAGGAACGGCTTGAACGGGTCCATCGCCGGCCTGATCGAAGGCCGGATGGTGTCCCATGGCATGGCTTCCGGCAACGCGCTCTCGCCGATTTCCTTGGTGTCTATGATCGACGGGAAATCCACGTCCGGCAGCACGCCCTGGTGCTGGGTGCTCTGCCCGGACACCCGGTAGAACTTCGCCAAGGTCAGTTTCAGCTCGCCATGATTGAGCGGCTGGATGGTTTGCACGGTACCTTTGCCGAAGGTCTGGCCGCCGATGATCAAGGCACGGTGGTAGTCCTGCATGGCACCGGCGAAGATCTCCGAGGCCGAGGCGGACAAGCGGTTGACCAGCAGCGCCATCGGGCCTTTGTAGAAGGCGCCCGGGCTTTCGTCTTCGAGCACGTCGACCTTGCCTTCGGCGTTACGCACCAGCACGGTCGGGCCCTTGTCGATAAACAGGCTGGTCAGCTCGGTAGCTTCCTGCAGGGAACCGCCGCCATTGTTGCGCAGGTCGATGACCACGCCGTCGACGCCGTCCTTCTGCAACTCGCCGAGCAGTTTCTTCACGTCGCGGGTGGTGCTCTTGTAGTCCGGATCGCCGGCACGGAAGGCCTTGAAGTCGAGGTAGAAGGCCGGGATGTCGATCACCCCGAGCTTGTAGTCCTTGCCGTCCTGCTTGAGGTGCAGGATCGACTTGCTCGCGGCCTGGTCTTCCAGTTTCACCGATTCACGGGTGATGGAAACGATCTTGCTGGTCTGGTCGTTCGGTGCATTGCTGGCCGGAATCACTTCCAGGCGCACCACCGAGCCTTTCGGCCCGCGGATCAGCTTGACCACTTCGTCCAGGCGCCAGCCGATCACGTCGACCATCTCTTTGTCACCTTGGGCGACACCGACGATCTTGTCGGCCGGAGCGACCTGCTTGGTCTTGTCCGCCGGGCCCGACGGCACCAGGCGCACGACCTTGACCAGGTCATTGTCGCTCTGCAGCACGGCGCCGATGCCTTCGAGGGACAGGCTCATATTGATGTCGAAGTTTTCCGCGCTATCCGGAGACAGATAGTTGGTGTGCGGGTCGTAGGACATCGCAAAGGTATTGATGTAGGCCTGGAAGATATCTTCGGCGCGGGTCTGGTCGAGGCGCGTCAGCTGATTCTTGTAGCGCTTGACCAGCAGGTCCTGGATCGCCTTGGGATCCTTGCCGGCGATCTTCAGGCGCAGCACTTCGTCCTTGACGCGTTTGCGCCACAGGTCGTCGAGCTCGGCGGTGGTCTTCAGCCACGGGGCGTCCTTGCGATCGATCAGCAAGGTTTCCTGGGTGGTGAAATCCATCTTGTCGACGCCCTTGCTCAACTCGGCAAGGCTGAAGTCCAGACGCGCTTTGACCCGGTCCAGGTAGCGCTTGTAGATGGTGAACCCGGCATTCAGGTCGCCGCTCTTGAGGAAGTCGTCAAATTGGGTTTTCCATTTGTCGAATTCGGCGATGTCGCTGGCCAGGAAATAACTGCGCGACGGATCGAGCAGCTTGAGATAGCTCTCATAGATGATCACCGAGCGCGCGTCGTCCAGCGGCGGCTTGCTGTAGTGATTACGCTTGAGCAACTCGACGACGTTCAGGCTGGCAATCACCTCGTCATGGTCGGGCTGAAGATTGTCCCAGCTATTGGCTGCGAACGTATTGGCCGAAAACGTGGACATGCCAAGGCCAATGAAAAGAGCAAGTGCGGTGCTGGGGAACAGATGCTTCATGCTGATTCGACGCGGGGGCAATTGATAACGCATATTAGGCCGTCTTTAAAGTCGCCGGTTCCGTGGGACTGCGCACCAAAACCGCCCATTGCGCGTTTGGTACGACCCTCGGGCCGGTCGCATAATGCAAAAAGCCCGGCGCTACAGCTACGGGCTCAGTCCAGACTCACTATGGAGGCACTGTGAAAGCATTGCAAGGCGTTGAAGGTCAAGTGGAGTGGGTTGAAGAGCCGAGTCCGACCTGCGATGTGGGGCAGGTTCGGATTCGGGTGGCGGCGGCGGGACTCAATCGCGCCGATTTGTTGCAGAAGGCCGGGCTCTATCCGCCGCCGCCGGGGGCCAGCCAGGTGCTGGGCCTGGAGTGTTCCGGGGTGATCAGCGAAGTCGGGCCGGGGGCCTCCTGGCAGGTCGGCGACCGGGTTTGCGCGCTGCTGGCCGGTGGTGGCATGGCCGAGGAGGTGGTGGTCGACGGGCGGCATGTGCTGCCGGTGCCGGAAGGCTTGAGCCTGCTGGAAGCGGCCGCGCTGCCTGAGGTCTACGCCACCGCCTGGTTGAATCTGTTCCAGTTGGCCGGGCTCAAACCGGGTGAAAAAGTGCTCTTGCATGCCGGTGCCAGTGGCGTCGGTTCGGCGGCGATCCAGCTGTGCAAGGCCTTCGGCAACCCCTGCTGGGTGAGTGTCGGTTCGGCCGATCGGCTGGCCTATTGCGAGGCGCTGGGGGCCCAGGGTGGGGTGGTCCGCGGTGACGATATCGAGGGGTTGAGTGACTTCGGGCCCTTCGATGTGATCCTCGATCCGGTGGGCGCGAACTACGCCGCGCTGAACGTGAAACTTTTGTCAGCTGACGGACGGTGGGTGCTGATCGGCTTGATGGGCGGCCGGGAAACCCAGCTGGACCTGGCCAGGATCCTCGCCAAGCGCATCCAGTTGCTGGGCTCGACCCTGCGCAGCCGCGACGATCAGTTCAAGGCCGATCTGTTGCGTGACCTGGGTGAGCATGTCTGGCCATTGTTTGCCGAGAAGCGCTTGAGCCCGCAGTTGGCCAAGGTCTTCCCGATCAAGGATGCCGAGGCGGCGTTTGAAGCGCTGGCGAGTAATCAGGTGGCGGGGAAGCTGGTGCTGGCGATCGACGCGGCGCTGGGCTGAGCCGCTACCTTTCCCCAATGCGTATTGCCGTGGGAACTGGGCTTGATGGATATACTGTGGGAGCGGAGTTTGCCCGCGAAGCTTTTAGCGATCTTGCGGCCCTCTTCGCGGGCAAGCTCCGCTCCCACATAAGCTCCTTCCCACCCAGGCCTGCACTCACAAGGAGCGCCTATTTCCAGTGATGCACCGGCCAACCGGACTTTTCCGCCTGCTCGCGCAGCACCGGGTCCGGGTTGACCACATTCGGGCAGTCAACCTTGAGCAACAACGGCAGGTCGTTGCGTGAGTCCGAATAGAAACTCGCGCCTTCCAGATTCTCGCCTTCGGCATCCAGCCATTCCAGCAAGCGCACGATCTTGCCTTCGCGATAGGTGAGGGTGCCGACGGTATGGCCGGTGTAGACACCGTGCAGCACGTCGAGGTCGATGCCCAGTACTTCGTCGATGCCGACACGCTCGGCAATCGCCTTGACCAGGTGGATGCCGGACGCCGAGATCACCAGGATCCGGTCACCCGCCGCGCGGTGGGCGGCAATGACCTTGCACGCATCGCTGTAGATCAGCGGCTCGATCACATCCTCGACCCACGGCGCCACCAGGTGGGCGATTTCTTCCGGGGTGCGCCCGGCCATCGGTTCCAGGCTGAACAGCATGTAGTCTTCCATGGCCAGTTCGCCGCGGCTGTAGGCATCCATCAGCTCGTTGTTGCGCTGCATGAACGTCTCCGGGTCGACCCAGCCCAGGCGAACCATCTGCTCGCTCCAGAGCGTGGCGCAGTCGCCGTGGATCAGGGTGTCGTCCAGATCAAAAATTGCCAAGGCCATCAGTACCGCTCTCTCTTCAAACGCTCTAAGGACATCAGGCTACCTCACATAGCGCACTCGGATCGATAGACAGCGACAAACGCCGACCCTCGGGGTGCAGGTCGGCGGCCGAGCGGTTGAGCACGTCCACCACCAGTTCCACGCCGCGGGCCTCGACCCGATACCTGATAACGTTGCCCAGCAGGCTGTGACCGCGGATCAGCGCGTCCAGCTCGCCCTCGGCCCGCAGCTCGATGGCTTCCGGACGAATGGCAATGCGGCTGTTGATCGGTCGCTGCAACAGACGGCTGGCCGCGTCGGCATCGAGCAGGTTGTAGTTGCCGATAAAGCCGGCGGCAAACACGTCCACCGGCGCGGTGTAGAGCGATTCGGCATCGCCGCTCTGGACGATCTTGCCCTGGTTCATCAGGAAGATCCGGTCGCTCATGGTCAGGGCTTCTTCCTGGTCATGGGTGACGAAAATCGTGGTCAGGCCCAGTTCGCGCTGGATCGCCCGGATCTGTTCGCGCAGGTGTTTGCGAATCCGCGCATCCAGGGCCGACAGCGGCTCGTCGAGCAGCAACAAGCGCGGGCGGGTCACCAGCGAGCGGGCCAGGGCCACGCGCTGGCATTGGCCGCCGGAGAGTTGATGCGGGTAGCGCGCGGCAAAGTCGTGCAGTTCCACCAGCTTGAGGGCCTCGATGACGCGCTTGTGGCTGTCGTCGGCATTGACCTTCTGCATCTTCAGGCCAAAGGCGACGTTCTGCTCCACGGTCATGTTGGGGAACAGCGCGTAGCTCTGGAACACCATGCCGATCGCGCGTTTCTGCGGGCTCAGCGGGACGATGTCCTGGTCGTCGAGGAGGATCTTGCCGCTGTCCACCGGGGTCAGGCCGGCGATGCAGCGCAGCAGGGTGGATTTGCCGCAACCGGACGGGCCGAGCAGGGTGACGAATTCACCCTTGGCGATCTCGCAGTTGATGTCGCTGAACACCGTGGTGCCGGCGTAGGTTTTTTTCAGGTTCTGGACACTGATGAAGCTCATTGGCTTTTGTCCTTGTTCAAGCGGTTGGCAACCCAAGTGAGCACCAGCACGAAAAGAAAGTAGGAGATCACCAGGGCACTGGTGAAGTGGCCGCTGCTGTTGCGCATGTTGTTCAGGTACACCTGCAGGGTTTCATAGCGGGTACCCACCAGGATGTTGGCGAAGACGAATTCGCCGAACAGGAAGGAGAACGACAGCAGCAGCGCGACCATCAGGCCCTTGCGCAGGTTTGGCAGCACCACCAGGAACGCCGCCTGCCAGGTGCTGGCGCCGAGCAGATGGGCGGCGTCCATCAGGTCGCGCAGGTTGATCGCCTGCAGGTTGTTGGTGATCGCCCGGTACATGAACGGCAAGGCCACGGTGAAGTAGCAGCCGATCAGGATCCACGGCGTGCCGACCATGGCGAACGGTCCGGAACCGTAGAGCTGCAACAGGCCCACCGAGGACACCACCGGCGGCACCGCGAAGGGCAGCAGGATGAGGATGTTCATCAGCGCGTCGAGCCGGGGGAAGTGGTAGTGCACGACGAACAGCAGCGGCAGGATCAGCACCACCGACAACACCAGCGAGCCGACGCAGACGATCAGCGACTGGCCGAAGGCATTGAGAAAGCGTGGGTCGCTCCACAGTTGCAAGTACCACTTGAAGGTGAAGCCGGCGGGCAGGATGGTCGCCGACCAACTGCTGGCAATCGAGTAGACCAGGGTACCGGCCAGCGGCAGCAGCAGGATCAGGAACAACAGGTAGACCACCATGCGGTGGTACAGGGCGGCGGAGCCGGGTTCAGCGCGCGACATGGTAGCTCCTCTTCAACAGCCACTGGTGGATCAAGGTTACGAAGGTCATCAGGCCCACCAGGATCACCGCCAGCGCACTGGCCATGTTCGGATCGAGGCTGATGTCGCCGGAGACCATGGCGGCGATACGGATCGGCAACACGTTGAAGTTGCCGGTGGTCAGTGCATACACCGTGGCGTAGGCGCCGAGGGCGTTGGCCAGGAGGATCACGAAGGTGCCCAGCAGCGCCGGGGTCAGCACCGGCAGGCCGATATGCCGCCAGAACTGCCAGCCGTCGGCACCGAGCAGCGCGGCGGACTCGCGCCAGTCTTCACGCAGGGCGTCGAAGGCCGGGTAGAGCAGCAGCACGCCGAGGGGAATCTGGAAGTAGGTGTAGAGAATGATCAGCCCGGTTTTCGAGTACAGGTTGAAATCCTGAATGATCCCGGCCTGTTTCAGCATGATGGTGATGGTGCCGTTGAAGCCCAGCAGGATGATGAAGGCGAAGGCCAGCGGCACGCCGGCGAAGTTGCTGGTCATGTTGGCGAAAGCGTTGACGAAGTCGCGCAGGCGCGAGTCGACCCGGCGCAGCGAGTAGGCCCCGAGCACGGCGATGAGCATGCCGAACACGCTGGACCAGAAGCTGATTTCCAGGCTGTACTGGATCGCCTGCAGGTAGAACTTCGAGCTGAAGATCTTGCTGAAGTTGGCCAGGCCCCAGCCGTCGTCTTCCGATTGCAGGCTGTTGATCAGCACCCACACCAGCGGCGCGATCTCGAACACGATAAAGAACAGGGCAAAGGGCACCAGGCAGAGCACCGCCAGCCATTTGCCACGGGTGAGTGAATTCACTTCAACAGCTCCCGGCATACAGGTTTGTCATGGGGAACGCCGAGCAGTTCGCAGATCGTGCCGCAGAGCTGCGTTTGCCGGGGCGTGGCGTCGGGATTGAAACTGAAGGCAGCGCCGAGGACGAACAGCGGCACTTCGCGCTCTTCGGCCAGCAGGCCGTTGTGCGAGCGGTCGTTGTTCATGCCGTGGTCGGCGGTCACCAGCACCTGGTAACCGGCGTCGAGCCAGCCTTGCAGGTAGTCGGCGAGGATGATGTCGGCCGAACGCGCGCTGTTGCGGTATTGCGCGCTGTCGAGGCCGTGCTTGTGGCCGGCGTCGTCGATGTTCATCGGATGCACCAGCAGGAAGTTCGGCGCGTGTTGCAGGCGCAGGCTTTCGGCATCGGCGAACAGATGGGAATCGGGGTAGTGGTCGACCCAGTAGAAATGGCCGTGCTGGATCGCCAGCGCTTCATCCTGGGTATGCCGGTCACGGGCGGCGACGAAGGGCGTGCGGTTGTACAACTCGCTGACCCAGTGATAGGCCGCCGCCGCCGTGGTCAGGCCGGCGTCGCGGGCGTAATGGAACACGCTGCGCTGGTTGGACAGACGCGAGACGTGGTTGTGCACGATGCCGCTGCGGATCGGAGCCACACCGGTAAGAATACATTCGTAGAGCGGTCTTGAGAGCGAGGGCAACTCGCATTCCAGTTTGTACAGCGCCGCGCGTCCTGCGCCTGCGTAAGCCTGGAGATGGCCCATGGCATGGCGGGCGACCTCGTAATTCAGGCCATCGAGCACGACCAGGATAACGTTGTGCTGCATAAACCGGGTCTCCATCTGGGATAAAAGCCTAACGATCAGTCAAGCCGCTGTGGGAGCCGGATTTATCCGCGAAGCTTTTGGCGGCCTTGAGGACCCCTTCGCGGATGAATCCGGCTCCCACAGGGGAGATGGCGTTATTGCATGTTGATGATGACTTCTTCCTGCCACTTCTGTGGCAGCGCCTTGGAAGTCTTTTCCCAGGCATCGGCATCTTTGATCGGCGTGACTTTCTTGTACTGCTCGTTAGGCAGCAGCTTGGCTTTCACGTCTTCCGGCAGGGTCAGGTGCTCGGCACGGATCGGACGGGCGTTGCCACGCGCCAGGTTGGTCTGGCCGGCGTCACTGAAGATGTATTCACGCGCCAGCTTGGCCGCGTTCGGGTGCTTGGCGTATTTGTTGATGATGGTGGTATAGCCGGAGATCACCGAACCGTCCGCTGGGATCAGCACCACGTAGTCATCCGGGTTGGCCATCTTGGCTTTGTAGCTCAGACCGTTGAAGTCCCAGACCACACCCACTTCGACTTCACCCTTTTCCATGGTGGCGATGGTCGGGTTGGCGAGCGACAGGCGACCTTGCTTGGCGATCTCGGCAAACATCAGCAGCGCCGGCTGGACGTTCTTCTCGTCGCCGCCGTTGGCCAGGGCCGCGGCCAGTACGCCGTTGGCGGCCTGGGCCGCGGTGCTCACGTCACCGATGGAGACTTTGTATTTGCCGGTCTTGAGGTCAGCCCAGCTTTTCGGAGCGTCGGAGCCGTGCAGCAGCTTCTTGTTGACGATGAACGCGATGGTGCCGGTGTAGGCCAGGGCCCAGTTGCCGTCCTTGTCCTTTGCCCAGGCCGGGACCTGATCCCAGGTGCTTGGCTTGTACGGTTGGGTCACGCCCTGCTTGACCGCGATCGGGCCGAAGGCGGCACCGACGTCGCCGATGTCGGCGCTGGCGTTGTCTTTCTCGGCGGCGAACTTGGCCACTTCCTGGGCCGAGCTCATGTCGGTGTCGATGTGCTTGAGGCCGTACTTGTCGCTCAGGTCTTTCCAGGTGCCGGCCCAGTTCGCCCAGTCATCGGGCATGCCGACGCTGTTCACGGCGCCTTCTTGCTTGGCGGCGGTTTCCAGTGCTTTCAAATCGGTGCCAGCAGCCATGGCGGAGGTGCACAGGGCAATGCTCGAGCCTAACAGTGATGCCAGGAAAAGCTGTTTCATCCGAAGCTCCTTTGGGCGTTTTCAACGCGGCGATTTTTATCAGTGGTTTTTATAAAAAGTAACGCGGTGGTTTGGGTCGTTTGGTCTAGGTCAGCAATACCTGAGCCAATTTAAGCTTGCTGGATGACACTTTGATGTCGGCATCAGTCCTGCAAGGTTTTTTAGCGGTACTGCTGATAAGTCCAGAGTTAAGCGTAGACCATGGTTAACTATATGATATTTAAGGAATTGATCTTTGTGGAACGAACGTCCATGTGCACCGTTTCGTCGCTTTGTCACATATCAGTCATCTGCATTGCCTAGGCTTGAGGCAACCCACGGAAGCCGCGATCTACTGCGCTTCTGCCCTGAAACAGTGCTGGTCTAGTCCAGATAGGTAACGTTGATGCGTGAAGAGGCACCAAAGGCCGTGACAGCCATCGGTCAGGCTCTGCATGAGCAGATCGGACACGGCTTGCTGCCAGCGGGTAGCAAATTGCCCGCCGAACGCAAACTCAGTGAGTTGTTCGGTACCACTCGGATCACCGTGCGTGAGGCCTTGTTGCAGTTGGAGGCCCAGGGGCTGATCTATCGCGAGGAGCGTCGCGGCTGGTTTATTTCGCCGCCGCGCCTGGCCTATAACCTGATGCAGCGTAGCCACTTTCACGCGATGGTCAGCGCCCAGGGGCGGGTGCCGTCGACCCAGGTGATCTCGGCGCGCTTGCAACCGGCGTCGGCGGCGGTGTGTGACTGGTTGCAACTGCCGGCGCTGTCCAGCGTGATCCAGATCTGCCGGGCACGCCGGATCGACGAGCGGCTGGTGCTGTATGTCGAGCATTACCTGAATCCGCAGTACTTCCCGGGGATTCTGGAGTTCGATTTGAACCAGTCGATCACCGAGCTGTATGCGCGGCATTACGACCTGCATTACGGGCGGGTCAGGTTCGAGATCGTGCCGACTTCCTTGCAGGTGGAGGCGGCGGCGGCGTTGCGAGTGTCAGTGGGCAGCCCGGGGTTGCGGATTGCCCGGGTCAACTATGACCAGCATGGGCGGCTGATCGACTGCGATCTGGAGTTCTGGCGCCATGATGCGATTCATGTCGGGGTGGATGTGGTTTAACCTGCAGTTGGATCCGAGGGGGCTTGAAGTTGAGTAGGGTCTTTTGGCGAGCGGGCTTATGTGGGAGCGGAGCTTGCCCGCGAAGGGGCCCTTAAGATTGCTGTGGCAGTCTCAGGATTTGGGTGTGGATTCCGTTTCCGGCCCACCGCCCGCCGTAACCACCTGCACACTTAGGCGCGGCGTCGCCAGGTCCAGCCCGGCCTCGTCCATGGTGCGCTTGAGCGCCAGGTTGAAGGCCCGTGAAACCTCCCACTGTCTGATCGGCGCGGTCTTGAAGCGGGCGCGCAGGATCGCGCTGCCGGACTCGAAGCTCTCTACCCCCTGGATCTCCAGCGGCGACCAGATATTGCGCCGTTGCAACGGGTCGGTGCGCATCTTCTGGCCGACATCGCGCATCAGCTTGATCGCGTTGTCGATCGGCATGTTGTACGGGATCGCCACCCGGAAGATCGCGTAGCCGAACTCCCGCGAGTAGTTCTTGATGCTCTTGATCTCGCTGAACGGAATGGTATGGACGATCCCGTCGATATCCCGCAGCCGCACCGTGCGGATGGTCAGGCCCTCCACCGTGCCGAGGTGGCCGCCGACATCGACGTAGTCGTCGATGGCCAGCGAGTCCTCGATGATGATGAACAGGCCGGTGATCAGGTCCGCCACCAGCGACTGCGCACCGAAACCGATGGCCAGGCCGATCACCCCGGCACCAGCCAGCAATGGCGTGACGTTCATGCCCATGTTCGCCAGGGCGACGATCAGTGCAATGATGAAGATCGCCACGAACAGCACGTTGCGGATCAGCGGCATCATGGTCTGCGCCCGGGCATTCGCCAGGCCTTTGCGCGAGCGGGTCAGGGCGTGGTGCACGGCGGTGTCGCTGAGAATCCACAACAGCCAGGCGAAGATCAGCGTACCGCCGAGGCTGAACAGCTTGACGCTGATCTCATGGCCGTCGCCCTCGGTGAAGCGGATCAGCGACATGCCCCAGACCCTCAGGCCCAGTTCGATAAACACCAACCACACCGCCAGGTGCACCAGGGTGTAGCCGAAATTGGTCAGGCGCTCGGAGTACAGGGCGTGACGCTTGGGCCCACGGTGGGGCTTGAGCGCGTGACGGCGCACCAGCCCGTTGATCACCATGCACAACACCACCAGCACGGTGCAGATCAGCGATTGGCGCAGGGCGGTGCTGGTATCGCCGGCGGAGATGAAGGTGGCGAACAGCGAGATCGCCACCAGGATCAGTGCCGGGACGAACCAGAAGGTGCCGAGGATCGCCAGGGTGTCGCTCAGGGCACGGCGGTTCAGGCGCCGGGACAGCGGCTGGTTGCGGATCAGGTGGGCGATTGGCCGGCGGAAGCGCAGGATGAACAGGCCGCTGGACAGCGCCGCCATGACATTGGCGAAGGTCGCGGCGGTGTGCGCCAGGTGGCCGCCGAGGCTGGCGATCATCCGTGGGTCGCCGAGGGCCTCGCCGAAGGCGGCGAAGCTGCCGATCAGCCATAGCGGTCGGAAGGCCCGCCGGCGGAGGATATACAGGGCCTGATGGCGGTGCTGGCCATCGAGCACGGAGAAGGCGATCACGCAGATGGCCGAGAAGCAGGTACCGATCACCAGGGCGTAGGCCAGCACCATCGCCAGGTTCTTGCCCAGGGACGAGGGTAGGGCGTAGCTCATGTACACGGTGATGATCAGGGCGATCAGCCAGGGCCCGAGCTTGCGCAGGGCAAAGCGCAGCAGGTCGACGGTGCGCGGGTGTTGTGGCAGTTCTTCGCTGAGACCGAAGCGCAGGCGCACCTGGCGTCCGAGCCAGATCATGGCCCAGGCGAGGAAACTCCAGAGTGCCAGGATCAGGGCGAAGGCAAAGACCATCGGCACCCACTCGCTGGCCGGCAGCATCAGGTCGAGCAGTTCGCCCTTGGCCAGGTCGAACTCTTCCGACCAGCGATTGAGCGGGCTGTCGTCGCCGGAAAACTGCTTTTCGAAGCCGGCGAGGGTGCTGCCGATCAGTCCCAGCACGCCTTCCTCGGTGGCCGGTTGGGCTTTCCTGGTGCTGTCGCGCAGCTTCTTCAGGTCGCCCAGCAGCTTGGCGCGTTGCTGGTCGTTTTCCAGGTTCTTGATCACTTCATCCAGCGATTGCGCCAGGGGTTCGCTGGGTGTCGGCTGGGTTTTTTCCGCGCTGGCCAGAAGGCTCGGCAGACCGGCCGCATTGGCGCTGACCAACGGCAGGAGTGTCAGCAGGCAGATGAATAAAACCACGGGCAGGGCGAAGAGACGAGCAAACACTAGGCAGTCAACCATGGACGATACGGGTCGACGAAGTGTACGTCAGGCGTGGGGGCAATGCATTTAATCGGTCAGTTGGGCCAGGATCTTGTAGACCACGGTGCCGAGGATGAACAGCATGCCGACCCAGATCAGCAAGACCCCGGCATTGCGCTCGCGAAAGTTGAAGCCGATGGCCAACATCAACATACCGCCCACGATGGGAATGAGCATGGTGTGGAAAGCGAAGGGTGTGATCATGGCGACGACCTGGTCGAGGGAGATACCTTGAGTCTAGGTCGGTTTGGCGGGAGCGGGGTTGATGTGTATCAGAAGCAATACGGGGGGGGAATGAGGTCGTGAGTGTGACAGTGTGGCGAGCGGGCTTGCCCGCGCTGGGTTGCGAAGCAACCCCAAAACCTGTGACCGCGTCATATCAGCTATATCGCGGTGACCGGTTTTAGGAGGGCTTCGCCCTCCAGCGCGGGCAAGCCCGCTCGCCACGGGATGTCATCGCCAGGTCGAGCGGTTAGGGCAGCTCGCGGCTGGCGTAGAATGCACTCAAGACTTTCACCAGATGCGCCAGGTCGTGGCTGCCGGCCAGTTCGCGGATCGAGTGCATGGCGAAGGTCGGCAGGCCGATATCCACTGTACGCACCCCCAGGTGGCTGGCGGTGATCGGGCCGATGGTCGAGCCACAACCCATGTCACTGCGCACCACGAAGCTTTGCACCGGCACTTCCTCGGCCATGCACAGATGGCGGAAGAACCCGGCGGTTTCGCTGTTGGTGGCGTAGCGCTGGTTGCTGTTGACCTTGATCACCGGCCCGGCATTGAGCTTGGGACCATGGTTGGCATCGTGCTTGTCGGCATAGTTGGGGTGCACGCCGTGGGCATTGTCTGCCGAAACCAGCAGGGATTTCTGGATGGTCCGCACGAACTCATCGCCTTCCGGCAGCAGGCGGCGCAGGGTCTGTTCCAGCATCGGGCCGTCGGCGCCGCAGGCGGAGCAGGAACCGACTTCCTCGTGGTCGTTGCAGACCAGTACGCAGGTTTCTTCGCTGTCGGCGCCGAGCAGCGCTTGCAGGCCGGCGTAGCAGGACAGCAGGTTGTCCAGGCGCGCACCGGCGATGAAGTCGCCGTTCAGGCCGATGATCGCGGCGGCCTGGGTGTCGTAGAAGCTCAGCTCGTAGTCGAGCACCACGTCGGCATTCAAGCCGTGCTCGCGGGCCAGTTGTTCGGTCAGTACGGCGCGGAAGTCGACCCGTTCGTCGCCGGCGAACTGGGCCAGGATCGGTGGCAGCTCGTTCTGCGCATTGATCGCCCAGCCCTGGTTGGCCTCGCGGTTGAGGTGGATCGCCAGGTTGGGAATGGTGGCGATGGGCAGCTTGAAGTCGATCAACTGGCTCTCGACCTTGCCGTCGCGGCGGAAGGTCACGCGCCCGGCCAGCGACAGGTCGCGGTCGAACCACGGGGCGAGCAGGGCGCCGCCGTAGACTTCGACCCCCAGTTGCCAGAAGCCCTGGCGTTGCAGTTCCGGCTGCGGCTTGACCCGCAGGCACGGGCTGTCGGTGTGGGCGCCGACCAGGCGGATACCGCCCAGCAGCGGCGAGGCACGACCGAGCTTGATGGCGACGATCGAAGAGTCATTGCGGGTGACGTAATAGCGCCCGTTGGCCTCGGTGTGCCAGGTCTCGCGCTCGTCGAGACGTTGGTAACCCGCCGCTTCCAGGCGCTGGACCAGGCTGGCGGTGGCATGGAACGGGGTGGGGGAGGCCTTGAGGAAGTCGATCAGGCCTTGGTTCAACTCTTCGCGCATAAATAGCTCCAGACAGCAGTGTCAGGAGTTTACCGTATCTTGTAGGAGCCAGCTTGCTGGCGATGAGGGCCTTGAGCTTTGCATCGCCTTCACGGGCCTCATCGCCGGCAAGCCAGCTACAGGGACCGGGCAATACCGAAAATGTGTGTCGGGTCGCCGAAGCAGGGCTTGCCCCGATGCCGCTCCCACAGGAGGGCGGTAGGGTTTCAGAACGGCGCCGGGCACTCGAAGCGCAGGCGTTCGCCGCTTTGCGGATGGCTGAAGCTCAGCATGCTGGCGTGCAGGCACAGCCGTGGCCAGGCGGCCAGGGCCTGTGGATGGGCGTACAGGCCATCACCGAGCAACGGGTGACCGATGGACAGCATATGCACGCGCAGTTGGTGCGAACGCCCGGTGATCGGGGTCAGTTCCACCCGGCACCAGTCGCCGCAACGTTCCAGGACTTTCCAGAAGGTCAGCGCGTGTTTGCCGAATTCGTGGTCGACCACGTGGCGTGGCTTGGTCGGCGGGTCGTAGCGCAGCGGCAGGTCGATGCTGCCGCTGTCCAGTCCCGGCTGGCCCCAGCACAGTGCGGTATAGGCTTTTTCGGTTTCCCGGTCGTGGAACTGCCGCGACAGTTCGCGATGGCTGTCCGGGTCGCGGGCCAACAGGATGATCCCGGAGGTTTCCCAGTCCAGGCGATGGACGATCCGGGCTTCGGGGTAGCCGTTTTCCTGCAGGCGGGTAATCAGGCAGTCCTTGTTGTCATCGGCCCGGCCGGGGACGGAGAGCAACAGGGTCGGTTTGTTCACCACCAGCACGGCGGCGTCCTGATGGAGGATGTGGATATTGGACAGCGGCATTAAAACAGTCTCGTAACAAACGCCAACGGCGGCCCGGAGTCCGTGCGTTCCTGTAGGAGCAGAGCTTGCTCGCGAATGGATTTCACAGCCGACTCAAGTGTCGACTGATTGACCGCTATCGCGAGCAAGCTCGCTCCTACAAAAAGCACAGGCTCCGGGCCGCCGAGGCTCCGGCCGGATCGATCAACGATCGGGCAGGGTGATATTGAGTTCCAGGATCGAGCAACTGCCCTGGTTTTCCAGCGCCACGTGCACGTCGTCGGACCCGATATTGACGTACTTGCGGATGACTTCCACCAGTTCCTTCTGCAAGGCCGGCAGGTAATCCGGGGTGCTGCGTTGGCCGCGTTCGTGCGCCACGATGATCTGCAGACGCTCTTTCGCGACCGACGCGGTGCTTACTTTTTTGCTGGCACGAAAGAAGTCAAAAAGGTTCATTGCTTAGTTGCCTCCAAACAGGCGCTCGAAGAGTCCTTTCTTCTTCACATCGAGGAAACGATGCTCCACGGTCTTGCCCAGCAGACGGTCGACCGCGTCGCTGTAAGCCTGGCCCGCATCGCTCTGGTCGTCGAGAATCACCGGCACACCCTGGTTGGAGGCCTTGAGCACCGCCTGGGACTCGGGAATCACGCCGAGCAGGGTCACCGCGAGGATTTCCTTGACGTCTTCGACGCCGAGCATCTCGCCGTTGCTGACGCGCTCGGGGTTGTAGCGGGTCAGCAGCAGGTGTTCCTTGATCGGCTCTTCGTTGTTCTCGGCGCGGCGCGACTTGCTCGCCAGCAGGCCGAGCATACGGTCGGAGTCACGCACCGAGGATACTTCGGGGTTGGTCACGACGATGGCTTCGTCGGCGAAGTACATGGCCAGGTGGGCGCCGGTCTCGATACCGGCCGGGGAGTCGCAGACCACGAACTCGAAGTCCGCCTTTAGGGCCATCAGGACTTTTTCCACGCCTTCCTTGGTCAGCGCGTCCTTGTCCCGGGTCTGGCTGGCGGCCAGCACGTAGAGGTTTTCCAGGCGCTTGTCCTTGATCAGGGCTTGTTGCAGGTTGGCTTCGCCCTGGACCACGTTGACGAAGTCATACACCACGCGACGCTCGCAGCCCATGATCAGGTCGAGGTTACGCAGGCCGACGTCGAAGTCGACGATCACTGTCTTGTGGCCCCGCAGCGCGAGGCCGGTACCGATGGCGGCGCTGGTGGTGGTCTTACCCACACCACCCTTGCCGGATGTAACCACGAGAATCTTGGCCAAGGTGTATCACCCCTAAGGAATAAAGGACTTTCAGCCCCTGAAGAACGTCACTAAAAAATAACTGTAGTCGTGTAGCGTCGGTTGGAAATCGAGGAAAAGTCTGAAGTACCTCGGGTTATTCTTACCTTTCGCGATTTCCCACACCGTTCGAGCTGTTTTCGCTACGAGAAGGCGACATTTTGGAAATGGCGGCAAGTATCCGTTAAAGCCGGATGATGTTCAACACGTCGCCGGACAAGCTGACTTGAACGCCGCTGCCCCACAATGGATCGCGACGCAAATCTTCGGAAACCTTGTACTGGCCGGCGATCGAGACCAGCTCGGCGCTCAGTTGCTGGCAGAAAATCCGCGCCTTGGTGTCGCCCTTGATGCCGGCCAGGGCACGACCGCGCATGGGACCATAAACATGGATGTTGCCGTCGGCCAGAAGTTCCGCGCCGGGGCTGACGGACGCGATGACCACCAGGTCGCCGCCCTGGGCGTAGACCTGCTGGCCGCCGCGTACCGGCGAGGTGATGATCTTCGTCGGCTTGATAGTAGGCTCCGGTGGCTTTTCCGGTTTTTTCTTTTCCAGGCCTTCGGTCGGATCGACCGGTCGCTCGCGGGCACCGGACGGTGGCAGCACCGGCAGATCAATGGCAATCGCCGCGGCAATGTCTTCGATGCGGTTGGCGCGGATCGCCAGGGTGCGCAGGCCGTGCTGGCGGCAGACACGCATCAGCCCGGGCAGGTCGATGGGCCCCTGGCCGTCCGGCAGTTTGTCCAGCGCCAGTACCAGCGGGGTGTTGCTGAAGAAGTTCGGGGCCTGGGCAACCTTGGCCGCCAGCTGCCGATCGAGGGCATCGAGGTTGTTCTGCGCCAGTTCCAGCACCGTGATGGCGAGCATGCTGCCCTTCAGCTGGAACACGGGATCCTGGTCTAGCAGTTCGGTTTGGCTCATGGTCGGGATAACGCAGCTTGTCACTAAAAGTGCCGAGACTTATAACGAGAACGCCCTCGGGCCGCAAGCCGCCGCGAACCGTTGTAGAATGCGCGGCCTTGTTGTCTGTCCGGAATCACCCATGGATCGCCCGCGTTTTCGAGCTGCTTTTCTTCACCCCCGTTACTGGCTGCTATGGCTGGGGTTGGCTTTGCTGTGGCTGATTGTCCAGTTGCCCTATGGCTGCCTGCTGTTGCTCGGGCGTTTCCTCGGTGCGGTGATGTACCGGGTGTCCGCCGACCGACGGACGATTGCCGCGCGCAATCTGCAGTTGTGTTTTCCGGCGTTGTCCGCCGCCGAGCGCGACCAACTGCTACGCAAGAATCTTGCTTCCACCGGGATCGCCTTTTTCGAAATGGCCATGAGCTGGTGGTGGCCCAAGCCGCGCCTGGCGCGCCTGGCCCATATCGAAGGTCTCGAACATCTGCAGCAGGCCCGGCGAGAAGGCAAGGGCGTGATCCTGATGGCCCTGCATTTCACCACCCTGGAGATCGGCGCGGCCTTGCTCGGCCAGCGGCATACCATCGACGGCATGTACCGTGAGCACAGCAATGCGTTGTTCGATTTTATCCAGCGCCGCGGCCGTGAACGGCACAACCTCGATTCCCTGGCGGTCGAGCGCGACGATGTGCGTGGCATGCTCAAGTTGCTGCGTGCCGGGCGGGCGATCTGGTACGCGCCGGACCAGGACTACGGGATCAAGCAGAGTGTGTTCGTGCCGTTGTTCGGCATCCAGGCGGCGACCGTCACCGCCACCAGCAAGTTTGCCCGCCTGGGCAAGGCGCTGGTGGTTCCGTTTACCCAGGAGCGCCTGGCCGACGGCAGTGGCTACCGGCTGGTGATTCATCCGCCGCTGAAGGACTTCCCGGGGGAAACCGAAGAAGCCGACTGCCTGCGGATCAACCAATGGGTCGAGGTGGCGTTGCGCGAATGTCCGGAGCAGTACCTCTGGGCCCATCGCCGCTTCAAGAGCCGGCCGCCGGGTGAACCCAAGCTTTACGAAAAACGCCGATAAACCCGGCTGGGTGTTGCGGCAGGGACCGGGGGTGGTGTATCAGGATATTTCTTGATTGACGGAGTGTTGCGATGAGCCCAGTTGAACCGGTCACTGGTCTGATTCTCTCCGGAGGCGGCGCGCGCGCCGCCTATCAGGTGGGGGTGCTGGCGGCGATTGCCGAGCTGTTGCCGCCGGGAGCGGTCAATCCTTTTCCAGTGATCGTCGGCACTTCGGCCGGGGCGATCAATGCGGTCAGCCTGGCCAGCGGGGCGATGGACTTTACCTCGGCGATCGAACGCCTGACCGCGTTCTGGCAGGGCTTTCGCAGCCATCTGGTGTTGCGCAGCGACTGGCCGGGAGTGATCCGCCAGGCCAGCCGTTTCGTCGGCCACAGCCTGCTGGGCCTGGGCACGCAGGTGCCAGTGGCGCTGCTCGACAGTTCCCCCCTGCGTGACCTGCTCAATGACAAATTGCACCTGCCGGGTATCGACCATGCCATCGAGCAACAGCGCTTGCATGCCGTGGCGGTTACCGCGTTTGGTTATGAGTCCGGCCAGGCGGTGACTTTTTACCAGGGCAAGGGCGCCATCGATTCCTGGTTGCGCCATCGGCGGGTCGGCGTGCCGACCCAACTGAGCGTCGAGCATTTGCTGGCCAGTTCGGCGATCCCGCTGCTGTTTGCCCCGGTCAGGCTCGGCCAGGAGTTTTTCGGTGACGGTGCGGTGCGCCAGTCGGCGCCGATCAGTCCGGCATTGCACCTGGGGGCCACCCGGGTCTTGGTGGTGGGGGTCAGCGGCAACCCGCGGGGTGTCGACAGCGCCACCGAGCGCACCTATAGCGGGCAGCAACCGAGCCTGGCGCAGATCGGCGGGCATATGCTCAACAGTACTTTCATTGACAGCCTGGAAAGCGATATCGAGTTGTTGCAGCGCTTGAATCAGTTCAGCCGGCTGTTGCCGCCGCAACCGCGCAGCCTGGGCCTGGCGCCGGTGGATGTGCTGGTGATCGCGCCGAGCCAGCCGATCGATGAAATCGCCGCGCGCCATCGTCATGAGTTGCCGGCGGCCTTGCGCTTTTTCCTGCGTGGACCGGGCGCGACCCGGACCAGTGGCGCGGGAGTGTTGAGTTACCTGTTGTTCGAGGCGGCTTATTGCAGCGAACTGATCGAACTGGGGCGTCGCGATGCGCTGGCCAAGCGCGAGGAGCTGTGCCGGTTCCTCGGGTTGCCGCAGGTTGCGATGGTGGCGCAGACGGCTTCTGCGCTGTAGGCATTGGGGCAATCAGTTAAGAAAAGCCGAGGTCGAGCGTGTATTTGTGGCGAGCGGGCTGGTCGGAACGCCGCACCGCCGCTCTGGGGCGCGAAGCGCCTCCCAAAATCAGCGACTTCACTGTGTCAAGCAGAACGCAGTCACCGGTTTTAGGGCTGCTTCGCAGCCCAGCGCGGGCAAGCCCGCTCGCCACAAGTCCGCGCTCGGCTTCGAACTGGCGTAGCCTGTTAGCTACGCTGTCAGCAGGTTCGCCGCCAGATAACGGGCGACCGATTCCTCGCTGCAACTGCCCAGGGTTTCATGCCCGGGCAAGGCCTGGAACACCTTGGCGTGAGCCGTGCCCATCACCAGGCCCTTGCCGATGCTCGAGAGCATCTCGACATCGTTCATCCCGTCGCCGAACGCGATGCACTGGCTCAGTGGCACTTGCAGGAAGTCCGCGAGTTTCTTCAGGGCGCTGCCCTTGGATACGCTGG
Organism: Pseudomonas sp. MWU13-2105; assembly: GCF_023242315.1. Lineage (GTDB taxonomy): Bacteria > Pseudomonadota > Gammaproteobacteria > Pseudomonadales > Pseudomonadaceae > Aquipseudomonas. The sequence continues at coordinate 78,865 of NZ_JALLIY010000007.1, forward strand.
CGGCCATCATCTCCAGGCACCAGGGCGAGGAAAAAGTGCTGTGTACCTGATCGCCCAGCCGAGCCTTGAGCTGTTCCTCGAGAACCGCCAGGGCCTCGTGGTCGCGGTCCTTGTGGATAAAGAAGATCTTCTCCACCGCCTTGCTCGGGAATTCGTCGATCTCCAGGACCGTGGGCGCGAACCCCGGGTTCTGCTTGAACTTCTCCAGTTGCTGGCTATCGGCGTTGGTGAACCAGCGGGATTGGCAATACAGGTTGGTCACCAGGCCGGGGACGTGGCGGGAGGCGTCCAGCAGCGTCCGCGCGACCTGCGCCGGCAGGTGCTCGCTGGTGTCGAAAGTCTTGCAGGCACTGCTGATCCGCGCACCGTTGGCGGTGATCAGGTGCACCTGCAGGTTGTAGGGCCGCAGGATCGCCTCGACATCGGGCTGGCTGCGCCCGGTGGCGATGACCAGATGCTTGCCGGCCTCCAGCAGGCGCTGGAGCACCCCGTGGGAATAGTCGCCGATGCGGTCATCCGGTAGCAGCAGGGTGCCGTCGAGGTCGGTGGCGATCAGGTGGTACATGCTTGTGTCCTTGTCAGGCCGGTTGATCTGCAATCTTGAGAACACCCCGCACCTCGCAGGAGCCCGGCTTGCCGGCGATGGCGGTCATAAGGGCGATGCAAGACTCAAGGGCCTCATCGCCGGCAAGCCGGCTCCTACGGGTTTGGTGGCGTTTTAAAGAGTCCGTTGCCTCAGTTGACCGGCAGCGCGGCAAGCCCTGCATCTGTAATCTGCGGGCTTATTCGGCGATCTGCAACTTGCGCGCCTCGGTGTACACGTAGCGGACTTTCTCGTATTCGAACGGTGAGTTCAACTGACCATAACGGAAGCTGGTGGTGTAGCGCTTGTCGATGGCTTCCAGCAGGTAGATTTCCGGGTGGTCGGAGCTGACCTGGGAAACGTTGAGGAAGTTGATCTGCGATTCGGCGGCGAAGTCGAATACCAGCCCGCCGGTGTCGCGCAGGTTTGATGGGCCGAAGAACGGCAGCACCAGGTACGCCCCGCCCGGCACGCCATAGAAGCCGAGGGTCTGGCCGAAGTCTTCGGTCTGGCGTGGCAAGCCCATCTTGGTTGCCGGATCCCACAGGCCGGCGACGCCGATGGTGGTGTTGAGCAGCAGGCGTCCGGTGGTTTCCAGCGCACGCTTGCCCTTGAACTGGAACAGGCTGTTGAGCAGGTTGGAGACATCCCCCAGGTTGCTGAAGAAGTGGCTCACGCCCTCGCGCAGGAAGGTCGGCGTGACGTAGCGGTAGCCATCGACCGCCGGCAGGAACACCCACTCGTCGAAGCGGTAGTTGAAGTGATAGACCCGGCGGTTCCAGGACTCCAACGGGTCGTAGACGCTCAGGGCGTTGAGGGTCGAACGCTCGAATTCACGCTGGTCCAGGCCCGGATTGAACTTGAGCTTTTTCAACGGTTCGGTGAAACCGTCGGGGTCGGTGACCACGGGGTCGTGGGCCTTGCTGTTGTCGGCCAGGGCAGTGGTTGCGCAGAGCAGGGCTGCGATCAACAAGAGAGATTTAGCCACGGAAGAACTCCAGCATGGCGTCGGCGTTGACGCGGTAATTGAGGTTGCCGCAGTGGCCGCCATGGGGGTAGACCGTCAGGCGATCGCCAAAAGTTTTGCGCAGGAAACCCAGGTCGCCAGGGCCGAGGATGACGTCGTCGGCGTTGTGCATCACGGCGATTTTCGGGCTGTCGTGCAGGTAGTCCTTGAGCGCGTAGAGACTGACCTGGTCGATCAGTTGCAACAGGCTGCCGCCGTCGCTGCGGGCGCGCCACATCGGGATCACCTGTTCGGTCAGGTAGCAGTCGAAATCGCATTGCAGGGCGCGCTTGAACATCGGCGTGAGGCTGGTGCCTTCGCTGATCGGGTACTTCGGCGGGGTAAGCAGGCCGCGACGGTTGATCAGGTCCGAGGTAAAGGCGATGTCCGCCGCGGAAAAGCGGAAGGTGGTGCCGATCAACATGGCCATCTGTTCATTGGTCAGGTGTTGCTTGGAATGCTGGAAGTCGTAGAGCAGGGCGTCGTTGAGGTCGATGTAGCCCTTCTGCTGGAAGTAGCGGGTCAGTTTGCCCAGCACCAGTTCATAGAAGGTGGTGCTGTTGTTGATGCCCTTGACCTCGGTCTGCACCAGCTTGTCCAGGTTGGTGACCGAGGTGTAGAGGTTGACCGGCGGATTGAGCAACAGGACTTTCTTGAAGTTGAAGCTGCGTCGGGTTTCATCCAGCTTGCTGACAAAGGCCGCGTCGAGGGCGCCTAGGCTGTAGCCGGTGAGGTAGTACTCGGTCACCGGCAGTTTCGGTTGCTGGGCGCGTACCGCCTGCATGACCCGGTACATGTCCTCGGCGTCTTCCTGGCTGATGCCGGGGGTGGCGAAGCGCGAGGCGGCGCTCATGAAGTCGAAGCTGGTGGGCGAGGACAATTGCACGACGTGGTAGCCGGCCTGGTAATAGAGCTTCTTCAGGTATTCGTTGATGCTGCTGTCATAGCGTGCGCCGGTACCGGAAATCAGGAAGATCAGCGGCGCCGGATGATCCTGCTGGGCCAGGCGGTAGGTGAGTTTTTTTACCGCCCAGAAATTGTCCGGGAGGATGAAGTCGCGTTCGGGGCGCAGTTTTAGGCTGTAGTCGGCTTGGTGGATGGCGTCGTCGTCGGGCAGTTTCGGTCGCAGCGCCGGCGGTGTGGTGGCGATGGTCGCTTCGAACGGGTTGGTCAACGGGTAGCCATAGCTGGCGGTGTCGACATCGACTGCCAGGGCGGACGCACTCAGAATGAGACCGCCGATAAAGGCAGCGAGGCGCAGAGAACAGAGCATGACTACATCCCTTTGAAGGAAAGCGCTGAATAAGGTTCGCAGGCTATGACCATCGGGGTACTGCCGAAGTGCAATGTCCCGACGCTAAAAAAAAGCATTTCAGACGGGGTGAAGACGGGTAATTGCCAGGCAACGATACACTTTGCCGCAGTTTGCCGAACAGTTATGTGTGGCTGGCGCTTGCATGGGCGGCTCTGGCGATTATGCTGGGCGCCGTTTTCGCTTATCGGAGTTGTCCATGTCTCGCCGTTTGCCGCTGGTCCTGCTGCTTATTCTCCTGCCGTTGTGGCTGGCCGCCAGTTATGGCGTGCGTTATGGGTTGATGGAGGATGGGCAGTGGGTCGGACTGTGTGTGGATGAGGCGTTGCACTGGCAGTGCCAGGCGCGTTCCAGCCTGGGCTGGTTGATCCACTTCAAGGCGCTGGGCTGGACGGCGTTGGTCGCGGCGCTGCTGGCTTTTGTGGTGCCGGGGCGCTTGGGCCGGGGCTTGGCGGTATTGGCGCTGTTGGCCGGGTTTCCGGCGCTGGCGTTGTACAACACCACGTTGGCGGTGTTTGCGCTGGTGATTGCCGGGTTGCGCTTGGTGCGAGCACCACGTGATTCAGTGTCCGCCAGTTAAGGCGATCTCAAGTCTGAAAGGACATTTGAAGCCTGGCGCGCCCTTGTGGCGAGCGGGCTTGCCCGCGCTGGAGGGCGAAGCCCTCCTGAAAACCGGTCATCTCGATATACCCGATATTACGCCGTCACAGGTTTTTTGGGGGGGGCGTTGCCCCCAGCGTGGGCAAGCCCGCTTGCCACAACGCTGCGCCACAGTGCGGCAACCATCAGCCCGCTGACCAGCGCCCAGCCCCAGGCCTGCTGGTTTTCCAGTCCTTCACGGTACAACTGCGGGGCAATACCGGCGCCGACGATCAACGCCAGCAGGCCGAACTCCCGACGCGGACCGCGCACCGGACGCACCAGGAATACCAGCGCCGGCAAGAGCAAGGCCGCGCTCGGGAAGCTGCGATAACGTGGGTCGAACACCAGTTCCAGCATCATCACCGCCGCGGCAAAGCCCGCCCCCGCCAGCAGCCAGCCGGCGCGTTGCTCCAGCGAGCTGAACAGGCCGGCGCGCCAGCCGGCCTGGCTACTCAGGGCCAGCGTGGCATACGCCAGCACCAGCAGGTTCAACACCACCAGCAAGCCGGCCCAGAGCCATTCGCCGGTAAACCGGCTGGTGACCCGCGCCAACTCGCCCCAGGCGCCGATGGAACAGCCCGCCAGTGCCCCCAGCAGCGGTAACAACAGCGCCGCCCGCGTGCTGCGGACGCGCCCGGCCAACAACAGGGTGCCCAGGAAAATCACCCCGCCGAACCCCAGCCATTGTGGCCATTGCGGCAGGTTGGAGACCGGACCGGCGAGTACGCCCTTGTCCTGCCGATCGGCATCGAACAGCCCCCAGTAGCCGCCGACCGCGCCTTCGCTGCCGCGTTTCCACGGCTGGTCGAAAGCCTCGATCAGGTTGTAGTGCCAGCCGTTCTGCTCGGCCAGGGTGACAAAGCCGCGAATGAACTTCGCTTCGTTGACCCGGCTCGGCAAGGCGGTTTCGCGTTGGCGGCCTTCGCTCGGCCAGCCGGTTTCGCCGATCAGGATGTCCTTGGGCGCGAAGCGCTTGCCGAACACCTCGCGCACCTGGGCGACATGTTCGAGCGCACGGTCGATACCGGCAGGCTCGTCCTCCCAGTAAGGCAGCAGGTGAATGGTCAGGAAGTCCACCGCCGGGGCGACCTGCGGATGCTGGAGCCAGAACTCCCAGACGTCGGCATAGGTGACCGGTTGCTTCACGTGCGCCTTGACCTTGTGGATCAGCTTGACCAACTGGTCGCCGGTGACTTCCTTGCGCAACAGGGTTTCATTGCCGACGATCACCGCGCTGACCACATCGGCATTGGCGTTGGCCGAAGCGATCAGGGCGTCGACTTCCTTCTCGGTGTCCACCGGGTTGCTGTTGACCCAGGCGCCGATCATCATTTTCAGGCCGTGTTTGCGCGCCAGCTCCGGCAGGGCTTCGAGGCCGGACATGGAGTAGGTGCGAATGCACTCGAAGCGTGTTGCCAGCAGGGCCAGGTCGGCGTCCATGCGTTCCAGGCGCGGGGTGAACGGCTGGTCGAAGGGCGATTGGTCCTTGGCGAACGGGGTATAGGACGCGCATTGCAACTTGTGCGTGGGGGTCGCCGCATCGGGCAGGATCACCGGTTGGCCGAGGCCATACCAGAAGCCGCAGAGTGCAAGGAGCCCGAGCAGGCTGGCGAACAGATAAGGCAGGAGCGGGAAACGGGCAGTGGCGGACATGGTCGGGCCGTATGGGAACAAAGCCGCGCATATTACCCGGATTTCCCCCGTCCCAGGGCCCCGGCAGTATTTTGTCATGCAAAGTTCGAGCGCAGTAAATGAGGGGATTTCCCAAACCCCCGACTGCTGGCGTTCTGATGTCGTTTCTCGTTGCCTTGAGGTCGCTGTCAGAGCAGGTCGATGGGCGAGGCGGGTTGATGATCAGGGCGTCAGAACTCCGCTGATGATCGGACGGGTTTACGGGTGAGGCGTGATGGGGGCGCCATGCACTATAACAATACGTTGACGTCGCCCGGCAGTCGTCGGGTGCAGCATTTCGGGGAAGTAACGATGAAGATGCGACGACTTTTAGGCGCCGGTGCGGTTCTGGCTCTGGCGATCAGCTCCACCCTGGTGAGTGCCGCGGGCAAGGAAATCACCATCGGTTATGTCGATGGTTGGTCCGACAGCGTTGCCACCACCAACGTGGCGGCCGAGGTGATCAAGCAGAAGTTGGGTTACGACGTGAAACTGCAGGCTGTGGCGACCGGGATCATGTGGCAGGGCGTTGCCACCGGCAAGCTCGATGCCATGCTCTCCGCCTGGCTGCCGGTGACCCACGGCGAGTACTGGGCCAAGAACAAGGACAAGGTGGTCGACTACGGCCCCAACTTCAAGGATGCCAAGATCGGTCTGATCGTGCCGGAGTACGTTACGGCCAAGTCCATCGCCGATCTCAAGGCTGACACCACCTACAAGAACAAGATCGTCGGTATCGACGCTGGTTCGGGTGTGATGCTCAAGACCGACCAGGCCATCAAGGACTACGGTCTGGACTACAAGCTGCAAGCCAGTTCGGGCGCGGCGATGATCGCCGAATTGACCCGTGCCGAAGAGAAGCATGAATCCATTGCCGTGACCGGCTGGGTGCCGCACTGGATGTTCGCCAAGTGGAAACTGCGCTTCCTGGACGACCCGAAAGGCGTCTACGGTGCGGCTGAAACCGTCAACAGCATCGGCAGCAAGGGCCTGGAAGCCAAGGCGCCGGAAGTGGCGGCGTTCCTGAAGAAATTCCAGTGGGCCTCCAAGGATGAGATCGGCGAAGTCATGCTGGCCGTCCAGGATGGCGCCAAGCCGGATGTCGCGGCCAAGGACTGGGTCGCCAAGCACCCGGACCGCGTCGCCGAGTGGATCAAGTAACCCACCCGCCAGCGTAGTACCCCGAAAAGCCGCATGACCACATGTCATGCGGCTTTTTTGCGTCTAGTCTCCTATCGCAACGATGCTCGCTAATGTGGCGGGCCGGCTTGCCGGCGATAAGGTCCTCGGGCCTTGCCGCGCTCATCCGGCCGCCATCGCCGGCAAGCCGGCTCCCGCGGAGGGTCTTTTCAGCCAAAAACTGGCGAAACCGTAATGTCGTTCTAATACTAAGGTCGTCTGGAATCCATCCGATAGCCGCCTAAAGTGGAATATGTTCCAACTCATCTGTGCTGCGAGGATAAAAACAATGAACGACAGCATTTACCTCTCGATTCAAAACAGCCCCCGCTTCAAGGAGCTGGTCAGGAAACGAGAACGCTTCGCCTGGATTCTCTCGGCGATCATGCTTGGGCTTTACTCGGCTTTCATTCTGTTGATCGCCTATGGGCCACAGATCCTGGGCGCCAAGCTCAGTCCTGGCTCCTCCATCACCTGGGGCATCCCGTTGGGTGTCGGACTGATCCTTTCGGCATTTGTCCTGACGGCCATTTATGTGCGTCGCGCCAATGGCGAGTTCGACGACCTGAACAACGAGATTCTCAAGGAGGCCCAACAATGATCCGGCGTCTATTGGCAGTATTGGCTGGCTCGGCCTTCGCGCCCCTGGTCCTGGCGGCTGAGGCCCTGACCGGCGAAGTGCACAAGCAACCTCTCAATGTGTCGGCCATCGCGATGTTCGTGGTGTTCGTCGGCGCCACCCTGTGCATCACCTACTGGGCCTCCAAACGCAACAAATCGGCCGCCGACTACTACGCGGCGGGCGGCAAGATCACCGGTTTGCAGAACGGCCTGGCGATTGCCGGCGACTACATGTCGGCGGCGTCCTTCCTGGGGATTTCCGCGCTGGTCTACGCTTCGGGCTATGACGGCCTGATCTACTCCATCGGCTTCCTGGTGGGCTGGCCGATCATCCTGTTCCTGATCGCCGAGCGCCTGCGCAACCTGGGCAAGTACACCTTTGCCGACGTGGCGTCCTATCGCCTTGGGCAAACCCAGATCCGCTCGCTGTCGGCCTGCGGTTCGCTGGTGGTGGTGTCCTTCTACCTGATCGCGCAGATGGTCGGTGCCGGCAAGCTGATCCAGCTGCTGTTCGGCCTGGATTACTACGTGGCGGTGATCCTGGTGGGCATCCTGATGTGCCTCTATGTGCTGTTCGGCGGCATGCTGGCGACCACCTGGGTGCAGATCATCAAGGCGGTGCTGTTGCTGTCCGGTGCCTCGTTCATGGCGCTGATGGTGATGAAGCACGTCAACTTCGACTTCAATGTGCTGTTTTCCGAAGCGATCAAGGTTCACCCCAAGGGTGAGGCGATCATGAGTCCGGGCGGCCTGGTGAAGGATCCGGTGTCGGCCTTCTCGCTGGGTCTGGCGCTGATGTTCGGTACCGCCGGCCTGCCGCACATCCTGATGCGCTTCTTCACCGTGAGTGACGCCAAGGAAGCGCGCAAGAGCGTGTTGTACGCCACCGGGTTCATCGGCTACTTCTATATCCTGACCTTTATCATCGGTTTTGGCGCGATCCTGCTGGTCAGCACCAATCCGGCGTTCAAGGATGCGGCGGGCGCGTTGCTCGGCGGTAACAACATGGCGGCGGTGCATCTGGCCAACGCTGTGGGTGGCAACATCTTCCTCGGCTTTATCTCGGCCGTAGCCTTTGCCACCATTCTCGCGGTGGTTGCCGGCCTGACCCTGGCCGGTGCCTCGGCGGTGTCCCATGACCTGTATGCCAGCGTGATCAAGAAGGGCAAGGCCAACGAGAAGGATGAGATCCGCGTCTCGAAGATCACCACCATCGCCCTCGGCGCGCTGGCGATCGTCCTCGGTATCCTGTTCGAAAGCCAGAACATTGCCTTCATGGTCGGCCTGGCGTTCTCCATTGCCGCCAGTTGCAACTTCCCGGTGCTGCTGCTTTCCATGTACTGGAAGAAGCTGACCACCCGTGGCGCGATGATCGGCGGCTGGATGGGCCTGGTCAGCGCGGTAGGGCTGATGATCCTCGGCCCGACCATCTGGGTGCAGATCATGCATCACGAGAAGGCTATTTTTCCGTATGAGTATCCGGCGCTGTTCTCGATGGCCATTGCGTTCGTCGGGATCTGGTTCTTCTCGATCACCGACAAGTCGACGGCGGGCGCGAATGAGCGGGCGCTGTTCTTCCCGCAGTTCGTGCGTTCGCAGACGGGGCTGGGGGCGAGCGGGGCGGTGTCGCACTAAGGGTTGTACAGGCTTCTATAGATAAGCTGCGTTGTAACGAAATGCCCCGGTCGAGAGATCGGGGCATTTTTTTGTTGGGCGGTCACTGTGCTGGTTTGCCGATGGTGGGGCATTGAGCCTGGTGTTGTCTGGCAGGGCCTCTTCGCGGGCAAGCTCCGCTCCCACAGGGGGGGCATGGAACATTGTGGGAGCGGAGCTTGCCCGCGAAGGCGTCCTGACAGGCGCTGCAGAGCCGCAGGACGCCACAAACAGAAACGGCCTCTATCAAGAGGCCGTTCCCGTTTTAGCTAAGACGCTATTGCAAGGCAGATGTTACTTGCGGTCTTCCAGCTTGGTGATGTCACGCGACTCGTAGCCGGTGTACAGCTGGCGCGGACGGCCAATCTTGTACGGGCTGGAGAGCATTTCCTTCCAGTGGGAGATCCAGCCCACGGTCCGCGCCAGGGCGAAGATCACGGTGAACATGCTGGTTGGAATGCCGATCGCCTTGAGGATGATCCCCGAGTAGAAGTCGACGTTCGGGTACAGCGAGCGTTCGATGAAGTACGGGTCGGTCAGGGCAATCTCTTCGAGACGCATGGCCAGTTCCAGCTGCGGATCGTTGTTGATGCCCAGCTCGCGGAGGACTTCGTCGCAGGTCTGCTTCATCACGGTGGCGCGTGGGTCGCGGTTCTTGTAGACCCGGTGACCGAAGCCCATCAGCTTGAACGGATCGTTCTTGTCCTTGGCCTTGGCGATGAACTTGTCGATGTTCGAGACATCGCCGATTTCATCGAGCATGGTCAACACCGCTTCGTTCGCACCGCCGTGGGCAGGGCCCCAGAGCGCGGCGATACCGGCGGCGATACAGGCGAACGGGTTGGCACCCGAGGAGCCCGCCAGGCGCACGGTGGAAGTCGAGGCGTTCTGCTCGTGGTCGGCATGGAGGATGAAGATCCGGTCCATGGCCTTGGCGAGCACCGGGCTGATCGGTTTGATCTCGCACGGGGTGTTGAACATCATGTGCAGGAAGTTTTCCGCGTACGACAGGTCGTTGCGCGGGTACATCATGGGTTGCCCCATGGAGTACTTGTACACCATGGCGGCCAGGGTCGGCATCTTGGCGACCAGGCGAATGGCGGAAATCTCGCGGTGCTGGGCGTTATTGATGTCCAGCGAGTCGTGGTAGAAAGCCGACAGGGCGCCGACCACGCCGCACATGACGGCCATCGGGTGGGCGTCGCGACGGAAGCCGTTGAAGAAGGTCTTCAACTGTTCGTGCACCATGGTGTGGTTCTTCACGGTGCTGACGAACTGGGCCTTCTGCTCGACCGTCGGCAATTCGCCGTTGAGCAGCAGGTAGCAGGTTTCCAGGTAGTCCGATTTCTCGGCGAGTTGCTCGATCGGGTAGCCGCGGTGCAGCAGGATACCGTTATCGCCATCGATATAGGTGATCTTCGACTCGCAGGAAGCGGTCGACATGAAGCCTGGGTCGAATGTGAACCGGCCCGTGGCCGTCAGGCCCCGCACGTCGATTACATCGGGACCAACGGTGCCGGTTAAAATGGGCAGCTCGACGGGGGCTGCGCCCTCGATGATCAACTGCGCTTTTTTGTCAGCCATGTGGCCTCCTATTTATGCTTGAAATCATCAGACAGGCCCCCCACGCAGGGCCCGCACCACTATAGTGAGATAAATTCGAATGTCAATTTGCCAAAAGTCTTGTCGTAGGCGGCTTTGGGCAGGCCTTTTCCTCGAAATTGACGGCTATTTACGCCTTTTATCCGGCTAACGCAATGCGCTATTAGGGGTAGTCCTTTGCGTTGTCATTAGTAGCCTAACTGTCTATACTCGGCAGCCGACCGCCAGGGGCTTTTGGGCCTGTTTTACTGGGGGGCGTCACTCCCTGGGTGGTGGGTACCTGACCAGTGCACTTGCCCAACAACTTTGCCCTGATCGTTAGGGCTCATCAGTGAAAAAAAAGCCGTGAAAAGCCAACGACCTGTAAACCTAGACCTAAGGACCATCAAACTCCCAGTCACTGCTTACACGTCCATTCTTCACCGAATTTCCGGTGTCATCCTCTTTGTCAGCCTGGCCATCATGCTCTACGCATTGGACAAGTCGCTGAGTTCCGAGGAAGGCTTCGGTCAGGTGAAAGCGTGTCTGACCAGTCCGCTAGCCAAGCTAGTGATTTGGGGCATCCTGTCCGCCTTGCTGTATCACCTGGTTGCCGGCGTGCGCCATCTGATCATGGACATGGGCATCGGTGAAACGCTGGAAGGCGGCAAACTGGGCTCGAAAATCGTTATCGCCGTTTCCGTGGTGATCATCGTGCTGGCAGGAGTCTGGATATGGTAACCAACGTCACAAACCTATCGCGTTCGGGCCTCTATGACTGGATGGCACAACGCGTGTCGGCGGTCGTTCTCGCGGCTTACTTCATTTTCCTGATCGGATACGTGATTGCGAACCCGGGCCTGGGCTATGCCCAGTGGCACGGCCTGTTCGCCCACAACGGGATGCGCATCTTCAGCCTGCTGGCCCTGGTGGCCCTGGGCGCTCACGCCTGGGTCGGCATGTGGACCATCGCGACCGACTACCTGACGCAAATGGCGTTGGGCAAGTCCGCGACAGCGGTGCGTTTCCTTTTCCAGGTGGTATGCGGCGTTGCGATGTTCGCGTACTTCGTCTGGGGTGTGCAGATTCTCTGGGGTATCTGATTCATGGCTAACATTCCAACGATTTCTTTCGACGCCATCATCATTGGCGGCGGCGGTGCGGGCATGCGTGCGGCACTGCAACTGGCCCAGGGCGGTCACAAGACTGCCGTGGTCACCAAGGTGTTCCCGACTCGTTCGCACACCGTATCGGCCCAGGGTGGCATCACCTGCGCCATCGCGTCCGCGGATCCGAACGACGACTGGCGCTGGCACATGTACGATACCGTCAAGGGTTCCGACTATATCGGTGACCAGGACGCTATCGAATACATGTGTCAGGAAGGCCCGGCCGCGGTTTTCGAACTGGACCACATGGGGCTGCCGTTCTCCCGCACTGAAACCGGCCGCATCTACCAGCGTCCGTTCGGCGGCCAGTCCAAGGACTTCGGCAAGGGCGGCCAGGCGGCGCGTACCTGCGCGGCGTCCGACCGTACCGGCCACGCCTTGCTGCACACCCTCTATCAGGGCAACCTGAAGGCGGGCACCACGTTCCTGAACGAGTACTACGCGGTTGACCTGGTGAAGAACCAGGACGGCGTGTTCGTCGGTGTGATCGCGATCTGCATCGAAACCGGTGAAACTTCCTACATCCGCGCCAACGCCACCGTACTGGCGACAGGCGGTGCGGGCCGTATCTACTCGTCCACCACCAATGCCCTGATCAACACCGGTGACGGCGTCGGCATGGCCTTGCGTGCCGGCGTGCCGGTGCAGGACATCGAAATGTGGCAGTTCCACCCGACCGGCATCGCCGGCGCCGGTGTACTGGTCACCGAAGGCTGCCGCGGTGAAGGCGGTTACCTGATCAACAAGCACGGCGAGCGTTTCATGGAGCGTTATGCTCCTAACGCGAAAGACCTGGCCGGTCGCGACGTGGTAGCACGTTCGATGGTCAAGGAAATCATCGCCGGCAACGGCTGTGGCCCGAATGGCGACCACGTGCTGCTCAAGCTCGACCACCTCGGCGAGGAAGTGCTGCACAGCCGCCTGCCAGGTATCTGCGAACTGTCCAAGACCTTCGCCCATGTTGACCCGGTCGTTGCCCCGGTTCCGGTCGTGCCAACCTGCCACTACATGATGGGCGGCGTTGCCACCAACATCCATGGCCAGGCGATCACCCAGGACGCCAACGGCGTCGACACCATCATCCCTGGCCTGTTCGCGGTCGGTGAAGTGGCCTGCGTATCGGTTCACGGTGCCAACCGCCTGGGCGGAAACTCGCTGCTCGACCTGGTGGTCTTCGGTCGTGCGGCCGGCCTGCACCTGGAGAAGGCGCTGTCCGAAGGTATCGAATACCGCAACGCCACCGACACCGATATCGAAGTGGCCCTGAACCGTCTGGCCAAGCTCAACGAGCGCACCGACGGCGAAGATGTCGCCACCCTGCGTCGCGAGCTGCAAAGCTGCATGCAGAACTACTTCGGTGTATTCCGTACCGGCGAATACATGCAGAAGGGTATCGCCCAGTTGGCTGGCCTGCGCGAGCGTATCGCCAACGTCAAGATCAACGACAAGTCCCAGGCCTTCAATACCGCGCGTATCGAAGCCCTCGAGCTGCAAAACCTGCTGGAAGTGGCCGAGGCCACGGCGATTGCCGCCGAGCATCGCAAAGAGTCCCGCGGCGCTCACGCCCGTGAAGACTTCGAAGAGCGCGACGACGAAAACTGGCTGTGCCATACCCTGTTCTTCCCGGGTGAGAAGCGTGTGACCAAGCGTGCCGTTAACTTCTCGCCGAAGACCGTTCCGACTTTCGAACCAAAAGTCCGGACTTACTAAAGGGTGATCGATATGTTGCAAGTCGAAGTTTATCGTTACAACCCGGACACCGACTCGGCGCCGAAAACCCAGGTTTTCCAGGTCGACACCGGTGGCAAGGACTTGATGGTGCTGGACGTGCTGGCGCTGATCAAGGAACAGGACGAAGGTTTCTCCTATCGTCGCTCGTGCCGTGAAGGCGTGTGCGGTTCCGATGGCATGAACATCAACGGCAAGAACGGCCTGGCGTGCATCACGCCGCTGTCCGCGGTGGTCAAGGGCAACAAGCTGGTGGTGCGTCCGCTGCCTGGTTTGCCGGTGATCCGTGACTTGGTCGTCGATATGAGCATCTTCTACAAGCAATACGAGAAGGTGAAGCCATTCCTGCAGAACGACACGCCGGCCCCGGCCATCGAGCGCCTGCAGTCGCCGGAAGAGCGCGAGAAGCTGGACGGTCTGTACGAGTGCATCCTGTGTGCTTGCTGCTCGACTTCCTGCCCGTCCTTCTGGTGGAACCCGGACAAGTTCCTGGGCCCGGCCGCCCTGCTGCAAGCCTACCGCTTCCTGGCAGACAGCCGCGACACCAAGACGACCGAGCGCCTGGCTTCGCTGGATGACCCGTTCAGCGTTTTCCGCTGCCGCGGGATCATGAACTGCGTCAACGTATGTCCGAAAGGCCTGAATCCGACCAAGGCCATCGGTCACATCCGTAACATGCTGCTGCAAAGCGGCGTGTGATTCAGCGGCTGTAACCTGGCTGGTGTAAACCAGCTGTTGTAAAGAGTGGTATCGCTGTAACCGTAGAAAGGCCAGGGCGCGGGCTTCAACCCGCGCTCCGGCTATAACCAGAGCAACGGCTCATAAAGCTGTGGCTCTTATTTTTGAAGAAATGAGACCAGCAGGGGCATCCGGGCTGGTACCCGGACTATCAGCGTGATCCCAAGTGGCTTGTTTTGGTCGCTGCATTCGGACTTCTGCAAGCTTGCGTGGTGTTTTCGCCGGTGGTGTCCCCTAACCGAGGGTGACCAAGCATGCAAGAAAGCGTGATGCAGCGCATGTGGAACAGCGGCTATCTTTCAGGTGGTAACGCTGCCTATGTGGAAGAGCTCTACGAGCTCTACCTGCACGACCCTAACGCTGTGCCAGAAGAGTGGCGCACCAAATTTCAGACGTTGCCCGCCGACGGCAACGCTGCCACCGATGTTTCGCACTCGACAATCCGCGATCATTTCGTCTTGCTGGCAAAGAACCAGCGCCGCGCCCAACCGGTTTCCGCCGGCAGTGTGAGCAGTGAGCACGAGAAGAAGCAGGTTGAAGTGCTGCGATTGATCCAGGCCTACAGGATGCGTGGCCACCAAGCAGCCCAGCTCGACCCGCTGGGACTGTGGCAGCGTCCTGCACCCGCAGACCTGTCGATCAATCATTACGGCTTGACCAATGCCGATCTTGATACGACCTTCCGTGCCGGCGACCTGTTCATCGGCAAAGAGGAAGCGAGCCTACGTGAAATTCACGAAGCGTTGCAGCAGACATATTGCCGCACCATCGGCGCTGAATTCACGCACATCGTCGACTCCGAGCAACGCCACTGGTTCCAGCAGCGTCTGGAAAGCGTGCGCGGCCGTCCGACCTTCTCCGCGGACATCAAGAGCCACCTGCTCGAACGCGTCACCGCCGCCGAAGGCCTGGAAAAGTACCTGGGCACCAAGTACCCGGGCACCAAGCGTTTCGGTCTGGAAGGTGGCGAGAGCCTGATTCCGATGCTCGACGAGCTGATCCAGCGTTCCGGTTCCTATGGCACCAAGGAAATCGTCATTGGCATGGCCCACCGTGGTCGCCTGAACGTGCTGGTCAACACCTTCGGCAAGAACCCGCGTGAGCTGTTCGACGAGTTCGAAGGCAAGAAGAAGGTCGAGTTGGGTTCCGGTGACGTGAAATATCACCAGGGCTTCTCGTCCAACGTGATGACCACCGGCGGTGAAGTTCACCTGGCCATGGCGTTCAACCCGTCCCACCTGGAAATCGTTTCCCCGGTGGTCGAAGGTTCGGTTCGCGCCCGCCAGGACCGTCGCAACGATGCGACCGGTGACAAGGTTCTGCCGATTTCCCTCCACGGTGACGCGGCGTTCGCCGGTCAGGGCGTGGTCATGGAAACCTTCCAGATGTCGCAGACCCGCGGTTTCAAGACCGGCGGCACCGTGCACATCGTGATCAACAACCAGGTCGGTTTCACCATCAGCAACCCGCTGGACTCGCGTTCCACCGAGTACGCCACCGATGTTGCGAAGATGATCCAGGCGCCGATCCTCCATGTGAATGGCGATGATCCGGAAGCTGTCCTGTTCGTGACCCAGCTGGCCATCGACTACCGCATGCAGTACAAGCGCGACGTGGTGATCGACCTGGTCTGCTACCGTCGTCGTGGTCACAACGAAGCGGATGAACCGAGCGGCACCCAGCCGTTGATGTATCAGCAGATCACCAAGCAGCGCACCACCCGTGAGCTGTACGCCGAGCGCCTGGTTCAGGCCAAGGTGCTGGATGAAGCGCGTGTCCAGGCGAAAGTCGACGAATACCGCAACGCCCTGGACAACGGCCTGCACGTGGTAAAAAGCCTGGTCAAGGAACCGAACAAGGAGTTGTTCGTCGACTGGCGCCCATACCTGGGTCATGCGTGGACCGCACGTCACGACACCCGCTTCGATCTGAAGACCCTGCAGGAACTGTCCGCCAAGCTGCTGGAAATCCCGGAAGGCTTCGTGGTCCAGCGCCAGGTCGCGAAGATCTACGAAGACCGGCAGAAGATGCAAGCCGGCGGCCTGCCGATCAACTGGGGTTACGCCGAAACCATGGCGTACGCGACCCTGGCGTTCGAAGGTCACCCGATCCGCATGACCGGCCAGGACATCGGCCGCGGTACGTTCTCGCACCGTCATGCCGTGCTGCACAACCAGAAAGACGCGGGCACCTACATTCCGCTGCAGCACCTGTATGAAGGTCAGCCACGCTTCGACCTGTACGACTCGTTCCTGTCCGAAGAAGCGGTGCTGGCGTTCGAATACGGTTACTCGACCACCACGCCGGAAGCGCTGGTGATCTGGGAAGCCCAGTTCGGCGACTTCGCCAACGGTGCCCAAGTGGTTGTCGACCAGTTCATCACCAGTGGCGAGCACAAGTGGGGCCGTCTGTGCGGTCTGACCATGCTGCTGCCGCACGGTTACGAAGGCCAGGGGCCGGAGCACTCCTCGGCTCGTCTGGAGCGCTACCTGCAGCTGTGCGCCGAGCACAACGTCCAGGTCTGCGTGCCGACCACCCCCGCGCAGATCTACCACCTGCTGCGTCGCCAGGTCATCCGTCCGCTGCGCAAGCCGCTGATCGTGCTGACGCCGAAGTCGCTGCTGCGTCACAAGCTGGCTATCTCGACGCTGGAAGATCTGGCCGAAGGTTCGTTCCAGACCGTTATCCCGGAAATCGACGCCCTGGACCCGAAAAAGGTCGGTCGTCTGATTCTGTGCAGCGGCAAGGTCTACTACGACCTGCTGGAAAAACGTCGTGCCGAAGGCCGTGACGACATCGCCGTCGTGCGTATCGAGCAACTGTATCCGTTCCCGGAAGACGACCTGATCGAAATCCTGGCGCCGTACAAGAACCTCAAGCACATCGTCTGGTGTCAGGAAGAGCCGATGAACCAGGGCGCCTGGTACAGCAGTCAGCATCACATGCGTCGCATTGTCGGCGGGCACAACAAGTCGCTGGTACTTGAGTACGCCGGCCGTGACGCCTCTGCCGCACCGGCTTGTGGTTATGCATCGATGCACGCTGAGCAGCAGGAAAAACTGCTGCAAGATGCCTTTACTGTTTAACGCCTTCGCGCACCTGAAACCGAATTTAAGGAACCACAGATAATGGCTATCGAGATCAAAGCCCCCACTTTCCCGGAATCGGTTGCCGATGGCACCGTTGCCACCTGGCACAAGCAACCGGGCGACGCCGTCAAGCGTGACGACCTGATCGTCGACATCGAAACCGACAAAGTGGTCCTGGAAGTACTGGCTACCGCCGACGGCGTGTTGGGCGCTATCGTCAAGAACGAAGGCGACACCGTTCTGTCCGACGAAGTCCTCGGCTCCATCGTTGAAGGCGGCGCTGCCGCTGCCGCTCCTGCCGCCGCCGCTGCTCCGGCTGCTGCTGCCCAGGCGGCTGCTCCGGCCGCTGCTGGCGAAGACGATCCGGTGGCTGCACCGGCGGCGCGCAAGCTGGCTGAAGAAAACGGCATCAACATCGCTGCCGTTGCCGGTACCGGCAAAGGCGGTCGCGTGACCAAGGAAGACGTGGTGGCTGCTGTTGCCGCCAAGAAAGCCGCGCCTGCCGCCGCTCCAGCCAAGGCTGCCGCTCCGGCCGCCGCCGCGCCGGTGTTCGCTGCCGGCGACCGCGTCGAGAAGCGTGTACCGATGACCCGCGTTCGCGCCACCGTGGCCAAGCGCCTGGTTGAAGCGCAGTCGAACATGGCGATGCTGACCACGTTCAACGAAGTGAACATGAAGCCGATCATGGACCTGCGTTCGAAGTACAAGGACCTGTTCGAGAAGACCCACAATGGCGTGCGCCTGGGCTTCATGTCGTTCTTCGTGAAAGCAGCCACCGAAGCGCTGAAACGCTTCCCGGCGGTCAACGCTTCCATCGACGGCGGCGACATCGTTTACCACGGTTACTCCGACGTCGGTGTCGCTGTGTCCAGCGATCGTGGCCTGGTGGTCCCGGTCCTGCGCAACGCCGAGCTGATGAGCCTGGCCGAAATCGAGAACGGCATCGCCACCTACGGCAAGAAAGCCCGTGACGGCAAGCTGTCCATCGACGAAATGACCGGCGGTACGTTCACCATCACCAACGGTGGTACATTCGGTTCCCTGCTGTCGACTCCGATCGTCAACCCGCCACAAGCCGCCATCCTGGGCATGCACAACATCAATGAGCGCCCGATGGCGGTCAAGGGTGAAGTGGTGATCCTGCCGATGATGTACCTGGCGCTGTCCTACGATCACCGTCTGATCGACGGCAAGGAAGCGGTGTCTTTCCTGGTGACTATCAAGAACCTGCTGGAAGACCCGGCTCGCCTGCTGCTGGATATCTGATTGCACCCAAGGGGCAGGGCGCTTGTGCCTTGCCCGCTTAAACGATCAGCTTCGTCCCACGACGGTCCCCACGAGGGGCCGTCCGGTTTGATTCGATAAGGAATGACACATGACCCAGAAATTCGACGTGGTAGTGATTGGCGCCGGCCCTGGCGGCTATGTAGCCGCCATCAAGGCAGCGCAACTTGGTCTCAAGACTGCCTGCATCGAGAAGTACCAGGATAAAGAGGGCAAGCTGGCCCTCGGCGGTACTTGCCTGAACGTTGGCTGCATTCCGTCCAAGGCGCTGCTGGACAGCTCCTGGAAGTTCCATGAAGCCACCGAAGGCTTCGCCATCCACGGTATCTCTACCGGCGCCGTGAAAATGGACGTGCCGGCGATGGTTGGTCGCAAGGCCAATATCGTCAAGAACCTGACTAGCGGTGTGGCGACGCTGTTCAAGGCCAATGGCGTGACTTCGATCCAGGGCCACGGCAAGCTGCTGGCTGGCAAGAAAGTCGAAGTGACCAAGCCTGACGGCACGGTTGAAGTGATCGAAGCCGAGAACGTGATCCTGGCGCCAGGTTCGCGTCCGATTGACATTCCACCGGCTCCGGTTGACCAGAACGTGATCGTCGATTCGACCGGCGCCCTGGAATTCCAGGCCGTACCGAAGCGCCTGGGCGTGATCGGTGCCGGCGTGATCGGGCTGGAACTGGGTTCCGTCTGGTCCCGTCTGGGCGCCAAAGTGACTGTACTGGAAGCGCTGGACACCTTCCTGATGGCTGCCGACACCGCCGTCTCCAAGGAAGCGCTGAAAACCCTGACCAAACAAGGTCTGGACATCAAGCTGGGCGCTCGCGTGACCGGTTCCAAGGTCAACAAGGGCAAGGAAGTGGTGGTGACCTACACCGACTCCGCCGGCGAACAGACCATTACCTTCGACAAGCTGATCGTTGCCGTTGGCCGTCGCCCTGTGACCACCGACCTGCTGTCGGCTGATTGCGGCGTGGTCCTGGACGAGCGCGGTTTCGTGCACGTCGACGATCATTGCGCCACCGCCGTACCGGGCGTCTACGCCATCGGTGACGTGGTGCGTGGCATGATGCTGGCACACAAGGCCTCGGAAGAGGGCATCATGGTCGTCGAGCGCATCAAGGGCCACAAAGCCCAGATGAACTACGACCTGATCCCATCGGTTATCTACACCCACCCGGAAATTGCATGGGTCGGTAAAACCGAACAGGCTTTGAAAGCCGAGGGCGTTGAAGTTAACATCGGCACCTTCCCGTTCGCCGCCAGTGGCCGTGCCATGGCAGCCAACGATACCGGCGGTTTCGTCAAGGTCATCGCCGATGCCAAGACCGACCGCGTGCTGGGCGTCCATGTGATTGGCCCAAGCGCTGCCGAGCTGGTACAGCAAGGCGCGATCGGTATGGAATTCGGCACCAGTGCCGAGGACATCGGCATGATGGTTTTCTCCCATCCGACCCTGTCCGAAGCATTGCACGAAGCGGCACTGGCAGTGAATGGCGGCGCCATCCACATTGCCAACAAGAAAAAACGCTAAGCAGATAATAAGAAACCACGGCGGCCCGCCCGTCGTGAGCCTTGCGCGCAAGACTCACCGCGGAACGTCCGCTGGACGCAGTCTTGCGTCGTCGGGCCGGGCAACCGGAAGACGACGCGAGCAGCAGTCACAGGTGGTGCGGCACTGCAATCAGTGCAGCACCGAATGCGCAGTACCTAACGAAGACGGTAAAAAGCATGAATCTTCACGAGTATCAGGGTAAGCAGCTGTTCGCTGAGTACGGCCTGCCAGTATCCCAGGGTTTTGCGGTAGATACCCCGGAAGCAGCAGCAGAAGCTTGCGACAAGATCGGTGGTACCGAATGGGTTGTCAAAGCCCAGGTCCACGCCGGTGGTCGCGGTAAAGCGGGCGGCGTTAAGCTGGTTCGCAGCAAAGAAGACGCTAAAGCCTTCGCACAGCAGTGGCTGGGCAAGCGTCTGGTGACCTATCAGACTGATGCCAATGGCCAGCCTGTCACCAAGATCCTGGTTGAATCGTGCACTGATATCGCTAAAGAGCTGTACCTGGGCGCTGTCGTTGACCGTTCGAGCCGTCGCATCGTGTTCATGGCTTCCACCGAAGGTGGCGTGGACATCGAGAAAATCGCGCACGACACCCCTGAGAAAATTCTCAAGGCCACTATCGATCCACTGGTTGGCGCTCAGCCATTCCAGGGTCGCGAGTTGGCATTCCAGCTGGGTCTGGAAGGCAAGCAAGTGACTCAGTTCGCCAAGATCTTCGTCGGTCTGGCCAAGCTGTTCAAGGATCACGACCTGGCCCTGCTGGAAGTGAACCCGCTGGTGATCAAGGCCGACGGCGATCTGCATTGCCTCGATGCCAAGATCAACATCGACGCCAACGCCATGTACCGTCAGCCTAAGCTGAAAACCTTCCACGATCCGTCCCAGGACGATCCGCGCGAAGCGCACGCCGCCAAGTTCGAACTGAACTACGTGGCTCTGGAAGGCAACATCGGTTGCATGGTCAACGGTGCTGGCCTGGCCATGGGTACCATGGACATCGTCAACCTGCATGGCGGCAAACCAGCCAACTTCCTCGACGTGGGCGGTGGTGCAACCAAGGAACGCGTAACCGAAGCGTTCAAGATCATCCTGTCCGACACCAACGTCGCTGCAGTACTGGTCAACATCTTCGGCGGCATCGTTCGCTGCGACATGATTGCCGAAGGCATCATCGGCGCGGTGAAAGAAGTCGGCGTGAAAATCCCGGTTGTTGTTCGCCTTGAAGGCAACAACGCTGAACTGGGCGCTAAAGTACTGGCAGAAAGCGGCTTGAACATCATCGCTGCTACCAGCCTGACCGACGCTGCTCAACAAGTTGTCAAAGCTGCGGAGGGCAAATAATGAGCGTCCTGATCAATAAAGACACCAAGGTTATCTGCCAGGGCATCACCGGTTCGCAGGGTAGCTTCCACACCCAGCAAGCCATCGAATACGGCACCAAGATGGTCGGTGGCGTAACTCCGGGCAAAGGCGGCACCGAGCACCTGGGCCTGCCGGTGTTCAACACCGTGAAAGACGCTGTAGCCGCGACTGGCGCCACCGCCAGCGTGATCTACGTTCCAGCTCCTTTCTGCAAGGACTCGATCCTGGAAGCGGCGTTCGGCGGCATCAAGCTGATCGTCTGCATCACCGAAGGCATTCCTACCCTGGACATGCTGGACGCCAAGGTCAAGTGCGACGAACTGGGCGTGATCCTGATCGGCCCTAACTGCCCAGGCGTGATCACCCCAGGCGAATGCAAGATCGGCATCATGCCAGGTCACATTCACTTGCCAGGCAAGGTCGGTATCGTTTCCCGTTCCGGCACCCTGACCTACGAAGCTGTGAAGCAGACCACTGACGCCGGTTTCGGTCAGTCGACTTGCGTCGGCATCGGCGGTGACCCGATCCCGGGCTCGAACTTCATCGACATCCTGAAGCTGTTCCAGGAAGACCCGAAGACCGAAGCGATCGTCATGATCGGCGAGATCGGCGGTTCGGCTGAAGAAGAAGCGGCTGCCTACATCAAGGCACACGTGACCAAGCCGGTTGTTTCCTACATCGCTGGTGTGACTGCCCCTGCGGGCAAGCGCATGGGCCATGCGGGCGCAATCATCTCCGGCGGCAAAGGCACCGCGGACGAGAAGTTCGCTGCCCTGCAAGACGCCGGTGTGAAAACCGTGCGTTCGCTGGCAGACATCGGCAAGGCCCTGGCCGAGCTGACCGGTTGGGCAGTCAAGTAAGCCTCGCGCTTAGCTGACGCTCCACCAGCAAAGGCCACCCTCGGGTGGCCTTTGTGCTTTCTGGGTGTCAGATAAGTTTGTGCCGCCTGTGCCGCGAAGAGGCCGGCACTGACAACAACGATTTCATATGAAAACGCGACGCTGAAATGTCGCTCGCAGGACATGAGCGCCCTCAAATAGTGCGCCTTGTACCTGGATTTGCTAGCATGTCCGCCTCTTTGCGTCCGCAGCCCACAAGGCCGCCGCGCGCTAAACGGGTCAACCCCATACGGGTCGACAGCATTTCCCTCACCCTACGGGAAATCCCTCTCTAAATTCCGATTCAGCAGTGTGGTATTTCCTTAAATGAAAGTGTTGAAAGGCCAGGACATCCTGGCACTTGGTTTCATGACTTTTGCCCTGTTCGTCGGGGCCGGCAACATCATCTTCCCGCCGATCGTCGGTTTGCAGTCCGGGCCCCATGTCTGGATGGCGGCGCTGGGCTTCCTGATCACCGCGGTCGGCCTGCCGGTCATCACCGTGGTCGCGCTGGCCAAGGTCGGCGGCGCCATGGATGACCTGAGCAGTCCCATCGGCAAGCTCGCCGGCGGCTTGTTGGCCGCGGCCTGCTACCTGGCGGTCGGCCCATTGTTCGCCACCCCGCGCACGGCCACCGTATCCTTCGAAGTCGGCCTGGCGCCGTTGACCGGTGAAAGCCCGCTGGCGCTGTTGCTCTACAGCTCGGTGTACTTCCTGCTGGTGTTCTTCATCTCCCTGTACCCTGGGCGTTTGCTGGACACCGTCGGCCGTTTCCTCGCACCGCTGAAGATCATTGCCCTGGCAGCCCTGGGGATCGCGGCGTTTGCCTTGCCGGCCGGCGATATCGGCACCGCCACTCCCGAGTACGTCGCGGCCCCGTTCTCCCAGGGCTTTATCAATGGCTACCTGACCATGGATACCCTCGGCGCCCTGGTGTTCGGTATCGTCATCGTCAATGCCATCCGTTCCCGTGGCGTCGATTCGCCCCGGCTGATCACCCGCTACGCGATCATTGCCGGACTGATTGCCGGGGTCGGCCTGGCGCTGGTGTACATCAGCCTGTTCCGCCTGGGTTCGGGCAGCCATGAAATAGCGACCGGGGCCAGCAATGGCGCGGCGGTGCTGCACGCCTATGTGCAACACACCTTCGGCTCCCTCGGCAGCGGTTTCCTCGCGGTGTTGATCTCCCTGGCGTGCCTGGTGACGGCGGTGGGCCTGACCTGCGCCTGCGCCGAGTACTTCAGCCGTGTCCTGCCGCTGTCGTACAAGAACCTGGTGATCATCCTGGCGGCGTTCTCGCTGCTGGTGTCGAACCTGGGGCTGACCAAGCTGATTGCCTTCTCGATCCCGGTCCTGACCGCGATCTACCCGCCGTGCATCGCCCTGGTGGCCCTGAGCTTCTGCCAGTCGTTCTGGCATGCGCAGGGGCGTATCGTCGGGCCGGTGATGCTGGTGTCGTTGCTGTTCGGCATGATCGACGCCCTCAAGGGCGCCGGGCTGGCGGACTGGATGCCGACGCAACTGTCGCACCTGCCGCTGAGCGAGCAGGGCCTGGCGTGGCTGGTGCCGTCGGTGGTGATGCTGGCGATTGCAGTGCTGATCGACCGCCTGCTTGGCAAGCGCAGCGAAGCCCTGGCCTGAGGCGCCCGCCCGCGGCGGATTGTGGATAAGTAAGCGTGCCCTGTGTCGGATGGCGACATGGGGCATTTTTTTGCCACCCTGCCATCCCGTCAATGTATTATTGCGAGCATGCCTAATACCGATCCTGCCAAAAAAACCGCCAGCCCTCCGGTTCGTGGACGTCCTCGAGAGTTCGACGTTGCCGCTATTTCCGAGGTTGTTGCGCATGTTTTCTGGGCGCGCGGCTATCGCGGTACCTCGCTGGACGAAATCTGCAAGGCCACCGGGCTGATGCGCGGTAGTTTGTACGGTGCTTTCGGTGACAAGCACGGCATGCTGCTGGCGGCTATCGAGCATTACAGCGACGGCTCGATCGCCCAGTTGGCGGCTCGGCTCAATTCCAGCGAACCCGCCGATCAGTCGCTCAGGGCGGCGTTGCTGCATTACACCCGTTCCGCTTCCGCGCTCGAGGGCCTGGATGGCTGCTTCATCGTCAACACCACGCTGGAGATGATGCCGGAAGACACCCAGTTGCACGCACGCATCGAATCCTTCATGAGCCGGACCCTGACCTTGCTGACGGCGGCGGTCATCCGTGGTCAGTCCGAAGGGGTGTTCAACTCGACCCTGAATGAGAAAACAGTGGGCGACTTCCTGCTGTGCATGATCCAGGGGCTACGGGTATTCGGTAAAATGGTCCAC
This sequence comes from Pseudomonas sp. MWU13-2105, assembly GCF_023242315.1. Lineage (GTDB taxonomy): Bacteria > Pseudomonadota > Gammaproteobacteria > Pseudomonadales > Pseudomonadaceae > Aquipseudomonas. The sequence goes on from NZ_JALLIY010000007.1 coordinate 103,237, forward strand.
GAAGAGTCACGCCTGACGGCCATTGTCGATATGTCCATGGCGGCCATTGCCAAGCGATGACCACCCCGGCTGGGGTGGCCATCGGTTCAGTCTGCGCGTCGATCTAGCTCATCAGAGCTTCTTGAACACATACTGGTAGACGCTGCTGGACACTTTCAGCTCGCCATCCTGCAGGCAATATTTTTCGATCAGTTCACGGGCGGCGTGCTTGAGCGAATCGTCGCCGATCTGCTGGGCGATGTTTTTATAGCGCAGGGTGCGGGTGTAGAAGTTCAGCACGGCGTCGACGTCCGGGAACACCATGGTGCCGTCAAACCAGGGCTTTTTGACCAGCGTTAGGGATGCCGGGACGAAGCGCTGGATGTTGGCTTCGCAGAAGCTGTTGGTACCGGCGGCGGTCAATGCCGGGCCGTCAAACGGGAAGCCGAGCGTAAGCAAGGCATGATCCTGCAGCCGATTCAATTCGTGCATCCAATCGAAGTCGGCGGTCAGCAGGCTGATGTGTCCACCTGGTTTGACCAGTGTGGCCAGTTTCTCGAACGCGACCTTGATGTCGGGTACGTGGTGCAGAACCAGGTTGGCCAGGATCAGGTCAAAAGCCCCTTGCTCAAACGGTGCCTCCTCGATGGAGGACTGAATGAACCGATGATTGCCCGGCAGGCCTTCCACGCGCTCACGTGTGGCTTGCACCATTTCCGGGGAGATATCGATCGCGGTGATATTGACGTCCTTGGAGCGCGCCACGGCATCGCTGAACCGGCCCAGGCCGGCACCCGCATCAAGTACCTCGGTGAACTTCAGCTCTTTGAGTTGCTCGGCATACCATTGGCTGATCGGGTGTTTAGCCAGGGTTTCCCAAGAGTCGGACCGCTGCTTGTAGTCTTCTGTCGTTGCGTAATGCGCTTCCAGATGCTTGCGGTCAAAGTACGTATTGAGGCCCATCTTGCACTCTCCTTGCTGGTTATATTTGTGGGTGAAACGTGGTGTAGCGGGTGTAGCTAAACGTGATCAGGCACAGGCTTATGTCAAAGCCTCGAGGCTTTGAGCAGGCACTGCGTGGTTGTCCGGGTGCGCGCGGATAAACGCCGGTTCGGCCAGGGCGTTTTCGACGACCCGGCTCAGGTTCGGCCATGGCTCGATTGCCAGGTTCAGGCGCCGGGCCGCGTAGACCTGGGGCACCAGGGCAATGTCGGCGAGCGTCGGCTGGTTGCCGTGGGCGAAGCGAGCGGCTGGGCCGCCGCTGTCGAGCAGGGCTTCAAGGGCGCTGAAACTTTCGCTGAGCCAGTGGTGTTGCCATTCGCGGACCTGTTGTTCGTTGGCCCCCTGTTGCGTTCGCAGGTAGGCCCCGACGCGCATCGCGGTCACGTGATGGGTGTCTGCCGCGATAAGCTGGTACAGCGCCCGTACCCGGGCGCGGTCTCGTGGGGTCGATGGCAGCAGCGGTACGCCTGGATAGACCTCATCCAGGTACTCGATGATTGCCTGCGACTGCGTCAGCACCCCGCCATCTATTTCCAGGGCCGGTACCAGGCCTTGGGGATTGAGGCGCAGGTAGGGAGCCAGGCGATGTTCGCCTTGGGTCAGGTCGTGCTCCACCGACACATAATCAAGCGCCTTGAGGTTCAGGGCGATACGTACCCGATAGGTCGCCGACGAGCGATAAAAACCATGCAGTCTGATCAAGGTCGGCCTCCTGAAAGCACATTGGCCGAGCGATTGCAGTCATCATTGGCCGATGCGAGGTGGGCAAGCCCCTGACGCTCGGCTATCGATTCCCACAGGCCGAGGACACAACGTTGCGCGTCCTGGGTCTGACGCGAGGCGATCCCGGGACGGGGCAGGGCGTGGGTATAGAAATGCAGGCCTTCGACCGGATAGCCGATGGCCCAGAGGCGCTTTTCCGGTTTTCCAAACAGGTTGAGTGGGTGCAGGTCGGCGTCGATGTCGATGCCACCGGGGTGATACCCGCCATTGCGATAAGGTTGGATCAAGCCGCGGGCAAGCAGGTTCTTCGTCAGCGCGGCGGCGTCGCTCAGCGGCGAATAGGTGTCCAGGCGCGCAACCACCACGACATCGGCGTAGCGCTGCTCGATGTGCTCGGGGTAGTAGGTGTCGATCCGGAATTGGGCGCGGTCGTGATCCATGAGCAGTTGCGCGCCCGGGCCGCCGGCGATGTCGATCAGGCCGGCCTCGCGCAAGGCCAGGTATTCGAAGTTGCGCTGCCTGGGCGGGCCGAAGGAGACACGGTTGGTGATCGCGTTGAAATGCTCGACGAAGTACTGGTGGGAGGCGGGGCTCAGGCCGCTGTATTCGACCGCCACGCGCAAAGCCTCGCGGGTGTCTCTCAAGACGTCGGTGGCGGCTTTTACCGGGCTGCCAATATTGCCTTTGAGAGCGTGGGCGAGATCATCGCGAACCAGGGATTCAAAAAAGCGCCCGAAATCCTCCTGGCTGGCGAATGCCTGGCCGTCGAGGGGCCAGAGAATCCCGTTGATCGCCACAAGCTCTTCGGCACTGGGCTCAAAACCATCAGCGGCCACCGGTTGCGCCGTTGCCGCGATTCGATAGGCATAGGCCATTTCCTTGATGATCAAGGGCAGTACATCGTGGCGAAAGTCCAGTTGCGCGCTGCCGGTACTGGCCAGCACGCGCTCACGGCGCGCCAGCATGGCGGCTGGCGTGAAGAACTGCCCGGTGTGTTTGCCGGTCAAGCCTTTCTGGTTGATCCCGCGCGCCGCGAATGGCAGGCAGTTGCGCGAGAACAGCAGTAGCCGGGGTTCTTCGCCGGAGGCGAGGTATTTCAGCCGCCCTTCGTGCTCGATGTAACGTCCGCCTCGACCCAGGGTCAGGGCGGAAATGACATCGTGGGCGGTCAGGCCAAAGCCCTGGATGGCGACGGTTGCCAGGGAGGAAATACGATCGAGGCCCTGCGCCGGGTAGGGACTGGGGAAATAGCTCAGGAGCCGGTTATTGGCGGCTTGCTGTTCGGTGAATGCCGACAGCTCGAGGTCCTGGGCCGTCGGCTGACGGTTGCCATGCCCGGTGGCAATCACCGCGTAGTCCACCGGATGGACGTCGCCATTCTCCAGAACCACGTCGTAGCTTTCGCCCTTGGGGATCAGGTCGATGACCTTGTGTGGCCTCGGCATGAGCGCGATGTTCGACGGCAGTTGCCGCGCCAGGTGCTGATAGAACCAGGCCAGGTATTCCCCCAGCAGGCTGCGCGGTAGATGGTCGGCATCGGTAATGGGCTCGCCCACCTCGGCGCTGGTTCGGCAATACAGCGCCCCCACGCGACGGTAACCTTCCCGGCGTGCCCATTGCACCAGGGACAAATCCTGTTCCGCGCCGGCGAGGCTCGACGGTGCGAACATGGTCACTTGGGACGACACGGTATTAATCAACAAGTGATCGGGTTGCCGCGAATCATGTGCTCCCTCTCCGAGAGGCCGGGAGTCGAAGATCTCGATCTGCAAGCGTGTGCCCGCCGCTAGCGTGCGAGCATGTTCCAACATCCTTTCCAGCACGGTCAGGCCTCTTGGGCCCATGCCGATGATTGCCACTTTTATTGGCTGCATTGTTCGAACCTCCTGGTCCGCTGCGGGGCTACGCTGAGCCCTTTCATTCATTTGCCCAGGGCGCCGCATCCAGCGCGAGGTTGGAAACCGGATGTTCGTGCAGGGCGACAATGTCCGACTCACCTCTCCAGCTTGGGAACCGCAGGCGTACCGCCGGGTCGTGGCCGGGGATGATGTGTTGCGGCCCGGCGGCCAGATCTTCGATGCGCTGGTGGCCGTCGAGCATGCCGGCCACGTCAAGCACGATCGGGAATGGCCGACGCGAACGCAGGTTGTCCCAGTAATGCGCGGCATCGCTGGCCAGCACGATGAAGCCGCGCGCGGTATGCACCCGGACCACTTGCAGGCCGGCGGTATGGCCGCCCAGCAAGTGCACGCTGATGCCGGGAGCGATGGTTTTGTCGCCGTTGGCGAACTCGACCCGGCCGGCATACAGGCGCTCGATGGCAGAGGCCACATCACGCGCTTCGAAGGGTTTGCGCAGTGGTTGATGGCACATGCAGCGACCGGTGCAATAGGCCATCTCGGCTTCCTGCAGATGCAGTCGGGCATTGGGAAATGCATCGATATTGCCGGCATGGTCGTAGTGCATGTGGGTAATGACGATGTCCTGCACGGCGTTGGCATCGATGTCCAGGCGCTCCAGCAACTGGACCGGGGAGTGCAGGTAGGTGCGTTTGCGCCGCGCGGCCATTTCGGCGCTGAAACCGGTATCGACCAGAATCGTGCGCTGGCCGTCCCGGATCACCCAGATATAGAAGTCCAGGGGCATCGAAATGTCATCGTGGGGATCATCGCCCAGGTAGTTTTCAGCGCTGCGCCGCTCGCCATGGGTGGCGTAGCGCAAGGCGAAGACTTCGTAGCGGGGGACATTGGTGTCGGGCAAAGAGTGGTTCATTCCGTGACCTCCAGCAGGCGTTCGTCTTCATCGATCAACTCCACCGGTATCACGGCGTCGTTGGCGGCCATCTGTTTTTCGAAGAAAAAGCGTTTTTCGCCGAAGGCCGGCACCAGGTCGTCCAACCAGGTGGCTTCGGGGTCGAACTTGGCGAAGAACGGTCGGCGCACCCACAGCGGGTCGCGGGCCTGCAGGAACTGCAGGACGAAGACCTTTTCCCCGGCGATCTCGGTGATCCCGTCAATCATCACCTTGCCTGGGAAGGCGCTCATGGACGGGCCCCTTACCGTGCGCGCCAGACCCGAGACGCTGCGGTAGGCCTGGGTGAAGATTTCATAGGCGCGGGCCAGTGGCAGGTTGAAGTACTCGCTGGGGCCGGTGTCGCGCTCGACGAACATGTAGTAGGGGATGGCCCCCAACTGCACGCCGGTGGTCCACAACTCGGCCCAGTCTTCGGGCGACTCGTTGACATGGCGGATCAGTGGTGCCTGGATGCGCAGGGTCGCACCGGTGGCGAGGATATTGCGCACCGCCGTCTGGGCGAGAGGGTGTTTCAGTTCGCGTGGGTGATTGTAGTGACCCATGATCGCCAGGTTTCGCCCGGCGGCGACAACGCTTTCGAACAGCTGCAGGAGGTCCAGGGAGTCTTTGTCGCTGATGAAGCGCTGTGGCCAGTAGGCCACCGACTTGGTGCCGATACGGATGTTCTGTATATGGGCCAGTTCGTCCGTCAGCAGGGGTTCGATATATGCTTTCAACGCCCGTGCGCTCATGACCAGTGGATCGCCGCCGGTGATCAGTACGTCAGTGACCTCGGGGTGCAGCTTCAAGTATTCGACCAGCGTCTCGGAGCTGCGTGCATTGAACTTCAGGTCCTCCATGCCGACGAACTGCGGCCAGCGGAAGCAGAAGGTGCAATAGGCATGGCAGGTTTGCCCGGCGCTGGGGAAAAACAGTACGGTTTCCCGGTATTTGTGCTGGATACCGGCCAGGGGCTTGCCGTGCAGGTGGGGCACGTTGTGGGTCATCTGCCCCGCCGGGTGCGGGTTCATCCGCTGGCGAATGCTGTTGACCAGCTTGTCGATATCCGGTTGCGGCGCGGCGGCCGCCAGTAGATCACGCAAGGCGGCATATTCGTGTTCGCGCAGCATGTCCCGATGGGGAAACGTCAGCCGATAGATAGGGTCGTCGGGGATGTTGTCCCAATCGATCAGTTCATCGAGCACGTAGTTGTTGACCCGAAACGGCAGTACCAGGGAAACCACTTCAATGACCTCGCGCTGCTCCGCCGAGAAGCGGGTCCATTGCGGTGCATTGCGGATGGTTTGCCGGGTGTAAGGTTTGAATGCCCACATTTGGTTATCGTCCATGAGCCCTCTCCTGAAGGATGGAAATCGAAGCTGAAGCCCGGCTCAAGCGGGTGGCCAGGGGGAGTTGCGAGTTCGCCGCCGGACTCAAAGGTCCAGGGTGACGTCGTACTCGTTCAGCCAGGTATTGAGGCCGATGGCCATTTCCATCCCGATTCGGTTCTGGCGCGAAGACGACGCACCGATGTCCGTGCCCAGCAACTGCTGGATGCGCTTGCTGTCCAGCAGTGGCGCGGCTGGCGCATGGGGGTCGTCGACAATTTGCTGCATGGAGGTTCGCAGCTGTTGCTCGTAGGCTGGATCCTGGGTCGCGGGGTAGGGGTTCTTGACGCGGTCAAGAATGGAGGCGGGCAACAGGTCCTTCACGGCGGCGCGCAGGATGCTTTTTTCCCGACCATCGAAGGCTTTCATTTCCCAGGGGATATTGAAGGCGTAGTCGACCAGGCGGTGATCGCAGAACGGCACCCTGACTTCCAGTCCCACCGCCATGCTCATACGGTCCTTGCGGTCGAGCATGATTTGCATGCAGCGCGTCAAGTGAACGTAGGTTTCCTGGCGCATGCGCCGGTTGACCGCGCTTTCCCCGGGCAGGACAGGGACTTCGCTGATGGCCTGGGCGTAGCTGTCTTTCAGGAAGGCCTGGATATCGAGCTTCTTGACTAGGTCGGGCGCCAGCAGGGCCTTGCCATCAAAGTATTTACCGGTGGCCGAGGTCATCCAGCCGAAGAAGTTCTCGGAAATAGCCTGCGGATCGTGGAACCAGCGGTAGCCACCGAACAGTTCGTCCGCCGCCTCACCCGACAGGGCGACAGTGGAGTGCTTGCGCACTTCCTCGAAGAGTCGATAGAGCGACGGCCACATGTCGCCCCAGAAGGCGGGAGGCAGGTCCAGCGCACGCACGACCTTGACGTGCAGTTGCGGATCGGCCATCAGCGCGCTGTCGAGAATCACCTCCTCATGTCTGGAGTGGATCTGCTCCACCAGTGCCTTGACGAAAGGGGCATCGGGGGTGAGGTTGAAGTTGTTGGCGACAAAGTCCTGGCCGTGCTCGCGGAACTCCAGGGAGAAGGAGCGAATATTGCCTTTGCCGCTTTGCAGGAGCTTTTTCGACGCCAGTGCGGTGATGATCGAGGAGTCGAGGCCGCCCGACAGCAGGCTGCACAAGGGGACATCGGCGACGACCTGGCGGCCGACGATGTCTTCCAGCAGGTCGCGCGTGTGGCTGATGGTCTGGCCTAGGTCATGCTCGTGCTCGCGGGCCTCCAATTGCCAGTAGCGCTGGCGGTTGAGCCCATCCTGGGTCACGCGTATCCACTCGCCGGGCAGCACCTCGTGCATACCTTCGAAGATGGCATGCCCGGGTGTCTTGACCATCTCCAGGATTTCACGCAGACCATCGGCCTTGACCCGGCGTGGCACCAGGGGATTGGCCAGCAGTGCCTTGGGTTCGGAGCCGAAGATCACGCCGTCGCGGGTTTGATAGTAAAACAGCGGTTTTACGCCCGCGCGGTCACGAACCAATAGCAGTTTTTGGGTATGAACGTTCCAGATAGCAAAGGCATAGATGCCGTTCAGATGATCGACAAAGGACTCACCCCATTCAAGATAGGCCACCAGCACCACTTCGGTATCGCTGAGTGTGGTGAACCGGTGACCGCGAGCGCGCAGCTCCGCGCGCAACTCTTGAAAGTTGTAGACCTCACCGCTGTAGGTGATAACCGCGGCATCCTGCCCCTGCTTATCCTTGGCCAGCATCGGTTGGCTGCCACCCTCCAGGTCAATCACCGACAGGCGTCGATGACCGAACCCCACCGGGCCCTTGATCCATAGGCCTTCGGCATCGGGGCCGCGCAACGCCATGGTGTCGGTCATATCTTGCAGGACATGACGTTGAGAACGCAGATCCTGGCCGTACGAAACCCAGCCTGTGATTCCACACATACTTTGCTCCCTTATTTGCTTTATGTTGTTATTTTACTTTCTATGCTCTTGAACGACGCACGCAAAAACCGCCTCCGCTCGAAAAAGAGGGAGGCGTTGTTATTGTTTAAGAGTATTTCTGGGTGGGGCTTTAGTTGGTTGCCAAGCGCTGTTTTGATTGCGGTGCAAATATCGCCAGGCTGATAGCGGCGAGTAACCAGACGCCGATGCCACCATATAACATCAAGATACCAAAGCCGTGGGTCAGGGCGTCGTGAATAGCACTTGATGGTACCAGGGTATTGAAGTTCTGGCTGATCAGCGTATTGCCGGAAGAAATCGAATCGGCCAGCGCGTGGAGTTGTGCAGTGTCGATAGTATCCGGCAAGTGTTGTTTCAGTTGTGTGTACACGGCCTGTGAAAGAATAAGTCCCATCAGCGCAATATTGATGGCCAGCGAAATCATCCGGGCGCTCATGTCGATACCCGATGCCATGCCTGCGCGACTGCTGTCCACGGAGCCGGTGGTGGTGTTGGTGACGGGCGTATTGGTGATGCCCAGGCCGATACCGGCAATCAGGCAGCCGGGTAGCAGGGTCAGCCAGCTGGCCTGTTCCAGGCTGCTGCCATATTTCATCAGCATGAAGCCCAGGCCGATGGTAAAGAGCCCGCAAGGAATCACGATGCCCGGGCGGTAGCGCAAGGCAAGCCGCTCACCGATGGGTGGGAACACCAGGGTCGGCAGGGTATAGGCGAGCAAGGACAGGCCGGCGGTGATCGGGTCGTAGCCCAGCCCGCTCTGGAAGTAGATGGGCAGGTAAATCATGAATGGCCAGAAGCTGAAGTTCATGCCGATCGAACCCAGCAGCGCGCCGGAAAAATTGCGGATCCTGAACACCGAGAAGTCGAACATGGGATGGGAGTGTTTCTTTTCCGCATACAGGAACAGCATGAAACTGATCACCGTCGCGGCCAGGATGCACAGGGCCTGGGTGCTGCCAAAGCCCAGGTCAGGGCCCTGGGTGATGTAGTAGGCCAAGCCGAAGACTGTCAGGGACAGGGTCACGATGCCCATGGAATCGAGTTTCCTGACTTGTGGATCGCGTGACTCTTCGACACCGGTGAACACCAGGAGCAGGGTCACGGCGGCAATCAGCACGTGGACCAGGAACACCCACTGCCAGCTGGAAATTGCCACGATCAGGCCCCCAATGATCGGCCCGAAGCCCAGGCCCATGCCGAATACGATGCCCCAGGCACCAAAGGCTTTGCTTCTCTCACGTCCTTCCTGGAACTGATGGGACAGGATGGCGACCTGTGCGATCAGCATCGCACCGCCCGCCAAGCCCTGAAGGAATCGGCTGGCGATCAGTACCGAGACATCCTGTGCCAGGCCGCAGATCAATGAGGTGATACCAAACGCCAGGATGCTGATAATGAATACGCGGCGACGGCCAAGGCGATCAGCCAGGGTGCCGGTGGCCATCATGATGGTTGTGCAGGCAATGGTGTAGGCATTCATGATCCATTGCATTTGTTTAAAGTCGGCCTGCAGCACTGTTTCCAGTCCAGGCAGAATAACCGGGACACTGGATATCTCCAGGCCGAACATCAGGGACGCCAGGCAGATAGCCGCCAATGCGATCCGGTTTTTTGAACCGTGGGAAAGGGACACAGACAAGCTCCTTGCAATTATCGAATAACGAAAATTGAAATTGATCCATAGTGCGAATGGAAACTTAACGACAATACACGGCGGCTCAGTGTGCGGCGCTGCCCTGTACTTTAAGTGGTGAGCGTTTGACCCAGGCGGCTACGCGCAGACCATAGACAGTCAGTAGTAGGCCAACGCAAAGGATAACGTGAAGTTCCACTGTGGGGCGGTGCAGGGTATAGATGGTGAATGCTGAGAGAAACATTGACCACAAATAGTAACTGCCTAGCCGATGCAGCCATTGCCAGAGGCTACTTCCCAACCAGGCAGCCGTCCGGTCAAAGGAGGTGGCGACCATTGCGTACATGAACAGGTAACCGATAGCGCCGAGAATGCTGAAGGCAAATGGCGGTTTTGCCGTATCGAACAGCGCCGGTGCCGCGATGGCAAAGGCAATGACTGCTGACAGATGCACGGTGTGGGCCATGGCGAAAGCAACCGCCAGGTAGCGCCGGTTACGTTTGAGCCAGTGAGTCAGGGGGGCAGGCCATAGCGCCTGGAGTGCCGAAGCGGCGAATGCCGTGCAGAACAAAACCAGCGCACAACGCGCCGAGAATACCGAGATGTTGCGCACACCTGCCACATCAGGTTGGGCGACCCAGATTGTCAATGCGACAGCTACAATTGCTGTCGTCAAGCTGGCACAGAGGCGCCAGCCTTCCTGCCATTTTCCATAATAGCTTGGGGTCGTCATGCCGACTGCCTCAAATAAATTCGCGTCCATGCTCCTCCAGTCAGCACCCGTATCCGGCAGTTTTGACAGGAGATTATTTGAATCTATGTGTCCTTATTTTTCTGATTATCTGACTGAGCATTCAATATGTCAAGATGTATCAGGGTGTGGTTGTCCGGTAAATTCCCTGCTATGAGGGCGATTGAAAGGCGGGCTGATCAGGGCGGATTGCTATTGCGCAGGTAGCCGAAGGAGGGGGATCAACGCGCAAAAAAAAGCCCGCACAAGGCGGGCTTCCTTTTTACTGCCGGATGTTCTCCGGCAGGCTTCCATCAGGAGCCGGTGGCTTCCTTGGATTGCTCTTGTGCCGCTGCTTTGCTGGATTCAGCCTGAGCTTTGGCAGCATCGGCGTTTTCCTTGGCGGCCTCGTTCACCTTATCCTGAGCCTCGCTCATGCTTTTCTGAGCGTCTTGAGCGTGTTGGTTGGCGTCTTGAGCTTTGTCCTCGGATTTTTTATCGCAGGCGGCGAGACCGAGGGTAGCGGTCAACATCAAGGCAATAGCTAAAGTCTTACGCATGGGGGTGTTGCTCCTGTGTGGATATCACTGACTACTGGCCTTCAGAACACGCTCCCAAGGGTTAAGTTCCTTGATTTTAAAAGATATATAAGTACCGACCGAACGGAACTTTTTCTCTGTGTTTCGTTTTTTGGCTGCGTTTCTCCGGATGAGAACCACCCGTTCATGACCCAGAACCCGATTTTCGAGCGTGCTACCCGCTTTCTCAGTGCCATCCGCCACTGCCAGGTCCTCGGACTGCGTTTGCACAGCGCCGATGCCCAGGGCCTGACCGTGCTCCTGCCATACAGCGCCGAGATCGTCGGCGATCCGCAGACCGGGGTGATCCACGGCGGCGCGCTGACGACCCTGATGGACACCGCCTGTGGCATGGCCACCCTGTGTGTGTTGCCCGAGTTCGAGGTCTGTCCGACCCTGGATCTGCGCATCGACTATATGAACCCGGCGGCGCCCCTCAAGGATGTCTACGGTTTTGCCGAGTGCTATCGGGTGACCCGCGACATTATCTTCGCCCGTGGCTTTGCTTATCAGGATGATCCCCAACAGCCCATCGCCCACGTGGTCGGCACGTTCATGCGCATGGGCAAGGGGATCAAGGGCGCCCGGAGCTTCAGCGGTTCGCTCAACGGCGGTGCGGCATGAGCAACGACTTCAAGGCTCTGCTGCAGCAGGCCCACCAGCAGGGCGACTACGGGCAATTGCTGCAGCGCATCCCCTACGCCAAGCTGATCGGTATCCATTGCTCGCGGCGGGGCGACGAACTGTTGTTCTGCCTGCCGGCGAACCAGGACAATATCGGCAACCCCTTGCTGCCGGCGATTCACGGCGGGGTCATCGCCGGATTCATGGAGCTGGCCGCGGCCCTGCACCTGCTGGTATTGACCGGCTCGCCGGGGGTGCCCAAGGTCATCGACTTTTCCGTCGACTACCTGCGCGCCGGGCAATATCGCGATACTTATGCCCAATGCCAGCTTTGTCGCCAGGGCCGACGGGTGGCGAACGTTGCCATCACCGCCTGGCAAAGCAGCGCGGCCGAGCCGATTGCCACCGCCCGCGCCCACTTCAAGATCGAGGAAACGCTCCCGGGCACTTGAAATCCCCGTCATAGCCCCCAACTTTGATGACAACCCGCCGCCAACCCTTTCGGGGGGCGGCCACTGCCATCCAATTGGAGTTTGATGACCATGAGTGTGGAAACTCAAAAGGAAACCCTGGGCTTCCAGACCGAGGTGAAGCAACTGCTGCACCTCATGATCCATTCGCTGTATTCCAACAAGGAAATTTTCCTTCGCGAATTGATCTCCAACGCCTCCGACGCTGTCGACAAATTACGTTTCGAAGCCCTGTCCAAGCCAGAGTTGCTGGAAGGTGGCGCGGAACTGAAAATCCGCGTGAGCTTCGACAAGGACGCCAACACCGTCACCCTCGAAGACAACGGTATCGGCATGAGCCGTGACGATGTGATCACCCACCTGGGGACCATCGCCAAATCCGGCACTGCCGACTTCATGAAAAACCTCTCCGGCGACCAGAAGAAGGACTCGCACCTGATCGGTCAGTTCGGCGTGGGCTTCTACTCGGCCTTTATCGTCGCCGACCAGGTTGAAGTGTTCAGCCGTCGCGCCGGTCTTTCCGCCAGCGAAGGCGTGCACTGGTCGTCCAAGGGCGAAGGCGAGTTCGAAGTCGCCACCGTCGAGAAGGCCGACCGCGGTACCCGTATCGTCCTGCACCTGAAGTCCGGTGAGAACGAATTCGCCGATGGCTGGCGCCTGCGCAACATCATCAAGAAGTACTCCGACCATATCGCCCTGCCGATCGAGCTGCCGAAAGAAGTGGCCGCGGTCGAAGGCGAGGAGAAGCCGGCGCAGGAATGGGAAACCGTCAACCGCGCCAGCGCCCTGTGGACCCGTCCGCGCACCGAGGTGAAGGACGAGGAATACCAGGAGTTCTACAAGCACATCGCCCATGACTACGAGAATCCGCTGAGCTGGAGCCACAACAAGGTCGAAGGCAAGCTGGAATACAGCTCGTTGCTCTACGTACCGGCCCGCGCGCCGTTCGATCTGTACCAGCGTGAAGCACCCAAGGGCCTCAAGCTCTACGTGCAGCGCGTATTCGTCATGGACCAGGCCGAATCCTTCCTGCCGCTGTACCTGCGCTTCATCAAGGGCGTGGTCGACTCCAACGACCTGTCCCTGAACGTGTCGCGGGAAATCCTGCAGAAAGACCCGATCATCGACTCGATGAAGTCGGCGCTGACCAAGCGTGTCCTCGACATGCTGGAAAAACTGGCGAAGAACGAGCCTGAGCAATACAAGGGCTTCTGGAAAAACTTCGGCCAGGTCATGAAAGAAGGCCCGGCTGAAGATTTCGCCAACAAGGAAAAAATCGCCGGCCTGCTGCGCTTCGCCTCCACCCAGGGGGACGACGGCGAGCAGGTGGTGTCCCTGGCCGAATACCTGGCCCGCGCCAAGGAAGGTCAGGACAAGATCTACTTCCTGACCGGCGAAACCTACGCTCAGGTCAAGAACAGCCCGCACCTGGAAGTCTTCCGCAAGAAAGGCATCGAAGTGCTGCTGCTGACCGATCGTATCGACGAGTGGCTGATGAGCTACCTCAACGAGTTCGACGGCAAGAGTTTTGTCGATGTGGCGCGCGGTGACCTGGACCTGGGCAACCTGGACTCGGAAGAGGACAAGAAGGCTGCCGAGGAAGTCGCCAAGACCAAGGAAGGCCTGGTTGAGCGGATCAAGACCGCCCTGGGCGACGCTGTCAGCGAAGTGCGGGTTTCCCACCGCCTGACCGACTCCCCGGCGATCCTGGCCATCGGTGAGCAGGACCTGGGCCTGCAGATGCGCCAGATCCTCGAGGCGAGCGGGCAGAAGGTGCCGGACTCCAAGCCGATCTTCGAATTCAACCCGGGGCACCCGCTGATCGAGAAGCTCGACGGCGAGCCGGACGAGGACCGCTTCGGCGATCTGTCGCACATCCTCCTCGACCAGGCGGCCCTGGCGGCCGGTGACAGCCTGAAGGATCCGGCGGCTTATGTGCGCCGTCTGAACAAGTTATTGGTTGAGTTGTCGGTTTAAACTCGTCGTACGAAAACCCGCTTCGGCGGGTTTTTTTATCCTTGGATGTTTTTATCGGAGTCCGAAATGAGCCAAGTTACTGTGAGTTCGGTGGTCTATCAGATCGATGGCCAGTCCTATGAGAGTCGTCTGGCCTTTGACGCCGGTCACAAGGGGCCGCGCCCGGGCCTGCTGATGGCACCGAACTGGATGGGCGTCAGCGCCGGTGCCGAGAAGATCGCCCAGGCGGTGGCCGCCAAGGGCTATGTGGTGTTGATCGCCGACCTCTATGGTCAGTCGGTTCGCCCGGGTAACAACGACGAAGCCGGCGCGGCGATGATGCCGTTGAAAAATGACCGTGCCCTGTTGCGCAAGCGCATGCAGGCGGCGCTCGAAGCGCTGCAAGGCCAGGAGTTGGCGGCGGTGGACACGGCGAAGCTGGCGACTTTCGGTTTCTGCTTTGGCGGTTGCTGCTCGCTGGAGCTGGCCCGTACCGGCGCGCCGTTGAAAGCCACCGTGTCGTTCCACGGCACGCTGGATACGCCGAACCTGGCGGATGCGAAGAGCATCAAAGGTTCGGTGCTGGTGCTGCATGGCGCTTCCGACCCGTTGGTGCCGAAAGAGCAACTGCCGGCATTTGAAGAGGAAATGAATGCCGCGGGTGTCGATTGGCAGTTGTTGAGCTATGGCGGCGCGGTGCATTCCTTCACCGATCCGCACGCCAATGTCCCGGGCATGATGATGTATGACGCGAAGACCGCTGGCCGCGCGTTCGTGTCGATGCACAACCTGCTGGAAGAAGTGTTCAAGGGCTGAGTCTTGTAAGGTCCATGGCTTGATCATGGGCCTTCTGGCGCTCTTGAGGGGCTCTTAGCGGGCAAGCTCCGCTCCCACAGGATCGAGTCGCACCGAAAACTCTCGGTCAGACACGAACATTGTGGGAGCGGAACTTGTCGCATCGCCGCAAAGAACGATAACGCGGTCTAGCGTTTATCGTGGCAACTCGATCCGCTCGCTTTCCCCCGGCACCGTCGGCCAATCCCCGGCCGCCCAGCGCTGGCGGGCACTATCGATCAACGCCGGATCGCTGGCCACGAAGTTCCAGTTCATCCGCCGCGGCCCATCCAGCGGCGCCCCGCCGATCACCACCAGATGACATTCACCCTCGGCGAACAGCGTGAGGCTTTGCCCTGTCGGCAGCACTACCAGGCTGCGCGGCTCCAGCGCTTCACCCTCCAGCTGTGCCTCGCCTTCCAGCAAATAGATCGCTCGTTCCGCATATTCATCGGCAATCAGCAGGGTGGTCGCGCTTTCCATGTGGATATCGGCATACAGCGTGGGCGACAACACCGGTACCGGTGAGGTCAGGCAAAAACCGCTGCCGGCCACCAGGCGGATCCGCACCCCCAGGTTGTCGCTGACGGGCAGGCTGGCGGCCGGGTGATGGCTGTAATGCCCAGGCCCCTGTTCCAGCGTCTTGGGCGAT
The DNA here is from genome assembly GCF_023242315.1 of Pseudomonas sp. MWU13-2105. GTDB lineage: Bacteria > Pseudomonadota > Gammaproteobacteria > Pseudomonadales > Pseudomonadaceae > Aquipseudomonas. Next base: position 118,519 of record NZ_JALLIY010000007.1, read on the forward strand.
GCCAGCCAGATTTGCAGGCCATGCAGGCTGGAGCCACTGGCGACGAGTTCGGCCGGGGTCCGTTCGACATGGGCGATGGCGCTGCCGGCGGTCATCCAACTGACATCGCCGGGTTTGACCTGCTGCTCGGAACCGAGGCTGTCCTTGTGCACGATCTCGCCGTCGAACAGGTAGGTCAGGGTCGACAGGCCGATATGCGGGTGCTGCCGCACATTCATCCCCCGTCCCGGTGGATAGCGGGTTTCCAGCATATGGTCGAAAAACACGAACGGCCCGACGCTGCGGCACTGGGCCGAGGGCAGGGGGCGCAGGATCGGTTGACCTTCGACATCCTCGGCGCGAGGACGGATCACCAGTGGTGTGTTCATGGGGGAGGCTTCCTGGCTCAGCGGGCAATGCGCAAAGCATAACCCGCTTTTTCGCCGCCGCCGTTACTGGCTGAAGGCGCCTTCGGCCAACAGGGTTTCGATGCTGACTTCGGTGCTGGTCATCAACTTGTGGACCGGGCAGCGATCCGCGACTTTGTGCAGCTCTTCGCGCTGGGCATCGCTGAGCGCGCCCTTGAGGGTCAGTTTGACCTGCAAGCCGTACTTGCCTTTCTGTTCCTGGCTGTTGTCACGCTTGACCTCGACTGTGACCCCTGTCAGCGGGATGCCTTTCTTCTGGGCGTAGAGCTTGAGGGTCAAGGCTTTGCAGGTCCCCAGGGCGGCGTCGAAATAATCGTGGGGTTCCGGTGCCGAGCCCTCGCCCCCCGCGCTCCTGGGCACATCGGCAAACAACAGGTGGTCATCGATCTGCAGGCTGTGACGAAAACCTTCGCTGGATTCGGTGTTGATGGTGATGGTCATGACAAACCTCATGAAGAGTGACGGGAAAAGACCCTGAACTTTATAGATCACTCGGCGTGGGTGATGTTCAGCTTTTTTCGCGCTCGGGCCCTGGCGGGAGCCGGTTACAATGCTCGCCAGTTTAAGGTGATTTGAAGTCGAGCGAGGTCCTGTGGCAAGCCCGCTAGCCACAAGTCTGCGTCTGGTTTCAATGTTTATGATTGCTCCTGCAGGAACGATCCACGCAAAACACGCGCGCAAAAAAAAGCCCCGAACCAGTCGGGGCGTTTTTTCATATCAAGCCGGGCTTACTTGCCCTGCCAGCGCTTCAGGACCAGGGTGGCATTGGTGCCGCCGAAGCCGAAGCTGTTGCTCATCACGTTGTTCAGCTCGACGTTTTCGCGGGTCTTGGTCAGGACCGGCATGTCGGCGACTTCCGGGTCCAGCTCTTCGATGTTGGCGGAGCCGGCAATGAACTTGCCTTCCATCATCAGCAGGCAGTAGATCGCTTCGTGAACGCCGGCGGCGCCCAGGGAGTGACCGGACAGGCTCTTGGTCGAGCTGATCAGCGGTGCCTTGTCGCCGAAGACTTCACGCACACCTTTCATTTCCGCGACGTCGCCGACCGGAGTCGAGGTGCCGTGGGTGTTCAGGTAGTCGATCGGGCCGTCGACGGTGGCCATGGCCATCTGCATGCAACGGACCGCGCCTTCGCCGCTTGGCGCGACCATGTCGTAGCCGTCGGAGGTAGCGCCGTAGCCGACGATTTCCGCGTAGATCTTCGCGCCGCGAGCCAGGGCGTGCTCCAGCTCCTCGACCACCACCATGCCGCCACCGCCGGCGATGACGAAACCGTCACGCTTGGCGTCGTAGGCGCGGGAGGCCTTTTCCGGGGTGTCATTGTACTGGGTGGACAACGCGCCCATGGCGTCGAACAGGAACGACTGGCTCCAATGCTCTTCTTCACCGCCACCGGCGAAGACGATGTCCTGCTTGCCCATCTGGATCTGCTCCAGGGCGGTACCGATGCAGTGGGCACTGGTGGCGCAGGCGGAGGAGATCGAGTAGTTCAGGCCCTTGATCTTGAACGGCGTGGCCAGGCACGCGGAAACGGTGCTGCCCATGGTCCGGGTCACGCGGTACGGACCGACGCGCTTGACGCCCTTCTCGCGCAGGATATCCAGCGCTTCCATCTGGTTCAGGGTCGAGGCGCCGCCCGAGCCGGCCACCAGGCCGGTACGCGGGTTGGAAACCTGCTCTTCGCTCAGGCCTGAGTCGGCGATGGCGTCTTTCATGGCCAGGTAGGCGTAAGCCGCCGCGTGGCCGACGAAGCGATAGATCTTGCGATCGATCAGCTCTTCGAGATTGAGGTCAATGGAGCCGGAAACCTGGCTACGCAGACCCATTTCGGCATATTCCGGGTTGAAGCGGATGCCAGGGCGGCTTGCACGCAGGTTAGCGGAGACGGTCTCTTTGTCATTGCCCAGGCACGAAACGATGCCCAGACCAGTGATAACGACGCGGCGCATGCGAATAACCCTTAGAAGTTGTCAGTGGAGGTGAAAACGCCGACCCGAAGGCCTTCGGCGGTGTAGATCTCGCGACCGTCGACCGTTACCGAACCGTCGGCAATGGCCAGGTTCAGCTTGCCTTTGAGGACGCGCTTGATATGAATGTTGTAGGTCACTTTCTTGGCGGTCGGGAGGACCTGGCCGAAAAATTTCACTTCGCCCGAACCCAGCGCGCGACCACGGCCTGGTAGACCCTGCCAGCCGAGGAAGAAACCGACCAGTTGCCACATGGCGTCGAGGCCCAGGCAGCCCGGCATCACCGGATCGCCTTCGAAATGGCAGGCGAAGAACCACAGGTCCGGAGTGATATCCAGCTCGGCGACCAATTCACCTTTGCCGTACTTGCCGCCCTCTTCGCTGATATGGGTGATGCGATCCACCATCAGCATGTTGGGGGCGGGCAGTTGCGCGTTACCTGGGCCGAACAGCTCGCCACGACTGCAGCGCAGCAGATCTTCCCGGGTAAAGGCGTTTTGTTTGGTCATGCGAGCTCCTCAATAGTCCCATGCGGCAGGTGGGGCAAATCTTCCCGGCCGATCGAAGCGTTCATGCCTCGAATCGACAGCCTACTCATAGACTATTGCGTTGTGGTGAAAGTCACAGCACCAAGGACATGAATGTACACTTGTGCACTGAAATTTTTATTCAAGCCGGTTTTCCAGCTCATTCGGGTGCCTAAGACTGCCGCACTTTCGTCTTTCACGCCAGTCGCACATCGTATTCAGGGCAGCCATTGTCGGAGAATCTGCTGCAAATCCACGCGTTTGAAAGGCTTGGACAGGTAGTCGTTCATGCCCGCCCGCAGGCAGTTTTCGCGATCGCCCTGCAAGGCGTTGGCGGTCAGGGCGATGATCGGTACCTGAGCGTACTCGGGCAGTTGGCGGATTTGCCGGGTGGCTTCGTAGCCGTCGACGACCGGTAGCCGGCAGTCCATCAGGATGGCCGCGAACAGTCCGTTCCTGGCCCGGTCGATGGCCTGGGCGCCGTCGGTGGCCAGGCTGACGTCGAAGCCCAGGCCGCGCAACATGGCGTCGATGACGGTCTGGTTGACCGGATTATCTTCCACCAGCAGCACCTTGCGGCCTTCGCCGTGGCCGCTCGACATGGGCGCCAAGGCGGCGGTTTCGGTAGGGTGGTGCAGGGCCAGGGGAATTTCCAGGGTGAACACCGAACCCTGGCCCTCTTCGCTGCGGGCGTGCAGGGTGCCGCCCATGCGCTCGGCCAGGGTCCGCGCAATCGGCAGGCCCAGGCCGGTGCCGCCATAGCGCCGGGAGATCGAGCTGTCGGCCTGCTGGAAGGCATCGAACATCAGTTCCAGGCGTTCGCTGGAAATGCCGATGCCACTGTCGCGCACCGTGCAGGTGAACCACAGCACATCGTCGTCCAGCGCCTGCCAGTGCGGCTCGATGCCGACGCTGCCGTGTTCGGTGAATTTCAGCGCATTGCCGATCAGGTTGACCAGGATCTGGCGGATTCGCGTCGGGTCGCCCTTGACCTGCAGGGCCTGCATGTCCGTGGGGATCTGCAGGTCCAGGTGCAGGCCGCGTTGGCTCGCGTTGTGCTGGAAGGCCTGGGCGCAGCTGTTGATAAGTTCCGCGAGGTTGAACGGAATATGTTCCAGCTCCAGGGCCGAACGTTCGATCCGCGAGAAGTCGAGAATATCGTTGATCACCTTGAGCAGGTGCTCGGTGGACTCCGAGGCCAGGGCCGCGTATTCGCTCTGTTCCTCGGTCATTTCGGTGGTTTCGAGCAACTGCAGCATGCCCAGTACACCGTTCATCGGGGTACGCAGTTCGTGGCTCATCATGGCCAGGAAATCCGACTTGGCATTGTTTGCCCGTTCCGCTTCCTCACGGGTCTGGATCAACTGGGCAATGGCCTGGTGCTGTTCGCGGCTGGCCTGCTCCAGGGCGCCGGCGAGGTTGTTGATATGTCGCGACAGGGCACCGAGCTCGGCGTCGTCGACCACTGGCAGTTGGGTCTTGTAATCGCCCTGTTGAATTGCCTTGACCGCCACGCCCATGGCGCTGATCGGTTGTGCCAGGCTGGCCGCCAGCCGGCGGGCCAGGAGAAAGGTGAAGAACAGGGCGAACAGGGCCAGGATCCCGGCCTTGAGCAGGATTTCCTGTTGCCGCTGGCTGAAGGCGTCATTGGACATGCCGACAATCACCCGACCCAGATAGTCCTCGTTCGGCATCGCGCCGGAGGCACTGCCGCCCTGCAGGAAGTCGTTGTCCAGCTGGATGCGCTGCAGGCGCACCGGTGCCTGGAACAGTTTCACCGACTGCGGCCGGGCGCGCTCCTGCGCGGGTTGCTCGACATAGACGAGGATGTTGTTGCTGCGGTCCTGGACTTCGAGGAAGCGCACGTGGGGCGTGGCCAGGGTTGCCCGCATCAGGCTTTCGAGGACTTCGCTGTTGCCAGAAATCACCCCGTATTCGGTGGCCGGGGCCAACTGGTTGGCGATCAGTTGACCGGTGTGGTCGAGTTCCTGGCGCAGGTCCTGGATCCGCACGAAGGTGAAGAAACTGATCAGCAGCAACGTCAGCAGCAGCGCGGGGCCGAGGCTGATCATCTGAGTCCGGGCGCTGATGCCCCAATACCGTCGCAGGGTCATGGGCGGGTCTCTCCTTCGGCCAGCCGGATGGCGAGCGAGGCTTCGTCGATCGGTTCGATACCCAGGGAGCGGGCGACTTGCGGGTTGCTCAGGACTTTGAAGCGTGGCGGGTACAGGCTCCCCGGCCAGCCGGACGGGGCGCGGTCGAGCAGCCCGTCGAGGATCGCCAGCCAGTCGCTCTGGTCGCTGTAGGTACTGGCCAGGCTGCCGGCCTTGACGAAGCCGGCGTTGGGGCCGATCAGCGCCAGTTGCCGGGCATAGCTGCTGAGCAGCAGGTTCTTCGCGGTCCTTGGGTTATACAAGGTCGGATCGTCCAGCCCCAACAGCACGTCGCTGTTCCTGAGCAGGCTTTGCAACGGGCGACTGTCGCTGGTGTCGTCCCAGCGCTGGGGGACGATCTCCAGTCCCAGGGGGCGGGCCGCCTGGTGCAGTTCGCTCAGCAGGAATTCGCTGTCGCGGGTATACAGCACGCCGATCCGCCGGGCCTGGGGCATGATCTCGCGGATCAGGCGCAGTTGGCGCGACAGCGGCGGATCGCTCCAGAGCAGGCTCAAATTGGCCGGCGAGCCGCTTCCCAGGCGCTGCATCGCCTGCAGGCGGCTGATGCGCAGGACCAGGGTCGCCGGTCCCTGTTTATCCTTCAGCCGCCAGTCGAGGCTGGGCGGGTCCAGCAGGATCAACCGGGTGGCGGGGGGCAGGCGCCCGGGTTCGGGCATCTGCGCCAGGGGCACGAAGCGTATCTGATCGTTCGGACGCTGTTGCGCCAGGGCGGCAGTAAAGGCGCGGACCCCGGGGCTGTCCTCGATGCCGGTCAACAGCACCTCGGCCGCGCGCGCCGGGTCGTTCGACAACAGCACGAGCAGGGCCAGGCCCAGTCGCCTCAGGCGGTGGCTCCATGCCGATGTCGTCCTTGACCCCAGTCGCCTCATGCTCAGAACTCCAGTTCTGCGCTGAAGTAGACGGCACGGCGCTGGTTGTAGTTGTTGTCGATCCAGGTGACGGGCTGGTCGTCAAGACGTTGCTGGAGCATCCCGGCCAGTTCCAGGCTGGCCCTGCGAAAGGCAATCCGCTTGGCCAGGCGCAGGTCGACCCGCTCGAAGCGATACTGGTTGATGGCATCGTCGCCATAGTAGAAGACCGAACTCGACCAGCCGTCGCCCCAGTCGCGCATCCAGCCGGCCGAGCCGCTGTTGCGGGCGGTGAACTGCTCGTCGACCGGGTTGCTGGCCTGGACATCGACATAGGCATAGGTCAGGCGCAGGCGGTCGGCGCTGCCCAGGCGCCAGTCGAACTGGGCCTCGCTGCCGGTGAAGCGCGAGCTGTTGGCATTGCTGGCGATAAACTGATTGTTGCGCAACGGCGTGCTGATCATGTCGCTGATTTCGTCATAGAACAGCTTCACGTCCAGGCTCAGGCCGATCTCGGCGAAGAAACCGTTATAGCCCAATTCTCGCGAGCGCATCCGTTCCTTGTCCAGGTTTCCCGGGCCACGGGTCTGGACGAAATACTGGCCGCTGTTCTGGCCGTAGGTGGGTGAGCTCAGATTGGTGACCTTGTAACTCCAGTTGACGTTGTTCTCGAACATGTCCGGCGAGCGGATGGCTTCGGAGTAGACCGCGCGCAAGCCGTGCCGGGGATTGATCAGGTAGTTGAGCGCAAAGCGAGGGGTCAGGGAGGCGCCGGTCAGTTGCGCGTCTTCGTACATGGCGCCGCCCTGCACCAGCCAGTGTTCGTTGGCGCGCCATTCGAGCTGGCCGAACAAGCGCCAGGTGCTGTCGTCGATGCTGCCGTTGAAGTAGGTCTCGGAGTCGGCCTTGTCATAACGATAGTTCATGCCGCTGACCAGGCGCAGGCTGTCCGAGAGGCTCAGGGTGTCCTGCAGTTCAAGGTCGTAGCGGGTTTCGCGGGTGCTCTGGTCGATATTGCCGCAGACCGTCTGGCTGGCGCCCTGATTGAACCATTGGTCCAGAACCTGATTGGCCAGGGTCTGCTCCTGGACGCCACCCGGAGGGGGGCTGCCGACGGCATAACGGGTCATGTTACGGGCCAGGTTTTCGGCATAGTTGGGATTCAACTGCCACAACTGGGTCAGTTGCGGACTGAACGAGATCTTGGCATCGCAGGCTTGCCAGACCTGCTGGCGATCCCATTGCTGGGCCGAACCCTGGATATACAGGCTGTGCTGGGGATTGAGATCGAGGTTCCAGCGCAGCGAGTCGGCGTAGTCCTTGGCCAGCACGTCGGAGTTGTCACCGGCCGCGGTGATCCCGGGAAATACCGCCTTGTAGGTGTAGGGACGCTGGTTGGTGCCGTCCTTGACGTTCAATTGCCAGTCGATGCTCTGCTGTTCGTTGAGCATCTGGCTGACCGAGAGATTGACTCGGGTAACACGCCGGCCGTCACGGTAGTCATTGCCCAGGTGGTCGCTCTGGAAGCCTTCGTCCTCCTCGCCGGACATCGACAGGCGCAGGTCGCCGCTTCCCCAGCCGCTGCCCTGGCTGGCGTACCAGTCATTGATGCCGCGTTCGCCACGGGTGATCTTCAGGGTCGAGCCGTGGGTACTGCCCGGTGACTTGGTGAGGATATTGACCACCGCCATCAGCGCATTGGCGCCGTAGCTGACGGTGTTGGGGCCGCGGAACACTTCGATGCGCTCGATATCCTCGAGGGCCACCGGGATATCGCTCCAGTCCACGGTCGCCAGGCCCGCGCGATAGACCGAGCGGCCATCGATCAGTACCTGCATGCGCCGGGCATTGCTGGCATCGGTGCCGTGATAGTTGATGCTGGCCTGGTTGCCGTTGGTGTAGCCGACCATCATGCCCGGCACCAGGCGCAGCAACTCGCTGATATCGCGGGCGCCGCTGGCCTTGATCAGTTCATTGTCGATCACCGTCATGCTACCAGGGACCGCGGCCGGCGATTGTTTCAGGCGGGTGGCGGTCAGCACCTCGGGCAGGGGCTGGTTTTCCATAAACAGGTCGTCAGCCAGCAACGGGCCGCTGAACATCAGGGCCAGGACAACGGAGGAGCGCGTGGTGGGAGGGCCAAAAGACACGGCACAGCCTTGAAAAAAATAATAGCCGTGCATGTTAACCGAGCTTGGCGGGTTTGCCATGGCGTATGGCCGTCATTGTATAGGCTGAATCGGTCAAGCTGCCGTAGCCGTGACCTCGTCGCAAACCCGTGGGAGCCCGGCTTGCCGGCGATGGCGTCCGTAAGGATGCTGCAAGGCTCAAAGGCCCCATCGCCGGCAAGCCGGGCTCCCACAAGGTTAGAGGATTTGTATTGGGGCTGGCTGCCGGTGGCGTGCTCCGTATAATGCAGCCATCGCCATTGGTAGGGATAGACGGGTTACATATGACTGAACAGTACCCAATCGCGGTTCTGGGTGGCGGAAGTTTCGGCACCGCCATCGCCAATCTGCTGGCCGAGAACGGTCACCGGGTGCGTCAATGGATGCGTGATCCCGAGCAGGCCGAATCGATTCGCGTCAATCGCGAGAACCCGCGTTACCTCAAGGGCATCAAGGTGCATCCGGCGGTCGAGCCGGTCACCGACCTGGTCGCTACCCTCGACGACTGCGAACTGTTTTTTGTCGCCTTGCCCTCCAGCGCCTTGCGCAGTGTCCTGGCGCCCCATGCCGAGCGCCTGGTCGGCAAGCTGCTGGTGAGCCTGACCAAGGGCATCGAGGCGCACACCTTCAAGCTGATGAGCGAGATTCTCGAAGAGATCGCGCCACAAGCACGGATCGGTGTGTTGTCCGGGCCGAACCTGGCCCGCGAAGTGGCCGAACATGCCTTGACCGCCACGGTGGTCGCCAGTGAAGACGAGGAACTCTGCAGCCGCGTCCAGGCCGCGCTGCACGGTCGGACCTTCCGCGTCTACGCCAGCGCCGACCGCTTTGGCGTCGAGCTGGGCGGGGCGTTGAAGAATGTCTACGCGATCATTGCCGGCATGGCGGTGGCGCTGGGCATGGGCGAGAACACCAAGAGCATGCTGATTACCCGGGCCCTGGCGGAAATGACCCGCTTTGCCGTCAGCCAGGGCGCCAACCCCATGACCTTCCTTGGCCTGGCCGGGGTCGGCGACCTGATCGTCACCTGTTCCTCACCGAAGAGCCGCAACTACCAGGTCGGCTTTGCCCTCGGCCAGGGGCTGAGCCTGGAAGAGGCGGTTACCCGCCTGGGCGAGGTCGCCGAGGGGGTCAATACGCTCAAGGTGCTCAAGGTCAAGGCGCAGGAAGTCGGGGTCTATATGCCCCTGGTGGCCGGATTGCATGCCATTCTGTTTGAAGGGCGGACCCTGAACCAGGTGATCGAGCTGCTGATGCGCGGCGAGCCGAAAACCGATGTCGATTTTATTTCCACCAGCGGTTTCAACTGATATCCAGCGCCACGGGAGCAAGTCATGAACGAGTCCAAGTACGAATCCATTGTGTTGCGCATTGTCTGGATGCTGGTGTTCCTGCTGGTCTGGCAGGTTGCCCAGTTCATCCTCGGCGGGGTAGTGCTGGTGCAGCTTGGTTATAGGTTGTTCTATGGCGCGCCGAGTGCCAACCTGATGAGCTTCGGCGACAGCCTGAGCCAGTTCCTCGCCCAGATCGGTCGCTTCGGCAGTTTCCATACCGAACAGAAACCCTGGCCATTCGCCGACTGGCCGACCCCCCGGGCTCCGGACGGCGAAGCGCCGCATGTGGTGCCGCCGGCGCCGCATCCGGCCCGTGACGAGGAGCCCAAGCTATGAAACTCTGGGTTCTGCGTCATGGCGAAGCCGAACCCCAGGCTCGCAGCGACGCCGAACGGGCGTTGACCGCCCATGGCCGCGAGCAGGTCCTGCGCAGTGCCGCACAATTGATCGGCCAGCCGTTGCAGGCGATTTACGCCAGCCCTTACCTGAGGGCGCAACAAACCGCGCAGCTGGTGCGCGAGGCGCTGGGTTTCGAGGCCGAGATCATCACCGTGCCCTGGCTGACCCCGGAGAGCAATCCGCGGGATGTCAGCCAGCGGCTCGACACTGGTGAGAACCTGTTGCTGGTCAGTCATCAGCCGCTGGTGGGCAATCTGCTCAGTCTGTTGCAGCACGGCCATGCGCACCAGCCCGAGCCGATGGGTACGGCCAGTCTCGCCGAGCTGGAAGGGGAGTTGCCGCTGGACGGGGCGATGACGCTGTTGGGCGTCAGGCACCCCTGAGCTTCAGTGGCTCAACACCGCGCCGAGCAGATCGGTGCGGGTGTTTTTCAAGGTCGCGGCATTGACCCTGGCGCCCTTGAACAGGCAGGCCTCGAAGTGACCGGAGAGCACGGTGTTCCTCAGGTCGCAATGGCTGAAGTCGTTGTTTTTGAAGCCACTCGAGAGCAATGCGCCGTTGAGGTTGGCCGCCCTGAAGTCGGCCTCCTGGTACTGCCCGAAAAATCTCACTCCGCGTAAATCGCCGCCGCTCAGGTCGACACCGATCATATTGACGTTGGTCACCTGCAAGGTCCGTAGCGCCTGGCAGATCGACGCCTTGCTCCAGTACCTGAAGGCGCGGCGGGTTTCCTCGTCCTGGAACGGCAGGCACTCGATGGCCTGCGGGTCCCGCGCGGCGATGTTCAGGGCGCAGCGCTTCAGGGCATTGGTCAGTTGCGGTGAGAGCGAGGGCGGCACCCGCAAGTCGAAGAGTTTCTTCTGCACATGCAGGGATACCCGGCCGCCACCGTCCAGGTGAACACCGTCCCAACTGTTCAGGATGCCGGTGAAGCGCGCGGCGGCGGCCACCATCAGTTCCAACAGGTCGGCCAACGGGTACTGGCGCAGGGATGGCGCACTGCCCAGGAACCCGCGCGCCTGGACCAGCGAGTCCTTCAAGCCCAGCAGGGTCAGGTCCCGTTCGATCTGCGAGAAATCCTCCGGCATCAGCTCGCGGACCGTGCCGCCGTGCAGTTCGCCCGGGCTGGGGGTTGAGAGAACGGGGACCTGGGAATTGACCTGGGCATTACCCGAGGGCATGAAGCGACGAAGAAGACGGCCTATCGTTGCCATGGAGATCTCTTGCAAGGGCTGGAAGGCGGAAATTCGACGCGATATGCCCTTCGGCGACTATCAGATTCCGCCCGGCTTTCCTCGCGCGGGCGGCACTCTCCTGCGCTTGATGGGGTATTTTTCAGCTTGCGAGCTTCTGTTCTTCCGTGAAATAGTCGACCGAGCGTCTGCTTGGTTGGTCGGGCCTTGGCCGTGTGGTGCTTGAGGCGAGCACGGTTCGAGGGGATGGCCGCCGCAACGATGAATAACCACAATAGGGGAATCAACAATGGCTTTGTGGCGCACCGTACCGAATCTCGAACAACTCAATGCCTCGCAGAAAAATACCATCGGCGAATTGCTGGATATTCGTTTCGAAGCCTTTGATGACGACTCGCTGACCGCCAGCATGGTCATCGATCATCGTACTCATCAACCCTACGGCCTGCTGCACGGCGGTGCCTCGGTGGTGCTGGCCGAAAGCGTCGGCTCCATGGCCAGTTACCTGTGCATCGACGCGAGCAAATTCTATTGCGTCGGCCTGGAAGTCAACGCCAACCACCTGCGCGGCCTGCGCAGCGGGCGGGTCACGGCGGTGGCCAAGGCCATCCATATCGGCCGTACCACCCATGTCTGGGACATCCGCCTGAGCAGCGACGAAGGCAAGGCCAGTTGCGTGTCGCGCCTGACCATGGCCGTGGTGCCGCTGGGGCAAGCAGCGCCGGCGAACTGAGTCGGAGCATAGCCATGGCCGGACTGTCATCATTCCTGGCAGTTACGGTCATTGCTGTCGGGCCCGCGCGTGCCGACAATGGACACCTGTCTTTTTCGAGATGCTCCCGGTATGTCGCAGCCCGTGTTCTTCGCCCACGCCAACGGTTTTCCCTCGGGCACCTACGGCAAATTGTTCGCCGCGCTGGCGCCGGAGTATCAGGTGGCGCATCTGCAACAGCATGCCCACGACCCGCGTTTCCCGGCGGACGATAACTGGCACAACCTGGTCGACGAACTGATCCACCACCTGGAACAACAGCCCGAACCGGTCTGGGGCGTCGGCCATTCCCTCGGCGGTGTCCTGCACCTGCATGCGGCCCTGCGTTGTCCGCAGCTCTACAAGGGCGTGGTGATGCTCGACTCGCCGGTGCTGACCCGCGCCGACCAGTGGGTGATCCGCGCGGCCAAACACCTGGGCTTTATTGATCGCCTGACGCCGGCCGGTCGGACCCTGGGGCGCCGGGAGGAATTTGCCGATCTCGAATCCGCGCGCCGCTACTTTGCCGGCAAGACCCTGTTTCGCGGTTTCGATCCGGAGTGTTTCGATGCCTATCTGCAACACGGTCTGCGCCAGGACGGTGACCGCCTGCGCCTGAGTTTCGATCCGGCCACGGAAATCAGCATCTATCGTGGCGTCCCGCATACCAGCCCGGGCTTGGCCCGGCATTTGAAGGTGCCGCTGGCGGTGGTCCGCGGCCAGCAGAGTCGTGTGGTCATGCCCCATCACACCCGCAGTGTCGGTCGCCTGCCCCATGGCGAGTCCCTGAGCATGCCCGGCGGCCATATGTTTCCCCTGGAGCGTCCGCAGGACACCGCGCGCTTGCTCAAGGATATTTTCGCCCGCTGGGAACGCCAGGCCGGGCAGGGACGTTGCGCATGAGCCATGCCGTTGAAGAGGTGCGCCTGAGCTTGCCGCATATCGAGTTGGCGGCCCATCTGTTCGGCCCCGAGGACGGGCAGCCGGTGATTGCGTTGCACGGCTGGCTGGACAACGCCAACAGTTTCGCGCGCCTGGCGCCGAAGCTCCACGGCCTGCGCATCGTCGCCCTGGACATGGCCGGGCACGGGCATTCCGGGCATCGACCGGTGGGCGCGGGGTATGCCCTGTGGGACTACGTCTACGACGTCTTGCAGGTCGCCAAGCAGTTGGGCTGGAAGCGCTTCAGCCTGTTGGGGCATTCGCTGGGCGCGATTGTCTCCATCGTGCTGGCCGGTGCCCTGCCGGAGCGGGTGACGCGCCTGGCCCTGATCGACGGTGTGATTCCACCCACCGGCAGTGGTGAAAACGCCGCCGAGCGCCTGGGCATGGCCTTGCAGGCGCAGCTTGAGTTGCAGGACAAGCGCAAGTCGGTGCACGCGACCCTCGACCGGGCCATCGAGGCGCGCATGAAAGGCCTGGTGGCGGTCAGCCGCGAAGCCGCCGAACTGCTGGCGCAGCGCGGCCTGATGCCGGTGCCGGGTGGCTACACCTGGCGCAGCGACAACCGCCTGACCCTACCGTCGCCGTTGCGCCTGACCGAGGAGCAAGCCATGGCCTTTATCCGGCGGGTCGCCTGCCCGGCCCAACTGGTGGTGGCCGAGCAAGGCATCCTGGCCCAGCACAAGGACCTGCTCGATCGTCTACCCTTCAGTCTGGAACGCCTGCCGGGTGGGCACCATCTGCACCTGAACGACGAGGCCGGCGCGATCCTTGTTGCAGACTGTTTCAATCGCTTTTTCTCCATGCCTTGACTTGTTGTCTGCAACTGTCGAGGCTGGGCGGGTTGAAAGGGAGACAACCATGCCAGACCTCGACCTCCACACGACCTTGAGTCGTCCTGTTCCGGCACGCCCTGTTCCGGTTATCGCGCTTACCGTTCAGGCCCTGTCTATCCGATGATGAAGTTATCCACAGCCCTGGCCTGTGCCATTGGCCTGGCTTGTTGCAGTTCACCACTGTTCGCCGCCGATGTACCGGGCAGCCACGACCTGGCGCTGGTACCGCGCCTGGCTGACGCGCAGATCGTCGACTATCGGGCCCCGGCCGAACTGGAGCGGATTTATCCACAGAGCGCGATCCGCAAGATCAGCAACCGCCTGCGCACCGATGCCCAGGTCAGTGCCCGTGGGCAGATGACTTCGGTGACCTACGAGTTGCCCCCCGAACACGGTGCCGACGAAGCCTTCACCGCGGCGCGCGAAGCCTTGCAAAAGGAGGGCGCGCAGTTGCTGTTCTGGTGCCAGGCCCGCGATTGCGGGGAAAACAGCCTGTGGGCCAATGAAGTGTTCGGCAACTCCACTTTATCCGGTGCCGACGATCAGCAGGCCTACCTGCTGCTGCGACTGGCGGCCCCGGCGGATAATTCGCTGGTCGCCCTGTACAGCATCACCCGTGGCAACCGCCGCGCCTACCTGCATGTGGAGCAGTTCGCCTCCGCTTCGCCGCTGGGCGAATTGCTGCCCACCTCGGCGACCTTGCTGCGGGAACTGCGCGACACCGGCAAGCTCGACTTCCCGAAATTGGCCGGTGCGCCCCAGGACACCTGGGTCACCCTGATTTCCCGCGGCCTGAACCTGGACACGACCTCGCGGGTCAGCCTTTCGGGGACCGCCGCCGAGGCCTGGCGCCAGGCGCTGATGGCCCAGGGTGTGAGGGCCGCGCGGCTGGAGGTGGGCAGCGCCGCTTCCAATGGTTTGCACATCGAATTGCTGCGCTAGAGGCTGTACGAAAGCCCCCCGAGAGACGATCATGCGCGTTTACGGCTGAACCCGGATCGTCTGTCGGTCAACGCCCGAGCCTGGCTTCGCCTACGCTTTCATTGCCGCTCTTTGTCTGGAATACCCATGCCCAATAATGATCGTCTGCTGGTGCAGATACTGCTCCTGGTGCTGTTCGGTGCCACCTTGTGGGTGCTGGCACCATTCTGGTCGGCGCTGTTCTGGGGCGCCGTGCTGGCGTTTGCCAGTTGGCCGCTGATGCGCCTGCTGACCCGCGCGCTCGGTCACCGCGAATCCCTCGCGGCCGGGCTGCTGACCCTGGGCTGGATGTTGCTGGTGGCCGTGCCCCTGGTCTGGCTGGGGCTCAACCTGGCGGATCATGTGCGTGATGCGGTGACCTTTATCAAGGATGTCCAGGTTGACGGGCTGCCCGCGGCTCCGGCCTGGCTGGGTAGCGTGCCGATCGTCGGCGAACGCCTGGTGGGGGCCTGGAACACCATCGACCAACAAGGCGCGGCCATGCTGGTGGCGATCAAGCCTTATCTGGGGCAGGTCGGTAACTGGCTGCTGGCGCGCAGTGCGCAGATCGGTGGCGGGATCCTCGAGCTGACCCTGAGTATCGTCTTCGTGTTCTTTTTCTACCGTGATGGTCCGCGGCTGGCGGCGTTTATCCACGGCCTGCTGGAGCGGCTGATCGGCGAGCGTGCAGATTACTACCAGGAACTGGTGGCGGGCACGGTGCAGCGGGTGGTCAACGGTGTGATCGGCACGGCGGCGGCCCAGGCGGTACTGGCGCTGATCGGTTTCCTCATCGCCGGTATCCCGGGGGCATTGGTGCTGGGTATCGCGACCTTTCTGCTCAGCCTGATTCCCATGGGGCCGCCGCTGATCTGGATTCCTGCCACGGCCTGGCTGGCCTGGAAAGGCGAGTACGGGATGGCGGTGTTTCTCGGGGTCTGGGGCACGTTCATCATCAGCGGCGTGGACAACGTGCTCAAGCCGTACCTGATCAGCCGTGGCGGCAACCTGCCGCTGGTGATTGTGTTGCTGGGCGTGTTCGGCGGCTTGATCGCCTTCGGCTTTATCGGGCTGTTTATCGGCCCGACCTTGCTGGCGGTGGCCTACAGCCTGTTGATCGACTGGAGCGGCAGCCAGTCGCGGCGCGAAGAGAAGTCCTGATTCCAGGGCACGACACGTTCCTTGGGCGCGGGCTGGCCCTGGAGGTTTTGCGGCGACTTGAGGTGTTGTGGTGGAGCGCGGTGTTGTGGGAGCCGGCTTGCCGGCGATGAGGCCCTTGAGCATCGTATCGGCTGTTCGGACGCTAGCGAACCTGTAGGAGCAGGGCTTGCCCGCGAAGCCTTTAGCGGTCTTGAAGGCCCATTCGCAGCTGTGCGGCGTCCCGCCAAGCCCGGCTCCTACAGATTACGTGGCGTTCTTTCAAACGCTGGATCAGGCCGCGGCGGCAGTGACGTTACCGCTCTGTGCCACGGTCTGGCTCTTGAGGTTGACCATCAACCGACTCAGAGCCTCGGCGATGTTTTCCTGGGCGGTCTGGCTGTTGGTGCCCGAACCCGTACTCGAGCCGCTACCGGTGTTGCTGCTACCGCTGGCACTGGCCAGGGCCTGGAGCAGCAACGTGGTGGCGTTGAGGCTGGCGCTGGTGCTGGTGCTGCTGGTCGTGCCTGTGGTCGAACTGCTGGACGAGCTGCCCTGCAAGGCGCTGGTCAATTCGGCCTGGCTGATGCTGCCGTCGCCATTGCTGTCCAGTTCGCTGAACAGGTCGGTGGCGGACACCGTTTGTGGCGGCGGTGGTGGCGGCTGGATCCCGGACAGGGCGGAAGCCAACTCGCTGCTGCTGATGCTGCCGCTGTTGTCGCTGTCCAGGGCGCTGAACATCGAGGCGCTGTCGGCGCTGCTGCCGGCATTGGTCAGCCCGGCGGCCAGTTCGCTGCTGCTGACGGAACCGTCACCATTGGTGTCCAGGGCCTTGAGCAGGGCGTCGGCCAGTTGGGTATCGGGTTTGCCGTCGCCACCGCCATGACCGTGCGGCTTCATCGCCGACAGTTCAGTGGCGCTGATGGTGCCGCTGCCGTCGGTGTCCAGCGTGCTGAAATTCTGGCTCAGGTCATTGAGCACTTTGCTGCCGCTGTTCTGCGACAGGGCGGCGTTCAGTTCGTCCTTGCTGATGGAGCCGTCGCCATTGGTGTCGAGCTTGGCGAGCAGCTGCTTCTGGAACTGTTGCTGGCGTTGCGTCGCCGTCGTGCTGCTGGTGTTGTAACCGGTATAGCTCGAGTAGTTGCTGACGCTACTGATCGTGCTCATAAGTGCACACTCCCTAGGTGTTGGCAAAGCCGATGACGGTACACCGGCTTGTGCAGCCTCCAAGGCTCAGGTGTCGAGGGTATGTGGGCTTTGTACCGGTTGTTACACAGAGCGCTCAGGCCCGGGGTAGACGGACCACGGCGGTCAGGCCGCCGCCCGGGGTTTCTTCCAGGGTCAGCTCGCCACCCAGGCGCTGGGCCGCTTCCCGGGCAATGGTCATGCCCAGGCCGACACCGCCGGAGTTGCGGTTGCGCGAACCTTCCAAGCGAAAGAAGGGTTCGAACACCGCCTCGCGTTTCTCCGCGGCAATCCCCGGGCCATGGTCGATGACCCGGATCAGCAGTTGCCGGCGCCCGTCTTCCAGGGTGATCAGGGCATCGCCGGCGTAGCGCAGGGCGTTGTCCAGCAGGTTGTTCAGGCACGAACGCAAGGCCATGGGCTGCACCAGCAACGGCGCGCAATGGCCGCTGGCCTGGACCCGTGAGCCCTGGTCCTGGGCATTTTCGCAGAGCGACTCGACCAGGGCCTGGACGTCCATCCATTGCATCGCCTCGCTGGTGCGCTGCTCATGCAGGTAGCTGAGGGTGGCGTCGAGCATGCCGATCATGTCGTCCAGGTCCTGGCGCATCTGGCCCTGGAGTTTCATGTCGTCGACCTGTTCGAGGCGCAGCTTGAGGCGCGACAGCGGCGTGCGCAGGTCGTGGGACACGGCCCCGAGCATGCGCCCGCGTTGTTGTACCTGCTCGCGGATGCGTTGTTGCATCAGGTTGAAGGTGATGGCCGCCAGGCGTGCCTCACGCGGGCCCGTTTCATCCAGCGGCGGGCTGTTGAGGTCTTCGCTCAAGCGTGTAGCGGCATCGCTCAGGCGCTGGATCGGTCGGGACAGCAGCTTGGCGCCGTACCAGGCGGCAATCACCAGGGAAATCATCTGGAACGTCAGAGGCACCAACGGCCCACCAAACCAGGGTCTGGGCGGGCGGTGCGGACGTGGCGGCGGATGGTTGGGGTCGAAGTTCTCCATCATGCCGGGAGGTGGCGGTGGCGGAGGAGGGCCGCCGTAGTGATGAAACCAGAGAAACGCGAGCAAATGGGCAAGGATGATCGCCACCAGCGACACGCCGAACAGGCGACCGAACAGCGTGTCGAGGCGTGCGCGCATCAGCCGATTTCTCTCGCATCGAACAGGTAGCCTTCACCCCGTACGGTCTTGATCAGTTGCGGCGACTTCGGATCGTCACCGAGTTTCTGGCGCAGGCGCGAGACCAGCAGGTCGATGCTACGGTCGAAGGCCTCGATGGAGCGACCGCGAGCGGCGTCGAGCAACTGCTCGCGGCTGAGCACCCGGCGTGGGCGTTCGATGAAGACCCAGAGCAGCCGGAACTCGGCGTTGGACAGCGGCACCACCAGCCCGTCGTCGGCGATCAGCTGGCGCAGCACGCTGTTCAGGCGCCAGTTGTCGAAGCGGATATTGGCTCGCTGTTCGGTACGGTCGTCGCGCACCCGGCGCAGGATGGTCTGGATGCGCGCCACCAGTTCCCGTGGTTCGAAGGGCTTGGCCATGTAGTCGTCGGCGCCCAGTTCCAGGCCGATGATGCGGTCGGTGGGTTCGCAACGGGCGGTGAGCATCAGGATCGGGATGTCCGATTCGGTGCGCAGCCAGCGACACAGCGACAGGCCGTCTTCACCCGGAAGCATCAGGTCGAGGACCACTACGTCGAAGGTTTCCAACTGCAAGGCCTGGCGCATGGCGGAGCCGTCCGTGACCCCGGTGGCCTGGATGCTGAAGCGTGCCAGGTAGTCGATCAGCAGTTCGCGGATGGGAATATCGTCATCGACGATCAGCGCGCGGACATTCCAGCGCTTGTCATCGCCCGTTGGAAGCGATTTGTTGACATCAGCCAGAGGAGCGGGAGTGTTCTGCATGCGTGCGATTATCTACCGGTAAGCAGCCAGTGCCTGATGAGCAGGGCGACCGCGAATTGTTGCAGGATAGATACCCGGCCCGAAGCCAGGAATCCCTTTCAAGTGTAGCCATGCAAGAAGCTACAGGGGGTGGATGTTGGCCGCTTGTCGGTTGTGTATCTGGAATGATACAGACATTCTCCGTCAAACCGCCTATCACCCTGGAACCCGTACGGATTCTAGGGCGTAAGTCCTACGTAAAGGCACTCTTTACGCCTTCTTTACGCATCGCCCCCGGCGTCGCTCTCGTTCCTTTACGGCCTCCCTCACGACAATAAGCCCCACACACGGCCGTTGCCGTACCAAGGGGGAAATTCCATGAGCATTCTGGACGGGGTGTCACTGCTGTTGGCTGTGGCGCTGTTCATTTATCTACTGGTCGCGCTGTTGCGCGCGGACCGGAACTAGGAGCGGCAGGTATGCACAGTTATGACTATTTGCTGATCCTGGCGTTTCTCGTGCTGGTGCTTGCGCCCGCACCGGCATTGGGACGGTTTTATTACAATGTGATGGAAGGCCAGCGGACCTGGCTGACGCCGGTGTTCGGGCCAGTGGAGCGGGCCTGTTATCGCCTGTCCGGGGTGGACGCCAGCAGCGAACAGAGCTGGCAGAAATACGCCCTGGCGTTGCTCGCCTTCAACTTCGCGGGCTTCCTGCTGTTGTTCACGATCCTGCTGTTCCAGCAGTATTTGCCGCTCAACCCGCAGAATCTGCCGGGCCTGGAGTGGACCCTGTCGTTCAATACCGCCGTCAGTTTCATGACCAACACCAACTGGCAGAACTACAGCGGTGAAGCCTCGCTGAGCTACCTGAGCCAGATGGCCGGCCTGACCGTGCAGAACTTTCTCAGCGCCGCCACCGGCCTGGCCGTGCTGGTCGCGCTGTGCCGTGGTATCGCTCGGCGCTCGGCGGCGACCCTGGGCAACTTCTGGGTCGACATGACCCGTGCCACCCTCTACGGCCTGTTGCCGATGTGCCTGGTGATGGCGCTGTTCCTTGTCTGGCAGGGCGTACCGCAGACCTTCGCGCACTACGTCAATGCCGTGACGATGCAGGGCGTCGACCAGGTCATTCCCCTGGGGCCGGCGGCCAGCCAGATCGCGATCAAGCAGTTGGGCACCAACGGCGGCGGCTTCTTCGGCGTCAACTCGGCCCATCCGTTCGAAAACCCTACCGCCCTGAGCGACCTGATCGAACTGGTATCGATCATCCTGATTCCGGCGGCACTGGTCTTCACCTTCGGGCATTACGTCAAGGACCTGCGCCAGAGCCGGGCAATCATGGGTTGCATGCTGGCCCTGCTGTTGATCGGCGGCGCGGTCTCGCTGTATGCCGAGTATCAGCCGAACCCGGCGCTGCACAACCCGCTGGTGGAGCAGACCGCTCCGCTGGAAGGCAAGGAGGCCCGCTTCGGGACCACCGCCAGCGTGCTCTGGGCGGTGACCACCACGGCGGCTTCGAACGGTTCGGTCAATGCCATGCATGACAGCCTCAACCCGCTGAGCGGGATGGTGGCGCTGGTCAACATGATGGTCGGCGAGGTGATCTTCGGCGGCGTTGGCGCCGGCCTCTACGGCATGTTGCTGAACGTGCTGATCGCGGTATTCCTCGCCGGCCTGATGATCGGTCGTACTCCGGAATACCTGGGCAAGAAGCTCCAGGCCAAGGAAGTGCAACTGTTGGTGGTGACCTTGCTGGTGATGCCGGTGGGCACCCTTGTGCTCGGCGCGCTGGCTGCCAGCCTGCCCGGGCCGGCCGCCGCGATCAGCAACCCGGGACCCCATGGTTTCAGCCAGTTGCTCTACGCCTACACCTCGGCCTCGGCCAACAACGGTTCGGCGTTCGGCGGTTTCAGCGCCAACACCACGTTCCACAACCTGATGATGAGCTTGAGCATGCTGCTCGGCCGCTTCGGCTACATCCTCCCGGTACTGGCCCTGGCCGGTAGCCTGGCGATGAAAAAGACCGCGCCGATTGGCCAAAACAGCTTTCCGACCCATGGCCTGCTGTTCGTCACGCTGTTGACGGTGACCATCCTGCTGGTGGGTGGCTTGACCTTCCTGCCGACGCTGGCGTTGGGACCGATTGCCGAACACTTGAGCATGGGCTTCTGAGGATTTGATGATGAATATGCCTCTACCCGCAACAAAACCGGCTGTGGTGGAACAGCCCAAGACCGCGATCTCCGCCCTCTGGCGTCCGGCCCTGGTCCAGGCCTTTGTCAAACTTGACCCGCGCCAGCTGCAACGGGCGCCGGTGATGTTCGTGGTCGAACTGACGGCGATCCTGACCACCATCCTGTGCTTTGTGCCGGACAACACGGTTTCGACCTTTATTGCCGCGCAGATCGCCCTCTGGCTGTGGTTCACCGTGTTGTTCGCCAACTTTGCCGAGGCCTTGGCCGAAGGTCGCGGCAAGGCCCGCGCCGACAGCCTGAAAGCTGGTAGCGAAGGGCTGGTGGCCCATCGCCGCAAGGCCAATGGCAGCTTCGAGTCGGTTCCGGCCGCCAACCTGCGCAAAGGCGACGTGGTACGGGTGTCCGCAGGGGAAATGATTCCCGGCGACGGCGAGGTGATCGAAGGGATCGCCGCGGTCAACGAAGCGGCGATTACCGGCGAATCCGCCCCGGTGATCCGCGAGTCCGGCGGCGACCGTTCGGCGGTCACCGGCAATACCCGGCTGGTCTCCGACTGGTTGATCGTGCGCATCACCGCCAACCCCGGTGAGTCGACCCTGGATCGCATGATCGCCCTGGTGGAAGGCGCCAAGCGCCAGAAGACCCCCAACGAAGTGGCGCTGGACATCCTGCTGATCGGCCTGACCCTGATCTTCCTGCTGGTGGTGGTGACCCTGCAACCGTTCGCCCACTTCTCCGGCGGCAGCCTGCCGCTGGTGTTCCTGGTGGCACTGCTGGTGACCCTGATTCCGACCACCATCGGCGGCCTGCTCTCGGCCATCGGTATCGCCGGGATGGACCGCCTGGTGCGCCTGAACGTGATCGCCAAGTCCGGCCGCGCGGTGGAAGCGGCGGGCGACGTGCACGTGCTGTTGCTGGACAAGACCGGCACCATCACCTTCGGTAACCGTCGTTGCACGGCGGTCTATGCCACTCCTGGCGTCAGCGCCAAGGAACTGGCTGAAGGCGCCTTGCTGGCCTCGCTGGCGGACGACACCGCCGAAGGCAAGTCGATTGTCGAGTACCTGCGCGAACTGCACCCACAGCAAGAACCGCCGGCGAGCGAACTGACCGCCGTGCCGTTCAGTGCCGAAACCCGTCTGTCGGGTGTCGATTACCAGGGCCGGGTGTATCGCAAGGGCGCGGTGGATTCGTTGCTGGCCTTTGTCGGCCAGAAGCGCAGCGACCTGTCGCCGGTGCTGTCCCGTGAAGTCGACCGGATCGCCCAGAGCGGCGGTACGCCCTTGCTGGTCTGCGCCGATGGCCGGCTGCTCGGGGCCATTCACCTGAAGGACGTGGTCAAGCCGGGCATCCGTGACCGCTTCGCCGAGTTGCGCAAGCTGGGTATCCGCACCGTGATGGTGACCGGCGACAACCCGCTGACCGCCGCGGCGATCGCCGCGGAAGCGGGGGTTGACGATGTCCTGGCCGAGGCCACCCCGGAGAAGAAGCTGGCGCGGATTCGCCTGGAACAGAACGACGGTCGTCTGGTGGCGATGTGCGGTGACGGTGCCAACGACGCCCCGGCACTGGCCCAGGCCGACGTGGGCATGGCGATGAACGATGGCACCCAGGCGGCGCGGGAGGCGGCGAACATGGTCGACCTCGACAGCGACCCGACCAAGCTGCTGGACGTGGTGCAGATCGGCAAGGAATTGCTGGTAACGCGGGGGGCGCTGACCACCTTCTCGATTGCCAACGACGTGGCCAAGTACTTCGCCATCCTGCCGGCCCTGTTCGCCTCTATTTATCCACAGCTGGGCGTGCTCAACGTCATGCACCTGACCAGCCCGCAGAGCGCGATCCTCTCGGCGATCGTGTTCAACGCCCTGATCATCGTCGTGCTGATCCCGCTGGCCCTGCGTGGCGTGCGGGTACAGGCGGCGAGCGCCGCGCATCTGTTGCGGCGCAACCTGCTGATCTACGGGCTGGGTGGGATCGTGGTGCCGTTCCTGGGGATCAAGGCCATCGACATGCTGCTGACGGCGCTGCACCTGGTGTGATGTAGCGAGCTTGCCCGCGATATCTCTGGCAAGCGCATGAAAACTGTAGGAGCCGGCTTGCCGGCGATAGCGACCGATCAGGCGATGCAAGGCTTACTGGCCTCATCGCCGGCAAGCCGGCTCCTGCAGGTTGTGTACCCCTGAATTCGAGGAATTGAACATGTCCAGCGTAATACGTCCGGCCTTGAGCCTGTTGGTCCTGATGACCCTGATTACCGGCGTCGCCTACCCCCTGGTGGTCACCAGCTTGGCCCAGGTGGCCTTCCCGGAACAGGCCAATGGCAGCCTGGTGCGTGATGCCGACGGCAAGGTCCGGGGTTCGTCGCTGATTGCCCAGGATTTCACTGGTGACACCTGGTTCCACCCGCGGCCTTCGGCGGGGGCCTTCGCCACCGTGTCGAGTTCGTCGAGTAACCTGAGCCCAAGCAACCCGGCCCTGGCCACGCGGATCTTCGACGATGCGACCAAGCAGGCGGTACCCGGCCAGGGCCCGGTGCCCCTGGCGTCGCTGACCACCTCGGCCAGCGGCCTCGATCCGCACTTGCCTCCTGAGGCAATTCGCTATCAACTGGCGCGGGTGGCGCAAGCGCGCCACCTGCCGACGGCCGATGTCGAGCGACTGGTTGAAATGCATATCGAGCAACCCCTGATTGGCCCGCCGGTGGTCAATGTGCTTGCCTTGAATGCGGCCTTGGCCGAAGTTTCGAAATAAACACCATTACCTTGTAGGAGCAGAGCTTGCTCGCGAAGGGGCCCTCAAGGACGCCAAAAGCTTCGCGGGCAAGCTCCGCTCCCACACAAGCTCTGCTCCGACAAGGGGCGGTGGTGTCAGCTTCATAAGTGAGAACCGATGACATGAGTGATTCCGGTCGCGCCGACGCGCTCCTAGCAGAACTGCCCCGCGACGGTCGTGGCCGGCTCAAGGTGTTCCTCGGCGCCTCGCCCGGCGTCGGCAAGACCTACGCCATGTTGCAGGCCGCCCACAGTCAACTGCGCCAGGGGGTGAAACTCCTCGCCGGGGTGGTGGAGACTCACGGCCGCGCGGAAACCGAGGCGCTGCTCAGCGGTTTGCCGCAGCAGCCGCTGGTGCGCTCGGAGTATCGCGGCGTCCTGCTTGAGGAAATGGACCTCGACGGCCTGCTCAAGGCCAAGCCCAAGCTGGTGTTGGTCGATGAACTGGCCCACAGCAACGCCCCCAACAGTCGTCACGTCAAACGCTGGCAGGATGTCCAGGAGTTGCTGGCCGCCGGTATCGACGTATTCACCACGGTCAACGTCCAGCATCTGGAAAGTCTCAATGACCAGGTGCGCGGCATTACCGGCGTGCAGGTCCGTGAAACCCTGCCGGACTGGGTCCTGCAGGAGGCCGACGAGCTGCTGCTGATCGACCTGCCACCCCGCGAGTTGCTGGAGCGCCTGCGCGACGGCAAGGTTTATGTGCCGGAGCAGGCCCGCGCCGCCATCGATGCTTTTTTTACCCAGACCAATCTCACCGCCCTGCGCGAGCTGGCCATGCAGACGGCGGCGGCCCAGGTCGACAACGACCTCGCCCTTGGCTACCGGACCCTCGGCCAGTCGGCGCCGGCCCTGCGCGGACGCCTGCTGGTCGGGGTCGACGGCGATGCCCAGGCCGAACGCCTGGTACGGCATGCCAGCCGGGTTGCCCAGCGCCGGCATCTGCCCTGGAGCCTGGTGCATGTGGATAACGGCAGCGTCCGCGACGAGCAGTCGCGGCTGCGCCTGCAAAGCGCCCAGCAACTGGCCGAACGCCTCGGCGGCGAAGTGGTGCTGCTGCGCGCTGGTGAAGTAGCCAAGACCCTGGTTCAGCATGCCGCCGAACGCCGCGCCAGCCTGGTGCTGGTCGGGCAGTCACGGCAGAACTGGCGTCGTCGACTAGTTGGCGGAGGCCTGGCGGCGCGTTTGTTGCGCAGCGCCCACGGCTTGGAAATCAACGTACTGGACCGCGATGAAGAGCAACAGGTGACGCGTACCCGCGCCCCGCAAGCGGTGGTCTGGTTCGACTACGCGATGGCGTTGCTGGCGACGATCCTGGCCACGGGCCTGGCCTGGGGCGTGGCCAGTATACTGCCGTTGCCGAATATCTCCCTGGTGTTCCTCGCCGCCGTCTTGCTGGTGGCGGTGCGCAGCAGCCTGGGGCCGTCGCTGGCCTGTGCGGTGCTGTCGTTCCTGAGTTATGACTTCCTGTTTATCCCGCCGAAATTTTCCTTCGCCATCCAGCGTGAGGAGGATGTCCTGACCCTGCTGTTCTTCCTGCTGATGGCGGCGCTCACCGGTAACCTCGCGGCCCGCCAGCGGCGGCAACTGGAAGCTCTGCGCGACACCCAGGAAGAAACCAGCGAACTGCTCGACCTGTCGCGCAAGCTGACGGCGGCCACGGATCGCCAGGCGGTGGTCAGCGCCGCTTCCCAGCACCTCAGTGGTTGGGAGGAACTGCAAGTGTGCCTGCTCAACCGTGACGGCCAGGGCGGCTGGAAAGTCGAGACCGGCGGTCCGCAGACCTTCTCCGAATCCGAGCGGGCCGCCGCCGACTGGGCCTGGCAGCACGACCAGCCGGCGGGCATGGGCACCGGAACCTTGCCGTTCGGGCGTTGGTGGTGGTGGCCCTTGTCGGTGGAGGAGGGGCCATTGGCGCTGCTGGGGGTGCGGCCCAAGGATGGCCAGACCTTGAGCGGGCAGCGGCGGCGCCTGTTGACCGCCCTCAGCCAGCCGCTGGCGCAGGCACTGGCCCGGGCGCAGTTGGCCGACGACCTCGAGGCCGCTCGCCTGCACGGTGAAACCGAGCAACTGCGCAGTGCCTTGCTGGCCTCGGTGTCCCACGACCTGCGCACCCCGCTGACCTCCATGCGCGGCAGCATCGACAGCCTGCTGGCGTTGGGCGAGGCGATTCCCCTGGCCGACCGCCAGGAACTACTGGAAGGCACCCGCGACGAAGCCGAGCGCCTGGACCGCTATATCCAGAACCTGCTGGACATGACCCGCTTGGGCCACGGTGCGCTCAAGCTGGCCCGCGACTGGGTTGCGCCGGCCGATATCATCGGCAGTGCGCTGAACCGGCTGCGGGCGGTATTGGCGCCTTTGCAAGTGAGCACCGAGTTGCCGGCGCAATTGCCGTTGCTCTATGTGCACGCGGCGCTGATCGAGCAGGCGCTGATCAATGTCATGGAAAACGCCGCACGCTTTTCACCGCCCCAGGGCCGGCTGCAACTGCGCGCCGGTACCACCGACAAGGAGCTGTTCTTTTCCGTCAGCGACGAAGGACCGGGGATTCCGCCGGAGGAACGGCCCAAGATCTTCGACATGTTCTACACCGCTGCCCGCGGCGATCGCGGCGGACAGGGCACCGGCCTGGGGCTGGCGATCTGCCAGGGCATGGTCGGCGCCCACGGCGGGCATATCAGCGTGGACGACGGTATCGACGGCCATGGTACCTGTATCACCCTGTTCCTTCCTTTGCAGGAGCAACCGGGCATTGAAAATGAAGCCTGATATGCTTTGGCTACCGATTGCCACGATGTTAAGACCATGACCCAGACCGCGACCATCCTGGTCATCGACGACGAACCGCAGATTCGCAAGTTCCTGCGTATCAGCCTGGTGTCCCAGGGCTACAAGGTGCTGGAGGCCGGCACCGGCGGCGAGGGTTTGGCCCACGCGGCGTTGAACAAGCCGGACCTGCTGGTGCTCGACCTGGGCTTGCCGGACATGGACGGCCAACAGGTGCTGCGCGAGTTTCGCGAGTGGTCCATGGCACCGGTGCTGGTGCTCTCGGTGCGCGCCGGCGAGGGGCAGAAGGTCGAGGCGCTGGATGGCGGGGCCAACGACTACGTGACCAAGCCGTTCGGGATCCAGGAGTTCCTCGCGCGGATCCGCGCCCTGTTGCGCCAGGCGCCCAGCGGCGAGGCCCAGGAGGCGGCGTTGAGCTTCGGTCCGCTGACCATCGACCTGGCCTACCGGCGGGTGCTGCTCGATGGCGCGGAAGTCTCGCTGACCCGCAAGGAGTATGCGGTGCTGGCGCAGTTGGCGCGGCATCCCGGGCGGGTGATCACCCAGCAGCAGTTGCTCAAGGATATCTGGGGGCCGACCCATACCGAAGACAGTCACTACCTGCGGATCGTGGTCGGGCATCTGCGCCAGAAGCTGGCGGATGATCCCACCGCGCCACGCTTTATCGTGACCGAGGCGGGGGTGGGTTACCGCCTATTGGATAACCAGGCCTGAGAGGTTGTCAGCTTGTGGCGAGCGGGCTTGCCCGCTCGCCACAAAGGGGGGACCTAACGGCCTTCTTCCTCATAGCGATCCAGCGTATCGCTGGCAATCTCCCGTCCGAGGGCGATCAGTTCCGGCGCCTTGTAGAACTCGAAGAACCGGCATACCCGCTTCGGTACGTTGATCAGGATATCCGGCGGGTAGCCGGCGATCTTGTATTGCGCCAACGAGGTCTGCATCACCTCGAAACTCTGGTTGATCAGGTCCAGCAGCGAGGCCGGTCCCACATTGTCGATGATGAACGAGCCGGTGGCGGACTTCGGCGCGCCGTTGCCCTGCGGTGCGGCGGCCGGTTGCTGGCCTTGCGGCTCCGGGCCGTCGAGCCAGGGATTGCCCACCTGGGCGGCGTCGCTGGCAAGGGTCTGCTGTTCCAGGCGCAACAGCTCCTCGGCCTGTTTGCGTCGGAACGGCAAGCGCGAGCCCATGGAACTGAGCAGGTTGTTGAAGCGGCTCTTGAACGCCGGCGGACGCTGGATCACCGGCAACTGGTACTGTTTCTGGTTGGTGGCGTTGAGGTTGACGGCGATGATCAGGTCGCAGTGGCTGGAAACCACCGGTACGATCGGCAAGGGATTGAGAATGCCGCCATCCACCAGCATGCGGTTGCCCTGCATGACCGGGGTGAACAGGCTGGGAATCGCCGCCGAGGCGCGCATCGCCTGGTGCAGGCAGCCTTCCTGGAACCAGATTTCCTGTTGGTTGGTGAGGTCGGTGGCGACGGCGGTGTAGGGAATGCGCAAGTCCTCGATATTGACCTCGCCGACGATCTTGCGGATCTGCCCGAAGACCTTTTCGCCACGAATCGCGCCGAGGCGAAAGCTCACGTCCACCAGGCGCAGCACATCCAGGTAGTCCAGGCTCTCGATCCAGCGGCGATATTCGTCGAGCTTGCCAGCCGCATAGATGCCACCGACCACCGCGCCCATGGAGCATCCGGCGATGCAGGCGATGTCATAACCGCGTCGTTCGATTTCCTCAATCACCCCGATATGGGCATAACCGCGGGCTCCTCCCGAGCCAAGCACCAGCGCGACACGTTTTTTCATGAGTCAGTCCTTGAGCAAGCTATTGCTAACAATGCACCTACGGCGAGGCGGGTACAATCGTGGCATCGGCAGTTCTTTGCCGTCGAATCGGATTGACTCCACCCATTGTCATCTTGATTAGCTAAGCTTGAGTGAAAGGCCAAGGCACTTTTTGTCCGGCGCGCCGTCTTAACCTGCACAAGTATTTATTTTCCCTGAGGTGTCATTGATGAAAGCCTGGATCTGTGTGCCATTGATTGCGTTGGCGTTGGCCGGTTGCGCGGGCAAGACCGCTTACCGGGACAGTTGTGGTACCCAGCTGGATGCCGCCTGGCATGAGCTGGACCTGGCCAAGGCCGAAGGCTTTGCCGGAACCGTGAGCTACTCCAAGGCGCTGTCGCTGTTGACCGGGGCCAAGACCCAGCAGCAGTTCGAAGCCTATGAGGGCTGTACCAACAAGGCCGAGAAAGCCCGCTTCTACATCCGTGAGTCCCGCGCCGGGCGTTGAGCCTGTAACTGTGGTCGCTTGCGGACGCGTGGCATGTCCAATGCCCGTCAGTCAAGGCCGAACACTATCCCCGCAGGAGCAGGGCTTGCCCGCGAAGAGGCCCGTGAGGTCGGCAAAAGCTTCGCTGGCAAGCCAGGCTCCCACAGGTTCGGTGCCGTTGTAGAAAATAGCGTTATTTCGCTGACCTGCATAACGCCAGAAACACGGTAGTATCCTCGGCATCTCCCAAGTTCGGATGTCTGCCTATGCGCAGTAAACTGGAAGCCTGCCTGCAGGCCGTGAACCAGGTGGTGTTGGGCAAGGATGCGCAGGTTCGCCTGGCCCTGACCTGCCTGCTGGCCAACGGTCACCTGCTGATCGAAGACCTGCCCGGCATGGGCAAGACCACTCTCAGCCACACCTTGGCCAAGGTCCTTGGCCTGAGCTTCCAGCGTATCCAGTTCACCTCCGACCTGTTGCCCAGCGATATCCTCGGCACCTCGGTGTTCGACAAGGACAGCGGGTTGTTCGTCTTCCATCCGGGACCGATCTTCGCCGAACTGGTGCTGGCCGACGAAATCAACCGGGCCACGCCCAAGAGCCAGAGCGCCTTGCTCGAAGCCATGGAGGAAGGCCAGGTGACCATCGAGGGCGCCACCCGGCCCTTGCCGTCGCCGTTTTTCGTGATCGCCACGCAGAACCCCAGCAGCCAGGGCGGCACTTTCGCCCTGCCGGAGTCACAGCTCGATCGCTTCCTGATGCGGGTGTCCCTCGGTTATCCGGCGCGGGCCGCGGAAAAGGCCTTGCTGCAAGGCGTGTCGCGGCGTGACCTGGTGCCGAAGTTGCAGCCGATCCTCAGCCATGCCGAACTGTCGGCACTGCAACAGCAGGTCAGGCAGGTGCGTACCAGCGATCCGTTGCTGGACTATGTGCTGCGCCTGGTCGGCGCGACCCGCGATCAAGCGCAATTCGCCTGGGGCCTGTCACCCCGGGCCAGCCTGGCGATCCTCGCCGCCGCCCGGGCCTGGGCGCTGTTGGCCGGGCGTGAGTATGTGATCCCGGAAGATGTCCAGGCGGTATTGCCCTCGGTGGTCAGCCATCGCCTGCGCGAGCGTGCCGATCCGGCCGGCCAGGGCGGTGGCGCCCTGGTGCAGTGGTTGCTGCGTGAGGTGCCGGCGCTTTGATCCGGCGTCTGCGCGAGTTCTGGCAGGCCTGGCTGGTGCGGCGCCTGCCGCCCTCGACGCGGACTCAACTGAGCCAGCGGCAGATCTTCATCATGCCCAATCGCGCCGGCGGAGTCTTTGCCGCGCTGTTGGCGCTGATCCTGATGGTCGCCATCAACTACCAGAGCAGCCTGGCCTACGCCCTGTGCTTCCTGCTGCTGTCGGTCTTCGTGGTGGCGATCCTGCATACCTGGCGCAACCTGCAAGGGCTGGTGCTCAGCGCCGGGACGGTGCCTGCGGTGTTTGTCGGCGAGCAGGCGCGCTTTCTGGTGCGCCTGGAAAGTGCCGGGAAAGCCCACCAGGCCATCGGCCTGGGCTGGTCGAAGCAGGTCTTGCAGCGCGTCGATGTGCCTGCAGCGGGTTTCTGCGAACTGGAGTTGAATCGGCCGACCCTGATGCGTGGCTGGATGCATGCGCCGCGCATCGGCGTCGAGAGCAGTTTTCCGCTGGGGATCCTGCGGACCTGGAGCCGGCTCGACCTGGGCCAGAAGGTGCTGGTTTATCCACAGCCCCTGGAGGGCGAACTGCCGACCCTGGCCAGGGTTTCCGACGATGACCGTGAAGAGGGCATGCGCGCCCAAGGCCAGGGAGTCGACGACTATCAGGGGTTGAAGGTCTATCAGCCCGGTGACTCCTGGCGGCGCCTGCACTGGAAAGCCTACTCCCGCGGGCAGGGCCTGCTGATCAAGGAGTTCGCCCGGCTCGACGGCCGTGAGTTGTGCCTGGACTTCCTGGCCCTGGGTGGGGATGTCGAGCAGCGTCTGTCGCGCCTGTGTCATTGGGTGCTGGAATTGTCGCGCCGTGAGACGCCGTTCTCCTTGCGCCTGCCCGACCAGTTGCTGCCCAGCGACAGCGGCGCGGCCCATTGCGAAGCCTGCCTGCGGGCCCTGGCGCTGTTCGGAAAAGCTCCATGAGCGCGGCGCCGCTGATCTCCCGCGCCAGCCTGGTCTGGCTGCTGCTGGCGCAGACGTTGGTGATGCTGCCGTTCTGGTTTCATGTGCCGCCGTGGATGCTCGCACTGTGGCTTGGCTGCACGGTCTGGCGCATCCAGGTGTACCGCATGCGCGCACGTTTTCCCGGGCGCCTGATGGAACTGCTCCTGCTGCTGGTGACCATCAGTGGCATCTGGCTCTCGCGCAGCAGTTTGATCGGCCTGGACGCCGGGGCGGTGCTGCTGGTGGCGATGTTCATCCTCAAGCTGGTGGAGACCCGCACCCGGCGCGATGCCCTGGTGCTGATTTTTCTCGGATTGTTCTGTGTCGCGGTGGCCTATCTGTTCGAGGACAGCCTGCCCTGGGCGTTCTACAGCCTGTTGCCGGTGGGGGCCTTGCTGGCGGCCCTGATCGGCTTGCAGCAAGGTTCGACGACCCGGCCCCTGGCGACCCTGCGACTGTCCATGACCCTGTTGCTGCAAGCCTTGCCGCTGATGCTCCTGCTGTTCCTGTTCTTTCCGCGTATCGCGCCACTGTGGTCGTTGCCGTTGGCCGTCGACAAGGCGCAGAGCGGTCTGTCCGAGAGCATGTCGCCGGGAGATGTGGCCGAGCTGGGGCGTTCCGCGGAGCTGGCCTTTCGCGCCAGCTTCGATGGTCCCATGCCGGCGCGTCGCGACCTGTACTGGCGGGCTCTGACCCTAGAGCAATTCGACGGTCGGCGCTGGAGCCAGGCACCGGCGGTGAGCTACAGCCAGGCACCGAAATGGCAGGGCGCTGGTGAGTCCTGGCGCTACGGCATCATCCTCCAGGCCAGTGGCAAACCCTGGTTGCCGACGCTGGATGTGGCCCGTACCGATCAGGCGGACGTGCACCAGTTGGCGGACTATCGGCTGCAGCGCCAGCGACCGGTGCAGCAGGTATTGCTCTATCGGGTCGAGTCCTGGCCGCGGGTGCTGCGCGATCCGCAGCTCAGTGAACGTGCCCGGCGCCAGGCCTTGCAGTTGCCGGAGCAGGGCGATCCGCGCAGCCGGCGCTGGGCGGCCCAATTGCGGCAGGCTTATCCACAGCCCCAGGCGCTGGTGGCGGCGTTGCTCAAGCATTTTCACGACGAGCCGTATTACTACACCCTCAAGCCGCCGACCCTGGGCAGCGACAGTATCGACGCGTTCCTGTTCGACAGTCGCCAGGGCTTTTGTGCGCATTACGCCGGGGCCATGGTCTACGTGTTGCGGGCGGCGGGCATTCCGGCGCGGATGGTGGCCGGCTATCAGGGCGGTGAGTTGAATCCGGCGGGGCAGTTCCTCACGGTGCGTCAGTACGATGCCCACGCCTGGGTCGAATACTGGCTGGACGGGCAGGGGTGGCGCAGTGTCGATCCGACCTATGCGGTGGCCCCGCAGCGCATCGACCAGGGACTGGAGCAGGCCCTGGCGGCCGACGAGGATATGCTCGGGGCCTCGCGGCTGTCGCCGCTGCGTTACCAGCACCTGACCTGGCTCAATGATTTGCGTCAAGGCTGGGATAATCTCAATTATGCTTGGCAGCGCCGGGTCCTGGGTTATCAGGGCGAACAGCAACTGCAATTGCTCGGGCGCTGGTTCGGCGACCTGACGGCCTGGATCCTGCCGGTCGGGCTGGTGCTGATCCTGGGGCTGCTCTCGCTGGTGTTGCTGCGGCCCTGGCGGACCCGCTCCGATCCGTCGCTACGGATGTTCGCCGCCTTTGAGAAGCTGCTGCGGCGGCGCGGATTGGTGCGCGAACCGGGCGAAGGCGCGCAGGCTTTTGGTGAGCGCGCGGCGCGGCAGTTGCCGCGCCAGGCCGAAAATATCAATGCATTTATCCAGAGCTTCATGGCCCAGCGCTATGCTGGACGGAGCCCGTCGATGAGTGCATTGCAACAGGCGTTGCGGTCATTGCGTCGCAGTCTTGGAAGTTCGATTTGGGAGTGAGTGTCGAATGTCTGCCCTGGTGGATGAATTGGTGGTTGAGGTCATAGGCCTGGAAGTGCGGTTGCTGAGCTGTCATGCGCGCATCGATGCGCTGACCGACGAGGAGGGCCTGCATGACCTGCGCACCACGGTACGGCGCCTGCGCAGTCTGTTGCGGCCGTTGCGTGGCTTGCCGGGGGTCGAACAGGTCGAGCAGGCGGCGCAGCAGGTCGGCCGCCTGACCACGCCGATTCGCGACCGCGAAGTACTGGCCGCCTACCTGCATCGGCAGGGGCATCATGTGGCGGCGGCGCGGCGCACGGAACAGTTGTCCGAAGATTACTGGGCCGTGGCGCGCAGTGCCGAGTTGCAACAGCTGTTCGGCGTGCTCGATGCCTTTCCGCGTTTTCTCCGCGCTTCGCAGCACCAGGGGTTGTTGAGGAAGCTGCATAAACGCATCGACAAGCGTCTGGAAAAACAGTGGGCGGCGCTGGATGAAGCCTTGCATGACCCGCTGCATGACCGTCATCGCTTGCGGCTGTTGATCAAGCGCGTGCGTTACGCCGCCGAAGCCTATCCGCAATTGAACCGGCTGCCGGCCCCGGCCTTGAAATCCCTGAAGGCGGCCCAGGAAGCGCTGGGTGACTGGCACGACTGCTGGCAATGGCTGCTGCGGGCGGAACAGGAACCGGACTTGCAATCCTGTGTCACGGGTTGGCGCAGGACCATGACCTTGGCCGAGAGCCGGGCCGACCGGGTGCTGGACCGCTTGAGCGAGACCTGTTTCAGCTGAGGGGGCGGCCTGTTTGGCGGCTGCTTTGGCCGGTATGAGTGCTGTGTGACCTGGATGAGCTGGGTACTATTCGGCAGGACTTTTTTCAGCCGAGGTATGCATGCGCTTTTCAGATTTGCTCGAGGCGGTTCGTCGCGAACCCAAGGGGCTTTGCATTCCCGCCGAGTGGGGACAGGGGCGGGCCACTTTTGGCGGCCTGATGGTGGCGCTGCAATACGAAGCCATGCGCGCGCGGGTCCCGACCGGGCGGCCGGTGCGTTCGCTGGCGATCACGTTTGTCGGGCCGGCTGAGCCAGGGGTGCCGATCGATTTTGAAGTCGAGGTGCTGCGCGAGGGCAAGGCGGTCAGCCAGGTGCTCGGTCGGGCGGTGCAGAACGGCCAGGTGGTGACGCTGGTGCAGGGCAGCTTCGGCGCTTCCCGGGAGTCGGTGGTGGACGTGCCGGCCGAGCCGGCGCCGTCGCTCAAGCTTTGGGATGAATGTCCGGAGGCGCCCTATATCCCGGGGGTGATGCCGGAATTCGTGCGTCATCTGGCGATGCGCTGGGGCATTGGCGGCATGCCGTTTACCGGCAACAAATCCCGTGAGATGGGGGGCTGGGTACGTTTGCGTGGGGATGTCCGGCAAGAGCCGCTGACCGAGGCGCACCTGCTGGCGCTGGTGGATGCCTGGCCGCCGGCCGTGTTGTCGCACCTGAGTAAATTGGCGGCCGGCAGTACGTTGACCTGGACAGTCGAGTTCGTCCAGCCGTTGCTGGAACTCGATACCCTGGACTGGTGCCAGTACCGTGCGCTGATCGAACATGCCCGCGATGGCTATGGCCACGTGGCGGCGGCCTTGTGGAGCGCGGATGGGCGCTTGATTGCGTTGAGCCGGCAGACCGTTACCGTGTTTGGCTGAGGCCTGCGCCGGGTATTGTAGCGCCATCACCGGCAAGCCGGCTCCCACAGGTGCGGGGCCCGGCGATGAGGCCGGCAAGGCTTGCGTCAATCTCCAGCGCCTGCACAAGCGGCAGTGGCTCAGGCCTCCAACGCCAGGCTCCGGCTTTTGCCGCGCAGACTGAAGGCGGCCACCAGGCCGAGTACGCCAACGGCGAAGTTGGTCGGGTTCTGGGCGAACACGCCGGAACTCACCAGCAGGAAGGACAGCGTGAACAGGATCAGCGCCAGCAGTTGCATGCCTTCGCGGGTGCCATCGTTCGAAGCTTGCGGGGCAACCCGCCATTGCCAGGCGGGGAAGTTGGGGTGACGTTGGCCCATGATCGTGTCCTCTGTTCGCGTAGTCGGTGAACAGAGATTAATCCCGGCCAACCTCCGGCGCGAATCAACTCTTCCTATCGATCCTATAGTTTGAGCTGGCCAATCGCCTTGCTCAGCTCTCCCGCCAGCTTGGCCAGGTCATGACTGGTAGTGGCCGAGTCCACGGTCTGTTGCACGGTGTTCTCGGTCACGTCGCGGATGCTCACCACCGCCCGGTTCATTTCCTCCGCCACCTGGCTCTGCTGTTCGGCGGCCACGGCGATCTGGGTGTTGCTTTCACGCATCTGGGCCACCGCGCTGGTGATCTGCGCCAGCGCCTCCCCGGCTTCCTGGGCCTGCTGTACGCAGTCGTCGGCCTTGAACGAGCTTTCCTGCATAAAGTCCACGGCGTCGCGGGTGCCGGCCTGCAAAGCGGAGACCATGGTGGTGATTTCGTCGGTGGAGGTCTGCACCCGCTTGGCCAGGTTGCGCACCTCATCGGCGACCACCGCGAAACCGCGCCCCATTTCCCCGGCCCGGGCGGCTTCGATGGCCGCGTTCAGCGCCAGCAGGTTGGTTTGTTCGGCGATGCTGTGGATCACGCTGACCACGCTGTTGATTTTCTGACTGTCCTCGGCCAGTTGCTGGATCATCACGGCCGTCTGCTGCACGCCACTGGACAGCCCGGTGATGGACTGCTGGACGCGGCTGACCACCGCATGCCCACTGCCGGCCAGGTCGTCGGCGGTTTTCGACAGGTCACGGGTGGCGCCGGCGTGCTGGGCGATGTGATAGACCGTGGCCGACATCTCGTTGATGGCGGTGGCGGCCTGGTCGGTTTCGCTTTGCTGGCCGAGCATGCCGTGGCGTACGTCGTTCATGCTCGAAGCCAGGCGCGCGGCACCGACATCCAGTTGCGCCGCCGTGCGGGCCACCGTGCCGACCACCCGCTGATAGCCGGCTTGCATCGCATTAAAGGCGCTGGCCATTTGCCCGACTTCGTCCTTGCCGGCCAGGGGGACGCGGGCTGCAAGGTCGCCGGTCTTCTCCACGTGAAGCATCACGTCCTTGAGGGTATTGAGCTGGCTGAGCAGGAAGCGGATCAGCAACTGCGAGGCACAAAGCATCGCCAGCATCAGGATGAACACGGCCACCGCGTAGTTGGCGAAACGCTCGCTGAACACCTGGGCCAGGCTGGGCGCGTAGGCGAGCACGGCGACCTGTTGTTCGCCATGGCCGAGCACTTGCGCGCCGAGCAGCGGGTTGTCGCCGAACAGCGGCATATAGTCATAGTCGACCCAGCCCTTGGCGTCCTTCAGGCGCGGCAGCATCTGGCCCTTGAGGGTCGGTGTTTCGCCGGCCTTGAACGCCAGCAGGTTATCGGCCTCGGGCCAGGCCTTGCCTTCGGGCCAGGCGCCGAGCAGGCGGGCCTGGGCCTGGACCGCGCTCCGCGAGGCGTCGGTACGGGCCTGCTGTTCAAGCTGCACGGCGTACAACACCAGGAGCAGGGTGGTGACAAACGCGACCGCGTTCACGGCCCAGAACTTGTACTTCAGCGAGATGTTGCTAAGCCAGGCACGCATGGGGGTCTTCCCTGATAGAGCGGAAACAGTTTTTGGCAAGGTGCCATTATTGTGCCGCTACTTATGGAGGCGATTGTTGATATGTGTCAATAGCGCTTCAGTCGATGTTTGGCAAATTGAAAAATGCTCGGGCACAGGCGGTGGTATGCGCGGCCAGTTCCTCCTGGCTTTCGCCGCGGTGCAGGGCCACTTCGCGGAGCACTTCGCCCAGATAGGCCGGCTCGTTGCGCCCGTTCTTCGGCTTGGGCCGCAGGCTGCGCGGCAGCAGGTAGGGCGCGTCGCTTTCAAGCATCAGCCGGCTACGGGGGATCTCCCGCACCAGTGACTGCAGGTGTGTACCCCGGCGCTCATCGCAGATCCAGCCGGTGATACCGATATGCAGGTCGAGGTCGAGGTAGCTGAACAGCGCCTTCTGCTCGCCGGTGAAACAGTGCACCACGGCGGCGGGCAGGCGGTCGCGGTAGTCACGCAGGATCTCCAGTAGGCGGACGCTGGCGTCACGCTCGTGGAGGAACACCGGGCGCTGCAACTCCACGGCCAGGGCCAGGTGCTCCTCGAGGACTTTCTCCTGCTGCGGGCGCGGGGAGAAATCCCGGTTGAAATCCAGCCCGCACTCGCCGACCGCGCAGACGTTCGGCTCCATCAGCAGGGCTTTCAGACGAACGGCACTTTCGGCTGTCCAGTCACTGGCGGAGTGGGGGTGGATACCGGCGCTGGCGAACAGCCGCTGGCCGCTCCGATCCCGCTCCCGACAAAGCTCCAGCGCCTGTTCGCTGCCCGCCAGGCTGGTGCCTGTCACAACCAGTTGGCAGACTCCGGCGGCATAGGCACGATCGAGTATTTCCTGCTGTTTGCCGGCAAAACTGGGGTTGGTCAGGTTGACGCCGATATCGATGAGTTGCATGGTGCTACCTCAGGCCACAGGCCGAAAAGCATACCAGAGCTGTAGATTTATAATAAAAATCAAGAACTACAACGAGTTATGACTGTCTCTTAAAGCCGGAAGAAAACATCGGTTGGCATGACCTCGGTGCCGTACCCAGTCTTCCGCACTTTTCGCGTTGAAAAAACGCTCGATTTCAGTTGTTCGACTTCAGGCCACCTTGTCTGAGGCTGGGCAGTATTCTTTCCGGAGAACGGATGAAGAAGCGACCCTCGCTGTTGCTCCTGCTGTGCCTGTCCCTGCTGCTGCCGTTGCCGGCGCTTGCGCGGTTGGCCGGGCCGTTGGAAATCGTCCAGCCGGGCAAGGTTCGCGACCTCGCGGAGATTCGCGCCAGCCGGGTCTTGCGGGTGCTGGTCAACCAGAGCCGCAACAGCAGCGGCGAGGTCCAGGGCGAGACCATCGGTGTCGAATAC
Organism: Pseudomonas sp. MWU13-2105; assembly: GCF_023242315.1. Taxonomy (GTDB): domain Bacteria; phylum Pseudomonadota; class Gammaproteobacteria; order Pseudomonadales; family Pseudomonadaceae; genus Aquipseudomonas. The sequence goes on from NZ_JALLIY010000007.1 coordinate 156,320, forward strand.
CATCGGTTGCGCGCCTTTGAGCAGTTCCTCAACAGCCAGGCCCGGGACAATCAGGAAGTCACCCTGAAGATCATTCCCAAGGCCAAGGACCAACTGCTCGGTGCCTTGCAGCGCGGGGAGGGCGATCTGGTGGCGCCGGGAGAATTGCTCGAAGCCCAACCAGGCCACGCGGTGCTCGCCAGCGATCCGCTGGGCAGTACGGTGCCGTTGTTGCTGGTGGGGCTCAAGGGCGAAAAACGCTTTAGCCGCTTCGAGCAACTCTCCGCCCGGACCCTGGCCTTGACTCCCGGTAGCGCGGCGGGCGAGGCGGTCAACCAGATCAACCAGAAGCTGGCGTTGCGCAAGCTACCGCCGGTCAAGGTCGAATGGGTCGACCCGAGCCTGGCGCCGGAGGATGTGCTGGAGATGGTCCAGGGCGGGATCTTTCACCTGACCGTCGTCGAGCAGCCGATCGCCGAACGCTGGGCGCGGATCATGCCCAAGTTGCGTTTCGACAAGCAGGTGCTGGTCAGCGAGCCGGGGCAACTGCACTGGTTCGTGCGCGACAATGCCTCGATGCTGCGGGCGAGCATCGACCGCTTCCTCAAGACCTACAAGCCCCCGTCGGACCAGGACACGGCGTTTCTGCGCATCTATCGACGCCTGTACCAGGTGCATTACCCCTTGAGCCGCAGCGATCGGGCGAAGCTGGAAAAGCTGCGCCCGGTGCTGCAGCGTCATGCCCAGGCCCAAGGTCTCGACTGGCTGAACCTGGCGGCGCTGGCCTTCAAGGAGTCGGCCCTGAACCCCACTGCCCGGGGCGCCAGCGGCGCGACCGGGCTATTGCAGATCACCCCCTCGGCGGCGCAGCGGGTCGGCGTGAGCAATATCCAGAATGTCGATAACAATGTGCAGGCCGGGGCCAAGTACCTGGCGCTGATCCGGCGCAAGTTCTTTGCCAGCCCCAAGCTCAATGAGCGCGAGCGCATGGCCTTTGTCCTGGCGGCCTACAACATGGGCCCGGAGCGGGTCCAGGGCATGCGCGCCGAGGCCCGCCGCCGTGGCTTGAACCCCAACCAATGGTTCTTCCAGGTCGAGCGCATTGCCATGGAGCAGGTGGGGATGAATGCGGTGAACTATGTGAACAGCGTGAACAAGTACTACCTGGCGTTTGATCGGGAACGCGACTCCCTGGAGCCGAATGCTCGGAAACTGGCCTTGAGTAAATGATCAAATAAATCGATTTGTTTGTCGAGATTTTTGCGCTTTTTGTATTTTATAAACTGATTAATATGAGGCCCATCAACCCCTACGACGAAAAGGATTCACCCATGAGCACCTTGATCAACCGCGTTCTGAGCACCCGTGCCGGCTATGGCCTGACTGTCCTACGGATTTTCGTCGGGATCATCTTCGCCGCCCACGGTTCGCAGAAGCTTTTCGGCCTGTTCGGTGGCTACGGCCTGGCCGGGACGGCACAGTGGATGGAAAGCATCGGTCTGGCACCGGGTCATGTGATGGCCCTGCTGGCGGGCGGCACCGAGTTCTTCGGCGGCCTGGCCCTGATCATCGGCCTGTTGGCTCGTCCAGCCGCGCTGGGCTTGACCTTCACCCTGCTGGTGGCGATTTTTTCGGTGCATATCCACAACGGTCTGTTCATGGCCAACAACGGTTATGAGTTCGCCCTGGCCCTGTTGGGCGGCACGTTCGCGGTGATGCTCGAAGGCGCCGGCAAACTTTCGGCGGACGCGGCCATCGCCCGCTCATAGAATCTTGACGGTAACGCAGACCCTGTGGGAGCCGGCTTGCCGGCGATTGCGATGTCACATTCCCCGCCGTCATCGCTGGCAAGCCAGCTCCTACAGGGGGCACGGCGCTTTCAAGATGTTTGTTCCTTTCCAGATAACGAAAAAGCCCGTATTTTTGCGGGCTTTTTCGTTGTCGGGGATTCTTGACAGCGTGCTACCGGCTTCTCTAGGATTGATACATGCGCCGATTTAAACAGCTACTTGCGGGGCGCCAGGTGGGTCGAAAGACTACCGATAGAAGCCGGAGACAGGCTTCGAAATACCGCTAAAGCGCTGGTTCGGTGTTGCCTCACACCTGCCCGGCAGATCGTTGAGGCGGAGACACGCACTTTGAACAACCCACGCCCCGTTGTACGTCTTGCGCCGATTACGGCGAGCCTGCCTTTACGCAACCCTAAAATCCTCCTCGGCGGTCAACATCAGCCCACGCTGCTGCGTTATCTCGACGGCTGGCCACGGCGCAAGGGCCGTGCCTCGGCTTTCCTGATCCAGTTCGTCGAGGATGGTGATTCGCTGTCCCGCTTTGCCGATGACAGCTTCGACCTGGCGGTGATCCAGGCGCCGGATGCCGAGCACGCCGAAGCGCTGATCCGCCAACTGACCCGCGTGGCACGGCAGGGCTTGATCACACGGCGCTAGGCGGGTAGGCCAGCGGATTCAGGGATAGTCGATGGCGACGATGTATACCAACTGCTCGCCGGTGGGCGCCATGACCCGGATTTCCGCATCCAGCGCCTTGCCGATCAGGGCCCGGGCCAGTGGCGAATCGATGCTGATCAGGTTCTGCTTGAGGTCCAGTTCGTCCGGGCCGACGATGCGATAGCGCGACTCCTTGCCGTCCTCGTCCTCGATGGTGACCCAGGCGCCGAAATATACCTTGTTCAGGTCGCTGGGCCGTTCGCCGACCACTTTCAGGCTTTCCAGGCGCTTGGTCAGGAAGCGCACGCGGCTGTCGATTTCGCGCAGCATCTTCTTGCCGTAGGTGTATTCGGCATTCTCCGAGCGATCGCCCTGGGCCGCCGCCTCGCTCACCGACTGGGTGACCTGGGGGCGGCGCACATGCCACAGCTCGTGCAGCTCGGCGCGCATGCGGGCCTCGCCCTCGGGGGTGATCAGGGCGGTGCCGGCAGTGCGGGGTGGGCGGTAACGACTCATCTGCATCCCTTGGCGAATCAAGGCATTGAGTCTATCAGCCCTCGCGCAGCACTGTCAGTGGGCTGACATTCAGCGCCCGGCGGGTGCCGAACACGCCCGCGCCGCCAACCATCAGCGCGCCGATCAGCGGCAGCAGCAACAGCCACGGATGCAGGTGCCAGGGCAGGTCGAAGGCGAACCGATAGAGCACCCAGCTCACCAACTCCGCGCCGAGCGCCGCGAGCAGGCCGCTGGCCGCGCCGAGCAGGCCGAACTCGATCCGCCGGGCCTTGACCAGCAGTTTTCGTTCGGCCCCCAGTGCCCGTAGCAGCGCGCCTTGGCGAATGCGTTCGTCGAGTGTTGCCTGCAAGCCGGAGAACAGCACCGCCATGCCCGCCGCCAGGACGAACAGCAGCACATACTCCACGGCAATGGTCACCTGCGCCAGGATGCTGCGCAGTTGTTCCAGCAACGCTTCCACTTGCAGGATGGTCACCGCCGGGAAGGCCCGGGACAGTTCGACGATGTCCTTGTCGTGACCCGGGGCCAGGTAGAAGCTGGTGAGGTAGGTCGCCGGCAGGTCCTGCAGGGTGCCGGGCTGGAAGATCATGAAAAAGTTTGGCTGGAAGTTGTCCCAGTTGATGCTCCGCAGGCTGCTGACCACCGCCTCGCGGTTGACCCCGCCGACGCTGAACACCAGGTGATCGCCGAGCTTGAGTTTCAGGCTCAGGGCGACCTTGGCTTCCACCGAGACACCGGGGATGTCGCCAGTGGGCTTGTCCGGCCACCAGTTGCCTGCGGTCAGGATATTGCCCGGCGGCAGGTCGGCGGCCCAGGTCAGGCTGAGATCGCGCTGGGTCGCGCGGTCGCCGCCGGAGTCCTTGCTGACGATTTCCTGCACCGGGGTGCCGTTGATGCTGACCAGTCGGCCGGGCACCACCGGATAGATCGGTGCCGAGGTGGCCGCGAGCTGGATCAGGTGAGCGCGGAAACCGTCCTTGTCCGCCGGCAGGATATTCAGGGCGAAATAGTTCGGCGCGTTCTTCGGCAACTGGTTCTGCCAGGTGTCGAGCAACTCGCCACGCAGCAGGGCGATCAGCGCCATGGACAGCAGGATCAGGCCGAACGCCAGGGATTGTCCGGCCGCCGCCAGCGGGTAGCGCAGCAATTGGCCCAGGCCCAGGCGCCAGGGTAGTGAAGCCCTGGTCAGCAGTCGGCGCAGGCTTTGCAGTACCAGCAGCAACAGGCCACCGAGCAGCAGCGCGGCGATCACCCCGCCACCGAGCAGGGCGAAGGTCAGCAGCAGGTCCAGGCTCAGGCGCCACATGATCAGGCCCAACGCCAGCAAGGCCGCGCCGTAGACCAGCCAGGTACTGGCCGGGATCGGCAGCAGGTCACGGCGCAGGACCCGCAGCGGCGGCACCCGGCCGAGGGCGGCCAGGGGCGGCAGGGCGAACCCGGCCAGGGCTACCAGGCCGGTACCGACACCGGCGAGCGCCGGCATCAACCCGCCCGGCGGCACGTCGGCGGGCAGCAGGTCATGCAGCAGGGCGAACAGGCCCAGTTGGGCAAGCCAGCCGAGCAGGGCGCCGCTGACGCTGGCGAGCACGCCGAGCATTGCCAGTTGCAGGCTGAACAGGGTCATGGTTTCCCGGCGCGACAGGCCGAGGCAGCGCAGCAGGGCGCTGGCATCGAAGCGCCGGGCGGCGAAACGGCTGGCGCTGAGGGCCACGGCGACACCGGACAACAGCACCGCCACCAGGCTGGCCATATTCAGGTAACGCTCGGCCTTGCCCAGCGCGCCGCCGATCTGCTGGTTGCCGTCGCGGGCGTCGAGCAGGCGCTGGTTCGCCGCCAGGCCGGGCTTGATCAGCTCGCGATAGGTCGCCAGGGCGTTGGCCGAGCCGCGCCACAGCTCGCGGTAGTCGACCCGGCTGCCGGGCTGGACCACGCCGGTGGCGTCGAGGTCGGCGAGGTTGATCAGCACCCGTGGAGTCAGGCTGTAGAAATTGCCGGCGCGATCCGGCTCATAGGTCAGGACCCGGGCCAGGCGCAGGGTCTTCAGGCCGACATCGATGCTGTCGCCGATCTTCAGGTCCAGCGCGGTCAGCAGCCGCGCTTCGACCCAGGCTTCGCCGGGGGCCGGTCCGCCGCCGGCAGTCTCGGCGCCGAAGGTGGCGGCGGCGCTCTTGAGCTCGCCGCGCAGCGGGTAGTGTTCGTCCGCCGCCTTGATGCTCGACAGCTGGATGCCGTTGTCGGTGGCGATCACGCTGGAGAACTCGACCGCCCGTGCATGCGCCAGGCCCAGGTCGCGACCGGTCTGGATCTGCTCCGGGCGGGCGCTGGAAGTGCCGTCGAGTACCAGGTCGGCGGCGAGGAATTCGGTGGCCCGCAGCAGCATCGCGCCGTTCAGGCGCGCGCCGAAGTAGCCGATCGCGGTACTGGCCGCGACCGCCACCAGCAAGGCGAAGAACAGCACCCGCAGTTCCCCGGCGCGGGCGTCGCGCAGGAGCTGGCGAGTGGCGAGGCTGAACAGGCGCAACAGCGGCAGGCGTGCCATCAAGGCTCCAGGGGGCCGACCAGATGGCCGGCGTCAAGACGGATCAGGCGCCGGCAGCGATGGGCCAGGCGTTCGTCGTGGGTCACCAGCACCAGGGTGGTACCGCGTTCATGGTTCAGTTCGAACAGCAGGTCGCTGATGCGCTCGCCGGTATGGCTGTCGAGGTTGCCGGTGGGTTCGTCGGCGAACAGTACGTCCGGCTCGGCGGCGAAGGCCCGGGCGATGGCCACCCGTTGTTGCTCGCCACCGGACAGCTGGCGTGGCGAGTGCGTCAGGCGCTGGCCCAGGCCGACCCGCTCGAGCAGGTCGCGGGCGCGTTCGCGGGCATCGCCGCGACCGTCCAGCTCCAGGGGCAGCATGACGTTTTCCAGGGCGTTGAGGCTGTCCAGCAATTGGAAACTCTGGAACACGAAGCCGACATGTTCGGCGCGGATCCGCGCGCGCTGGTCTTCGTCCAGTGCGCTCAAGGCCTGCCCGGCCAGGGTGACTTCGCCGCCACTGGGCAGGTCGAGCCCGGCGAGCAGGCCCAGCAGGGTGGATTTGCCCGAGCCCGAGGCGCCGACGATGGCCAGGCTGTCACCCTTGTTCAATGTCAGGCTCAAAGGGTGCAGGATGGTCAGTTCACCTTCCGCGCTGGGAACCACTTTGCTAAGGTTCTGCGCGGTGAGAATACTTTCGCCCATGGAGAATCCGATGCGAGTGTGGTTTTTGAGTGCCGGCCTGGCCTTGATGTGCATGGCCCAGAACGCGGCGGCGGGTACAGTGCTGATCGTGGGCGATAGTATCAGCGCAGGTTTCGGCCTGGATACCCGCGTGGGCTGGGTTGCCCTGCTGGAAAAGCGCCTGAAGAGCGAGGGTTTTGCCGACCAGGTGGTCAATGCGTCCATCAGTGGCGACACCAGTGCGGGAGGCCAGGCGCGGCTGCCGGCGCTGCTTGCAGAGCACAAGCCGCAGGTGGTGGTGCTCGAATTGGGCGGCAACGATGGCCTGCGTGGGCAGTTGCCTACGCAATTGAAACAAAATCTTGCATCGATGATCGACAAGTCCCAGGCCATGGGGGCAAAAGTCCTGCTGCTCGGGATGCAGATTCCGCCCAACTACGGTCCGCGCTACACCCAGGCCTTTGCCCGGGTCTATGGTGAGCTGGCCGCGGAAAAAAACATCGCGCTGGTACCGTTTTTCCTCGAGGGTATCGGTGGCCATCCCGAGTTGATGCAGGCCGATGGGATTCACCCGGCGCCCGCAGGCCAGGGGATGTTGCTCGATAATGTCTGGCCGAGGCTCAAACCGCTGCTTTGAGCTTTTCTAGCGGCTGGCTTTCGGCTATGGTGGCGCCCCCGATTTGGAGCCCTCGATGCAGCGTCCCGCCTGGTCCTTGTTTGCCTACCAACTGATCGAACCCGACGAGCAGCTCGATCTGTTCGCCTGTCAGGAAGTGCGCGTGCACCTGGTCACCCGGCAGTTGGAGCTTGGCGGTTCGGCCGATCGGACGCTCTGCGGCACGCTGTTGCCGGCCCAGCCACGCTGGTCGGGGGTGGATCGCTCGATTTTTCGCGATCAGCGCCTGTGTCCCCTGTGTCGGGCGATTCTCGAATCGCAGAAGCGCGGTACGCCACCGATCTGGCCGGAACTGCGCTTCGAGTTGTAGGAGCGAGCTTGCTCGCGATGGTAGTCAGGGCAACGCGGGGAGGCAGGCTTTTCGCGTCAGCGTTGAGGTCCATCGCAAGCAAGCAAGCAAGCTCCTGCACCGGCAACCTGTACCGTAGCTGTCTCGTTACGATTGTCCCGGTGCACCGTCTCCCTTGCCGGCGCGGTGTCGGTGTACAATCGCTGTCTATTTACTCACGTCGATCTATGCGAAGGATGTCTCGGATGTTGTCGCGCTTTCCCGCCGTTACCCGTTGCCTGTCTGTTGCCGCCCTCTGTGTGGCAGGTCCCGTTTCGGCGCTGGAACTGCCGTTGCCTCCGCCCGGCGAGGATATCATCGGCCAGGTCCAGGTGATCAAGGCCAAGTACGAAGATACCTTCGCGGACCTCGGGACCACCTACGACCTGGGCTATTCGGAAATGGTCGCGGCCAACCCGGGCGTCGATGCCTGGTTGCCGGGCGCGGGGACCGATATCGTCCTGCCGACCCGCTTCATCCTGCCGCCGGGGCCGCGCGAAGGCATCGTGATCAACCTGGCAGAGTATCGCCTGTACTACTTCCCCAAGGGTCGCAACGTGGTCTACACCTTCCCGCTGGGGATCGGTCGCGAAGGCTGGGGCTCGCCGGTCGCGCACACTACCATTACCGCCAAGATACCGAATCCGACCTGGACCCCGCCGGCCTCGATCAAGGCCGAGCACGCGGCCGAGGGCGATCCCCTGCCCAACGTGGTGCCGGCCGGTCCGGACAACCCGCTGGGCCCGTTCAAATTCACCCTGGGCACGCCGGGCTACCTGATCCATGGTTCGAATATGAAGTTCGGTATCGGTACCCGGACCAGCCATGGCTGCTTCCGCATGTACAACAATAACGTGCTGGAGATGGCGGGCATGGTCCCGGTGGGCACTTCGGTGCGGATTATCAACGAGGCCTACAAGTTCGGCGTGAGCGGCGGCAAGGTGTTCCTCGAAGCCCATACGCCGCTGGACGACAATGGCAACCCTTCGGTGGTCGACAAGCACACCGCGGTGATCAATGCCCTGCTCAAGCGTGAAGACCTGGCGAAGAACCTGCGGGTCAATTGGGATGAGGTGCGTGACGTCGTAGCCGCCGAAGACGGCCTGCCGACGGAAATCGCCATACCGGGGGCACCGTCAATGGTGTCCAACGCGCCCGATCTACAGCAGTAGGCGTGGCTCTAACGACCCGCCTGGGCCTTGCGGCCCAGGCGGGTTTTTTATGCCTGGCGGATTTTTCCGGCGGGCACAAAAAAGCCGATCCACTAATGGATCGGCTTGATAACAACCCCGAAGGGTTATTACTTCTTGCTTGCTTTAGTGAGCATGCGCAGAGCGCGCTCATTAGCTTCGTCAGCAGTCTGTTGTGCTTTTTGAGCAGCAGCCAGAGCTTCATCAGCTTTGCGGTAAGCTTCGTCAGCACGAGCCTGGGCACGAGCAGAAGCGTCTTCAGTAGCAGTCAGACGAGCTTCGGTTTCTTTGGATGCGCTGCTGCAACCAGTGGCCAGAACGGCGGCCAGGGCCAGAGCAGAGAATTTCAGAACGTTGTTCATCGTGTTCCCCTTCAAGGACTTTCTATTAATAACCATCTCCCCAGAGTGGGGATATAGTCGGCATACATACTACCCATTACTTGTAGTAAGTAAACTGACGTAGCGCAAGAAGCAAAAAAAATTTTTGGAAGAGAATGTTTTCAGCTAAGTTTTCACGATTCTGTATAAAAAATGTGCAGCAAGCGGGCGCGATTCGGGCGCTTTGGACTAGTCAAATTTGCACTAGTGTGCCAGTCGGAGGGACTGTCCACTGCTCATACAAGCGTCACGTTAGTCGCGGCGAATGACTCTTTGCTTCTACCGCCAGCAGGGTGGGGAGGTATCTTTGCCAATTGAAAAGTGACTTTAAGAGGCACTGTTCGTCTTACAACATAACATTCCGGCAATCTTCAGCCGCTGTTCAGGTTTTCCAGCGATAGGGCCAGTTCGGTCGGGCTACCATGGGCCGGTCGGACCACATGACGAGCGTATCTTGAGCAGGGCAGGCAGGGCGCCTACTATCTGTGAGGTGCCCACTTGTTCGGGAGCTGTCGGCTCTTCTCGTTGTGCAACCAGGCACGGGGCGGCGTAGGATCTTTGTAGCTATTTGGCTGATGAAGCGATTTTTCGTATTGAGCCGGGTGGTTCCTTCGCCGGAAAAACATGTAAGGTAGGGTCAGAACCCAAGACCCGCGAGGAGTAGTGATGAGCGAGGCGTTGTCCATCCACCATGACCAGGCAGGTCATCAATTCGAGACCAATGTGGACGGTCATCGGGCCTACCTGACCTATATGGACCTGGGTAAGCAGACCCTGGATATCTATCGGACCTTCGTGCCCAACGCCTTGCGTGGCCGGGGTATTGCGGCGGCGCTGACTGAGCAGGCGCTGGCCTATGCCGATCAGATGGGGTACACGGTGATTCCTTCCTGTTCCTATGTCGAGCGTTACATGGAACGTCATCAGCGGCACGCCGCGAAGATCTGAGTCCAGCACACACACATGAAAACGCCGGGCAATGCCCGGCGTTTTTGTCTCTGTGTGCCGCGATCAGCCGCGCTGGCGCTTGGGCAGCACGTCCTTGAGCTTGGCATGCATGCTGCGCAAGGTTTTTTCGGTGGTGCTCCAGTCGATGCAGGCATCGGTGATCGACACGCCGTATTGCAGGTCGGCGAGGTCTTTGGGAATCGCCTGGCAACCCCAGTTCAGGTGGCTTTCGACCATCAGGCCGATAATCGACTGGTTGCCTTCGAGGATCTGGTTGGCGACGTTCTCCATCACCAGCGGTTGCAGGGCCGGGTCCTTGTTGGAGTTGGCGTGGCTGCAATCGACCATGATGTTGGCCTTGATCTTGGCCTTGGCCAGCGCCTGTTCACAGACTGCGACGCTGACCGAGTCGTAATTCGGCTTGCCGTTGCCGCCGCGCAGGACCACATGACCGTAGGCGTTGCCCTTGGTGGTGACGATGGATACGCCGCCTTCCTGGTTGATGCCGAGGAAGCGATGCGGGCTGGACACGGACTGCAAGGCGTTGATCGCCACGGTCAGGCCGCCGTCGGTGCCGTTCTTGAAACCCACGGCCGAGGACAGCCCCGAGGCCATTTCGCGGTGGGTCTGGGATTCGGTGGTGCGCGCGCCGATGGCCGACCAGCTGATCAGGTCCTGCAGGTACTGCGGCGAGATCGGGTCGAGCGCCTCGGTGGCGGTGGGCAGGCCCATTTCCGCGAGGTCGAGCAGCAACTGGCGACCGATGTGCAGGCCGTCCTGGATCTTGAAGGAGTCATCGAGGTAAGGGTCGTTGATCAGGCCTTTCCAGCCCACGGTGGTGCGCGGCTTCTCGAAGTACACGCGCATCACCAGGTACAGGCTGTCCGACACTTCGGCGGCCAGGGCCTTCAGGCGCTCGGCGTATTCGTGGGCAGCCTTGATGTCGTGGATCGAGCAAGGCCCGATCACCACGAACAGGCGGTGGTCGGTGCCATCGAGAATATTGCGGATCACCTCGCGACCCTTGGTCACGGTGCGCAGGGCAGCCTCGCTCAGGGGAATATCACGCTTGAGCTGATCGGGAGTGATCAGCGTCTCGTTGGAGGCGACGTTAAGGTCGTTGATCGGTAAATCAGCCATCGTGTTACTCGTCAGGTCACGGGTGCCGGCCGCCAGCGATCCCCGCGCGGCGGAGCGCAGCAGATTTAAGCGCGTCGGGGAGCCGAACCTTAGCGCGTTAGGCGGGGCGCGGGCAATGGCCTGGCCGGTTTAATCGAGCAAAGCCCGCACATAAGGTTGCTCCAGGCTGGCCCGGGAGAAGTCGCTGGCGTGTTGCCGAACCCATTCCTGGGCGATGACTTCGACATTTTGCCGATCTTCGCTTTGTCGCTCGCGTGTTCGCTGGTAGCGTTCGATCTGGCAGACCTGCTCACCCATGCGCGCGCCGAACAGGGTTTGCTCGTCGACAAAGGCAATGCCCACCCGGTAGCCGTGCTTGCGTTTCAGGCACCAGGCCACATAGCCGGGATAACAGGCGGCTTCGCCGAGGCTCGGAATGCGCATTTGCAGCGCCGAGCCCTTGCGCCAGCCACGGGCCGAGAGGCAGGAAACGCCACCCAGGCTGATGCTGTCGAGCCGGTGGCGGGAGATGCAGGAATGCTCAAGCAGGGTCAATGTGACGGGAATGTCATCGGGATGAGGAAGAAAGCGCACCATGAACAACGACTCCCTGCGTCGGTCAGTGGAAAAACTTTCCAACAGTATAGTGAAGAGCCTGGAGTTGACGGATTTTGATATCGACCGGAATCTATTGGACTTGCCAGGTGTTTCATTACTGATCTTCACCAGCGTCGGTTGTGCCTCCTGTCGGTTTGCCCGGGAGCTATTGCCGACCCTGGCCTTGCCGGTCGAACGCCTGTGCTGGATCGATGCGGGTGACAACGGTGGGGCGGTGCAGCGTTACGGGGTGTTTCATCTGCCCGCGCTGTTTGTGGTCAAGGACGGTGGTTTTCATGGAGCCGTGCGCTCGCGCCTGGCCGTGAACGAGCTTGCCGACGCGGTTCGGCAGGCCTTGAGTGTCGTACCAGAGGAGTTGCCATGACAGGTTCAGCGAGCAGGCCGCGTATCGGCATTATCGGTACCGGTGCGATCGGTGGGTATTACGGTGTGATGCTGGCGCGGGCCGGCTTCGACGTGCATTTCCTGCTGCGCAGCGAATTTTCGGCGGTGGCCGAGGATGGCTTGCGGATCGACAGCGCGGTGCACGGCCCCCTGCATTTGAAGAGCGTTCAGGCCTATGCCCAGGCCGCCGACATGCCGCCCTGCGACTGGCTGCTGGTGGGGGCCAAGGCCACCAGCAATGCCAGTCTCGCGCCGCTGATCGCCCAGGCCGCGGCGCCGGGGGCTAAGGTGCTGGTGCTGCAGAACGGCCTCGATGTGGAGGACGAGTTGCGCGGGCTGCTGCCCGAGTCCTTGCATCTGTTGGGTGGGCTGTGCTTTATCTGCGTACACCGTGCCGGTCCCGGGGTCATCGTGCACCAGGCCCTCGGCGCGGTGAATATCGGCTATCACAGTGGCCCGCTGCTGCAGGATGTGACGGCCCGCCAGGCCCTGGTCGAAGAGGGCGCCGGCTTGTTCCATGCGGCGGGCATCGAGTCCCAGGCGATGGCCAACCTGCAGCAGGCGCGCTGGCAGAAGCTGGTGTGGAACGTGCCTTACAACGGTCTGTCGGTGTTGCTGCGGGCCAGCACCACGCCGCTGATGAGCGATGACAACAGTCGTGAACTGGTCCAGGCGCTGATGGCCGAGGTGGTGCGGGGCGCCCAGGCCTGTGGTCACGAGCTGCCGGCCGGTTATGCCGGGCACCTGTTCAAGGTGACGGAAAAGATGCCGGACTACTGGCCGAGCATGTATCACGACTTCGTGCACAAGCGGGCCCTGGAGCTGGATGCCGTCTATGCCAGGCCGCTGGCCGCGGCGAGCGCCGCCGGTTGCGAGTTGCCGAAGATCCGCGCCCTGTATCAGGCCCTGGCGTTTATTGACGCGAACAATCGCTGAGAGATGATGCAGTCTTGTGACCGCCGGCTTGCCGGCGATTGCTATCTGGCAGTCAACTTGTTCGCCGGGTAAACCGTTATCGCCAGCAAGCTGGCTCCTACAGGTTTTGTCGGGTTTTCAGGAGTGTGCTCCTTCGGCGATGAGCAACGGGGCCGGCCCGACCAGTCGCGCTCCGAGGTCTTCGGGGCGCTGCTAAGCTCAACTGAACTCCGCCATTCTGGCAATCGAGGAGGCCCCATGATCCGTTCGATGTTGTATGCCACCGACCTCGGTCTGTATGCGCCTTATGTCATGCAGCATGCCTTGGAACTGGCGCGGACGTTCAAGGCCGATTTGTATGTGGTGCATGCGGTCGAGCCGATGGGCTTGTTCGCCGAATCGGTGTTGCAGAGCTACCTGGACGAGCAGGCATTGAACGAATTCCATAGCCAGGGTCTTAACACCGTGATGGCAACCATCGAGCAGCGGGTGCTCGACAGCTTTCGCGAGGAGTGCGCGGACGGGCTCCAGGACCTGAGCATGATCCAGTCGATCAAGGTGCTCCAGGGTGACCCCTCGCAGGTCATTCTCGAACAGGCCCGGACCCTTGCGGTGGACCTGTTGATCGTCGGCAGTCACAGCCATGGCGCGGCCGGTGAGGCGCACTTGGGACGCACCGCCGCACGGGTCCTGCAGTTGGCCCAGGTGCCGGTCTACCTGGTGCCGCTTCTGCAGCGCCGTCGCCATGGCGATATCTGAAGCGGAAAGTCAGCGATTTGACAAAAAAGTTCTAGATTTATTCTTCAAACCATTCATATAGTTATATATCGCCGCTGTTACCTGTGGCGTCTACCTGCTTTGAGGGATACATATGAAGCTTCAACAACTGCGCTACATCTGGGAAGTGGCGCACCACGACCTCAACGTTTCCGCCACCGCCCAAAGCCTTTACACCTCTCAGCCGGGTATCAGCAAACAGATCCGCCTGCTCGAAGACGAGCTGGGCGTCGAAGTCTTCGCCCGCAGCGGTAAACACCTGACCCGCGTCACGCCGGCTGGTGAACGTATCATCACCACGGCCGGCGAGATCCTGCGCAAGGTCGAGAGCATCAAGCAGATCGCCCAGGAATTTTCCAACGAGAAGAAAGGCACCCTGTCGATCGCCACCACTCACACCCAGGCGCGTTATGCCTTGCCGCCAGTGATCAGCAGCTTTATCAAGCAATACCCGGACGTGGCCCTGCACATGCACCAGGGTTCGCCGATGCAGATCGCCGAGATGGCCGCCGACGGTACCGTGGATTTCGCCATTGCCACCGAAGCCCTGGAGTTGTTCGGCGACCTGGTGATGATGCCGTGCTATCGCTGGAACCGCTGCGTGGTCGTACCCCAGGGGCACCCGCTGACCAAGCTGCCGAAGCTGACCCTGGAAACCCTGGCCGAGTACCCGATCGTCACCTACGTGTTCGGTTTCACCGGTCGTTCCAAGCTGGACGAGGCCTTCAGCCATCGCGGCCTGACCCCCAAGGTGGTGTTCACCGCGGCGGATGCCGACGTGATCAAGACCTATGTGCGCCTGGGCCTGGGTGTCGGTATCGTCGCCAAGATGGCGGTGGACCCGGTGCTCGACAAGGACCTGGTGGTGCTCGATGCCAGCGAGCTGTTCGAGTCCAGCGTGACCAAGATCGGTTTCCGCCGTGGCACCTTCCTGCGCGGTTTCATGTGCGACTTCATCGAGAAGTTTGCGCCGCACCTGACCCGTGAGGTCATGGCCAAGGCTATCCAGTGCCACAACAAGCAGGAGCTGGAAGAGTTGTTCGACGGTGTCGAACTGCCGGTGCACTGAGTTCCCGCGGACATGAAAAAGCCCCGACCGGTTCGGGGCTTTTTTGTGCGCGCTGTCAGGCACGTGTTCTCTCGAACGGCACATCAACTGTGGGAGCGGAGCTTGCCCGAGAATAGGCCCTTGAGGCCGTCAAAAGCTCCGCTCCCACAAGGTTGGGTCCCTTGTTCAGGATCTGCGTTCAGCCTGCCAGCCTCCAGGCAGCTTCAGATCTTGGCGATCAGGTTGCCCGAGTGCAGGCCGCATTCCTTCTGCGTGGCTTCTTCCCACCACCAGCGGCCTTCGCGCTCGTGCTGGTTCGGCAGCACCGGGCGGGTGCAGGGCTCGCAGCCGATGCTGATAAAGCCGCGTTCATGCAGGCTGTTGTAGGGCAGTTCGAGCATGCGGATATAACCCCAGATCTCTTCGCTGCTCATCTGCGCCAGCGGGTTGAACTTGTACAGGGTGCGTTCCGGGGTGGAGAAGGCGCTGTCGATTTCCAGCGCCGCCACCTGGCTGCGCGTGCCCGGGCTCTGGTCGCGACGCTGGCCGGTGGCCCAAGCGCTGACGCCGGACAACTTGCGGCGCAACGGCGCGATCTTGCGGATGCCGCAGCATTCGCCGTGGTTGTCCTTGTAGAAGCTGAACAGGCCCTTGGCCTTGACGAAAGGCTCGAGCTCATTGTGATCAGGGGAGATCAGCTCGATATCGATCTTGTAGTGCTCGCGTACCTGATCGATGAAACGATAGGTCTCCGGGTGCAGGCGACCGGTGTCGAGGCTGAAGACCTTGACGTTCTTGTTCAGTTTCCAGGCCATGTCCACCAGCACCACGTCTTCCGCGCCGCTGAAAGATATCCACAGGTCGTCGCCAAACTGGGCAAAAGCCAGCTTGAGGATGTCCTGGGCGGATTTGTTGGCGTATGTCGCGGCGAGTTCAGCGACGTCGAACGGTTGGCTCATCAGGCGGTTCCTACAGTCAGTGGCGCTTTGCGCTCGAATAGGCCAATAGTAACAAAATCCTTTGGCGACGACCGCATGTCCTTACGCGGCCCCTTGTGGGAGCCGGCTTGCCGGCGATGGCATCCGCCTGAACGATGACAGGCTTGAGGGCCTCATCGCCGGCAAGCCGGCACAGGTTGTGTGGTGTTCCGAGTGGGCGACGTTTCACAGGCCTTGCAGGGTATCGAGCAAGACCTTCACCTTGGTGATGGACTCCTGGTATTCCGCCTGCCAGTCGGAGTCGGCGACGATGCCGCCGCCGCCCCAGCAACTGACCTGGCCATCCTTGACCAGCAGGCTGCGAATGGCGATGGAGCTGTCCATCTCGCCGCGCACATCCAGGTACAGTAGCGAACCGCAATACAGCGCCCGTCGGGTCGGTTCCAGCTCGTCGATGATCTGCATGGCGCGGATCTTCGGTGCGCCGGTGATCGAGCCGCCGGGGAAGCTGCCGGCGATCAGGTCGAGGGCGTCGCGATCATCGGCCAGGGTCCCGGTCACGCTGCTTACCAGGTGGTGCACATTGGGGTAACTCTCCAGGCTGAACAGCTCCGGCACCCGCACCGAGCCGATGCGGCAGGTGCGCCCCAGGTCGTTGCGCAGCAGGTCGACGATCATCAGGTTCTCCGCGCGGTCTTTGCTGCTGGCCAGCAGTTCGGCGGCGTGGGCGGCGTCTTCGGCGGCGTCGCGACCGCGCGGGCGGGTGCCCTTGATCGGTCGCGTCTCGACCTGGCCCTGGCTGACCTTGACGAAGCGCTCCGGTGACAGGCTCAGCACCGCGCCCTGGTCGGGCAGGCTCTGGAAGCCGGAGAAGGGCGTCGGGCAGGCGGCGCGCAAGGCGCAATAGGCGACCCACGGATCACCCTGGCAGTCAGCCCGGAAGCGCTGGGCAAAGTTGACCTGGTAGCAGTCGCCGGCCTGGATATAGTGCTGGATACGTTCGAAGGCCTGGTGGTAGGCCTCGGCGCTGAGGTCCGCGGTCATCGGCCCCTTGAGCTGGAATTCGCCGATGACCGGGCCGGCCGGCCGGCTGAACAGCTGGATCAGCCGCTCGCGCTCTGCGGCTTCGAGGCTGGGATGGAACACCAGTTGGCTGCTGCCTTGCTGGTGATCGCTGATCAGTGCCCAGGCATACAGGCCGAAACGTGCATCGGGCAGTTGCAGGTCGTCCCGCGCCTGCTCGGGCAGGTTTTCCAGGTGGCGGCCGAAGTCGTAGCTCAGGTAGCCGATCAGGCCGCCGGCAAACGGCAGTTCGCAAGCCGCCGGCAGTTGCGCTTCACCCAGGCGCGCCAGGTTGTCCCGCAGGCGTTGCAGGAACGTCGTGCCGCGCTCATCCGGCAACACCGCCAGTTGCTCCAGCGGCCAGGCACTGAGCAGGTCGAAGCGCCCGCGCTCGGCCTCGGGGCGACCACTGTCGAGCAACACGGCGCCGGGCGCATGGCGAATCGCCGCGAAGTAATGGGCGGGATTGGCATGGTAGGGCAGCGGATGTACGGAGCAGGTCAACATGGGGGGCGGGTCAGCCATGGAAGCGCGGTGCGCGATTGTAGTCCCCCGTAGGCATTGCTCCTAGGGGCATGTCGCTGGATAGAGATTACCTTGTAGGAGTTATCCCGGAGGAGTGGATCAATCGCCGATCGTCGGCACATGCCCGAACAGTTCCTGGACAAAACGCACCCGTTGCGCCGGCGTCTCGCTGAGGCCCTCGGCGGCCAGCTCCGCCAGGTGGGCCTCCACGGCATGGGTGCGGTGGGTCAGGCCGCAGTCGTTGGCGATCTGGATATTCAGGCCCGGGCGGGCGTTGAGCTCGAGGATCAGCGGGCCCTTGTCCTGGTCCAGGACCATGTCCACGCCGATATAGCCCAGGCCGCAGAGCTCATGGCAGCCGGCCGCCAGTTGCATGAAAGCGTTCCAGTTCGGCAATTGCACGCCGTCCACCGGGTGGGTGGTGTCCGGGTGCTTGCGAATGATGTTGTTCAACCAGGTGCCACGCAGGGTGATTCCGGTCGCCAGGTCCACGCCGACGCCGATGGCGCCCTGGTGCAGGTTGGCCTTGCCGTGGGACTGGCGGGTCGGCAGGCGCAGCATGGCCATCACCGGGTAGCCCATCAGCACGATGACGCGGATGTCCGGTACGCCTTCGAAGCTGATGCTTTTGAAGATCGGGTCGGGGGTGACCCGGTATTCGATCAGCGCGCGGTCGCGGTGTCCGCCCAGGGAATACAGGCCGGTGAGGATGCTGGAAATCTGGTGCTCGATTTCGCCGTGGCTGATGAGGCGCCCGGAGATCGAGCGATAGTGGCCCTCGAAACGGTCGGCGATCACCAGGATACCGTCGCCGCCGGCGCCCTGGGCCGGCTTGATGACGAAATCACGGCGGCCATCGATGATCGCTTCAAGCCGGTCGATTTCCTTTTCCGTGGAAATCACCCCATACATTTCCGGCACATGGATACCGGCGGCGATGGCCCGCTGCTTGGTGATGATCTTGTCGTCGACGATGGGGTAGAGGCTGCGCTTGTTGTACTTGAGCACATAGTCCGCGTTGCGCCGGTTGATCCCCATGATGCCCCGGGCTTCCAGGGCCTTCCAGGTTTTCCACAGGCCGAACATCAGGCTTCTTCCTTCAGGAAGGCCTTGAAACGCACCAGTTCGGTCAGGCGGTAACCGCGATAACGTCCCATCGCCAGCATGAAGCCGACCAGGATCAGCAGGATCGCCGGGAAGGTGAAGACGAAATAGATCAGCTCCGGCACGGTCATGATCAGGTGCGCCAGGGCGGCGGCGAACAGCGTGCCGATGGCGACCTTCAGCGCATGGTTGGCGCCGCGCTCTTCCCAGGTGATGGACAGGCGTTCGATGGTCATGGTCAGGATCACCATCGGGAACAGCGCCACCGACAGGCCGCGCTCCAGGCCCAGCTTGTGGCTGAACAGGCTGATGGCGGCGATCAGTACCACGACGAAGGTCAGCACCACCGACAGCCGCGGCAGCATCTGCAGCTTCAGGTGCTCCAGGTAGGAGCGCAGCGACAGGCCCAGGGCGGTAATGATGGTGAACAGCACGATACCGAAGCCCAGCTGGGTTTCACGGAAGGCCAGGGCAATCAGCACCGGGGTGAAGGTGCCGAGGGTCTGCAGGCCCACCAGGTTGCGCAGGATCAGGATCACCAGCACGCCGATGGGGATCATCACCATGATCATGAAGGTCTGCTGGGTTTGCAGCGGCAGGCCGTAGAGTGAATATTCGAGGAAGTTGGCGTCGGAGTTCTCGTCAGTCAGCTTGGCCAGGCGGATGGCGTTCATCTCGCTGTTGTTCAGGCTGAAGGTGACGCCGGCCTTTTTGCCGCCATCGACGGTGATCAGGTTGTCGGCGCCGGTCCACCACAGCAGGCGGTCGGACGGCAGGCCCTGTTCGCCGGTGTCCGGGTTGAAGTACAGCCAGTCATTGCCGTTGAAGCTGCGCAACCAGAGTTCCGGGGTTTGCGGTTGATCGGCGACCAGGCGGAGGGTGTGGGCCCGTTCCATCGGTACATGGGCGATGGACAGCAGCAACTCGATGATCTGCGCCTTGTGCGGGGTCGACGGGTCGCCGGCGAGCAGCAGCTTGACGTTGTCATCGGCCAGGTTGTTGACCCGCTTGATGGTTTCGCCGATGAAGGTCTCGACGTCCGCCGAGTGCTGGCGGATCGGCGCGAGCAAGGCGTCGGCGGCGATTTTCTCCGGCCCCTCGATCGCCATGCTGTCGCGGAAGGTCGGGCCCTTGATCTTGGGTTTCTCGCCGGTGTAACGCTTGGTCAGCACCAGCCGGTAATACAGGGTCTGCTTGCCACTGACCTTGCGTGCCGACCAGGTGACCTTGCGGTTGCCGTCGGCACGATTGACGCTGACCCCATAGTTGTTGGAAATGAAGCTCTCGTTGAGGCTGACGTAGTCGCGGCTCAGGGGCGGCACGAACATCTGGATCTTCACCGGTTCCTTGGTGCTGGCGACGAACTCGACCTTGGCGTCGATGTTCCACAAGTCGTCCGTGGCGTCCTCGGTGACGGGGATACCCAACACGAAAATCTGATAGGCCGTGACCGAAGCACCCAGCAGCACCAGTACGGTGATGAGGATTTTCAGGTGGAGGGTGAGAGAACGCATTCGGATTACTCGGCGGTTTGAGCGTCGTGGCCGCAGGCGGGTTTGCCGGCAGCATATTTGAGACTGGGGTCGACCAGTGCATCGAAGCGCTTGAGGGCCTCGGAGCCGATCAGCAGCGGGTATTGGAAGCTGCTGCGGTCGGTCAAGTTCACTTCGATACTGCGCAAGGCGCTGCCCATGCAGATTTCCAGGTTGACCACCGGACGCGCGGTATAGGCGTTGCCCTCATCGGGGTCATAGTCGCCGGCGCGACGCTTGATCTTGCTGACGCGGGCCAGGGGCAGTTCGATCGGGTGCGAATGCGCGGCGTCGATCGCCAGGTAGAAGCGCACCCAGCTCTCGCCGTTGCGTTTGAACCGGTGGATGTCGCGGGCACTGAGGGACGCGGTCTTGGCCCCGGTGTCGAGCTTGGCCGGCACCTGCAGGTCGATCCCGGCCAGGTGCGCGTACTCGTTCAGGCCGTACACCGTCTTCTCTGTCGCGAGGCTCACGCCAGGCAGACAAAACAGGTAGAGAAGCAGTAGGGGGGTAGGCTTGAGTCTCATAAATCCTGGCGCGTATCGGGCAATCTTGATTCAAGGGGACTGGCAATATCGCGCAAGCATCCTCGTACGTCTGTCAGGAAAATATGACAGGCAGCGCATCGACGGATGCGCGCGGCATTCTAGCATGCTGGTCTGCTCACGCCAGCGCCGGGCACCTGCCCCGCCGGATAGGTCGACGCGTGTCCCTTCAGCCGTGCTTTTCGAGGGCTTCTTAGACTATTGTCGACAATACCAATTAATTCTTTGACTGAGTTGCTGATATTGGCTAGTTTTAGCGCCATTGAAAGATGAGGTGTCGACAATATGCTGCATGAGCTGGAGTCGCCCGTGATTGCCCAGGACGATTCGGAAACCTTGTCCGAGAACGTCTTCCGGCGCATTCAGGCCGCGATCGTCAAAGGTGAGATCGCCCCCGGCAGCAAGATTTCCGAGCCGGAACTGGCGCGTACCTACGGCATCAGCCGCGGCCCGCTGCGCGAGGCCATTCACCGCCTGGAAGGCCAGCGCCTACTGGTGCGCGTCCCCCATGTCGGGGCGCGGGTGGTGTCCCTCAGCCAGGCCGAGCTGATCGAACTCTACGAGATCCGCGAGTCCCTCGAAGGCATGGCCTGTCGCTTGGCGGCCGAGCGCATGACCGCCGAGGAAATCGAGGAGTTGCGACAGGTTCTCAATACCCACGAGCGTGACGCGGCGTTCCAGGCCGGGGTCGGCTACTACCAGCAGGAAGGCGATTTCGACTTCCACTACCGGATCATCCAGGGCGCCGGCAACCGCACCCTGACCCAGATGCTCTGCGGCGAGCTGTACCAGTTGGTGCGCATGTACCGCATCCAGTTTTCCGTTACCCCCAATCGGCCACGCCAGGCGTTCGCCGAACACCACCGGATTCTCGATGCCATCGCCGATCGCGATGGCGAATTGGCCGAACTGCTGATGCGCCGTCATATCGGCGCGTCGAAACGCAATATCGCGCGTCATTATCAGGACGCCGTCCAACCGACAGCTACGAAGCGAGGTGAGTCATGAGTCAGGGTTCCAACAAGAGCACGCCCGGTCAGCGTTTCCGCGATGCGGTCGCCAGCGAACATCCCTTGCAGGTGGTCGGCACGATCAACGCCAACCACGCCTTGCTGGCCAAGCGCGCCGGCTTCAAGGCCATCTACCTGTCCGGTGGCGGTGTCGCGGCAGGCTCCCTGGGGGTGCCGGACCTGGGCATCACCGGCCTGGATGACGTGCTCACCGACGTGCGGCGGATCACCGATGTCTGCGACCTGCCGCTGTTGGTGGATGTCGACACCGGCTTCGGCGCTTCCGCATTCAACGTCGCGCGCACGGTCAAGTCGATGATCAAGTTCGGCGCGGCGGCGATCCATATCGAGGACCAGGTCGGCGCCAAGCGTTGCGGCCACCGTCCGAACAAGGAAATCGTCACCCTGCAGGAAATGGTCGACCGCATCAAGGCGGCGGTGGATGCCCGCACCGACGACAGCTTCGTGATCATGGCGCGCACCGATGCCCTGGCCGTGGAAGGCCTGGAGTCGGCCCTGGAACGTGCCGCCGCGTGCATCGAGGCCGGCGCCGACATGGTCTTTCCGGAAGCCATCACCGAATTGGAGATGTACAAGCTGTTCGCCAGCCGGGTGAAGGCGCCGATCCTGGCCAATATCACCGAGTTCGGGGCGACGCCGCTGTTCACCGTCGACCAGTTGAAGGCTGCCGATGTGGCCCTGGTGCTGTACCCGCTGTCGGCGTTCCGCGCGATGAACAAGGCCGCGGAAAACGTCTACACCGCGATTCGTCGCGACGGTACTCAGCAGAACGTGATCGACACCATGCAGACCCGCATGGAGCTTTACGATCGCATCGACTATCACACCTTCGAGCAGAAGCTCGATGCGTTGTTTGCGCAGAAGAAGGGCTGATCGTTTTTTTTGTGGGAGCGGAGCTTGTCGGATCGCCGCACCGCCGCGAAGGGGCCCTGAGAGCGCCCAAAAGCTTCGCGGGCAAGCTCCGCTCCCACGGTTTGGGTGTGCACCCTCTTGAGGCGAACGCCCATTGATTGAATTGCCGAGTCCCTGACAACATCAAGAATTGGAGAGAGCAATGGCTGAAGCAAAAGTACTGAGCGGTGCCGGCCTGCGTGGTCAGGTCGCCGGGCAAACCGCCTTGTCCACCGTCGGCCAGGCCGGCGCCGGCCTGACCTACCGTGGCTACGACGTGCGGGAACTGGCCGCCGAGGCGCGTTTCGAAGAAGTCGCCTACCTGCTGTTATACGGCGAACTGCCGACTGCCACCGAACTGGCGGCCTACATGGGCAAGCTGCGGACCCTGCGTGACCTGCCCCAGGCCCTGAAGGAAGTGCTCGAGCGGATTCCCGCCGATGCCCATCCGATGGATGTGATGCGCACCGGCTGTTCCTTCCTCGGTAATATCGAACCCGAAGGCGATTTCTCCCGCCAGCACGAAGCCACCGACCGCCTGCTGGCCGCGTTCCCGGCGATCATGTGCTACTGGTATCGCTTCAGCCACGAAGGCCAGCGCATCGACTGCGTCACCGACGAGGCCTCCATCGGTGGGCACTTCCTGCACCTGCTGCATGGCAAGGCGCCGAGCGAGCTGCACCGCAAGGTCATGGACGTGTCGCTGATCCTCTACGCGGAGCACGAGTTCAACGCCTCGACCTTCACCGCACGGGTCTGTGCCTCGACTCTGTCCGACCTGTTCTCCTGCATCACCGCGGCCATCGGTTCCCTGCGCGGCCCGTTGCACGGTGGCGCCAACGAGGCGGCGATGGAAATGATCGAGCGTTTCAGCTCGCCGCAGGAAGCCGTCGAAGGCACTCTCGGCATGCTGGCGCGCAAGGACAAGATCATGGGCTTCGGCCATGCGATCTACAAAGACAACGACCCGCGCAATGAAGTGATCAAGGGCTGGTCGAAGAAGCTTGCCGATGAAGTCGGTGACAGCGTGCTGTTCCCGGTCTCCGAAGCCATCGACAAAACCATGTGGGAGCAGAAGAAGCTCTTCCCCAACGCCGACTTCTACCATGCCTCGGCATACCACTTCATGGGCATCCCGACCAAGCTGTTCACGCCGATTTTCGTCTGTTCGCGCCTGACCGGCTGGGCCGCCCACGTGTTCGAGCAGCGTGGCAACAACCGCATCATCCGTCCGAGCGCCGAGTACATCGGCGTCGAGCAGCGCAAGTTCGTGCCAATCGAACGTCGCTGAATACCGGCTGTAGGAGCTGCGTCCACTCTTGAATCTACCGTGACCGAGTCCTGACGATGAACACTGAATACCGCAAATCGCTACCCGGCAGCCGCCTGGATTTCTTCGACGCCCGCGCGGCAGTCGATGCCATCCAGTCCGGCGCCTACGCAACCCTGCCTTACACCTCGCGGGTGCTCGCCGAGAACCTGGTGCGGCGCTGCGATCCGGCGACGCTGACTGATTCCCTGAAGCAATTGATCGAGCGCAAGCGCGATCTGGACTTCCCCTGGTTCCCGGCCCGGGTGGTCTGCCATGACATTCTCGGCCAGACCGCCCTGGTCGACCTGGCCGGCCTGCGCGATGCCATCGCTTCCCAGGGCGGCGATCCGGCCCAGGTCAACCCGGTGGTACCGACCCAATTGATCGTCGACCACTCGCTGGCCGTGGAATGCGGCGGCTTCGACCCGGACGCCTTTACCAAGAACCGCGCCATTGAAGACCGTCGCAATGAAGACCGTTTCCATTTCATCGACTGGACCAAGAAGGCCTTCAAGAACGTCGATGTGATTCCACCGGGCAATGGCATCATGCACCAGATCAACCTGGAGAAAATGTCCCCGGTGATCCAGGCGCGGGACGGCGTGGCTTTCCCTGATACCTGTGTCGGCACCGACAGCCACACGCCCCACGTCGATGCCCTGGGGGTTATCGCCATCGGTGTCGGCGGCCTCGAAGCCGAGAGTGTGATGCTCGGTCGTGCGTCCTGGATGCGCCTGCCGGAAAGCGTCGGCGTCGAATTGACCGGCAAGCTGCAACCGGGCATCACCGCCACCGACATGGTGCTGGCGCTGACCGAGTTCCTGCGTCAGCAGAAAGTAGTCGGTGCCTGGCTGGAGTTCTTTGGCGAAGGCGCCTCGGCCCTGACCCTGGGCGATCGCGCGACCATTTCCAACATGGCCCCGGAGTACGGGGCCACGGCGGCGATGTTCTATATCGACCAGCAGACCATCGATTACCTGAAACTCACCGGGCGTGAGGACGAGCAGGTCAAGCTGGTGGAAACCTATGCCAAGCAGACCGGCCTGTGGGCCGACAGCCTCAAGGGCGCGCAGTACGAGCGCGGCTTGCGGTTCGACCTGTCCTCGGTGGTGCGCAACATGGCCGGCCCGAGCAACCCGCATGCACGGGTCGCCACCAGCGACCTGACGGCCAAGGGCATTGCCGGCCAGTGGGACGACGTGCCGGGGCAGATGCCCGACGGCGCGGTGATCATTGCCGCCATCACCAGTTGCACCAACACCAGCAACCCGCGCAACGTCATCGCCGCCGGCCTGATCGCGCGCAATGCCAACAAGCTCGGCCTGACCCGCAAGCCGTGGGTCAAGTCGTCCCTGGCGCCGGGCTCCAAGACCGTGGCGCTGTACCTCGACGAAGCCGGGCTGACCAAGGAGCTGGAGCAACTGGGCTTTGGCGTCGTGGCCTTTGCCTGTACCACCTGCAACGGCATGTCCGGTGCGCTGGACCCGGCGATCCAGCAGGAAATCATCGACCGTGACCTCTATGCCACGGCCGTGCTGTCCGGTAACCGCAACTTCGACGGACGCATCCATCCCTACGCCAAGCAGGCTTTCCTTGCTTCGCCGCCGCTGGTGGTGGCCTACGCGATCGCCGGGACCATCCGTTTCGATATCGAGAAGGACGTGCTCGGCCTGGATGCCGACGGCAAGGAAATCCGCCTCAAGGACATCTGGCCGAGCGACGCGGAAATCGACGCGGTGGTCAAGGCATCGGTGAAGCCGGAGCAGTTCCGCAAGGTCTATATCCCGATGTTCGCCATCCATGCGGACACCGGCCCCAAGGTCACCCCGCTGTACGACTGGCGGCCGATGAGCACCTACATCCGCCGTCCGCCGTACTGGGAAGGCGCCCTGGCCGGCGCGCGGCCGCTCAAGGGCATGCGCCCGCTGGCGGTGCTGCCGGACAACATCACCACCGATCACCTGTCGCCGTCGAACGCCATCATGCTCGACAGCGCGGCCGGTGAGTACCTGGCGAAAATGGGCCTGCCGGAAGAGGACTTCAACTCCTACGCGACCCATCGCGGTGACCACCTCACCGCGCAACGCGCCACCTTCGCCAACCCGAAACTGTTCAACGAAATGGTCGTGGAAGGCGGTAAGGTCAAGCAGGGCTCCCTGGCGCGGGTCGAGCCGGAAGGCCAGGTCATGCGCATGTGGGAAGCCATTGAAACCTACATGGAGCGCAAGCAGCCGTTGATCATCATTGCCGGTGCCGACTACGGCCAGGGCTCGTCCCGTGACTGGGCGGCCAAGGGCGTGCGCCTGGCCGGGGTCGAGGCGATCGCCGCCGAAGGTTTCGAGCGTATCCATCGCACCAACCTGGTGGGCATGGGTGTGTTGCCGCTGGAGTTCAAGCCAGGGACCGATCGCAAGACCCTCGGCATCGACGGCACCGAGACTTTCGATGTGATCGGCGCGCGTACCCCCCGTAACACCTTGACCCTGGTCATCAATCGGCACAACGGTGAGCGTATCGAAGTGCCGGTGACCTGCCGACTCGACACCGCCGAGGAAGTCTCGATCTACGAGGCTGGCGGTGTCTTGCAGCGGTTTGCCCAGGACTTCCTGCAATCCGCCACAGCGGGTTGAGGACGGCGCCGGGGCGGTGACCGAAGCCCCGGCCTTGTTCATCAGAAGCCGGTCTGCCAGTGCTTGAGGCGCACGATTCAGCGTCGTCATCGCCAGCAAACCGGCTCCTACCCATTCGTGTCTCGCCGCGAAATACCATCGCGCCCAGACCTTGCAGGAGATTTCATGGCTCACGCAGCGCAAATCAAGATACCCGCCACCTATATGCGTGGCGGTACCAGCAAAGGGGTGTTCTTCAACCTCAACGACCTGCCCGAGGCGGCGCAACTGCCCGGCGCGGCGCGGGACGCGTTGTTGTTGCGGGTGATCGGCAGCCCCGATCCCTATGAGAAGCAGATCGACGGCATGGGTGGGGCGACCTCCAGCACCAGCAAGACGGTGATCCTGTCCAAGAGCATCAAGGCCGATCACGACGTCGACTACCTGTTCGGCCAGGTCTCCATCGACAAGCCGTTTATCGACTGGAGTGGCAACTGCGGCAATCTGTCGGCGGCGGTCGGTTCGTTCGCCATCAGCGCCGGCCTGGTGGATGCCGGGCGGATCCCGCGCAATGGCGTGGCGGTGGTGCGTATCTGGCAGGTGAATATCGGCAAGACCATCATCGCCCATGTGCCGATCACCGAAGGTCAGGTGCAGGAAACCGGTGACTTCGAACTCGACGGCGTGACCTTTCCGGCCGCCGAAGTGCAGCTGGAGTTCATGGACCCCGCCGCTGAAGAAGAGGGCGCCGGCGGTTCGATGTTTCCCACCGGCAATCTGGTGGACGACCTGGAAGTCCCTGGCGTGGGCACCTTCAAGGCGACCCTGATCAATGCCGGGATCCCGACGATTTTCGTCAATGCGGCGGATATTGGCTATACCGGTACCGAGTTGCAGGGGGATATCAACAGCGATCCCAAGGCCCTGGCGATGTTCGAGACGATCCGCGCCTACGGTGCGGTGCGCATGGGCCTGATCCAGCGTATCGACGAGGCGGCCACGCGGCAGCACACGCCGAAGGTGGCGTTTGTCGCGGCCCCGGCGAGCTACACTGCGTCGAGCGGCAAGCCAGTGGCGGCGGCCGATCTGGACCTGCTGGTGCGGGCCTTGTCCATGGGCAAGCTGCACCACGCGATGATGGGCACGGCGGCGGTGGCCATCGGCACGGCGGCGGCGATCCCCGGCACCCTGGTGAACCTGGCGGCGGGTGGCGGCGCGCGCAGTGCGGTGCGTTTCGGCCATCCGTCGGGGGCCTTGCGGGTCGGTGCCGAAGCCACCCAGGTCAATGGTGAGTGGACCGTGGTCAAGGCCATCATGAGTCGCAGTGCGCGGGTGCTGATGGAAGGTTGGGTACGCATACCAGGGGAGTGAAGCGAGGATGAGCGCCAACGTCGATCTGAATGAGCGTCCTGATTACGACCAGGTCCTGCAGGACATTGCCGACTATGTGCTCGATTACCGAATCGAGTCCCCGGAGGCGTTGGACACTGCTCGTCATTGCCTGATGGACACCCTCGGCTGCGGCCTGTTGGCGCTACGTTTTCCCGAGTGCACCAAGCATCTGGGACCGCTGGTGGAGGGCACCGTGGTGCCGTTCGGTGCCCGGGTGCCGGGCACGAGCTTTCGCCTCGACCCGGTCAAGGCGGCCTGGGATATCGGCTGCCTCGTTCGTTGGCTCGACTACAACGACACCTGGTTGGCTGCCGAGTGGGGTCACCCCTCGGATAACCTCGGCGCAATTCTTGCGGTGGCCGACCATCTGTCGCAGAAGCAGGTGGCCAACGGCGAGCCTGCGTTGACCGTGCGCACGGTGCTGGAAGCGATGATCGTGGCCCACGAGATTCAAGGCGTGATCGCGCTGGAGAACTCCTTCAATCGGGTCGGTCTTGACCATGTGCTGCTGGTGAAAGTCGCCTCTACCGCGGTCACCGCCAAACTGATGGGGGCCAACCGTGAGCAACTGCTGGCGGCGCTGTCCCATGCGTTTGTCGATGGCCAGGCATTGCGCACCTATCGCCACGCGCCGAATGCCGGCTCGCGCAAATCCTGGGCGGCGGGCGATGCCAGCAGTCGTGGCGTGCGCCTGGCGGATATCGCCCTGCGCGGCGAAATGGGCATTCCCGGGGTGTTGAGTGCGGCGCAATGGGGCTTCTACGACGTGCTGTTCAGTCACACCAACAAGGATCTGGCGCTCAAGCCCGCGGACAAGCGCGTTTTCCGTCTTTCCCAGGCGTACGGCAGCTACGTCATGGAAAACGTGTTGTTCAAGATCAGCTTTCCGGCCGAGTTCCATGCCCAGACAGCCTGCGAGGCGGCGGTGATCTTGCATCCACAGGTCAGAAACCGCCTGGGCCAGATCGATCGGATCGTGATTACCACCCACGAATCGGCGATCCGCATCATTTCCAAGGTCGGCAAGCTGGCCAACGCCGCCGACCGCGACCACTGCCTGCAGTACATGACGGCGGTGCCGCTGGCTTTCGGCGACCTGGTGGCCGAGCACTACGAGGACGGGTTCCACGCGTCCCATCCGATCATCGATGTGTTGCGCGAGAAGATGGTGATCGTCGAGGAGCCGCGCTATACCCGTGAATACCTGGAGGCCGACAAGCGTTCGATTGCCAATGCCGTGCAGGTGTTCTTCAAGGACGGCACGAGTACCGAGCGGGTGGCGGTTGAATACCCGATCGGCCATCGGCGTCGCCGGGCCGAGGGCATTCCGTTGCTGGAGGACAAGTTCAAGGCCAACCTGGCGACACGCTTCACCGCTCAGCGCAGCGCCGGGATCCTCGCCCTGTGCAAGGATCCGGCGCGCCTGGAGGCGACGCCGGTGCATCGGTTTGTGGATTTGTTGGTGATCTAGCTGGTCTGCCCGCGAAGAGGCCGGTACGGCCCCCACAGCCGCCGAAGGTTTGCCCGGCAGAGTTACTTGAAGCGCCGCTCCACGCCTTTTTCGACGAGGATCTTCGCGGAAATCTCTTCCACCGAGAAATGCGTGGAGTTGATATGGGGGATGTTCTCGCGGCGGAACAGGTTTTCCACTTCGCGGACTTCGAATTCGCACTGGGCATAGCTGGAATAGCGGCTGTTGGGCTTGCGCTCGTTGCGGATCGCGGTGAGGCGGTCCGGGTCGATGGTCAGGCCGAACAGCTTGTGTTGGTGGGCGCGCAGGGCGGTCGGCAGTTGCAGGCGCTCCATGTCGTCCTCGGTCAGCGGGTAGTTGGCCGCGCGGATGCCGAATTGCATGGCCATGTACAGGCAGGTCGGGGTCTTGCCGCAGCGCGACACGCCCACCAGGATCAGGTCGGCCTTGTCGTAATAGTGGGTGCGGGCGCCGTCGTCGTTGTCCAGGGCGAAGTTCACCGCCTCGATGCGCTCCATGTAGTTGGAGCTGCCGCCGATGGAGTGGGACTTGCCCACCGAGTAGGATGAATGCTCGCTCAGTTCCTGTTCCAGCGGGGCGAGGAAGGTGGAAAAGATGTCGATCATGAAACCATTGGACGTGGCGAGGATCTCACGAATGTCCTGGTTGACGATGGTATCGAAGATGATCGGGCGAAATCCGTCCTTTTCGGCGGCGATATTGATTTGTTGTACCATGGCCCGGGCCTTGTCGACGTTGTCGATGTACGGACGGGTGAATTTGGCGAAGGTTACGTTTTCGAACTGCGCCAGCAGGCTTTGACCCAGGGTTTCGGCGGTGATGCCGGTACCATCGGAGATAAAGAAAGCAGATCGTTTCATTTGCGCCTTGGGCCTTAAGCTGGTGACGATTCTTGGATATGATAGGCGCGGCTTGCCGGCCTTGAGTGGCCTGCATTCTCACTTATTTTCCAGGTCCAGGCCACATAGCGGATTCACCTGCCACAGAGCAGCCCGCTCCTGAGCTTTTCCAATACAGTTACAGTTAGTGGAGAGATCACCTTGGTAGAGTACGTAGTTTCCCTCGATAAGCTCGGCGTCCATGATGTAGAGCACGTAGGGGGCAAGAACGCATCCCTGGGCGAGATGATCAGTAACCTCGCGGGTGCCGGTGTATCGGTCCCCGGCGGCTTTGCCACTACGGCTCAGGCGTATCGTGATTTTCTCGAACTCAGTGGCCTGAACGACCAGATCCATGCGGCACTGGATGCACTGGATGTCGACGACGTCAATGCCCTGGCCCGGACCGGCGCGCAAATCCGCCAGTGGATCATGGAAGCCGAGTTCCCCGAGAAGCTCAACGCCGAGATCCGCACCGCCTTCGCCACGCTGTCGGCGGGCAACCCGGACATGGCCGTGGCCGTGCGTTCCTCGGCCACCGCCGAAGACCTGCCGGACGCGTCCTTCGCCGGCCAGCAGGAAACCTTCCTGAACATCCGCGGCGTGGAAAACGTGATCCGCGCGGCCAAGGAGGTCTTTGCCTCGCTGTTCAACGACCGGGCCATCTCCTACCGCGTGCACCAGGGCTTCGATCACAAGCTGGTGGCCCTGTCCGCCGGTGTGCAGCGCATGGTGCGTTCGGAAACCGGCACCGCCGGCGTGATGTTCACCCTCGATACCGAGTCGGGCTTCCGTGACGTGGTGTTCATCACCGGCGCCTACGGCCTGGGTGAGACCGTCGTGCAGGGCGCGGTGAACCCGGATGAGTTCTACGTGCACAAGGGCACCCTCGAAGCCGGTCGTCCCGCCATCCTGCGCCGCAACCTGGGCAGCAAGGCGATCAAGATGATCTACGGCGACGAAGCCAAGGCCGGTCGCTCGGTCAAGACCGTCGATGTCGACAAGGCCGAGCGCGCGCGCTTCTGCCTCAGCGATGTCGAAGTCAGCGAGCTGGCCAAGCAGGCGATGATCATCGAGAAGCACTACAAGTGCCCGATGGACATCGAATGGGCCAAGGACGGTGACGACGGCAAGCTGTACATCGTCCAGGCGCGTCCGGAAACCGTGAAGAGCCGCACCCAGGCCAACGTGATGGAGCGCTACCTGCTCAAGGAAACCGGCACCGTGCTGGTGGAAGGGCGGGCTATCGGCCAGCGCATCGGCGCCGGCAAGGTACGCATCATCCAGGACGTGTCCGAGATGGACAAGGTCCAGCCGGGTGACGTACTGGTCTCCGACATGACCGACCCGGATTGGGAACCGGTGATGAAACGCGCCAGCGCCATCGTCACCAACCGTGGCGGGCGCACCTGTCACGCGGCGATCATCGCCCGTGAACTGGGGATCCCGGCGGTGGTCGGTTGCGGCAACGCGACCCAGCTGCTGAAAGATGGCCAGGGCGTGACCGTTTCCTGCGCCGAAGGCGACACCGGCTATATCTTCGAAGGCGAACTGGGCTTCGATATCAAGAAAAACTCCGTCGATGCCATGCCGGAGCTGCCGTTCAAGATCATGATGAACGTCGGCAACCCGGACCGCGCCTTCGACTTCGCGCAGCTGCCGAACGCCGGCGTGGGCCTGGCCCGCCTGGAATTCATCATCAATCGCATGATCGGCGTACACCCCAAGGCGCTGCTGAACTACGCCGGGCTGCCGCAGGAAATCAAGGACAGCGTCGACAAACGCATTGCCGGTTACGACGATCCGGTCGGTTTCTATGTCGAGAAGCTGGTGGAAGGGATCAGTACCCTGGCGGCGGCGTTCTGGCCGAAGAAGGTCATCGTGCGTCTGTCGGACTTCAAGTCCAACGAATACGCCAACCTGATCGGCGGCAAGCTCTACGAGCCGGAAGAAGAAAACCCGATGCTGGGCTTTCGCGGGGCTTCGCGCTACATCAGTGAGTCGTTCCGTGACTGCTTCGAGCTCGAATGCCGTGCCCTCAAGCGCGTGCGCAACGAGATGGGCCTGACCAACGTCGAGATCATGGTGCCTTTCGTCCGTACCCTGGGCGAAGCCAGCCAGGTGGTCGACCTGCTCGCCGCCAACGGCCTGGCCCGTGGCGATAATGGCCTGCGCGTGATCATGATGTGCGAGTTGCCATCCAACGCGATTCTCGCTGACGAGTTCCTCGAGTACTTCGACGGTTTCTCCATCGGTTCCAACGACCTGACCCAGCTGACCCTGGGCCTGGACCGCGACTCCGGGATCATCGCGCACCTGTTTGACGAGCGTAATCCGGCGGTGAAGAAGCTGCTGTCCAACGCTATCCAGGCTTGCAACAAGGCCGGCAAGTACATCGGCATCTGCGGCCAGGGGCCTTCCGATCATCCGGACCTGGCGCGCTGGTTGATGGAACAGGGCATTGAAAGCGTGTCGTTGAACCCGGACTCCGTGCTGGAGACCTGGTTCTTCCTGGCTGAAGGGCAGGCGCAGGCCTGACCTTTGTAGGGGGTGGTTTGCCGGAGAAGGCGTCCTTGAGGGCGCCAAACGCTTCACTGGCAAGCCATGCTCCTACAGACTTATGTCGTAAGTAGAACCTGTGTTCGATGTTGTAAAATCTTATTTTCAGGGCGAGTCCACTTGGGTCGCCCTTTTTTGTGCAAGAGCCTTATGCAAAGCAGCAGCAATCTTTTTCCGGTGGCCTTGATCAGCGCCGAGCGCCGTGGCGACCTCTGTGAAGACGTCTATCGTTTGAAACCGGGCAACAGCCCCGATGGCACGGTCGAGCTGGCGGTCACCCGCCTGGGCCTCGCCGACGAGCCCAAGGCGCGTGGGGTACCGGTCATCCTGCTGCATGGCAGCTTTTCCAATCGGCGTTTCTGGTATTCCGCCAAAGGCATTGGCCTGGGCGCCTATCTGGCGCGTGCCGGGTTCGACGTGTGGATTCCGGAAATGCGTGGTCACGGGCTCTCGGCGCGCAACCATGGCTATCGACGCAATCGTGTGGCCGATTACGCCCGTTATGACCTGCCGGCCATCGCCGCGTTCGTGCGTGAGCAAAGTGGCCAGATTCCCCACTGGATCGGCCATTCCCTCGGTGGTACCACCCTGGCGGCGGCCTTGGGCGGCCAATACCTGGGCGCCCCCGCCGTCGCCTCGGCGGCGTTGTTCGGTTGCCAGGTCAGCCGCACCTACTGGCCCCTGAAGATTCCGCCGGTGGAGTGGGGCGGTCGTTTGCTGCTCAGGCGTTTCGCTCATCTGTCCGGTTCGCGCCTCAAGCGCGGCCCGGAAGACGAGCCCATCGGCCTGGCCCTGGAAAGCCTGCGCTGGTACGGCTTGTTCGGTCGCTTCCGGGACGCCGAGCGGGACTGGTGGGGTGGCCTGGCCGAGGTCGACGTGCCGGTGCTGGCGGTGAGCGCGGTTGGTGATCACCAGGATCCGGCCTGGGCCTGTCGCAAGCTGTTCGAGCAGATCGGATCGCTGCACAAGCATTTTCTCTGCCTGGGACGCGAACAGGGTTTCAGCTCGGATTTCGGGCATGTCGAAATGCTGGTCAGCAAGCCGGCGCAGGCCGAAGTCTGGCCGCGGGTGGTCGATTGGTTGCGCGATCCGCAGGCCTTCTTGCTCCGTGAGTCAGCCGTCGTTCAGGAAACGCCCTGACAAGGGCATTCCGCTCGCGGGTGGTAAAGGCTAAGATATGACGCATTGAGCGGTTTGGGTCATTGTCTAAACATTCGACCGGGGCAAGCGTTTCATCTTGTAGCGCAACCTGCGTAGTCTGGCATTCTCGATTCCATCTACAGGAGTTTACCCATGAACCATTACATCACCCCTGACCTGTGCGACGCCTATCCGGAGTTGGTACAGGTGCTTGAGCCGATGTTCAGCAACTTCGGCGGCCGCGATTCCTTTGGTGGTGAGATCGTGACCATCAAGTGCTTCGAGGACAACTCCCTGGTCAAGGACCAGGTCGAGCTCAGTGGTCAGGGCAAGGTGCTGGTGGTTGATGGCGGTGGTTCCCTGCGCCGTGCCCTGCTCGGCGACATGCTGGCCGAGAAGGCGGCGAGGAACGGCTGGGAAGGCCTGGTGATCTACGGTTGCATCCGTGATGTCGACGTGATCGCCCAGACCGACCTGGGGGTGCAGGCCCTGGCCAGCCATCCGATGAAAACCGACAAGCGCGGCATTGGCGACCTCAATGTCCCGGTCACCTTTGCCGGCGTGACCTTTCGCCCGGGCGAGTACATCTACGCGGACAACAATGGTGTGATCGTTGCGCCGAGCCCGCTGAAGATGCCTGA
Organism: Pseudomonas sp. MWU13-2105; assembly: GCF_023242315.1. Taxonomy (GTDB): domain Bacteria; phylum Pseudomonadota; class Gammaproteobacteria; order Pseudomonadales; family Pseudomonadaceae; genus Aquipseudomonas. The sequence continues at coordinate 190,497 of NZ_JALLIY010000007.1, forward strand.
GTAATTTTTTGCAACGCAACGGGGTAAGGATGTTCGAGGAAGAAAACGCGCAGTGGGGGCTGGTTCATGCCCTGGTTCTGGATGGTAGGGGCGGTGCGCGCTCGATTGCTCGGACGGAGCTCGATGGCCTGCAACTGCAGCCTGAGGAAAGCCTCTGGCTGCACTGGGACCGTAGCCATCCGCAGACCCATGCCTGGTTGCGCACGTCCAGCGGCTTGAGCGAATTCAATTGCGACCTGCTACTGGAAGAGAATACCCGGCCGCGCCTGTTGCCCTTGCCCGAAAGCGAGCTGCTGCTGTTTCTGCGCGGGGTCAACCTCAACCCCGGTGCGGAGCCCGAGGACATGGTCTCGGTGCGGGTCTTTGCCGCCCATCAGCGGGTGATTTCCCTGCGCTTGCGGCCGTTGCGCGCCACCGATGAGTTGCTGCTGCAACTGGAGCAGGGCAAGGGGCCGAAAAACGCCGCCGAACTGATTCTCTACATCGCGCAGTACCTCACCCTGAAGGTGCAGGATCTGGTCAGTGACCTCTCGGAAGTGGTCGATGACGAAGAAGAAAAGATAGATGCCGACGAACGGTATAGTCCCGAACATGGCGCCATCGTGCAGATACGTCGTCGAGCTGCCGGGCTGAAACGCTTCCTCGCGCCGCAGCGGGATATTTTCGGCCAGTTGAGCCGGATCAAGCTGCCCTGGTTCGCCGACGAAGAGGCCGGTTACTGGAACGAATTGAACAACAGCCTGACCCGTTACCTGGAAGAGCTCGAATTGACCCGCGAGCGCGTGGGGCTGGTGCTCGAGGCCGAGGACCGGCGTCTGAACGTGCGCATGAACAAGACCATGTACCGCTTCGGGATCATCACCGGGATCTTCCTGCCGATGAGCTTCCTGACCGGTCTGCTGGGGATCAACGTCGGCGGTATTCCGTGGTCCGGCGACCCCTACGGTTTTGTTATCGCGTGCCTGCTGATCGTCGCCGTTGCCGCCGGACAATGGTGGCTTTTCCGACGTTTGCGCTGGGTTTGAAACATGTTTCATGTGACCTGCAAAAAAGTGATCGCGTCTTTCACAGATATACCGAGAGGTGCGTATGCACGATCCGTTCGAACAATCTTTGCGTGACATGCTCAAGGCTTCGCCGTCCACCCGTGACGACGATGCTTGTTTGGGGCGTGTCCTGAAAACCGCCAACCGACAGGTCGGTGCCGGTGATCTCTTCAGTCTGATGGGCCGTTGGCTGCAGGCGCTGATGATCGCCCTGAACAATGGATCGGCCCATGTTTCGCCGGTCTCGCGTCGTACCCCTATTGCTCGCTCCACGGATAAGGCTGACTGAATATGGAACTTGACCTCTGGACCCAGAGCCTCGTTACGGCAATGACTGCCTTGTGGACCAAAGTCGCGAACTTCATCCCCAACCTGTTCGGGGCGCTGGTAGTGGTGTTGCTGGGCTTCGTGGTGGCCAAGCTGCTCGACACCCTGCTGTCCAAGCTTCTGGCCAAGCTGGGGCTGGATCGCCTGATGGGCGGCACCGGATTGACCAAGCTGCTCGGTCGTGCCGGCCTCCAGGTACCGATTTCGACGTTGATCGGTAAGATCGTCTATTGGTTTATTTTGCTGATTTTCCTGGTTTCTGCTGCCGAATCCCTTGGGCTCGAGCGAGTTTCAGCTACGCTCGACATGCTGGCCCTGTATTTGCCGAAGGTATTCGGCGCGGCGCTGGTGCTGCTGGTGGGGGTTTTGCTGGCGCAGCTGGTCAGCGGGCTGGTGCGCGGAGCGGCCGAAGGGGTCGGTCTGGATTACGCCTCGGGCCTGGGGCGAGTGGCCCAGGGCCTGGTGATTATCATCAGTATTTCGGTGGCGATCAGTCAGTTGGAGGTCAAGACCGACCTGCTGAACCATGTGATCGTCATCGTGCTCATTACCGTTGGTCTGGCCGTGGCCCTGGCCATGGGGCTGGGTAGCCGGGAAATCGCCGGGCAGATCCTGGCGGGAATTTATGTGCGTGAGTTGTATCAGGTTGGGCAACAAGTGCGAGTGGGCGAGGTCGAAGGACAGATTGAAGAGATTGGCACGGTCAAGACCACATTGCTGACTGATGAGGGTGAGCTGGTCTCTCTCTCCAATCGGATCTTGCTGGAGCAGCATGTGAGCAGCCGCTAACCCGGCAAACCCTGCTACTCTATGCCGCCGCAAAAATGCCCGCAGCCATGGGCTGCGGCGGACATTGACCTGACTGTCGGCCCGACTCGTTTTGAATAAAGCTCAATCGCTCTCCATGCGCTACGACCCCCGTGAACTCACCGATGAGGAGTTGGTGGCGCGTGCGCATTCGGAGCTGTTTCATGTGACCCGCGCCTACGAAGAGTTGATGCGGCGCTATCAACGAACCTTGTTCAGCGTTTGTTCAAGATATTTAGGGAACGAACGCGATGCGGACGATGTCTGTCAGGAAGTGATGTTGAAGGTGCTGTATGGCCTCAAGAACTTTGAGGGTAAATCGAAGTTCAAGACATGGCTATATAGCATCACCTACAACGAATGTATTACGCAGTATCGCAAAGAGCGCCGGAAGCGCCGCTTGATGGATGCGTTGAGTCTCGACCCCCTCGAGGAAGCGTCTGAAGAGAAGACGCCGAAACCTGAGGAGAAGGGCGGACTGGATCGATGGTTAGTGCATGTGAACCCGATTGACCGGGAAATTCTGGTGCTACGATTTGTCGCAGAGCTGGAGTTTCAGGAGATCGCGGACATCATGCATATGGGCTTGAGCGCCACGAAAATGCGCTATAAGCGGGCCCTCGACAAATTGCGTGAGAAATTTGCGGGTATCGCTGAAACTTAGTTCAGCGCAAATGTCTCTTACGTGTAGGCAAGTTCTGCTACACTTGCCGCCGAGTTGTCCCCCGGTTTGTGGGACTGCTATACAATCACCAGATGGGGATTTAACGGATGAAACTGAAAAACACCTTGGGCTTGGCCATTGGTTCTCTCATTGCCGCTACTTCGTTCGGCGCACTGGCACAAGGCCAAGGCGCGGTCGAAGGTGAAGCGTTCTGGGGCAAGACCTGGAACCACAGCGTCGATTCCTACCAGAACGGTCGCACTCCTGGCGTCTCGATCGGCTACTTCCTGACCGACGACGTTTCGGTGAACCTGACCTACCGTAAGGACGATTACACTCGTTCGGACACCGACACTGGCAACCAGCGTATCCGCGGTGACCATTTCGGCCTGAAATCCCAGTACCACTTCGGCCAAGTCGGCGACATGTTCCGTCCTTATGTTGAAGGCGGCGTGTCCCACGGCAGCATGACCAACGTAGCCGCTGATGGCCACACTGGCCGTGACGGTTCGACCTACCTGACCACCGGTGCCGGTGTGAAGATGTACATCACCGACAACCTGTACGCTCGTGCCGGCGGTGAAGCTGACTACAAACTGGACAACGGTCGTTGGGACTACCAGGCTCTGATCGGCCTGGGCGTGAACTTCGGCGGCAGCGGCGGCAAAGCAGCTCCGGCTCCAGCCCCAGCCCCAGTAGAAGCGGCTCCAGCTCCAGTAGCTGAATCGGCTCCAGCTCCAGAAGTTGTGAAAGTGCAACTGGACGTGAAATTCGACTTCAACAAGGCCGTGGTCAAGCCTAACAGCTACGGCGACGTGAAGAGCCTGGCTGACTTCATGAAGCAGTACCCAGACACCCACACCACTGTTGCCGGTCACACTGACAACGTCGGTCCTGACGCTTACAACCAGAGGCTGTCCCAGCGTCGTGCTGACGCTGTGAAACAAGTTCTGGTCAAAGACGGTGTTGCTCCTTCTCGCATCCAGTCGGTTGGCTACGGCAAAACCCGTCCAGTGGCTGACAACGCCACTGAAGCTGGTCGCGCGATCAACCGTCGTGTAGAAGCTGAAGTAGAAGCCCAAGCTAAGTAATTAGCTGACGGTACGAAAAAGCCCGGCTTCGGCCGGGCTTTTTTTCGCCTGCGATTTGAGCGTGGCGCGGCCGCCGACCTGCGCCAACGCCCCCTTGGACATCCGCTCATCAGATTTTCATCATGATTGGCTGGCGTCGCCCGGCCATCATCCTCGCACTGCTCAATAAGAACGAGACGGAGCGCAGTGTGCAGATTGATGAATTATCCGCGACCCGGTGTCCGGGCTTTTTATGTGGCGAACAGGTCGTACAGGTACAGGCGGGGGAGGCCGGCGTGTGCCTGGCCCATGATGAGGTGAGCGTATCCTGGTGCCTGCCGGCGCGCTGGGAGGGCTTGCTGGTGGCGCGGGGCATGTTGCGGGTGGTTGGCGGCGAACTGCTCGGCGAGCGTCCGGTACAGGCGAGCCTGGTCAAGTTGCAGGTGTTTATCGACCAGGGCATGAGCTTCGAGCGGGGGCGATCTACCGCCGCACCCTGGGCGGCCTTGCCCCTGGCCTCTGGCGTGGCGGCCAACAGAAGCCTGCTGGAGCCCTGGTATATAGAGTGCGCCTTGCGCGCCGATCCCGCCTATCAACCCTTTGCCGAAGTCTTGCGGCAAAGCCCGAATTACTGGCTGGTGCGCTTTCTCCTGGAGCAGGGCACCGCCAGCGAGAAACTGATCGGCCTGGCCAAGCGCTATGGCGTGTCGGTCTCGCATTTCCGCCGGTTGTGCCATCAGGCCCTGGGTTGTGCGGCCAAGCCCGAGTTGCGCGACTGGCGGACGGCCAAGGCCCTGCTGAGCATGATCGGCGGTGAGTGTTCGCTGACCGATGTGGCGCTGGAGTTCGGTTATGCCTCTTCATCGCACTTTTCCAAAGAGGTCCGCGAGCTGTTGGGCGTGGCGCCCAGTCGCCTCTGCGATATCCAGGCGTCCATGGGTTTGATTATCTCGTGACAATCAAGGCGTCAGCGCAACTGGCGTGTTCCTCGGGGGGATGGCGATGAGTGGCCCGAAAGAGGCGCTCAAGGAGATGAGCGAAACAGGCAATGAGCAGGTGCAGGGGCTCTATGCCCACGCCTGTCGGTTCCACCAGCAAGGACGCCTGGAGGATGCGGAAAAACTCTTCCGTTTCCTGTGTATCTACGACTTTTACAACAGCCATTACTGGATGGGGCTGGCGGCGGTCTATCAGGTCGCCGGGCACTACCGCAAGGCCATCGAGCTCTATGCGGTGGCGTTTGCCCAGGACCGGGGCGACTACCGGCCGATGTTCTATACCGGTGAGTGCCAGCTGGCGCTGGGGGCGCATGCCAAGGCCCGGAAGTGCTTTGAGTATGTGCTCAAGCAGGCGGCTCACGGCGAGCTGCCGCGGCGTTCGCGGGGCTATCTCGAGGATTTGCGGCAGGGTGCGACGCCGTCCTGTAGCGGCGCGGTATGCGGGAAAATGAAACCATGAGTTATCTGGTTCCGGGAGGGTGTGACTACTTTATCGAGCAACAGGTGATGGTGTTGCTGGCTGAGCACTGTTCAGTGCCGCGCAGGAAGATTCGCTTCGAATCGAAGCTGTGTGAAGACCTCGGCATGGGCGGCGCGAACCTTGCCGATCTGGTGGAGCGGCTCAATGTTGCATTCCGGATTGGACTGTCGGTCGATGAGGTTTGCGCTTGGCGTAGCGTGGCTGATCTGTGTCGCCTTGTAGGAAATGCCCGAGGAGAGGGCGAGGAGCGGCGAAAGCTCCTGCTTTGAGGCGCTGTTTGTATGAGGGAATCGGCTTTTGGGGTGTAGGTTTTGTCGAGCCTGCAGCTTTGTTGAATATTCCTTTTCTATGCGGGAAATGTCCTACCGACATGGCTCGATGCGAATTCCTATAGTCGTGGCGTTCCTCGTGAATAAGCCCTTTTCCCGGGTTTATTTTTGAATGGTCGTACATCTCTATAGAGGATTGCGTCGAGGTTATGGACAGCGTCACTGGAAAGACTCCGCGACAAGCCTTCGTCTTTGGTCAATGGATATTGCAAAGCGATGGAAACCTGATGAGGCGCGGCCGGGGTATTCATCTGCCGCCCAAGGAGCTGCAGGTGCTGCGCCTGCTGCTGGGGTCGGCCGGCCGGCTGGTGACCAAGGATTGTTTGCTCGACAGCGTCTGGCCGGGCATGGACGCTGCCGAGGAGTCGTTGACACGCTGTATCTATGTGCTGCGCAAGTTGCTTGAGGAGGGCAAGGGTTACATTGCCACCGTCTATGGCAAGGGCTATCGCTTTACCGTCCCGGTGGTGCCGTTGCCACCCACGCTGATCGTGCCGGCGACTGTCGCGGCACCGCCGCCGGTGTTTTATCCGGATGAAGGGCTGGCAGGGGGGCAGCAGGAGGCCGTTATCCGGCAACTGAGGAACCTGTTGGGCGAGAGGCTGGACGTCTTGCCGGCAGCGCTGATAGCCGCTCGCGGTGAACCCTGGAATGCCTTGCAGCTGGCCGATACCTGGCTGGCCTTGTCGATGCTCGGGCTGTGCGATCGGGGCGCCGGTGTCGAGCAGGCGCGGGCGGCGGTTGCCCGGGTCCTCGAGCTGGAAGCCGGCAATCACCAGGCGCTGGCCCGCCTGGCCCTGGTGACCAGCCTGCAAGGCGGCGCCGATGCAAGCACCTTGCCCCCTTGCCGGTGAGCCGCGCTCGCGCTGCGCCTATGGTTTTTGTCAGGGCCCGGCTATAATCGCCGCCCACTATCGCCGCCATCCGAGTCAGCCCGCCCATGTATAACCTGGCCCGCCAGCTGTTGTTCAAGTTTTCCCCGGAAGTCTCCCACGATCTGTCCCTGGACCTGATCGGCGCGGGCGGCCGCCTGGGGCTCAACAGCCTGTTGTGCAAGGCCCCGGCGTCGAACCCGGTGACGGTCATGGGCCTGGCGTTTCCCAATCCGGTGGGCCTGGCCGCGGGCCTGGACAAGAACGGCGCGGCCATCGACGGTTTGGCCCAACTGGGTTTCGGCTTCGTTGAAATCGGCACGGTGACGCCACGGCCGCAGCCGGGCAATCCGAAACCACGGATCTTCCGCCTGCCGCAGGCCGAGGCGATCATCAACCGCATGGGCTTCAACAACCTGGGGGTGGACAACCTGGTGTCGCGGGTCCGCGCCGCTCGCTATAGCGGGATCCTCGGTATCAATATCGGCAAGAACTTCGACACGCCGGTGGAGCGTGCCGTCGATGACTACCTGATCTGCCTGGACAAGGTCTACGCCCATGCCAGTTATGTGACGGTCAACGTCAGCTCGCCGAATACCCCGGGCTTGCGCAGCCTGCAATTTGGCGACTCGCTCAAGCAACTGCTCGCGGCCCTGCGCGTGCGTCAGGCGCAGTTGGCCCAGCAGTATGGCAAATACGTCCCGCTGGCGATCAAGATCGCCCCGGACATGACCGACGAAGAAACCGTACTGGTGGCCCAGGCGTTGCTGGAGTCGGGCATGGATGCGGTGATCGCGACCAACACCACCCTGAGCCGTGTCGGTGTCGAAGGCCTGGCCCATGGCGACGAGGCCGGCGGCTTGTCCGGCGCGCCGGTGCGCGAGAAGAGCACCCATACCGTCAAGGTGCTGTCCGCTGAGCTGGCCGGCCGTTTGCCGATCATCGCGGCCGGCGGTATCACCGAGGGCGAGCACGCGGCCGAGAAGATTGCCGCCGGGGCGAGCCTGGTGCAGTTGTATTCGGGGTTTATCTACAAGGGGCCGGCGCTGATTCGCCAGTCGGTGGATGCCATCGCCGCGCTGCGCCGCTGAGTCGGCGGCATTAAAAAGGGCTCCGTAGGAGCCCCTGGGCCGAAGCCCGCCGCCCGGATGGGGCGTGCATGGTAAGTCGTTTGTCGCTCGAAATGTAATGTCGGAATGTGCCCTGATCAGCCGACAGCGTGAAGTTCGTTGAGTCTGTGGATTCCCGCAGTGCCGGTCATACCGTCCCAGTTGTCGCCGCGTCCTTCGCGCCAGCCGTTAATCCAGGCTTGGCGTACCGACGGTAGAGTAAAGGGGCAAAGCTCGCGGGATTTGCCATGAACGCCGTATTGATATCCGCGTAAAAATGCTCTTTCCAACGGATCACGCTTAAGTCTTCTCATAGGGTGTTGCCCTCACTGGTTGACTGTTATATGTCCCGTCGATCTCTTGGCGAGATCGGGCAGAATGCATCTGCCGTTGGTGCTCGCTGCCGGCGTGGCGAGCTCCGCTCTGGTACGAAAAGACCCTTGGGCGTTTTCGCGGTAGAGCGGGGTGTTGACGCCATTGCGACGTCAACCTGTGGTGAGTTCTAACCAATGCGCAGGGGCGTGTGAATGACCGTTTTGTCATAAGGACGTAACGATAATGGTGTTAAGGCCATAAGATGTGATGGCCGTTTGCTCGAGTCGCTGGAGAAAACCCAGCTATGATCAGCCCTTAGATGAATGATGAGTTTCATTCTCTACTGCGAATACCGGCCTGTTGGGCTCAGGTATTATTCGACGAAGGGTCACGATGTGACTTTTTGTTACGAAGGTTTTTGTTAAAAAGGTTTTTATTGCGAGAGTTGAGCTGTCCAGGCATCAAGGTTCTTTCAACCCAAGGGTTGCCGGATCTGCCTGGGTGGACAGGCGCAATGGTGCGCCACACGAGCGCTCTTCGAGAAAAGCGCTTGATCGAAACCGAGCGGGCGATGCGTTTGCCCGTTCCTTGAAGGCTTGAAGCCCTGGAATTCCCATGTCGGATCGTTACGAACTCTTCCTCACTTGCCCTAAAGGCCTTGAAGGCCTGCTCCTTGAGGAAGCCGTCGGGCTTGGCCTTGAGGAGGCGCGTGAGCACACCTCGGCCATCCGTGGCATGGCCGATATGGAGACTGCCTATCGCCTGTGTCTCTGGTCGCGCCTGGCCAACCGCGTGCTGCTGGTGCTCAAGCGCTTTGCGATGAAGGACGCCGAGGATCTTTACCACGGCGTGCTGGATGTCGATTGGCAGGACCATATGGTTTCCGACGGGACCCTCGCGGTTGAATTCAGCGGCCATGGTTCGGGCATCGACAACACCCATTTCGGCGCCTTGAAGGTCAAGGATGCGATTGTCGACAAGCTGCGCACCCCGACCGGCGAGCGTCCGTCCATCGACAAGATCAGCCCGGACCTGCGCATTCACCTGCGCCTGGACCGTGGCGAAGCGATCCTCTCCCTCGACCTGTCCGGCCACAGCCTGCACCAGCGTGGCTATCGTCTGCAGCAGGGCGCCGCGCCGCTGAAGGAAAACCTCGCGGCGGCGATCCTGATCCGTGCCGGCTGGCCGCGGATTGCCGCCGAAGGCGGGGCCCTGGCCGACCCGATGTGTGGTGTCGGGACCTTTCTGGTGGAGGCGGGGATGATCGCCGCCGATATGGCGCCCAACCTGAATCGTGTGCACTGGGGCTTCGATGCCTGGCTCGGTCACGTACCGGCGCTGTGGAAGAAGCTTCACGAAGAAGCCACTGTGCGTGCCGAAGCCGGGCTGGCCAAGCCGCCGCTGTGGATTCGTGGTTATGAGGCCGATCCACGGCTGATCCAGCCCGCGCGCAACAACATCGAGCGCGCTGGCCTGAGCGAATGGATCAAGGTCTACCAGGGCGAAGTGGCGACCTTCGAGCCGCGCCCGGACCAGAACCAGAAAGGCCTGGTGATCTGCAACCCGCCCTACGGCGAACGCCTGGGCGACGAAGCCAGCCTGCTCTACCTCTACCAGAACCTCGGCGAGCGCCTGCGCCAGTCCTGCCTGAACTGGGAGGCGGCGGTGTTCACCGGTGCCCCGGACCTGGGCAAGCGCATGGGCATTCGCAGCCACAAGCAGTACTCGTTCTGGAACGGCGCCCTGCCGTGCAAGTTGTTGTTGATCAAGGTCGTGCCGGACCAGTTCGTCACCGGCGAACGGCGTACCCCGGAGCAGCGCCAGATCGAACGCGAACAGGCCGAGGTGCTGGCGCAGGAAGTGGCCGAGGCACCGAAATTCAACAAGAACGGTAACCCGATCAAGCCGGCACCGGTTCCCGCGCCGGTGGTCGAGCAGGCGCGTCTGAGCGAAGGCGGGCAGATGTTCGCCAACCGCTTGCAGAAGAACCTCAAGCAGTTGGGCAAGTGGGCCCGGCGCGAGGGGGTCGACTGCTATCGGGTGTATGACGCCGATATGCCGGAATACTCGCTGGCCATCGACCTGTACCACGACTGGGTGCACGTCCAGGAATACGCCGCGCCGAAGTCCATCGACCCGGAAAAGGCCCAGGCCCGACTGTTCGATGCCCTGGCGGCGATTCCCCAGGCGCTCAACGTCGACAAGAACCGCGTGATCATCAAGCGCCGCGAGCGTCAGAGCGGCACCAAGCAGTACGAGCGCCAGAGCGCCCAGGGCAAGTTCACCGAGGTCAACGAGGGCGGCGTGAAGTTGTTGGTCAACCTGACCGACTACCTCGATACCGGTCTGTTTCTCGACCACCGGCCAATGCGCCTGCGGATCCAGAAAGAGGCGGCCGGCAAACGTTTCCTCAACCTGTTCTGCTACACCGCGACCGCCAGTGTGCATGCGGCCAAGGGCGGTGCGCGCACCACCACCAGCGTCGACCTGTCGAAAACCTACCTGGACTGGGCGCGGCGCAACCTGTCGCTCAATGGCTTCTCCGACAAGAACCGCCTGGAGCAGGGGGATGTGATGGCCTGGCTCGAGGCCAGTCGTGATGAGTTCGACCTGATCTTCATCGATCCGCCGACCTTCTCCAACTCCAAGCGCATGGAAGGTGTGTTCGACGTCCAGCGTGACCATGTGCAGTTGCTCGACCTCGCCGTGGCGCGCCTGGCACCTGGCGGCGTGTTGTATTTCTCCAACAACTTCCGCAAGTTCCAGTTGGACGAGCACCTGGCGACACGTTATGCCGTCGAGGAAATCAGTGCCCAGACCCTGGACCCGGATTTCGCCCGTAACAGCAAGATCCACCGCGCCTGGAAAATCAGCGCCCGCTGATCAGCAAGGCTCCGGGGCCCTGATTTTCCGAGGGCCCCGGTTACTCGTCCGAGCCGGCCACGCTGGGTTGGCGATACAGGTCGAGCAAGACCTGGTCGAGCACCGACGAGGCCCCCCACGGCTTCGGATCGTTAAGGATCGCCACTACCGCCCAGGTCGTGCCGTTATCGTCACGGCTGAAGCCGGCAATGGCGCGCACGGTGTTCAGGGTCCCGGTCTTGATATGTGCCTCGCCACGCATGGCGGTTTGCTTCAGGCGTTTGCGCATGGTGCCGTCGGTACCGACGATCGGTAGCGAGCTGATGAACTCCGCCGCATACGGGCTCTTCCAGGCCGATTGCAGCATGCTCGCCATTTCCCGCGCGCTGACCCGCTCGTCGCGGGACAGGCCGGAGCCGTTCTCCATCACCAGGTGCGGCGCGATGATGCCTTTCTTCGCCAGCCACTGGCGCACCACCCGCTGCGCGGCCTTGGCGTCATCGCCGTCGGCATCATTGCGATACTGCGCACCCAGGCTCAGGAACAGTTGCTGGGCCATGGTGTTGTTACTGTACTTGTTGATGTCGCGGATGATTTCCGTCAGGTCCGGCGAGTAGGCTCGGGCCAGGAGCTTGGCGCCCTTGGGCACCACGTCGGAGCGGTCCTTGCCATGGATGCTGCCGCCCAGTTCCTGCCAGATGGCGCGCACGGCACCGGCGGCGTAGGTCGGGTGGTCGAGCAGCGACAGGTAGGTCTGCGAGCTGCAGCCTTCGGCCAACTGACCGCTGACGGTGACCAGGGTGGTGCCGTCGTCCTGGGACACCGGGTTGTAGCGCACGTCGCCGGAGCACTGTTTGGCACTGACCACCTTGACCTGATTGTCGATGCGGATACTGGCAATTGGCGGCTCCACCGAGACCAGTACCTTGCCCGAGTCGTTGCGGGCAACGAAGCGCAGGGCCTTGAGATTGACCATCAGCGCATCCGGCTTGACCAGGAACGGCTTGTTCTCGTCGTTGCCGTCGTCATTGAATTCCGGCAGTTGTGGCTGGATGAAGAAGCTGCGGTCGAGGACCAGGTCGCCGGTCACCTGGTTCACGCCGTTGGCTCGCAGGTCACGCATCAGCAGCCAGAGCTTTTCCATGTTCAGCTTCGGGTCGCCGCCGCCCTTGAGGTACAGGTTGCCCTGCAGGACGCCGTTGCTCAGGGTGCCATCGGTGTAGAACTCGGTTTTCCACTGATGGTTGGGGCCGAGCATTTCCAGGGCAGCGTAGGTGGTGATCAGTTTCATGGTCGAGGCCGGGTTCACCGACACGTCGCCATTGACCACGGTGGGGGTGCCCGGGCCGTCGAGCGGCAGCATCACCAGGGACAGGGCATCGTTTTGCAGCTTGCTGGCCCTGAGGGCCTGCTGGACCTTGGGTGAAAGACTGTTATTGGCGGGCGCTGCCTGGCTTGGGAAGGCCAGGGGAAGAAACAGGCCGGCAAGCAACAGCGGACGTAAAGATTTGATCATGTGAAGTGGAACCCTACCGTCGAGGGGAAAATACGAGGGCATGTCGACAAAAATCCCTCAATGGTCGTGAAAGTGACGGCATTATGCCCCAAGGCAGCACGGCTTGGGCCTGGGGCCGGCGACGCAAGGCTGATTTTTTTCCGCGGATCGACGAGGCGTCACTACAGATCCGGGCAATTGCAGCCTTAAACTGCTAAAGTGCCGCCCGTTATTACTTTTGAGGATTGTTTCATGGCGACTAACCGTTCCCAGCGTCTGCGCAAAAAGCTGTGCGTCGATGAATTTCAGGAGTTGGGTTTCGAGCTGAACCTGGATTTCAAAGAAGACCTGAGTGAAGAGGCTATCGACGCTTTCCTCGACGCATTCCTGAAAGAAGCGATGGAAGCCAACGGTCTGGGTTATGTCGGCGGCGATGACTACGGTCTGGTTTGCCTGCAGAAGCGCGGCTCGGTCAGCACCGAACAGCGTGCCAACGTTGAAGCCTGGCTCAAGGCTCGCAGCGAACTGACCTCCGTTGAAGTCAGCCCGCTGATGGACGTCTGGTACCCGGAAAAGCCGATCAATCCGGTCGCCTGATTTTTCGGTAGTAGATAAAAAAACGGACAAGCCTGGCTTGTCCGTTTTTTTATGCCTGCGATTCCATCAGTCGTAGATGGCTTTCTTCTTCCAGTCGGCGTCGGCTTCGACATCCTTCAGGCCCTGGGTCAGTTCGTTGACATCTTCCTCGGTCGGCTTGATGTTGGTCAGTACCATGGAGTTGGCGCGGGCCAGCAGCTTTTCCATGAAGATCAGCTGTTCGTTGTATACCGCCGGTTCAGGCTGCTTGCGCAGGTATTGCACGCCGCGCTCGAAGGCCAGGCGCGCCTGCCCCGGTTGCTCCTGTTGCAGGGCATGCTGGCCGAGGTTGTTGAAGAACTCGATATGCAGCAGCACCAGGATATGCCGCACTTCGCGGATCCAGTGCTTGGCTTCGGTGGCGGGGAGGAAGCCGTCCTGGGCCGCACGGGTGATCTGGCCGTGCAGGGCTTCGAGGAGGAAGCGTACATCCTTGGCCTTGGCTTCGGTCTGGATCGGGCCGGGTGGGTTGTTGACCGGAATCGATTCGCCCTGGCTGACCAGCGCCGTGAGCTCGGTCACCCGGGCCTTGAACTTGCTGTTGGTCTTGTCCATGTTCAACAGGCGCTGGTTCACGTTGAGTTCCAGGCGTGCCAGCAGCAGCTTGAGGGCCGGGCTCATCAATTGGCCGGGGAAGGTCTCGGTGATTTCGCCGCAGCGGCGCAGGCGGTCATTGAGCTCGACCTTGAGCCGGGCCTTCTCCAGTTTGCGGCTTTCCGCCATATGGTTGAGGAAGCCAATGGCGATCAGGAGAAAGATCCCGGCTGCGACCAGCAGGGTGATCATGAGTGGTGTCACCGTTAAGACCTCTTCAAGGTGTAATGCTAACGAGTGTAGTGGCTTGGCGTTTTCGCCGATAGCGTTGAGCGACGCGTTGCAGGCGTCAGGGATAGAGCACATCGCCACTATTTCCCGAGGCGAACTATAGCCTCTTGTCGGGCGCCAGAATATAGGCGCCAACGAGCAGACGCGAGGGCAGCCGGGAAAGGCCTATAAAGGGGGGCGAAGTCATTGATTTAAATAAATTTATCCTTGGGGGTTGACGACCCATCGATCCATCCATAGAATGCGCGCCACTTGCAGCGTAAAGCACACAGCGAAGCGCGGCAGGGAGTGAATGTTGTAGCGTGTCCCCTTCGTCTAGTGGCCTAGGACACCGCCCTTTCACGGCGGTAACAGGGGTTCGAGTCCCCTAGGGGACGCCAATGCGGGAATAGCTCAGTTGGTAGAGCACGACCTTGCCAAGGTCGGGGTCGCGAGTTCGAGTCTCGTTTCCCGCTCCATTTTTAAACAGCACTGCTTTCGGGCGGGGCTGAGTGAAACCAGAACCGATATCTTCGGATACGGATTTGGGCACTGGAATACACACCATGTGTTTCAGTTAGCGTGTCCCCTTCGTCTAGTGGCCTAGGACACCGCCCTTTCACGGCGGTAACAGGGGTTCGAGTCCCCTAGGGGACGCCATTTGCGGGAATAGCTCAGTTGGTAGAGCACGACCTTGCCAAGGTCGGGGTCGCGAGTTCGAGTCTCGTTTCCCGCTCCATATTCAAAAAAACGCCGCTCAGTGATGAGCGGCGTTTTTGTTTGTGCGTGATTCAGCCATTGCGCTTCGACTTCGCCACGCCTCAAGGCAGTGGGCCCGCCGCGATGGCGGGTCCTGAACGGGATCAGAGCTTCGGCAACTGCCCGATACGCCCCATCATTTCGGTCACGATCTGCAGGTCCAGGAGGAACTGCTCGACGGTCTTGAACTCATTGTCGGTGTGGCCGGTGTACTTGACCTCGGGCCGGGCCAGGCCGAATTGCACGCCATTGGGCAGCTCATGGACCGAAGTCGCGCCGGCGGAGGTGCCGAACTTGTGTTCCATGCCCAGGTTTTCGCTGGCGACGGCCAGCAGCGCCTTGACCCATTCACCCTCGGGGTTGCGGTACATCGGTTCGGCGATCGAGTAGTCGAGGGTCGGCGCAATCCGGGTTTTTTGGCTCCAGGCCATCAGCTTGTCGGCGATTTCGCTCTTCAGCACCTGCGGCGACTTGCCCTTCGGTACCCGCAAGTTGACCGCGAGCTTGAAGGTGGTTTCATCCATCCCGACATAGGTCGGGGATGCCGTCAGCGGTCCCATGAAGACGTCGGAAAAGCCCACGCCCAATTTGCCACCCAGGTAGTCCAGGCCCCAGTTGTCGGCGGCATAGCGAGCGGCATCGGTGATCTGGTTGTGCTTGAGCGCGACCTTGCCGTCCAGGCTGTTGATGAAGTCCAGCATCCTTGCCACCGGGTTGACGCCTGACTCGGGCTCGGAGGAGTGGGCGGAAACACCGGTGACCGTCAGCTTGACCTCGTGGCCGACGACCTTGGCGCTGACCTCGAAGTTACCGCCATTGCGCTTGGCATAGTCAGTGCCGGCCTGCCGCAGGCTGGCGGCCAGTTCGGCGGGGTGGTCACTCACCAGGGTGGCGACCGAGGTCGACGGAATCTGGTTGCTGGCCATGCCGCCAGTCATCGAGGTGATCTCCGCGCCCTGGCCCTCGGCTTGGCGTCGGGTAAATTTCGCCATGACCGTGCCGTAGCCTTTCTCGGCAATCACCACCGGGTAGCCGCCATCCAGTGCCAGGTTGTAGTTGGGTACCGGGTTATGTTCGAAGTAATAGGGGATGGCATCGCCGCTGGTCTCTTCGGTGGTGTCCACCAGCAGTTTGAAGTGCCTGGCCAGTGGCAGCTGTTCTTCCTTGATGATCTTCATGGCATAGAGCGCCACCACGATACCGTTCTTGTCATCCTCGGTGCCCCGGCCATACATGCGGTCGCCGATCAGGGTGAGCTTGAACGGATCGAGGCGGGTACCGTCTTTCAGTACCCAGTTCTCCGGCGTCACTGGCACCACATCGGCATGGGCGTGAATACCGACGACTTCATCGCCACTGCCATCGAGGGAAATTTCATAGACGCGGTTGTCGATGTTGCGAAAGTTCAGGTTGAAGGCCTGGGTCAGGCCCTTGAGTTTGTCGGCGATCCTGATGAATTCGGGATTTTCGTGCTGGGCCACGCCGTCCACGCGGAAGGTTGGGATGGCCACCAGCTCACGCAAGGTCTCGGTGGCCGCGTTGCCGTATTTCACCCGGGCATAAAGGCCAAGCAGGCGATGGATCGTGTTCTGCTGTTCCGTGGAAAGGCGCTTGTTGTCGAGGAAGGCCTGGATGGCCGGGCCGAGGTCGTCGGTCTTGGCCAGGTCGCTCTTGCCCAGGCGTCCCAGGAACTGCCTGAAATCCGTGACGGATGCATTCCTGAAGCTGCCGAGGATGGCCACGTTCTGTTGCGGGGTGACGTTGGCATCTGCCGGCATGGCGAACGACGAAAGACTGGCCAGCATCAGGCTGGTGGTGACCAGCTGTTTGAGTGGGAAATTCATTACGGGGAGCATTCCTTTGCAGGTGTCTTGTGGGAAAAATCTGATCGATAAGACAGAAACCTTTGCAAGTTAACATCGTGAGGGCGTGGGGCGGGAGTCCCCGGAGTAGGATTTTTCCCAGGGAAATGCACACCACGCCGGATCTGTTTTCGTCGGCAGGGCAGGGTGTCAGCGGGCCACTTATAAAGACAGCATCAGGCGTCCGGCAAACAGAATCAGCACCATGCCCATGGTGCGTTCGAACCAGTGGCCCATCTTCAGGAACGCCAGGCGGACCCGTTCGCTGGAAAACAGCAGGCTGACCAGGATGAACCACAGCGCATTGACGCTGCACATCCACAGGCCGTATAGCGCCTGGATCTTCAGTGGGGTCGAGGCGCTGACCACTGTGGTGAAGATCGCCAGGAAGAACAGCGTGGCCTTGGGGTTGCTGGCATTGGTCAGGAAACCCACCGTAAAGGCCTTGGCCAGGCTCTGCCGCGGAAATCCGTCGGCGGCTTGGCCGAAGTCCGTGCGCGCGGCCTGGGCTTTGCTGCGCAGCAGGTTGATGCCCAGATAGAGGATGTAGCCGCCGCCGATCACCTTGGCCACGTTCAGCAGCCAGGGCGCGCTGTGCATCAGCGCGCCGACTCCGAGCAGGGTGTAGAGCACATGTACCGAGATCCCGGCACCGATGCCGAGGGCGGTGATCACGCCGATCAGCCGGCCGAAGCGCACACTCTGGCGGATGGTCACGGCGAAATCCGGGCCGGGGGCGACCACGGCGAGAAAGTGAATGCCCGCCAGGGCGAGGAATTCGTTCAAGTAGTGGGGGTTCATAGTGATTCCAGGCTGAATGATCGTCGGATCGGGTGAGTGTCGTCAGTATAAAAAGGCTGTTAGCCTGTGATAATCCGATCAGATTTCAATGGACCTGTGCGTCATGAGCATAAATCCGCCGCTGGCGTTGCTGGGCGAAATGGCTATTTTCGTCAAGGTGGTCGAGACCGGCAGCTTCTCCGAAGCCGCGCGCCAGCTCGGTTCGTCGCCCTCGGCGGTGAGCCGCTCGATTTCCCGCCTGGAAAAGGCCCTGGCGACCCGGCTGCTGCAGCGCACCACGCGCAAATTGCGCTTGAGCGACAGTGGTGAAGAAACCTTCAAGCGTTGCCGGGAGATGGTCAGCGCGGCCCGTTCGGTGATGGAAATCAGCGGTCAGTACACCGATGAAGCCCAGGGACTGGTGCGGGTCAGCGTGCCGAAGGCAGTGGGGCGCTTTGTCGTGCATCCGCATATGCCGGAGTTTCTGCGGCGTTACCCGCAGGTGGATGTGCAGATGATTCTCGAGGATCGACCGGTAGACCTGATCGAAGACAATGTCGACCTGATCCTGCGTATTACCGACCACCCGCCGGTCGGGCTGGTGGGCCGGCAGTTGATGCCCATCGAGCATCTGCTCTGTGCGACCCCGCGGTATCTGGCCGAGCACGGCACGCCGCAGCATCCCCATGACCTGCTGGAGCACAGTTGCATTTTCCTGGGGGACACGCCCAACGACGCGCGCTGGAAGTTCAGGCAGGGCGGCAAGTCGGTGACCGTCGGGGTGCGCGGGCGCTATGCGGCCAATCACACCGGGGTGCGGCTGGATGCGGTGTTGCAGCATATCGGCATTGGCAGCCTGCCGTATTTCACAGCGCGGCATGCCCTGGAGCAGGGCCTGGTCGTCCAGGTACTGCCGGCCTGGACCTTCCTGGCGTCCTATCACGGCGGCCTGTGGCTGCTGTATACGCCGACGCCCTACCTGTCGCCGAAATTACGGGTGTTTATCGACTACCTGGTGGAGCGCCTGGCCCACGAGCCGACATTGCGCAAAGGGTGAGTGTGGCGCTAAACCTGTAGGAGCCGGCTTGCCGGCGATGAGGCCCTTGAGCCTTGCGGCGCCCATCCTGACGCCATCGCCGGCAAGCCGGCTCCCACAAAGGCCGCGCTCAGCCTTGGGGGAGCGGTTTGTATCAGTGCTTGCTGTCCTGGGTCGAGAGCGCCAGCAACTGCTTTTCCTGGTTCCAGTCGAACGGTTCGTCGTTCTGCTCGGCTTCATAGCGGCGCTCTTCCAGTGCCTGGTACAGCTCCAGTTCCTCATCCGGCATGTAATGCAGGCAGTCACCACCAAAGAACCACAGCAGGTCGCGTGGCACCAGATGGGCAATTTGCGGATAACGCTGGATGACCTGGCACAGCATGTCCTGCCCCAGGTACTGGCTTTCGACCGGCTCGACCGGCAGTTGCGCACGCAGCTCATCGAAACGTTCGAGGAACAGCGCGTGGCTTTCTTCGGGTACCTGGTCGGCTTCGCCGACGGCAACCAGGATGCTGCGCAGGTGGTCGAGCAGGACCAGGTGATCGGCAACGACATTGGACATGACAGGGGTCCTCAAGGGTAAAACGGGCGCGAGAGTATAAGGCTCTCGACGCCCGTTGTCGTGTCAGGTTGCCCGGCCAGCGCCCGCTCCTTAGCGAACCTTGCCTTTGCCAAGTCCCAGTTCCGCCTTGCTGAAATCATCCACGTCGATGACATTGCGTCGCGCCGCCTCCGCCTGGCGCAGGGTTTCGGCTTCGGCGGGCTGCAATACACCGGCCTCCAGGGCCGCATCGATGGCCGATTCCTCTGCGCATGGCTTGACCTGGCCACTCTTGAGCGCAGTGTGCAGCTTTTTCTGCAGCTCATGGCTGGCAGCCAGCAGGTCGTAGGCCTGTTGCAGGGCACCGACCGGATCGCTTGCCGATTGCGGGCGGTAGCAGCCTTCGAGCACGGCCTCCAGCGCCGGATCGCCCTTGGCCCTAGCCAGTACGGCGGCGACCTCGCCATCCAGTTCGTCGGAGGGTCCGGAATGCCGACGCCCGAACGGAAACACCAGCACTCGCAGCAAGCAGCCGAGCACGCGGTTCGGGAAGTTCTTCAGCAGTTCGTCCAAGGCCCGTTCCGAGTGCCCGAGACTCTCTTCCATGGCCCAGGTGAACAGCGGCTGCAGATATTCCGGGGAGTCCAGGTCGTGGTAACGCTTGAGTGCCGCCGACGCCAGGTACAGGTGGCTGAGTACATCCCCCAGGCGTGCCGACAGCCGTTCGCGGCGCTTCAGTTCACCGCCCAGCAGCATCATGCACAGGTCCGCCAGCAGGGCGAACGCTGCCGCCTGGCGGTTCAGCGCGCGGAAATAGCCCTGGCTCAGGCGATTGCCCGGCGCCGCCTCGAAATGCCCGAACCCCAGGTTCAGGACCAGGCTGCTGGCGGCATTGCTGATGGCAAAGCCGATGTGATCGAGCAGCAGCTTGTCGAACTCCAGTAGCGCCTGGTCGTGATCCTCGCGGGCGGCGAGGGCCATTTCCTTGAGAACGAAGGGATGGCAGCGAATCGCGCCCTGGCCGAAGATCATCAGGTTGCGCGAGAGGATGTTCGCCCCTTCCACGGTGATGAAGATCGGCGCGCCCTGCCAACTGCGGCCCAGGTAGTTGTTCGGGCCCATGATGATGCCCTTGCCACCGTGGACGTCCATGGCATGGCCGATACACTCGCGACCGCGTTCGGTCAGGTGGTACTTGAGAATCGCCGAGAGCACCGAGGGTTTCTCGCCGAGGTCGACGGCATTGGCCGTGAGCATTCGCGCACTGTCCATCAGCCAGGCGTTGCCGCCGATACGGGCGAGGGCTTCCTGGATACCCTCGAAGGCGGCCAGCGGTACGTTGAACTGTTCGCGGACCTGCGCGTACTGGCCGGTCACCAGGCTGGTGAACTTGGCCGCACCGGTGCCCACCGCCGGCAGCGAGATCGAGCGGCCCACCGACAGGCAGTTCATCAGCATCATCCAGCCCTTGCCGAGCATGTCTTGGCCGCCGATCAGGAACGACAGCGGAATGAACACGTCCTTGCCCGAGTTCGGCCCGTTCATGAAGGCCGCGCCCAGCGGCAGGTGACGCCGGCCGATCTCGACCCCGGGGGTGTCGGTGGGAATCAGCGCGAGGCTGATGCCCAGGTCTTCCTCTTCGCCCAGCAGATGCTCCGGGTCATGGGCCTTGAAGGCCAGCCCGAGCAAGGTCGCCACCGGACCCAGGGTAATGTAGCGCTTTTCCCAGTTCAGGCGCAGGCCGAGGACTTCCTCGCCCTGCCATTGGCCCTTGCAGACCACCCCGGTGTCCGGCATGGAGCCGGCATCGGAGCCGGCCAGCGGGCCGGTCAGGGCAAAACACGGGATATCGTCGCCACGGGCCAGGCGTGGCAGGTAGTGGTTGCGTTGTTCATCGGTACCATAATGCAGCAGCAGTTCCGCGGGACCAAGGGAATTGGGCACCATCACGGTGGAGGCGAGGTCGCCGCTGCGGGTCGCCAGTTTCATCGCCACCTGGGAGTGGGCGAGGGCGGAAAAGCCCTTGCCGCCGAATTCCTTGGGGATGATCAAGGCAAAGAAGCCGTGCTCCTTGATATGCGCCCAGGCTTTGGGCGGCAGGTCCATGGCCTGGCCGATCTGCCAGTCGCTGACCATGGCGCAGAGCTCTTCGGTCGGACCGTCGATAAACGCCTGTTCCTCCTCGGTCAACCGGGCCTTGGGATAGGCCAGCAGCTTGTTCCAGTCCGGACGGCCGCTGAACAGCTCGCCATCCCACCAGACGGTACCGGCGTCGATGGCGTCGCGCTCGGTCTCGGACATCGGCGGCAGGACCTTGCGGAACCAGGCGAACAACGGGGCGGTGAACAGCTTGCGGCGCAGATCGGGCAGCAACAGCGCCGCCGCGACAACCGCCAGCAACACCCACAGCACCAGCATCAGGCTGCCCGGCGCATGGCCGAACCTGCCCATCGCGATGAGGTAGACGGCGACCATGCCGAGTACGGGAAGCGGAGCGACTCGACGATGCGCCAGCCAGGCGACGCCGATCACCAGTACCAGTATCCATAACAGCAGCATGTTCAATCCTCCTTAAAGACAGCACCAAAACACCTCCAGAGCTTAGTCGGCATCCGGTAAACAGGGCATGGGGCTGTGTGTCCAAATCTGTAGACATGGGTTTGCAGGTGCAACGGCCCGGGCGACCTGGTCCAAAAGTGAGCAGGCTATCGATAGTGACCGCCCCGTGTCGGCGGAGTTCGCCGATTTTGCCACGGTCTGCGTCGCGACGAAGGTCATCCGCTCTGCTACTTTCCTTGTGCGCCAGGATTTGAGCCAGGGCTGTTCGGGCGTAGACTGCGTCGGCATTTATCCATAGAGAGGCTGTCATGCTGAGAATCTGGGGTAGGAAAAATTCGTCGAACGTCAGAAAAGCCTTGTGGTGTGCCGAGGAGCTTGGCCTGCCTTATGAGTCGCTGGATGCCGGCGGAGCCTTCGGTGTAGTTGATACACCCGAATATCGCGCGAAAAACCCTAACCAGCTGGTGCCGATGATCGAGGACGGTGATTTCGTCCTCTGGGAATCGAACGCCATCGTGCGCTACCTGACCGCCAAGCATGCCGCCGGGTCCAACTGGTTCTCCAATGATCTGCAGGCGCGGGCCAAGGCGGACAAGTGGATGGACTGGACCACCTCGTCCTTTGCCACGCCGTTTCGCGGGGTGTTCTGGGGGGTATTGCGCACCCCCGCCGAGCAGCAGGATTGGGCCGCGATCAACGCGTCGTTGAAAATCTGCGCCGACCTACTGCAGCGGGTCGATGCGGCGCTGGCCGAACAACCCTACCTGTCGGGCGAGGAGATCGGCATGGGCGATATCCCCCTCGGCAGCTTTATCTATGCCTGGTTCGAAATGCCCATCGAGCGTCCGCCGATGCCCCATTTGAGTGCCTGGTACGAACGCTTGAAACAACGCCCGGCCTACCAGCGCGCAGTCATGACCGCGTTGACTTAATAGCCACTATTAACGCCGGTTGCTGTACTTGTGCGGCGAGGCCAAGCACCATGGTGCCGATTCGCCGCCGTTGCATTGAAAACGGTGTGCCCTTATTTAGTTCTTTCCTCCCTTCTTGGTGCATGAATCCGATATGAGTTCCGCTCTGTCCATCCGGCAGCTAACCAAAACCTACGGCAACGGTTTCCAGGCCCTGAGTGGTATCGATCTGGACGTCGCCGAAGGTGATTTCTTCGCCTTGCTCGGCCCTAACGGTGCCGGCAAGTCCACCACCATCGGCATTCTCTCGACCCTGGTGAACAAGACCAGCGGTACGGTCAAGGTGTTCGGCCACGACCTCGATCGCGAACCCGCCGCGCTCAAGCGCTGTATCGGCGTGGTGCCACAGGAATTCAACTTCAACCAGTTCGAGAAGACCTTCGATATCGTCGTGACCCAGGCCGGTTACTACGGCATTCCGGCGAAAATCGCCAAGGAACGCGCCGAGCAGTACCTGACCCAACTGGGCCTGTGGGACAAGCGCGATGTGCCGTCGCGGTCGTTGTCCGGCGGCATGAAGCGCCGGCTGATGATCGCCCGGGCGCTGGTGCATGAGCCGCGCCTGCTGATCCTCGACGAGCCGACCGCGGGGGTCGATATCGAACTGCGTCGTTCGATGTGGACCTTCCTCACCGAACTGAACCAGAAAGGCATCACCATCATCCTCACCACCCATTACCTGGAGGAGGCTGAGCAGTTGTGCCGCAATATCGGCATCATCGATCACGGCACCATCGTCGAAAACACCAGCATGCGCCAGTTGCTCAGCCAACTGCATGTGGAGACCTTCCTGCTCGACCTGAAGAACGATCTGCAGCAACCGCCACAACTGATCGGTTATCCGAGCAAGCTGCTGGACAGTCGCACCCTGGAAGTGCAGGTCGACAAGGACGCGGGTATCACGGCGTTGTTCGGGCAGTTGGCCACGCAGCAGGTCGAGGTCCTGAGCCTGCGTAACAAAACCAATCGCCTGGAGGAGCTGTTCGTGTCCCTGGTGGAAAAAAACCTGTCGAAGGTGGCGGTATGAGTTCGGAACTGCAACCCAACCTGGTCGCGCTCAACACCATCGTTTACCGCGAAGTCCGGCGGTTTACCCGGATCTGGCCACAGACCCTGCTCCCCCCGGCCATCACCATGGTCCTGTACTTCGTGATCTTCGGTAACCTGATCGGCCGGCAGATCGGCGGCATGGGTGGCTTCACCTACATGGAGTACATCGTGCCGGGCCTGATCATGATGTCGGTGATCACCAACTCCTACGGCAACGTGGTCTCGAGTTTCTTCGGCAGCAAGTTCCAGCGCTCCATCGAAGAGTTGATGGTTTCGCCGGTCTCGCCGCATACCATCCTGATCGGCTACACCCTCGGCGGTGTCCTGCGTGGGCTGATGGTGGGGATCATCGTGACCCTGCTCTCGCTGTTCTTCACCCACCTGCAGGTCCATCACCTGGGGGTGACCTTGCTGGTGGTGATACTGACGGCGACGATTTTCTCGCTGCTGGGGTTCATCAACGCGGTTTTTGCACGTAACTTCGACGATATCTCGATTATCCCGACCTTCGTGCTGACGCCGCTGACCTACCTCGGCGGAGTGTTCTACTCGATTACCCTGCTGCCACCGTTCTGGCAGACCGTGTCGCTGGCCAACCCGGTGCTGCACATGGTCAACGCCTTCCGCTACGGCATTCTCGGGGTGTCGGACATCCGCATCAGCGTGGCCATCACCTTCATGCTGGTGGCGACGGTGGCCCTCTACATCGGTTGTGCGCGGCTGCTGGTCAGCGGCCGCGGTATGCGCCAGTAAGGACTCTCATGGATGGCGGCGTCGTTCCAGGCGCCGTTTCCACTGCCTGGCCACCCACCAGCGCCAGTAGCTCATGGTCAGGTAATAGCCCAGGGCGCCCAGCGCCACTCCCAATACCAGCGAACCCAGCAACAGCGGTTGCCAGAGTGTCGACAGCTGCGCGCTGATCCATTCCCAGCTGAGTTCGTCCGGCAGGCCGCGGGGCGGCACGTGCAGCAGCCAGGCGCCGAGCTGGTAGGCACAATAGAAGATCGGTGGGATCGTCAGCGGGTTGGTCAGCCACACCAGGCTGACGGCAATCGGCAGATTACCGCGCACGAGGATCGCCAGGAACGCCGCCAGCAGCATCTGCAGGGGCATCGGCATCAAGGCTGCAAACAGGCCCACCGCCATGGCCCGCGCCACTGAGTGCCTATTGAGGTGCCAGAGGTTCGGATCGTGGAGCAGGGGACCGAAAAAACGTAAGTGTTTATGTTCCCTGATGCGGGTCGGGTCCGGCATGTAGCGTTTGAATAAGCGACGCGGCATAAGGCTTCTCTGGCGATTCAGGCAGGCAGTATGCCCGGATTTTACGGGCGGCCGATTCAGACTTTGTGACAGTAAATAAAGCACCGTCCGCGTAACCCGGCTATTCCGAGAACTGAATGGGTTCAAGGAGGGTTTTATGCGCACAGGGATGTTGGCGCTGGCTGCAGGGCTTCTGGCCTTGCGTTTCCTGCCGCAACTGCCGCCCGGCGGGCTGCTGCTGGTGTTGCCAGTGCTCGGTTTGATGCTGTTGCCGTTTCGCGTTTATCCCCTGGCGTTGTTTCTGTTCGGCTGCACCTGGGCCTGTTTCCAGGCGCAACGGGCGCTGGATGATCGGCTGGCACCAGCGCTGGACGGTCGGACGTTGTGGGTGGAAGGCCGGGTGGTCGGTTTGCCGCAAGCTGACGAACAGGTGGTGCGCTTCGAACTGGCCGACGCGACTTCGCGTCGGGCGCGGTTGCCGGCGCGTTTGCGGCTGTCCTGGTTCGGCGGCCCGGATCTGCGCAGTGGCGAGCGCTGGCGCCTGGCGGTGCAGCTCAAACGCGGGCAGGGCTTGCTCAATCCCGCCGGGTTCGATTATGAAGCCTGGCTGCTCGCTCGCGGCATCGGCGCCACTGGCACGATCAAGGACGGGCAGTTGCTGCTCCCTGCCAGCGGCGGCTGGCGCGATACGCTCAGGCGGCGTTTGCTGCAAGTCGATAGCCAGGGGCAGTCGGCAACCCTGGTGGCGCTGGTGCTGGGTGACGGCTCGGGGCTGTCGGCACAGACCTGGCGCGTGCTGCAGGACACCGGCACCCTGCATCTGCTGGTGATTTCCGGCCAGCATATCGGGCTGTGCGCGGGGCTGGCCTACGCCTTGATCGCCGGGTTGGCACGTTATGGCCTGTGGCCGGGTCGTTGGCCCTGGCTGCCCTGGGCGTGCGGCCTGGCGTTCGCCGCGGCGCTGGGTTACGCGTTGCTGGCCGGTTTCGGCGTGCCGGTGCGCCGGGCCTGCGTGATGCTCGCCATGCTGCTGCTGTGGCGTTTGCGTTACCGCCACCTGGGGACGCTGGCGCCGTTGCTGGCGGCCTTGAACCTGGTGCTGTTATTCGACCCGCTGGTGAGTTTGCAGGTGGGATTCTGGTTGTCCTTTGCCGCCGTGGCGGTGCTGATCTTCACCTTCAGCGGACGCCTGGGCGCCTGGAGTTTCTGGCAGGGCTGGACCCGTGCGCAATGGGTGATCGCCCTCGGCTTGTTTCCCGCACTGCTGGTACTGGGCCTGCCGGTCAGTCTCAGCGCGCCACTGGCCAACTGGGTCGCCGTGCCCTTGATCGGCCTGCTGGTATTGCCCTTGACCTTGCTCGGCACACTGCTGTTGCCGCTGCCGTGGCTGGGGGAGGGGTTGCTGTGGCTGGCCGGCGGACTGTTGGGTTACTTGTTCCAGGGGCTTGAATGGCTGGCCGCGCAAGTCCCGGCCTGGGTGCCGGCGGTCGTTCCATTCTGGGCCTGGGCGCTGAGTGGCCTGGGTGTCCTGCTGTTGCTGCTGCCCGCCGGTATCCCCCTGCGGCCCTTGGGTTGGCCGTTGGCGGCGTTGGCGGTGTTGGCGCCTTCAGCGCAGGTGGCGCCGGGCGAGGCCGAGATCTGGCAACTGGATGTCGGCCAGGGCCTGGCGATCCTGGTCCGAACCCGCCAGCACAGCCTGTTGTATGACGCCGGCCCGCGCTTCGGCGAGTTCGACCAGGGCGAACGGGTGGTGTTGCCGTCCTTGCGCAAGCTGGGGGTGCGGCAACTCGATACGCTGCTGCTCAGCCATGCGGATGCCGATCACGCCGGCGGTGCCCTGGCCGTGCGGCGCGGCTTGCCGGTGGGCGAAGTGCTCGGCGGAGACCCCGCGGGCCTGCCCGCGGCGTTGCGGGCCCAGCCCTGTGTCAGTGGCCGGCAGTGGCAGTGGGATGGCGTACGTTTTGCCTTGTGGCGCTGGCCCCAGGCCCGGGACAGCAATCAATCCTCCTGCGTCCTGCAGATCGAGGCCAATGGCGAGCGCCTGCTGCTGACCGGCGATATCGATGTCGCGACCGAGCGGGCCTTCCTTGACAGTCCGCTGGCGCTGGCCAGCGACTGGCTGCAGGCTCCCCATCACGGTAGCCGCAGTTCGTCGTCGCTGGTTTTCCTGCAACGCCTGTCGCCCCGTGGCGTGTTGATTTCCCGTGGGCGGGGCAATGCCTTCGGTCATCCGCACCCGCAGGTCATTGCGCGTTACAAAGCCTTGGACATGGCGATCTTCGACAGCGCGGAACAGGGCGCGTTGCGCCTGTTGCTGGGACGCTTCGACGAACCGCGGGCCCTGCAAGCCGAGCGGCGTTTCTGGCGGCAATAGCTTGGGCTTTTCCAATAACCCTGGGTTATTAAAGTGCTCCGGGTTGCGACATCACGATCTTCGGCCCGTGCAACCCCTATGTTAGAGTGGCGCACTTTTTCGAGGGGACTGTCACTGTGTGGGAATTGGTCAAGTCCGGCGGTTGGATGATGCTGCCGATCATTTTGAGCTCCATCGCTGCCACGGGCATTGTCGCCGAGCGCCTGTGGACGCTGCGGGCCAGCCGCGTGACCCCGGAACATCTGCTCGGGCAGGTCTGGCGCTGGATCAAGGACAAGCAACTGGACAAGGAAAAACTCAAGCAACTGCGCGCCGATTCCCCCCTGGGCGAGATCCTCGCCGCGGGTCTGGCGAACTCCAAGCATGGTCGCGAGATCATGAAAGAGTGTATCCAGGAAGCCGCCGCCCGGGTCATCCACGAGCTGGAGCGCTACCTCAGCGCCCTCGGCACCATTGCCGCCATGGCGCCCTTGCTCGGCTTGCTGGGCACGGTGCTGGGCATGATCGACATCTTCAGTTCGTTCATGAGTACCGGCATGACCACCAATGCATCGGTGCTCGCCGGAGGGATTTCCAAGGCGCTGGTCACCACGGCTTCGGGCCTGATGGTCGGGATTCCGGCGGTGTTCTTCCATCGCTTCCTGTTGCGCCGGGTCGATGAGCTGGTGGTGGGCATGGAGCAGGAAGCGATCAAGCTGGTCGAGGTGGTGCAGGGCGACCGCGACGTCGACATGCCCGAGGGTAA
The DNA here is from genome assembly GCF_023242315.1 of Pseudomonas sp. MWU13-2105. GTDB lineage: Bacteria > Pseudomonadota > Gammaproteobacteria > Pseudomonadales > Pseudomonadaceae > Aquipseudomonas. The sequence continues at coordinate 218,249 of NZ_JALLIY010000007.1, forward strand.
AGCGTGAAATTCCGCCGCAAGCCCCTGGAGCCCGTGGATATCAACGTGACGTCGTTGATCGACGTGGTGTTCGTCCTGCTGCTGTTTTTCGTCACCACCACCACCTTTACCCGCCAGACCGAGTTGCGGGTCGATCTGCCGCAGGCGGTCAGCGGTTCGCCGGCCGAAGACCATATTCCCAAGCAACTGGATATCGCCATCAGTGCCGATGGCGTCTACACGGTGAACAACCAGCGCCTGCCGACCAATGACCTGGCCAGCCTGATGGACGCGGTGCAGAGAGAGTCCGGCGGCGATACCAGCCTGCCGCTGTCGATCAGCGCCGATGGCAAGACCCAGCACCAGGCCGTGATCACCGCGATGGATGCGGCCGGCAAGCTGGGTTTCAGCCATCTGCGCATGACCACTGTCGAAGCGGCGCCGGCACCCTGATGAGCTTCTCCGAGCGCCTGCTCGCCGCCTGGTACGACGGTCATCCGGCGTTGGCCCTGCTGCGCCCGCTGGAGTGGCTGTATCGTCGGGTGGTCGATGGCAGGCGTGCGCGTTTCGTCGCGGGCGAAGGCGCGATCTACCAACCTCCCGTACCCTTGATCGTGGTGGGCAATATCACCGTCGGCGGCACTGGCAAGACACCGATGATTCTCTGGCTGATCGAGCATTGTCGGCAGCGTGGCCTGCGGGTCGGCGTGGTCAGTCGGGGCTACGGCGCCAAGCCGCCGCAGTTACCCTGGCGGGTGCGAGCCGACCAGGCGGCGGCGCTGGTCGGTGACGAGCCGTTGCTGATCGTCCAGCGCAATGGCGTGCCGCTGATGATCGATCCGGACCGCAGTCGAGCGGTCCAGGCCCTGCTGGCGACGGAAAAACTCGACCTGATCCTGTCCGACGATGGCCTGCAGCACTACCGCCTGGCCCGCGACCTGGAGTTGGTACTGATCGACGCCGTCCGCGGCCTGGGCAATGGCCGTTGCCTGCCCGCCGGTCCGCTGCGTGAACCGATTGAACGCCTGCAAAGTGTCGATGGGGTGCTCTACAACGGCGCCAGCGAGGACCGTGACAACGGCTTCGCCTTTCGCCTGCAACCGACGGCGCTGGTCAACCTGCTGACCGGCGAGCGCAAGCCGGTCGATCATTTTCCCCGCGGGCAGGCCGTGCATGCGGTCGCCGGTATCGGCAACCCGCAACGTTTCTTCAATACCCTCGAAACGCTACACTGGCAGCCTGTACCCCATGCCTTTGCCGACCATGCCGAGTACAGCGCCGGGGCCTTGCGCTTCGAACCGACGCTGCCGCTGGTGATGACCGAAAAGGATGCGGTGAAATGCCGGGCCTTCGCGGCGCCCGACTGGTGGTACCTGGCGGTGGACGCGTTGCCGTCCGAGGCCTTCACGGCCTGGTTCGACACCCAGTTGCTACGGCTGTTGCCCGACCGTCTCTTGCCCTAAACCCGTTTTTATCCAGGGAACCTTCATGGACACCAAACTGCTCGACATCCTCGCTTGCCCGATCTGCAAGGGTCCCCTCAAGCTCAGCGCCGACAAGACCGAGCTGATCAGCAAGGGCGCCGGCCTGGCCTATCCGATCCGCGACGGCATCCCGGTGATGCTGGAAAGCGAAGCCCGGACCCTGAGCACCGACGAGCGCCTGGACAAATGACCACCCCGTTCGTCGTTGTCATTCCGGCGCGCTTTTCCTCCACCCGCCTGCCGGCCAAGCCGCTGCAGTTGATCGCCGGCAAGCCGATGATCCAGCACACCTGGGAACAGGCGTGCAAAAGCAGCGCCCAGCGGGTGGTGGTGGCCACCGATGATGCGCGTATCGTCGAGGCCTGCCGGGCCTTTGGCGCCGAAGCGCTGCTGACCCGCGAAGATCACGAATCCGGCACCGATCGCCTGGCCGAGGTGGCCGCTTTGCTGGGCCTGGCGGCGGACGACATCGTCGTCAACGTCCAGGGCGACGAGCCGTTGATTCCGCCGGTGGTGATCGACCAGGTCGCGGCCAACCTCGCGGCCCACAGTGAAGCGCGCATGGCCACCCTGGCCGAGCCGATCCATGACCTGGAAACCTTGTTCAATCCGAACGTGGTCAAGGTGGTCAGCGATATCAATGGCCTGGCGTTGACCTTCAGTCGCGCGACCTTGCCCTGGGCGCGGGATGATTTTGCCATCAGTCGCGAGCAGATGCCGTCAGGCGTACCGTTCCGTCGGCATATTGGCATCTACGCCTATCGTGCCGGCTTCCTGCATGACTTTGTCAGCTGGGGCCCGTGCTGGCTGGAAACCACCGAACGCCTGGAGCAACTGCGGGCGTTGTGGCACGGCGTGCGGATTCACGTCGCCGATGCCTTGGAGGCGCCACCGACCGGCGTCGATACGGCGCAAGACCTTGATCGTGTTCGTCGGTTGTTGGAGGCCTGATGCGGGTTCTGTTTGTCTGCCTGGGCAATATCTGTCGTTCGCCCACGGCCGAAGGTGTCTTGCGGCACAAGTTGCGTGAGGCCGGCTTGGCCGAACGGATCGAGGTGGCTTCCGCCGGCACCGGTCCCTGGCATGTCGGCAAGTCGCCGGACAGCCGCAGCCAGCGAGCGGCGCGGATGCGCGGCTATGATCTGTCGGCCCAGCGCGCGCGGCAGGTCGACGCGGCGGATTTCAACCGCTACGACCTGATCCTGGCCATGGACCAGAGCAACCTGCGTAACCTCAAGTTGCTCCGGCCAGCCCAGGGCAAGGCCGAACTGGACCTGTTCCTGCGCCGTTATGACGGCGCGGTGGAGGAAGTGCCGGATCCGTACTACGACGAAGAACATGGTTTCGAGCAGGTGCTGGACCTGATCGAGCTGGCCTGCGATCGGCTGGTGATCGAACTCAAGGGGCGTCTATGACCCTGCAAGTGCAAGCCGGGGTGTCCCTCAAACCCTATAACAGTTTTGGCGTCGATGTCCGTGCGCAGTGGTTCGCCGAGGCCCACAGCGATGCCGATGTCCGCGAGGCCCTGGCCTATGCGGCGCGGCATCGACTGCCGTTGCTGGTAATCGGCGGCGGCAGCAACCTGTTGCTGACCGCCGATATCCAGGCCCTGGTGTTGCGCATGGGCACCCGGGGGGTTCGGCTGCTGGAGGATGATGGCGTCAATGTCGTGATCGAGGCGGAGGCCGGCGAACCCTGGCATCCCTTTGTGCTGTCGACCCTGGCCCAGGGCTGGAGTGGTCTGGAAAACCTCAGCCTGATTCCCGGCACCGTCGGCGCCGCGCCGATGCAGAACATTGGCGCCTACGGGGTCGAGATCAAGGATGTGTTCGCCGGCCTGACCGCACTGGACCGTGAGACCGGCGAGCTACGCGAGTTCTCCCTGCAAGAGTGCCGGTTCGGTTATCGCGACAGCCTGTTCAAACATGCCGCCGGGCGCTGGTTGATCCTGCGGGTGCGCTTTGCCTTGAGCCGTGTCGAGCACCTGCACCTGGGTTATGGCCCGGTGGCCACGCGCCTGGCCGAGCAGGGCGTCAGCCAGCCGACCGCGCTGGATGTGAGCCGCGCCATTTGCAGCATTCGCAGCGAAAAGCTCCCGGACCCGGCGGTGTTGGGCAATGCCGGCAGTTTTTTCAAGAACCCGCTGGTTTCGGCGGCGTTGGCGGCTGAGCTGAAGTCGCTGCATCCTGGCCTGGTGAGTTATCCACAGGCCGACGGCCAAGTGAAACTGGCGGCGGGTTGGCTGATCGAGGCGGCAGGCTGGAAGGGCTTTCGCGACCAAGACGCCGGGGTGCATCGCTTGCAGTCGCTGGTGCTGGTCAACTATGGCGCGGCGAGCGGCCTGCAATTGCTGGCGTTGGCGCGGCGGATCCAGGCTGACATCTTGCAACGCTTTTCCGTTGAGCTGGAAATGGAACCAAATCTCTACTGAGGCTATGCTCTTAGCGATAGTGGAGTCATATCCACTATCGCCATCGCTCGGAGTTTCGCCGCACTCTGTCGTCGTACGCGAAACCCTGTAGGAACCGGCTTGCCGGCGATAGCGACGCGGCATTCACCGCCGTTATCACGGACAGGCCCGATTCAGAGCGATCCAGCGTACACCAGGCTTTTTTCCGAATACGGCTTTCCCTTCGCCGGCCAACGGCGTAAAAACAGATCCCAAGAAAGGCCCGATGAAGCGTTCGCTTCATGAGAGAGCCCATTAGCCTGAGTCGATCCGCCCCGTGTCGAACCGTGGCACTCAACGGCGGATGGCTCGACCCCATAACCCTGAACTATGCGGGCGTGCCCATGATTACCCTGAAACTCAACGGTCAAGACCATCCACTGGACGTCACCGAGGATATGCCGCTGCTCTGGGCGATCCGCGACGTGGCGGGTTATACCGGGACCAAATTCGGCTGCGGCATGGGCCTGTGCGGAGCCTGTACCGTGCACATCGACGGCCTGCCGGCGCGTTCCTGCATTACTCCCGTCGGCTCCGTGGTGGGACAGAGCATCAGCACCATCGACAACCTGCACAGCGATCCGGTCGGCCAGGCGGTACAGCAAGCCTGGTTGGACGGCGGTGTCGCCCAGTGCGGTTTCTGCCAGGGCGGGCAGATCATGTCGGCGACGGCCTTGCTCAAGGTCAACCCCAAGCCCAGTGATGCCCAGATCGAAGAGGCGATGGTCGGGAATATCTGTCGGTGCGGGACCTATAACCGTATCAAGACGGCCATTCACCAGGCTGCTGCCCATCTGCAGGAGGCCAAGGCATGAATACGTCCCTGAACGATTTCGTCCTGAGCAATCTCAGTCGGCGCGGCTTTCTCAAGGGCGTCGGCGCCACCGGTGCGCTGGTGCTGGCGGCGAGCTGGGGCTTGCCCGAGGCCTTTGCCGAAGGCGAGCAGAAATATGGCGCCGACCATATGCCCAATGGCTGGGTCGATGATCCCAAGGTCTATGTGAGTATCGAGGCCGATGGTAGCGTGACGGTGATCTGCAACCGCTCCGAAATGGGCCAGGGCGTGCGCACCAGCCTGAGCATGGTGGTGGCCGACGAGCTCGAGGCCGATTGGGCCCTGGTCAAGGTCAGGCAAGCGCCGGGCGACGAAGTGCGTTTCGGCAACCAGGACACCGACGGTTCACGCAGCATGCGCCATTGGTACGAGCCGATGCGGCGTTGCGGCGCGGCGGCCCGGAGCATGCTCGAACAGGCGGCGGCCGCGCAATGGAAAGTGCCGCTGGCGGAATGCCGGGCGCAGTTGCACAAGGTTATCCACAGCCCGAGCGGCCGTGAGCTCGGGTATGGGGCCCTGGCGGCGGCTGCCGCCGCGTTGGCCGTTCCGGCCCGCGACAGCCTGAAGCTCAAGCAAGCGTCGGAATTCCGCTATATCGGCAAGGAGTCGAACCGGGCCATCGACGGGGCGGATATCGTCAATGGCCGGGCCTTGTATGGTGCCGATGTGCATTTCGAGGGCACGCTCTACGCCACCGTGGCACGGCCGCCGGTGTACGGGGGCAAGGTCAAGTCCTTCGATGCCGCCGTGGCGCTGAAAGTCCCGGGCGTACTCAAGGTCGTGGAAATCGAAAGTCGCCCGTTGCCTTCCGAATTCCAGCCGCTGGGCGGGGTGGCGGTGATCGCCAGCAACACCTGGGCGGCGATCAAGGGCCGCGATGCGCTGACGATTATCTGGGATGACGGTGTCAACGCCAGTTATGACTCCGTGGCCTACCGCCAGGAACTGGAAGCGTCGGCGCGCCAGCCCGGCAAGGTGGTGCGCGATACCGGCAATGTCGAAGAGGCCCTGAAGCGCGCCGACAGTCAGTTCGAAGCCGGGTATTACCTGCCGCATCTGGCCCAGTCGCCGATGGAACCAATGGTCGCCATCGCCCGTTTCGACGACGGCCATTGCGAAGCCTGGGCGCCAACCCAGGCGCCCCAGGTCACCCGCGAGCGGATTGCCGAGCGCCTGGGGATCGGCTTCGACCAGGTGACGGTCAACGTGACTCTGCTCGGCGGCGGTTTCGGGCGCAAGTCCAAACCGGACTACATCATCGAGGCGGCCATCCTTGCCAAGGAAATGCCGGGCAAGGCCGTGCGCGTGCAGTGGACCCGCGAGGACGACATCCACTACTCCTATTTCCATACCGTGTCGGCGGAATACCTGCGGGCCAGCCTTAACAAGGACGGTACGCCGTCCGGTTGGCTGCACCGTACCGTGGCACCGAGTATCACGGCACTGTTCGCGCCCAACATGAACAACGAGGGTGCCTTCGAGCTGGGCATGGGCTTTACCAACATGGCCTACAACATTCCCAATGTGCGCCTGGAAAATCCGCAGGCCAAGGTGCATACGCGGGTGGGCTGGTACCGTTCGGTGTCGAACATCCCCCATGGTTTCGCCATCCAGAGTTTTGTCGACGAACTGGCCCATAAAGCCGGCCAGGATCCACTGGCCTATCAACTCCAGCTGCTGGCGCCGGATCGCCAGATCGATCCGCGCACCCTGAGCGAGCAGTGGAACTACGGTGAGTCCCCTGAGCGTTATCCCATCGATACCGGACGTATGCGCGCGGTCCTGGAAACCGCGACCAAGGCCGCCGGCTGGGGCCGCAAGCTGCCCGCGGGGCGCGGCCTGGGGTTGGCGGTGCATTACAGCTTTGTCACCTATGTGGCGGCGGTGATCGAGGTCGAGGTCAAGGACGATGGCAGCCTGATCGTGCTCAAGGCCGATATCGCCGTGGACTGTGGTCCGCAGATCAACCCGGAGCGGATCCGCTCGCAGTTCGAAGGGGCCTGCGTCATGGGCCTGGGCAACGCCGTGCTGGGCGAGATCAGCTTCAAGGAGGGCAAGGTGCAGCAGGACAATTTCCATATGTACGAAGTGGCGCGCATGTCCCTGGCGCCGAAGGAAGTGGCGGTGCATCTGGTCACGCCGCCGGGCGAGGTGCCATTGGGCGGCGTCGGTGAGCCGGGCGTGCCGCCGATTGCGCCGGCGTTGTGCAACGCGATCTTTGCCGCCACCGGCAAGCGTATCCGCAACCTGCCGGTACGTTACCAGTTGCAAGGCTGGAACCAGGTGAAAGCCTGATGGACAGTGTTGATCTGAATGTCCTGCGCAGCGTCCTGCAATGGCGCCGCGCGGGGCAGCGGGTGCTGCTGTACAGCGTGGTCCAGACCTGGGGCAGCGCGCCACGGCCGCCGGGGGCGATGCTGGCCTTGCGCGAGGACGGCGTGGTGATCGGCTCGGTGTCCGGAGGCTGCATCGAGGACGACCTGATCCAGCGTTTGCAGGATGGGCGCCTACCGGAGGACGGGCCGCCGGTGCAACTGGTGAGCTATGGCGTGAGCCGCGACGAGGCGGCGCGTTTTGGCCTGCCCTGTGGCGGGACCTTGCGCCTGACCGAGGAGCGGGTCGGCGATCCGGGTTGGGTCGAGCAGTTGCTGGCGCGCTGCGAGGCCCATGAGATTGTCGCCCGGGAGCTGGACCTGGCGACCGGCGAAGTGACCTTGAGCGACGCGGGCAAGAGCGACACCCTGAGTTTTGACGGGGAGCGCTTGCGGGCGATCTACGGTCCGCGCTGGCGTTTGCTGTTGATCGGTGCCGGGCAGTTGTCGCGCTATGTGGCGGAAATGGCCCGCTTGCTGGATTTCGAAGTCTTGATCTGCGATCCCCGCAAGGAGTTTGTCTACGGCTGGGAAGAGCAGCACGGACGCTTTGTACCGGGCATGCCTGACGAGGCGGTGCTGAATATCCAGACCGACGAGCGTACGGCCATCGTCGCCCTGACCCATGACCCGCGACTGGATGACATGGCGTTGCTCACGGCCTTGAATTCCCGGGCGTTCTACATCGGTGCCTTGGGCTCGCGGGTCAACAGCCAGAAACGCCGGGAAAACCTGGCGGCGTTGGGCCTGAGTGCGGAGGCCATTGCCCGTCTGCATGGCCCGATTGGCCTGCACATCGGCAGCCATACCCCGGCGGAAATTGCCTTGTCCTTGCTGGCGGAAGTCGTGGCGATCAAGAACGGTGTCGAATTACGCCAGAAAAAACCGGAGTTGGCGACCCGTGCGTGAGTCGGTTGCGGCCCTTGTCCTGGCGGCGGGGCGGGGCAGTCGCTTTCGACAGGCGGCGGGGGCTGATCAGGACAAGTTGCTGGCGAGCTGTGTGGGGCGTGATGGTGTCGAGCGGGCTGTGTTGGAGCATGTGCTGCTGAGTTTGCCGCAGGGGCTTGGAGCCCGGTTGCTGGTGACAACAGCGGATCGCCTGGAGGTCATTCATCTGGCGCAGGTGTATGGCTGTCGGGTGCTGCTGATCGAGTCGACGGGCATGGGCGACAGCCTTGCCGCCGCAGTGGCGGCGACGGCCGATCGGGCCGGGTGGCTGGTGCTGCTGGGGGATATGCCGTTTATCCTGGCGGAGACGGTTACGCGGGTGATGGCGGGGATTGAAGACGACGCTATCTGTGTGCCGGTCTTTGAAGGCGAGTATGGGCATCCGGTGGGGTTCGGACGCTTGTTTGGGCCGGCCTTGATGGGGTTGTCGGGGGATCGCGGAGCCAGGCTCCTGTTCGCGGGCGGTAGAGTACGAGAGGCGCCTGTCGAAGACCCGGGTCTGCTTTGGGATGTGGATAGGCCTGAGCATTTGGTATTTTCGCGGAAAATTTGTTGATGTCGGCGCAGGTTCAATCGTACTCGTATGTCGGCTCGGAGCAGGCGAGTGCTCCTATTTTTGAACCTTTGATTGGGATCAGGCAGTCGTACCTTTCTCGTGCGGCGGGTAAAAGGGGAAATACGAGCAGGCTGCTGGTTATTCCTTTGTCCGAAAAGGTTATTTTTTCGAAATCGGAATAGGTGACCTGATCTATAAAGGATTTTCCATTTATAGAGCATATTTTCTTTCGGGATAAAATAATCCACTTTTTATCCGGATCTAATACTTCTATGGTCAGGCACGGGGCGTCATGAGTTTTGATATAACGCGCTACGACGTCGCCGATTCTTCTTGAGTGAGCCTCATATATAGTGTTGTAGTTTGCTTTCTCGTTGGCTGCGTTGCTTCTGGTAGTGGCGAAAATGAGTAATGAAATGATTGCTTTTTTTCATGGGGTTACCTGAGTTTATTTAGGTGGTTTATGCGCCTGTTGAAACGGTCACTGGGTACATTTGGCCAGTTTGACGGGGTGCTGAGCTCCACTGTGAGCCACTTGAGGTCGTTTTCATCTTCGATGGCAACAAAGTTTGCCAATAAACCTATGGGATGGAAGTACCAGGCTTTGCCGCTCGGATTGATCCCGTGTTTTCCCGCCAGTTCGGTCCACCAGGACAGTTTCTGAATCCGCTTTTTCTCCTCCATCCACCGATTATTGGGCTCGCTGTCACTATGCTGCAGCAAGTGATCCAGCTCATTCCATTTGGCGGGGTTCCAGAACCACTCGCTTTCGTAATGAACAATCAACTGTGAGATGGCTTGGGCATGATGGGGATAATCCAGCGCGGCGCGAATTCGCTTTGGCGTCAGCAACGGGCTGACCGCGATGGAATCGGCGCTGCCCTGGATGATCTGGCGCAGTCGGGTCTTGATCGGGCCATTGTTGGCCTTGTGCACCAGCAAGTCGTAGTCGGCTTGTTGTGCCTTGCTGAGCAATTCCAGGGCCTGGAAGTGGCAGGCCAGTTGTTCGCTATGACAGGTTGTCTCGCGCAGGCAAGCAAAGCCCGCCCAATCCCACGGACTGTAGTGGTCGAAGAACAACGCGCTCTCGCCCAGCCAGCCACTGATACGCTGGCCACTGGCATCGGCCATGCGGTTCTTGCACCCGTCCCTGAGAGGCTTGACTGTGCGCCGGCGAAAATCTGGAGTCAGTCAGTGGACTTCAATTCGTGATGTGGGACTTTTCCCTACTGTAGGGGGGGCTGGATCTTTAGGTCGCAAAGAAGGGGGGCAGGGTGACGGACAAAAAAAGCCCCGCCTGCATCGCTGCAGGCGGGGCTTTTCAACAGCCGTCAGAATCAGGCGAGGGGTTTAGGCTCGTGGGCTTCTTCCGGGGCTTTATGGCTGTGTTCAAGCACTTCTTCGACGGACTGCAGGTTCTCGTCGATGGTTGGTGCAGCGGCTTCGCTTTCAGCCGGTACGAACTGCGCTGGAGCCGCTTCAGGCGCAGGCGCCGGTTCGGCAGCGACCACGGCTTCTACTGCGGGGGCAGCAGCGGCACGTTCGGCAGCTTCCTGGGCCAGGCGCTCTTCTTCGCGCTTGCGACGACGCACTTCACGCGGATCGTTCGGGGCGCGGCCGTTGCTGGTCAGGGCGCTGGCCGGAGCCACCTCGGCAACCGGCGCAGCGACTTCAGCCACGACTTCAGCCACGACTGCGGCAACCACCGGAGCAGGTTGTGGCTGTGCAACCACGGCTGGCTCTTCAGTCACCAGCGCTTCGGTCACGGGTGCCTGAGGTGCTTCGGCGGCCGGCTCGGACCACTGGAACGCGGCCTGGACTTCCTGGGTCGGCTCTGGTGCTTGTTCGGCAACCGCGGCTTCGACGACAGGGGCCTGGGCAACCGGTTCTTCAGCGACCGGCGCCACGACAACCGGTGCTTCGGCAACCGTGGTTTCGATGGCCGGTTCAGGCGCCACGAATACCGGCTGTTCAGCGATAACCGCTGGCTCGACAGGGGCTTGAGCCACAGGCTCGGCTTCACGAACCGGAGCGACTTCGACTTCCGGTACCGCTGGAACTTCCACCGGGGTGGTTGCTTCAACGACCGGGGCTTCAACCGCTGGGGCTTCCTGGGGCGCGGCAGTGGCCAGTTCGGCCTGCTGATGCGCCTCGGCTTCGGCTGGAGCACTGATCACGCTGCTGGCGACGGCGGCGGTCACGGCCAGGCCGGCAGCCAGTTCGGCACCGCTGGTGGCTTCGTGATGTTCTTCGCTGCCTTCTTCCGAGCCTTCGATCACATTGCCGTTGGCATCACGCTGACGCTCGCGACGGTTGCTGCGACGACGCTGACCACGGGAACGGCGACGTGGACGATCGCCACCTTCGGCGTTGTCCTGGCCGTCGTCCTGCAGTTGCTCTTCGCCCTGCAATACTTCTTCTTCACCGGCAGCAGCAGGCTGCTCGGTACGCGGTTGGCGTTCTTCACGCGGTGCACGCGGCTGACGCTCTTCACGTGGCGCACGGGCCGGACGTTCTTCCGCGACTACCGCTGCGGTTGCGGCTGTTGCGGCAGCGGCGACGGCCGGTGCGGCATCCAGCGGCTCACGCAGTTCACGCACGCGTTCTTCACGCTCGCCACGGGGCTTGCGATCTTCACGCGGGGAGCGCGGGGCACGTTCTTCACGCGGAGCACGTGGCGCGCGTTCCTCGCGGGCTACGGCTGGTGCTTCGTCACGGGCTTCGCGGACTTCACGTGGCGCACGTTCTTCACGCGGTGCACGTTCTTCCCGTGGGGCGCGTTCTTCACGCGGCTCGCGCGGCGCACGTTCTTCCCGTGGCGCCCGCTCTTCGCGCGGCTTGCGCTCTTCATCGCGGCGACCGTTACGGTTGCGGCTCTGCTGGCGACCGTTGCGACGCTCTTCGTTACGGGCCGGACGCTCGGCTGCGGGTTTTTCAACCACGGCCGGTGCAACAGGCTCTTCCTTGCTGGCGAACAGGCTGACCAGCGACTTCACCAGGCCCTTGAACAGGCTTGGCTCGGCCACGACCGGCGCGGGAGCAGCAACCGGTGCCGCCACTTCTTCGGCCGGAACCGGGGCGTTGGCGCGGACCGGGGCGGTCTTGACCGCTGCTTCCTGGCGAACCAGGGTGCGGGTGGCCGCGGCCGGCTGGACTTCTTCCACTTCGGCGGCGGCAGCGGCGATTTCGTAGCTGGACTGGTTGGTGTGGGCTTCCGGGCTGTCATCGCGCAGGCGCTGCACTTCGAAGTGCGGCGTTTCCAGGTGATCGTTCGGCAGGATCACGATGCGCGCACGGGTGCGCAGTTCGATCTTGGTGATCGAGTTGCGTTTTTCGTTGAGCAGGAAGGCGGCAACCGGGATCGGCACCTGGGCGCGGACTTCGGCGGTGCGGTCCTTCAGGGCTTCTTCTTCGATCAGGCGCAGGATCGCCAGGGACAGCGATTCGACGTCACGGATGATGCCGGTGCCGTTGCAACGCGGGCAGACGATACCGCTGCTTTCGCCCAGGGACGGACGCAGGCGCTGACGGGACATTTCCAGCAGGCCGAAGCGCGAGATGCGACCGACTTGTACGCGGGCACGGTCGGCTTCCAGGCACTCGCGGACTTTTTCTTCCACGGCGCGCTGGTTCTTGGCCGGGGTCATGTCGATGAAGTCGATGACGATCAGGCCGCCGATGTCGCGCAGGCGCAACTGACGGGCGATTTCTTCAGCGGCTTCCAGGTTGGTCTGCAGTGCGGTTTCTTCGATGTCGCTGCCTTTGGTGGCGCGCGCCGAGTTGATGTCGATGGACACCAGGGCTTCGGTCGGATCGATCACGATGGAGCCGCCGGAAGGCAGTTCGACGACGCGCTGGAAGGCGGTCTCGATCTGGCTTTCGATCTGGAAACGGTTGAACAGCGGTACGCTGTCTTCGTACAGCTTGATCTTGCTGGCGTACTGCGGCATCACCTGGCGGATGAAGGTCAGGGCTTCGTCCTGGGCTTCAACGCTGTCGATCAGCACTTCGCCGATGTCCTGGCGCAGGTAGTCGCGGATCGCGCGGATGATCACGTTGCTTTCCTGGTAGATCAGGAAAGGCGCGGAACGATCCAGCGAGGCTTCTTTGATGGCGGTCCAGAGTTGCAGCAGGTAGTCGAGGTCCCACTGCATTTCTTCGCTGCTGCGGCCAAGGCCGGCAGTGCGCACGATCAGGCCCATGTCGGCCGGAGCCACCAGGCCGTTCAGCGCTTCGCGCAGTTCGTTGCGCTCTTCGCCTTCGATGCGGCGGGAGATGCCGCCGGCACGCGGGTTGTTCGGCATCAGCACCAGGTAACGACCGGCCAGGCTGATAAAGGTGGTCAGGGCGGCGCCCTTGTTGCCACGCTCTTCTTTCTCGACCTGGACGATGACTTCCTGGCCTTCGCTCAGGACGTCCTTGATGTTGACGCGGCCTTCGGGGGCTTTCTTGAAGTATTCGCGGGAGATTTCTTTCAGCGGCAGGAACCCGTGGCGCTCAGAGCCGAAATCGACAAAGGCAGCCTCGAGGCTTGGCTCGATGCGAGTAATCCGGCCTTTATAGATGTTGGCCTTCTTCTGCTCGCGTGCACCGGACTCGATGTCCAGGTCGTAGAGGCGCTGGCCGTCTACCAGGGCAACACGCAACTCTTCGGGTTGAGTTGCGTTAATCAGCATTCTTTTCATGTAGTACCGTCGGTTTCCGGGCTGCCGGAAACGGCGTTCGGCACACACGACTTCTCACGGTCGGTGTCAGGTGCGTCAGGAGTGGTTGGCCATTCCTGTGTCGGGCGAGGTTCGTCCAGAGGGGACGAAGTCGCGACTCACGCGTCCTGCTTCTTGGGGTGACAAAAGACACCTCACAAGCAAAAGCTCTGTCAGGAGGAGGAATCAACCGCGGCTGTGGACGATATGAAGCGTCTTGATAAAGCCTAATGCTACACAGTCCGACGGTTGTGCATCTCCACCCTACACGTATCCCTGATAATTCGGGTGCGGCCGCGCGCAGAATCCGCAGCGGGTTGGCATTTACCGTGTTCTCCGAAAGGGGAAAGCACGCTCATGGCTAATTTAGGCGTTGTTTCCGATGCCTTCGCCCAGGTGTGACTCGTGACCGACTGCACTTTGTGAACTGGCCGTTAATACCGGCTCGGGAAACGAGTGTTGACTCAGTTTTCCGGCGCGCTTCAGGCCTCATGTCACCTGCGCTCGTTACGATCGCGAACCTTTCCTCGAACGGCGAAAGCCCCGTAGGACGGCCTCGCATCCTGATGAATTGCGTTGGGCAGGGCCGGCTGTTGGCCGTTGGTCCTCTGTCCAGCCGCTTTTGGCGGCGTTCGCGACTATAGCAGCAATGATTAAGTGCTTCAATTCCATAAAAAATTGTTATCATCGCCGGCATGACGACGACTACCCCCCCGACTCCAGGCGTACAACTGCTTGAGGTCTCGCCGGAATATGCCGGCCAGCGCATTGACAATTTCCTTCTCGCTCGGCTCAAGGGTGTGCCCAAGACCTTGATTTACCGCATTTTGCGCAAAGGCGAAGTGCGGGTGAACAAGGGGCGCATCAAGCCCGAGTACAAGCTCCAGGCCGGCGATATCGTGCGGGTGCCGCCGGTGCGCGTCCCCGAACGCGACGAGCCGGTGCCCCTGGCCCAGGGCTTGTTGCAGCGCCTGGAGGCTTCGATTGTCTTCGAAGACAAGGCCCTGATCGTGATCAACAAGCCGGCCGGCATTGCCGTGCACGGCGGCAGCGGCCTGAACTATGGCGTGATCGAGGCCTTTCGCCAGCTGCGCCCGGATGCCAAGGAGCTGGAGCTGGTCCATCGCCTGGACCGTGATACTTCCGGCCTGCTGATGATCGCCAAGAAGCGCAGCATGTTGCGCCATCTGCACGAAGCATTGCGCGGCGACGGCATCGACAAACGCTATATGGCCCTGGTTCGCGGTAACTGGGCGGCTTCGATCAAGCAGGTGCGGGCGCCTTTGCTCAAGAGCAACCTGCGCTCCGGCGAGCGTATGGTCGAGGTCAACGAGGAGGGCAAGGAGGCGCTCACGGTGTTCAAGGTGCTGCGCCGTTTCGGTGATTTCGCCACCATGGTCGAGGCCAAGCCGGTCACCGGGCGTACTCATCAGATTCGTGTGCATACCCTGCACGCCGGGCACTGTATTGCCGGTGACAGCAAGTACGGCGACGACGGATTCACCAAGGAAATTCGCGACCTGGGCGGCAAGCGCCTGTTCCTCCACGCCTATATGCTGACCGTGCCGCTGCCCGATGGCGGCGAGTTGAAGTTGCAGGCACCGGTGGATGAAATGTGGGCCAAGACGGTGGAGCGACTGAGTGCGGTCTGAATACAAGCTGCTGATTTTCGATTGGGATGGCACCCTGGCCGATTCCATTGGTCGGATTGTCGAGGCGATGGGAGTGGCGGCCGCTCGTTCGGGTTTTGTCCTGCGCGATGAAACGGCGGTCAAGGGCATTATCGGTCTCGGCTTGCCGGAAGCGATCTGCACCCTGTACCCGGCGATCAGCGATGAAGAACTGGTGGTTTTTCGCCAGCACTATGCCGATAGCTACATTGCCCTTGAAACGGTTCCTTCGCCGCTGTTTCCAGGTGTGCTGGAGTCCATGGAAGCGTTTCGCGCCGCCGGCTACCGGTTGGCGGTCGCGACCGGCAAGAATCGTCGCGGCCTGGATCGGGTGTTGAGGGCCCATGGCTGGCAGGATTATTTCGATATCACCCGCGCCGCCGACGAAACCGCCAGCAAGCCGCATCCGCTGATGCTCGAGCAGATTCTCGCCCATTGTCGTGTCCCGGCTTCCCAGGCCCTGATGATCGGGGACTCGGCGTTCGATTTGCAAATGGCGCGCAATGCTGGCATGGATTCGGTGGCTGTAGGTTATGGTGCCTTGTCGCTGGATGAGTTGCGGGTATTCGAACCGCGCTTGGCGATTGACAGTTTTCCACAGTTGCATGCCTGGCTGGATGGTCGGGTCAATTGAATTCGTTGGGGTGAGTACGCATGTCTGATGAATGGGGCGCGCCGCCAAAGGCGAATGCCGAATCGGGTTCCGCTGATGACAAAAGCTGGAAGCTGCTGGAAAAGACCCTGCTGGCCGGTGTGCAGGAGCAGCGGCGCTCGCGGCGCTGGGGGATCTTCTTCAAGCTGTTGACCTTTGTATATCTGTTTGGCGCGCTGGTGATGTTCTCGCCGCTGATCAATCTGGAGAAGAGCGCCAGTCGTGGGGCTCACTACACCGCCCTGATCGAGGTGCGCGGGGTGATCGCGGACAAGGAGTCGGCCAGTGCCGATAATATTGTCGGCAGCCTGCGCACAGCCTTCGAGGATCCCAAGGTCAAGGCGATCATCCTGCGGATCAACAGTCCGGGCGGCAGTCCGGTGCAGTCGGGTTATGTGTTTGACGAGATTCGTCGCCTGCGTGGCCTGCACCCGGACACCAAGGTGTATGCGGTGATTTCCGATATCGGTGCGTCCGGTGCCTACTACATCGCCAGTGCGGCGGACGAGATCTATGCCGACAAGTCCAGCCTGGTCGGGTCCATTGGCGTGACGGCGGCCGGCTACGGTTTTGTCGGTACCATGGAGAAGCTGGGCGTGGAGCGTCGTGCCTACTCTTCAGGGGAGCACAAGGCGTTTCTCGATCCGTTCCAGCCGCAGAAGGCTGACGAGACCAGGTTCTGGCAGGGGGTGTTGGACACCACTCACAACCAGTTCATCGCCAGCGTGAAGAAGGGGCGTGGCGACCGTCTGAAAGATAAAGATCACCCGGAGCTGTTCTCCGGCTTGGTCTGGTCCGGCGAGCAGGCGCTGCCGCTGGGGCTGATCGACGGCCTGGGCAGTGCCAGCTCGGTGGCGCGGGATGTGATCGGCGAGAAGGAGTTGGTGGACTTTACCGTTCAGGAGTCACCTTTCGATCGCTTCTCGAAGAAACTTGGCGCCAGCGTCGCGGAGCAGTTGGCGATGTGGATGGGCTTCCAGGGGCCAACCTTGCGCTGATATTCGCGCAGCAATAAAAAACCGGTCGTCAATGACCGGTTTTTTTATTGGCGGAGCGCAGGGGGATGTAGGCGCAAGCTTGCTCGCGATCAGCCGGCAGGCCAAGGGTTTTACGATGAAAAAGATTACGGGGTCTGCACGCCTTCAGTCAGCAGCATGTCCACAAGGCGAATCAGCGGCAGTCCGATCAGGCTGGTGGCATCCGGCCCTTCGGTGCTCTGGAACAGGCTCACGCCCAGGCCTTCGGCCTTGAAGCTGCCGGCGCAGTCGTACGGCTGTTCGGCGTGCAGGTAGCGTTCGATGCGGGCGATATCCAGGCTGCGCATCTGTACGCTGAAGGGGACGCAGTCCACCTGGCATGCCCCGGTCTGGCTGTTGAGCAGGGCCAGACCGGTGAGGAAGCTTACGCGCCTGCCGCTGGCGGCCAGCAGCTGCTCGCGGGCCTTCTCGAAGCCGTGGGGCTTGCCGAGTATCCGTCCGTCGAGTACCGCAACCTGGTCCGAGCCGATGATCAGGTGCGCCGGATAACGTGTGGCCAGGGCCCGGGCTTTTTCCTCGGCCAGGCGTTTGACCAGCTCGCCGGCGGCTTCATCAGGGCGCTGGCTTTCGTCGATATCCGGCGATGCGCAGCTGAAGGGCAGGCGCAGGCGGGTTAGCAATTCCCGGCGATAGGCCGAGCTTGAGGCGAGTAACAAGGGCAGCATGCGGTTCTCCTGAGGCAGGTCGCCGATTCTAGTTGGCCCGTCAGCTGACGGACAGGGCCTAATTTCCTTTGACAGTGGCAGGGTGCATCCCTAGAATGCTGCGCCTATGTTGAATGACCCGATTCCACCTCACGTTGACCCGCGCAAATTGGCTGATCGTGGCACCACCCTTCAAGGTGAACTGCCGCTGGCCGATTTGGAGAGACTCTGCGACTCGCTTTCCGACACTGTCGGTACGGTGCAGGCTAAATTCGTTTTTGAACGAGATGAACGTAAGTCTGTGATGATTCACAGCTTTATCGACACCGAAGTCAAAATGGTTTGCCAGCGTTGTCTTGAGCTGGTCACCCTGCCGATCCACAGCGAATGCAGTTATGCTGTGGTGAAGGAGGGTGCGAATACCCAGTCGTTGCCGAAAGGTTATGACGTGCTGGAACTGGGCGAAGATCCTTTGGATCTGCAGGCATTGATTGAGGAAGAGCTTCTGCTCGCCTTGCCCATTGTGCCTGCTCATCATCCGGAAGAATGCCAGCAGCCGGCGGGGCTCGATGAGCCCGAACCGAGCGAGGACGAGGTAACGCGGTCCAACCCGTTCAGTGTATTGGCGCAGTTAAAGCGTGACCCAAACGTTTAGGAGTTAATCAATTATGGCTGTTCAGCAGAACAAAAAATCCCGCTCCGCCCGTGACATGCGTCGTTCGCACGACGCCCTCGAGGCAAGCACCCTGTCCGTGGAAAAGACCACCGGTGAAGTTCACCTGCGTCACCACGTATCGCCAGAAGGCGTATACCGTGGCCGTAAAGTGATCGACAAGGGCGCTGACGAGTAAATCTTGTCCGCTCAGATCATCGCGATCGACGCAATGGGCGGGGACTTCGGTCCCCGCAGCATTGTCCAGGCCAGTATCGCCTGCCTGTCTGCTACGCCCTCGCTGCATCTGACCCTGGTCGGTCAACCTTCCCAGCTTGAACCCCTGATTGCCGGTTATCCAGCCGTGGATCGCGCGCGCCTGACGATTACGCCTGCCAGTGAAATCATCACCATGGACGAGCGTCCGTCCCAGGCCCTGCGTGGCAAGCCGGATTCGTCGATGCGCGTGGCCTTGCAGCTGCTGCGCGATGACAAGGTCCAGGCTTGTGTCAGTGCCGGCAATACCGGTGCCTTGATGGCCTTGTCGCGGCATGTGCTGAAGACCTTGCCGGGGATCGATCGTCCGGCCATGGTCGCGGCCATCCCGACCCAGCGCGGCTATTGCCAGTTGCTGGACCTGGGGGCGAATGTCGATTGCAGTGCCGAGCACCTGTTCCAGTTCGCCGTGATGGGCGCGGTGGCGGCCGAGGCCCTTGGCGTGGTGCGGCCGCGTGTCGCCTTGCTCAATGTCGGTACCGAGGACATCAAGGGCAACCAGCAGGTCAAGCTGGCGGCGACCCTGCTGCAACAGGCGCGGGGGTTGAACTACATCGGCTTCATCGAAGGCGACGGGGTGTATCGCGGCGAGGCCGATGTGGTGGTGTGCGACGGTTTCGTCGGCAATATCCTGCTCAAGTCCAGCGAAGGCCTGGCGACCATGATCGCCGCGCGCATCGAGGCGCTGTTCAAGCAGGGCCTGGCTTCGCGACTGGTCGGTGCCCTGGCCTTGCCGCTGCTCAAGCGCCTGCAAGCCGATCTCGCCCCGGCGCGGCATAATGGCGCGAGTTTTCTCGGCCTGCAGGGGATTGTCGTCAAGAGTCACGGCTCCGCCGGGGTCGAGGGGTTTCAGAGCGCGATTGCGCGGGCCTTGATCGAGATCCAGGAAAACCTCCCCGAGCGCCTTCACGGTCGCCTGGAGGAGCTATTGCTTTAGGCGTTTTCCCGCGGGAATGCTTAAATGTGACCGCTCAGTTCAATCAGCCATCCAAACTGACAGTTTCTTGCGTCCGCCACGGCGGGACGTCAATTCTTCGACGACAAGATCATTAGGGGCTTGTTACATGTCTACATCCCTCGCATTCGTCTTTCCAGGGCAGGGTTCGCAGTCCCTCGGCATGTTGGCCGAGCTGGGCGCGCAATATCCGCTGATCCTGGAAACCTTCAAAGAAGCCTCCGATGCCCTCGGCTATGACCTCTGGGCGCTGACCCAGCAGGGGCCGGAAGAGCAACTGAACCAGACCGACAAGACCCAACCGGCGATCCTCACCGCCTCCATTGCCCTGTGGCGGCTGTGGCTGGCCGAGGGCGGTGCGCGTCCGGCCTATGTCGCCGGCCACAGCCTGGGCGAGTACAGCGCGCTGGTCGCCGCCGGCAGCCTGAGCCTGGGCGATGCGGTGAAACTGGTGGAGCGCCGTGGTCAGCTGATGCAGGAAGCGGTTCCGGCCGGGCAGGGCGCCATGGCGGCGATCCTCGGGCTGGACGATGCCGATGTGATTGCCGCCTGCGCCGAATCCGCCCAGGGCGAAGTGGTCAGTGCGGTGAACTTCAACTCGCCGGGCCAGGTGGTGATCGCCGGGTCCAAGGCCGCCGTCGAGCGCGCCATGGAGGCCTGCAAGGCCAAGGGCGCCAAGCGCGCCCTACCGCTGCCGGTCAGCGTGCCATCGCACTGCGAGCTGATGCGTCCGGCGGCCGAGCGGTTTGCCGAAGCCGTTGCCGCCATCGACTGGCAGGCACCGCAGATCCCGCTGGTGCAGAACGTCAGCGCGCAGGTGGCCGCGGACCTGGCGACCCTCAAGCGCGACCTGCTGGAGCAGCTCTACAAGCCGGTGCGTTGGGTCGAATCGGTTCAGTGCCTGGCGGCCAACGGCGCCACCGAACTGGTCGAATGCGGTCCTGGCAAGGTGCTGGCCGGCCTGAACAAGCGTTGCGCCGACGGCGTCAACACGTCCAACCTCAATACCCCGGATGCCTTCGCCGCCACGCGCGCGGCGCGGGCCTGAATCAGGAGAAGCCTGCATGAGTCTGCAAGGTAAAGTTGCACTGGTCACCGGCGCCAGCCGTGGCATCGGCCAAGCCATCGCCCTCGAGCTGGGGCGCCTCGGCGCCGTGGTCATCGGTACCGCGACCTCGGCCTCGGGTGCCGAGCGAATTGCCGCGACCCTCAAGGAGCATGGCATCCAAGGCACCGGCCTGGAGCTTAATGTAACCAGCGATGAATCGGTTGCCGCGGTCCTGGCGAGCATCAGCGAGCAGTTCGGCGCGCCGGCGATCCTGGTCAATAATGCCGGTATCACCCGTGATAACCTGATGATGCGGATGAAAGATGACGAGTGGTACGACGTGGTCGATACCAACCTCAACAGTCTGTTCCGCCTGTCCAAGGGCGTTCTGCGTGGGATGACCAAGGCCCGTTGGGGACGAATCATCAATATTGGTTCGGTTGTGGGTGCCATGGGCAACGCAGGCCAAGTAAACTACGCAGCAGCCAAGGCCGGCCTCGAAGGTTTCAGCCGTGCATTGGCGCGTGAAGTCGGTTCGCGCTCGATTACGGTAAACTCGGTGGCCCCAGGGTTCATCGACACCGATATGACCCGCGAATTGCCTGACGCGCAGCGTGAAGCCTTGCTGACGCAGATTCCGCTGGGTCGTCTGGGCCAGGCCCAAGAGATCGCGCAAGTGGTCGCTTTTCTGGCGTCGGACGGTGCGGCTTACGTGACTGGGGCTACAATCCCGGTGAACGGCGGGATGTACATGTAATTCAAATGTGACGGATTGCTTCAAAAAAATGTCATACCAGCTGTCTAAAATCCGTTATAAAGCTGCAACTTATTGAGAGGCAGAGGGCAAAGGGGGACAAAGGCTGAAGCTTTCGGTTGAAAAGCTGAAAAGCCTTTCTATACACTTACCCACCGGCCAGCTGCCTGAATTTTTCCATTAGGAGTGAAAACAAGGTATGAGCACCATCGAAGAACGCGTCAAGAAAATCGTTGCCGAGCAACTGGGCGTCAAGGAAGAGGAAGTGACCAACAAAGCTTCCTTCGTTGAAGACCTGGGTGCCGACTCCCTTGACACCGTTGAGCTTGTGATGGCTCTGGAAGAGGAATTCGAGACCGAAATCCCTGACGAAGAAGCTGAAAAAATCACTACCGTACAAGCCGCTATCGATTACGTTACGGCCCATCAGGCGTAATAGTTTGTAATCGTTGCCTGCTGTCATGGAAAAACCGCACTGCCACCACGGCGTGCGGTTTTTTCTTTAGGTGTGAGGCAAAGTGTCGTCAACAGGATAAAGGAGAGTGCTGTGTCGCGTAGACGCGTCGTAGTCACCGGCATGGGGATGTTGTCGCCATTGGGTACGGATGTTTCGAGTACCTGGCAAGGCATTCTGGCTGGCCGTAGTGGCATTGGTCTGATCGAACACACAGACCTTTCTGCCTATACCACCCGTTTTGGCGGCTCGGTAAAAGGTTTCAATGTCGAAGAGTACTTGTCGGCCAAAGAAGCCCGCAAACTCGACCTGTTCATTCAATACGGCCTGGCAGCCGGTTTCCAGGCGGTGCGTAATGCCGGTCTCGAAGTCACCGATGCCAACCGTGAGCGCATCGGCGTGGCCATGGGTTCGGGTATTGGCGGCTTGACCAATATCGAGCAAACCTGTCGCACGCTGCATGACCAGGGGCCACGGCGGATTTCGCCGTTCTTCGTGCCTGGTTCGATCATCAATATGATTTCCGGTTTCCTGTCCATCCACCTGGGTGCCCAGGGGCCGAACTATGCCATCGCCACGGCGTGCACCACGGGCACCCATTGCATCGGCATGGCCGCACGCAACATTGCCTACGATGAAGCCGACGTCATGATTGCCGGTGGTGCCGAAATGGCCGCCTGCGGTCTTGGCATGGGCGGTTTCGGTGCCTCCCGCGCGCTGTCCACGCGCAATGACGAGCCGGCTCGCGCCAGTCGTCCATGGGACAAGGGCCGTGACGGTTTCGTGCTGTCCGACGGTGCCGGTGCCCTGGTGCTCGAAGAGCTGGAGCACGCCAAGGCCCGTGGCGCGACCATCTACGCCGAGCTGATCGGCTTTGGCATGAGTGGCGATGCCTACCACATGACCTCGCCGCCCGAGGACGGTGCCGGTGCGGCCCGTTGCATTGCCAACGCGATGCGCGATGCCAAGCTGAACCTGGATCAGGTGCAGTACATCAATGCCCACGGCACCTCGACCCCGGCCGGCGACCTGGCCGAAGCCGAGGCGATCAAGCGGGTGTTTGGCGAGCATGCCTACCAGATGGCGATCAGTTCCACCAAGTCGATGACCGGTCACCTGTTGGGTGCCGCCGGGGCCATCGAGGCGATTTTCAGCGTGCTGGCCATTGCCGACCAGGTGGCGCCGCCGACCATCAACCTCGACGAGCCCGATGAAGGCTGCGACCTGGATTTCGTGCCCCACGAAGCCC
This sequence comes from Pseudomonas sp. MWU13-2105, assembly GCF_023242315.1. GTDB lineage: Bacteria > Pseudomonadota > Gammaproteobacteria > Pseudomonadales > Pseudomonadaceae > Aquipseudomonas. The sequence continues at coordinate 240,966 of NZ_JALLIY010000007.1, forward strand.
GGCGCATGCCCATCGACGTGGTGCTGTCCAACTCCTTCGGCTTTGGCGGTACTAACGGCTCCCTGGTGTTCCGCCGGTTCGCCGAGTGATGGAGAGCTGGGTCGACGGCCAGCCGGGCGATGCGTTGTCCCTCAAGGACCGCGGCCTGGCCTACGGCGATGGTCTGTTCGAGACCTGCGCCGTGAAAGGCGGTCGACCGCTGCTGCTGGAACGACACCTGCAGCGCCTGGCGGATGGCTGTCGACGTCTGGGTATCGCGGCGGATCACGAGTTGGTTCGCCGCGAGTTGCTGGCCTACAGTGCGGTACTGGGGGAGGGGGTGCTCAAGCTGATCCTCACCCGCGGTGACAGCCAGCGCGGTTACGCGGCGTCGGCTGATACGCTGCCGCGGCGTATCTTGCAGGGCAGCCCGTCGCCTACTTATCCACAGGCCCACCAGCAGCAGGGCGTCGGCCTGTTCCCCTGTACGACGCGTTTGTCCGAACAGCCCTTGCTGGCCGGGCTCAAGCATCTCAATCGCCTGGAACAGGTCCTGGCCCGTGCCGAATGGCAGGGCGCCGAATATGCCGAAGGCTTGATGCTCGACACTTCGGGGCGGGTCATCGAAGGGGTGTTCAGCAATCTGTTCGTGGTGCGGGCGGGCGTCCTGCGCACCGCCGATCTGGGCCGTTGCGGCGTGGCGGGGGTGATGCGCGCGCAGCTGTTGGCAGAAGCGCAAGCACTGGCAATCCCTGTCGACATTTCCGATATCAGCCTGGAGCAATTCCGGCAAGCTGATGAGGTCTTTCTCTGTAACAGCGTCTATGGCATCTGGCCCGTTCGGGCTTTTGCCGACCTGAGCTGGTCGGTTGGCCCGCTCACCCGTAAACTGCAAGGTATTGCCCGCGCGCTATTGGAAGTTTGAATTGAGACGTAAATTCTTGGTGCTGCTGCAAGCCGTTCTGGTGCTGGCCGGTTTGCTGCTGGGCGGTTCGGCCTGGAAGCTGCATTCGGCGCTGGAGCAGCCCCTCAACCTGACGCAGGAGCAGCTGCTGGATGTGCCGGCCGGTGCGACGCCGACGGGCACGTTCAATCGCCTCGAGTCCGAGGGTTTGCTCAAGGACGCCTTCTGGCTGCGCCTGTACTGGCGCTTCAATCTCGCTGGCGTGCCCTTCCATAGCGGCGAGTACCGACTTACGCCGGGCATGGACGTGCGCGGGCTACTGTCGCTGTGGCAGCGCGGTGAAGTGGTGCAGTACAGCCTGACCCTGGTCGAAGGCTGGAACTTCCGCCAGGTACGGGCGGCGCTGGCCAAGAACGAAAAGCTCCAGCAAACCCTCGGTGGTCTCAGTGACAGCGAGGTCATGACCAGGCTCGGGCACAAGGACGTGTTCGCCGAAGGTCGTTTCTTCCCGGACACCTACCGCTTCGTGCGCGGCATGACCGACGCCGAACTGCTGGAGAAGGCCTATGATCGTCTTGACAGTGTCCTGGCCCAGGAGTGGCAGAAACGCTCCCCTGATGCGCCTTACAGCGAACCTTACCAGGCGCTGATCATGGCCTCGTTGGTGGAGAAGGAAACCGGCGTGCCCCAGGAGCGTGGCCAGATCGCCGGGGTGTTTGTCCGGCGGATGCAGCAGGGCATGTTGTTGCAGACCGACCCGACGGTGATCTACGGCCTGGGCGAGCGTTATACCGGCAAGCTCACCCGTGCCCACCTGCGCGAGGCCAACCCCTACAATACCTATATGAACGCCGGCTTGCCGCCGACGCCGATTGCCATGGTCGGGCGCGAGGCGATCCATGCCGCGTTGAACCCGGTGCCGGGCAACAGCCTGTACTTTGTTGCGCGCGGCGATGGCAGCCATGTCTTCTCCGACGACCTGGACTCCCACAACAACGCGGTGCGCGAGTTCCAGCTCAAGCGTCGGGCCGATTACCGCTCCAGCCCCGCGCCGACGACTCCGACGGTTCCGGCCGCTGCTCCGGCGGCCGTACCAGCTGCTCCGGCAGTTGTACCTGCTCCGGCGGCTCCGACTGCTGTCCCGGCGACAGTCTCGACCCCGATCCAGAACCCGGTTCCCGGGGTGTCCGAGCCGACACCGGCCGCCGTACCGGCACCGGCTGCCGAGCCCGCACCGGCGGCACCTGCAGCACCCGCGTCAACCGAAGCCGAGGCGAAAGACTCGCAATGACCCTGATTAAGGATTGCCCGTGACTGGCTTGTTTATCACCCTGGAAGGCCCGGAAGGTGCCGGCAAAAGCACCAACCGCGATTATCTGGCCGAGTGCCTGCGGGCCCGAGGTGTCGATGTGTTGCTGACCCGCGAGCCCGGTGGTACGCCGCTGGCCGAGAAAATCCGCGAACTGCTGCTGGCGCCCAGCGACGAGGCCATGTGTGCCGACACCGAGCTGCTGCTGGTGTTCGCCGCGCGCGCCCAGCATCTGGCCACGGTGATCCGTCCGGCCCTGGCCCGCGGCGCGGTGGTGCTGTGCGACCGGTTTACCGATGCCACCTATGCCTACCAGGGCGGTGGTCGCGGCCTGTCCCGGGAGCGTATCGCCAGCCTGGAAAGTTTTGTCCAGGGCGAACTGCGTCCGGACCTGACCCTGGTCTTCGACCTGCCGGTGGAAGTGGGCCTGGCCCGAGCCAGCGCTCGGGGGCGGCTGGACCGTTTCGAACAGGAGGGCCGGGTGTTTTTCGACGCCGTGCGCAGTACCTACCTGAAGCGCGCGGACGCCGATCCGTCGCGCTATCGCCTGGTGGATGCGGCCCAGCCGCTGGCCCAGGTGCAACAGTCCCTCGATCGCCTGCTGCCGGAAATCCTGGAGCGGCACCGTGGCTGAAGCCTACCCCTGGCAGGACAGTCTCTGGCAGCAAATGGCCGGGCGGCCCCAGCATGCCCATGCCTATCTGCTCCACGGCCCGGCGGGCATCGGCAAGCGGGCCCTGGCCGAACGGCTGATGGCGCTGTTGCTGTGCAAGAGTCCGTTGAACCTCAATGCCTGTGGGCACTGCAAGTCCTGCCTGTTATTGAATGCCGGCAGTCATCCGGACAACTACATCCTGGAACCGGAGGAAGCCGACAAGGCGATCAAGGTCGACCAGGTCCGCGATCTGGTCAGCTTCGTGGTCCAGACCGCGCAACTCGGCGGGCGCAAGGTGGTGTTGATCGAACCGGTGGAGTCGATGAATATCAACGCCGCCAACGCCTTGCTCAAGAGCCTTGAGGAGCCTTCCGGCGATACCGTGCTGTTGTTGGTCAGTCACCAGTCCAGCCGGTTGCTGCCGACCATTCGCAGTCGCTGCGTGCAACAGGCCTGCCCGCTGCCGAGCGAGGCCATGAGCCTGCAATGGCTGGCCGGCGCCTTGCCGGACAGCAGCGAAGAAGAGCGGGTCGAATTGTTGACCCTGGCCGCGGGCTCGCCCCTGGCCGCTGTCAGCCTCCAGGCCCAGGGCGTTCGCGAACAGCGGGCGCTGGTAGTCGATGGGGTGAAGAAACTGCTCAAGCAGCAGCAATCGGCCACCCAGCTGGCCGAGGGGTGGAACGCGATCCCCCTGTTGTTGCTGTTCGACTGGTTCTGCGATTGGTCGAGCCTGATCCTGCGCTATCAACTGACCGAGGACGAAGCCGGCCTGGGGCTGGGGGACATGCGCAAGGTGGTGCAATACCTGGCGCAGAAAACTTCCCGGGACAAGGTCCTGTCGATCCAGGACTGGATTCTCGCCCAGCGTCAGAAGGTCTTGAGCAAGGCCAACCTGAATCGGGTGCTGTTGCTCGAAGCGCTGTTGGTGCAATGGGCAGCTTTACCTACCCAACACTGAGGCGATCGGCCTAGAATCGGCTATCTGCATGACCGGAGCGAGTATGAACGAACCCATTGGTCCCGGCCCGCGCAACGGTATCCTGTCCCTGACCATCAAGGACAAATCCGTGCTGTACGCGGCCTACATGCCTTTTATCAAGAACGGCGGGCTGTTCATCCCCACCACCAAAAGCTATAAGCTGGGCGACGAGGTGTTCATGTTGCTCAACCTGATGGACGAGCCGGAAAAAATCCCGGTCGCCGGCAAGGTCGCCTGGATCACCCCCAAGGGGGCCCAGGGCAATCGCGCGGCGGGAGTCGGCGTGCAATTCAACGACGGTGACAATACCGCCCGCAGCAAGATCGAAACCCATCTGGCCGGCGCCCTGAAGTCCGACCGTCCCACCCATACGATGTAGTATCGCCTTTTTATGCTTGTAGATTCCCATTGCCACCTCGACCGTCTTGATCTCGCCGAACATTCGGGCTCCCTCGATGCTGCGCTCGACGCGGCGCGCCAGCGCGGGGTCGGGCACTTCCTGTGCATCGGCGTGAGTGTCGATAATGCGGCTGACGTGAAGGCCCTGGCCGAGCGTTATGCCGATGTCGATTGTTCGGTCGGTGTCCACCCGTTGGACGTCAAGGCCGACGCCGCGCCAGCCCTCGACTGGTTGCTGCGCGAGCTTGAGCATCCAAAGGTCGTGGCCATTGGCGAGACCGGCCTGGATTATCACTACGAGCCCGAGGCGGCCGAGCTGCAGCAGGCGTCCTTCCGCTTGCACCTGCAAGCGGCCGGGCAGACCGGCAAGCCGGTGATCGTCCATACCCGTGGCGCACGCGCCGATACCCTGGCCTTGCTGCGCGAGGCGCAACTGCCCCAGGCTGGCGTGCTGCACTGTTTCACCGAAGACTGGGAGATGGCCAAGGCCGCACTGGACCTGGGCTTCTACATTTCCCTCTCGGGCATCGTCACTTTCCGCAATGCCGATGCCTTGCGCGACGTGGCGCGGCAAGTGCCGGCCGATCGCCTGCTGGTGGAAACCGACTCGCCGTACCTGGCGCCGATTCCCCATCGCGGCAAGCCCAACCTGCCGCAGTATGTGCGCGATGTCGCCGACTACCTGGCGATGCTGCGCGGGGTGCCGTACGAGCAGTTCGCCGAGCAGACCACCGAGAACTTCAAGCGCCTGTTTCCCCTGGCCTGTGGGAGCGGAGCTTGCCCGCGAAGAGGCCCGTCAGAACGCTAAACGCTTCGCGGGCAGGCTCCGCTCCCACAAAAGCCAGGCTTCGACGTAGTTGAGGGGGCAAATCGCAGGCAAAAAAAACCCGGGTTCTGGGGGGTGAATCCGGGTTAAGACCATTAGGAGTAAAACAAAGGTACGCGGTCCTTTGGCACCTTTATCGACGCGTCACTTGGGGGAGATGTCACGCCGACAGTTCAAGTATTGGTCAGGATCGCCTGACGTCCAGTCATCACTGCTCATTTTTTAAACAGATTTGGAATACAAGCGCTTCTGTTGAGTTCTCATTGTCCCGGGCCGCATTTTCAGTGGCCGTCGCCGGCGACGATCCGTGACTGTTGCGAAGCCTTTCTGACCGGCACGGGCTGATTCGTCGACAGTGAAAACGAAAAGCCTCGGATGATTCGTGCAATTTGGCGCGAGTCAGGCATAATACTTGGCTTCGATTTTGCCCCTACAGACCTTTTCTTATGCACAAAGAACCCCGTAAGGTCCGTGAGTTTCGTCGCCGCGAGCAAGAAATTCTCGATACCGCGCTAAAGCTGTTCCTCGAACAAGGTGAAGACAGTGTCACCGTCGAGATGATCGCGGATGCCGTCGGTATCGGCAAAGGCACCATCTACAAGCATTTCAAATCCAAGGCGGAAATCTACCTGCGCCTGATGCTCGACTACGAGCGTGACTTGAACGAGCTGTTGCATTCGGCGGATGTCGACAAGGACAAGGAAGCCCTGTCCCGGGCCTACTTCGAGTTCCGTATGCGTGATCCCCAGCGCTATCGCCTGTTCGACCGCCTGGAAGAAAAAGTGGTCAAGGGCCACCAGGTGCCGGAGATGGTCGAGGAACTGCACAAGATCCGCGCTTCCAACTTCGAACGCCTGACCTTGTTGATCAAGGGCCGCATCAGCGAAGGTAAGCTCGAGGACGTGCCGCCGTACTTCCACTACTGCGCCGCCTGGGCCCTGGTGCATGGCGCTGTCGCGCTGTACCACTCGCCGTTCTGGAGCAATGTGCTGGAAGACCAGGAAGGTTTCTTCCAGTTCCTGATGGATATTGGCGTGCGCATGGGCAACAAGCGCAAGCGCGACCCCGAAACGCCTGTCAGTTAAGATATTCGGCGGGCTGATTGCGTCACGTTCCCCTATATGGCGCAATGCCCCAGGCTTATACTCGGGAATAGGGCTTGTCAAAACTTGATTTTTGAGTCAAGTTTTGCGCGTTCCATAGTCCATCGCCGGAGTGTTCCATGATCGTTGATCGTCAAGGCAGGCGCTTTCGCAACCTGCGCATCAGTCTGACATCCGCCTGCAACTATGCCTGTACCTACTGCGTGCCCAATGGCAAGCGGCTGGTGGCTGCCCAGGACGAACTGTCGGCGCAGGCCATGGCGCGTGGCGTGGCTTACCTGATCGAGGCGGCGGGGATCGAGCGCTTGCGCATTACCGGCGGCGAGCCACTGGTCAGTCCGAAGCTGGAGGCCTTCATGGGCGCGGTCGGCCAGATGGGCCTGGAAGATATCAGCCTGACTACCAATGGCCAGTTACTCGCGCGTAAATTGCCGCTGCTGGTGGATGCCGGGATCAAGCGGATCAACGTTTCCCTCGATACCCTGGATGCCAGTGCTTTTCGCACCATCGCCCGTGGCGGCGACCTGGCCAGTGTGCTCGACGGCATGGCGCAGGCGCGGGCGGCGGGGCTGAAGATCAAGGTCAATATGGTGCCATTGCGCGGGCAGAACCTGGACCAGGTGATGCCGTTACTGGATTATTGTCTTGAGCACGGCTACGAGCTGCGCTTTATCGAGCTGATGCGCATGGGCCACCTGGCCAGTGACGGCAATGCCTTTCTCCAGCAGTTCGTCAGCCTGCAGCAGTTGCTCGGCCTGATCGGCGAGCGCTACGAATACCTGCAGGCCGATGCCCCGGTGGATGCCACCGCCGTGCGTTATGCCATTCCGGGCCGTGGTCACTTTGGGGTGATCGCCAACGAAAGCGTACCCTTCTGTCGGACCTGTTCGCGCTTGCGGCTGTCGTCCACCGGCTGGTTGCATGGCTGCCTGTCGTCGAGCAACCGGCACTATGTCGGCGACCTGTTGGACAAGCCCCGTCACGAGGCGCTGCCGGCATTGCAGCGGTTGCTGGTCAAGGCCTTGGGCGACAAGCAGGAAGTGGCCTTCTCGGGCGGCGCGACGGTGATGAAGATCATCGGCGGCTGACCACGGCTTTGAGAACACTGCCGATTTAATTGTGGGAGCGGAGCTTGCCCGCGAAGAGGCCCTTGAGACCACCAAAAGCTTCGCGGGCAAGCACCGCTCCCACAGGTTTGCATCATCTTCCTGGTTGATCTGGCGCGGAAGCTGCATCCAGGCGACTATTCGCCGGTTTTCCGTCACCGGCCTCTGGAGGGTAGGATGCGTAGCCTGGTTGTGCTGCTGGCGTTGTTGGCGCTGGGCGGCTGCATGAAAGTCAGTGATATGGGGGAAGGTGTCCGCTATGAGATGAGCGATGTCGGGCTGCTCGACCATAGCGATACGCGCCGGATCCACTCGTTCCGCCTCCAGCCGGACTCCTTTATCTACATTGCCCAGGGCGCTTTCACCCCGCCTGGCAGTGCCTACCCGCGCCCCAATGTGGTGGCCGAGGAAGCTTTCAAGGGCTTCATCGAGTACTTCCCCATGGTGCGCCGCGCCCGTGGACCCCTCGGTCTGGATCAGGCCATGGCCGAAGCCCGTTCCGCCGGCGCGCACTACCTGCTGTACACACGCTTCGCCAAGGCTGACGACCGCATCGGCAACTACGACGAATGGGCCGACCAGGAGTCCGTCGACCGCCTGGGCGTGGACAGCGGCGTGATCCAGATCATGTTGATCGAGACCGGCACCCAGTACCTGATCGATACCGCGCGGATCAAAAGCCGTGGTGGCTTGCTGACGTTCCACAACAACAAGCCCGAAGACCTGATCGCCGCCCCCTTGGCCGAATATGCGCGTAGTCTATTGGGCATAGGTGAACAGTGGATGTCGGATTGAGATGAGTGAGCCGGGCAAGGCCAACGACCTGTTGGCACAAATCCCCAGGACGGAAAAGGGCCTGCCGCCGGTCCACTTGTGGAATCCAGCGTTCTGCGGCGATATCGACATGCGTATCGCCCGTGACGGCACCTGGTATTACCAGGGCACGCCGATTGGCCGCAAGCCGATGGTCAAGTTGTTTTCCACCATCATGCGCCGTGACGGCGATGATTATTTCCTGATCACACCGGTGGAAAAGGTCGGGATCAAGGTCGACGATGCGCCCTTTGTCGCGGTGACCCTGGAGGTCGAAGGGCAGGGGGAGGCACAGCAGCTGCGCTTTACCACTTACGTCGATGAACAGGTGACGGCCGGTGTCGAGCATCCGATCCGGGTAGTGATCGATCCGATCAGCCAGGAGCCGGCGCCTTACGTGCATGTGCGCAGTAATCTTGAAGCGCTGATTCATCGCAATGTGTTCTACCAACTGGTGGAGTTGGCGGTGACCCGGCAAATCGACGGCCAATCCTGGCTGGGTGTGTGGAGCGGCGGCGAGTTTTTTCCGATCGGCCTCGAACCCTGAGTCGTTTCCGCCTGCTGGCGGATCACGAGTAATCGAGCGTCGACCGGCTGCTCCCGCAGGCCCAGGGTTCGGTATAGCGTTATCGTTGCCCCCGGTCCTTTGTGGGGGGGGCGGCTTGTCGGGGCGCCGCAGCGCAGCGATAGCGTCCCGAAAAACACCACCATTCATCTCCCCGAAAAATAAATTCCTTGCACCTGCGAGCCCGTTTCGGTTATCAATTTGTACATGATTAGACATGTCCGATTTGATAAGAAAAAAAAGGTGGTCGATGAGCTTATCCGGCGCATCGAAAGCGGTCTTCTTGAAGACGGCTTGCTGTTGCCGGGTGAACATCAGTTGGCCGAAGAATTCTCGGTGAGCCGCGGCACGCTGCGCGAGGCCCTGGCCGAGCTCAAGCGGCGCAACTACATCGCGACCCAGAGCGGCGTGGGCTCCATCGTCACCTACGATGGCATCCCCCTCGACCAGCGCGCCGGCTGGGCCCAGGCCCTGGCGGACAGCGGGGCGCTGATCAACACCGAGGTGTTGCGCCTGGAGGCGGTGGTGCGAGCGGACCTGTTCAGTCGCTACGGCACCGAACAGTTCATCGCCCTCGACCGACGCCGGCGCAATACCGACGGCACCGCGGTTTCCCTCGAACACTCACTGATACCGGCCAGCGGCGGCCTGGAAGGCCTGCCCCGCGTCGGCCTGATCGACAACTCCCTGACCATTACCCTGGCAGCCTACGGCTATGTCGGTGATCGCGGCGACCAGTGGATCGGCGCCGAACCGCTGTCCGCCGAAGATGCCGAGCTGCTTGGGCGTCCCCTGGGGACGGTGTTTCTCAAGGCCTTGCGCACCACCTACGACAAACATGGACGCTTCATGGAGCAGGTCGAAAGCCTGCTCGATCCGCTGCATTTCCGCCTGCACCTGGCGTTTGGAAACCCGACATGACCCCGACTCATCGCGCCCTCGGTGCCTTCTACGGCCTCGCCCTGGGCGACGCCCTGGGCATGCCGACCCAATCCCTGAGTCGCGCCGAGATCCAGGCTCGCTTCGGCAGCATCACCACACTGGTCGACGCCGGTCCCGACCAGCCTATCGCGCCGAACATGCCCGCCGGCTCCATCACCGACGACACCGAGCAGGCGATCCTGGTCGCGCAGTTGCTGATCGACGGCAACGGCCATATCGAACCGGCCCTGCTGGCCGAGCGGTTGATTGCCTGGGAAGCGGCGATGCAGGCCAAGGGCTCGCGGGACCTGCTCGGACCGTCGACCAAGCGCGCCATTGAAATGATCCTTGCCGGCCACAGCCCCGAGGAAGCCGGGCGCTATGGTACTACCAACGGCGCGGCCATGCGTATCACGCCGGTGGGCATCGCCGCCGATATCACCCGGCCCCGGCGCTTTCTCGAGGCAGTGATCGAGGCCTGCCAGGTCACCCACAACACCAGCCTGGGAATCTCCAGCGCGGCAGCCGTTGCCGCGGTGATTTCCAGCGGTCTCAATCGCCGGAGCCTGGAACAGGCGCTGGATGTTGGCACCGAGATGGCCTTTACCGCCGAACGGCATGGCCACTGGGTCGCTGGTGGGCGCCTGGGGCCGCGCATTTGTTGGGCCCGGGAACTCAGCCGCGATTGTCCGGGCGCCGAACTGGCTGACCTGCTGTATGACGTGGTCGGTACCTCGGTGGCCTCCCAGGAGTCGGTGGTGGTGGCCTTCGCGCTGGCGCAACGGGTCGCCCTCGGCAAGCTCGCGGCCTTCGACGCCCTCTGCCTGGCCGCCAGCATCGGCGGCGATACCGACACCATCGCCGGCATCCTCGGCGCCATGCTCGGGGCCTGCGACGGCCTGGACTGCTGGCCCGCCGAAATGATCGCGAAAATCATCGAAGTCAACGCGCTGGAACTGGTGCCTCTGATTCAGGGGCTGATCGCCCTGCGCAACGCCTGACACATAACAACACGCAATGGACTGCAGACGAAGGGGGCCCCGGAAGTGGCCCAGGGTTTTCTACACCTTCCGCACTGCCCAACAACCACAACAATTGGCATCAGGAGCTGAATACCATGACCTCATCAAATGCCGGACAAAGTGCCGGCCAACTGGAAACCCGCGGTATAGAACCGGTCCCGGAAGCCGAGTGCAACGGTCATCCGCTACAGCTGTTCTGGGTCTGGTTCGCGGCCAACATCAGTATTCTCGGCCTGCCGCTGGGGGCGACCCTGGTGGCCTTCCGCGGGCTGGCGATCTGGCAGGCGATCATTGTCGCGATTCTCGGCGCGGCGGGCTCCTTCGCCGTGGTGGGGATCATCTCCATCGCCGGGCGGCGCGGCCACGCGCCGAGCCTGACCCTGTCGCGGGCGATCTTTGGCGTGCGCGGCAATATCGGTCCGACCATTGTTTCGCTGATGTCGCGCCTGGGCTGGGAAACGGTCAACACCACTACCGCGGCGTTCGTGCTGCTGTCCTTGTGTTCGATCCTCTTCCACTCGCCGGTGGAGGCCAAGAGCGCACCGTTGCTGACGCTGCTGTTTATCGCCATCTTCGTGCTGCTGACCCTGTCGGTCTCGGGCCTGGGGCATGCAACCTTGCTGGTGATCCAGAAGTGGGCGACCTATGTTTTCGGCGCCCTGAACATCCTGGTGGGCGGTTTCCTCTGCGCGACCATCGACTGGAGCGCGGTGTTCAACGCCACCCCGGCACCGATGAGCGCGATGATCATCGGCATCGGCACCATGGCGGCCGGTACCGGGATCGGTTGGGCCAACGCCGGCGCCGATATGTCGCGCTATCAGCACAAGAGCGTCAAGGCCGTCCGCCTGGTGGCCTCGGCGGCCTTCGGCGCGGGTATCCCGCTGGTGCTGCTGATCACCCTCGGCGGCCTGCTGTCGGTGGGTAACCACGATCTGGCCCAGGCGACGGACCCGATCATCGCGATCCGCGACATGCTGCCGACCTGGATGGCCGTGCCGTACCTGATCACCGCGTTCGGCGGGCTGTTGCTGTCGAACAACCTGTCGGTGTACTCGGCGGGCCTGACGACCTTGACCCTGGGGCTGAAGGTCAAGCGCGTGCATGCGGTGATCGTCGATATTGTCGCGATCTTTGTCGGCTCCATCTACTTCATGTTGATCGCCGACAGCTTCTACGGCCCGTTCATCACTTTCATCTCGCTGTTGGCGGTACCGATCACCGCCTGGGTCGGGATCTTCGTGGTCGACCTGGTGCATCGCCAGTACTACAGCGCCAAGGACCTGCTGGACGTCAGCCCGAGCAGTGCCTATTGGTATAGCGGTGGCATCGAATGGCGCGCTTTCGGTGCCTGGGCCGTGGCGATTGTCCTGGGGTTCAGTTTCACCACCATCGGCACCACCGCCGAGACCACCTGGTTCCGCGGTTTCCTCTCCGACTCCTGGCTGGGTCACAACGGCCTGGGCTGGATCGTTACCTTCCTGGTTGCCGGCGGTATCTACGCCGTGCTCGGCGGCGCGGCGGATCGGCGTGGCGCTTTTGTAGAGAATGCCAATGGCTAAGTTGCTGCATACCGGCCAGGTCATGGTTGACCTGGTCATGTCCCTCGATCACCTGCCGGCGACCGGCGGCGATGTGCTGGCGAACGCCGCCAGCTTCGAAGCCGGGGCGGGTTTCAATGTCATGGCCGCGGCCCGGCGCAACGGTTTGCCGGTGGTCTACCTCGGGCGCCACGGTAACGGGCGCTTTGGTGACATCGCCCGCCAGGCGATGGCGGCGGAAGGGGTCGAGATTGCCCTCGGACGCGATGGTGAGAAGGACACCGGGCTTTGCGTGTCGCTGACTGAAGCCAGCGCCGAGCGCACCTTTATTTCCTATATCGGCGTGGAAGGCGGTCTCTCGGCCGAAGATCTGGCGCCGGTCTCGGTGCAGGCCGACGACTACGTCTATGTCAGCGGCTACAGCCTGCAATACCCGGACAAGGCGCCGGCGCTGCTGGCATGGGTATTGGCCTTGCCGAAGGCGGTGACCGTGGTCTTCGATCCGGGTCCCCTGGTCAACTCGCCGGACGCTTCCCCCATGGCCGCGTTGTTGCCGCGCATCGATATCTGGACCAGCAACAGCGTCGAATCCCTGCGCTTTACCGGTGCGGCGGATATTGCCGGTTCCCTTGACCGTCTGACCGAGCGTTTGGCCGACGGTGCGCTGCTGGTGGTTCGCGATGGCCCGAACGGCTGCTGGGTCAGCCGGGCGGGGGAGCACCGGCATGTGCCCGGTTTCAAGGTGCGGGCGGTGGACAGCAACGGCGCGGGCGATGCCCATTCCGGAGTATTCCTTGCCGGGCTGGCGGCGGGTCTCGATGCCGCCGAGGCGGCTCGTCGCGCCAATGCGGCGGCGGCCCTGGCGGTAACCCGCTGGGGGCCGGCGACTTCGCCCGGTACGCAAGCAGTGGATGCAATGCTGGCTGAAGGCTGAATTCGGCTCCTGTAGGAGCAAGCTTGCTCGCGATCCGCCGGCAGGCGGGGATTTTGGTGGCGCTCCGTGGATCGCCATCGCCGGCAAGCCGGCTCCTACAGGGATGGAGTGCGCCAGTGAAGCTGTAAGAAAATCCTGTGATAGAGGGTGATTTTGCTTTCGTCTGGAAGACGAAACACTGGAAACCCATACGCCAGCTGTTCTACCCTAGCGCGTTGGCTGCCTTTGCGACGCCTGGACCCGGCCTGTGTGCACCGGCTCACCAGGCGCATGAAAGGTAGCGTGTTCTTCCGACTTCTGTGACGATGCCCGTGAAACTCATCATTATCGCTGTTTACGTCTTGTCCATCGCGTACGTACACCTGCGCGGCAAGGTCCGGCACAAGCTGGGCCGGCAACTGAGTGACCACTCGACCTTCCTGGCCCCGATCAACTGCTTCCTCTACCTGTTCTCCAAGGTGCCGAGCCGTCCGTACCTGGACCCGGCCGACTTCCCCGAGCTCAAGCCGCTGCAGGACAACTGGCAGGAAATCCGCAGCGAGGCCCTGGCCCTGTTGCGTGCCGGTGAGATCAAGAAATCCGAGACGCCCAACGACGTCGGCTTCAACTCCTTCTTCAAGACCGGCTGGAAGCGTTTCTACCTCAAGTGGTATGGCGACAACCATCCTTCCGCCGTCGAGCTGTGCCCGCGCACCACGGAACTGCTCAACAGCATCGGCAGCATCAAGGCCGCGATGTTCGCCGAGTTGCCGCCGGGTTCGCGCCTGGTTCGCCACCGCGACCCCTACGCCGGTTCCTTGCGCTACCATCTGGGCCTGGAGACGCCGAACGATCCGGGCTGCTATATCAACGTCGACGGCCAGGATTACCACTGGCGCGATGGCGAGCCGGTGATGTTCGACGAGACCTTTATCCACTACGCCGAAAACAAGACCGAGCAGAACCGCGTGATCCTGTTCTGCGATGTCGAGCGTCCGTTGAAATATCGCTGGGCGACGGCGTTCAACCGCTGGTTCAGCCGTAATGTGATGTCCGCCGCCGCCTCGCCGAATGACGCGAACGACAAGACCGGTGGGATCAACAGGTTCTTTACCAAGATCTACGGCATTCGCCTGCGGGGCAAGGAATTGAAGAAGCGCAATCGCACGCGTTATTACCTGGAAAAGTGGGCGATCTTTGGCGGCTTGCTGGCGTTGTTCCTGCTGATCTAGTTTCGGCTGTGGCTTGACGAATTCGGCCGGGCCCCATCGAATGGGAGCCCGGCCGATTTGTCTCAGGTGTTACCCGGGTGGTTGCGCCGCTTACAGGCCATCCTGCGGGTGCAGGGTGCGCTTGGCCAGGTCCTCGGCACTTTTCTGTTGCCAGACTTTCCAGTATTCCGCGCGTTTTTCTTCGACACTGCTCTTGTTGCTCTCGAACCAGGCCAGGGAGCGCGGCGAGTTGCCGACCAGTTCGGTGTCCTTGACCCAGCTGGCGAAGTCCTTGCCGGTGCTGGTGTATTCAGCCTTGGGGTCGGTGCTGATCGGCCACAGGGAGAAACGGGCTTTCCAGGCGCCCATGCGCGGGGTGACCAGGCTGTAGTAGGTCTTGCCCGGGGCCAGGTCGGCCTCGAGGAAATCGGCGGCTTCGGAAACCACCATGAAGGTGTGTTTGCCCGGGGTGGTCGGGTAGTTGACCTTGCTGCCGTTGGCCATGATGCCGATGAATTTGGTTTGCCCACCGCTCACGTCATAGAGCGAGGCATCGATCATCTTGCCGACGAACGAGGAGCGCATGAAGACCACCTGGGCGCTCTCCGGCCCGGCGGCCGGCAGGGTTTGCGTGGCGGACACTTGCATCGGATTGCCGGCGCAACCGCCCAGCAACGCAGCGGCGGCCAATACCCACAGATACATGAAACGCATTGATCTCTCCTTGGTTTGAACTTGAGTTTCCCTACTCGGGTCGCAGCGGCGAAAACCTGTCCGCCGCCGCGGACATCTTTCAGGCCCGTCTTTAAATCATGAAGGCATTTTGCTATCAAGTATTTATTCAATCAGGCCTGATCGATTAGCGTTCCAATACTCCACGAAACGCCGCACTCAGTGCCCGCAAGGTTTCCTGCGAGCGGGCATCGGTCGGCCGCGCATGCAGGATGACTTCAGTGATCGGCAGGGCCGGCAGCCCGAGTTGCTCCCCGACCTCGATCGCGCCGGCCGGTGCCACCCGCCTGGCCGGTGCCACCCGCCTGGCCAGCGCCGCCACGCCGAGCCCGGCGCTGACTGCCGCGCCCACCGCCATCACGCCGCCGCCGATAAACACTTCGGTCCAGGGGATGCCGGCATCATCCAGCACCCGCACCGCCAGATGGCGCACGCCACAGGGGGCGGCCATGGTCGCCAGGCGCAGGACGTTACCGGGGGTGTGTTGCCAGGTGGGCGCGGCAAACCAGCCGAAGCGTTCCACCACCAGCACCTCGCCGTCGTGACGATCACCTTCGCCGCGCACGATGGCCGCATCCAGTTCGCCACGATCGAAGGCGGCGCTGAGGTCCCGGGAGGAGGCGATGCGCACCTCGATGATCAGTAGGGGATCGTAGTGCGCCAGGCGACTGAGCAGGAGCGGCAGGTCGGGCCCGGCGACATGGTCGCTGATGCCGATGATCAGGCGACGATTGGGCGTGGCGCTCATATCCCCCAGCGCCCGCTCGTGGGCCTGGAGCAAGGCGCGCGCGGCGTGGATAAATTGCTCGCCCGGAGGCGACAGCCGTACATGGCGGGGTGTGCGCTCCAGCAAGCGGTAGCCGAGGCGCTCTTCCAGACGCTTGAGTTTCAGGCTGATGGCTGCCTGGGAGGTGTCCAGGGCCTGGGCCGCCCGGGTGAAGCTGGCGAAGTCGGCAATCAGCACAAAGGCCTGGACGGTGTCGATATCGAGAGGCTTGACGGCTTCAGTCATATCTATCTCTTATCACACATATATTTATCGATATATTGTTGTAATTATAGATCCTGCGCAAGCTGGCTCCAGGTTCTCGATAACCTTCGCCCACAGGAGTGTCGCCATGTTTGCCAAACAGTATTCGCACCGCTTGCCCGCCAACTATGACATGGGCTTGATCCGCCGTCGGGCCGCCGAACTGGGGCCGCTTTGGGACGAGACCCAGGGGCTGATCTTCAAGGCGTTTATTGCCGAGGAAGGCGGCGTCTTCGGTGCCCAGGCCAATCTGTATTCATCGGTGTATCTCTGGTCCGATCCGAGCGCTGCCGCGGGCTTTCTGATGGACGAGCGGTTCCAGCGGGTGATCGACTCATTCGGTCGCCCGGATATCGAGGCCTGGCTGCCGCTGGACTTGCAGCTGGGCAAGGCGCTGCAGGCCCGGGCGTTGTATCGCGAAGCCTTGCCTGTCGCACCGGAGGCCGACCGCGTGCGCTTGCTGGCGACGGAGGTGGAGCGTAACCAGGCCATCGTTCGGCAGGACGACACGCTGGCGGTGTTCCTCGCGCTGGATGCCGCGGCCTGGCAGTTGATCCGGATCACCCTGTCGTCATCCGAACCTGACCGCCGTCGCGCCGGCAAGGCTTATGAGGTGCTGTACCTCGCACAACCGGGCCTCAAGCCCCCGCGCCATGGGGTGTGAGGAAGAGGCGGGCGGATATCGGGAGAGCCTGGAAACCTTGGGCGTCCATCTGCTCGGGCTGGGGCGCGGCGCGGGCCCTCAGCTTGACGCAGCTGACCGGCCTCCTGCTGATGGTGAATTTTCATTGAAGTGATTCAAGCCGTCGCACAATCCGCATAGCATGGGCGACTTCACCGACTCTGGAAGCGCCCATGTCCCTTGAAATACGCGAAGCCCGGCCCAGCGATGCGCCGCAGATCCTGGCCTTTATCACGGAACTGGCCGAGTACGAACGGGCCCGTCATGAAGTGATCGCCAACGTCGTCGACATCGAGCGCAGCCTGTTTGGCGAAGGCGCCACGGCCCACGGCCTGATCTGCCTGCGTGACGGCGAGCCGGTCGGTTTCGCAGTGTTTTTCTTCAGCTACTCCACCTGGCTCGGGCGTAACGGCCTGTACCTGGAAGACCTCTACGTTTCGCCGCAACAACGCGGTGCCGGGGCGGGCAAGAAGCTGCTGCGGCATCTGGCGAAGATCGCCTGCGCCAATGACTGCGGGCGCCTGGAGTGGAGCGTGCTGGATTGGAACGAGCCGGCGATTCGCTTCTACGAATCCATCGGCGCCCAGCCGCAGAGCGAATGGGTGCGCTATCGGATGGATGGCGAAGTGTTGAAGAGCTTTGCCTATTCGCAGGACTGAGCAGCAATCCTGAACTCACTACGGAATCTGCAACCGCCGCGAAACCTGTAGGAGCCGGAACGGGTCGATGGCCCGCCGGCACGGCTTCGGGCAATCATCGGCTGCGGTTTACTGGAACCACCGCCACAACAACAGCGTGCCGATCAGCCCGACCACTGAAACAATGGTCTGCAATACCGACCAGACCCAGATCGTCTGCTTGAGCTGCAAGCCGAAGTACTCGCGGACCATCCAGAAGCCGGCATCGTTGACGTGGCAGAAGAACACCGAGCCGGCACCGATGGCCAGGGCCACCAGCGAGGCCTGGGTGGTGGCTAGGCCGGCCATCAGCGGCGCGAGGATACCCGCCGTGGTGGTGGTCGCCACGGTGGCCGAACCGGTGGCCTGGCGCAGCGCCACGGCAATCAGCCAGGCCAGCAGGACGTAGGACATATTGGCGCCGCTGGCGACCTTGCTGATGGTGTCGCTGATCCCGGCTTCCAGCAGGGTCTGTTTCAGGCCGCCGCCGGCGCCGATGGTCAGCAGCAGCATGGCAATCGGCCCAAGGCTCTTGCGCAGCACGCTGCCGACCTGGTCACGGGCCATGCCGATCGACCAGCCCAGGCAGATCACGGCTGCGATCACCGCAAGGCCCAGGGCGACCAAAGGCTCGCCGAGGAATTTCAGGGTCAAGGCGAGGTTGCTTTGCGGCGCCATGGCCACCTTGGCCAGGGTGCTGCCGAGCATCAGCAGCACCGGCAGCAGGATGATCAACAGCGAGATGGCGAAGCTCGGTTGGCGTCGGGTCTGCACCTTGGCGGTGAACAGCGCGCCGATTTCGGCTGGCTCCTGCACATCCAGGCGCTTGGACAGCCAGATGCCGTACAGGGGGCCGGCGAGGATCACCGCCGGTACGGCGATGCAAAAGCCCAGCAGCATGGTCATGCCGAGGTCGGCGTGCAAGGCGCTGACCGCGATCAGCGGGCCTGGATGCGGTGGCATCAGCGCGTGCAGGGTGGTCATGCCGGCCAGGGCCGGGATCGCCACCTTGAGCAGCGGTTGGCCGGACTGGCGGGCGATCACGAAGATGATCGGCACCATCAGCACCAGGCCGACTTCGAAGAACAGCGGCAGGCCGATGATCATCGCGACCATGGCCATGACCCAGGGCAGGGCCTTGCCCCGGGCATGGCGCAGAAGGGTCGAGGCAATGCGGTCGGCGGCCCCGGATTCGGCCATCAGCGCGCCGAGCATGGCGCCCAGGGAAATGATGATCCCGGCTTCGCCGAGCAGACTGCCGGCCCCCTTGCTGAAGGCCTTGGCCACTTCTTCAGCGGGCAGTGCGGCGCCGATCCCGGCGACGAAGGTACCGATCAGGATGGACAGGAACGGCGGCAGTTTGGTCAGGCTGATCAGCACGATGATGGTGGCGATCGCCAGCAGGCAGCAGACGATCAGGCGGGTGTCGTGGGCAAGCCACGCGGCATGTGAAAGATCCAACGGGAACCCCTTCTTGTATTATTTTGTTACGCGGTTGGAAGGAATATACCTGAAGGATTCATATAGATGATTAGATGAGCCAGTTTTTTTTGCGAACGGGAGTATGAAAGTCCGGACGGCTCCACGCTGTTCGCCGGCCATGCCCGGGCGGGCTCAGGCCATCAGCATCGGCGGTAACGTACCCAGCAGCGATACCGCGAGAATCGCCCCCAGCCCGAGCAGCCATTCGACCGTCACACTGGTGCGCAACACGCTGAAGCGTCCGCGCGGGCTCATCACCCGGTTGAACAGGGCCAGCCCGAGCATCAGCGCGACCATCAGCACCTTGATCAGCAGGATCAGGGCGAAGCCGCTGAACAGTGGCGTCGGCCAGACGGCGCCAGTGAGCACACGGACATTGATCAGACCGGTGACGATAATCACCGCGACCAGCAGATAGCCGAGTTCGCCGAAGCGTTGCAGGACCCGCTTGATGTCGTGTTCCGCCGGTTGGCTCAGCAGCAGGGCGAGCAACATCAGGCCGCCGACCCAGGCACCGACGCCGCTCAGGTGGATAAACTGGTTGAGCATCAGCAGGTGCCCGTCGAGGCCTTCGAGCATGGCGCCGTGGCCGACCGGGGCGAGGGTTGCCAGCAGCAGGAAACCGAGCAGCAGGTTGACGGCCGGGCGGGCGTCGGCCAGCAGGCTGAGCAACAGCAGCAGGCACAAGCCCAGGTGCCAGCTCCAGACCTGACCGAAAAAGGTCTTGCCCAGGACCAACTGCAAGGTGGCAGGATTCAGGGCGTCGGCCCAGTCGCCGGTCATATTGGCGGTGGTCAGCAGCAACCAGCCCGCGGCGCTGAGCACGCCCAGCAGCGCCAGCCAGCGCTTGATCCCGAGCAGCGGTTGATCCAGTGCCGGGCTGGCCGCGCTGCCGATCAGCCAGGGCCTGAACAGACAGGCCCCGAACAACGACAACACCACGGCGAAATGCAGGAAGCGGCACAGGACCATGGCGTTTTGCATAGACTCAGTTGCCCACCTTGAAGCTGTAGCTGCCTTCGCTCTTGTGGGTATCGACCGACACGGCGTGCCACACGACCTTGTACTCGCCTGGCGGGAGGGGCGCGGCCGGGGTCAGGATCAGGGTTTTCTTGTCGGCCGGATCGGTGGCGATGCTTTTCAGCACGACTGCCTTATCGGCGCTGCTGACGTCGACCTTGGTCAAGGCCGCCTCGACCCCTTCGCTGAACACCAGACGCAATTCGCCGGGGGCGCTGACGGTGGCGTTCTTGGCCGGGTTTTCGCTTTTCAGGTGGGCATGGGCGAAGGCGGCGTTCGCACCGGCCAGGCCGGCCAGCAGAAGCAGGGCGCCGAGGGTTTTCTTGAACAGGGCAGCAGACATCGATCAGTTCCTCGTGGGATGAAATCAGCTGACTATACTAGCTGGCTCTGCAGCCGAACGTCGCATTCAAGCCTTTGTTCCCTTGAGCGATACTTGCAATACGGGCCAGGTGACTTCCCGGTATGTTGAGCCACGACACGGACTGCCTTTCGGAACACACCCTTATGTCGATTCGTTTGAGCTTTGTTTGCCATGCCCGCACCGAGGCCCAGCGCCTGAGACGTTTCCCTCTGGACGAACCGGTCGAGCCCAAGGGCTTGCTCAAGGCCGCAGAACTGGCGGCGCGCCTGAAGAAACCGGTGCGCATCCTCAGTGCCCCGGAAACCCGGGCCTGGCAGACCGCCGAGGCTTTGGGGAGCGAGGTCGAAATCGTTCCTGAGCTGGGTGACCTGGATGTGGGCGAATGGCATGGGCTCACGCTGACGGACTTGTTGGAGAGTGAGCCTGAGTTGCTGGCGGCCTGGACCACAGACCCGACGCAGGTTCCGCCGGCGGGAGAGTCGGTGACGGCGTTGTGCGCCCGGGTCGGGGCCTGGCTCGACGGCTTTCGCGAGGAGGGGCATTTTATCGTGGTCACCCATCCGTTCGTGATCCGCGCGGCGCTGCTGCATGCCCTGGGGGCCGGCCCGGCTTCCTTCAATGCGATCGATATCGAGCCGTTATCGGTGGTCGACCTGCGCCGTAACGGGCACTGGCGGTTGCGCTTCTGAGCCTGTGTGCTGTCGCCTTTTTCGCCAGGATGGGATTGCCATATTCGAACCGTCCGTAGCATGATCGAACCCATGAATCGCAATCTGTTGAACCTCACCCGGACCACCACGACCGCCCATGGCGGGCGTGAGGTCGGTGCGTGAGTCGGTAAACGCAGTGAACCCAGGCCCCGCCAGCAATGGACGGGGCCTTTTGGTTTCTGGGCCTTTGCTGGCATCACACGGAAGGAGAAGTCCCCATGCAAGCAGAGAGTACACAGCGTTCGGCCCTGTTGATCATCGATATGCAGGTCGGTTTGTTCCATGGCCCCGACCAGCCCTGGGAAGGGCTGCGGGTGCTGGAGAATATCAATCGGCTGATTGGCAAGGCGCGGCAGGCCAATGCGCCGGTTTTCGCGGTCAGGCATAGCGGGCCGGAAGGTTCGCCGATTGCGCCGGGCAGTGCCCTGTGGCAATTGGTGCCGGAGCTGCAGGTGGATCCTGCGTCGGATCATTTGCTCGACAAGACGCGCCCCAGTTGTTTTTTCAATACCGGGTTGGCCGAGCAGCTGGATGATACCGGGATCGGGCGCTTGGTGATCGTCGGGATGAAGACTCAATATTGTGTCGATAGCACTAGCCGCTTGGCCCGGGATCTGGGTTTCGAGGCGGTGCTGGTCGGCGATGCCCATACCTGCATGGACACGCCCGGGCTGTCGGCGCGGGCGATTATCGAGCATCACAACGCGACCTTGAACGGCGCGTTTGTGCAGGTGCTGGGTACGGAGGATGTGCACTTCTGAAGGGCGGCCGCTGCGCGGTCATCGCTGGCAAGCCAGCGCCCACAAGGGGCTGCTGTGAACGCTGGATTGGAGTGAGCACAGGCTTCTGTGGGCGCCGGCTTGCCGGCGATAGCGGTCGATTAGAAAAATGCGTTCAAACGGCAAAACCTGTTATTTCTGACAGTATCCGCCGTCTGAAATAGGGTGTTAAATCGCTGTCAGGCCATCAGTGGCCGGCGAAAACCTTCGAAGTGTCCGTGGGCTGTTGTCTCGATTCGGTTTCCCCCTTTTGTTTATGACCATGACGTTGTGCATGGTTGTTCAGAAAAGAAACTGACGGGAGTGGCAAGCATGTCCAAGAACGCTAAAAACTCTATCGCCTATAACAAGGCCTTCAATCTACCCGGTGATGGGCGAGAACTGAACCCGCCTAATATTGCGGACGCCATGCCTGGGGCTCCGACGGGATTGCTGCCGTCAGACAAATTGAAGACCCCCATCGAGGTAGAGATTCCTATTTGGAATAATCGTCCGACAATCGATTACCCCACCCGGTTCGATTTCCTGATACTTGAATGGTTGCCGGACGGAGAAGGCATCTACCAGCCCATTGGTACCCCTGATCCCGTATATGGACCTCCAACGACTCCAGACGATCATTTTCCATTGCCTCGTACGATTCCAGTTTCAATGTTTGCCCAGCGTGAAGGCCTGTTCCGCTTCAGGTATCGTGTCCAATCATGGCTTGGGGAGGAAACTGAATCCTATACTTCCAATATCATCATCGATCGCACAGGGCCTCAGTTGGCACCTCTAGATCAGAGTGCGATTGTAGTGACTCGTCCGGTCATTACCGATGCGACACTGATATCCGATAACGGGTTGCCAGGCACTATTCCTGATTTCACTGAAGAAAACAATAAGGCGGCTGTCAAGGCGTTTGTCGCCTTGTTGGCAACTGTTCCGCAGCATTTTGATGATATTGATCCGGCGGATCTGTATCTCGCAGATCCTCTACCGCCAGCTCGAAATATAGTGCTGCCCACTCGGTTGGTCACCCAGGTAGGCAGCGGTACCCGCTATTTGATTTATGTATTGTTTGATAAGGCCGGAAATGACAGTGTTATTTCGTGGCCTACATTGGTGCAGATTGCGCTGGGTGCTCTTCCGAGCGGTTTGCAAGCGCTGACGGTGGATGCGCAGGAGGCTTATGGTCTTGTCGATCTGAAAGCGGCGGATAGGGGCGTGTACGCGATTATCCAGTCATTTGACAATCATGAGCCTTATGATCGGATCCGTGTAACCTGGAAAGATGAGGTCATGGCACCTGAACCCGTTGTTGGCGCCGCAGACTTTCCAATCCGTGTGCCTATGTATTGGGACAAAATGAGCGCGGCCTACAATTTCGCTCAGGGTGGGGAGCAAACTGTTCAGGTGGTTTATTCGGTCTTGCGCGGGGATTATCCTACTCCTTACCCCACGCCCTATGCCGTCAAGGTCAACTTCGAATACGCCGGCCCGGTCAATCCCGGGATCCCGGGTCCGAACCCCTTACTGAACCATGCTCATGCTTATGACGATGACGGTACCGAGGATGAACTGAGAACAGAAAATAAAGATGCGAAAATCAAGCTGATTCTATTCGATACGTCGCCAGTCGAGATGCACGGTATTACCGTCACTTTCTATTGGGGCGGGACGGCGGTTGCCACGTACCTGATTACAGGACTTGAACCCGCGGACTATGAGGTGGAACGAACTCTCCCTTGGGCGGAGATCGAAAAAGTGGCGAACGATCCCGCCGTCAAATTGTATTACACCTTGACCAAACCCAACGTTCATAACCCACACGAGTCCGAAATCACGGAAGTTGATGTTGATGTGATCACTATTACGCTGGATCCGCCGACTTTCCCGGATCTCTACGACGACTTCGCATTGACGTGTGGCTCCTTGCAGCAACATACGGTGGGCGGGTCGCTGGTGTGGGGGATCTGGGTTCATATTCCACCCTCAAAATACATACATGAAAATGATACCGTGGTAGCGACATGGCAAAGTTACAAGATGGACAGAAGAACGGAAATTCCGGATACCGATTTGAGAACGGTTTTTACGGTGTCGCAGGAGGAGGAGACCGACGGGATAGATTGGTTTGTTCCTTATGAAAAACATTTGAAGCCTACCTACGGTGGCAATAACGATCAAACCGGTATGGGGTTGGTGGAGTATGGGGCAAATGGATATTTCTGCGAGCCGACATGGGTACTGGTTGCCATGGGTGCCGGGCCTGAGGCGGAGGACTCTTGCATTCTTCCACCCCCCAGATTAACCACTCGAAAATAAACAAGAAAGGTTCCTGTAAAGGAGCCTTTCTTGTTATTTGGGAGGGGTGTAATTGTGTGTTTTTACTACGTTGTTAAAGGAAAATTCCTACATATGGGTTTTTTCCGATTCTGTAGCCTGTGCGTCCTATGTGAGTAGGGTCGATTTGACCTGCATCGATATCGGTTTTTTCTGTCTTTATTTGACCAACACGAGTTTCCGAGATGAATGTGATCGTTCCTTTTTCGCTAAGCCGGATTTCGCGGGTAGTAAAAATTGTCATGGTTGTACCGTTGTTGCTCGTAAGTGAGCAGGGTATGGCGGCGCGAATTATCAGTGGCGGTGAGCAAGTGGTCATCGGTGGCAGCACCGCCCCCGACAGTTATCTGGTCACGGGGGAGTCCGGCTTGACGGCCAATGGGGCGAGCACCAAGGAAATTCGTGCCGAGACGTCATCCAGTGTCACGCTCAATGACTCTGTCGTGACGGCGACCGGGACGTTGGCCGCTGTCGGACTGGTCGACTCTCATGCGGATATTGTCGGTAGCACGCTGACCAGCGCCGGAACGGGCTTGTCGCTTTCATACAATACCATCAACCCCCTCGGCTCGACGGCCACGGTAGTGGGTAGTGTGATCAGCGGCGGCTTGACCGGGGCGCTAGTGGGAGGGCCGAGCGTGTTGACGCTGGACACGACTCAATTAACGGCAACCGACGCTAATGGTGCGGGTCTACAGATGGCCGGCGGACAGGTTACGGCCAGCCAGAGTAATATTCGTGGTGGTCTCAACGGGGTGTTGGTATTTTCTGGAGACACAGCATTTCCTGCTGCCAGCCTGGTGCTTGACAAGAGCAATGTCGTTGGCGAAACAGGAGCCGCTGTCGTCGTTGATTTTCTCGGCGTGCCAGCGGATGCATTCACCATCGACGTGCGCAACGGTTCGACGCTGGTGGGTGGCAATGGCGTGATTCTGGATGTGCGTGGCGGTGCTACCGCGAATTTGTTGGCTGACAATAGCGATTTGGTCGGCGATGTGATTGCCAAAGCCGGCAGCACCGCCAATGTCACCTTGCAGAACTTCGCCACCCTGACCGGGCGCCTGGAAAACGTCGATACGCTGACGCTCAACAGTCAGGGCAAGTGGGTCATGGTCGAGGACGGGCAGTTGACGAACCTGGTCATGGGCGGTGGTTCGGTACAGTTTGGCCAGCCTGGGGATTTCTACACCTTGTCGGTGGAAAATCTCAGTGGCAATGGCAACTTCATCATGCATACCAATTTCGCCAGCGGCCAGACCGACTTCCTGAACGTGACCGGCACCGCCACCGGCAGCCATACCCTGGATGTGGCCAGCAGCGGCGCGGATCCGTTGTCCGACAAGCAGATCCATGTGGTGCACAGCGCCAGCGGTGATGCGTCGTTCTCGCTGCTCAACGGTCGGGTGGACCTGGGCACTTACTCCTACGATCTGCTCCAAGTCGGCGCCAATGACTGGTACCTCGATGCCGCGAGCAAGATCATCAGCCCGGGGACGGATTCGATCCTGTCGTTGTTCGATGCTTCGCGCACCGTCTGGTACGGCGAATTGAGCACCCTGCGCGGTCGCATGGGCGAAGTACGGATGAACAGCGGCCAGACCGGCGGCTGGATGCGCGCCTACGGTAACCGTTACGACGTGTCCGCCAACTCGGGGATGGCTTACAAGCAAGACCAGCAGGGCCTGTCCTTTGGCGTGGATACGCCGCTGCCGTCGGTAGGCGACGGGCAGTGGGTGTTCGGTCTGCTGGGCGGTTACAGCCATTCCAACCTGGATATGAAGTACGGTACGACGGGTGAGGTCGACAGTTTCTATATCGGTTCCTACGCCACCTGGCTCGACGCCGAAAGCGGTTACTACTTCGACGGCGTGCTCAAGTTGAACCGCTTCCAGAATGAATCCAATGTCAGCCTCAGTGACGGCACGCGGGCCAAGGGGAGCTACAACACCAATGGCCTGGGCACGACGCTGGAATTCGGGCGGCATATCAAGCTGGACGACGGCTACTTCGTCGAGCCCTATGTCCAGGCGGCCGCGCTGGCGGTGCAGGGCAAGTCCTATTCCCTGGACAATGGCATGAGCGCCGATGGCAACCAGAGCCGTTCCCTGCTGGGTACGGTCGGTTCGACGGTGGGGCGTGATATCGACCTGGGCGGCGGTCAGATCCTCCAGCCGTACCTGAAAGCGGCCCTGGTGCATGAATTCGCCAAGGACAATGAAGTGCGGGTCAACAGCACCACGTTCAACAACGACCTGTCCGGGTCCCGCCTGGCCTTGGGCGGCGGTGCAGCGATGAAGGTGAACGACAAGGTGCAGATGCATGCCGATCTCGATTACAGCCACAGCAGCAAGATCAAGCAGCCATGGGGTGTGAATATCGGGGTTGAGTACAAGTGGTAATGTCATACCGATGACAGGGTTGTTATCCATTCATTGTTTTGTAGAAGGGCCGCCATGGCCCTTCTTTTATTTTTAATAAACGACTGTACAAGCCTGATTCAAGTGTCTTGTCAACTTAGCAGTTCTGTCAGTACCCAAATGGCTTCGCTCGGCGTTAAATGATTGAACTTGTGTCAGTCAAAAAACCAGGCATCCATTTCAGGTTTACCACTCAGTTGACTGAGGAGGGAACAGAATATGTCAAAGTCCAAACGGAACTCCCGCCAGGATGAGCCTCAAGAGTTGCCAATACCTAAACCTCTTGGCGTCGTTCCACCTATCGCCGGTGGAGAAGAGAATCTTGTGCACACGCGGGATTTGACGCGTCCGTTAAAAATTCAGATAGATCAATGGAATAACTGGGCCCCGCAAGAAGGACGCTATGACGAAGTCATTCTCTTCTGGGATGGCGCGCCCTTGGGCGCATTGACGCGCCTGGAGGGCCCAGGACCTTTTAGCGATGTGCAACGTCAACTTGAAGTGCCGGCGGAGAAACTTGTCGAGGGTATTCACGCGCTGTACTACACCGTGAAAATCTGGAGTGCCACGACTCCGGCGGAAAGCTTTCCGGCCAATGTGACGATAGACACCACCAAACCCAGATTGAACCAGGCCGAGGACAAACTGATTTTTCCCGCCGAGATCCTCAATGACGGCGTGACCGCTGCTTACCTGGCTGCAAACAACGATCAGGTCAAGGCGACGATCCCCCGTTACGATGAGAACACCACCGGGCCCAAACCGGGTGACATCATCACCTGGTACCTGAATATAAGATCGGGGACGGGTGAACCGGATCAACTGCGGGTCGACTCGATGACCGTGCCTTACCCGGTACCCGCGTTACTGGAAGTGGTGTATCCAGGCCAGGCATTTGTCGACTTCGGTGATCGCGAAGGCTATGCACGTTATCGGGTCGAGGATCGCGCGGGCAATATCAGCGAGTTGTCGGCGCGGGTCGATCTGGATGTGAAGGCGACGCCAACGCCGCGTGACCTGACCTATGCCCGTGTCAACGAAGCCACGGGGAGCCCGCAGGCCAGCCAGCTGGATCCTAATCCCCCCGGTGTCGTGCTGAGCGGCGTCATTGTCACCATCCCGCAAAACGCCCTTATCTCCGACGGTGAAACAGCGGCAGTCCTTTTTGGCGAACCGGGCTCTTTCGGTTTCTATCGGGCTGAAACACCGATTACCGCCGGTGGGCGCGAGTATCGAATTCCGCGGGACTACATCGCGCGTAATGTGAGAAAAATGATTCCGGTATCTTTTGCGGTCACCGTACCGGGTTTGCCTGATCCGTTGCCCTCCGCTGTGCATAACCTGAGCATTTCAAGCCTGACCAACTTGCCGACGATCCAGTGCGACAAAGTCAGCGGCAGTGGTGGCAGTGCTGTCCTGCGTCTCTCGCAAATCAATGATGGCGGCGTGGCCACCTTTACCCAGATGAGCTGGAAGTACATGGCGACCTGGCAGTTCTTCAGGGTGACGGTAAGGGGGGTACTCATTACGGGCGGACAGGAAACCGTGACCGTGCTCGACGCCGGTCCCGTCCCGGCAAGCGGGACCGTGCAAGGGGGGACGATCTCCAAAACCGCGCTGCAACGTTTCCTGCGTGGCGAAAGCCTCGACATCCGCTCCTATGCCAGCTTTGACAACAAGGCGAACTGGTATGACTTTCCCTACATGACGCCGACGCTGGTTGACTGACCGGCGCCGACCCCGTCGACCTAGCGATAGGTGATGGTGAAATTCAAGGCGCCCTTGGCATCGCCGGGCCTTATCCGGGCCTCGGTCTGGTAGAAACGGGCCATGAAGTCCAGTACCGTCGTGCCCGGTCTGACAGGAATCATGGGCACCTCGGTACCCAGTGCCACCGGGGTCACGCCATCGCCCCTGAGTATCTGGATACCGAACCCCGCGGCGCTGGAGTCCGTGGTCAAGCTGAAAATCCCGCGGTCTTCCTCGATGGGTTGCGAGCCGCGAACGCCATCGAGCTTGATCGTCGCGGTGGCGACATTCTCGTCGCCGGGGTCGGCTTCGCAGGCGCTGAGGGTGATGTTGAACGACACCGCCGTGGTGCTGAATCCGGGGCCGCTGAAGTCGGCCGCGTCCCACTCGCCCAAACGCACCGGATCGGCGCTCACCGGGTTGCCGGTGGTGCCGCACTGCGCCTGAATCACCGTGCCCTGCGCGGCAAAGCTGAAGCCTTTACCCACGCCACTGAAGTGTCCGCTGAACAGTTCGCCGCCATCCAGCGGGTTGGGGCCGGTCGGGATCGGGCCGGTCTTGATCAGGGTGACATAGGCCCGCAGGCTCTGCAGGGAGAAGGCGAAGTGGCCCGTGACCTGGTCCTGATAGGCGTCGAAGGGGGGCACGGGGCGACCGTCCACGGGGATGAAGGTGTTCAGGCCGCTGCCGTCGAACGGGAAGGCCAGCCTGACGAAGGCGCCCACCCCCGGAATATTGGTGCTGAACACCTTGCCGCTCAGATCCTCGCCATTGATCGGCGGCAGATCGCCGGGGAACAGGGCGACGCTGGGCAGTGCCTGGAAATTCAGGACAACACCGGGGGTCACGATCTGGCAGTCCAGTTGCGAACTGCCTCCGCTGCTGAAGGTGTGCCGGGCGAAGGTGCCGATGATGCTCCCCACCGGAGCATTCAACGGCACATACAAAGTCCCCAACTGGGCCTGAAAGACCAGGGGACCGCTGCCGACTTCCCAGGCGCAGTTATCGCTGGCGGCGAATGCCGTCGAAGCCTGGCTGCCGGCAGCCAGCAGCAGGGGCGCCAGCAGTTTTCGTATCAATCGATTCATGATGTTTCCTGTTGAATGAGGCGCCTGGAGCATCGGTCTGTCGGTTCACAACCCGGCCACGGGCTGGCAGGTCAGGGTCTGCAAGTGATAGCCCTGGCTCTGCTCCAGCCGTTGCGGGTCGATCTGCAGATGGCAGCGGACGTCGTTGTCCTCGCCCCAACGCACTTCCAGGCGTTGCGCTTCCAGCGCCACGGAGAGCAGCACCTGACCGGCCTGGCCGACGGTGCCGAGTTCGTTGCCCCGGGTATCGCTGACCTGGGCGCCGAATGGCAGCAGCTGGCCTTCGACGGTATGGCCGGTGATCAGCAGGCGATTGACCGTACGTGCCGCGAACGTACTCTTGACCACCGCGCCGCGTCTTGGCACCACCTGGGCCGTACCGTTATCGATCTCGACCTCGGGTCCCAACTGGTCGCTTTGCAAGGTCAGGGAGTTGGCCCGATAGGGTCGCAGAGAGGGCACCAGGGCAAAGCCACGGTCGTTGGTCTTCACTCCGGCGGCGTTCTGCACACCGACGCCGGCGATGTCGGGCACCTCGACCAGTGCCGCGGTTTCCCCCAGGTAAGGGCCCATTTCCAGGCCGTCGCCGTGGAGCAACAGCGCGCCACTGGCGTTGAGCGAGGCGTTGCGATAATGGTTGCCCTGGGTCAGGCCGGCGCCGACATTTCCCGAGGTCCCTTGATAACCCAGGGAGAGCGCGGCGGATTGTTGTCCATTGGCATCCTCGCTCACGCTGGTCCGGTAATTGATCCGGTTTTCATCGGCATTGCCCGACAGGCTGGCGCGTTGACTGGATTGTCCGGCGCTGTTTTGCAGGTCGAACGAGAGCATGCTCGATGAACCGATATCCAGTGGCAGTGACACGCTCAGGCCGAATTGCCGTTGATCGCTTGGGCGGGTGTTCGGCCGATTGCTCAACGACTGTTGGGCGAAGAAATTGTAGGAAACCCCGCGATGCTGGGTGTTGAAGCCGAGCTGGAATTGGCGCTGGGTGTAGCTCGTCTGCCAATAATCCTGATGGGACAGGGTCAGGTTGACCGAACTCAGCCTGCCGACTTTCTGGTAGGCACTGGCCTCCAGGCGACTGCGCCGGCTGCCGACGAAGCTCGAATCGCGCTCGCGCTCGCGAACCGCTTCCTCGAAGTCACGGTAGCCCGGGGTGGAATAGCGATAGCCGGCGAAGCGCAGGTTGGTTCCGGTCTGGAACGACTTGCCGTATTTCATCGCGTAGCTCATGCCTTGCACGGTCCGTGAGGTTTGCGGGTTGATCGTCGCGCTGGAGTGGGTCAGGTCCAGCGCCAGGGCGCCGAATGAACCCAGGTCCCGGGACGCGCCGAGGTTGCCTGCCTGGTAGAAGTCGCTGCCCATCAGGCCACCATAGAGGGTGGTGCGCCAGCCCGTGCCGACGGCCAGAGTCCCTTGCCAGAGCTGTGCGTCAGTGCCAGGTCCGATTGCGTTGTGGCGACCGAGGGCGGCGCTGTAGCGCCAGACCCCTTCACGCAACAGGTTGCTGAGTGTGGAATAGGGCTGGGAGAAACGATGCACCTGGCCGTCGGCCTCGGTCAGGACGATTTCCAGTTCGCCGCTACTGGCCACGGTACTCAGGTCGTCGATTTCATAGGGGCCGGGGCTGACATAGGTGGAGTAGATCGGGTAGCCGTTCTGCAGGACTTCAAGTTTGGCGCGGGTTTGCGCGACACCACGGATGACCGGGGCATAGCTTTGCAGTGTGTCCGGCAACATTTCCTGATCGGAAGCGATGATCGCACCCTTGAACGGCACGCTTTTGAAAATATCGCCGCCGGTAAAGGTTTCACCGAGCGTCAGGTTCGCATTCAGTCCGGGCAGATCGCGCTGGGCATAGGTATAGGCGCTGTTCCACTCGCGGCGACCTTGTTCGTCCTGGCGCAGCGATCGGTTGCCGCGCAGGCGCCAGGCGCCGAGGTTCACGCCGCCATTGAGGTAGAGATCGTCGCTGTGGCTGGAGCCACCCTGGCGATGGTTGCTCTGCTGTGCCGACAATTGATAGTTGACGAAGGCCGCGTTGATGCCACTGTCCCAATGCTCCGGGGCAATATAACCGACCACGTCGCGGCGCATGGCAATCTGTGGCACGGAGATCGCCAGCCTGAGCTGGCTGCCTTCGAACCGGGTGTCGGCACCGGGGATCAGCCGTGCCAGGTCGACGCAGTCGGCCGACAAGGGCGCGTTATCGGCCAGGCTTTCGAGCTTCACCCCAAGCGTCCCGAGCAGTTCGGCGGACAGGCAGGGCTGCAGGCGATTGCCTTCCGGACTTGGGCTGAAGTCGATCTCCCGTGAGCCGGCGGGGCGCTGATTGATCAGCAGTTCGACCCGGTAGCGGCCCGGCCCCAGATCGTGTTGCTGGCCCAGTGCCTTGAGGGCCTGGGCACTGGCGTCGCCGGCGTATCCAGGGTGCTGGTGCAGAAAGCCGGATTGAAACTCGATGGCCGGTTCGGCCCGTACCGGCGCGGTGTCGAACACCAGGGCGCCACTGCCGCCCAGCATCAGCAGATGAACCAGGCGCTGGCGGCAAGATGGCTGCCGGTCTCGAAACAATGGAGTCATGATGGTCTTCACGCAGGTCAGGAGGGGCACGCCTCAAGGGGTGAGTTGCACGGGCGCGTGCTGGGGCGCGCTGACCGCGCCGTAGTCATTGATGGCGGTGAAGCTGACGCGCAAGCCGGCGACCGGTTCGAGCGCGCTCAAGGCAAAGCGCTGCTGCTTCATCGGCTCGACCATGGCCGGATTGTTCAGCGTTTCGAGCGGGCCGTTGGTGCTCAGCTCGATGCGGCTGAACGACACATGAAAGGGGGTCGGATTGTTCACCACCAAATGAGGCTTGCCGCCGATGTGTTCGAGCGACCAGTGCAGGTCCTTGAGACGGCTGGCCGGTTTGTCCTTGAGCTGGGCGGGCCGGTAGAACAGCTTGATCCGGGTGCGCAGGGCGATATTCAGGACATTGCCCTCCACGGCGCCGGCCTGTGGGATCTCCTGCACGTTGAAGTAGAACAGTGACTCCCGGTCGGTCGGCAGGTTATTGGGCAGGCCGTTGATCTGGACCTGCTGCTCTTTGCCGGGATTGAGCCGGAACAATGGCGGCGAGGGTATGAAGGGCACGGCCGTGGTGGTGTCGTCGCTGGCGGTGTTGACCCAGGTCTGTACCGCGTAGGGGCTCTGGCTGGGATTGTTGACGATCAGCGAGACACTGCGTTTATCACTTTCGAACACCACCCGGGTGGCGTTCAGGCTCAGGGCGGCCTGGCTGAGCGGGGTGTACGAGGCCAGCAGAAACAGGGTCGTGCCGACGCCGAGGGCTGCGCGTAACGTCGCCGCCGGGGGGATGAAACCGAGCATGGATCAATACCTTTGGAACAGGCGCGGGATTCGCGCCTGAAGTGCAGCGTGAAGTGCCCCGCGCGTGGTCAGGCCACGTCGCTGGCGTGCGAGCGGGCGATCAGTTGACGGCCACCACGAACAGCACGTCGGCCGAGGCCGAACCGGGCTGGACGCTGCCGGTGGCGGGCGCCGTGCGGCGGTAGTAGGCGTTGAAGAGCATGTCGGTCGGCCCGGTGGCATTCAGGTCGTATTCGGCCGAGGTGTCGCCGGGGGCGATCGAGTCACCGGTCTTGTCGCGAATCACGATGGCCACGCCCTTGGCCACACTCGTGTCATTGTCGGGACCTACCGAGAAGTAGTTGCCACTGGAATCCGCGACGCCATTGAAGGTGACCTCGGCGGTATTGGCGGTGCCGCCACAGGTGGCAGAGTCCTTCACCCGCAGGACGAAGCTCTTGCCACGGTATTCCTGGCCCGGCGCGGTAAAGCGGCTGGCGTCGACGCTGCCCATCTTGACCTGGTTGCCGATGGCGCCGTCTTCCGGGTTGACCACTTCGATCGGGCAGGTGCTGCTGGTGATCTTGCCTTCGAAGTTGATCATGCCGGTATTGGCGAAGGCCGCGGTGCCCGCCAGGCTGGCAGCCAGGCCCAGGGAAAGGGCGATCAAAGAGGTTTTCATAGGGTCAATCCTGTTTCGCGCAGTGCCCGGCATTTCAGGGATAAGACGAGACTCCAGGGGGCTGCACTGCGATATGGTAAGGCCGGTATCGGTGGGGAATGTCTCGGCGCAGGAGTCTAGGGACGCGGGTGGGGGGGGAGATATGAGAGAGTTCTCATTGTGTGGCGGTAAAGTAAATGTGGGAGGAACTGGGGAGACCCCGGCTTTAACCACAACAGTTGTATTCTGCTGTGGTTAAAACCAAGAGGTTTTTAAAGTCTCACTCCACTTGCTAATGCTATTGATTGCTGACTCGCGGCGACTATTCGGCTTGAGTTGAAATGCTGGTTCGCCAAATATACGGCCTCATTCAGCGTAAAATGGTTATCAGTTCTCATGGCTTGAACTGCTAGTTCCTGCGTTATATGGGGAGCAGTTGAGGCTTTGGAAGCCCCGGTAGCAGCTACATTCGGTGGCCGAAGTAACGACTGTCCCTTCTGGAGTTGCGTCGTAAGCGAAGATACTGGAGGTGTAAACGTTGACATCGGTGGCATTGGAGGAGGTGGTGGAATTCGCCCCCCAGCCCCAACAGGTGATGCAGGTGATGCAGGTGCAGTTGCAGGGGCGGATGTAGCGCGTGAGGTGGTATTGGCTCCGGCTTTGAAGTCGAGGTAAATCTTTCTAAACCTATTTGGTATAAGGTTTTTATTTGCACCCAGCCGTGCCACGGCCTCTGCCCCAGCTCCCATGCTGGCCTGTGCAGCACTCCTCGCCCCGACTGTTGCGGCGGCCCCGGCGCCCACTTTCGTTCCGAGCTTTGCAGCGCCCGCAACCGCGCTCTGGCCGAATCCCGTGATCAACGAGCCGATCCCCAATCCCATGGCGACTTGTCCATACGCCGGGTCTTCCGTGGCCAGGTGCACGGCTTCGAAGACGGTGGCGCCGAAGCTTAGTCCAAACGCCGCGCCGGCCAGGAGCATGATCGGTGTTGCCGAGCCCAATGATGCGACAAATGCTACTCCGGCAACCGCTGTCATGACCGCGCCGATAATCACATTGGTCCAGTTTTTGCCTGAGCCCGAACTTGGCGTCACGTCTTCGTCCGGCTTGCGCAGACGACTGTTCGTTCCGATATGCCCGGTGGGGTCGGTCAAGCGAATCGGGTTGCCCAGGCAGTAGCAGTAGGGGTTCAGCCCACCTTCGCCGAAAGGGCTCAAGTTGTCGCGACTGTGGAAACGCATCAGTTGCGGGTTATAGGCCCGATAGCCGCGCCCCAGCAGGTACCAGCCCGTGGCCGCTTCGCGGACCTCGCCGTTGAAGGCCTTCACACTGAGCAGCCGGTCGTCGCTGCTGCGTTCGCCATAAGCGTTGTAGACCGCCGTGCGCAGCTGGCCGGCCTGGCTTTCGGCGAGGACGCTACCGTTGATATCACTCAACAACAACAGGGTTTTGCTTGCGTCGTCCAGTTGCTGCTGACCCAGCGGCTGGCCCAGGTGGTCGAGAAAGTGCGTTTGCCGGTTGCCCTGCACCAGATAGCTCAGCTGTTCATCCTGATAGAAGCGCAAGACTTCCTCCTCGCTCCCCTCGCGCGAGGCCAGCAGGTGGTCGTGCCCATCGTAGCGATACTGGCTGATGGTTTGCAGGCCAGGGGACTCGACTTTCAGCAGACGGCTCTGGCTATCGTAGTGCAACAGTTGGTCGTGCTGGTCATTGAGCAGGTTGCCGTTGGCGTCGTAGTGAAATTCCTGCATCCGTGGTGTACCGCGATTCAGGCTGCTGCTGATACTGACCAGACGGAACGGGTCGTCGCCGTCGTAGAAGTAGTCGCACATCTCACTGCTGCCATCGGCAAAGGAGCTGATCCGCAGGGTGATATTGTCCAGGTGATCGAAGATATAGAGCTGTTCCTTGATCTCCCGCCCAGCCTCGTCCCGGGGCAAGGTCAGGCCGGAACAGCGGTGCACGTTCAAGCGCCCGCGCTCGTCGTAGACAAAGGTTTCCTTGAGCAGGCTGGTCAGGCCACCCTGGCCGTCATCGACCTGCAAATGACGCATGCCCAACTGGCCATCAATGTCCCAACTCTGTTCGATCGTGCGGGTGGGTTGGCCCGTGAGCATCACGGTGCGCAAGACTTCCTGGTCCTGATCGTCGTACTCCAGGCTCGTCACCAATGTGCTGCGCGCCTGATTGTCGGTAACGGTGCTGCTGCTGAGCCGGCCCAGGCGGTCATAGTCGAACTGCGAGTGCAGTTGGCCTTGGGTGATACTCAGCAGGCGTCCGGTGGTGGGGGCGTAGTCATAGGTGCTGACCAGGCTGTTGAATGCGTTGCTATCGGTGCGCCTGATCAGTTGGCCATTGAGCGAGCTGACATAGTCAGTGTCCCAGGTGTTCCCCTGGTCGTCGACCCACTGCTCCTTGCGCAGTTGGTTGGACGCATCGTAGTCGTAGTGACGCGTGCCTTGTGGGTTTTGCGCCTTGGTCAGGCGGGCGCTGGTTCGATGGTGCTCGAAGGTCGTGTGTTCATCCGGGGCCTGGCGGGCGATCGGTTGATCAGTCAACCGCAGGTTGTACTCGTAGGTAATCGATTCACCGGCCGCGGTGGTGCGCTGATGGGGTTGCAACTGCTCGCCGACATACGAGAGTGTTTCGCTATAGGGGCCGACCTGGGTCTGGGTCAGGCGTTCCAGGCCATCGAAGACCTGGGTGCCGATGGTGGTCTCATTCACTCCCTGCCTGGCTTTCAATGACACGGGCAAGGGCGAGGTACTATGCGTGGCATAGGTGCGTTGGACCTGGGTGTTATCCGGCAAGGTGGTACTGAGCATGCGTGACCAGGGGTCATAGCTGAACCGGGTTATCCGGTTGCGTTCGTCGGTTTCCTGCGTGCAATTGCCCAGCCCGTCATAGCGGAAGGCGCGTCTGGCAATGGCCGCGCCCTGGGCGTCCTGGCCTTGTATCTGGACCGGTTTGTCGAGCAGGTTCAACCAGGTTTCGGTTTTGCCGCTGATCAAGGGCGTGCCGCCGGAACTTTGTTGCCACTCGGTTTGAATCGGACCCTGGGTCCATTTCAGTGGATCGCCGAGGGGATTGAGTTCGACATGCGACTCCACGCCATCCGGCCCGCTGATACAGGCTTGCTGGCCCCAGTCGTCGTAGGCGTACCGGCTGCTGTAGCGGCGCTGCTGGCCTTCGAAGTAGTCGAACTGGCTTTCTTCGATCGTATCGCCCAGGCCGTTGAACTGCGCGGCATAGGTTTGCTCGAAACGGGTTGGCGCACTGTCGCTGACATGGTCGCGCTCTTCGAAAAACGCCCGGCCCAGGCCGTCGAGAATGGTTCGGGTGGTGACTCCACGAGCACTGGTGGCGCGTTGTTCGCTGAAGCGACCGAGGCCGGGGGAGAGGCTGTAGCTGTATTGGCGGGCCGCCTCGAAAGGGCCGCCGGGATCGGTGGTTTCGCGGACAAGCCGGCCGAGGTCGTCATAGTCGTAGCGGACCTGCGTTTCATTGGACCGGTTGAACAACAGTTCGCCGGTGAGCAAGGCATGTTGCTGGACCAGGGTACTGCTGACCGCATCGAAATCGGTGCTGAAGGTTTCCGTGGTCTGCCTGACCGGCTTGGGCACGGTGCCGCCACTGACGGTCTCCTCGTAGGCGAACCGAGTCAGAGTGGTCATGCCGTTGAGCGTGACCGTCTGTTGGCTGGGTTGTCCATGCCGGAAATGATCAGCCGGCGCGTCGTAATACTGGTAGACAATCTCTTGCAGGGGCTCTTCGCGTTCCTCGGGCGTACCCGGGTTATGCACTTGCACCAGGGTTGCACTGTCCAGCACCGGGATCGGCGGTTGCGGGCTGTCGCTCAGGCTCGCCTGCTCGACATAGCGATAGTGGGTCCTGAGCGTTGGGGCGCTGTCGTAGGTGTCCGCTTGCGCCGGTTTCAGGGTCGTGCTTTTGAGCTTTCGGACAAATCCATAGGCGTCCTCCGGACAATCCGTCTCGGTGCCGTCGGCTCGATAGTAGACGTCGTTCCTGATCTGGCCGTTGGCCTGGACATGCTGGAGTTCATTACCCGAATGGTCATAGCTATAGGTGTCGGTTTCTTCGCGGTGACGGGTGGGATCACCCTCCAGGTTCCAGCGGGTGATCACGCTGACCGGCATCTGATAGGTGGACAACTGCCGGAGAATCGAGCCGGCGACCAGGTTATAGCGTGTCTCGACCTCGCGGATATTACGGTTCTGCTGGGTGCTCTCCAGGGTGATCGAGTGAAACCGATTGAAACGGCGGCGGATACTGCGCACCGGGTTGCCACCGTCATAATGGGTTTCCGTGGTTTCATACAGGTAATCGGCGGCTTGATAAATCACCGGATCGCGATGATCGTTGCCCCAGGACACCGGCAGGGTATTGCCGAGAAAGTTTTTGCCATCCGCGGAGTAGCTGTAGCGCACTTCGAGTTTGTCGGCGGCCTGCGGGTTACCGTTCGGATAGATCTCATGCCGGGTCACCCTGGGCAGGAAACGGGTGCTGCTGCCGGGGAAGGCATGGTCTTCCCCGTAGGTAACGCTTTCGCTGCCGCCCAGCGGGTTCTGCACCGCGGTGACAAACAGATGGTCGTGCCGAAAGCCATAGTCGAAGCGCCAGGTACTGGTTTGCCCCGAGCTGTCGGCGGGCAGGGTAATGGCCCGGACATGATTCTCGCTGCCGGGATCGATGCTCAATGAATAACGGGCCAGCGGGCCGCCGCCAGTGCCACTGCCGGGATACAGGTCGAGTGTCAGGCTGCCGGCGTCACGCCTGACCTGCAGCAAGGGTTGGTCGTTTTCATCGCTGATCGATTCGAGCCGCAGATAGTTGCCATTGAACAGCACGTGCTTGAGCTTCAGCAGGTGTCCCAGCGGCGAATGGATTTCGATCGGCAGCGCCAGGACATTGCCGTTCATGACGTGTTCTTCGAGTATTTCCACCAGGCCATCCTTGTGCACCAGTTTGTAGCGGCGCCGGTCCTGATGCGTGTCGTGGTTGTAAAAGCGGAAGCTGTCGAGCTTCTTGGTCTCCATCAACAGTTCTTCGCCTACGCCGTTGGCCGTGACGGTATGCAGTTCTCCGGTATAGAGCGACAGTACCTTGGTTCTCGGTGCGTACTCCGACAACTGGAAGGTCCAGCCGGTGCCATAACCACGGTCCTCGCGATTGAGCGTGCTGAAGGCCAGCGAAAGGGGGAAGGCGGGGCCACGCAGTTGATTGGATTGCAGCTCGGAAAGATCAAGGGATATCCGATATTGTCCGGTGCGTGGGTCGACACCATTTTGCACCGATTGCATGAAGTTCAGTGCCGATGAATGGAGAGAAGTGGAAGCGCTCATGGACGTGAACCTCCATCATTAATCAATCAATGAAGAGCAGAATAAGTGCTGAAGACGGGCTCGCTTAAGCCCTTTGATGATGGATATCAAAGTCGCGTGTCGCCGCCTGGAAAAAGACAACGGTCAAGTGTTCGTTATCAACAATAACAGCTCATATGCCCGTTGCAACCTAGCAGTTCTGCTAGTAGGCAAGGTACCTGATCAGGCGTAAAAACCTTATATCCACGGTATGTCGAGCTCCCTGGATTGTGACCGTCCAGGTGCCCGGCCCTCAATGACATGGGCGGTCCGATGACGCGCCGGGCGTGCTGAGCACCGCGTCATCCATGGCAACTCCATGGCGCGCGGTACACGATCAATAGGGTCTTTTAACGGAGTATTGAGAGGGCCAACGGCACGGTCTGACTGTTCAACCGTTTGAAGGAGTCACGAGCATGGCGACGCCGACTTATACAAAAGCTGAGTTACTGGCATGGTTAAAAGATGAAAAGCGCATGTTGGGATGGGACGCGATTGTTGCATTGAAACGCGAGCCTACCAATGCCTTGTTGCTTCAACAATATATAGAAAATTTTAACCAGGGTTCCTACTGGACGGGCCTTGGCGGAGTGGTGCCTACCGGAGGGAAGGACTTCGCGGAGGCCATCAATAATTTTACCCTGGATGTGCCGCGTTTATTCTATGAGGACACCGGGCTGGATAACTCAAAGGCCAATCTGGAAATGGTGATTATCGAAGGGACTCAGTTATCGCTACTCCACAAGATCGACCACTGGGCGGTAAACCGGGTCTATGAGTATAGCCCTACCGAAGGCCCCAGGTTATTTCTGGATTTGTTATTGGCCGAAGTCGCCGGGCATATTGACGGTGATCGGCGGATCCGCCTCGACTTGAGCAAGAGCAGTAACTTTCGTCTGACCTTTGCCAAGACTCCGCTGGAGCAGGAGAAGGGCGGGGAGTATTTCCGGGACTTGTTTGAGGCGCTGGATGATGAGCAGCGGGTCTGGGTCATGGGTGAGATCAAGGAGGGGTTGAACCCGATGATGCGTCCGCAATCCTTTGGTTTGCGTACCCAGCAGGGGGGGGAGGAGGGTGAAGGCGCGATATTGGCTTTTATCCGCATGCAAGGCCGGAACGAAGGGGGCTTTCCGGGGGCGAGCAGCGGCTTTCGTTATCTGATTCCCCGTGATGCCGGGAAGGATTACTCCGCCACGGTGTTGATAAGTCGGGGACGCGTGCTGATGGGGCAACTGCTGGAGTCATTTGGCGAGTTGATTGGCGATCATAATTTTAACTGTGTTTTTGATACGGCCAATGAATTGATTTCGGCCACGGCGACCGGAGGAAAACTTGATATTTCTGGTCAGACGATGACTGATCGCTTTAGTTATGATTTCTTTTATAAGGAAGCCTGGGCGGAGTTTACCTATGGGTTCGATGATTTTGCGATGCCCATGGCCAATGCGTTGGTGCTGAGGGTGCTAGGGCAAGAGGTGACGGTGAATTTGAATGTCCGAGGACTCATGCCGATCCGTTACTACGGTGTTACCAATAGCGATCCGCCTATTTCCGCCGAAGAACTGGGGGGGGGGCGATCCGCTGCCGAGATTTTACACGTTATCGGTCTCAGCGACCTATGAGTTGCTGGATGATAGTGCCGGAGGGGAAATAAAGTTAAAGACATTCAACTATAACGCGGATGCCGGCGAGGAAGCTCAGTTGAATCAATGGGTCGCTCCACCCAAAGAGCCGCGCGGGGGGTTGACACCAGAAGACTTCGTTTACTTTTTGTTATATTTGATTGGGGTTTCTCTTCGCGTTGTGACGGAATCAATGTTGAGAACGCTTTTAAGCCCTGAGTTTAAAGGTGCCATTGAGGCAGCTTTCAGAAAGGAGTTGCCCTCCAGTCTCTCGGTCAGGGAGTTTGTCGAGGAAAATCTGAAGCTCAATTTCGGCAACACGATTGTCGGTACCGATATCCAATCCCCGGGTGACGTCAGTTTTTTCGGGCGTATCAGTCCCGAGCAGACCAGCTTCGCAATCACCACGCCGGAACCACTGCTTGCCGCTGGTGCGTCCCATCCCTTCAAGACACAGCCAGTGATCAGCGGCTTGCAATGGGCCGTGGAAGACCTGCGTCGCAGTGCCCGTAACCCGGGCCGCATCGATCCCTCCACTGGGGTGTATGAGGCTCCAGCGGTCGGGCAGATCGAAGGCCATTTTACCCGGGTGCGGGTCACCGCAACCAATCCGGCGACGAATTTTCGCAGTTCGGCACTGGTGACCGTGGTGGCCAATTCGCTGACGATCAATCCGTTGATCACCTATTGCGGTACTGGCGAAGAGGTCAGCTTGACGATAGGGACTCTCGGGGAGGGGCCTGTCGATGTGAACGTCAATAATCCGGGGCCTGGCAGTGGCCATATCAAAGAGGTCGACGGTACCTACACCTATATCGCCGGGCCGAAGGTGGAAGGCGATACCTATGTGCTGGATGAGATCGTGGCAACTTATAGGGGGCAGTCACAATCCGTGTATATGCTGGTCAAACAATTTGAACCGGCGATCACATTATCAGCGATTGCCGGTGCGACGGAACTGCCGCCGGGGCAAGTACAGTTGAAAGCCGAGTCCAATGGCAGCGATCTGACGCACCTCGTTGATGAGTGGACGATTCTATTCGATGGACCGGGTCATATGGACTCGGATATTCCAGGCCGGTATCACGCGGGCCCGAACGCCGAGGCGCGGTTTGTCTGCATTATGGCACGGTGGGATAGCATCGTTATCGGTATCTACAAAGGCCATGTGATTTTACCTTTACCATTTCAAGAGTTTCCCAATGAGTTACAAGCGCTGAGTCGCCTGTAATACCGCTCGATTTTTGCAGCAGGTACAGCACTCGGTTCAACGTGACATGATCGATAGCGGGAGTATCGTGGTGATGGTTACTTATACCAAGGCTGAGTTGCTGGCTTGGCTAAAAGATCAGAGTCGTATGCAACGATGGGATGTGATCATTACCTTGGCGCGTGAGCCGACCAATGCCCTGCTGCTTCAGCAATATATTGAAAGTTTTAACCGGGACTCCTATTGGTCAGGTATTGGCGGGCAGGTGTCCACTGGCGCAGGGGAATTTATTGAGGCCATCAGTGACTTTACCCTGGGCGTGCCGCGATTGTTCTATGAAGACACCGGGCTCGATAGCTCGAAGGCCAATCTGGAAATGGCCATTGTCGAAGGTATGCAGGTGTCGTTGCAGAAAAAGAGCGATCGCTGGGTGCTCACCCGAGTTCATGAATATAGCCCAACGGAAGGCCCAAAATTGTTCCTGGATTTACTCTTGGCCGATGTGCAAGGCCGTATTGACGGGGACCGGAGGATCCGTCTGGATTTGCGTAAAAGCAGCCACTTCCGACTGACCTTTGCCCAGACGCCACTTGAGCAAGAGCAAGGCGGGGATTATTTCCAGAAGCTTTTTGAACAACTGGATGAGGAGCAACGTGTATGGGCCATAGGGGAGATCAAGGAGGGCAAGAACCCCATGCTGCGCCCGCAATCTTTCGGTTTGCGCACACAACAGGGGGGCACGGAAGGGGCGGGCGCGATACTGGTCTTTGTCCGTATGCAAGGCCGGAACGAAGGCGTTTTTCCCGGGCTGAACAGCGGCTTTCGCTATCTGATACCGCGTGATGCGGGGAAGGACTACTCCACGGCGATATTGATCAGTCGCGGGCGAGTATTGATGGGGCAATTGCTCGCCTCATTCGGCGATTTGATCGGAGATCATGATTTTCAGTGCGTATTCGATGATGACAATGATTGGACGAGGGCCACTGCGACCGGGGGAAAACTTGATATTCCCGGCGACAAGGTGGTGACCAAAGGTATCAACTTTGTCGATTTAACCGGTGAGGCCTGGGCGGATGTCG
Organism: Pseudomonas sp. MWU13-2105; assembly: GCF_023242315.1. Taxonomy (GTDB): domain Bacteria; phylum Pseudomonadota; class Gammaproteobacteria; order Pseudomonadales; family Pseudomonadaceae; genus Aquipseudomonas. The sequence goes on from NZ_JALLIY010000007.1 coordinate 283,577, forward strand.
AATCTGAGTTCGATGGTTTTTCGATGTTGGCTGACCAGCGGCTGGTTCTTGAAAGGAAAGGGGACGAGGTGACGGCGCGATGGGCGGTGAGTGGCAGCACCGATGCCCACTCGAAAATCGTCGATTGCAGTCTGCCGTTACTCAAAGAACGTTCACTGGGTAAGAGTTCGGTCGGTTATTCGATTTCCGTCCTGGCAACCTATGAGTTGGTCGACGATGCGCAGGGCGGCTCTGTAAGGTTGAAGAGCATCAGCTATGAGACTGACGCCGATGCCGACGTGGCTGGTGCGCAGGCTGATAGAGCGGTGCTGGCTGAGCAAGCGTCTAAAACAGGCGAAGCGTTTTTTATTCTTGTTTTTTTGGTCTATTTATCCGGCTTGACCGTTTCGATCCTGACGAGCATTGCGGCGGCGATGCTGAAAAGCCCCATGGTCAAAGGGGCGATTGAAAGCGCCTTGAGCAAAAATTTTCCCTCCGCGCTCACCGTCAGAGACTTCATCAAGGAAAATATCGAACTCTATTTTGGCGCGGCTATTGTCGATTCCGAAGTGCATTCTCCTGGTGACGTCGGCTGTTTTGGTCGGGTCAATCCAGGGCAGACCTGTTTTGCAATCACCACGCCAGAGCCGCAACTCGCGGCTGGTGCGTCCCATTCTTTCCGGACGCAGCCGGTTATCAATGGCTTGCAATGGACGGTGGAGGACTTGCGTCGCAGTTCGCGCAACCCAGGCAGCATCAACCCTTCCAGCGGGGTGTATCAGGCACCGCGAGCCGAGCAGATCGACGGTGGTTTCACCCGGGTGCGGGTCACCGCCAGCGATCCGACGACGAGCTTCCGCAGTTCGGCATTGGTGACGGTGGTGGCTGATCCATTGACGATCAATCCATTGATCAGCACTTGCCGCCCGGAAGAGCGTATGCGTCTGACCATCGGCGTGCTCGGCGATGGGCCTGTTGAGGCGAGGGTCAGAAATCCGGGGCCGGGCAGTGGCACCCTTGAGCGGGTCGAGGGGGGCTACCGCTATGTCGCCGCTCCCAAAGTGGATAAGGAAACCTATGTCCTGGATGAAATCGTGGCGACTTATGACGGCCAGGCACACTCCGCGTACATATTGGTAGAGCAATTTACGCCCGGGGTTACAGTCTGGCCGGTTGCCGCCGCGGCGCAACTGCCGTCGGGGCAAATACAGTTGAAGGCCGAGGTCAACGACCATGATGTAACCGCCCTCTGCGAATGGTTGATCCCGTTCAATGGACCGGGGCAGATGGACGCGAATATTCCTGGACGTTATCACGCGGATGCCAATGCTGATGCGCACTTCGTTTGTATTATCGCCGTGTACGAGAATGTTGTACTGGGTGTTTACAAAGGTCACACGATTTTACCCTTGCCCCTTGCAAAGTTTGCCAATGAGTTGCAAATGCTGAGTGATCGTTAGTGTTCGGTAATTGATGCTTTTATTAACGATAGTCGTTCGCTTGCCCCTGGTAACCTAGCAGTTCTGCTAGTAGGCAAGGTGCTCGATCAGGCGTAGAAATGATTTATCCGCGACACGTCGATGTCTCTGTGTCGGCAACTCGTTTTATAGCGGGATGATAGACCGGAGGCATTGATTCCATGAGCCGCAAGATCGCACCACCAGCCCCCCTTATTCCTCTGTTGGGCAGTGACAATGCCCTGGACCTCGGTGCCTTGGGCAGCGACGACCTGGTGACCTATGTTCAGTACCCCGGGATCGCCGTAGGTCACGTGATTGCCCCGCAATGGCGTGGCCGGGCCAATAACGGCCAGGCCATCGACGAAACGGTGCAGCAGGATGTAGATGCGCGCCTGGAGTATGACGACAACGGCGAACCGAGGATGCCGATTCCCATTGTGAACGGCAAAGTCGCGGCGTTGGATCAGGGCGAGGTTTTTTATTCTTACAGCTATGCCGAAGACGGTAGCAATACTTTTACCGAGGAGTCGTTGCGGCTGTTTTTTTATGTGGGCAAACGGCCCTGGATGTCCAGCTTGTTGCTGCCGGTGGCACACCTCAAGGAGTCGCACGATTTGTGTGTCGATCCCGACCAGGTGTCGCCCCAGGGCGCGACGATAACCACCGCAGCCTACCAGGCCATGGCCGAGGGCGATGAGCTTGAACTGCTATGGCAGGTCTATCGACCCGGCTCGCCGACGCCGATTACGCATAGAATCTACAAGACCGTGACCGCCGAAGAAGTGGGGCGGCCGCTGGAGTGGAACTTGTCTTATGTTCAACTGCAGTTGATCAAGAATGGCGGTCATGCCTTGATGAGCTACAGCGTGATCTATGCCAATCCGCCGGACCCTGCCGCGCCGCAGACCTACTCCGCGGTACAACGGATTGTCGGCGTGGCGCCCAGTGTGCCCTTGCTTGAGGCGCCGGCGGTGGTCGGCCATGCCGGCGGCCAGATTGATCCTTCGCTCTACCCCCATGGCGTGCCGTTACAGATTCCCGCCTATCCCGGCCTGCAAGTCGGTGACAGTGTGGTGGTCTATGCCGATAGCGAGAGCTCATCGACCCAGGTCGCCCTGCGACTGGATATCAGCAATGTCGAGAGCGGCATTATCCAGTTGTTGCTGGATGTGCGCTGGTTGCAGGCGCATTACGGTGAAGAGGTGAGCTTGAGTTATCAGTATGCGCGGGCCGGTGCCTCGCTCAATTCCACCCCCCTGGCATTGACGGTTCGTCGAGCATTGCGTCTGTTGGCGCCGATTGTCCCGGAAGGCCACAACTATGATGACGATGGCAGCGGCATACTCAAAGGCTGGATCAGTGCCAGCAACACGCAATCAGGAGTTTTGGTCGATATTCCGGAGCAAGGCGAAATCGCTCGCGGTGACCAGCGCTGGCTGGTCTGGAGCGGGTATGGGGAAGATACCGTGGTGGAGCGGCCGATCACCGGTTCCGACTGGCGTTATCGAGTGCCTGTCACGGAGATTCCAGCCAACCTGGGCAAGCATGTGATCATCAAGTACGCCGTGGTGCCCAGTGGCGAGAGCGACCCCTATTGGTCGCCGGTATTCGATCTGGAAATCAGGAATTTCGAAGGCGGCTGGCCGGTGCTTCAGGCTGAGAACCCCAAAGTCAGTGATGGAAAAAACGGCATCAAATTGAGCGATGTGGTTTCCGTCATGGTCTTCAAGACAGGCTCCTGGCGATTCATGAACGAAGGGCAGTTACTTAGGGTGATTGCCTCAGGTATGCGTGACAGCGACGGCCAAACGATTGTCCATACTCTACGAGACGAGAGTGAGCCGCTGACAGAAGAAGAATCTTATGATCAAGGCTATGTATTAACAGAGCTCCCTCGCTCATTTATGGTGCAGTTGAGGGTGGGTGAAGAGTTTGATGTCGCCTCCGAGGTGAGCTTCGATAACGGGTATTCGTATAAATCGTTTGGTATAAGCGCATTCAAGTTACTGCTTTGAATGGGCGAATCGAACAGGATGTCGTCGAGACGGCTTTCCGACAGAGAAGTGGGCTTGGTGTGCTTTTTTGATGAGGCGATGAGTGAGTGCACAGGGTGTTCTCATTTTTCAGTCTCTTTCGGGAGTCATGATGATGGCGACGCCTACTTATACAAAAGCTGAGTTGCTGGCCTGGTTGAAAGCTGCCCCACGTATGGACCGCTGGGACGCGATCGTTGCGTTGAAACGCGAGCCCACCAACAACTTACTGCTTCAGCAATATATAGAAAATTTTAACCAGGGCTCCTACTGGACGGGCATTGGCGGAGTGGTGCCTACGGGGGGGAAGGACTTCACGGAGGCCATCAATAACTTCACCCTGGATGTGCCGCGTTTATTCTATGAGGATACCGGGCTCGACGGCTCAAAAGCCAATCTGGAAATGACGATTATCGACGGGACTCAGTTATCGTTACTTCGCAAGATCGATCATTGGGCGGTGAACCGGGTCTATGAGTATAGCCCTACCGAAGGCCCAAAATTATTTCTGGATTTATTATTGGCAGACGTCGCGGGAACGATTGACGGTGATCGGCGGATCCGCCTCGATTTGAGGCACAGCAGCAACTTTCGCCTGACCTTTGCCAAGACTCCGCTGGAGCAGGAGAAGGGCGGGGAGTATTTCCGGGAGTTGTTTGAAGCACTGGACGACGAGCAACGTGTATGGGTCATGGGTGAGATCAGCGAGGGCATCAACCCGATGATGCGTCCGCAATCTTTCGGCTTGCGTACACAGCGGGGAGGGGCGGAAGGAGAGGGCGCGATATTGGTTTTTGTCCGCATGCAGGGCCGGCATGAGGGTGGCTTTCCCGGTGAGAACAGCGGCTTTCGCTATCTGATTCCGCGTGATGCCGGGAAGGATTACTCCGCCACGGTGTTGGTCAGCCGAGGGCGAGTATTGATGGGCGGGTTGCTTAAGTCCTTGGGCGATTTGATTGGCAACCATGACTTTGATTTTGTTTTTGACAATGAAAATGATTGGGTCTCCGCGACGGCGAAGGGCGGCGTCCTTCATATTTCGGGGGGGGAGCCAGAACGGCAGAGGGTGGTGCACAACGTTCTTGGCCTGGATCTATGGGCGGATATTGAATACAGCTTTGTCGGTTTTGACCTGCCGGCGGCCCATGCACTGACAGTCGAGATGAAGGGCGATGCTGTTGTCCTGGAGTGGGCGTCTCAAGGGATTATCCCGACAGATATTGTCGTTATTCAAAGTAATATTTTGGGTGCCGGCGCTCGCTTGGACAACGAGATAAGGTACTCCGTCTCCTTGAAAGCTGTTTATGAGTTGGTGGATGATGCCGCGGGTGGAAAAATCAGTTTGAAGGAGTTTATTTACGACGCTGATACGGAGGCTGATGTGCCGGAGCAAACCCCGGCGCTGGCCTTTCCCGGAAAAGCCCCGGGTGATGAATTTGCCGAAGCTGTTTTCAAACTGTTTATTCTGGCGCTGATCAGCCCGATATTGGTATTGATGGCGCGTGCGGCACTCAATAGTAACCAGGTCAAAGGCATGATTGAGGAGGCGTTGGCCAAAGAGTTTCCCTCCGAAACGCCGGTCAAGGAGTTTATCGAAGGTAATATCAAACTCAATTTTGGCAACGCGATTATCGGCAACGAGGTTAACTCCCCAAGTGATGTCAGCTTTTTTGGTCGTATCAATCCGGACCTGAGCAGTTTTGCAATCACCACGCCCGAGCCGCTGCTCGCCGCCGGCGCTTCCCATCCATTCAAGACGCAGCCGGTGATCAACGGCTTGCGATGGGCCGTGGAAGATTTGCGCCGCGGCACGCGCAGTCCAGGCCGTATCGATCCTTCCAGCGGGGTGTATGAGGCGCCGCAGGCCGGGCAGATTGACGATCGCTTCACCCGGGTGCGAGTGACTGCAAGCAATCCGGTGACGAATTTCAGCAGTTCGGCACTGGTGACCGTGGTGGCCAATCCGCTGACGATCAATCCATTGATCACCTATTGCGGTACTGGCGAGGAGGTCAAATTGACGATAGGGACTCTCGGAGAGGGACCTGTCGATGTGAGCGTCAATAATCCGGGGCCTGGCAGTGGCGATATCGAGGCGGTCGACGGTACTTACACCTATATCGCCGGGCCGAAGGTGGAAGGCGACACTTATGTGCTGGATGAGATCGTGGCAACTTATAAGGGCCAGTCACGATCCGTGTACATGCTGGTCAAACAATTTGAGCCGGCGATCACATTATCAACTGTTGCCGGTGCGACGGAACTGCCGCCAGGGCAAGTACAGTTGAAAGCAGAGTCCAATAACAGCGATCTGACGCACCTCGTTGATGAGTGGGCGATTCTATTCGATGGGCCGGGTCATATGGACGCGGATATTCCAGGCCGGTATCACGCGGACCCGAATACCGAGGCGCGATTTGTCTGCATCGTTGCACGGTGGGATAGCATCGTCATCGGTATCTATAAGGGCCATATCATTTTACCGTTACCGCTGATGGCGTTTTCTAAAGAGGTAGAGTTATTGAGCCAGGTGCTGTAGCGAGGGCGTTTTTTAAAAAATTACTCCATCAGTTTTTGTGCGGGCAGGATGTCAAACGAGGACATTAGCTATGGCCAGTTATTCGTTGGAAGAACTGTTGGGCTGGATGAAAGATACCAGTCGAATTTATGATTGGGATCACCTGCTCGCGGTATCGGGCGGTCCACTCAATAGTGCATTACAGGATCAGCATGCGATCCGATTAAGTCTGGGCACCGCTATCAAGGGTATCAGCGGATATTTTGAAATTCCGGATACCCCGGGAGTCGTGGTCAAGCATCACCTGAGCGGGTGTGCCTTGAATTATCCGGTATTGTCATTTGCCAGGGCCTCCCTGGTGTCGAACAACCTGGTCGTGAGCCTGCAACTGAGCAGCGGCCAGAAAATAGTCACCTACGATGATGCGGTCCGTTCGCTCAGCAGTTACAGCCTGCTCAACGGTCCGCGCCTGGAGTGCGTGGTACCGATCGTCTTTCGCGCCGGCGGCAGCCAACACGCGGCACAGGTGGTTTGCGACCTGGCGCGGGAGGACGTGACGTTCCGCTTCATGGATGCCCCCACGGTGAATGAGCAAGAGGCCGGCGGGCGGCTTTTCAAGCAGCAGTTACAAGCGCTGGGAGAGCAGAGTGTCTACCCCTTGGTGAGCTTTCCTGATCAGACCAATCCGTTCATGCAGGTCGCGAATGTCGAGGCCGGCAGCCAATCGGTGGCTGCGGGTTCCGAGGAAGGTGCCTTGCTGCTGTATGCAACCATGGCGCATGGGCAATCCGGCAGCAAACCGAGCAACGACTCGGGTTACAAATACCTGATTCCCAACGATCCCGGCGGCGACTATGGCTTTGCCGCACAGTTTTCCTCCAGCCTGGTCAATCGCGCGGGATTCGGCGTGGCACTTCTGGAGACCTTCGGTGCCGAAAACGTCGAGTTTGTCGAGGAGCCGGGGACGGGACGCGCCACGGGGCTCAGGGCCAGGGCGGGAACGCTGACGATCGCCGCGACCGCTGATTATAAAGACGATGTATACGAATACCGTTCCGAACCCTTCGACCTCTCGGCTACGTTGGGCGGTCGGCCGTTGACGGCTGATTTCGAGCGCACCCGGGCGCTGCAGCATTGGCAAACCCGCGGCACGGTAAAAGTCGACTACCGCCCACGGGTCAACGGCACCACTTGGACCACCTATACCGCCGAGTTTTCCTTCAGCCTGGAGCAGGTGTTCCAGATGATTGCCGATGAGTTTGCCGGCGGCGAGGTAGGGGGTGAAGTCTTCGTGCCGCAAACCCGCAATCCAGAGGTCGTCCCCATCAGCGGATTGCCCGTGGACCTGCCGGAGAAGATGCGTCAACGGATAGTGGCCTTCGTCGGCCACACGGTAAAAACCGCCGTGCTCGAGCAGTACTCGCGAAGCTTGACGGCCAAGGCCGCGCAGGTGTTTCTCGACGACACCGAGGTGGCTGACGACACGCTGCTGCAACCGTCCGTGATTGCCTTGCCCCTCGATTATGCGGCGTTTGGAACACTGGCCGCCGCCGCCGCGTCGTTCCAGATCACCCCAGCGCATCCCATGTTGCTCGCCGGCGAGCGTTTGAAGTTCTCGGTCGAGCCCGAGCGTTCGGTGAGGTTCACCCTGGATAACCTCGACAGCGCGAACCCGGGGACCATTGACGAGGAAGGCAACTACAGGGCCCCGCCGGGTCATACATTGTCCGGGCCGTCCGCCCAGATACTGTTGATTGCCGAAGATACGCAGACCCATGAAACCTGCGTGACAACCATTACGGTACTGGGACAAACATTGGTGGTGTTCCCCGACATTCAAGTGTGCAACCAGGGTGCAAGCGTTGAATTGTCGGCACGCTCGATCAGTGGCGGACGTCTGCAATGGGCTATCGACAATCCTGTTGCCGGTGAAAGCGGCACCCTGAGTCCGGATGAAACATCGCAGCACTGTACTTACACCGCGGCGAGCCAGGTGGCCGAGAAAACCTATGTGTTCGATAAAATTATCGTCACCGATCCCGACAGTGGTCACACGGTATCCAGCCGTATTCTTGCGTTGCATAGAAATCCGGGCCTGACCATCAAACCCGACCCGCAGGCGGCTGTCCCGGGACAACTTCAGCTGTTGGCTTCCGCCAATAATTTTCCCATCTCGGAGGGGGTTGAGTGGGCCATTGAGTTCGACGGGCCGGGGACAATCGATGAGCATGGGCTTTATCGGGAGGACGGCTTCAGCAATGCCCCCTTTGTATTGATAACCGCCGTTTTCGACAGCGGTAATCCCATTGTGGGCACATTACTGGGTTATTTCATTCTGCCGTTGCCATTGGCGAATGCTGAAAGAGTATTTCTGGGCGTGCGTCGGTAACCCGTTATTCGGTTGTTTCACCCTCGGTGTGCGGTATCAAATTTGATAGAGGAAGCGATCATGGCCCAGTTAAGTGAACTGCTGTCAATGATGCAAGGGAAGTTGATGACCCGCGGCTGGGATGCCATTTTTTCGTGCAATCGTGTCCGTCTTAATTACTTGCTTGAACAGCAATATATCACGCGTTATGAAGTGTTCAGTTTTCTACCGTATCTCAGTGGTCGAACCGCCCTCGGCGAGGGCCGCGATGATTTTGCCGAAGTGAAGGCCCTGCGGCTGGGCACCCCCCGGATCTCGTTCGAACGCGCTACCTCAAGGGACTCCACGGCCACGGTCACTATGAATATTGTGTCGGGTGAAATCTTCACCTGGCACTCGCAAGCGGGAGCGCCGGCCCAACTGCTCTCCAGGTTCCCCGTCATGGAGCAGCAGGGTTTCAGCGTGACAATGACCGTGAACCTCAAGGTGGTAGTGGCCGAGGTCGATCGACGGGGCCGGATCACCCTGGATCTGCGAGGGGCTACGCACTTTTCCTGTGATCTGTTGGGAGCGGGGGAGGCTGACCTTCTGGGGGCGTTTTTCCAAGCGCAATTCGATGACATGGAGCCGAATCAAACCGTCTTCCAGCTGGGTCGGATCAGTCTCAAGGGTTATCGCGGACTGACACCCAAGAACTTCCGCCTGCGTACCCAGGCCGAGCCGGGTGCCCAGGTCAAGGGCGCGCTAAATGAAGGCGACGGTGTGGTGTTGGCGTTGATCGAGGTGCGTGGCGGCACGGGCCCTGGTGCTGAACTGGGCGCGGACTTCCCCATCCTGATTCCGAGTGATCTGGAGGGCGGCCAGCCTAAATACACGGCCTCCGTGGTGGTGTCCCGAGAGGTGCTGCCGCTTGCCGTGGGCAATGACCTGGAGTTGCCGGAGAGCCTGTCGTTTCCCGGGCAAAACCTCTTCAAGGTGCTCTCGACTCACACGCCGTTTGACTGGCTGGCAGTCGGCCAGATCAGTCCGGCGACTACCAGCATCGTGGTCGAGCCGAGATTTTCCGCGATCAAGGCCGGTGGGCAGCAGCGCTTTCAGTTGCTCGATTGGCAGAACAAGCCTATTACCAGTGGCGTGACCTGGGAGGCGGTCAGCCTGCGCAGTCATTCCGATGAGGGGAATGGTGAGATTGATAGCAATGGTCTTTATAAGGCCGTGTCGTCGCTGAAGATCGGATATCACAACCTGGATATAGTGGTCACGGCGACCCGGGGTGAGTATCGCGCCTCGGCGCTGCTGCGGGTGGACTTCGAGGCGTTGGAGGTATCTCCGGCAGTACTGGTTCAGGACGTCGCGCAGCAGCCCGGCATAACCCTGAGCGCCGCGGCGAATGATGGCAACAACACCCTCAGTTGCAGTTTGCAGGCTCCCCTGTACGGCAGCCTGCAAAAAATGACCCAGCGTTCGCAATGGATGTTCACCGCGAACGCCGAGGCCATGTCCAGATCGCTTTCCCTGCAACGGGTACGTTGTCAGACCAGCGCCCCCAGCCAATCGGTGGAATCGCTGCTGGTGCTTAATAACGCACAGTCGTTCCTGCAGGTCGAACCGGCCTTTGTCCAGCGAGTGCCCGGAGGGACCAGCGTGCAGTTGCGCGATGACAATAGCGTGCTGCCCGATGTGCCCAGGCGTTGGCGGATTCTCGACGGCGTCGGCACCATCAACCAGGAGGGCCGCTATACCGCGCCGGCGGACGGTGTCACGCAAACCACGGTGCTGGCCTGTGAAGTGGTGCGCAATGGCGTGGTGCTGTTCAGGGACATCGCCCTGCTCAACAGGAGGGAAGAAGCTGAGGAGCCGACTTGGGAGGAACTCGCTCAGTTCACCATCGAAATACCCAATGGCCTTGAGAATAGAACCCAGGGGCTAGTGCTGAGAAACGGTTACCAGCAGTTGCAGGTTCGCATCACGACCCGAACCCGGGGGGTGCTGATAGATGGTGAGATCAAATATTTCAGACTGAGTCTGGACGAGCGCAGGAGCATGTGCCTGGCCACCCATGACGATCGCCAGATACTGACGATTATTGAGCCGGATGTCGAAGGTATCGATAACACCCTCTATGGCGCCTGGCAGATGCGCAAGACGCGGAGTTCATTCTCCCTTGCCTATCCTCAGCAGCCTAGTGCTTCACTGGCCAGTACGCAGGCCGAGGATGATTCGTTGTCCGTGCAAGATTTTTATCTGCTCACACTGGATGCGAAAAACAGCTCGACCACACTCGTTGCCGGGTTTCAGCAGGATAAGGTCAATGATTGGCATTGGTCCGGCGAACGAGGTAGCACCGCAATAGGAACGGCAATCACGGCGACGGCCATAGATCCTCCCGGAGAGTTTGAGTACAGCTTTGATCGGGTGGAACGATTGTGGGGCAAGAAAACGGGCGATCTGGATGAGCAGATGAATATGGAACTCAACAGTGGTGATTTCTGGTTATTGAAGTGTCGAGGGCAGGAATTTGTCACCTTGGATTTTTTGCCGATCGATGCGTCCAGTCCGTTGATCAATCTGTCATCCATTCGTTGGGAGAGCGAGCGGCCAGCGGAAATCATGTTCAGTTATACCGGTAGTTATTTTGAAAGCAAATTTGATTTTTATGAAGATGAATATGGCGGGAAATTCAAATTTGACGACGATATAAACTCGATTCGAACACTTTCTGGCACTCGTTTGAAGCAGGACGTCGATAGGCCTGGCTCTTATGAACGGGGCACGTTTGGGATGGTGTTGTGTCGCGTGGATGATGTCAGTTTTATCCTTCCGGGTCATGCACCTCGTTTGTCACTCGGTCGGGATTTGGCGGTGGCTCTTCGGGATGAAAATGGTAACTTACACTTACGTAGAATACGGTTTGCGTCTCGTGAGGTGGGTATCTCCGACCGGAATATGCTCGATCACTCGAAATTTTCTGTCGATCCATCTTGGTGGAGTAGGAGTTTGTCATGAATATGTTTAAATTTTTTCCGCTGGTCGTTGTGCTCGCACTGATGCTGCCCTCGGCAACTGAGGTTTTGGCGAAAGCGAAGGCGCAAGAGCCAGAAGGATATATTGTGTTGGCTGAAAACGAAAATGGTACTGGAGATACTTGTAGGCTTCCCATTGTTACTGATTACTTCAATATGAAATATCACGGCTGTAAGAATGACCAGATGAGTTTTTTTAGGTTGGAAAGCGTTCCTTCGGCGACGATTATCGGGTTTTACTCGGATTACGACTGTCCCGAGTTTGATTCTCCGGCACCTATGTGGAGGTATAAGATTCGAACCTATATAGAGTTGACGGATACTCGGTTTATTTCCATTGAGCGTGAGTTGAATACGGCTAACCCAGGCGATATTGTTGTTAAAGGGGTCCGTATGGAATATAAGTATCATTCGGGTGGGCAAATTAAGGGGAAATTGTCCTGTGTCCGGATTTGGAAAAGCGACATCGTGACCCCCTAAAGCATGGCTGGTGGACAGACAGTGGGTTAATTCTGGCATATTAGAGGGCGCCATCATGAGCGACTCCACGGCAGTGCATTCTAATGCCTTCAATTTTATGAGTTATTTCAATAACGGTGTGGACCCGCGGACCAATCAATACACCCTGTCGATCGAGTTTCCCGAGTTCAAGCCCAACTATCTGAATGGTCCGTTGGTGCCGCTGGTCTTGAACTTCAATCCGATGAACCTGTTCGACAGCGGCTATGGCCTGGGCTGGAACCTGCAGTTGTCGCAGTTCACCCCGCATAACCAGATGCTGGCCTTGAGCAGCGGGGAGCGCTTCAAGGTCACCGCGCAGGATGGTTCTGAGCAACTGATGAAGGAGCGAAAGCTTGTCACTTTCCGGCTTTTTTCCCGCAGCGCTGCCGACCATGACTATGAGCTGGTGCATAAGTCCGGCTTGATTGAACGGCTGAAGGTCCACGGCGACGGCAATGATCGCATTGCCTTGCCGGTGCAAATGCTGTCGGCCGAAGGGCATGCGGTGACGCTGGGATATGAGCTGTTCAACGCCAGATACTGGCGGCTGGCATGGATCAGGGATGTCCAGGGAGACCTGCTCCAGGTCCGGCGCGATACCGGCAGCGTGACCCTCGACCTGCATCCGGGTAAAGGTCCGGGTGGCACGGTGCTGGCGAGCTATGTCATGAGCCTGGACACCAGCCTCGAAAAGCTGGTTCGGGTGATCACCTTGCCATCCCAGGCGGGGCAGAATATTGCCTGGCGCCTGAATTACAGAAAGTTCGGTGACTATAACTGCATCAGCGAGGTGCAAACCCCGCTGGGCGCACGTGAGGTCATCGATTATGACTCGGTGGGCCACGAGTTCCCCAACGGCAGCGGCCAGCAGCCAGTGCCGCGGGTGGCCGTGCACCGGGTGTTTCCCGGCGGTGAACAGCCCACGGTCGAAACGCAGTACCGCTATGACGACAGCGACAGCTATCCGGCCTCGAACAACTTTCTCGGTCGCAACCTGACCTTGATCTGGGACAACGATGGCCTGGACAACCTCTACAAGGCAGCGGACCTTACCTACGAATACGGCTCCAGCGAATGCTTGATGCAAGGTACCGTCGAGGTGCAGCGGATCAAGCGCACCTTCAACCGCTTCCATCTGTTGACCAAGGAAACCACCCGGCGCAACGACAAGGAACAGGAGGTCGAGACCACCTATCACCTGACCCCGGATGCCTCTTTCGACAACCAGCCGGACTATTTCCAGTTGCCCTACGAGGTGATCAAGCGCTGGCGGGTACTGCAGACCAATCGCCTGCGTACCGAGAAGTCGAGCACGACCTATGACCGTTTTGGCAATCCGCTGATACAGACCCAGGCCAATGGCATTGTCGAAACCAATGCCTATTATCTGGCCAATGGCGAAGACGGTTGCCCCGAAGACCCCGACGGTTTTGTGCGCAACCTCAAGAGCAAGACCGTGACGCCGGCGCCGGGTCATGTCGCCGGGGCTCCGGTCCTGCGCACGGATTATCGTTATAGCGCGCAGCCGTCGCTGACCTTGAGTGCCCGCTCGGACTGGTTGGCGCTCGAATGCGAAACCCGGGTGCAACAAGGCACGACCGACAGCGAGTTGCAACGCACCGAGTACAGCTACTACAGCACGCCGAACGATCCGGTGCGGCATGGCCGGATCGAGTGCCAGGGTGTCTCCCTGAACGGCAAGACCACCTATACCGATTATGCCTACAGCGTGTTGGCCAATGCCCGCGTGGGCGAGACCGTGCTGCAAACGCTACAAACCCTGCGCACGGATTTCGATACGGTGAACAAGGTCATCACCCTGGAAAGTTCGCTGCTCAATGGTGAGCCCCTGCTGGAGCGGGATGACAATGATGTGGAAATCCGCCGTACCTACGATGTCCTGAACCGGGTCACCAGCGAGACCGTGGCGCCGGACGATCCGCTCTACGAGGCCACGAGGCATTATCAATACTTCCTGTCCGGCAGTATCAACCAGCGTGCCGAGCAATGGCTGTTCGACGTCAAGGGGGTGAAGACGGTCACGACGCTGGACGGGCTGAACCGGGCGATCCAGGAGACGCGCGCGGATGCCGACAGCAGTAACCCGAGCACCCAGCGCCAGACCTACGCGGCGACCTACGACGTGTTTGGCAACCTGGCCCAGGAAGTCGAGTTCGACTGGTGGGATGTGGACTGGGCCGTCTTCAAGACCGTGCCGCTGATCAGCCGTTTTGAATATGACGACTGGAACCAGCAGAGTTGTGTGATTGGCCCGGACGGTGTCGAAGAGCACGCCGAGACCGACCCGATCGGCGACGGCCTGACCGGGGCGGTGCAGCGTAGCTGGCAGCAGGACAGTGCGACACCGACCAAGCTGAGCGGTGCAACCGTCAGCCAACTCAATCTGTTCGAGAAACCGGTTCAGGTTGAGCGTCTCGACCTGAGGCAGACGGTGATCAGCCGGCAGAAGAACAGCTATGACGGCTTGGGGCGTTTGGTGAAGGAGGAGGTCGGGTTACGCACGCCGTTGCGGGTCACCGAATACAGCTACGACGCCTTCGACCGCATGGTCCAGAGCAAACTGCCGCTGAACGCGGTGGTCCGGCGCGAGTATGCCGCGCACAGTGCCGAGGACTGGCCGACGTCGATCAGTGTCAATAACAAGCCCCTGGGCACCCAGGCCTTCGATGGCCTGGGGCGCATGACCCGCTCGGTCACCGGTGGCCGGGTGCAAGTCTTCGAGTATGACCCGCAGCAGACCCAGCCCAAACAGGTGACCACCCCCAGTGGCCAGTCCATCGCCTATGATTACCGCCCGAGTCTCTGTGAGGAACCGCTGCAGCGTCGGCTGCCGGGGAGCACCAGCGACTACGAATACGATTCGCAGAATGCCCGCTTGCTCAATTGCCGCGAAGCCGGCCAGCGCTTGGCGAGGACTTACTTCAGTCATGGCGAACTGAAAAGCGAAACCAGCCAGCAGGAGGGGGGCCAGACGTATGAGATGCACTATCTCTATAGCCTGCGCGGGCGCTTGCTGGAATACACCGATGTATTGGGACACAAGCAGGAATATCGTTACGATTTGCAAGGGCGCCTGGAGCTGACCTCGCTGGGCACCACCACCTCGCGCTTCGACTACGATGGGCTGAGCAATATCGTCAGTATCCAGACCGAGGACGAGGTCAGCCCCGGCGAGAAGCACCGGGTCGGTATCAGCCTGGAATACGACGAGTTCAACCGCGAGACCCTGCGCCACTTCGATCTCGATGGCGTGGCGCAGACGCTGACCCAGACCTACAGCGATGTCGACGCTTTGCTGCAACGGACCCTGAGCGAAGGCAGCCAGGTGTTGCGCAATGAAGGTTATGTCTATGATCTGCGCGGGCGTCTGGAGAACTATACCTGCAGCGGCAGCCAGCCACCGGCCGATCCCTATGGCAATGCGATTGCCCAGCAGATGTTTATTCTCGACGAGCTGGATAACCTGATTCTGGTGATTACCGATACGGCTGATGGCAAGAGCAACATGGCCGATTATCTCTTCGAGAATACCCAGGACCCGACCCAGTTGACCCGGGTGCTCAACCAGGGCAACGCGGGCTATCCAGCGCAGATCGACTTGACCTACGACCTCAATGGCAACCTGACCACCGACGAAGCGGGGCGTACCCTGGAATACGATGCGCTCAATCGCCTGCTCAGTGTCAGCGCGCCAGGCGGCGGAACGCCGCGCAGTTATGGTTATGATCCGCTGGATAAGCTGTCGCGGCAGGTGGAAGGGAGTGAGAGCCAGCAACGCTTCTATCGTGATGAGGAGTTGGCCAATACTCTCGGTCCTCGGCAGAACCGGACCTTTATGCGTGGTGGCGATAGCTTGTTGGTCGAATGTCAGGATGACGGAGCGTGCTTGCTGGCGACTGATGCGGCGAACAGCGTGCTGAGTGAAGTCGACCCAAGCGGTACGCGACAGGATATGGCGTATAGCGCTTATGGAGAGCGCAGTAGTGGGCAACCAGTGAGTACCGCGCTGGGCTTCAATGGTCAGTTGCGTGAAGAGCAGAGCGGCAGCTATTTGTTGGGAAACGGCTATCGGTCTTATAGCCCGGGATTGATGCGATTTCATAGCCCGGACAGTCTTAGCCCGTTTGATGAGGGCGGGATAAATATGTATATGTATTGTGAGGGCGACTCGATTAATAATATGGATCCAACGGGGCACTGGTCGCTCATGGGTATATTTAGATCTATTGGAAAAGCGTTTGGGTTCGGTGCGCGGACAAAGGTAGTGCCAACTAAAGTAGTGCCCGTGAAGGTTTCTGGTCCCGTGATGCCTCCGCAAGTAATAAAAGCGAATCCATTATACACTGGATCCAATGCCTCTATAAAATCTCGAGCGTCGACCTCTACAGTAACTTCCGTTCACTCACAAGACTCACTGCCTCTTGGGCGCCAAGGTCCACTGCCGGAGCCCCCTTCCAATGCGCGACTTCATACCCAATGGTTGACACCTGAGTCGTCATTAAAAAGTGGTGGTGTTTATGAAAAGTTACTAGGGAGGGAGCAGCGTAGATATATAGAGATGGCTAGGCAGCAGAATCAGCAGTTGCTTGGGGTTTCTAGGGTGGAAAGGTTGGGCCCTGTAACACCAAATCAAATTCAGAACTTTTTGAAGGTGGTGGAACGAGCTAAAACAGTTAGATTTGTTCAAACTGAATATGGCTGGCAACGTCAGAATGGCATACTAAAAATTAATCGAAGTGGTCGTGTTGTTGACAGTTGGCACTAACGAAATCGGAGGGTGTTATGGGCCTCCTGTTACCCGGATTGGCGAGATGAGGCTGGGAACTCATTACAGCTCAGTCTAATCAAGACGCAAGACACAAGCCGATTTTCTGACGATAGCGGTGCCAGCGATGCGATCTGATAGTCGACATCATCGTCGCTTGAAATACCGTATCGCCGAGTAGGCGTAGACATTGAGTCCCGCCTCGCCAAACGGACTCCAACTGTCCGGACTGTTGAAGCGCATCAGCACCGGGTTAATTGCCCGGTAGCCATTTCCCAATAAATAATGCCCGGTCACCGGGTCCGTTCGTTCGCCGTTGAACCCCAGTAGGCTCAACAAGCCGCTTGCCGTTGCATGATGACCGTACGGGCTATACGCGATGGCCTGGTGGTGCTGTGTCTTATCCAGGGTGTGCAGGATACAGCATCCCGTACTGGACAAGGCATACGAATCACTCATCCTTTCTTACAATTACTCAACTGCCTGTATCTTGCATAGCCCGAAGCCTGCTGTTTATAGTCCACCAGCCGCTCATATTGGCGACACGGGTTTGGCGACTCGTTGATAAATGCGCAAAGGCTCATTTAAAAAACGAGGCTTTACCCATGACTAGATACGTCCCCCTCACCGCCATCGACTGCCTGATCCCCAGCTTGCTGATCGATGCCGACAGCCCCACTGATGTGCTCCACGCCAACGCCGCCGCCCGCTTCCTGGCCGCGACGCAAATGCTCGAAGCCCTGGCCCGGATCGAATTGCACAACGCCAATGACATCGACTTCCAACATATCCTCCAGGTGCCGGCGATGGTCCTGCGCGACGGCTGCGACCTGATGGATGTACTGGGTTGGCGATTACGTGTCTGAGCATTGAAACAGGGCAACGTAACGCAACCTGTAGATGAGTGGCTTGCCTGCGAATATTCTCTCTAAGCGATACTTTGCCGGTCCAGTACCGCCGCGACCCGTTGGCTCACCCTGCTCAAGGCACCGCCGTTGTGATTTCAACCGGTTCCGAAATGAGGTTTCCTGAGTACCTGTAAGTCTGGAAGTGATACGTCACGCCCGACGGTAGTTTGCCGAGAACCGCAAAGTTCAGTATTGACGGAAACGTCGGAAAGCCGCTGACCGTGGTCATGCTGGGGAACAGGCGACCTTGGGGATCCGGATCCCATGTTGCCAAAACGGTGCCTTCACTGTTCCTCGAGATTCGGTATCCCGTTGGTTTTGGTAGTTGGTGTATGCCCAGGAAAGTAGTGATGGGAAGTGAAAAACGATTGGCGGAATCATAGGCTCGCAACTGGAACGTGTGATATCCGTTCGGCAGATCGGATAGCACTATTTGAGTGCCGGTGGTGGTCCTTGGATTGGCATTTTCCGTATTGAGCTCCTTGACCTCATAGCCGGCGGCGCCCGACGAGGCATTCCAGGCCAGTCGAATACTGTTGTTGCCGGGGCGAGGCAGGGCGTCCCAAAAATCTGTCGGCGTTGCGGCAACGGGAGATAACTCAGGCATGAAGTCTGCCACGGCCCCGGCCCGTTCCCGGATGACGCGGGCATTATCA
Source organism: Pseudomonas sp. MWU13-2105 (assembly GCF_023242315.1). Taxonomy (GTDB): domain Bacteria; phylum Pseudomonadota; class Gammaproteobacteria; order Pseudomonadales; family Pseudomonadaceae; genus Aquipseudomonas. Next base: position 301,809 of record NZ_JALLIY010000007.1, read on the forward strand.
CTTATACCCGCTACCCCCGTTGGTTGGGCAAACCATGTACCACTGGGGCTGGAGTAGGCGTTGATGCGTGGGCAGACATTGGCGGCGCAGGTGGATGACATCATCGTCGAGAAGGGGAATCCGCCTGTCGATTTATGATAAGCGTGTGCGTAAGCGATCGGTCCCTCTGAGTTCTCATGGCCAGCCCCGATATTATGGCCGAGCTCGTGCCCGAAGGTATATTGCCCGGTGGCTGCTGATTCGCTCACGACAGCGAATGCATTGTCCCGGGTGGCTCGCAGGTAGGCTTTTCCCCTAAGAGCATTATTAACGACCAACATGACGACGCTGTCGGCCGCTCTTGCATCGCGTAGGGCGCGGACTTCAGCGTTGTTTTTCAAGTCCGCAAGCGAGTAGCCGAAACCCTCCTCGCCACTGCCTCGTTCATTGTAGTTGATCGGAAAGATACCGGCGGACTCAAAGCGTACGTCTATATTGCTATTGACCAATCCGTTGTTGGCTTCGGCGAGCATTGCGGCGGCGAGTCCTTGTGGGTCGGTGATCCATGGTCGTGCATTATTGGACATGACCAGCAGGACGCGAATCTTGGTATAAGCCCGCTCCGAGTGCGCCGTATTGCGTGCAGGGACAGGTGCCGACGATGATTGATCGATCTCGACGGTGTCATTGTCATCTGACGGGAAGCGGCTTTCATCCAGTTTGAAAATGGCATGCAACTGTCCGCCCAAGGGGACTATCCGGTAGAGCTCGGTAGCATAACGCACGGTACCGGTAATCATTGTGCCATTGACTGCCAGAGTGACATCACTGTCTTCGCTCTTGACCGGTGTAGTACTTTTGTCGGAGGCATTACGTAATTCTTTTACCTGGCCATGCCAAACCGCGATGTTGTCATTTTTATTTTTCTCTAGATGCAAATTGCCAATGCTGACGGTCAAGTCAGGAGTCAGGTTGAGCTCGATCAGTTGGGTCGATGGGGTAAGCGAAGAAATATCCGCCTGGGTGATGAGTGTTGAGACGATGCTGGGAGTTGATTTATTGTATTGCACTATCGCATTGGCCTCGTTTGTCATGGGTTGATGGTCCGAGGTCGGTGCGAGTAGTTTGGAATCGGCAACGGTATTCTGAATGAACATGCTGGCAACAGTAGAAAGCCAGAATGTCGAATGGAAGATAAACCTGTTTGGCCTGGTGCTCATGACTGATGTCCTGCGGTAATGTTGTTGTATGTCATTACTTTTATTATGCTGTGCTGAAGTCAGGTGATGGTCTACTGTTAGAAGTGATAGGTGTTCAAGCGGATTTGAAATAATATTTATGATAAAGTGCTATAAAACCGCCAGCTCCCACAGGGATCGGGTTGACCATGGTGGCGAGGCACAGGGGGGGGGCGGCATCCGAGTGTTTTCAAGAGCCTTTCACCCCAACCCCGCCCGCCGCACATACTCCACCAACTCGCCGTTGTGCCGCAGCCCGAGCTTCTCCATCGCCGTGCGCTTCTGCCGGCTGATGGTCTTCTCGCTACGGTTGAGACGTTCGGCGATTTCCCGCCCCGAGCAGGCCTGGCCGAACAGACGCAGCACTTCCAGCTCGCGCTGCGACAGCGGGCTATCGAGCAGGTCGCTGGTAGCATGGATTTTCAACAGCAGGGCAAAGCTGGGGCTCAGGTACTCGCGATCGGCACTCACGCGCTCGACCGCCACGCGCAATTCGTGCAGCGGACGATGCTTGTCGAACAGCCCGGCCACCCCCTGGTCGAGTATCGCGCGCAGCAGCGCCGGGCTGTTGATCATGGTCATCACCAGCACCTTGAGCCGTGGAAAGTGCCGGCGGATATAGCGGATCAGGGTGATGCCATCGGGAAAGCGCCCGTTGGGCATGGAAAAATCGGTAATCAGCAGGTCGCAGGGCTGGCGCTGCAAGTGCTCGATCAGCGCATCGCTGGTGTGGGCTTCATGCAGGCTCAGGTCCGTGTTGCGCTCGGCAAAAGTGATGGCCATTCGCGCACCTTGCAGCACGACGGGATGATCGTCGGCCAGGAGAATGTGTCGGGTCATGGAGCGGGGGCCTTGGGGCGTCGGTCTGTCGATGGGGGATAGCGATTCGGAAGGGCGCCTGAGGGTCACAACCACCGAGGGCATGTCTCGTGTGACGATCAGGTCAGGACTGCGGATGTCACGCCGGCCAGCCGGCAGAGGTCGTTGTCATAGCTGCACCAGGCCCATTTCCGCAGCCTTGCGCAAGGCGGCCCAGCGCGAGGACACCTTGAATTTGACGCGAATATTGGCGAAGTGATAGTTCACCGCCGATTCCGTGCATTCGAGGATCTGGGCAATCTCCCAGGAAGATTTGCCCATCACCGCCCACTCCATGACTTCCAGCTCCTTGCGGGTCAGGCTGATGCGCGGGCGGGGCTCGTGGCTTTGCGGTTCAGAGGGGACCACGGGCGGGGTGGTGGCGGTCGGTTTGGAAAGTGACGCGTGCATGGTGGAAACTCCCGCAAAAATGCGATTGAACAGATTCATCGGTTTTTTTGGCTGAGTTGCTCAGGCGTCCCTGGCGGAAAGTGCCCCAACGTCACTGTTGACTTCCGCAGGTTGCCCATGAAGTTATAAACAGAAAAATGCGTTTTGGGACCTGTCAAAATTGACAGGTGGCGACTGTACTAGGCCGTGTGAGCTATTTCTGTAAGCCGATTCTTTTTGCGTTGTGGGCTGAAGGCAGAGTGCTGCCAATCGCGTTGATAAACGTAGAAATTCTTTATTTACAGTCAGTTGGTTCGTGGGGCCACGCAGGTGTGTGCTGGTCGAATGGCGCTGAAGCCGGTAGGGAAAGTAGGAAAGGACGGTCGTCTTTTTTCTTGCCGTTGGTCGTTTTTATGGGGGCGGGGGGAAGTGGTGACCGCAGGACGGTCACCGTAGTCCTCAGGGTTTTTTCACCGGCGTCGGCAAGGTCACCAGCGATACGTAGTCGTTCCAGAATTTCTTCTGGTCCACGGCGAACACGATCCTGGCTTTCTGCGTCCCCACCGGCGGGTTCTTCTTGTAGCCCAGCGCGCGACCGTAGTCCGGGCCGAAATGGGTGTCGACATCGATCCACATCTCACGGGATTCGGTGACGATCTCCGGCTCCGCGAGGAACAACGCCGGCAGGCTGTCCCAGGTAAAGCTGTGGTACCCGGGGTCCTTGGCGAACTGCGGCCCGAACACGCTCTTGTACAGCTCCGGCACCGCGCCCTTGGCGGCGATCACCCGTTGGTAGACCGAGGCATCGAAGGTGACTTTCTCGCAGACATCGTTGGGGAAGATCACGTGTTCGATCGGCGAGCGCAGGACGATCCTCGCCGCCTCCGGGTCGAACCACCAGTTGAATTCCGCCGCCGGCGTGGTGTTGCCGGGAATCTCGATGGCGCCGCCCATGTACACGATGCGCTTGATCAGCGGCACGATATCCGGCGCCTGGCGGATCGCCAGGGCCAGGTTGGTCAACGGCCCGATGGCCAGCAGGGTCACTTCATGGGGGTTCTTGCGCACGCTGTCGATAATGAACTGCGGCGCGGTTTCGCTGCGCAGTTTGGTGTGCGTCGCCAAGCCGTCGGGCGGCGCGACCAGTTGCGCCGCCGAGGTCGGCCGCGGGTTCTTGAACGCCCCCGGCCAGCCGGCGCCGAACAGCGCCTGCTCCTGTGGATAAGTGGCGAAGTCATGCAGCAGCGGATAGGCCGCGCCGGAGTAGACGCCGATCTCCTTTTCCACCCCCATGCGCTCCACGGCCTTGAGTGCATCGACCTGTTCCTGGTCGACCCAGGCATTGCCGCTGACCAGGGTCATGCCCAGCAGGTCGATCTTCTTCTGCGCGTGCAACTGCGCCAGCATGATAAAGGCCTGGCCGTCGTCGTTGAGGACGTTGAAATCGGTATCGAGAATGACTTTTTCCGCCGCTTGCAGCGAGCCGGCGGACAGGCCGACAGCCAGCGCCAGCGCGCAGCCCTTGAGAAAGCGTTGCATGGTGATGTGCCCCAATGAATGGTTGTTGTGTTGTGCTGATCCGGCCTGCCTGCCGAGGCCTGGAAAGGCCGTCGGCAGGTCAGTGGTAACTTAACGATTGACCAGTTTTGCCGGCAAGGCGATCACCAGGAAACTGCTCAGGATCAGGCAGCCGGCGAAGAACCAGAGAGCCCCGGCACTGCTGCCGGTAAGGTCGATGGCCACGCCCATCAGCGAGTTGCTGACCAGCCCGGCGATATTCGCCAGCGAGCAGGCCAGGGCAAAGCCGGTGGCCGCCGCGGTGCCCTTGAGGAAGGTCGCCGGCAGGCTGAAGAACACCGGCACCGCGCCGATGATCGCCGCGGAGGCGATGGCGAACAGGGCCACCGTCGCCACCACGTTATGGGTGAAGAAGGTGCTGGTGGCCATGGCCGCGGCGCCGACGAAGAACGGCACGATGATGTGCCAGCGGCGTTCGCGATGCTTGTCCGAGCTGGCGCCGATCAGCAGCATGCCGAGCAGGGCGGCGACACTCGGCAGGGCGGTGAGCACGCCGATATGGAAGGTATCGGTGATCCCCGCGTTGCGGATGAAGGTCGGCATCCAGAAGCCCATGGCGTAGGCGCTGAGCAGGATCGAGAAGTCGATACCGCCGAGCATCCAGACCTTGAGGTTGAAGAAGCCGTCGCGAAAGTGCTGCTTGCTGTCGGGGCTGCTGGCCTCGTCGTTTTTCAGTTCGCTTTCGAGTACCGCCTTTTCCTCTTCATTGAGCCATTTGGCCTGGCGGAAGTGGTTCGGCAGTGCCCAGAAGGTCAGGATGCCGAGCAACACGCTGGGCACCGCTTCGATCAGGAACAGCCATTGCCAGCCGCGCAGCCCGCTGACCTGGTCGAAGTGACCCATGACCCAGCCCGACAAGGGGCCGCCGATGACGCTGGAGAGCGGCAGGCCGATCATGAACAGGGCGATGATCCGCCCGCGCCGATGGGTCGGGAACCAGGTGGTCAGGTAGAACAGCACACCCGGCAGGAAGCCGGCCTCGGCGGCGCCGAGGAGGAAACGCAGGATGTAGAACTGGGTAGTGGAGGTGACCAGCATGGTGCAGGCCGAGAGCAGGCCCCAGGTGATCATGATCCGCGCGATCCAGATTTTCGCCCCGACCTTTTCCAGTACCAGGTTGCTCGGTACTTCGAAGAGGATATAACCGACGAAGAACAGCCCGGCGCCGAGGCCGAAGGCGGTTTCGCTGAAGTGCAACTGGTCGAGCATCTGCAGTTTGGCGAAACCGATATTGATCCGGTCGAGGTACGCGGCCAGATAGCAGAAGCACAGGAACGGGATCAGTTTCCAGGTGATCTTGTGGTAAAGCGCTTGGGTCGGATCGGCGACCGAAGTCGCGGTTGTCGCATTCGCAATGGGCATTGGTTGTCTCCTGGCGGTGACTTATGGTTTTTATACAGCCGCTTTTTTCCAGCACTCTGGAGCGCGGTAAAGGCGGCTTCCAAAGGCAGTGTCAGAAGACTGGGCGCCACACTCCGCACGGAGGCGACGCTCAGTTTTTTACGCGACCATGCTCTATGGCACGGTTCTGCGGTCAAGCTCCCTGGAACTTCGAGATCGCTTCCTGTTTGCTGACGACATCGCCGTACTTGCTGTCGATGTCGAACAGATTCGCTTCATGGGGCGCCGGATGGCGGTCGCCGACGCATTCACGGACCACGATGGTCCGGAAACCGTGCTGCACGGCATCCACCGCTGTCGCGCGGATGCAGCCGCTGGTGGAGCAGCCGGCCAGCACCACGGTATCGATGCCCTGTGCGTGCAACTGCGAGGCCAGGCTGGTGCCGAAAAACGCGCTGGCGTATTGCTTGCTGATCACCACTTCCGCCGGCAGCGGCAGCACCGCAGTGCAGAAGGCCGCGAGCGGATTGCCCTCGACCATGTCCTTCATCACCGGCGCCTTGCGCACCCATATGCCACCATCGGCGAAATGCCCCGGATGGTAGCGAATATTGGTGTGCACCACCGTAATTCCATGACGACGGGCGCAGTCCAGCAGCTCGACGCTTTCGGCCACGGCACTGACTACACCGGGGGCGAACAGTGGCGCGCCCTCGGTGGTGTAGCCCTGCATGAAATCGATCATCAGCAAGGCCGGTTTCTGGCCGAAGCCGATCCGCTGGCCCCAGACGCCCTGGTAATTGTCATTGGCGCTTTGTTCGCTCATCTCCCGGCTCCTCGCTCAGTACGCGCCGGAGAGCAGGGCGCCGGCACCGGGCACGATCGGCTCCAGGTCCAGGGCCTTGAGCATGGCGTAGGTGGTGGCGATGGCGGCGGTCAGCACCGGCTTGCCGGTCTGTGCCTCGACCTTGGCCACCGCCGGCAGTGACTGCATCTGCACACAGGCCGAGAGCACGATCACATCGACGCCTTCCAGGTTCATACCGGCGACGATGCCCGGCAGCTTGGCCGGGTCGTGACGGGCCACTTCCAGATTGTCGGGGATCTCCAGGGCGCGCCAGTCCACCACCTCGAAACCTTCCTCGCGGATGTAGTTCACCACCAGTTCGGTCAGCGGTTTCATATAGGGCGCGACAATTGCGATGCGCTTGGCGCCCATGACTTTCAGGCCTTCGATCAGCGCGCCGGCGCTGGTGATCACCGGGGCGTTAGCGTCGTTGTCGGCGGTGGCCTTGCGCAAGCGGGCTTCGGACTGGCGGTGATAGCCCAGGCCCATGGCCATGATCGCTACCAGGCAGGCGTAGCCGAGTATATCGACCTTGGCGTCGGACAGCTCGACGGCGCAGCGGTCGGACTCACCGTCCATGGCCGCCAGTTCCTCCTTGCGTACCTGCTTCATGCGCATGCGGCTGGAGTGAAAGGTGAAGCGTTCCGGACGGATCGCCTGGCGTGCGTTGAGCATCGCCGGGATTTCGGTCTCCATGGTGGTGTTCGAGCTGGGTACGATCTGGCCGATGCGGTAGGGCTTGATCATGGTGGTCTCCTCAAATCGATGATTCAGGTCACACATCACTCTGTAGGTGCAGGGCTTGTGTGGGAGCAGAGCCTGTATGGGAGTGGAGCTTGTGTGAGCGCGGAGCTTGCCCGCGAAGGGGCCCTCAAGATCCCCAAAAGCTTCGCGGGCAAGCTCCGCTCCCACAGCTTCGATGAACCTCCAAGTCCAGCAACCTCTCCAGGTCCAGTAACCCCATCAGGTCCAGCAAGCCCCACAGCTTCACAGGTGTGTGTTCGATAGTGCATTTCAGGTCAGGCTCACGCCGAGGAAGTCGCCGAAGGCGGCGAAGAAGCCGTCCAGGTCGTCCCAGGGAATCATGTGCCCCGCATTGGCCACGTGGGCGATCCGGATGCTCGGTTGCAGCTCGCGGATTTCGGCTTCGTCCTCGGGCAGGATCACGCCGCCGCGACCGGCCACCAACAGCAACGCGGGGGCGCTGAGCTTGGGCAGGTCCTGGTGGAAGTCCACGGTATGGAAGTCGTTGAACGCCCTGACGATGGCCGGTTCATAGCAGGTGTGCAGCCATTCGGCGCGCAGTTGCAGTTGCTCCGGTGTCCAGCTGGCGCAGAAGGCGCGCATCGCCTCGGCGTCCATGCCGATCAGCGCCTGGCGGATCGAGTCGACGTACCAGGGCAGTTTGCTCGGGTATTCGCGTCGTCCCGGACCGGACACCGGCGGATCGATCAGCACCAGGCTCTTGACCCCGGCGGGACTGAGTACGGCACTGCGCACGGCGAAGCGCGCGCCCATGGAGTGGCCGACCAGGTGGTAGTGATCCAGGCCCAGGGCGGCGGCAAAGGCGGCGATATCGCTGGCGCAGGCCTCGGCGCTGTAGTCCAGTTCCGGACCGCTGGCGGACAGGCCGCGGCCGCGGACATCCAGCACATAGGTGTCGAAGTGCCGGCCGAAGCGTTCGGCAACGAAGCCCCAGGTGATCGCCGGGCTGGTGATGCCGGGGATCAGGATCAGCGCCTGGCCCGTGCCGCCATAGCGCAGGTAGTGCTGGCGAATGCCGTTGGCCTGGACGTTGCCGCCGTGGACGAAAGTGCTCACGCCGCCACCCCCGATTTCAGCGCCTGGGCGTAGAGGTCGTAGCCGTAGACCCAGGCCGGATCTTCCTGGGTGCGCAGCCAGGTGTTGGCGTTGGACACCGCCTGGACCCGCGAGGCGCGCTCCTTGCGGTTGGCTTCATAGAGTTCGAAGGCGGTGCGGTAGTCGCCGAGGCCGGTTTCCTGCAGGCAGCGGGTGAGCATGGCGGCGTCTTCGATGGCCATCCCGGCACCCTGCGCCATGTGCGGTTTCATCGGATGGCAGGCATCCCCCAGCAGCACCAGGCGCCCACGGCTCCACAGTGGCAGCGGATTGCGGTTGCGCAGCGGCCATTTGGTCACGCTGTCGGTGGCTTCGATCAGTGCCTGCACGGTGGGGTGGTAACCCTGGAAGGCTTCGAACATCTCTTCGCGGCTGCTGTCGACGAACGGGCCTTCGAAGTCCAGCTCCGGGTGCGGCACGCCGGTGACGTAGTAGTACTCGTCGCGCTTGCCGGTGGTGTAGTAGACCATCATGTGTCGGTCCTCGCTCCACCACTTGATGCAGTCCTCGAAGTCGAGGTCGTAGCGCGCCAGCTTGTCGCGGGTGATCAGCGCGCGGTGGGCGACCCAGCCACTGTACAGCGGCGCCTCATGGCCGAGCAGTTCCTCGCGGATTTTCGAGTTGATGCCGTCGGCACCGATGACGATATCGGCGCTTGCCGTGGTGCCGTCGGTGAAGTTCAGGCGCACCTGGTCGCCGGTGTCTTCGATCTTCTCCAGGCGTTTGTTGAAGTGCAGGGTGCCGGGCTTGATCGTCGACATCTGCAAGGCATGCAGGTCGCCACGGTGCACGGTGACATAGGACGCGCCGTATTCCTTGCGAGCAAACTCGCCCAGGGGAATGCGCGACAGGTAGTCGCCGCTCATGCCGTCGCGACTGAACCAGTGATCGGGATGCGAGCCCATCTGGTCGAGCTGCTGCTCGATGCCCATGCGCCGGAAGATCTTCATGATATTCGGACCCATGTGGATCCCGGCACCCAGGCGGGAAAATTCCGGGGCCTGCTCGTAGATCGACACGTCAAATCCGGCTTGTTGCAACAGCGTGGCGGCGGCGGCGCCACCCAGGCCCGCGCCGACGATGGCGATTTTTTTTGTGCTTGCCATGGGGCTTGCTCCTCGTTCCGAGTGTGGGGTGGCAGGTTCGGCCACCAGGTTTTTAAAGTGTATACGCTCTTTTTTTTAAAAGAGAAGATCCTCGCTGAAAATTAAATTTCTGCTCGTTTTAGCGGCTAGTAACGCTAAGTAACCTTATTTTGTTGGGTGTGTGTGGGTTGGTAACGTTTTGGTCTGCTGCTTGCAGAGCGCCGTTAATTCAGGTCTTATCGATATTAAATGGCGTATACGCTATAAAAACGCACTAGGCTGAAGCATCGCGCCTCGACTTGGTGCAGCGCGAGCGAAGAGGAGAGAAGAGAATGCCGGTAAGTGATTGCGAACTGACGCAGATGTTTGAACACGTATTGAAACTGTCGAAAGTCGACTCGACCCAGAGTGTCGCGGTGCTCAAGAGTCATTACTCCGATCCGCGTACCGTGCGTTCGGCGATGGACGCGGCGCAGCGCCTGGGGGCCAAGGTGTACGCGGTGGAGTTGCCGTCGTTCAACCATCCGACGGCCATGGGCAACGATATGACCGCTTACTGCGGCGACACCGCGCTGACCGGTAATATCGCCGCGCAGCGGGCGTTGGAAGCGGCGGATCTGATCGTCGATACCATGATGCTGCTGCACTCGCCGGAACAGGAGCAGATCCTCAAGACCGGCACGCGCATCCTGCTGGCGGTGGAACCGCCGGAAGTGCTGGCGCGCATGCTCCCCACCGAGGCGGACAAGGTGCGCGTGCTGGCGGCGGAACAGTTGTTGAAGCAGGCCTGTTCGATCCATGTGACATCCCGTGCCGGCAGCGATTTCCGCGCGGCATTGGGGCAGTACCCGTCGGTGACCGAGTACGGTTTCGCCGATGAACCGGGGCGTTGGGATCACTGGCCGAGCGGCTTTCTGTTCTCCTGGCCGAACGAAGAAACCGCCGAGGGCGTGCTGGTGCTGGATGTCGGCGATATCCTGCTGCCGTTCAAGACCTACACCCGGGAGAAGATCACCCTGGAGATCGAGAAGGGTTTTATCACCTCGATCCACGGCGGTTTCGAGGCCGAGTACCTGCGCGACTACATGAAGTATTTCAACGATCCCGAGGTGTACGGTATTTCCCATATCGGTTGGGGCCTGCAACCGCGGGCGCAGTGGACGGCGATGGGGCTGCACGACAAGAATGACGGTATGTGCATGGATGCCCGGGCGTTCTATGGCAACTTCCTGTTTTCCACCGGGCCGAATACCGAGGTCGGCGGGACACGCAAGACACCGTGCCATATGGACATTCCGCTGCGCCATTGCGATGTGTACCTGGATGACCAGGCGGTGGTGATCGGCGGTGATGTGGTGGCGCCGGAGGCGTCGCGGGCGCGCTGAGTCTGTGGGGGGGGCAGCGAGGTTTCGGGTGGTCTGGCTGGTCTCTTCGCGAGCAAGCTCTGCTCCCACAATTCAGGTGTCTTGTGGCGAGCCCGCTCGCCACAAGTCTCGATCGGACTCCAGAGTGCCCTCAACTGCCTGGCGGCTCACTCCAATGAGTGCCCCCGTACACTTGAGTCCGCCCTCCAACCTGTCCATCATGCCTGTCCACTCTCCCTCGCCTTTTCGAGCCCGCCGTGTCGGATATTCCTGATTCCAAGCCTTATGTTTTCTCCGAACAAGTCGGCCATCTGCTGCGCAAGGCCTACCAGCGGCATATGGCGATCTTCCAGCAGAATGTCGGCGATTCGCAGCTGACCGCCGTGCAGTTCGTCACCCTCTGCGCGGTACGCGATCACGGCCCCAGTTCCCTGACCGAACTGGTCAAGGCCACCGCGGTGGACCAGGCGACCATTCGCGGCATCGTCGAGCGACTCAGGGCGCGTGAGTTGATCACCCTGGAGCCGGACCCGGAAGACCGGCGCAAGGTCATCGTCGGTTTGTCCGAGGCCGGCAGCCAGCTGGTGCAGCAGACCGTGCCCTGCGCGGCGAAGATCAGCGAACTGACCATGAGCAACCTCAATCCCGCCGAACAGGTCGCCGTGCTGTTCCTGCTGCGCAAGATGATCGACGACCGCGACGAATAACTGTGGCGAGCGGGCTTGCCCGCGTTGGGCTGCGAAGCAGCCCCAAAACCGGCGAATCCTGCGCATCAGGTAGACCGAGGTGGCCGGTTTGCGACTGCTGCGCGGCCGAGCGCGGACAAGCCCGCTCACCACCGATTCACCTTCCCATCCCTGCTTTTCAGGCTCTCGGAGGGGATCTTTTCTCTCTGGCACTTTTCTTGCTCTTATTTCATGTAGTAACCACTTCATAGAAAAAAGTGTGTCGTCAGGAGACATCGTTCTCGACCCACGCTCTTTTCATGTAGTGATCACTTCATCAAATGAAGCGGGCGCAATTCATGACGACGCAGGAAATCACGCTAGCCCTTGAGGTCAACGGCCAGCGACATACGGTCACGGCCATGGCCGACACCCCGCTGTTGCTGGTGCTGCGCAACGACCTGCGGCTCAACGGCCCCAAGTACGGCTGCGGCCTGGGAGAGTGCGGCGCGTGCACGGTGATCGTCGACGGCGTGGCCGCGCGCTCCTGCGTGTTTCCCCTGGCCGGTGCCGTGGACCGACAGATCGTCACCCTCGAAGGCCTCGGCAGCCGCGAGGCGCCGCACCCGGTGCAACAGGCCTTTATCGACGAGCAGGCGGCCCAGTGCGGCTATTGCCTGAACGGCATGATCATGACCGCCAAGGCCCTGCTCGACCGCATCCCGCACCCCAGCGAAGCACAGATCCGCCAGGAGCTGTCGGCCAATCTCTGTCGCTGCGGCACCCATATCGAAATCCTTCGCGCGGTGCTGCGTGCCGCCCGTCCATTGCCTTGAACCAGGATCGACGACCATGAGCGACGCCATCCCAACCCGCGACCAATGGCTGGCCAAGACCGGCGTGCTGTTGGTCGTCGACGACATCCTGCCGCCCTCGGGGCCGGTGGCCAAAGGCGGCACGCCAGTGGTCAAACCCAAGGAGTTGGGGCTGTTTATCGCGGTCAACGACGATGGTCGGGTCTATGCCTTCAACGGCCATGTGGACCTGGGCACCGGCATCCGCACCTCCCTGGCGCAGATCGTCGCCGAAGAGCTGGACCTGGAGCTTGAGCAGGTGTGCATGGTGCTTGGCGACACCGAGCGCGCACCGAACCAGGGCGCGACCATTGCCAGCGCGACCCTGCAGATTTCCGCTATTCCCCTGCGCAATGCCGCCGCCGAGGCCCGGCGTTTCCTGCTGCGGCGCGCCGCCGCGCGCTGGTCGCTGAGCGTGGAAGCGCTGCGGGTCGAATGCGGCATCGTCAAGGCGGCGGATGGCCGGGCCTTGAGCTATGGCGAACTGGTGGCGGGCGAGCATGATCAGTTGCGCATCAGCGGCAATGCGCCGCTCAAACCGGCCGCAGACTATCGGCTGGTGGGCAAGGGCACGGCGCGGGTGGATATTCCGGCCAAGGCCACCGGTGAACTGATCTACGTGCATGACATGCGCGTACCGGACATGCTCCATGGCCGGGTCGTGCGCCCGCCCTATGCCGGTTTCGACAGCGGCGATTTTGTCGGCAACAGCCTGCTGGAGGTCGACGAATCGTCCATTGCGCATATCCCCGGGATCGTCGCGGTGGTGGTGATTCGCGACTTTATCGGGGTGGTCGCGCTGCGTGAAGAGCAGGCGGCGAAGGCCGCGCGGGAACTGCGGGTGCGCTGGAAGGACTGGACGCGGAAGCTGCCGGACCTGAGCGATGTCGAGCAGGCGATTCGCGACAATCCGCGGATCAAGCGCACGTTGCTGGATCAGGGCGACGTCGATGCGGCACTCGCCGCTGCCAGCCAGCGCATGCCGCGCAGCTACCTCTGGCCTTATCAGATGCACGCCTCCATCGGTCCGTCCTGTGGCCTGGCGGATTATCGAGAGGAGGGCATCCGGGTCTGGTCCGGCAGCCAGAATCCGCACTTGCTGCGGGCCGACCTGGCCTGGCTGCTGGAGTACCCGGAAGAGCGTATCGAGATCATCCGCATGGAGGCCTCCGGCTGTTACGGTCGCAACTGTGCCGATGACGTCTGCGCCGACGCCCTGTTGCTGTCCCGCGCCGTGGGCAAGCCGGTGCGGGTGCAGTTGACCCGCGACCAGGAACACGCCTGGGAACCCAAGGGCACTGCGCAATTGATGGACATCGACGGTGGCCTGAACGCCGATGGCAGCGTGGCCGCCTACGATTTCCAGACCAGCTACCCGTCCAACGGCGCGCCGACCCTGGCCTTGCTGCTGACCGGCCGGGTCGAGCCGGTGGCGGCGATGTTCGAAATGGGCGACCGCACTTCGATCCCGCCTTATGCCTATGAGCATATGCGGGTCAGCATCAACGACATGTCGCCGATTGTCCGCGCCTCGTGGATGCGCGGGGTATCGGCCTTGCCCAACACCTTTGCCCATGAGTCCTATATCGACGAACTGGCTTTTGCCGCCGGGGTCGATCCGGTCGAGTATCGCCTGCGTTACCTGCCGGACCAGCGCGCCGTGGACCTGGTGAAATCCACCGCCGAGCGCGCCGCCTGGACCCCGCGCACCGCGCCGATGCAGACGCCGAACGAAGACCATCTGCTGCGCGGTCGCGGCTTTGCCTATGCGCGTTATATCCACAGCAAGTTCCCCGGTTTCGGCGCGGCGTGGGCGGCCTGGGTCGCCGATGTGGCGGTGGACCGGCAGACCGGCGACGTCTCGGTGACGCGGGTGGTGATCGGTCATGACTCGGGGATGATGATCAACCCCGACGGCGTGCGGCACCAGATTCACGGCAACGTGATCCAGTCCACCAGCCGAGTGCTCAAGGAGCGGGTGACCTTCGAGGAGTCGACGGTGTCGAGCAAGGAGTGGGGCGGTTACCCGATCCTGACCTTTCCCGAGGTGCCGCAGATCGATGTACTGATGATGCCGCGCCAGAGCGAGCCGCCCATGGGCGCCGGCGAGTCGGCCTCGGTGCCGAGCGCGGCGGCGATTGCCAATGCGATCTTCGACGCCACCGGGATTCGTTTTCGCGAATTGCCGATTACCCCGGAGCGGGTGTTGCAGGCGCTCAATGCCGGGACCGCCGGAGATCCGCCGAAGTCGCCGCAGAAGCGTTCGAAATGGTTGTTCGGTTCGTTGTTCGCGGCTTTCGGCGCGCTGCTCGGCATGGCCGCCACGGCCTGGCCCTGGCATGGCGAGATCGCACCTATCGCGCCGCCCGGTGCCGGGACCTGGTCGACGGCGACGCTGGAGCGCGGGCGCTTGCTGGCGGCGGTCGGCGATTGCGCGGTGTGCCACACGGCGCCGGGCGGCGCGACCAATGCCGGCGGGCTGGCGATGGCGACACCGTTCGGCACGCTCTACAGCAGCAATATCACCCCGGATGTGCAGACCGGCATCGGCAGTTGGTCGTATCCGGCGTTCGAGCGGGCGATGCGCGACGGGATCGGCCGCGACGGGCGCAATCTGTATCCGGCGTTTCCCTATACGGCGTTCCGCAATATCAACGATGCCGATATGCAGGCGCTGTACGCCTACCTGATGTCGCAGGCGCCGGTCAGCCAGCCGGCCAAGGCCAATGCGCTGGGTTTTCCGTTCAACCAGCGGCCGTTGATGGCCGGCTGGAATGCCTTGTTCCTGCGCAAGGGCGAAATCCAGGTGCAGCCGCAGCGCAGTGAGCAATGGAATCGTGGGGCTTACCTGGTCAATGGGTTGGGGCACTGCGCGGCCTGTCATTCGCCGCGCAATCTCCTCGGCGCGGAGAAGGGCGGGGCGGCGTTTCTGTCCGGGGCAATGGTCGATGGCTGGGAGGCGCCGGCATTGAACGGCTTGTCGAAGGCACCGACGCCTTG
Organism: Pseudomonas sp. MWU13-2105; assembly: GCF_023242315.1. Classification (GTDB taxonomy): domain Bacteria; phylum Pseudomonadota; class Gammaproteobacteria; order Pseudomonadales; family Pseudomonadaceae; genus Aquipseudomonas. The sequence goes on from NZ_JALLIY010000007.1 coordinate 316,868, forward strand.
GACCGAGGATCAGTTGTTCAGTTACCTGAGCACTGGTTACTCCGAAGCCCATGGCGTGGCGACGGGGCCGATGGGGCCGGTGGTCAGTGAGCTGGCGAAATTGCCGAAAGAGGATCTGCGGGCGATGGCGGTGTACCTGGCCTCGCTCAACGGCGCGCAGGCCGAAGCGCAGGTGGTGGAGAAGGCGACCCGGCCGGTGGCCGCTGCGCAGAAGGTGGTGCCTGAGGTGAAGTTGTCACTGGGCAACGGCCAGCGCCTGTTCGAAGGTTCCTGCCAGGGTTGCCACGCCGATGGGCTGGGGCCGAAGTTGTTTGGGGTCAGTCCTTCGCTGGCGACCAACAGTAATGTGCACAGCGATGTGCCGGACAATCTGCTCAAGGTGATCCTGCAGGGTATCCAGAATCCGGCGACCCGGGACCTGGGTTATATGCCGGGATTCAAGGACAGCTTGTCGGATACCCAGGTGGCGGAGTTGGCGGCGTATCTGCGCAGTCGGTTTGCCGGTGAGGCGCCGGTGTGGCAAGGGCTGGAAAAAACGGTGGCGCATGTACGCGCCAATCCCGGTACGCACTGATCAAATCTGGGGGGCGAGGGGATGTTTCTGGTGGATGCTGGAATATTGTGGCGAGCGGGCTTGCCCGCGCTCGGCTGCGAAGCAGCCGCAAAACCATGATCCCCGTTATATCTGATACACCGCGATGGCAGGTTTTAGGGGCGCTTCGCACCCCAACGCGGGCAAGCCCGCTCGCCACAATAATGTGTTCGCCTCAATGATTTTTGTGTGACAGAGGGCTACGGCAGGCGCAGCAGCCCGCGCACCACCAGGTCACTGATAAACGCCAGCCAGTCCTGCTGCTGGCGTTTCTCCGCCAGCGGCTCGCCGAGGAACGAACTCAGGGTGTGCTGGTTGGAGTTATAGAAATAACACAGCGAGGCGATCATCAGGTACACGTGCTTGATGTCCAGGTCCTCGCGAAAGATCCCCTTGGCCTGACCGGCCTCAAGGATCGGTCGCAGCACGCCCACCGCTTCGCCGGACAGCCGCCGCAGTTCGCCCGACTGCTGCGCATGGCGGCCCTGGTGCAGGTTCTCGATACTCAGGATAGCGACGAATTCGGGGTGCTTGACGTAGTAGTTCCAGACGAAGGCCACCAGGTCCTGCAAGGCTTGCAGTGGTTCCTCCAGGTTCAGCTTGAGCTTGCTTTCGGCCTTGTTGAACTGCTCGTAGATGTGTTCCAGCACGCAGATGAACAGGCGCTCCTTGCTGCCGAAGTAGTAGTAGAGCATGCGGTCGTTGGATTCGGCCTCGCGGGAAATGCTTTCGACCCGGCCACCGGAATAACCGTCGCGGGTGAACACCTTCACCGCCGCTTTCAGAATACGCGCGCGGGTCTGGTCGGCTTGCTGGGCTCTGATGCCGGTCTTCTTGTTCACGTCGGCATTCCTTCTTTGGGTCGGAAAGGGACGCGAATATAGCATGGGGCCGTTGCGCCGACGGTGACATACAGTGAAGACTGATGCCAGTCTTGCGGGCCTCTTCGCGGATAAATCCGGTTCCCACAATGTCCGTGTCCATACCGAGAGTTTGCATACGAATGAGGACTGTGGGAACGGTGCTTGCCCGCGAAGCTTTTGACGGCCTCCAGCCTTGATCAGGCCTTGAGGGTCGCCATGTCGATCACGAAACGGTATTTCACGTCACCGGCGATCATGCGGCTGTAGGCCTCGTTGATCTGGCGGATGTCGAGCATCTCGATGTCGCAGCTGATGCCGTGCTCGGCGCAGAAATCCAGGACTTCCTGGGTTTCGGCGATCCCGCCGATCAGCGAGCCGGCCAGGACCCGGCGCTTGAGCACCAGCTTGGCGGCATGCAGCGCCGGGTCCACCGGTTCGATCAGGCCGACGAGGATGTGCACGCCGTCGTAGGTCAGGGTGTCGAGGTAGGGGTTGAGGTCATGCTGCACCGGGATGGTGTCCAGCAGGAAATCGAAGCGACCCGCCGCCGCGGCCATCTGCGCGGCGTCGGTGGACACGATCACATGGTCGGCGCCCTGGCGACGCGCTTCCTCGGCCTTGCTCGCCGAACGGGTGAACAAGGTGACTTCGGCGCCCATGGCCTTGGCGAACTTGATGCCCATATGGCCGAGGCCGCCCATGCCGAGAATCCCGACCTTGTCGCCGGGCTTGACACCATAGTGCTTGAGCGGCGAATAGGTGGTGATGCCGGCGCAGAGAATCGGCGCGGCGCTGGCCAGGTCGAGTTTTTCCGGGATACGCACGACGAAGTGTTCACTGACCACGATGCTGTCTGAATAACCGCCCATGGTGTTGCTGCCGTCGATTCGGTCGGGGGTGGCGTAGGTCAGGGTCGGGCCTTCGAGGCAATATTGCTCCAGGTCAGCGTGGCAGGCTTCGCAATGGCGGCAGGAGTCGACCATGCAGCCGACGCCCACCAGGTCGCCGACCTTGTGCCGAGTGACCTTGGCGCCGATGGCGGTGACCTTGCCGACGATTTCATGGCCGGGCATCAACGGGTAGACGGCAATGCCCCACTCATTGCGCGCCTGGTGGATGTCGGAGTGGCAGACGCCACAGTAGAGAATCTCGATGGCGACATCGTCAGGTCGTGGCGAGCGCCGCTGGAAGGACATGGGGGCGAGGGGGGTAGTGGCGGATTGGGCGGCGTAACCGATGGCGGTGTACATGAGGAACCTCGCAAAGCTGTGACGGTTGAGGCGAGCCATTCTCGGCGTCAGCCGCGGCCACGGCCATGGCGAATCCTCCGCGTGTCTTGCCTATTCCTCCGGTATCGCGTTTTTGCCATTCGCCAGGGTCCCCGGACCTGCGAAGATGTTCCCATCCCTTTTTCCGTGAAGTTTTTGCCATGCTGTTGACCCGTCATCTGGACGCCAATGCCCCCCTGGTTGCGCTGATCGAGCCCCTGGCCACGCGCGACGGCTTCGTGCCGACCTTGCTGCCGGGCGTGCAGGTGTTGCGTGTCGGCTGTGACGTGGCTCGTGGCCCACAGATCTATGAGCCGAGCCTGATGATCATCGTCCAGGGCAGCAAGCTGGCCTACCTGGGCCTGCGAACCCTGGAATATGGCGCCGGACACTATCTGATCCAGGCCCTTTCGGTGCCTTTCGAGTGCGAGACCTTTGCCGGCAGTGATGGCGCGCCGCTGCTCGGGATTTCCGTGGCGATCGACCGGGCGGTGCTGGGCGAGCTGGTGTTGGCCATGGGCCTCAACCATGACAGCCCGGCGGCGGCCCAGACCCCGGAGTCGATGGCCTCGGTGGTGCTCGACGACAGCATGCGCGGCTGCGTCGAACGCTTGCTGCGCTGCCTGCGGGATCCGCTGGAGTGTCGGGTCATGGGCGAAGCGCGGGTACGTGAGTTGTTGTTCGCCGCCTTGCGCGGGCCGCAGGCGGAAGTGTTGCGGGCACTGGTGGAGCAGCAGGGACATTTTTCCCGGATTGCGGCGTCCTTGAGCCATTTGCATGCCCATTACACCGAGCCCTTGAACGTCGAGACCCTGGCCAGTTGCGCAAACATGAGCCTGTCGACCTTCCACGAGCATTTCAAGCGCGTCACCCTGCAGTCGCCGGTGCAATACCTCAAGCGCCTGCGCCTGCTCAAGGCGCAGCAGCTGTTGCTGGCCGATGGCCTGGGAGTGGCGCAGGTCGCCCATCGGGTCGGGTATCAGAGCTCCTCGCAGTTCAGTCGCGAGTACAAACGCTACTTCGAGCGCAACCCCGGGGACGAGCGGGCGGCTTGAAGCTGGCTTGACGCGCTGGCCGCCACTTCACCGATCACCAGGATCGCCGGGCTCTTGAGCGCGAACGCCAAGGCATCCTCGTGCATGTTTGCCAGGTCGCTGCGGCATTCGCGTTGCTGGGGCAGCGAGGCGTTCTCGATCAGTGCCACCGGGGTGCCGGCAGCGAGCCCGGCGGCGATCAGGTTGGCGCGGATTTCCGCGAGCTTGGCCACGCCCATGTAGACCACCAGGGTGGTGCCGCTTTGCGCCAGGGCGCTCCAGTCCAATGGGCTGTCGTCCTGGGTGTGGGCGGTGACGAAGCTCACGCCACGGGCCACGCCGCGCAAGGTCAGGGGGATGCCGAAGTGGGTGGCCCCGGCCAGCCCGGCGGTGATGCCATTGACCACTTCGACCTCAATCCCGTGGGCTTGCAGCCAGTCGGCTTCTTCGCTGGCGCGGCCGAAGATGCAGGGGTCGCCGCCCTTGAGGCGGACCACCGATTTGCCCTGGCGGGCATAACGCAGCATCAGCCGATGGATAAACGCCTGCGGCGTCGAACGGCAGCCGCCGCGCTTGCCCACGGCAATCACTCGGGCGTCGGGGCAATGTTCGAGCACGGCGCGATTGACCAGGTCATCGACCATCACCACCTCGGCGCCGCGCAGGACCCGCGCCGCCTTGAGGGTCAAGAGTTCCGGGTCACCGGGACCGGCGCCAACCAACCAGACTTTGCCATGCATATTCATTTCTCCAGGAGGTGTTCGCTTCAGCCGTGCAGTCGCCAGGCCAGCAGGATCAGGTTCAACAGCAGGGAGCCAAGGGCCAGGGCGCGCCAGACCTTGATCGGCTCGCGCTCCAGCAAGGGCCGGGGGCGCGGCGCCGGCAGGTGTTCGGCCTGTTGCAGCGCCAGTAGCCATTCCTCGGCGGTTTCGTAGCGCTGGGCCGGGTCACTGGCGAGGGCCTTGCCGAGGCTGTGTTCGAGCCAGTCGGGCAGGTCCGGACGATAACGACTGGCCGGCACCGGCGAGCCGAACCGGGGACGTTGGAAAGCCTCGATTTCGCCGTAGGGGTAGTGCCCGGTCAGCAGGTAATACAGGCTGACGCCAACGCTGTAGAGGTCTTGCGCCGGACTCGGTGGCGCACCGCCGTAGGCTTCCGGGGCGATATAGCTGGGCGTGCCGGGCAGTTCGCCATCGCGCTGGCGGCTCAGCCCTGGGCAGTAGGCCAGTCCGAAGTCCAGCACCCGCAGTTCGCCGTCGCCCCCCAGCAGCAGGTTTTCCGGCTTGATATCGCGGTGCAGGAGATTGCGCCGGTGCATCTGGCCGACGGCGCGCAGCAGGCGCAAGGCCAACTCCAGCCCCTGGCTGAGTCCCAGGTTGCCCTGGACGTTAAAGTGTTCGGCGAGGGTCATCCCCGGGTATTCGCGCATCAGGTAATACAGATGCTGACGCTGCTCGGCGGGGTGCACTTCGGGGAAGTGGCGACCCGCCATGCGCCGCAGGAACCATTCTTCCAGGAGCAGGCTCTGGCCGCCTGCGGTGTCGTCCTGGCGCTGTGGCGGCAGGGTTTTCAATAGCCAGGCTTGCTGCTGCGCATCGTGGACCCGGTACAGCAGTGACTGGCGACTCTGTTTCAACAGGCCCTCGACTTGCCAGCCCTCGAACAGTTGTCCTGGTTTCAGTGCCGGCGGCAACGGCCATTGCTCGGCTCGCCCGAGCAGATCGTCGAGGTCGGTGTCGGCCAGTTCATCGACGCGGACCAGTACGGCACTGGCGTTGTCCTGGCTGCCGGAGCGATGCGCGGCCTCGACCAGGGCCAGGGTGGTGTCTTCCAGCGGCAGGTCACGCTGCAGGATGTCGACGATCGACGCATCGCTGAGGGTCGCCCAGACGCCGTCACTGAGGATCAGGAACTGTTCATCCTGGCGCAGATCGCCTTCCAGGTAGTCGACCACCAGATGCTGTTCCAGGCCGAGAGCCCGTTTCAGCACATGCTGCATACCGGCCTGGCCCCAGACGTGATCCTCGCTGATGCGCTGCAACTGCCCGGCAAACCAGCGATACACCCGGCAATCGCCGATATGCGCGAGGGTGAAGGAACGCCCGCGCAGCACCAGCGCACTGAGGGTGGTCAGCAGCGGCGACTGCCCGCCATTGGCATGCAGCCAGCGATTCTGCGCCAGCAGCAGTCGGTCCAGGGCCTGCGACACGCCCCAGGTCGGCGGCGTGGCGTAATAGTCCAGCGCCAGGGCCTGCAAGGTCGAGCGCGCGGCCAGGCCGCCGTCGGCGCACTGGCTGACCCCGTCGGCCAGGGCGAACAGATAACCCTTGCTGGCGGCCAGGGCGGGCACCGGGATGACCAGGCGTGTCGCATCCTGGTTCTGCTCCCGCGGCCCGCTGGCGCTGGCTTCGGCATAGCTCAGTTGCAGGCCCATGGTCCTGGCTCAGACCCGGGCAGCGGAGAAGGCGGCCGAACCCCAGGTGGTTCTCCAGCGGCGCTTGACCCCGTACAGGCCGAACCAGGCGATCAGCCCCAGGCTGGCGAACAGCCACAGAGCCAGCTGGTAGTCACCGGTACTCTGCTTGATCGCCCCCAGGCCCGCCGTGAGCAGGAAGCCGCCGATACCACCGGCCATGCCGACCAGGCCGGTCATCACGCCGATTTCCTTGGTAAAGCGCTGCGGTACCAGTTGGAACACCGCACCGTTGCCGGCACCGAGGCCGAGCATGGCAATGACGAACAGCGCCAGGGCTGCCACCGAGCTGGACAGGTGGAAACCCACCGCGCCGATGCACAGGGTGGCGATGGCATAGGTGCCGAGCAGCGCGCGAATTCCGCCGAAACGATCCGCCAGGGCGCCGCCCAGTGGGCGCATCAGACTGCCGGCGAACACGCAGGCGGCGGTGTAGTAGCCGGCCGTCTGCGGATTGAGGCCGTACTGGTCGTGGAAGTAACCGGGCAGGGCGCTGGCCAGGCCGATAAAACCGCCGAAGGTGACACTGTAGAAAAACATGAACCACCAACTGTCACGATCGCCGAGGGCGGCCAGGTAGTCGGCCATGGATTTGGCCTTGGCCCGGTTGGGCGCGTTGCGTGCCATCAGGCTGAACAGCGCCAGGGTCAACACCAGCGGGATCAGGGCGAGGCCGAACACGTTGACCCAGCCGAAGGCGGCGGCCAGCAGCGGCGCTGCCAGGGCGGCTATTACCGTACCCGAGTTGCCGGCCCCGGCGATGCCCATGGCCTTGCCCTGGTGTTGCGGCGGATACCATTGCGAGGCCAGCGGCAGGGCCACGGCAAAGGAGGCCCCGGCCATGCCCAGGCAGACGCCCAGCAGCAGTGCCTGCTCATAGCTGTGGATCCCCAGTTGCCAGGCCACCAGCAGGGCCACGATGACAATCACCTGGCCGATGATGCCGGCGGTTTTCGGTGACAGCTGGTCGGCGAGCATGCCCATGACGAAGCGCAGGATGGCGCCCGCCAGGATCGGCGTGGCGACCATGAAGCCACGCTGTTGCGTGGTCAGCTGCAGGTCGGTGGCGATCTGCACCGCCAGTGGCCCGAGCAGGTACCAGACCATGAAGCTCAGGTCGAAATACAAGAACGCCGCGAACAGGGTCGGTGTATGGCCGGCTTTCCAGAAACTGTTGTGCATCTAACACCTCATCTGCCAAAGGGTTCAACGAAGGCTCTGGGCCTGCGGGCGGGTGATGTTCACCGGTCGCCTGCTCCAGTTTGCCAACGCCAAAAACGCAAAAACGCCGCATCCCTGCTCGTTTTCACGTAGGGATTGCGACGTCTTTGTCGGGGGTGGGGCAGCCGCCGTTGGCTACCGGATATTGTCTGAGCACTATGTGTGCCAGTTTTCAGTCTGACCCCGTTCGCCGCTCAAAAACGGCCTTTTGCGGGCATTGCCGGCAGGTTGCCGGCGGAGAGGGCGACGCCTGTGCCCCACAACGCAGCCCGATGTGGGCGGTGTGCTGCGTTGCGGTGCGTGTCAGTCGAGCAGTTCGCTCATGGCGATCACCTGTTCGGCGACCTGGATCAGTTTCTGCTGTTTGCTCATGGCCTGGCGGCGCATCAGGGTATGGGCGGCTTCCTCGTCGCAGCCCTTCATCTTCATCAGCAATCCCTTGGCCATTTCGATGCGCTTGCGCTCGGCGATCTGCTGGTCGCGGGCCTGCAACTGCGCGCGCAGGTGCTGGTCGCTTTCGAAGCGGGCCATGGCCACGTCCATGATCGGCTGCAAGCGTTCGGACTGGATACCTTCGACGATATAAGCGCTGACCCCGGCCTTGATCGCCTGGCGCATTACCGCGGGGTCGTGCTCGTCGGTAAACATGACGATCGGGCGTGGTTGGTCGCGGCTCAGCAGCACCACCTGTTCGAGCACGTCACGGCTGGGCGAGTCGGTATCGATCAGCAGCACATCCGGGCGCACCGCCTCGACCCGCGCGGGCAGGTCGATGGTCAGGCCGGATTCGTCGATCACCTCGAAACCGGCTTCGCTCAAGGCCGTGCGCAGGCGCCCGAGCTTCTTCGAGGTATCGTTGATCAGCAGGATTTTCAGCATGACGGCCAGCTCCTGTCAGTGATCATTAAGGGCATGCAGGGCAAAACCACGGGCATAGGCCTCGGGGGCGGAACCGTCCCAGAGGTGGCCATCGAGCAGTTGGCTGCTGCGCATCGGCGTGCCGGGCACGGGGATGTCCAGGGCGGTCGCGGCGCGACTGTAGAGCTCGAGTTGCTGGACCTGGCGCGCCACACCCAGGTAGTCCGGTGTTTCACGCAGCAGGCCCCAGCGGCGGAACTGGGTCATGAACCACATGCCGTCCGAGAGGTACGGGTAATTGGCCGCGCCGCGGGCATGAAAGCTCAGGGCATGGGGGTCTTGCCAGTGGTGGCCGAGACCGTCGTTGTAGCTGCCCAGCAGGCGTGGCTCGATACTCGTCAGCGGGGCGTCGAGATAGTCGCGTCCGCTCAGCAGTTGCGCGGTGCTGCGGCGGTTTTCCTGGCTTTCTTCAATAAAACGGCTGGCCTCCAGGATCGCCATCACCAGGGCTTGCGCGGTGTTGGGGTACGCTTCGACGAAGGCGCGGGTGCAGGCCAGGACCTTTTCCGGATGGTCCGGCCAGATCGCCTGGCTGGTGGCCAGGGTAAAACCCTGGCCCTGCTCGACGGCATGGGCGCCCCAGGGTTCACCGACGCAGAAACCGTCGATGCGCCCGGCCCGCAGGTGCTCGAGCATCTGCGGCGGTGGCACCACCACGCTGTTGACGTCCTCCAGCGGGTGGATGCCCTGGCTGGCCAGCCAGTAATACAACCACATGGCGTGGGTACCGGTGGGGTAGGTCTGGGCGAAGGTCAGTTTGGCCTGGCCGTTGCGGACACGTTGTTGCAGGGCCTGGGCGCTGGTGACAGCGGCGTCCTTGAGGGGTTGTGAGAGGTTGATGCTCTGGCCGTTCTGGTTCAGGCCCATCAGTACCGCCATGTCGGTGGCCGGTGTACCGCTGATGCCCAGTTGGATGGCGTAGATCATCCCGTACAGGCCATGGACGGCATCCAGTTCGCCACTGACCAGTTTGTCGCTCAGGCCGGCCCAGGAGTTCTGGCGCCGCAGATTGAGTGTCAGACCGTAGGGCTGGGCGAAGCCCTGGGTGGCCGCGACCACCAGGGAAGCGCTGTCGCTCAAGGGCATGTAGCCGAGGTTGAGCACATTCTTTTCCGGGGCATCGCTGCCGGCTACCCAGGCCAATGGGGATCTTGCCAAATCGTTGTGCATGCGGTGATTCCTGAAGCTGTAGGGCTGACGCCTGTCACAAGGCGGAGCAAGAGTTGTGCCGATAGCCGTGCCCCCTGTGGGAGCCGGCTTGCCGGCCATGACGTCCGGGTGAGCACCGCCAGGCTCAAGGGCCCCATCGCCGGCAAGCCGGCTCCTGCCGTGACCGCGTTGCTACAGTTACGCGGTGCGGCTCAATAGACATCGCGCAGATACCGTCGATCCTTGCTCAGGGCACTGACATACAGGCCGGCGGCACCGCCGCTCATCCGCCCGTGGACCTGGACGATTTTCTTCAGCGCGGCGTCGACGTCCTTGGCCATGCGGCTGGCGTCGCCACAGACATAGACGCTGGCCCCTTGCTCCAGCCAACTCCAGAGCTGCGCGCCGGCTTCGAGCATGCGCTGCTGCACGTAGATCTTTTCAGTCTGGTCGCGGGAGAAGGCGGTGTCCAGGCGGCTCAGGTGACCGCTGCGCAGCCAGGCTTCGAGTTCCTCGCGGTAGTAGTAGTCGCGGGCGGCGCGTTGCTCACCGAAAAACAACCAGTTCTTGCCTTCGGCGCCCTGGGCCTGGCGTTCCTGCAGGAAGGCGCGAAACGGCGCGATGCCGGTGCCGGGACCGATCATGATCATCGCTGTCCGCGGATCCTGCGGGACCCGGAAGTGCGTGGTGCGCTGGAGAAACAAGCGCACTCCGGTGCTGGCGGCGCGGTCGGCGAGAAAGGTCGAGCAGACCCCGCCACGGATCTGTTCGGCATGCCGGTAGCGCACCGTGGACACTGTCAGGTGCACCTCGGTCGGGGTGACTTTCGCGCTGGAAGAAATCGAATACAGGCGCGGCTGCAAAGGCTTGAGCAGGCTGATCAACTGGTTGGCGCCGAGGCTGATCGGGAACTCGTGCAGCAGGTCCAGCAATTGCCGGCCCCAAAGCCAGTCCTTGAGCCGCGCCTGGTTGGCTTCCTCCTGCAATTCATCCAGCCAGGGGCTGGCGCAGAGCCCGCAGACCCGGCGCAGGATTTCCGGGGTGATGCGGGTGATGTCCAGGTGGTCGAGCAGGGTCTCGCGCAGTGTCATCGGCGCTTTGTCCTTGAGCGTGACCAAGCTGTCGCCGTCCAGTTGCAGGATGTCCAGCAACTGGTCGACCGACTCCGGGCAATTGCTCGGCCAGACACCGAGGGCATCGCCGGCCTGGTAGGGGAAGTCCTGGTCGGCGAGGTCGAACACCAGGTGACGGGTTTCCTTTTCCGCGCCGGGGCCATTCAGCACCTGGTTACGCAACAGGCGGGCATGCAATGGGTGATGGCGGCTGTAGGGGCTGCCGATGTCGCTCGGGGCCGGCTGCGCCGCAACCACGGCAGCGCTGGCGGCGACTGTCGGGTGCGTAGTGGCGGGCCCGGACGGGCCGCCGAGCGCGGTGCACAGGGTCGTGAGCCAGGGTTCGACGGCGTGCCGGGCATCTTGCTCGCATTCCAGGCGCGGCAGCAGGCGTTCAGCCCCGAGTTCGCTCAGGCGTTCGTCGAGCTTGCGACCGAAGCCGCAGAACTGATCGTAGTTGCTGTCGCCCAGGGCCAGCACGCTGTAACGGCTTTGCGCCAGGGCCTGGTCCTGGGCACCTTGCAGGGCCTGCCAGAAATTGGTCGCATTGTCCGGTGGGTCGCCGTCACCGAAGGTGCTGGTCACCAGCAGCACGCTGGCGGCGGCGCGCAGGTCGTCAAGACCGGCCTCGTCCATGGCCCGCAGGCGAGTCCGCTGGCCGGCGGCGTCCAGGCGCTTGGCACAGGCCTGGGCCAGCTCCTCGCTGTTACCGGTTTGCGAGGCCCAGAGCACCAGCCATTCGGCGGATGGGGCCTGGACCATGGAGGTGGCCTGCGGTTCTGGCGAGGTGCTCGCGGTGCGGGAAAACAGGCCGGCGAGCAGGCCATTGAGCAGCAAGCGCTTGTCCGCGTCAAAGGGTGCGCTGCCGGGCAGGGTGGGCACGCCCTGCACCTTGGCCTCGGCGCTGCGCAGGCCCAGCAGGTAGCCCTGCATATACAACTGCTCATCGGCGGCCAGGCTCAATTGCGCCGGGATATCGAGGTTGAGCAGGCGGGCGAAGGCGTTGATCTGCATGGGAGAAAAGCCCTCCTGGGCGACAGTCGAGGCGCCGGCCAGGGCGAGTTCGGGGACTGGCTGGCTGGGCGCCGGCGCCAGGGCCAACAGGTTCACCGCGCAGAACTTGAAGGCCGGCTGCAGTGACAGTGGGTCGATGGCATCGCTGGTCACGGCGTTGATTGCCAGGTCGTCGCCGAACACATCGTTCCAGTGAAAGGGGGCAAAACAGTTGCCCGGCCGGACCCGGTCGGTGATCACCGCCGGCAGTACCGCGCGACCGCGCCGCGAACGGATCTGCACCGGATCGCGTTCCTTTATGCCCAGGCGCGTGGCATCGCCGGGGTGGATTTCGACGAAAGGGCCGGGGTTGAGTTTGTTCAGGCTTGGCACCTTGCCGGTCTTGGTCAGGGTGTGCCATTGGTGCTGCACCCGCCCGGTGTTGAGCACCAGGGGGTATTCCTCGTCGGGCATTTCCGCCGGCATCAGGTGCGGTCGGGCAAAGAACTGCGCCTTGCCGCTTTCGGTCGGGAAGGTGATCGCCGGTGGTTGGCCGTCCTTGTCGCGCTTGAGTACCTGGCTGATGCCGTTGTTGAGGTAGCGAATGGGGTTGCGCGTGGGCCCTTGTGCGTCGGCGCACGGCCATTGCAGCGGCTGCTCGCGCAGGCGGGCATAGCTGGCGCCGCGCAGGTCATAGCCGGTCTTGGGATTCCAGGCCTGTTTGATCTCCTCGAACACAGCCTCGGCACTGTCATAGGTAAAGGCCTCGGCATAGCCCATTTCGCAGGCCACGCGGGCGATGATCTGCCAGTCCGGCAGGGTTTCACCGGGTGGCTGCACTGCCTGCTGCATCAGCGTCAGGTTGCGTTCGGAGTTGATCATCACACCTTGCGCCTCGGCCCACAGGGCGCCGGGCAGGAGAATATCGGCGTAGCGGTTGGTTTCGCTATCCAGGTAGGCGTCCTGGCTGATCACCAGTTCGGCGGCCTGCAGCGCCTCGATGACGTTCTGCCGGTTGGGCACGCTGGCCACCGGGTTGGTACAGATAATCCAGCAGGCCTTGATGCTGCCGGCGCGCATGGCCTCGAACATCGCCACGGTACCTTCGCCGGCTTCGGCCCGCAGGCTGCCGGGAGCCAGTCGCCACAGCTGTTCGATAAAGCCGCGGTCGCTGGCCACCAGCGCCGAGCGCTGGCCAGGCAGGCCGGGGCCCATGTAGCCCATCTCGCGCCCGCCCATGGCGTTGGGTTGCCCGGTCAGGGAGAACGGCCCGCTGCCGGGACGGCACAAGGTGCCGGTGGCCAGGTGCAGGTTGCACAGCGCGTTGGTGTGCCAGGTGCCCTGTACGCTCTGGTTCAGGCCCATGGTCCAGCAGCTCATCCAGTTGGCGGCCTGGCCGATCCACCGCGCGGCCTGGTGCAGGTCGGCTTCGGCCAGGCCGGTCAGTTCGGCGACCCGGGCCGGAGGGTAGTCCTCGAGGAACTCGGGCATCACTTCCCAGCCTTCGGTGAAGGCGGCGATAAAGTCGCGGTCGTCGTGGCCGTTTTTCACCAGCAGGTGCAACAGGCCGTTGAGCAGGGCGAGGTCGGTGCCCGGCTTGATCTGCAGGAACAGGTCGGCCTTGTCGGCGGTGCCGGTGCGCCGCGGATCGACGACGATCAGCTTGGCCCCGGCCTTGACCCGATCGAGCAGGCGCAGGAACAGGATCGGGTGACAGTCGGCCATATTCGCGCCGATCACCAGGAACAGCTCGCTGTGCTCGAAGTCCTCATAGGAACCTGGCGGGCCGTCGGCCCCCAGCGACAACTTGTAGCCACTGCCGGCGCTGGCCATGCACAGGCGCGAGTTGGATTCGATATGCCGGCTGCGGATAAAGCCCTTGGTCAGTTTGTTGGCCAGGTATTGGGCTTCCAGGGACATTTGCCCGGACACATAGAGCGCCACGGCGTCAGGGCCATGACTGTCGATAATGCCGCGCAGGCGGCTGGCGGTGGCGCTGATGGCCTGGTCGATGCCGACCCGTGCCGGGTCGCGGTTGCGTTGCGAGCGCAGGAAAGCGTTTTCCATGCGCCCGGAATCGGCCACGGCCTGGCCGCAGGTACTGCCCTTGGTGCACAGGCGGCCGAAGTTGCTCGGGTGTTGCTTGTCGCCCGAGACCTTGACGATCAGGTTGTTCTCGACCTGCATGACGATGCCGCAACCTACGCCACAATAAGGACAGACGCTGCGCACGGTTTTGCTGGCCACCTGGGTATCGGTCATTGTGCGTCCTCGATGATGCGCCACGGGTTGGCAGCCGGGTCCGGCGGAAACGAAAAAAGGCGCCTGCGGCTCCACGTTATTCAACGGGAGCGGCACGGCGCCTTTGTCGTGACTGTTGCCTGGAGAGTGAAATAAGGTGCCATCGACGTTGATGGCCTATGCAGGCATTAGCAATGCCCGCGCCAACTATCACGTACGGGTCCGCACGGGTGGCTGGCAGAGTGGGGCGGACAGGGCCGGCATGCCATGCCCGGGCGTCTGGGGGCGGGCGGATGCGGGGCCGGCGGTGTGGCGCTGGAAGATGAAAATCGGCGTTGCAATGGGGCGTGTCGGGCGTTATTGCACTGTTTTGGCGCTTTTGTCTGGCTGGTCGATGCTCGATCAGCGGTGAAGCTTCTGGCGTTCTCAGCGGCCCTTTCGCGGATAAATCCGGCTCCCACAAGCTCCCACCATCTCTGTGGGAGCGGTGCTTGCCCGCGAAGCTTTTGGCGGTCTCCAGAGCCCCCCGCGGCAGTCCGGCGTCCCGGTGAATTCGCTCCCACGGGGCGCGTGTTCGGCCTTGACGACAAGCCCCAGGGAAAGCCGCCGTGGCCGATATGGCACAAGCGATGCATAGCCTCTTGCACCTCACCGCGATGGCGCGAGTGGGATGCCCCGTCGATCAACGGCGATCGTTTGGCCACAACCGGCCCGGGTGAACATGACTGCGTCAGGCCCACGGGCCGGCAGTACGAACAGGCAAAGGCGCCTGGAACCTTTTGGTTCCGGGCGTTTTTTTTTGCCTTCGAAAAACCGGATTGGCTTTGACGGATGCTTCCTATGAACAGCTATTCAGCGACCTTGAATACCCGGCCAACGCTGGTGGTGATCGGCAACGGCATGGTGGGTCACCACTGCGTCGAGCAATTGGTCGAGCGCGGCGCCCTGGCGCAGTATCAGATCCATGTGTTCAGCGAAGAGCCGCAGCGTGCCTATGATCGAGTGCACTTGTCCGAATATTTCAGCGGCCGCGATGCGCAGGCCCTGGCCCTCGGCGATATCGCGTTGTACCAGACCCTCGGTGTGACCTTGCATCTGGGCCGCCCGGTATTGGAGATTGATCGCGAACGTCGCGAGGTGATCACCACCGACGGCTGTGTGGCTTATGACAAGCTGGTGCTGGCCACCGGTTCCTTCCCCTTCGTCCCGCCGATCGAAGGCGCCGAAGGCGATTCGCGGCTGGTCTATCGGACCCTGGGCGATCTCGACCGCATTCGCGACGCGTCGAAAAATGCCCGGCGTGGCGTGGTGGTCGGCGGTGGCCTGTTGGGCCTGGAAGCGGCCAATGCCCTCAAGTCCCTGGGGCTGGAAGCGCATGTGGTGGAGTTCGCGCCACGGCTGATGCCGGTCCAACTGGATGAACAAGGCGGCCAGGCACTCAAGGACCAGATCGAGGCGCTGGGCGTCAGCGTGCACCTGTCCCGTGGTACCCAGTCGATCAGCGCCGGCAGCGAATACCGCTACCGGATGAATTTCGCCGGCGAGGACTTCCTCGAGGCCGACCTGATTGTGTTTTCCGCCGGTATCCGTCCACAGGATGCCCTGGCCCGGCAGTCTGGCCTGGAGCTTGGCCCACGTGGCGGAGTGGCCATCGACAGCCAGTGCGTCAGCAGCGACCCGGACATCTATGCCATCGGCGAGTGCGCGGCGTGGAACGGCGGGATCTTCGGCCTGGTCGCCCCGGGTTACCAGATGGCCCGGTCGGTCGCCACGCAACTCTGTGGCGAAGACAGCGAGCCGTTCATGGGCGCGGACATGTCGACCAAGCTCAAGTTGCTCGGTGTCGATGTCGGTTCCATTGGCGATGCCCATGGCGCCACGCCAGGCTCACGCAGCTACCGCTTTATCGACGAAGCCAGCGCCAGCTACCGGCGCCTGGTGGTGTCCGCAGACGGCAAGCGCGCCCTCGGTGCGGTGCTGGTCGGCGACAACAGCTATTACGACACCCTGCTGCAATATGTCAGCAACGGCATCGACCTGCCCGCCGACCCGGCCGGGCTGATCCTGCCGTTGGGCGAAGCGGCACCGGCCCTGGGCGTGGACGCCTTGCCCGCGACCGCCACCGTGTGTTCCTGCCATAACGTCAGCAAAGGCGCGATCTGCTCGGCCATCGACGGCGGTTGCAGCGACCTCGCCGAGCTCAAGTCCTGCACGCGCGCGGCCAGCGGCTGCGGTGGCTGTAGCGCACTGCTCAAGCAGGTCTTCGAGCATGAGTTGAGCGCCCGTGGCGTGATCGTGGACAAGAGCCTGTGCGAGCATTTCGCCTATACCCGCCAGGAGCTTTACGCGATTGTCCGGGTCGAGCGCATCGAGTCCTTCGACGCCTTGCTGTCCGGCCACGGCAAGGGCCATGTCGGGTGCGACATCTGCAAGCCGGCAGTGGCTTCGATCCTGGCTTCGTGCTGGAACCGACCGATCATGGACCCGGCGTTGGTGCCATTGCAGGACACCAATGACACCTTCATGGCCAACATGCAGAAAAACGGCACCTATTCGATCATCCCGCGTATCGCCGGCGGTGAGATCACCCCGGACAAGCTGATCGCCCTCGGCGCGGTGGCGAAGAAATACGATCTCTACACCAAGATCACCGGCGGCCAGCGTATCGACCTGTTCGGCGCGCAGTTGCACCAGTTGCCGCAGATCTGGGGCGAACTGGTGGACGCCGGCTTCGAGACCGGCCACGGCTACGGCAAATCGTTGCGCACGGTGAAGTCCTGCGTCGGCAGTACCTGGTGCCGTTATGGCGTGCAGGACAGTGTCGCCATGGCCCTGCTCCTGGAGAACCGCTACAAGGGCGTGCGCGCGCCGCACAAGTTCAAGCTCGCGGTCTCCGGCTGTACCCGCGAATGCGCCGAGGCGCAGAGCAAGGACATCGGCGTGATCGCCACCGACAAGGGCTGGAACCTTTATGTCGCCGGTAACGGCGGCATGCGTCCGCGACATGCCGAGCTGTTCGCCACCGATCTCGATGACGCGACCCTGATCCGCTACATCGACCGTTTCTTGATGTTCTATATCCGCACCGCCGACCGCCTGCAGCGCACGTCGGTGTGGCGGGAAAGCCTGGAAGGCGGCCTCGACCATCTCAAGGCGGTGATCATCGACGACAGCCTCGGCCTGGCCGCAGAGCTGGAGGCACAGATGGACCTGCTGATCGATCGTTACCAGTGCGAATGGGCCAACGCCCTGCAGGACCCGGAGAAGCTCAAGCGCTTCCGCACCTTTGTCAACGAAGCCGGCGGCGATCCTTCCATCCATTTTGTTCATGAGCGTGGCCAGCGTCGCCCGGTCCGGGCCCACGAACTGCACCTGATCCCTGTCACCGAGGAGCTGAACTGATGAACATGACCACAGCGCTACGTAGCCAGAACGGCGTCGAATGGAAAACCCTGTGCAGCCGTGCGGACCTGGTGGCCGATTCCGGCGTGGTGGCCTGGCTCGACGGTGCCCAGGTGGCACTGTTCCACCTGCCCCAGGGCGGTGATGGCGAGCAGGTCTTTGCCATTGATAACCGTGATCCGAAATCGGGGGCCAACGTGATCGGTCGCGGCATCGTCGGTACGCTGAAGGGCGAGTTGGTGATCGCCTCGCCTCTGTATAAACAGCACTTCCGTTTGGTGGATGGCACCTGTATCGAGTACCCCGAGCAGCGCCTGCGGGTCTGGCCGGTGCGCTTGAATGGTGATCGGGTGGAGGTGGGGCTGGATTGAGGTGCGGCATCGAGGGCCAATCTCAGTCAGCCAAAGGTGAGGTCGAACACGGTCTTGTGGCGAGCGGGCTTGCCCGCGCTGGGGTGCGAAGCGCCCCCGAAACCTGCAATTGCGGTGTGTCAGCAAGAACGGGGATTATGGTTTTGCGACTGCTGCGCAGCCGAGCGCGGGCAAGCCCGCTCGCCACGGACCTCGGCCAGGCTTGAGATAAGCAGAAAGGCCCCGGAAGGGGCCTTTCTGTTGTACCGCGGACTTACATGTTCGGGTAAGTCGGGCCGCCGGCGCCTTCCGGGGTGACCCAGGTGATGTTCTGCGAAGGGTCCTTGATGTCGCAGGTCTTGCAGTGCACGCAGTTCTGGGCGTTGATCTGGAAACGCTTGGCGCCGTCTTCCTGGGTGATGACTTCATACACCCCGGCCGGGCAGTAACGCTGTGCCGGCTCATCATAGAGCGGCAGGTTCTTGCCGATCGGGATGCTCGGGTCTTTCAGCTTCAGGTGGCAGGGCTGCTCTTCTTCATGGTTGGTACCGGAGATGAACACCGAGCTGAGCTTGTCGAAGCTGAGCTTGCCGTCCGGTTTCGGGTAGTCGATCTTCTGGCAGTCGGCCGCCAGCTTCAGGCAGGCATAGTCCGGCTTGGTGTCATGCAGGGTAAACGGCAGCTTGCCGCCGAAGATGTTCTGGTCGAGCCAGTTGAAGCCGGCACCGACGATCGGGCCGAACTTGTGCATCGCCGGGCCGAAGTTACGGCTGGCAAACAGTTCTTCGTACAACCAGCTCGATTTGAACGACTCGACATAGCTGTTCAGCTCATCGCCACCTTCGGCGCCGGCCAGCAGCTTCGCGGCCACGGCTTCGGCGGCGAGCATGCCGGACTTCATCGCGGTATGGCTGCCCTTGATCTTGGCGAAGTTCAGGGTGCCGAGGTCGCAACCGATCAGCGCGCCGCCCTTGAACACCATCTTCGGCAGCGAGTTCAGGCCGCCCTTGCAGATCGCGCGGGCACCGTAGCTGATGCGCTTGCCGCCTTCCAGGTACTGCTTGAGTACCGGGTGGTGCTTGAGGCGCTGGAACTCGTCGAACGGCGAGAGGAAGGTGTTGCTGTAGGACAGGTCGACGATCAGGCCGACCACCACCTGGTGGTTTTCCAGGTGATAGAGGAACGAGCCACCGGTGTTCTCGGCGCTCATGATGTCCAGCGGCCAGCCGGCGGTGTGCACCACCAGGCCTGGCTCGTGCTTGGCCGGATCGATTTCCCAGATTTCCTTGAGGCCGATGCCGTAGTGCTGGGCATCGGCGTCGCTGTCGAGCTTGAAACGCGAAATCAGTTGCTTGCCGATATGTCCACGGCAGCCTTCGGCGAACAGCGTGTACTTGCCGCGCAGTTCCATGCCGGGGGTGTACAGGCCGTCTTTCGGATGGCCTTCGCGGTCGACGCCGAGGTCGCCGGTGATGATCCCGCGAACCACGCCGTTCTCGTCGAACAGCGCTTCCTGGGCAGCGAAGCCCGGGTAGATTTCCACGCCGAGGTTCTCGGCCTGCTGGGCCAGCCAGCGGCACAGGTTGCCCAGGGAGATGATGTAGTTGCCTTCGTTGTGCATGGTCTTGGGCACAAAGAAGTCCGGAACCTTGGTCGAGGTCTCGTTGCTGCGCAGGACATAGATGTCGTCACGCTTGACCGGGGTATTGAGCGGCGCGCCGAGTTCCTTCCAGTCCGGGAACAGCTCGTTCAGGGCCCGTGGCTCGAACACTGCGCCGGAAAGGATATGGGCACCGACCTCGGAACCTTTCTCCACGACGCAGACGCTGATTTCCTGACCCGCTTCGGCCGCTTTCTGTTTCAGCCGGCAAGCGGCGGACAGGCCTGCGGGGCCGGCACCGACGATGACCACGTCGAATTCCATGTATTCGCGTTCCACAGACTCTCTCCTACTCAAGGCTCAACAGTTTTTTTCTAATTGGAGGTTTGGTGCCCCTCGCCAGTATTCCTGCACCACGTCGGGAAGAGGATCACGGATGAGACATCTTTCTCTCTAGGCGGCGCATTATATCTACACCACTACCAGCGTCCAATACAAACGTTTGTTTGAATTCGCTGCAGGCTAGATAAATCAAAGAAGCGCGGCTTATGACTGGCCATTTTGCCGTATTGACCGGAATGGGCGTTCCGGTCAAGATACGGGCGGTTTCGCGCTCGCCGTAAGCTGAATCAAGGATTCAGGAGCCCCTCTAAAGACAGGGCGAAGGCAGTGGAAAGTACAGCGGCATGCCGTTCTGGCGCGGAGTTTACACGCCTTGACGGTCCATGACTGCCCAGTCACGTCCGACGGACGGTATAGGGTGGTCGGCGGCGGTGCTTTCGCTTCAAATGCCGGCGTTTTTGGAGGTGCCCTTGTGCTTCTTATGGAGTCGTGCGCCGTTGAGCATCAACCGCCAGGTCAGTCCTGGCGATTTCCTTTTCACCGGAGAGTAACGAGGAATCCATGAAGGTTCTT
>NZ_JALLIY010000070.1 GCF_023242315.1 Pseudomonas sp. MWU13-2105
CCCTTCATGAACCAGGAGAATCACCATGCCCAATAGCTACTGCAAAGAGCCTCTACGGCTCAGTCTTTACTCCGTCAGCGCAGACGCTGGCACGCTGATAGAACACCGGCGCCCTGCGATGCCCGCGGCTGATCGGCCTTCACTTCATGGGCGTGGTCCTTGTCGGCTATGCCCACCCAACACCCTCTGTCTGGACACTGATTTGTCGTCAGGTCGGCAAGACAGATACCTCACTCTGCGGCTCCGGCTACGAACAGGCCACATGCGTTCGTGCGGCTGATCGTCGTCACGCGGCTGCATTGATGTTGGGTGCCCTCCGCGGCGCCTGACCACGGTTTCAACTTCACATCCATCCATAGGGATTCTCGCCCTATGGGGCGAGATCTGTCCCGCCCCAGGAGAGCACCATGAGAAAACTTCTGAATGTTTTACGCCTACCGTTTCCGTTCATTCGGAACCCTTACGCCCCCGATTCGTTTCTGCGCCTGAACGAGTTCCAGCGCCAGTTCACTATCATCTGCAGCGGTGTGATGCGCTTGCCGGAAGAAGCGCCGCGTGTGGGTTACTACCAAGTCACCGGCGTGTACGAGGTGGGGCATGCAGGTCTGATTGAAGACGCCATTGTGCTCTGTACCTCACGGTTCGAGGAGCTGCATGTGTATCCGAAACTGAGTGCAGCGGAGTCGTTCGATCCGCGCACGGTCGAGGTCTACTACACCCCGTCCGAGGCCTGTAAACGAGGCCCTGTGATCTATGCACGCGCTGATGTTCAACGGGTGCTCTCGGGTGTTGTAGGCCCCTCTGAGATCGTTTGGCGACGTCCCTGTCGTACGGCTGATGAAGCGTGTGCGCTTGAAGCACGGATACAGGCACTGCTCGCACAAGCCAACGAGGATATGCGTGCAGAGGCCTACGACTCGGCGCAGCTTGCCTCTCTAAAGGCCACGGAACTGAAAGGCTTTTTGGTTTCACCCAGATGGCGAGAGCCTGTGTTGAAGGCGCTCCACGCTACAC
>NZ_JALLIY010000071.1 GCF_023242315.1 Pseudomonas sp. MWU13-2105
TTGCTGGTTCACACCCTACTCCCATGTTCATATTTTCAACATGTCAGTATAGACATGTCATAAGAATGAACACTTATTTCAACGACATTCGATTAACTCATTAAATATCAATAAGTTAAATATTGGCACAGCACTTGCTGACAGCCTTGTACCAGCGAGGGCATTCCTGCTGTCGAGTCATTGAACAACAATAAAAGGAAGTCATTCATGAGTGCATCCAAGACCATCCGCCTCGGCCTTATCGGCGCCGGCCGCATGGGCAGCTTTCACGGCCTGACCGCAGCCCGGCACATTCCTGGCGCTTGTCTGGCCGCCATCGCCGACCCGACACCCGGCCAGGCCGCGCGCCTGGCGGCAGAGTTGGGGGTGGCGCGGGTCTATATCGATCCACAGCAATTGCTCGATGACCCGGAGATCGACGCGGTCCTGATCGCCGCCCCAGCCCGCAGCCATGCCGAACTGGTGATCAGCGCCGCCCGCGCTGGCAAGGGTGTGTTCTGTGAAAAACCCATGGCCATCACCCTGGACGAAGCCGACCGCGCCATTGCCGCTGCCGCCGATGCCCGCATCACGCTGCAGGTCGGCTTCAACCGGCGCTTTGCCAGAAGCTTTCGTGCCGCCCACCTGGATGTGCTCGCCGGCCGCATCGGCACGCCGCAACTGCTGCGCTCGCTGACCCGCGACCCGGCGCTGAACAACCCGGCCGCCTCGCCGCAGTGGGTGATTTTTCTCGAAACCCTGATTCATGACTTCGACACCCTACGCTACCTGAACCCGGGCGCCGAAGCCGTAGAGGTGCATGTCATGGCCGATGCCCTGATCGCTCCGGCGTACAAGGACAAGGGCCTGCTGGATACCGCCGTGGTGACGATTCGCTTCGACAACGGCGCCATCGCCACGGCCGAAGCCAACTTCCAGGCGGTGTATGGATACGATGTGCGCGGGGAAGTTTTCGGCAGTGCCGGCATGCTGAC
>NZ_JALLIY010000072.1 GCF_023242315.1 Pseudomonas sp. MWU13-2105
AGCAGCCCTGGCCTGGCCAACACCGGGTTGTTGCCCGTAAAGGGTAATGGCCAAGCCGCTGACGAGTATGGCCGCCTGGGCTTGGCTGCCAAGATCCGCGTTTCGAAAACCCAACTGAAGTTGGGTGAGCTGCAACCCAACCTGCCGACGCTGGTCTTCAGCGACATCCGTTTACTCCCGCCGACTTACCAGGGCGTAAGCATTACCAGCACGGAAGTCCCCGGCCTGACGCTGCAAGGCGGGCATCTCACCTCGACCAGCCTGCGCAACGAGGCCGGCGAAAGCCGACTGCAGGCCCTGCTGGGCAACAAGCTACAAGGTCAGGTGTCGAGTGATGCCTTCAACTACGCGGGCGCCGACTACACGTTCAACGATGAACGCAGCACCGTGAGCGCCTGGTTCTCGCAGTTGGAGGACATCTACGACCAGAACTTCTTCGGCCTCAAACATAGCCAGCCGATGGGAGACTGGGTGCTGGGCGCCAATATCGGTTACTACGATGCTAAAGAGGAAGGTCGAAAACTGGTCGGCAAGATTGACAACCAGTCCTTCTTCTCCTTGCTCTCGGCCAAGCATGGAGGGCATACGTTCTATGCCGGTTACCAGGGCATGTATGGCGACAGTCCCTTTCCCCGGCTTTTTCTCAATGTCAGCGCACTGGGCAATGAACTGCCGACCTATGAGTTCGTCTCCATCCACGAACGCTCCTACCAACTGCGTTATGACTATGATTTCGCCGCCCTGAAGGTGCCCGGCCTGCTGGCCAGTGCTCGCTATGTCACCGGCAACAACGTGACGACAGCCGCGGGTTACGAAGGCAAGGACCGGGAACGTGATCTGGACCTCAGCTACACGTTCCAATCGCCCCAG
>NZ_JALLIY010000073.1 GCF_023242315.1 Pseudomonas sp. MWU13-2105
CGTTTCACATTTTCTATCGCCGACTGGGTCAACAGTTGGGTCGATGCACTGGTGACCAACTACGGTGATGTGTTCCGCCAGATCTCCGACACCCTGCTATGGGCCATCGTCAACCTGGAAGGCCTGCTGCGCCTGGCGCCCTGGTGGCTGATGCTGGCCATGGTCGGCGGTATTGCCTGGCACGCCACCCGCAAATGGGTGACGACGCTGGTGATCGTCGGCCTGTTGTTCCTGGTGGGCGCGGTTGGCCTGTGGGACAAGCTGATGCAGACCCTTGCGCTGATGCTGGTGGCGACGCTGATTTCGGTACTGATCGGCATTCCCCTGGGTATTCTCTCGGCGCGCAGCGATCGCCTGCGTTCAGTACTGATGCCTTTGCTGGACATCATGCAGACCATGCCCAGCTTCGTGTACCTGATTCCGGTGTTGATGCTGTTCGGCCTGGGCAAGGTCCCGGCGATCTTCGCCACGGTGATCTACGCGGCGCCGCCGCTGATCCGCCTGACCGACCTGGGTATCCGCCAGGTCGACGGCGAGGTGATGGAAGCGATCAACGCCTTTGGCGCCAACCGCTGGCAGCAGCTGTTCGGCGTGCAACTGCCGCTGGCCCTGCCGAGCATCATGGCCGGGATCAACCAGACCACCATGATGGCGCTGTCGATGGTGGTGATCGCCTCGATGATCGGTGCCCGTGGCCTGGGCGAAGACGTGCTGGTGGGCATCCAGACCCTGAACGTCGGGCGTGGCCTGGAAGCGGGCCTGGCCATCGTGATTCTCGCGGTGGTGATCGACCGCATCACCCAGGCCTATGGTCG
>NZ_JALLIY010000074.1 GCF_023242315.1 Pseudomonas sp. MWU13-2105
TGCCGACCACCGCTTTCATCGCCTGGGGCAACGGGTCGTTGATGTTCGACAGTTGGCGCCAGTCGCCGACGCCGCCGGCCATCACCATCACGCCGAGGGCCAGGAACACCAGGGTCAGGATGCCGCCGACATAGGCCTTGGGAATGGTGCGCTTGGGGTCCTTGGCTTCTTCGGCGGCCATGGCCGCGCCTTCGATGGCGAGGAAGAACCAGATTGCAAAAGGGATCGCGGCAAAGATGCCGGGGATCGAGTCGAGGCTGAAGCTGCTCGAACCGGACCAGCCGTTGAGCACGAAATTGCTGAAGCTGAAGCCCGGCGCGACCACGCCCATGAACACCAGCAACTCGGCGACCGCGAGCACTGTTACCACCAGTTCGAAGGTAGCGGCGATGCTGACGCCGAGGATATTCAGGCCCATGAACACCACGTAGGCGCCGACGGCGGCGAGGCGCGGGTCGAGGTCCGGGTACTGGACGTTGAGGTAGGCGCCGATGGCCATGGCGATGGCCGGCGGGGCGAAGACAAATTCGATCAGGGTGGCGATCCCGGCGATCAGCCCGCCACGTTCGCCAAAGGCCCGGCGGCTGTAGGCAAAAGGCCCGCCGGCATGGGGAATCGCGGTGGTCAGTTCGGTGAAACTGAAGATGAAGCAGGTGTACATGGTCGCCACCAGCAGGGTGGTGATGAGAAAGCCCAGGGTGCCGGCGGTGCCCCAGCCATAGCTCCAGCCGAAGTATTCGCCGGAGATCACCAG
>NZ_JALLIY010000075.1 GCF_023242315.1 Pseudomonas sp. MWU13-2105
TTTGTCGATGGAAGCACTGCTGTTGATCACTGTTTCCCCCATACGGGCCTCGCCCGTATGGGCAGGCCCTCCCCTGAAATCTGGAGGCCTGATGAAGCTGGAAATGGCTTTATACAAGGCGTTGGTCGCGGCCAACGTCTCAGAAGAAAACGCTACCGCTGTTATCGATGCACTGGAGGAAGAAATGAGTTCAGTCCTTGCAACCAAAGCCGATATCTCGGCACTTCGTACTGAAATGAGCGCCATGAGCGCTAAGCTTGAGCTGCGGTTCACCCAGTTGATCGGCGTCATAGGCACCGCAATACTCGGAATGATTTTTGCCGGCTTCAAGTACATGACCTAACACCACCAGCTTGACCCACCCACGCGGGGAACCCTTCCCCGCCGGGCGAAGTGTTCTCCGCGTTCCGCTTCATCAACCAGGAGAATCACCATGCCCAATAGCTACTGCAAAGAGCCTCCACGGCTCAGTCTTTACTCCGTCAGCGCAGACGCAGGCACGCTGATAGAACACCGGCTCCCTGCGATGCCCGCAGCTGATCGGCCTTCACTTCATGGGCGTGGTCCTTGTCGACCATGCCCACTCAACACCCTCTCCCAGGCCACTGATCTGTCATCAAGTCGACAAGACGGATAGCTCACTCTGCGGCTCCGGCTACGAACAGGCCACGCGAGACTGATGATCATCGTCACGCGATTCAATTGATTTTGGGTGCCCTGCC
>NZ_JALLIY010000076.1 GCF_023242315.1 Pseudomonas sp. MWU13-2105
TGCCCGCCGAAACGGTGGGTAGCCCCGTTTCGGTACCTAGGCTGCTCAGTAAACGCAGCTCCGTTATCAGTCAGCACCGTATGAATTTTGTACGGAAAGGCATCAACGACTTCCCGCAAAAAAGCGGCGCCATTGCGTTTCGTCGCCGCATCGAAAAAAGCCACATAGGTAAATTTGGTGACTCGATCGATAGCGACGAACAAATGCCGTTTGCCATGCTCCAGGCGTAGCTCGGAACTATCGATGTGCAGATAGCCCATCTCAACCGGTGAAAACTTTCCACGCTTGGTTGCGTTGATGGTGCTGGGCCGTTGGCTGATGCCATGACGAACCAGGCACCGGTGCAGGGCGCTGCGACTCAGTTGGGGAAGGCTCTCGTGGAGATGCCCCAGCATGTCGTCCAACGGCAGCATCGTGCGACGGCGGAAGTCGACCACCATTGCCTCTTCCGACACAGTGAGGCAGGCACTACTGGGCTTGGCAGGCCCCATTCGTGAGTCTTGGGTTGTTGATCGAGCTCGCCACTTGGCAACAGTTTTCACGTTCAATCTGTAGCGAGTGGCAAGCTTTCGATTCGACTCTTGCGACGCTTGGAGCTCGGCTCTAATTCGCGGCGTCGTTCGGGCTGAGCCATGGATACGTCCTTCCAAAATGCATCCTCCTTTTGAGGGGTTAAGGATGCACCATGACTTTCCGGGACTGAACACCTAGGC
>NZ_JALLIY010000077.1 GCF_023242315.1 Pseudomonas sp. MWU13-2105
CTGCTGGATGCCAACCGTCAGCCAGCGCCACTGGGTGTGGCGGGCGAGCTGTATATCGGTGGCGTGCAGGTGGCTCGTGGTTATCTGAATCGCCCTGAATTGACTGCCGAACGCTTCCTCGATGATCCGTTCAATGTCGGTCGGATGTACCGCACCGGCGACCTGGGCCGCTATCTGCCGGATGGCACGGTGGAATACCTGGGGCGTAACGACGACCAGGTGAAGATCCGTGGTTTCCGGATTGAGCTGGGTGAAATCGAAGCGCGCCTGGCCGCTTATCCCGGGGTCAAGGAAAGCGTGGTCCTGGCACGGGAAGACAATCCCGGTGAAAAACGCCTGGTGGCTTATGTCACGGCGCAGCAGCCTGAAACCGTGCTGGAGATCGAAAGCCTGCGCGGTCATCTGCAAGGCGCGCTGCCGGAATACATGGTCCCGGCGGCCTACGTGCAGCTCGATGCCTTGCCGCTGACGCCTAACGGCAAGCTGAATCGCAAGGCCCTGCCGGTACCGGATGGCGCGGCACTGATCAGCCGTGAATACGAAGTCCCACAAGGCGAAGTCGAAAACGTACTGGCACAACTCTGGGGCGACTTGCTCAAGGTCGAGCGCGTAGGGCGGCACGACAACTTCTTCGAGCTCGGCGGTCATTCCTTATTGGCTGTCACGCTGATCGAACGCATGCGCCAGGTCGGCCTG
>NZ_JALLIY010000078.1 GCF_023242315.1 Pseudomonas sp. MWU13-2105
CTGAAGGGCCTCGCCGTACGCATACGCAATGCCGTCGCGCGTTCCAACTACCGCACGGGCATCACCGAGAACCGTTTGGTCATCAGTTACACTTGGAAGCTGTTTTAAGAACAAAGAGGGGGCGAACAACTTCGCCCCCTCTTGCGTTGCCATCACCTTCAACTGACCTCAACGGTCATCTCTATTTCGACGCACGCCCCCAACGGTATCTGCGCCACGCCAAATGCCGAGCGGGCGTGCTTCCCCCTATTGCCAAACACCTCGGCGAACAGCTCCGATGCGCCGTTGGTGACTAAGTGTTGCTCAGTGAAGCTGGGGGTCGAATTCACCAGACTCATCACTTTAACAATCCGAACGACCCGATTCAGATCGCCGAGATGCGCGTACAGCGTCGCCAACAAGTCGATCGCCGTCGCACGTGCGGCCGCGTAACCGTCTTCAGTGCTCAGTGTATCACCCAGTTTTCCCGCCCATACCTTACCGTCTTTCTTCGCAATGTGCCCAGACAGGTAAACCAGATTGCTACTTTGCGCGCTCATCACATAAGCGGCGGCCGGCGCGGTGGTGATGGGCAAGGTGATTCCGAGGTCGTTGAGACGGATATGGATGTCATGTTCACTCATGGTCTTCTCTCTTCACTGCAAATATGCCAGCGCCCGGGTTGACCGGGCGCTGGCGAAGTTGA
>NZ_JALLIY010000079.1 GCF_023242315.1 Pseudomonas sp. MWU13-2105
CGTGTCGCTACCAGTGGTGACGCAGTAGCGGTGGTGGACGAGAAGGGCAGCCTGACTTACGACGCACTCAACCGACAGGCCAACCGTATCGCCCAGCGCTTGATCGGCCTGGGTCTCGGCCCGGACGACCGGGTGGCGATCTGTGTGGATCGTAGCCTGGAAATGGTCGCGGGGCTGCTGGGGATTCTCAAAGCTGGCGCCGCTTATGTGCCGCTGGACCCGGATTATCCGATTGATCGCCTGACCTACATGCTGGAGAACTCTGCCCCGGCGGTGATCCTCACCCAGGAAGCCTTGCGTGCGGTGCTTCCGCCAAGCGATGTGCCGGTGCTGTTGCTCGATCCCGAGCATGCCGAACGTGAAGGTTTCCTCGCACAGCCGGACACCAACCCGCTGCGGGCCGAGGTGCGTCCCGAGCATCTGGCTTATGTGATCTACACCTCGGGTTCCACCGGCCAGCCCAAAGGCGTGATGAACGAACACCGTGGCGTGGTCAACCGCCTGCTGTGGATGCAGGACGAATACGGTCTTAACGCTTCGGACAGCGTGTTGCAGAAGACACCGTTCAGCTTCGATGTGTCGGTCTGGGAATTCTTCTGGCCGCTGTTCAATGGCGCACGGCTGGTGATGGCGCGTCCGGGTGGTCATCGTGATCCGGGCTATCTGCGCGAAGTGATTCG
>NZ_JALLIY010000008.1 GCF_023242315.1 Pseudomonas sp. MWU13-2105
CAGACTGTGATACATAGCATCTACCAACGCTAAGGACATCACAATGGCAAAGCCTGCTCAGCAGAAAAAAAACTCCTCTAGAAGCCAAAACAGTATGTTTTTTTAATAACAAAGGAGGGGTCGGAAAAACCACCTTGGTAGCTAATTTGGCCGCCGAACTCTCTTTGAATCATAACAAAAAAGTTCTGATCATAGATGCTGACCCACAGTGTAACTTAAGTCAGTATGTCTTACCCGATGAAGAGTTCATAGCAGCATACTATAACGAAGGTTCCAGGAAACCGGCCGAACCCGAGACAATATTCAGCGTGATTCGCCCGCTATCATTAGGTAAAGGGTATAATCCCAATCTACCAATCCGGCACGTAGAAGAATTTGGTATTGATGTTATTATTGGCGATCCTCGCCTCGCTTTACACGAAGACTTACTAGCCCAAGACTGGCGAGAGGCGAAAGCTGGTGGTATTAGAGGACTTAGAACCACCCTCGTATTTCACAATGTAATCCTTCAAGCTAGAAAAAATTACGATTATATATTTTTCGATATGGGGCCATCCCTTGGGGCGATCAACCGAGCAATATTGCTCGCGGTAGACTATTTTGTCGTACCCATGGCAATCGATATATTTTCAAGTTGGGCGCTAAAAAATATTGGCGAGGCCGTCAAGCTCTGGGAGAAAGACTTGGCTTACGGACTTTCTAACTCGGAATTCCCGTCGGAAGTACCTAGCTTTGCAAAGAAAAACTTAAAATTTGTAGGCTATGTCACTCAGCAACATAAAGAGCGTAGTCGTGACGGCAGTGCAAGAATTGTAGAGGCCTATGAGGAAATTAGTAAAAAATTGCCAGCAGTAGTGAAGCAGCAGTTAAATATTTTCTATCCAACATCCATGAATCCTCACCTAGGAGTTATCAAGCATCTCGCTAGCCTTGCTCCGAAATCTCAAACGCTACACCAGCCTATGATTAGCGTAAAAGCGAAAGGAAGTTTCACGGTTTCTAGAAAACAAGCGAGGGAAATTTATCAGGCGTTAGCATTAAGGTTTTTTGAAAACATTGATCTGTTGGCGGCCCAAAAATGACTGTCATCAATCCCGACCTTATAAATGATTTAGCTGAACGGCGAACAGTGATCTTTGTTGGAGCAGGGGTCAGCGCAGGCGTGACAACTCGTAGCGGTGGGAGACTGAAGGTCTGGGATGCATTCCTGAAAGAAAATGCAGAAAAATTAACTGATCGCGCCATTAAAAAGCAAGCCCTCGAACTAATCAGAAATGCCGACTACCTGATGGCGTGCGAGCTAATTAGCCGAGGATTGGGCGATAAAGCCTGGGAGGCAGCGCTAACTACGGAATATAATCAACGTGCTCAACCCAGTTCTCTTCAAAAGCTGATTATGCAGCTAAAACAGAGAATTATTTTAACAACGAATTTCGATTTATTCTTGGAAAAGGCCTGGGATGAAGTTAATTCAGATTCGACCCACAACCCAAAAATTCTTAAAAAATTAGACTCGAACGCTCTTCATGCCTTCAGAGACTCTGATGAATACATTATAAAAATTCACGGATCGATTGATGATCTTGATAGCATGATTTTTACAAAAAAAGAGTATTCAGACAAGGCTTATGGAAATTGGGCATATTCAAAATTCATTGAAACCATTCTTTTAACACACACCGTAATTTTTGTCGGATTCTCGCTTGCAGATCCGGCCATTTCACAGATAATTGAAAATTACGCGCACCACCTACCACAAGCTCGCCCACATTATATTTTTCTAGCCGGTAATCAGTCAGAGACCTTTGTTCAAATAAATAAAGACCTTCGGCGGATATTCATAGTCCCATACAAAAAAACGCCAGATCACGGTGAATTGACAACCCTTTTTGAAAGAATTGTTAGCGAGGTAGATTCACGACGCAGGGAAATGAACCTTGCTGCGCTTCGGTCCAGGGAATAATGGTTTTAGTTAATATAGGGCTACAGTTGTTCGTGCCTGGATTAGTATTTCGTGAGCACCCCGCCAACTATGAAATAGTAAGCTGAAGCTGTGATTGGCATAAGAATCATGAGTGCGATCATTGCAGCGAATGACGGAGAAATTGCCGCGTGCTCACGAGTTGGCGACGCGGCCTATCCAGAAAAGATTACTGCGCCGGCGAGTAAATAGTTGCCTGCTGGGAGGCTTTATACGGAAATGGTGACGGATTTATTTTGGTCGCAGCCCAAGACGTCATCCCTGAATGATCGTAATGCACTTCGGGTAGATCGCCATCTAGCTTGGGGCTGTGAACGATCTTCTATACCGACTGAAATTTTTCGACTTACATACCTCCGCCACTCACATTGCGGCTCCCTACTGTGCGCGCTACCTTTTCCCTGTCGCTGCCAACTCAGCGACAGGGCCTGGAAACCCGTGGAACAGAAGATAGGCGCATAGGCGCCATCATCGATTAGATTGCTGGCGCTTTCTTCTACGGTAGGAGTAGCGCATGAACGTTTCGACTCAAGAGCTTCAGCTTCAAGTCTCCAGCATCCACGCATTCGCTGGAGGTGCCCAATGAGCAATCCACCCACAAGCAAAACCCTAGGCGTCATCACCTTTTCCCAGTGTGGCTCCCAAGGACGTGAACTATTTCGCGTAAACCCCGGCGTCCCCATTCTGGAAGCCATGGAGCACGCCTCCCTCCTGCTCTATTGCGCCAAAGCACTCTCCCTCGATGCCGCCCTGGAAAGCGACGGCGAACGCTACGCCTGGGCATCGCATTACCTGGGCGAGATGGGTAAGGCCGTCATCGACGATTTGACTCAGGGAATGTTGCGCGGGGAGAGGGGTTAAGGACCGGGCGATCCTCGATTGATGTCGGGATTGGCGGCGGCGCACGGCAGGCTCACCGCGTTATCGTTCTTCGCGAGCAAGCTCGGCTCCTACAGGGATCGTGGTGCCTTTCGCTTTTCTGTAGGCGAAAAAAAAGACCTTGAAATTCAAGGTCTTTTTTTAAGATGGTGCCCCGAGGGAGACTCGAACTCCCACTCCTTTCGAAAACGGATTTTGAATCCGCCGCGTCTACCAATTCCGCCATCAGGGCTCAATGGCGGCGAAGTATAGAGACGTGTTTACCGTTGGTCAATCGGCTTTCGTGGTCAATTTTTACGATTTCCGCTAAACTTCCCGGCCCTGCTGAACGAACCCCATCATGCGCGTCGCTGACTTTACTTTCGAGCTCCCCGATTCCCTGATCGCTCGCCATCCCCTGGCCGAGCGACGCCTCAGTCGCCTGCTGACCCTCGACGGCCCCAGCGGTGCGCTCGCACACCGTCAATTCACTGATTTGCTTGAGCATTTACGCCCTGGCGATCTGATGGTGTTCAACAATACCCGGGTCATTCCAGCCCGCCTGTTCGGCCAGAAAGCCTCCGGCGGCAAGTTGGAAATCCTCGTGGAAAGGGTCCTCGATACCCACCGCGTGCTGGCCCATGTGCGCTCCAGCAAGTCGCCGAAACCCGGCTCGAAGATCCTTATCGACGGCGGTGGCGAAGCCGAGATGCTCGCCCGCCACGACACGCTCTTCGAACTGGGCTTCGCCGAGGAAGTGCTGCCGCTGCTGGAGCGCGTCGGCCATATGCCGTTGCCTCCTTATATAGACCGCCCCGATGAAGGCGCCGACCGCGAGCGCTATCAGACCGTCTACGCCGAGCGCCTCGGCGCCGTGGCCGCACCTACCGCCGGGCTGCATTTCGATCAGCCGCTGCTCGATGCCATTGCCGCCAAGGGCGTCGAAAGCGCTTTTGTCACCCTGCACGTCGGCGCCGGAACCTTCCAGCCAGTTCGTGTGGAACGTCTCGAAGACCACCACATGCACCACGAATGGCTGGAAGTCAGCCAGGAAGTGGTCGACGCCGTCGCTGCCTGCCGCGCGCGTGGCGGGCGGGTGATCGCCGTCGGCACCACCAGCGTCCGTTCGCTGGAAAGCGCCGCCCGCGACGGCGTGCTCAAGCCCTTCAGCGGCGACACCGACATCTTTATCTTCCCGGGCCGTCCCTTCCATGTGGTCGACGCCCTGGTAACCAATTTCCACCTGCCCGAATCCACGCTGCTGATGCTGGTTTCGGCCTTCGCCGGTTACCCCGAGACCATGGCCGCCTACAAGGCCGCCGTGGACAACGGCTACCGCTTCTTCAGCTACGGTGATGCGATGTTCATCACCCGCAACCCGGCGCCTGCCGCACCCAAGGATCGGGCCCCAGAGGATCAAGCATGAGTCGCACCTGTCGTATGTCGTTCGAGCTGCTCGCCACTGATGGCAAGGCTCGTCGCGGTCGCCTGACCTTCCCCCGCGGTACCGTCGAAACCCCGGCCTTCATGCCGGTGGGCACCTACGGCACGGTCAAGGGCATGCTGCCACGGGATATCGTCGCCACCGGCGCCGAGATCATCCTCGGCAACACCTTCCACCTGTGGCTGCGCCCGGGCACCGAGGTGATCAAGGAGCACGGCGACCTGCACGACTTCATGCAGTGGAAAGGCCCGATCCTCACCGACTCCGGCGGCTTCCAGGTGTTCAGCCTGGGCGCCATGCGCAAGATCAAGGAGGAGGGCGTGACCTTCGCCTCGCCGGTCGACGGCGCCAAGGTGTTCATGGGCCCGGAGGAGTCGATGCAGGTCCAGCGCGACCTGGGCTCGGACATCGTGATGATTTTTGACGAGTGCACCCCGTACCCGGCTGACGAAGACGTCGCCCGGGTGTCCATGGAGCTGTCGCTGCGCTGGGCCCAGCGCTCGAAAAACGCCCACGGCGACAACACCGCCGCATTGTTCGGCATCGTCCAGGGCGGCATGCACGAGAATCTGCGCAAGCGCTCCCTCGAAGGCCTCGACCAGATCGGCTTCGACGGCCTGGCCATCGGCGGCCTGTCGGTGGGCGAGCCCAAGCACGAGATGATCAAGGTACTGGATTACCTGCCCGGCCTGATGCCTGCTGACAAACCTCGTTACCTTATGGGCGTTGGCAAGCCGGAAGATCTCGTAGAGGGTGTGCGCCGCGGGGTGGACATGTTCGATTGCGTGATGCCAACCCGTAATGCCCGCAATGGGCACCTGTTCATCGATACCGGCGTGCTGAAGATCCGCAACGCGTTCCATCGCCATGATGAATCGCCGCTGGATCCGACCTGCGACTGCTACACCTGCCAGAACTTCTCCCGTGCTTATCTGCATCATTTGGACAAGTGCGGCGAAATGCTGGGGAGCATGTTGAATACGATCCACAATTTGCGCCATTACCAGCGCCTGATGGCTGGTTTGCGCGAGGCTATTCAACAGGGTACATTGGCCGCCTTTGTCGATGCCTTCTACGCCAAACGCGGGCTTCCCGTACCGCCTTTGGACTGAATTTTCAGAACTGAATTCTTGCAACTGGAGTGCTAAATGAGCTTTTTCATCTCTAACGCGTTCGCGGACGGTGCCGCACCGGCTGCTGCCGCCGGTCCGATGGGCGGTGGTTTCGAATGGATTTTCCTGGTCGGCTTCCTGGTCATCTTCTACCTGATGATCTGGCGTCCACAGGCCAAGCGCGCCAAGGAGCAGAAGAACCTGCTGGGCAACCTGGCCAAGGGCGACGAAGTGGTCACCACTGGTGGTATCGCCGGCAAGATCACCAAGGTCAGCGACGATTTCGTGGTGCTGGAAGTGTCCGACACCGTCGAAATGAAGTTTCAGAAGGGCGCCATCGCGGCCACCCTGCCTAAAGGCACGCTGAAAGCGATCTAGGTTTCAACTCTTAACAATCGACGGGGCGCGCAAGGCGCCCCGCGTCATAAGCGGGCGGCGTGATGCTGAACAAATACCCTCTGTGGAAATACCTACTGATCCTGGCGGTGCTGGCGGTCGGTTTTATTTATTCCGCTCCCAATCTCTATCCTGACGATCCGGCGATCCAGGTCAGCGGCGCAAGTACTGCACTGCAGGTCACCCAGGTCGATCTGGACCGCGTGAGCAAGGCGCTCACCGACGCCGGGATCGCCGTCAAGGGCGCCACCCTGGCTGCCGGCGGCAAAGGCGGCCTGGTCCGTTTGACCAAGCAGGAAGACCAACTGCCGGCCAAGGACGTGGTACGCAAAGCCCTTGGCGACGACTATGTCGTGGCCCTGAACCTGGCACAGACCACTCCGCAATGGCTGCGCAGCCTCGGCGCGCACCCGATGAAGCTGGGCCTGGACTTGTCCGGTGGTGTGCACTTCCTGCTGGAAGTGGACATGGAAAAAGCCGTTGACGCCCGCCTGAAAGTCTATGACGGCGACGTCAAGAGCCTGCTGCGCAAGGAGCGTGTGCGTTATCGCACCCTGCCGCCATTCAATGGCGCCATCCAGTTGGGCTTTGCTGACACGGATACCCGCGAGCAGGCCCGTGCATTGGTCCGCAAGAACTTCAACGATTTCGACATTGTAACGGCCGATCTCAACGATCAGCCGGTACTGCGTCTGGCGATGACCCCGGCCAAGCTGGCGGAAATCCGCGAATACTCCATCAAGCAGAACTTGACCACGGTCCGTAACCGCGTCAACGAGCTGGGTGTGGCCGAGCCACTGGTACAGCGTCAGGGTGCCAACCGCATCGTGGTCGAGCTGCCGGGCGTACAGGACACCGCTGAAGCCAAGCGGATCCTCGGCAAGACCGCCAACCTGGAGTTCCGTCTGGCCGCCGAGCCGGGGGCTTCGAAGGCGACCTCCGAGGAGTTCGAGTTCCGTGAAGGCAATCGTCCTCCGGCGCAGATCGAGCGTGGCCTGATCATCACCGGTGACCAGGTGACCGATGCCAAGGCCGGCTTCGACGAGCACGGTCGTCCACAGGTGAACATCAAGCTTGATGGTCACGGTGGCGAGCTGATGAGCCGGGCGACCCGTAGCAACGTCGGTCGCAGCATGGCGGTGATCTTCATCGAGCAGAAGCCGATCACCACCTACACCAAGCAGGTCGTCAACGGCGTCGAGAAAGACGTGCCGGTGCAGACCTTCAAGGAAGAGAAGAAGATCATCAGCCTGGCGACCATCCAGTCGCCGCTGGGCAGTCAGTTCCGCATCACCGGCCTGAACGGCCAGGGCGAGTCCTCGGAACTGGCGCTGCTGCTGCGTGCCGGTGGTCTGGCCGCGCCGATGTACTTCGCTGAAGAACGTACCATCGGCCCGAGCCTGGGTGCCGACAACATCACCAAGGGTATCGATGCGTCGCTGTGGGGCATGCTGTTCGTCTCGCTGTTCATCATCGCCATCTACCGCTTCTTCGGCGTCATTGCCACCGTGGCGCTGGCTTTCAACATGGTTGCCTTGCTGGCGCTGATGTCCCTGCTGGGGGCGACGCTGACCCTGCCGGGCATCGCCGGTATCGTCCTGACCATGGGCATGGCGGTGGACGCCAACGTGCTGATTTTCTCGCGGATACGTGAAGAGATTGCCGCGGGAATGACGGTGCAGCGAGCGATCAACGAAGGCTTTGGTCGTGCGTTCACGGCGATTGTCGACGCCAACCTGACCACCTTGCTGGTGGGCGGCATCCTCTTTGCCATGGGCACCGGCCCGGTCAAAGGCTTTGCGGTGACCATGTCCCTCGGGATCTTTACCTCGATGTTCACGGCCATTCTGGTGACCCGCGCGATGGTCAACCTGATCTTCGGCGGTCGTGACTTCAAGAAGTTGTGGATTTAAGGGGCTGCCATGTTACGTACTATCAACTTCATGGGTGTTCGCAACGTTGCGTTCGGCTTCACCCTGTTCCTCACTGCATTGGCCTTGTTCAGCTGCTTCCACAAGGGCATGAACTACGGCCTGGACTTTACCGGCGGTACGCTCATCGAGCTGACCTACGAGCATGCGGCGGATGTCTCCAAGGTGCGCGAGCAGCTGAGTGAGTCCGGTTATCACGAGGCGATCGTGCAGAGTTTTGGCGCGACCACCGACCTGCTGGTGCGGATGCCGGGGGCGGACCCGCAGCTGGGCCATCAGGTGGCCGAGGCGCTGCAGAAGGTCGGCGGCGATAACCCGGCGCAGATCAAGCGCGTCGAGTTCGTCGGTCCGCAGGTCGGTGAAGAGCTGCGCGACCAGGGCGGCCTCGGCATGCTCATGGCGCTGGGCGGCGTCCTGATCTACCTGGCGTTCCGCTTCCAGTGGAAATTCGCGGTCGGTGCCATCGTCTCGCTGATCCACGACGTGGTGGTGACCGTGGGTATCCTCTCGTTCTTCCAGGTCACCTTCGACCTGACGGTGCTGGCGGCGGTACTGGCGATCATCGGTTACTCGCTCAACGACACCATCGTGGTCTTCGACCGGGTGCGCGAGAACTTCCGGGTGCTGCGCAAGGCCAGCCTGATCGAGAACATCAACGTCTCGACCACCCAGACCCTGCTGCGGACCATGGCGACGTCGATCTCCACCCTGTTGGCGATTACCGCGCTGCTGTTCTTTGGTGGCGACAACCTGTTCGGCTTCTCCATTGCCCTGTTCGTCGGGGTGTTGGCGGGTACCTACTCGTCGATCTACATCGCCAACGTGGTGCTGATCTGGCTGAATCTGAACAGCGAGGATTTGATTCCTCCGGCCAATACCCAGAAGGAAGTCGACGACCGTCCTTGACGCGAATCGCTCCCCTGGTTGTCAGCTGAAAGGCGCGAGTGTTGAACTCGCGCCTTTTTTTGTACTCCAAGGCTAGGAGAGCGCGGGCATTGATCCGCTTGTGATGGTCAGGAGATTCACATGAACAAGTCGTTGCTGGTGGGTGCGGTATTGGGTGCTGTCGGTGTGACTGCCGGGGGTGCTGTTGCCACCTATAGCCTGGTAAAAAGCGGCCCTGAGTATGCGCAAGTATTGGCGGTAGAGCCGGTCAAGACTCAAATCAAGACCCCGCGCCAGGTTTGTGAAGATGTCGCGGTCACCCGGCAGAAGCCGGTCCAGGATGAGCACCGGCTGGCCGGTACCGCACTGGGTGCGGTGGGCGGTGGCTTGCTCGGCAGCCTGGTCGGTGGCGGTCGCGGCAAGACCCTGGCCACCGTGGTCGGTGCGGTCGGTGGCGGTTACGCGGGTAACAAGGTGCAGGAGGGCATGCAGGAGCGTGACACCTACACCACGACCCAGAAGCGCTGCAACACGGTCAACGACGTCAGCGACAGGGTTGTCGGCTACGACGTGCGTTACCAGTTGGGCGGCAAGGAAGGCAAGATCCGCATGGATCGCGATCCGGGCAACCAGATCCCGGTGGACAAGGACGGTCATCTGGTCCTCAGCCAGAACCAGGGGCAGCCAGCCCAGCAGCCGGGCCAGTAAGGCCTTCCGTAGAGACATAAAAAATGCCCCGTATCGCAAGATACGGGGCATTTTTTTGTTCGGCGAAAGCCTAGCGCTTCAGCGAGGCCGGCAGGTGCGGCTGGATCGCCGTCAGCACGGCCTTGAAGCACTTGGTGTTGCCGGCAACGATATGGCCTTTTTCCAGGAAGTCGTGACCGCCGGTGAAGTCGCTCACCAGGCCGCCGGCCTCTTGGATCAGCAGGGCGCCTGCCGCCATGTCCCACTCGGACAGGCCCGACTCCCAGAACGCATCGAAGCGACCGGCGGCCACATAGGCCAGGTCGAGGCTCGCGGCACCGGCGCGGCGGATGCCGGCGGTCTGGCCGACCAGGGCGCGGAACATGCCCAGGTAGTTGTCCAGGTTGTCCATCTGGTCGTCACGGAACGGGAAGCCGGTACCCAGCAGGGCGCCGTCCAGGCTGGTGCGGCCGCTGACGCGCAGGCGCCGACCGTTGAGCTGGGCGCCACGGCCACGGGAGGCGGTGAATTCTTCCTGGCGGACCGGGTCGAGGACCACGGCGTGCTCGAGGCGACCACGGTATTTGCAGGCGATGCTGACCGCGAAGTGCGGGATGCCGCGCAGGAAGTTGGTGGTGCCATCGAGGGGGTCGATGATCCACAGGTATTCTTCGCCTTCGCCGCTGCCGGCGTGGAAGCCGGTTTCTTCGCCACGGATGCCGTGGGTCGGATAGGCCTTGCGCAGCGCGTCGATAATTTTCTGTTCGGCGGCGCGATCCACTTCGGACACATAGTCCTTGGCGTCTTTTTCGTCGACCTTGATGGTATCCAGGCGCTCGATGGAGCGGAAAATCAATTCACTGGCGCTGCGGGCGGCGCGCAGCGCGATATTCAGCATGGGCTGCATGGACATTTCACCTAGAGTGTTAAAGAAAGCCGAACATTCTACCAGAAAAGTCCCGGGGGAGAAGGACGACGTTGGCGCTCGTGGCGCAATCCCCAGTGCTTCTGTAAGATTTGCTCCCCTTCGCCGAGTCTGAGAGTGTCTCTCGTGCTGCAAAATATTCGTGTTGTCCTGGTCAATACCAGTCATCCGGGCAATATCGGCGGGGCCGCGCGGGCCATGAAGAACATGGGGCTGTCGCGCCTGGTATTGGTGGAGCCGCGGATCTTTCCGTCCGCTGAAGCCGATGCGCGGGCTTCCGGTGCCACCGATATCCTTGAAAACGCGCAAGTCGTCGCCACCTTGGAAGAGGCGTTGAACGGCTGCAACCTGGTGTTTGGCACCAGCGCCCGTGACCGCCGGATTCCCTGGCCGCTGCTCGATCCTCGCGAATCCGGGGTGAAGGTGGTCGAGGAGGCCGGGCAGGGTGCCGAGATCGCGCTGGTGTTCGGGCGCGAGGATTCCGGCCTGACCAACGACGAGCTGCAGCGATGTCATTATCACGTGCATATTCCGTCCGATCCGGACTTCAGCTCGCTCAACCTGGCCACGGCGGTGCAGGTGCTGGCTTATGAGGTGCGGATGTCCTGGCTGGCGGCCGTCGGGCAGCCGAGCAAGGTAGAGAAGCTGGAAGTGGCGTCGACGCGCAGCGAAGAGCTGGCGACCATGGATGAGATGGAGCGGTTCTACGGCCATCTGGAGCAGACCCTGGTGGCCATCGACTTCCTCGACCCCGAAAAGCCGCGCCATCTGATGGCTCGGTTGCGTCGCCTGTACGGGCGCAGTTCGGTCAGTCGCGCCGAGATGAATATTTTGCGGGGCATCCTCACGGAAACCGAAAAAGCGGCCCGGGGCGAGCTCCTTAAGCGGAAGGATCAGTGATGTTCGAGCGTTTGCGAGAAGATATCCAGAGCGTATTCCATCGTGACCCGGCGGCGCGCAATGCCTTTGAAGTGCTGACCTGCTATCCGGGCCTGCATGCCATCTGGCTGCATCGCCTGGGTCATGCGTTGTGGGGCATGGGCTGGAAGTGGCTGGCGCGAGTGGTGTCGAACTTCGGTCGCTGGTTGACCGGTATCGAGATCCATCCCGGGGCCAAGGTCGGGCGGCGGTTCTTTATCGACCATGGCATGGGTATCGTGATCGGCGAAACCGCCGAGATCGGCGATGACGTGACGATTTATCAGGGGGTGACCCTGGGTGGCACCAGTTGGAACAAGGGCAAGCGTCACCCGACGTTGGAGGATGGCGTGGTGGTGGGTGCCGGCGCCAAGGTGCTGGGGCCGTTTACCGTCGGCGCCGGGGCCAAGGTCGGTTCCAATGCGGTGGTGACCAAGGCGGTGCCTCCGGGGGCGACGGTGGTCGGTATTCCGGGGCGGATCATCATGAAGGCTGACGATCAGGTCGAAGCCAAGCGCAAGGCGATGGCGGAGAAGATCGGTTTCGATGCCTATGGCGTCAGCGAAGACATGCCGGACCCGGTGGCGCGGGCCATTGGTCAGTTGCTTGATCACTTGCAGGCGGTGGATGGGCGTCTGGAGGGGATGTGCGGGGCGCTGAAGGACCTGGGTAGCAGCTATTGCGCCAAGGAGTTGCCGGAGTTGCAGTGTGATGGGTTTGTTGAGGTGAAGGGCGAGAACGAGGCCAAGGCGGGCTGATCTTCGTCGGGCTTGCCCGCGAAGAGGCCTTTGAAGGCCGTAAAAAACCATCGATCCAGCGCAATGCCATTACGCCCCGGACTTTGCTACAATTCGCGCGCGGTTTTAGCGGTAAACCCGACTAAAGCACTAGGTCTTATAGTTGACTTAAATACTCGGGAATAGCATACTCTTCCCCATCCCGATCCCGTAACTCCGTGGTACCTGTCCATGCGACTGACTACAAAAGGCCGATACGCCGTGACCGCCATGCTCGACCTGGCGTTGCACGCGCAGCGCGGGCCGGTGTCTCTGGCCGATATCTCCGAGCGCCAAGGCATCTCCCTGTCCTACCTCGAACAGCTTTTCGCCAAGTTGCGCCGCAGCAACCTGGTGTCCAGCGTGCGTGGTCCCGGCGGCGGCTACCAGCTGTCGCGCGAGATGCAGGGGATCCAGGTCGCCCAGGTGATCGATGCCGTGAATGAATCGGTCGATGCCACCAAATGCCAGGGGCTGGGCGATTGCCACGGCGGCGATACCTGCCTGACCCACCATCTGTGGTGCGACCTCAGCCTGCAGATCCACGAATTTCTCAGCGGTATCAGCTTGGCGGACCTTGTCACTCGCCGTGAAGTGCAAGAAGTCGCCCAGCGTCAGGATCAGCGCCGCGGTAATAACAGGGCGCTACACCTGGACAAGATCGAAGCGTCCGCCGTCGAATGACAGCCAAAGAGCCCGCGGTGCGCCAGCCAGCCTGATTTAGGAGAGTGTCCATGAAATTGCCGATTTACCTTGATTACTCAGCGACGACCCCGGTTGATCCGCGTGTCGCCCAGAAAATGAGTGAATGCCTGCTGGTCGACGGAAACTTCGGTAACCCGGCGTCCCGTTCCCACGTGTTTGGCTGGAAAGCCGAAGAGTCCGTGGAAAATGCGCGCCGCCAGGTGGCCGACCTGGTCAATGCCGACCCGCGCGAAATCGTCTGGACCTCCGGTGCCACCGAGTCCGACAACCTGGCGATCAAGGGTGTCGCACACTTCTATGCCAGCAAGGGCAAGCACCTGATCACCAGCAAGATCGAACACAAGGCTGTCCTCGACACCATGCGCCAACTGGAGCGCGAAGGTTTCGAAGTCACCTACATCGAGCCTCGTGAAGACGGCCTGATCACTCCGGCCATGGTCGAGGCCGCCCTGCGCGACGACACCATCCTGGTCTCGATCATGCACGTGAACAACGAGATCGGCACCATTAACGACATCGCCGCCATCGGCGAGCTGACCCGCTCGCGCGGCGTGCTGTTCCATGTGGATGCGGCTCAGTCCACCGGCAAGGTCGACATCGACCTGCAGCAACTGAAAGTCGACCTGATGTCCTTCTCGGCCCACAAGACCTACGGTCCCAAAGGCATCGGCGCGCTGTACGTCAGCCGCAAGCCGCGGGTTCGCCTCGAGGCGACCATGCATGGCGGCGGTCATGAGCGTGGCATGCGTTCCGGCACCCTGGCGACCCACCAGATCGTCGGCATGGGCGAAGCGTTCCGTGTGGCCAAGGAAGACATGGCGGCCGAGAACCTGCGCATCAAGGCCCTGAGCGAGCGCTTCTACAAGCAGGTCGAGCATCTGGAAGAGCTGTACATCAACGGCAGCATGAGCGCCCGCGTACCGCACAACCTGAACCTGAGCTTCAACTACGTCGAAGGCGAGTCGCTGATCATGGCGCTCAAGGATCTGGCGGTTTCCTCCGGTTCCGCTTGCACCTCGGCTTCGCTGGAGCCTTCGTACGTACTGCGTGCCCTGGGCCGTAACGACGAACTGGCGCACAGCTCGATCCGCTTCACCTTCGGCCGCTTCACCACCGAAGAAGAAATCGATTATGCCGCGCAGAAAGTCTGCGAGGCCGTCACCAAGCTGCGCGCTTTGTCGCCGCTGTGGGACATGTTCAAAGACGGCGTCGATATCTCGAAGATCGAGTGGGCGGCACACTAAATAAAGAAGCCGCCACATACGGGTCCTGTAGCGACGCGGCAAGCAACGGCTGGCGCAGCACGGGACCGAGAGCGGCCCTGATGAGTGAGGATTAGTACCATGGCTTACAGCGAAAAGGTCATCGACCACTACGAAAACCCGCGTAACGTCGGCAAGATGAACGCGGAAGACCCGGATGTCGGCACCGGCATGGTCGGCGCCCCGGCGTGCGGCGACGTGATGCGCCTGCAGATCAAGGTCAACGAACAAGGCATCATCGAAGATGCCAAGTTCAAGACCTATGGTTGCGGTTCGGCTATCGCCTCCAGCTCCCTGGCTACCGAGTGGATGAAGGGCAAGACTCTGGATGAAGCGGAGACCATCAAGAACACTCAGCTGGCTGAAGAGCTGGCCCTGCCGCCAGTGAAAATCCACTGCTCGGTACTCGCCGAAGATGCCATCAAGGCCGCCGTTCGCGATTACAAGCAGAAGAAAGGCCTGATCTGAACGATCCGGCGTTGAAGACTTGGGCGATATAGTAAGGAGTCACCGATGGCTATCAGCATGACAGAAGCGGCTGCTCGACACGTGCGACGCTCCCTTGACGGGCGCGGCAAAGGTGAAGGGATTCGTCTGGGTGTTCGCACCACAGGCTGTTCCGGCCTGGCCTACGTGCTGGAGTTCGTCGACGAGGTGGTGGCGGAAGACCAGGTGTTCGAGAGTCACGGCGAGAAAGTGATCATCGACCCGAAAAGCCTCACCTACCTGGACGGCACCGAGCTGGATTTCGTCAAGGAAGGGTTGAACGAAGGCTTCAAGTTCAACAACCCCAACGTGCGCGGTGAATGTGGCTGCGGCGAAAGCTTCAACATCTGAGGCTTCTTGTGGGTACTCCTTGTCATTTCGCTTTATTCGAGTTGCAGCCGAGCTTTACGCTGGATCTCGAACAGTTGGCCGCGCGCTATCGAGAACTGGCGCGCGCTGTGCACCCGGACCGCTTTGCCGACGCTTCCGAGCGTGAGCAACGCCTGGCCCTGGAGCAGTCCGCCAGCCTCAACGAGGCCTACCAGACCCTCAAGAGTCCTCCCAAGCGTGCGCGCTACCTGCTCGCCATGGGCGGTCGCGAGTTGCCGCTGGAGGTCACGGTGCACGATCCGGATTTCCTCATGCAGCAGATGCAGTGGCGCGAGGAACTCGAGGAGTTGCAGGACGAGGCGGACCTGCCCGGTATCGCCACGTTCAAGCGCCGCTTGAAAGTCGCCCAGGATCAATTGAACGACAGCTTCGCAGCCTGTT
The DNA here is from genome assembly GCF_023242315.1 of Pseudomonas sp. MWU13-2105. Taxonomy (GTDB): domain Bacteria; phylum Pseudomonadota; class Gammaproteobacteria; order Pseudomonadales; family Pseudomonadaceae; genus Aquipseudomonas. Next base: position 15,138 of record NZ_JALLIY010000008.1, read on the forward strand.
GGAACGATGCCGCGCAACGCGAACAGGCCGAACGCCTGATGCGGCGCATGCAGTTTCTCGACAAGCTCACCTACGAAGTGCGCCAGTTAGAAGAGCGCCTCGACGATTAACCCAGTGCCGCCTCGGTCGCACGCCTGATATTCAGATAAGTCCAGATAACGATGGCCCTACTGCAGATCGCCGAACCCGGCCAGAGTCCTCAACCGCACCAGCGTCGCCTGGCTGTGGGGATCGACTTGGGCACTACCAATTCGCTGGTCGCTGCATTGCGCAGTGGTCTTTCCGAGCCGTTGCCCGATGCCGACGGGCAGGTGATCCTGCCGTCCGCGGTGCGCTATCACGCCGACCGCATTGAAGTCGGCCAGTCGGCCAAGCTGGCCGCCGCCGGTGATCCGTTCAATACCGTGTTGTCGGTGAAGCGCCTGATGGGCCGCGGCCTGGCGGACGTCAAGCAGTTGGGCGAGCAACTGCCCTACCGCTTTGTCGGCGGTGAGTCGCACATGCCGTTCATCGACACTGTGCAGGGGCCGAAAAGCCCGGTGGAAGTGTCCGCGGAAATCCTCAAGGTGCTGCGTCAGCGCGCCGAGTCGAGCCTGGGCGGCGAACTGGTGGGGGCGGTGATCACCGTGCCGGCTTATTTCGATGAGCCCCAGCGCCAGGCGACCAAGGATGCGGCCCGGCTTGCCGGGCTCAACGTGCTGCGCCTGCTCAACGAGCCGACCGCTGCTGCGGTGGCTTACGGCCTGGATCAGAATGCCGAAGGCGTGGTCGCCATCTATGACCTGGGTGGCGGGACCTTCGATATTTCCATCCTGCGCCTGACCCGTGGCGTCTTCGAAGTGCTGGCCACCGGTGGCGACAGTGCCCTGGGCGGCGATGATTTCGACCATGCGATTGCCGGCTGGATCATTGAGCAGGCGGGTTTGTCCGCCGATCTCGATCCGGGGGCGCAGCGTCATCTGCTGCAAACCGCCTGTGCCGCCAAGGAAGCCCTGACCGATACGGCTTCGGTCGAGGTGGTGTATGGCGACTGGCGGGCGGTATTGACCCGCGAAACCTTCGATGCGCTGATCGAGCCCATGGTTGCGCGCAGCCTCAAGGCTTGCCGACGCGCCGTGCGTGACTCGAACGTGGAGCTCGACGAGGTCCAGGCCGTGGTCATGGTCGGTGGTTCGACCCGTGTGCCGCGTGTTCGCGAGGCGGTCGCCGAGATGTTCGGTCGCCAGCCGTTGACCGAGATCGATCCCGATCAGGTGGTGGCCATCGGTGCCGCGATCCAGGCCGATACCCTGGCCGGCAACAAGCGCGATGGTGGCGAGTTGCTGCTGTTGGACGTGATTCCGTTGTCCTTGGGGCTGGAGACCATGGGCGGCCTGATGGAGAAGGTGATTCCGCGCAACACCACCATCCCTGTCGCCCGGGCCCAGGACTTCACCACTTATAAAGATGGCCAGTCGGCCATGATGATCCACGTCCTGCAGGGCGAACGTGAGCTGATCAGCGACTGCCGCTCCCTGGCGCGCTTCGAATTGCGCGGCATTCCGGCCATGGTTGCGGGCGCGGCGAAGATCCGCGTGACCTTCCAGGTCGATGCCGACGGCTTGCTCGATGTCTCGGCCCGCGAACTGGGTTCGGGTGTCGAGGCGAGCATCCAGGTCAAGCCGTCCTACGGCCTGACCGACGGCGAAATCGCCAGGATGCTCAAGGATTCGTTCCAGTACGCCGGTGACGACAAGGTCGCCCGTGTGCTGCGTGAGCAGCAGGTCGACGCCCAGCGTCTGGTCGAGGCCGTGCAGGCGGCTTTGGAAGCCGATGGCGAGCGCTTGCTGGATGCCGACGAGCGCATGGTCATTGACCTGCAGGTGCGGGAACTGACCGAACTGATGAAAGGCACCGATGGTTACGCCATCGAGCAGCAGACCAAGCGTCTGTCGCAAGTGACCGACGCCTTTGCCGCCCGCCGCCTGGATTCGACGGTCAAGGCCGCCCTTGCGGGGCGCAACCTGAATGAGATTGGGGAATAACGATGCCGCAGGTGATTTTTCTGCCACACGAAAAGTTTTGCCCCGAGGGCTTGGTCGTAGAGGCTGAGACGGGGGTCTCGATCCTCGAACTGGCTCACGAGAACCACATCGAAATGGAAAGTGCCTGTGGTGGTGTTTGCGCCTGTACCACCTGTCATTGCCTGATTCGCGAAGGTTTCGACTCGCTGGAAGAGGCCGATGAGCTGGAAGAAGACTACCTTGATAAGGCTTGGGGGCTGGAAGCCCAGTCGCGCCTGGCTTGTCAGGCCAAAGTCGGGACCGAGGACCTGACCGTCGAGATTCCGAAGTACTCGCTCAACCACGCCGCCGAAGCGCCGCATTGATTCAAGGAGCTGTCATGAGCCTGAAATGGGTTGATGTGCTGGAAATCGCGATTCAACTGGCTGAAACCAAGCCGGAAGTTGATCCAATGTCGGTCAACTTCGTCGATCTGCAGAAGTGGGTGATGGCATTACCCGAGTTCGATGACAAGCCTGAGCACTGCGGCGAGAAGATTCTGGAGGCCATTCAGGCCCACTGGATCGAAGAACGCGACTGAGCAATGCAGCAGGTTAGGCAATACCCAGGAACCCGCGTATAATTCGCGGGTTTAATTTTTGGCAAATCACTGTTTCTGGAGTTACACCATGGCTGTTCAACGTACTTTCTCCATCATCAAGCCTGACGCCGTTGCAAAAAACGTGATCGGCAAGATCGTTTCCCGTTTTGAAGACGCTGGCCTGCGCGTTGTCGCTTCGAAAATGAAGCAACTGTCCAAAGCTGAAGCCGAAGGCTTCTACGCTGAGCACAGCGCTCGCGGTTTCTTCGGCGAACTGGTTGCCTTCATGACTTCCGGTCCGGTGGTTGTCCAGGTGCTGGAAGGTGAAAACGCTATCGCTCGCAACCGTGAGCTGATGGGCGCTACCAACCCTAAAGAAGCCGCTGCCGGTACCATCCGCGCCGATTTCGCCGAGTCCATCGACGCCAACGCCGTACACGGTTCGGACTCCGAAGCTGCCGCTGCTCGCGAAATTGCTTACTTCTTCGCTGCTACCGAAGTAACCGCTCGCTAAGCACAGGCTTATGAGTGAAGGTGAAACCATGACGACATCGACTGGCAAGACAAACCTGTTGGGGCTGACTCAACCGGAAATGGAAAAATTCTTCGACTCAATCGGGGAGAAGCGTTTCCGTGCCGGTCAGGTAATGAAATGGATTCACCACTTTGGCGTCGATGATTTCGATGCCATGACGAACGTCAGCAAGGCCTTGCGCGAAAAGCTCAAGGCTGTTGCTGAGGTGCGTGGTCCGGAAGTGGTCAGCGAGGACATTTCCACCGACGGCACCCGTAAATGGGTGGTGCGCGTGGCGTCCGGCAGCTGCGTCGAGACCGTCTACATTCCCCAGGGCAAGCGCGGCACCTTGTGTGTTTCGTCCCAGGCGGGCTGTGCCCTGGACTGCAGTTTCTGCTCCACCGGCAAGCAAGGCTTCAACAGCAACCTCACCGCCGCCGAAGTCATCGGCCAGGTGTGGATTGCCAACAAATCCTTTGGCAGCGTCCCGGCGACCGTCGACCGTGCCATCACCAACGTGGTGATGATGGGCATGGGTGAGCCGCTGCTGAACTTCGACAACGTCATCGCGGCCATGCACCTGATGATGGACGACCTGGGCTACGGCATCTCCAAGCGCCGCGTGACCCTGTCGACCTCCGGCGTGGTACCGATGATCGACGTGCTCGCCGAGCACATCGACGTCTCCCTGGCACTGTCGCTGCACGCACCGAATGACGCATTGCGTAACCAATTGGTGCCGATCAACAAGAAATATCCGCTTAAGATGCTGCTTGAGTCGTGCCGTCGCTACATGGCGACCCTCGGCGAGAAGCGCGTCCTGACCATCGAGTACACCCTGCTCAAGGATGTCAACGACCAGGTCGAGCACGCCGTCGAGATGATCGAGCTGCTCAAGGACACGCCGTGCAAGATCAACCTGATTCCGTTCAACCCGTTCCCGCATTCGGGCTACGAGCGCCCGAGCAACAATGCGATCCGGCGTTTCCAGGATCTGTTGCATCAGGCCGGCTACAACGTCACGGTACGCACCACCCGCGGTGAAGACATCGACGCGGCTTGTGGTCAACTGGTGGGGCAGGTGCTGGATCGCACCCGTCGCAGCGAACGCTACATCGCCGTACGTGAGCTGAGTGCCGATGCCGAAAGTCCGCAAAGCGCCGCGAACCGAAACTGAGAGAGGACCTCCATGACCCTGCGCGCTGCGCTCCTTGTAGTATTCGTCGGCCTGTTGGCCGGCTGCGTTTCCACGGGTAATGTCGACCCGTTGAGTACCAGCAAGGGGCGCGATGAAGCGCGCGCGGCCTATGTGCAACTGGGCATCGGTTATCTGCAGCAAGGCCAGACCGAACAGGCCAAGGTGCCGCTCAAGAAAGCCCTGGAGATGAACAGCTCCGATCCGGATGCCAACGCCGCCCTGGCGCTGGTGTTCCAGGCCGAAGGCGAAACGCAACTGGCCGAGGAGCACTTCCACAAGGCCCTGTCGTCGCGTCCGAACGACGCGCGCACGCTCAACAATTACGGCAGCTTCCTGTTCGAACTCAAGCGTTACAAGGACGCCTACGAGCGTTTCGAGCAGGCCGCCGCCGACAGCCTCTACACCGAACGCTCGCGGGTTTTCGAAAACCTCGGCCTGACCGCCCTGGCCCTCGGCCAACGCGACCTGGCCCTGCAACATTTCGACAAATCCCTGCGCCTGAACCGTCAACAGCCACGTGCTTTGCTGGAAATGGCTGAGTTGTCTTACGAAGACAGGCATTATGTGCCCGCACGCGATTATTACGCGCGTTTCAGCCTGCTGAGCGAGCAAAATGCACGTAGTCTATTGCTCGGTATCCGCCTGGCGAAAATCTACGAAGATCGTGACAAGGCCGCCAGTTACGGCTTGCAACTAAAACGACTCTATCCCGGTACGCCGGAATATCAGCAATACCTGTCGGAGCAAAGATGAAAGCGGCGCAACCCGAATTTGTAGCAGCGACTCGCGTCAACCCCGGTGAGACCCTGCGTCAGGCCCGCGAGAGCAATGGTTGGACGCTGGCCGAGGTGGCCGTGAAGCTCAACCTCACGGTGTCGTCCCTGAGCAACCTGGAAACCGGTGCCTTCGACAAGCTGCCGGGGCATACCTTTGCCCGGGGTTATATCCGCGCCTACGCCAAGTTGCTCGGCATGGACCAGGCCGTCCTGGTCCAGCAGTTCGACCAGAGCACCGGCACTGACTCCCAGGGCAGCAGCGTCCAGGCCCTGGGACGTATCGAGGAGCCGGTACGGTTTTCCCACACCCTCCTGCGCATTGTCAGCCTGCTGTTGCTGATCGCCGTGATCGGCGGTGGCTTCGTCTGGTGGCAGGACCAGGCCAGCCTGCGCTCCAAGGACCAGGCGACGATCAGCATGGAGCACGTCGAAGTCGAAAGCGCCGACGGCACCACGCAGATTCATCCGATCGACGAGCCGGAAGACCAGGCGGTGAGCGAAAACCAGGCGGCCTCCGAGGCGCCGGCACCTGAAGGCGCGACCGAGGCCCAGCCCGCAGTCCCGGCGGCCAGCGCCCCGGCAACCCCGGCGGTGGTGCCTGTGCCGCATTCGGCGCAGACCCTGGTGGTGGCCCCGACGGCTGCTCCGGCGCCGATGTCGACGGTCGCGCCAGGCGCCCCGGTCAATGGCGCCCCGGCTGCCGCCGAGCCCGTGGCCGGTGCCGGCCAGGTCCGCCTGACCTTCGTCGCCGATTGCTGGACCCAGGTCACCGACGGCAATGGCAAGGTCCTGGTCAGCGGTCTCAAGCGCAAGGGCGAGAACCTTGAGCTCAGCGGCAAGCCACCTTTTGCCGTGCGCCTGGGCTATGCCCGTGGTGCACAGATCACATACAACGGTCAGCCGGTCGATATCGCCCCGTTCACCAGTGGCGAGACCGCTCGCCTGAAGCTAGGTCAATAAGTCATGCACGGCCAATCTCCTATCAAGCGTCGCGAATCCCGTAAAATCTGGGTCGGCTCGGTACCAGTAGGCGGCGATGCGCCGATCGCGGTGCAGAGCATGACCAACAGCGACACCAATGACGTCGCGGCCACCGTGGCGCAGATCAATCGCCTGGAAGCCGCGGGCGTCGATATCGTGCGGATTTCCGTGCCGGATATGGACGCCGCCGAGGCTTTCGGTCGGATCAAGCAGTTGGTCAAGGTGCCGCTGGTCGCCGATATCCACTTCGACTACCGGATCGCCCTGCGCGTGGCCGAACTGGGTGTCGACTGCCTGCGTATCAACCCGGGCAATATCGGTCGCGAAGACCGTGTACGCGCGGTGGTCGATGCCGCCCGTGATCGTGGGATTCCGATCCGTATCGGCGTCAACGCCGGGTCCCTGGAAAAAGACCTGCAGAAAAAGTACGGCGAGCCTACGCCAGAGGCGTTGGTCGAGTCCGCCCTGCGCCATGTCGAGCACCTGGAACGCCTGAACTTCCAGGACTTCAAGGTCAGCGTAAAGGCTTCCGACGTGTTCATGGCGGTAGCCGCCTACCGCCTGCTGGCCAAGGAAATCGTCCAGCCGCTGCACCTGGGGATCACCGAAGCCGGTGGTTTGCGTTCAGGCACGGTGAAATCCGCCGTCGGCCTCGGTATGCTGCTGGCCGAAGGGATTGGCGATACTATCCGCATCTCGTTGGCGGCCGACCCGGTCGAGGAAGTGAAAGTCGGCTACGACATCCTCAAGTCCCTGCACCTGCGTTCCCGTGGCATCAACTTCATCGCCTGCCCGAGCTGCTCGCGACAGAACTTCGATGTGGTCAAGACCATGAACGAGCTGGAAGGGCGCCTGGAAGACCTGCTGGTGCCGCTGGATGTGGCGGTGATCGGGTGCGTGGTCAACGGACCGGGTGAGGCCAAAGAGGCCCATATCGGCCTGACCGGTGGGACGCCGAACCTGATCTACATCGATGGCAAGCCGGCACAGAAACTGACGAATGACAATCTGGTGGATGAGCTCGAAAGGCTGATCCGGCAGAAGGCGGCCGAAAAGGTCGAAGCCGACGCGGCGCTGATCGCCCGCGGCTGATCGAAGAATTTAAGGATATTTTGTGAGCAAGTCTTTGCAAGCCATTCGTGGCATGAACGACATCCTGCCCGAGCAGACTCCCCTGTGGCGTTATTTCGAGGGCAGCGTTGCGCGTCTGCTGGATAACTACGGTTACAAGCAGATCCGCATGCCGATCGTCGAGTTCACCGAGCTGTTCAAGCGCTCCATCGGTGAAGTGACCGATATCGTCGAAAAAGAGATGTACACCTTCGAGGACCGCAACGGCGATTCCCTGACCCTGCGTCCGGAAGGTACTGCGGCCTGCGTGCGTGCTGTGCTGGAGCACGGCATCACCGGTGGCGGCCAGCCGCAGAAACTCTGGTACATCGGCCCGATGTTCCGCCACGAGCGGCCGCAGAAAGGCCGTTATCGCCAGTTCCACCAGATCGGCTGCGAAGTCTTCAATATCGACGGCCCGGATATCGACGCCGAGCTGATCGTGCTGACCTGGCGCCTGTGGGGCCTGCTGGGCATCCGCAACGCGGTCAAGCTCGAACTCAACAGCCTGGGCACCAGCGAGTCCCGCGGGCGTTATCGCGAGGCCCTGGTGGAGTTCCTCGGCGCGCGTCTCGAACTGCTGGACGAAGACAGCCAGCGCCGCCTGAAGACCAATCCGCTGCGGGTGCTCGACACCAAGAACCCGGAAACCCAGGCCGTGCTGGTGGATGCGCCGAAACTCGCCGACTACCTCGACGAAGAATCGCGCGTGCACTTTGACGGCCTCAAGGCCCGTCTCGATGCCGCCGGTATTCCCTACGTGATCAATCCCAAGCTGGTGCGCGGGCTGGATTACTACAGCAAGACCGTTTTCGAGTGGGTCACCGACCAATTGGGCGCCCAGGGCACGGTCTGTGCCGGTGGCCGCTACGATGGCCTGGTGGAGCAGATGGGCGGCAAGCCGACTCCGGGCGTGGGTTTTGCCATGGGTATCGAGCGGCTGATCCTGCTGCTGGAAACCCTGGGGCAGGTGCCGGAAGAAATCGCCCGTCAGGTCGACGTCTACCTCTGCGCCTTCGGCGAGGCCGCTGAACTCGCGGCCCTGGCCCTGAGCGAGAAAGTCCGTGACCAGTTGCCGAACCTGCGCCTGCAGGTCAACGCCGGTGCCGGCAGCTTCAAGAGCCAGTTCAAGAAAGCTGACAAAAGTGGTGCGCTGTACGCCTTGATCCTCGGAGACGACGAATTGGCCCAGCAAGTGGTAGGTTTCAAACCCCTGCGTGGCCAGGGCGAGCAACAAAGCATTGCCTGGGAGGCTCTTTCCGAGCACTTGGCCACCTGCGTCGTGCAGGGTTGAAGCTGTAAAACAGCCGATTTAGAGAATAAGGAGTATTGGGGTGTCGAGTACCGAAGATGATCACTTGGCGGAGTTGAAGGACTGGTGGCAGCGTAACGGCAAACCCCTGGTCACTGGCGGCTTGCTGGCCCTGGTAGTGGTGTTCGGCTGGCAGGCCTGGCACAAATACCAGAGCAACCAGGCGCAAGGCGCCTCGGTGCTCTATCAGCAATTGCTGGAAACCACCCTGACGCCGGACGGCAAGCCCGACCCTGGGCGCGTGGCGGACCTGGCCAACAAGCTCAATACCGACTTTGCCGGTAGCGCCTATGCGCAATACGGCAGCCTGTTCGTGGCGAAAGTCGCGGTCGATACCGGTAAGCTGGACGACGCTGCCCGTGAGCTGAAAGGCATTATCGACAAACCGGCCAACATCACCCTGGGCGAAGTCGCGCGTCAGCGCCTGGCCCAGGTGCTGGCGGCACAGAACAAGGTCGACGACGCACTGAAACTGCTCGACGGCGATGCTGACAAGGCGTTCCTGGCCAGTCGCGAAGAACTCAAGGGGGACCTGTTGGTTCAACTGGGTCGGACCGATGAAGCCCATGCCGCGTACCAAAAGGCCAAGGCGGCGCTGTCTGATGAAGCAGCGGTCGGTGGCTTACAAATCAAGCTGGACGACCTGGCCAAAGGGGATGCGTGACGTGATCCGTTGGAAACATGCAGCATTGCTGGCTCTGGCCATTCTGGCCGCGGGTTGCAGCAGCAACAGCAAGAAAGAACTGCCACCGGCCGAACTGACTTCCTTCAAGGAAGAGGTGGTTCTGCAGAAGCAGTGGAGCCGTTCCGTCGGTGACGGCCAGGGCAAGATCTACAACATGCTGGTGCCGGCGATTGACGGCGATACCATTTATGCGGCCGATGCGACCGGTGTAGTGATCGCCATGGACCGCATGAACGGCGACGTGAAGTGGAAGAAGGACCTGGAGCTGCCGGTTTCCGGTGCGATCGGCGTCGGCTATGGCCTGGTGCTGATGGGGACGCTCAAGGGTGAAGTGATTGCCCTGGATGCCAGCAGCGGCGAACAGAAATGGCGCGCCCAGGTCACCAGCGAAGTGCTGGCACCGCCGGCCACCAACGGTGACGTGGTGGTTGTGCAGACCCAGGATGACCGTGTGATCGGCCTCGATGCCGACACCGGTCACCAGCGCTGGTTGTATGACAGCAGCCCGGCGGTCCTGACCCTGCGTGGCACCGGTGCGCCGATCGTGACCAACCGCCTGGCGGTGGCGGGTCTGTCGACGGGTAAAGTGGTCGCCCTGGATACCCAGAACGGCGTGCCGGCGTGGGAAACCCGCGTGGCCATCCCGCAAGGGCGTTCGGAACTGGAGCGCGTGGTCGACATCGACGGCGGCCTGCTGTTGTCCGGCGGCAGCCTGTATGTCGCCAGCTACCAGGGCCGCATGGCGGCACTGGACCTGGAAAGCGGTCGAGTGCTCTGGCAGCGTGATGCTTCCAGCTACTCGGGTGTGGCCCAGGGTTTCGGCAGTGTCTATGTCGCCTTGGCGTCCGGCACGGTTGAAGGCGTCGACGAACGTTCCACCACGGCGATCTGGAGCAACGATGCCCTGGCTCGCCGTCAGCTGTCGGCACCGGAAGTGTTCTCCAGCTACGTTGCGGTGGGCGACTTCGAAGGCTACCTGCACCTGCTGAGCCAGGTGGACGGTCGCTTCGTCGGTCGCGAGCGCATCGACAGCGACGGCCTGCGGGCCCGTCCGCTGGTGGTGGGCGACATGATCTACGTGTATGGCAACAGCGGCAAACTGGAAGCCCTGACCATCAAGTAGTTTTTAGCTCCTGAAGTCGCCGAGCGAAGATCAGGCAAGGCGAAGATCAGTGGGCAAGCGGAGTTGACGTTGGTCAATGAGCATTGCGAACTGATCTTCAACGCAGCATGATCGGGTGCAGGCACTTCAGGTGCAAAAAGACAGGTTTGACTATGCTTGGGGGTACCCCCAAGCGGCCTTGCCCCGGCAAGGTTTGCGGCACCTCCCGGTGCTGCCCCGAGCACCAGCCGCTGCCTTGCAGCGGCTTTTGTATTTTCTGAAATAACGAAGTGGAGAGCCGCATGGTTCCCGTAATCGCCCTGGTGGGCCGACCGAACGTCGGCAAGTCCACCCTGTTCAACCGCCTGACCAGGACTCGCGACGCCATTGTCGGCGACTTGTCCGGTCTGACCCGTGATCGCCAATACGGTGAGGCAAAGTGGCAGGGGCGCACCTATATCCTGATCGACACCGGCGGTATTTCCGGCGACGAGCATGGCATGGATGAAAAAATGGCCGAGCAGTCGCTGCTGGCCATTGAAGAAGCCGATGTCGTGCTGTTCCTGGTGGATGCCAAGGCCGGCTTCACCGCCGCTGACCAGATGATTGGTGAGCACCTGCGCAAACGTAACAAGCGTTCCTACGTGGTCGCCAACAAGGTCGACAATATCGACCCGGATATGGCTCGCGCCGAATTCAGCCCGATGGGCCTGGGCGACGCGATCCCGATCGCCGGCGCCCATGGTCGCGGCATCACCCAGATGCTGGAAATCGCCCTGAGCGACTTCCCGAAAGACGACGAAGACGAGCCGGAAGACGGTGAGATCGAAGACGTTGCCGAAGGTGAAGAAGCCAAGCGCATTCCTGGCCCGAGCGAAAAAGATGGCATCAAGATCGCCATCATCGGTCGCCCGAATGTCGGCAAGTCGACCCTGGTCAACCGCATGCTCGGTGAAGACCGTGTCATCGTCTATGACGAGCCCGGCACCACCCGCGACAGTATCTACATCCCGTTCGAACGTAACGACGAGAAGTACACGCTGATCGATACCGCCGGTGTGCGTAAGCGCGGCAAGATCCACGAGGAAGTCGAAAAATTCTCCGTGGTGAAAACCTTGCAGGCGATCAAGGACGCCAACGTCGTGATCTTCGTCATGGACGCCCGCGAAGGGGTGGTCGACCACGACCTCAACCTGCTCGGGTTTGCCCTGGAGTCGGGTCGCGCCTTGGTGATCGCCCTGAACAAATGGGATGGCATGACCCCGGGCGAGCGCGATTTCGTCAAGATCGAGCTGGAGCGTCGGCTGTTCTTCGTCGACTTCGCCGACATTCACTTCATCTCGGCCTTGCATGGCACGGGCGTGGGCAACCTGTATCAATCGGTGCAGAACTCCTTCAAGTCGGCGGTCACCCGCTGGCCGACCAGCCGCCTGACCCAGATTCTCGAAGACGCCGTGAGCGAGCACGCACCGCCGATGGTCAACAGCCGTCGGATCAAGCTGCGCTACGCGCACCTGGGCGGGGCCAACCCGCCGTTGATCGTGATCCACGGCAACCAGGTGGAGAAGGTGCCGAAGTCCTATGTTCGCTACCTGGAAAACACCTATCGACGCGTGTTGAAGTTGGTGGGGACGCCGATCCGCATCGAGTTCAAGGGCGGCGAGAACCCGTACGAAGGCAAGAAGACCGCGCTGACCGACCGCCAGGTCAACAAGAAGCGTCGGATGATGTCGCACCACAAGCAGGCCGATAAAAAGCGTCGCGACAAGAAACGTTGATGCAGGTCTGGAAAACGGGCGCTTCGGCGCCCTTTTTCATGCCTGGCGTTTACGTTATCCTCGAAACCCCCGTGCCCTGTAGAGCCGGGTGTTCAGCAGGGAAAACGACCCCATGATCACCAGCAAGCTGCCGAATGTCGGCACCACCATCTTTACCCGTATGTCTGCGCTCGCGGCGGAAACCGGCGCGCTGAACCTGTCCCAGGGGTTCCCTGATTTCGAGGGGCCGCAGGCCCTGCGCGATGCCGTTGGCCGGCATGTGAACAGCGGCCACAACCAGTATGCGCCCATGACCGGGCTGCCCGCGCTGCGCCAGCAGGTGGCGACGAAGATCTCCCGCAGCTACGGCGTGCATGTCAACGCCGACGCCGAGATCACCATCACCCCCGGTGCGACCCAGGCGATCTTCTGCGCGATCCAGGCGGTGATCCACCCCGGCGACGAAGTGATCGTCTTTGATCCCTGCTACGACAGCTACGAACCATCGGTGGAACTGGCCGGTGGTCGTTGCGTGCATGTGCAGCTCGGTTTGGAAGACTTCTCCATCGATTGGCAGAAGCTCACCGATGCGCTGAGCCCACGCACCCGCATGATCATCCTCAACAGCCCGCATAACCCCAGCGGCGCGTTGATTACCCATGCCGAGCTGGACCAGTTGGCGAAGTTGATCGCCGACCGCGATATCTACCTGGTCAGCGATGAAGTCTACGAGCACCTGGTGTTCGACGGCGTGCCCCATACCAGCGTCCTGACCCACGAAGCGTTGTATCAGCGCGCCTTCGTGGTCAGCTCGTTCGGCAAGACCTACCACGTCACTGGTTGGAAAACCGGTTATGTGGTGGCGCCACCGGCCCTCACCGCCGAACTGCGCAAGGTCCACCAGTACGTCAGTTTCTGCGGCGTGACGCCGTTGCAGTATGCGTTGGCTGATTTCATGGCGATGCGTCCGGAGCATGTCGAGGAACTGCCGGCGTTCTATCAGGAGAAGCGCGATCTGTTCTGCGACCTGCTGGGCGAGTCGCGGTTCAGCTTCAAACGGGCGGCGGGGACCTATTTCCAGCTGGTCGACTACTCGCAGATCCGCCCGGACCTGAACGACGTCGACATGGCCGTGTGGATGACCCGCGAACATGGCGTGGCGAGCATTCCGGTGTCGGTGTTCTACCAGAACCCGCCGGAAGGGCAGCGCCTGGTGCGGCTGTGTTTCGCCAAGCGCGAGGAGACGCTGCGTGAAGCGGCGGCAAAACTATGCGTGATTTGAGTGCCTTGCCGGACCTGAAAGTCGCGTTGGTGCAGACCACCCTGGCCTGGCATGACCGCCAGGCCAACCTGGAGCATTTTGATGTGCTGCTGGAGCAGGCCGTGGGCGCTGACCTGGTGATCCTGCCGGAGATGTTCACCACCGGTTTCTCCATGGAGTCGCAGACCCTGGCCGAAGCCGAAAATGGCCCGACCAGCGATTGGCTGCGCAAGCAGGCGAAAAAGCTCGATGCGGTGGTCACCGGCAGTGTGATCGTCCGCGCCGCCGATGGCAGCCATCGCAACCGTCTGTTGTGGGCGCGGCCGGATGGTGAAATGCTGCACTATGACAAGCGCCACCTGTTCCGCATGGCCGGTGAGCACAATCACTACACCCCGGGCGAGCGGCAGATGCAGTTCGAGCTCAAGGGCTGGCGGGTGCGCCCGCTGATCTGCTACGACCTGCGTTTCCCGGTGTGGAGCCGCGATGCCCTGGACACCGACTTGCTGCTGTACACCGCCAACTGGCCGGGGGCACGACGGCTGCACTGGAACCGCTTGTTGCCGGCGCGGGCGATTGAAAACCTGTGTTATGTGGCGGCGGTGAACCGGATCGGTATCGACGGCAAGGGCTTCGCCTATACCGGCGACAGCCAGGTACTGGATTTCCAGGGCGAATCGTTGCTGGGGGCAGGGGAGGCCGATGGCGTGTTCCAGGTCACCTTGAGCGCTGCGGAACTGGCGGCCTACCGGACGCGGTTTCCGGCCTACCTGGATGCCGACAGCTTCGAGTTGCAGCAGTAACACCGCGTTATCGTTCATCGCCGGCTTGCCGGCGATGGCGGACTCAAACGCAGAAAAAAGGCCCCGGGGTTCACACCACCGGGGCCTTTTCATTGCAGCCGAGGCTTACGCCGCCTTGCTGGTATCCACCTGGCTCAGCGAGCGGTTCAGTGCACTGAACAGCGCCTTGAAGCTGGCAGTGGTGATGTTTTCATCGATCCCGACACCGTGCACCGCACGTTCGCCGTTGACCCGCAGCTCGATATAGGCCGCGGCCTTGGCGTTGGTCCCTGCACCGATGGCGTGCTCGTTGTAGTCCATGATTTCTACTGGTACTGGCAGACCGGCCACCAGGGCTTCCAGGGCGCCGTTGCCCTTGCCGCGCCAGTGCAGGTTGGTCTCGCCCTGGCCCTTGCCGGACACTTCCACTTCCACGGCACTGTTGCCGTTTTCTTCCTGCAGGCGATGGCTGACCAGCGCATACGGGGTGTTGGCTTGCAGGTACTCGCTGTGCAGCAGGGCATGGATCTGCTGCGCGGTCATTTCCAGGCCAAGGCGGTCGGTTTCACGCTGCACCACCTGGCTGAATTCGATCTGCATGCGCCGTGGCAGGCTGATGCCGTATTCCTGCTCCAGCAGGTAGGCGATACCGCCCTTGCCGGACTGGCTGTTGACGCGGATCACCGCCTCGTAGCTGCGACCGATATCGGCCGGGTCGATCGGCAGGTACGGCACTTCCCACAGAGCGTCCGCTTGCTGCTGGGCGAAGCCCTTGCGGATCGCGTCCTGGTGGGAACCGGAGAAGGCGGTGTGCACCAGGTCGCCGACATACGGGTGACGTGGGTGCACCGGAATCTGGTTGCATTCCTCGACGACCTTGCGCACGCCGTCGATATCGGAGAAGTCCAGCTGTGGGTCGAGACCCTGGGTGTACATGTTCAGGGCCACGGTGACCAGGTCGACGTTACCGGTACGCTCGCCGTTGCCGAACAGGCAGCCTTCGACGCGGTCGGCGCCGGCCATCAGGCCCAGCTCGGTGGCGGCCACGCCGGTGCCACGGTCGTTGTGGGTGTGCAGGCTGATGATCACGCTGTCACGACGGTTGATATGGCGGCCGAACCACTCGATCTGGTCGGCGTAGATGTTCGGGGTGGCACACTCGACCGTTGCCGGCAGGTTGAGGATCACCTTGTGCTCGGGCGTCGGATTCCAGACTTCGATCACCGCGTCGCAGACTTCCTTGGCGAACTCCAGCTCGGTGGCGCTGAAGGTTTCCGGGGAATATTCGAACTGCCACTGGGTTTCCGGCTGCTGCGCGGCATATTTGACGAACAGCTTGGCGGCGTTGACGGCGATGGCCTTGACCCCGTCCTTGTCCTGGTTGAAGACAATGCGGCGGAAGGACGGCGAGGTGGCGTTGTACAGGTGCACGATGGCTTTTTTCGCCCCGCGCAGCGATTCGAAGGTGCGGGCGATCAGGTCTTCACGGCCCTGGGTCAGCACCTGGATGGTGGTGTCCTCGGGGATGTGGTTGTCTTCGATCAGGGTGCGCACGAAGTCGAAGTCGGTTTGCGAAGCGGCCGGGAAGGAGGCTTCGATTTCCTTCACACCGACGCTGACCAGGGTTTTCCAGAAACGCAGTTTTTTCACCGCGTCCATCGGCTCGATCAGCGACTGGTTGCCGTCGCGCAGGTCGGAGCTGCACCAGATCGGCGCGCTGGTGATGGTTTTCGACGGCCAGGTGCGGTCCGGGAGGTCGATGGTCGGGAACGCACGGTATTTCGAAGACGGGTCTTTGAGCATGCTCATGGGAAAATTCCTTGGGGTCAGGGCCGAAAAAAGGCGGCCGGCCAGTAACGTGTTATCAGGGAGAAAACCGCGGGCGAGGTCGTGCGATTCAGCCTGGCAGTCGTGCGCTGACTAGGCAGAGGCTGCGATGTTGACGTCGCTGGATGAGGGTGTGAGAAGTTTTCATGTCTTCAACCCTAACCACTGGGGTGAAAGATGGCAAGCCTGTGGAAAAAATTGAGAGGAATACTCGTAAAATCGGCTTTCGCGAGATTTTATTCTGCTGAGTCCACGGAAAGTCTAGAACAATTGCGCACTATTTTGGACCTGCGCAATCTTTGCCGAGGCTGACTACGCCATCTCGGCATCTCGGCTCGACGCTGTCTTGTGTTGAAATACGACCCTGTAGGAACCGGCTTGCCGGCTCCTGCACGAAGCGCGTCGACCGGTAGCGCGAGTCAGGGGCAAGACGGCTCAGGGCTGGAATGCGCCGATAAAGATCGCCGGATCGACCCGCGCGTCATTCAGGCTGATATTCCAGTGCATATGGGGGCCGGTCGCCCGCCCCGTGGCGCCGACCTTGCCCACCACGGTACCGCGCGCCAGGGACTGACCCACCTGTACGTCGATCTTCGACATATGGCAGAACATGCTGATAAAGCCCTGGCCGTGGTCGACGAACACGGTGTTGCCGTTGAAGAAGTAATTGCCGATCAGGATCACCTTGCCCGCTGCCGGGGTCTTGATCGGGGTGCCCGCCGGCACCGCGAAGTCCAGCCCGGCGTGGGGGTTGCGCTCCTCGCCATTGAAGAAGCGGCGCACGCCGAACTTGCTCGACAGCGGGCCGTTGACCGGCTTGTCCAGCAGCAGGTTGCTTGGCGTACCGGGGCTGAAGCTGCGATAGGCGCGAATCTGTACGGCCAGTTCCTCATCGATGCGCTTGAGGTCGGCCGGGTTCGGGTTGACCTGCCGGGTGTTCTTCAAGGTGATGTGTTGTTCCGGGTACTTCTTGCTGCCGACGCTGAAACTCAGGTTGCGTCCGGCCGAGCTGATCTGCTGGCTGCCCGGTTTCACCGTCAGGGGAATACCGACAATCGCCAGCCAGTTGTTCTGTTCCTTGACCACCAGTACCGGCTTGCCCTGGTAGCTGGCCTTGGGCGCCTGGGCATTCGGGCCGAGATCGACCACGGCCACGCCGCCGGGCACCGGCTTGTTCAGCAGGCGGGTGAGATAGCTGTCGGCGTGGGCGTTGGCGGCGAGGCCGAGCAACAGCAGGGCAGCAAGAACACGTAGCATGGGCTAATCCCTTTGAGTTTTAGTCCAGTAAAGAAAGCGTGACCGGTGTCAGGTGATTGTCCTCGACCCGTACTTGCAATTCCCCCTCGCCGAGTTTCGCCTTCAGGCGCTGGCCGGTGTGGGTCTGTTCGGCACTGCGGATCGCCTGGCCGCGTTCATCCAGCAGGATACTGTAGCCTCGGCCGAGGGTGGCCAGGGGACTGACTACATGAAGTGTCTGCATCTGGCTTTGCAGTTGCAGGCGCCGGGCTTTCAGGCCTTCGCGCATGGCCCGGGGCAGGCGTTCGGCGAGGCTGTCCAGGCGTTGGCGCAGCAGGGCCAACTGACGTCCCGGGTGTTGTCCGGCGAGGCGGGTTTCCAGGCGGATGAGTTTTTCCCGGCGGCTATTGAGCTGGCGCTCGAAGGCCCGGCGCAGGCGCATATCCAGGTCATCCAGGCGCTGAGCCTGTTGACGCAGTCTTTCACCGGGGTGGCGCAGGCGTCGGGCCAGGCCGTCGAGACGCAGGCGGTCGCGCATCAGGCGGTCGCGGATACGCATCACCAGGCGCCGATGCAGGCTCTCGACCCGGCGTTGCAGGTCGCTTGCGTCCGGGGCCAGCAGTTCGGCGGCGGCGGACGGGGTCGGGGCGCGGACGTCGGCGACAAAGTCACTGATGGACACATCGGTTTCATGGCCGATGGCGCTGACGATCGGCGTGACACAGGCATCCACGGCCCGGGCCACGGCTTCTTCGTTGAAGCACCAGAGGTCTTCCAGCGAACCGCCGCCACGGGCCAGGATCAGCGCGTCGAAGCCCTTGGCATCGGCCAGCTTCAGAGCGCGGACGATTTGCGTGATGGCTTCGCGCCCCTGTACGGCGGTGGGGATCAGTGTCAGCTCGACCTGCGGTGCGCGGCGGCGGAACACGCTGATGATGTCGCGGATCACCGCTCCGGTGGGCGAGCTGATAATGCCGATACGTTGCGGATGCGCGGGCAGCGGGACCTTGCGCTCGGCGCTGAACAGGCCTTCGGCGCTGAGCTTTTCCTTCAGTGCCTCGAAGGCCAGGCGCAAGGCGCCATCGCCAGCCGGTTCCACGGTGTCGAGAATCAGCTGGTAGTCGCCACGGCCTTCGAACAGCGAGACCTTGCCACGGACCTTGACCGCCAGGCCGTCTTTCAGTGCCTGGCGCACGCGGGCGGCGTTCTGCCGGAACAGTGCGCAACGCACCTGGGCGCCGCTGTCCTTGAGGGTGAAGTAGATATGGCCGGACGCCGGGCGGGCGAGGTTGGAGATTTCGCCTTCGACCCAGATATTGCTGAACACGTCTTCGAGCAACACCCGGGCGCGGCCGTTGAGCTGGCTGACAGTGAGGACTTCGCGGTCGAGGCCCAGGCGTGAAAAGGGATCTTTAATCATGGGCGGCATGATAAAGGCATTCGACTGGCAATCTCTAGGTTATGTCGTCGAACGCGGATTTTGTGAGCAGCCCGAATCTATTGTGGGAGCAGAGCTTGCTCGCGAAGGCGGCTGTGAGGGCGCTAAAAGCTTCGCGGGCGAGCTCCGCTCCCACACAAGCTCCGCTCCTACAGGTTTCGCGGTGTTTTCAGGGGCGCAACAGGTCTTCGCCGAAGCGTTCGACAAACTGCGCCACCAGTGGCGTCGGGGCCTGGCGGCAAGCCAGGGCCAGGGTGCTCTGGCAGTCCGGGTCCTTGAGGGCCAGGAAATGGATGTTCGTCGGGGCAATCTCCCGCATCGACTCAGGCAGCAGCGCAATGCCGAATCCGGCCTGGATCAACTGCAACTGGGTGGTCTTGCGCGACACCACCCGCGCCGCCCGAGGAAAGAAACCCTGGCGCATGCACAACTCGGCCGAGAGATAACTCAAGCCACCCCGTTGCGGATGTGGAATGGAAATAAAGGCTTCGTCCTTCAACACCGCCAGGTCGACAGCCCCGGTCGAGCCCGCCAACGGATGACTCGGCGGCACCGCCAGCAGCAGGCGCTCGCTGAACAGCGGCAGGATCTGCACGCCTTCGCGTTGGCGCAGTACCGGAAGGCGCAACAGGCCGATATCCAGCCGGCCCTCGGCGAGTTCTTCGAGCTGGGCTTCGGAGGAGAGCTTGACGATATCCATCGACGCCCCGGGGCTCTGCTCCAGAAAATGACCGATCGCCCGCAGCAATCGACCGCTCATCGGCACCGTGCTGGAATGACTCAGGCGCAAGGTGCCCAGTTGTCCTTTGCCCACCTGGGTCGCCAACTCGCTGGCCTTGTTCAGTTCGCTCAACAGATTTCTTGCCCGCGGATAAAACGCCTCGCCTGCCGCGGTCAGTCTTGGCTGGCGCGCCGTACGTTCGAACAAGGGCGTCTGCAAATGGTTTTCCAGTTCCTTGATCTGCCGGCTCAAGGCCGACTGCGCGATAAACAGGCGTTCGGCGGCGGCGCTGAAACTACCGGATTCGGCGATCTCGACGAAGTAGCGCAATTGGCGGGTGGAAATCACGAGTCATGCCTTTTCGAGATGGATAACGGGCTTTGAATATATTAGTCGCAAGACTCGGCACTGGCTAAAGTCAATCGAACCCATTGTGGAAGTGTTCTTCATGAGTCTTGTTACGCTGTTGGACCAGTGGCCGTTCAGCGCCACCGATTGGCTGGTGGTGGAGTTGGGCGTGGCGCTGGCCTATATCGTCTTCGGCGTGGCCGGTTTCGGCACGGCGCTGGTGGCGGGGCCGATCCTGATCCTGTTTATGCCCCTGTCGAAGATCGTGCCCCTGCTGGTGCTGCTGGATTTCATCGCGGCCTTCGGCAATCTGTTGCCGTCGCGCAAGGATGTCGCCAAACCCGAGTTGCTGCGGTTGTTGCCGTGCATGGCGGTGGGCTGCACCCTGGGGGTGATCTTCCTGTTGAATCTCAAGTCCGACATCCTGTTGCTGCTGATGGGTTTGTTTATCAGCGCCTATGCGGTCTACAGCCTGTTGGTCAAGGCGCGACCGACCCAACTGGCGGCGGGTTGGGCGGTGCCCATGGGCACGGTGGGCGGAATGTTCGGCGCGCTGTTTGGCAGCGGCGGCTTTCTTTACGCGATCTACCTCAACAGCCGCTTGCCCAAGGACGCGGCCCGCGCCACCCAAAGTGCGTTGATCAGTTGCAGCACGGTGGTGCGTCTGTCGCTATTCGTGATCGCCGGGGTCTATGCCGAGCTACCCTTATTGATGTTGGCGGTCTGTTTGCTGCCGGCAATGGCGCTGGGTCTCTGGATCGGCAGGCGTTTGACCCGCCGGCTATCGCGTGAGGCCTTCGTGCGCCTGGTGACCTGGTTGGTGCTGGCCAGTGGAATTGCCCTGATCACCCGTTACTTCAGCACTTGACCTCGGGGTTTCAGGGATTAAGCTGCCGGGTCGCAAACGCTCCAGGCCGTCCCCATGAATTCGCAAAGCATCATCGTCCCGAAGATTTCCACCTTGCCGGTCCATGAACCCCGGGCCCGGGCCGTCGTGCGCTGGCTGGTGCGCAAGAACATCATCGAGGAGCAACTGAGCACCTGCGGTCGCACCGGCAACCGCATGGCCCATGCCATCGCCCCGGGCGCCGCCAGCGTGGTCCTGCACCCCGACGCGCTGCCGTTCAATGAGCCGATCAACGGTCTGGAGATCGTCACCAAGCGCTGCATCTATACCCCGGCCAAGGGCTTTCTCGAAGAGGCCGGCTGCGCCGAGTGCCGCAAGGAAGTCGGCGAGGCGTTGTTCGACAGCCTCGAAGAGTGGATGCCGGGGCGCACCGAGAACTTCATCTGCCCGCTGTGCGGCCATGAAGACGATATCAACGGTTTTCTGTTCCTGCAGGAATGCGCCTTTTCCAACCTCGGATTTATCTTCAATAACTGGGCTGAAGCCGGCTTCAAGCAGAGCTTTCTCGACGAGTTCGCCGACTGGCTGGATCAGCCCGTCGCCTGGGTAAAAGTGGAGCTTTAAATAAGCCAAGGTTTACATTGAGCCCAGGGGGCCATCTGAGTATAATGGCGCGCTTCCATTTTCCCGCTCGGGAGCCCCCGCGATGCTGCGTATCAGCCAAGAAGCTCTGACCTTCGACGACATTCTCCTAGTGCCCGGTTATTCCGAGGTGCTCCCTAACGAAGTCAGCCTCAAGACCCGCCTTACCCGTGGCATCGAGCTGAATATTCCGCTGGTTTCCGCCGCCATGGATACCGTGACCGAAGCCCGTCTGGCCATTGCCATGGCCCAGGAAGGCGGTATCGGTATCATCCACAAGAACATGACCATCGAGCAGCAAGCTGCCGAAGTGCGCAAGGTCAAGAAGTTCGAAGCCGGCGTGGTCAAGGACCCGATCACCATCGAGGCCGATGCCACGGTGCGTGAGCTGCTCGAACTGACCCGCATGCACAACATCTCCGGCGTGCCGGTGCTGCATGACGGCGACCTGGTCGGTATCGTCACCTCCCGTGACGTGCGTTTCGAAACCCGCATGGATGTCCCGGTTCGTGAAGTGATGACGCCGAAAGAGCGCCTGGTCACTGTCCGCGAAGGCGCCAACAAGAACGAAGTCCGCGAGTTGCTGCACAAGCACCGTCTGGAAAAAGTCCTGATCGTCGACGACAAGTTCGCCCTCAAGGGCATGATGACCGTCAAGGACATCGAAAAGTCCAAGGCCTACCCGCTGGCCAGCAAGGACGACCAAGGTCGTCTGCGTGTCGGCGCCGCGGTCGGTACCGGCAAGGACACCGCTGATCGCGTTGCCGCGCTGGTCAATGCCGGTGTCGACGTGGTGGTGGTCGACACCGCCCACGGTCACTCCAAGGGTGTGATCGACCGCGTGCGCTGGGTCAAGCAGAACTTCCCTGAAGTCCAGGTGATCGGCGGCAACATCGCCACCGGCGCCGCCGCCAAGGCCCTGGCCGAAGCGGGCGCGGATGCGGTCAAGGTCGGTATCGGCCCGGGCTCGATCTGCACCACCCGGATCGTCGCCGGTGTCGGTGTGCCGCAAATCAGCGCCATCGCCAACGTCGCCGCCGCCCTTGAAGGTACCGGTGTGCCTCTGATCGCCGACGGCGGTATCCGTTTCTCCGGTGACCTGTCCAAGGCCATCGTCGCCGGTGCTTCCTGCGTGATGATGGGCTCGATGTTCGCCGGTACCGAAGAAGCACCAGGCGAAATCGAACTGTTCCAGGGCCGTTCCTACAAGGCTTACCGCGGCATGGGCTCGCTGGGTGCGATGTCGCAGTCCCAGGGTTCCTCCGACCGCTACTTCCAGGACTCCTCCGCGGGTGCCGAGAAGCTGGTACCGGAAGGCATCGAAGGGCGCGTACCCTACAAGGGCAGCCTGACCGCCATCGTCCATCAACTGATGGGCGGCCTGCGTTCCTCGATGGGCTACACCGGCAGTGCCGACATCGAAGAAATGCGCACCAAGCCTGAATTCGTGCGTATCACCGGTGCCGGCATGGCTGAATCTCACGTTCACGACGTGCAGATCACCAAGGAAGCTCCAAACTATCGCGTAGGTTGATAGTGATCGCCTCCTGGCCGAGGTCGGGAGGCGATTGACGAATTTGAACCGGGGCTGTTGATGACAGCCCCGTGTTGTTTCTGATTTCACAGACGAGAATGACTCATGGCCCTCGACATTCACGCCCACCGCATCCTGATCCTCGACTTCGGTTCCCAGTACACCCAGCTGATTGCCCGCCGCGTGCGTGAAATCGGCGTGTACTGCGAACTGCATCCGTTCGACATGGACGATGAAGCGATTCGCGAATTCGCTCCCAAAGGCGTCATCCTCGCCGGCGGTCCCGAGTCCGTGCACGAAGCCGACAGCCCGCGCTGCCCGCAAGCCGTGTTTGACCTGGGGGTTCCAGTCTTCGGTATCTGCTACGGCATGCAGACCATGGCCGAGCAGTTGGGTGGCAAGGTCGAAGGTTCCGAGTTGCGTGAGTTCGGTTACGCCCGTGTCGATGTGGTCGGCAAGAGCCGCCTGCTGGATGGCATCGAAGACCACGTCGACGCCGACGGCCTGTTCGGCCTCGACGTCTGGATGAGCCACGGTGACAAGGTCACCCGGATGCCGGCCGACTTCCATGTCCTGGCCAGCACCCCGAGCTGCCCGATTGCCGGCATGTTCAACGACGACCTGCGTTACTACGGCGTGCAGTTCCACCCGGAAGTGACCCACACCAAGCAGGGCGGTCGGATCCTGTCGCGTTTCATCCTCGACATCTGCGGCTGCGAAGCACTGTGGACGCCGTCGAAGATCGCTGAAGACGCCATCGCCAACATCCGTGCCCAGGTCGGCACCGACAACGTCCTCCTGGGCCTGTCCGGCGGTGTGGACTCCTCGGTGGTTGCGGCACTGCTGCACAAGGCCATCGGCGACCAACTGACCTGCGTCTTCGTCGACAACGGTCTGCTGCGCTTGCACGAAGGCGAGCAAGTGATGGCCATGTTCGCCGAGAACATGGGCGTCAAGGTGATCCGCGCCAACGCCGAGGATCAGTTCCTGAACAACCTGGCTGGCGAGTCCGATCCAGAGAAGAAGCGCAAGATCATCGGCCGCACCTTTATCGACGTGTTCGATGCCGAGTCGTGCAAGCTGGACAACATCAAGTACCTGGCCCAGGGCACCATCTACCCGGACGTGATCGAGTCGGCTGGCGCGAAAAGCGGCAAGGCCCATGTGATCAAGTCCCACCACAACGTCGGTGGCCTGCCGGAAGAGATGAACCTCAAGCTGGTCGAGCCGCTGCGTGAGCTGTTCAAGGACGAGGTCCGTCGTCTTGGCCTGGAACTCGGCCTGCCGTACGACATGGTCTACCGTCACCCGTTCCCGGGCCCGGGCCTGGGTGTGCGGATCCTCGGTGAAGTGAAGAAGGAATACGCCGACCTGCTGCGGCGCGCCGACCATATCTTCATCGAAGAACTGCGCAAGGCCGACTGGTATCACAAGGTCAGCCAGGCGTTCGTGGTGTTCCAGCCGGTGAAATCGGTCGGTGTGGTCGGTGACGGCCGGCGTTACGCCTGGGTCGTGGCCCTGCGTGCGGTGGAAACCATCGACTTCATGACCGCCCGTTGGGCGCACCTGCCGTACGAGCTGCTGGAAACCGTCAGCGGCCGGATCATCAACGAGATCGAAGGCATCTCCCGCGTCACCTACGACGTGTCGAGCAAGCCGCCGGCGACGATCGAGTGGGAATGATTCCCGCGTGATGTAAGCCTCAAGCGTTGAAGCAAAGGCGGTCGATACCTCGGTATCGACCGCCTTTGTCGTTTCAGATCCTAGGAAAAGTTACCTCACCTACCCTCGAAATACCCCGAAAACACATTGATCTACCGAGGTTTTTTGTCTCCCTACACTCAATAAGCCAGCACCGGATCGAGGTGCTGATCGAGTCATTTTTCGTAAATAAACGGAATTGGTTGTCGATTGACAACCTTTGCGCATGGCGCAAGACTGGAGGCTATGGATGGCTAGAACAAGACACCCGATCAAGGAGATCGAGAGCGTACTGCGTCATGCAGAGGAATTTAATTTGGCTGGCGAATCAAAGTCGGTGGTTCGCATGCCTGGGGCAGGATGTACTGCCCGCTTAACTGTGGGCTGTGCCGTTGCCAGGATCACTGTATCACCAGCATATGGAGTACGCCGCGAGACCTGATCAGTCATGCCCGCAATTTGCAGCGGGTGGTTGATGATTGTGTCATCAACCACGCTAACGGCGATCCCCTGATCGCTTCTCCCAAGGAGTAGAACCATGGAGTATGAATTCACCCTGAGGTACCAGCTATCGGAGCAGAACAACGATCCGGATGTATTGATTGAGCGCTTGTTCGAGTGCGGTTGCGATGATTCGCTGATCGGCTGCGGAATCCCTGGAAGGCTGGCGCTGAAGTTCTCCCGGGATGCCGACAGCGCCGCCCAGGCATTGCTCAGTGCCTTGCAGGACGTCAAGCGCGCCATCCCCGATGCTCGCCTTATCGAAGTTGTACCTGATCTGGTCGGCCTTTCGGATATCGCCGAGATCGTCGGTGTTTCGCGGCAGAACATGCGCAAGCTCATGCTGGGGCACGGTGCGTCATTCCCGTTGGCGGTCCACGAAGGCAGCGCTTCCGTCTGGCACCTGGCGGAAGTCCTGGGCTGGCTCGAAGGCCGCGGCTATGACCTTGAGCCCCGAATGATTGAAACCGCGCAGGCTGCCCAGGATATCAATCTCACGAAAGCCACCAGCAAGCTCGGCGTGGTCAATCCCGAGTGGCTGGCGCTGGTGCTGTGAGTCGGCTGGTGCCAGCGGCTCAGCGCCTTGCCACATCCGAAAAGTAGAACTTGTCCAGGGTGTGCCGCGACTCGGTGTATTCGAATTGCCGACCATCCTGCAGGAACGTCTGGTTCTTCACCACGATCACATGGCTGGCCCCGTCCAGATCCAGGTGCAGCAGGTCGTCGCGGCTGCAGCGGGCCGCCTCGATGGTGCGCTGGGCAAAGCTGATGCTCAGTTGCAGGGTTTTCTCGATATAGGCATAGATCGACTGTTCGGCGATCTCCCGGGTCAGGCCGGGGATCCGGTCGGCGACGAAATAGTTGATGTCGAGGATGATCCGCTTGCCGTCGATGCGCCGCACCCGCTTGATGCGAATCACCGGGCTGCCCGGCTCGGCATCCAGGCGCTCCTGGAGCGAGCCCTCAAGGGGGATCTCGCTGAACTCCACCACTTCGGTGCCGATATTGCTGCCAAGGCTGGAGTGGGCTTCCTGGAAGCTGACGATGCCGCCCAATTGAAACTCGATCGGGCTGCGGGACAGCACGAAGGTGCCCTTGCCATGGATCTTCTGCGCGAAACCGCGCTCCTGCAATTGCTCGATGGCCTTGCGCACGGTGCCGCGGCTGGCCTGGTAGCTGTCCATCAGCTCGGTTTCCGACGGCAACCGGGCGCCTTTTTCCAATTGCTCTGTGGTAATGCTGGCAAGCAGATCACTGTAGATCTGGTTGTATTTGCTCATGCTGGTCGCTCTGGATCGAAAGTACTCGCCAACAGGGTAGCCGACGCGATGTCTGGGATCCTGAACCTTAAGGGCAGGTCGAAATTTTGTCCATTTGTCGGATCTTTTACCGATAACCCTCAAACTCGTCTGTACGAGTTGTTGCTTTAACTCGTACAGACGAGTATTTTTCATTCCTGTGTGCTGCCAACACCCTCCAATAACAAGAAACAGTGGAAGAAAAGCATGAGCCACGACTATCCGAATATCGCCCGCGAGCTGCTGCAAGGCCTCGGTGGCGCTGAAAACCTCGAGCAGGCCGCTCACTGTGTCACCCGTCTGCGCCTGGCCCTCAAGGACCCGAGCCTGGTCGACAAGGCCGCGCTGGCCAATATCGACCTGGTGAAAGGCACTTTCTTTACCGGCGGTTTGTTCCAGATCGTCATCGGTCCGGGGGAGGTTGAGCGTGTCTACGCCGCCCTGCGCGAAATCACCGGGCTGGCCGCCTCGACCATCGCCGACGTCAAGCAGAAGAGCGCCGACAAGATCAACGCGGTACAGCGTCTGGTGCGGGTGTTCTCCGATGTGTTCATGCCGATCCTGCCGGCGCTGATCATTGCCGGCCTGCTGATGGGGGTGAACAACCTCATGGGCGCCAAGGGCATGTTCATCGACGGCAAGACCTTGCTCGAGGCCTATCCGTCGCTGGACGGCGTGTGGAGCCTGATCAACCTGATGGCCAACACTTCCTTCGTGTTCCTTCCGGCCCTGGTGGGCTGGTCGGCGGCCAAGCGTTTTGGCGGCAGTGAAATCCTCGGCATCGTGCTCGGCCTGATGCTGGTGCACCCCGACCTGCTCAATGCCTGGAACTACGGCAAGGCGGTCGCCGGCCTGGACGGCCAGAGCCTGCCGTACTTCGATATCTTCGGCTGGTTCCGGATTGAGAAGGTCGGCTACCAGGGGCAGATCCTGCCGATCCTGATGGCCGCCTATGTCATGAGCGTCATCGAGAAATGGCTGCGGGCGCGGGTGCCGAATGCCATCCAGTTGCTGGTGGTGCCTATTACCACCATCGTTGTCACTGGCGTGCTGGCCCTGGCGGTCATCGGTCCGGTGACCCGTCACCTGGGTATCCTGATCACCGAAGGTGTGGTCATGCTGTTCAACGTGGCGCCGGCGCTGGGCGGCGCGATCTTCGGCCTGCTCTATGCGCCCTTGGTGATCACCGGCATGCACCACATGTTCCTCGCGGTGGACCTGCAACTGATCGCTACCCAGGGCGGCACCTTTATCTGGCCGATGATCGTCATGTCCAACCTGGCCCAGGGCAGCGCGGCACTGGCGGTGTTCTACATGAGCCGCAATGCGCGGGACCGCAGCATGGCGTCGACCTCGGCGATTTCCGCCTACTTCGGCATCACTGAGCCTGCGATGTTCGGCGTCAACCTGCGTTACAAGTTTCCGTTCTATGCCGCGCTGATCGGTTCGGCGCTGGGCAGCATCTTCCTCTCGCTGAACAAGATCCAGGCCTCGGCCATCGGCGTCGGCGGCTTGCCGGGCTTCATCTCGATCATTCCGCAATACATCCCGATGTTCATCGTCGGCATGGTCATCGCCATGGTCGTGCCGTTCGTGCTGACCTGCGGGTTGAGCCTGAAAATCGTCCGGCCCGGCTACCGCGTCGCCTGATCCGGCAGCGTCAGCGCGAGGGTGCTCGCGCTGGCGCCGCAAAACACAACACGGCTACCACTGGCACTACCAAGGAATCCCCATGCAAGACTGGCAGCGTTCGGTGATCTACCAGATCTATCCGAAAAGTTTCTACAGCCACTCAGGCCAGGCCACCGGCGATCTGCTGGGGGTGGTCGACAAGCTCGACTACCTCAAGTGGCTGGGCGTCGATTGCCTGTGGATCACGCCGTTCCTGCGTTCGCCGCAGCGTGACAACGGCTACGACATCAGCGACTACTACGCCATCGACCCGAGCTACGGGACCATGGCCGACTGCGACCTGCTGATCGCCGAAGCCGGCAAGCGTGGCATAACGCTGATGCTCGATATCGTGGTCAACCACACCTCCATCGAGCACGAATGGTTCCGCCAGGCCCGCAGCAGCCTCGACAACCCGTACCGGGACTTCTACATCTGGCGCGACCAGCCGAACAACTGGGAGTCGAAGTTCGGCGGCAATGCCTGGGAGTACGAAGCCCAGACCGGACAGTATTACCTGCACCTGTTCGACCACACCCAGGCCGACCTGAACTGGGACAATCCCCAGGTGCGCCAGGAAGTGTTCAAGATGATGCGCTTCTGGCGCGACAAGGGCGTCGGCGGTTTCCGCCTGGACGTGATCAACCTGATCTCCAAGCCCGCCGACTTCCCCGAGGATGCCAGCGACGGCCGTCGCTTCTACACCGACGGTCCGAACGTGCATGACTACCTGCAGGAAATGCATCGCGAAGTCTTCGAAGGCCATGACCTGATCAACGTCGGCGAAATGTCCTCCACCAGCCTTGCGCACTGCATCCGCTATTCGCATCCGCAGTCCCGCGAGCTGTCGATGACCTTCAATTTCCATCACCTGAAGGTCGATTATCCGAACATGGAAAAATGGGTTCGCGCCGATTTCGATTTCCTCGAACTCAAGCGCATCCTCTCCGACTGGCAGACCGGCATGCAGGCCGGTGGTGGCTGGAATGCGCTGTTCTGGTGTAACCACGACCAGCCGCGGGTGGTCTCGCGCTTCGGTCATGACGGTGAATACCGGGACGTGTCGGCGAAGATGCTCGCCACCGCGTTGCATTTCCTCCAGGGCACGCCGTACATCTATCAAGGCGAAGAGCTGGGCATGACCAATCCGGGTTTCGAGTCCATCGAGCAGTACCGCGATGTCGAGACCCTCAACATCTACCGGCTCAAGCGCGAGGCCGGCGAGTCCGAAGCCCGGAGCATGGCGGCGATCATGCAGAAATCCCGCGACAACAGTCGCACGCCGATGCAATGGAATGCACAGCCGAATGCCGGTTTCAGCACTGCCCAACCCTGGATCGATGTGCCGCCGAATGCGGCCTGGATCAACGTCGACAAGCAGTTCGACGATGCCGGCTCGGTGCTGCATCACTACCGCGCCCTGGTCGGTTTACGGCGCAGCGAAGCGCTGATGGTGGACGGCGTCTACCGCCAGTTGTTGCCCGATCATCCACGGGTCTGGGCCTATGTGCGGGAAGGGCAGGGCGAGCGACTGTTGGTGGTGAACAACTTCTATGCCGAGCCTTGCGAAGTGGCGTTGCCCGAAGGCGTTTTCATCGACGGCCAGAGCCAGCGTCTGGTGATCGGCAACTACATCGACGATATGCCGCGTAGCCGATATCTGTCGCTGAAACCTTACGAATCTTTTGTATTGCACCTGTCAGAAAAGTAAGACGTTTCATTCATTAAATGCCGTTCGCATCAAATCGTGCGCGGGAGAGCCGCGCCCGATAATCAACAAGCACTACACAATAAAAATAATGGGGGAGCCAATGAAAACAACAATAAATCGCGGTCTTGTGGTGTCTTGCGTATGCCTGGGGTTGCCCTTCTCGGCCCAGGCCCTGGAGTTCGCCGGTTACTTGCGTAGCGGCCTGGGCGGTTCGACCGGCGGCGGCTCGCAAAGCTGTTTCCATTTGCCTGGTGCGCAATCCAAGTATCGCCTGGGTAACGAGTGTGAACAGTACGGGGAACTTGAGTTGCGCCAGGACGTGCTGAAACTCGATGACGGGTCGGTGGTCAGCGTCGACGGGATGGCGTCGCTGTACAACAAGTACGATCACAATCCCAGTTTCGACGGTGACAACGGCACGGTGCGGATGCCGCAGATGTTCGCCAAGTGGTCGAACCTGCCCTCGCTCAATGGCGGCTCGGTGTGGGCCGGGCGGCGTTACTACAAGCGTAACGACATCCATATCTCCGACTTCTACTACTGGAACCAGAGCGCCACGGGCGGTGGTATCGAGAATGTGAAGATCGGCGACCTGAAATACAGCTATGCCTTCTCGCGCAAGGACAACCTGTACCAGAAGGACTATATCAATCGTCACGACTTCAACGTCGCCGGCTTCAAGAGCAATACCGATGGCGAAGTGGAGCTCGGTGCCAGTTACCTCGATGCACCGAATCGCCGCGACACCCATCAGGGTTGGGCCATCACCGCGCAGCATGTGCAGAAGAACTTCCTCGGCGGCAAGAACAAGTTCGCCCTGCAATACGGCGAGGGACCGGGTACCGGGCTGGGCTACACCGGCGATCCGACCCTGGACACCAGCAACAAGAGCTACCGCGCGGTCGAGTTTTTCGACTGGC
Organism: Pseudomonas sp. MWU13-2105; assembly: GCF_023242315.1. Taxonomy (GTDB): domain Bacteria; phylum Pseudomonadota; class Gammaproteobacteria; order Pseudomonadales; family Pseudomonadaceae; genus Aquipseudomonas. The sequence goes on from NZ_JALLIY010000008.1 coordinate 45,594, forward strand.
AGATCACCCGACAATTCGGCGGGCAGATCGAGGCCGTGTACCAGAAGGATATTCGTCCCGACGGCCAGGGCCAGAACTGGATCTCCCTGGGGGTACGTCCGACCTACGCCATTACCGAGCAGTTCAAGTTGGTGACCGAACTGGGCCATGACCAGATCGAGGCGCCGGGCGGCACCCGCAAACTCAGCAAGTTTACCTTCGCCCCTACCTGGTCACCCAGAGGTCCGGATTTCTGGACTCGGCCCGAGATACGCCTCTACTACACCTATGCCAGTTGGAACGCGGCGGCCCAGCGTGCGGCCAATCAGTTCGATGCGGGGTCGGCGTTGTCCGATACCGGTAGTTTCGGCAGCGCGCTGCATGGCTCCAATTTCGGTGTGCAGGTCGAGTATTGGTGGGAATAAGTCCTATGCTGGCGTGGCCTTCGCCGCGCCGGCGCTTCAAAGAACAATGATAAAGGTGATGTCATGACCGCAACCCCTTCCCTGGAACTGCTCGCGCCCCTGTCCGGGGTGCTGATCGAACTGGATCAGGTGCCTGATCCGGTGTTCTCCAGTCGCATGATCGGCGACGGCCTGTGCATCGACCCGACGTCTTCGGTGCTCTGCGCACCGTTGGCCGGGGTGGTGAGCAATGTCCAGGCCAGCGGCCATGCCATCAGCATTACCGATGACCAGGGTGTGCAGGTGCTGATGCATATCGGCCTGGACACCGTGCAGCTTCAGGGCAAGGGCTTCACCGCCCTGGTCCGCGAAGGTGAGCGGGTGACGGCCGGACAGGCGTTGATCGAGTTCGATGTCGACTACATCGCCTTGCACGCCCGCAGCCTGCTGACCCTGGTGTTGGTGGTCAGTGGCGAGACATTTGCCCGGCTGGCACCGGCCAGTGGTTTGATTGAAAGCGGCGCTCCACTGTTGCGGATCAAGCACAACGGCGCATCGGCGGGCCCGGTGGTGGAAGAGGAAGGCGAGGCGTTGTTCTCAAGCCCCGTGACCTTGCCCAACGCCAACGGCCTGCACGCCCGCCCGGCGGCGGTGCTGGCCCAGGCGGCCAAGGGTTTTGCCGCGAGCATCGTGGTGCATCGGCGCCAGGACAGCGCGAATGCCAAGTCCCTGGTGGCGATCATGGCCTTGCAGACGGTGCGTGGCGATGTGTTGCAGGTCAGTGCGGTGGGCGAGGATGCCCAGGCCGCCATCGACGCGCTGGCGGCCTTGCTGGCCGAGGGGTGTGGTGAGTCGGTCGAGCCTGCGGCGGTGATCGATATTCCCGTGGTGGTCGAGGCGTCTTCGCCGACCCTGTTGCGCGGCGTTTGTGCTTCGCCGGGTTCGGCGTTCGGTCGGGTGGTGCAGGTGGCCGAACAGCGGCTGGAAGTTCCGGAATTCGGTTCCGACGAGCCCCATGAGCGCGCATCGCTCGAACGGGCTCTGGACGAAGCGACCCAGGCCTTGCGGCGGCTGCGGGACAACACCGAGGGCAGCGCCCAGGCGCAGATTTTCCGCGCGCATCAGGAATTGCTGGAAGACCCGAGCCTGCTGGAGCAGGCCCGGGTTCTGCTCGCCCAGGGTAAAAGCGCGGCGTTCGCCTGGCGCCAGGTCACCGAGGACACCTGCGCGCTGTTCGAACGCCTGGGCAGCAGCTTGCTGGCGGAGCGCGCGCTGGATTTGAAGGACGTCGGCCAGCGCGTGCTGCGGCTGATTCTCGGGGTCGAGGAGCGGGTCACCGAGATGCCGGACGACGCGATCCTGATTGCCGAGCAACTGACCCCGTCGCAAACGGCCGCACTCGATACCCGTCGGGTCCTCGGCTTCGTCACCGTCGGTGGTGGGGCGACCAGCCATGTGGCGATCCTGGCCCGGGCATTCGGTTTGCCGGCACTCTGCGGTTTGCCCGCCGAGGTCCTGAAGGTGCCCGCCGGTACCCAGGTGTTGCTCGATGCCGACCTCGGGCGCCTGCACCTGATGCCGGAAGAGGCGGATGTGCAACGCCTGCTGGTCAAGCGCCAGGAGCAACGCCAGCGTCACCAGCGCGAGACGGAGCAGGCATCCGAGGCGGCGCGCACCCGTGACGGTCATCATTTCGAGGTCACCGCCAACGTCGCCTCTTTGCAAGAGGTGGAGCAGTCCCTGACCCTGGGCGGCGAAGGGGTCGGCCTGCTGCGTTCCGAGTTTCTCTATCTGGAGCGCCAGAGCGCGCCGAGTGTCGAGGAGCAGGCGGCGACCTATTCGGCCATTGCCCGCGCGCTGGGGCTACAGCGCAACCTGGTGGTCCGCACCCTCGACGTCGGTGGCGACAAGCCCCTGGCCTACGTGCCGATGGAGACTGAAGCCAACCCCTTCCTCGGCATGCGCGGGATTCGCCTGTGCCTGCAACGCCCGGAGCTGTTGCGCCAGCAATTGCGCGGGATTCTCGCCTGTGCCGGGCTGACTCAACTGCACATCATGCTGCCGATGATCACCCAACTGTCCGAGTTGCGGCAGGCACGGCAGTTTCTCGAGGATGAAGCCCTGGCGCTGGGGCTCAAGGCCCTGCCGAAACTGGGGATCATGATCGAAGTGCCGGCGGCGGCCTTGATGGCCGACCTGTTCGCCCCCGAGGTGGACTTCTTTTCCATCGGCACCAATGACCTGACCCAGTACACCCTGGCCATGGACCGCGACCACCCGCAACTGGCGAGCCAGGCCGACAGCCTGCACCCGGCGGTATTGCGCTTGATCGCCACCACCGTGAAAGCCGCCCATGCCCATGGCAAGCCGGTCAGCGTGTGTGGCGCGCTGGCCTCCGAGGCGCTGGCGGTGCCGGTGCTGCTGGGCCTGGGCGTGGACGAACTGTCGGTCAGCGTGCCGCTGATTCCGGCGATCAAGGCCGCGGTGCGCGAGGTCGAGTTGACCGAGTGCCAGCTGCTGGCGCAACGGATTCTTGGCTTGGAAAACGCCGGGCAGGTGCGTGAAGCCTTGCTCGCTCATCAACACACCACGGCGCTGCAGCCGCGGGTCCTGGAGAACTGAACATGTTCGAGAAATTTCAGCGGGCGTTCTGGAAAGCCCTGACACCGGACCTGGTGGCGGATCAACCGAGTGCGCCGGTTGCCACCGCAGAGGCGGCCTTGCCCGCGGAGATCGTCGCGGCCCTGGGCGGCGCGGGCAATCTCAAGTCTCACCAGCGCGTGGCACTGACGCGCCTGCGCGTGGCATTGAATGACAGCACCCGGGTCGATCAGTCGGCGCTGCGGGCGGCGGGTGTCGCCGGGGTGATGATCCTGGCCGGTGGCGTGACCCATTTGTTGCTGGGTCTGGACTGATTTCCTTAGCGTTTCGCAACTGCGGGTGTATCGTATTCGCCTTTTGCGCGTCCTGGTGCGCGGCTGAATAGGTGAGGTGGTTGCGTTCATGTCCTTTACCCGTCGACAGATACTCGGTGGACTGGCCGGTCTTGCAGTGGTCGGCGTTGGCGCCGGCGGTGCATCGCGTTACTGGTTGGGGAAAATGGCCGACGCCGATGCCGGCCATGACTATGAGCTGATCGCCGCGCCCCTTGACGTCGAGCTGGTGGCCGGACATCAAACCCCGGCCTGGGCCTTCGGCCCGTCGGCGCCGGGCACCGAGTTGCGGGTGCGCCAGGGCGAGTGGTTGCGGGTACGCTTTATCAATCAGTTGCCGGTGGCTACCACTATTCATTGGCACGGTATCCGCCTGCCGCTGGAAATGGACGGCGTGCCCTACGTGTCGCAACTACCGGTGTTGCCCGGCGAGTATTTCGACTACAGGTTCCGCGTCCCGGATGCTGGCAGCTATTGGTATCACCCTCACGTCAACAGCAGCGAGGAACTGGGTCGTGGCCTGGTCGGTCCGTTGATCGTCGAAGAACGCGAGCCCACCGGTTTCCAGCACGAACGCACCTTGAGCCTGAAAAGCTGGCACGTCGATGATGAGGGGGCCTTCGTGCCGTTCAGCATTCCCCGTGAAGCCGCTCGTGGCGGGACGGCGGGGCGCCTGTCGACCGTCAATGGCGTGCCGCAGGCGGTGGTCGAGTTGCCGGCCGGGCAGATTACCCGGGTGCGTCTGCTCAACCTCGACAACACCCTGACCTATCGCCTCAATATCCCCGGTGTCGAAGCGCGGATCTATGCACTGGATGGCAATCCGGTCGAGCCGCGGCCGCTGGGCAAGGAATACTGGCTGGGGCCGGGGATGCGCATCTGCCTGGCGATCAAGGCGCCACCGGCCGGTGAGGAATTGTCCCTGCGCAACGGCCCCGTGCGCCTGGCGACCTTGCGCTCCGTGGCCGCCAGCGACACGCCGGGGGACTGGCCGAAGGCCTTGCCGGCCAACCCGGTGGCCGAGCCGGACCTGGCCAATGCGCAAAAGCTCAACTTCAATTTCGAATGGGTTGGCTCGGTTTCCGTGAACGTCGATAATGGCCGCCCGCCGAGCCTCTGGCAGATCAACGGCAAGGCCTGGGACATCACCGACAAGACCTGCGCCGACCGGCCCATCGCCAAGCTGGTGAAGGGCAAGAGCTATATTTTTGAATTGAAAAACATGACCCAGTATCAACATCCGATCCACTTGCACGGCATGAGCTTCAAGGTCATCGCCTCGAACCGCAAGGCGATCATGCCGTACTTCACCGACACCTACCTGCTGGGCAAGAATGAGCGGGCACGGGTGGCGCTGGTCGCGGATAACCCGGGGGTGTGGATGTTCCATTGCCATGTGATCGACCATATGGAAACCGGCCTGATGGCCGCCATCGAGGTGGCTTGATGCGTCAGATACGCCCCGCGCCGATCATCGACCGCAGTCGCGACCAGGACTTCATGCGTGAAGCCCTGGCGCTGGCCGCCCAGGGCGCGTTGCTGGGCGAGGTGCCGGTGGGCGCGGTGCTGGTGCGGGACGGCGAGATCATCGGGCGTGGCTTCAATTGCCCGATCAGTGGCAGCGATCCGAGCGCTCATGCCGAGATGGTCGCCATCCGTGCCGCCGCCCAGGCGCTCGACAACTATCGGCTGCCGGGCAGCACGTTGTATGTGACCCTGGAGCCGTGCAGCATGTGCGCCGGGTTGATCGTGCATTCGCGGATTGCACGGGTGGTCTATGGCGCGCTGGAGCCCAAGGCCGGGATAGTGCAGAGCCAGGGGCAGTTCTTTACCCAGGACTTTCTCAATCACCGGGTGTTGTTCGAAGGTGGGGTGCTGGCCGAGGAGTGCGGGGCGATTCTCAGCGAGTTCTTCAAGGCCCGCAGAAGCAAGTCCTGAGTCGGGCCTGCCTTACTTGCGGGCGACCATCACCGCCCGCATCGGCGCCGGCAGCCCTTCGATGGTCTTGCTGTGATCCTCCGGATCGAGGAAGTCACTCAACGATTGGTACTTCATCCATTCGGTCCCGCGCTGTTCCCGCACCGTGGTCACGCTCACATCGACACAGCGCACATCGCTGAATCCGGCGCGGCGCAACCAGCGCTCCAGCGCCGGCACCGACGGCAGGAACCAGACATTGCGCATCTGCGCGTAGCGGTCCTCCGGCATCAGCACCTGATGTTCGTCACCTTCCACCACCAGGGTTTCCAGCACCAGTTCGCCACCCTTGACCAGGCAGTCCTTGAGCGCCAGCAAATGCTCGATGGGCGAGCGCCGATGGTAGAACACACCCATGGAAAACACCGTGTCGAAACCTTCCAGCTCGGCCGGCAGGTCCTCGAAGGGGAACGGCAGGTGCCAGGCCGACGGCGCTGACAAATAACGCTGCACCGCCTGGAACTGACAGAAGAACAGCCAATTCGGATCGACGCCGATCACCGTGTCCGCGCCGGCCCCGAGCATGCGCCACATGTAGTAGCCGTTGCCGCAACCGACATCGAGAATGCGCTTGCCCTTGAGGTCCAGGTGCGGGGCGACCCGCGACCATTTCCAGTCCGAGCGCCATTCGGTGTCGACATGCACGCCGAACAGATCGAACGGGCCCTTGCGCCACGGGCACAAGCCCATCAGCGCCGTGCGCATCTGCGCGCGGGTGGCGTCGTCGCAGTCAGTGTCCAGAGTCAGGCCATTGAGCAGATCGACTTGTGTCGGCTGGATCTTCGGTAGCGCATCGAGCGCACTCTGCCAACGTTCCAGGTCGCCATGACCCTTTTTCATGCGGGCATCGAGTTGTGCTTGCAGACCATTGGCCCATTCGGCCAGAGGGCTGCCCGCCAGGTGGCGGGCGAGGGGGGACAGATCAATCATGGCAGGGCAATCAACGAGGCAAAGTTAAGGCATTGGAACCAGGGCACGACTTTCGAGAAGCCCGCGGCCAGCAGGCGTTCGCGGTGTTCTTCGAGGCTGTCGGGTTTCATGACGTTTTCGATGGCGCTGCGCTTCTGGGCAATTTCCAGTTCGCTGTAGCCATTGGCGCGCTTGAAGGCGACGTGCAGATCGGTGAGCAGCGCGTGTTCTTCGAGGTCATTGAAGCGCAGCTTCTCCGAGAGGATCAGCGCGCCACCCGGCAGCAAGGCCTGGCGGATGCGTCCGAGCAAGGCCCGGCGCTGTTCCGGGGCGATGAATTGCAGGGTGAAGTTCAGCGCCACCACCGAGGCCGGCTGGAATTCCAGGGCGAGGATATCGCCCTCGATCACCTCCACCGGCAGCAGCTCCTGGAACATCGAGTCCTGGCCGTTGAGGTACTGGCGGCAGCGTTCGACCATGGCCGCGGAGTTATCCACCGCGATGACCTTGCAACCGTCGCTGCGCACGTGACGGCGCAAGGCCTGGGTCACCGCGCCGAGGGAACTGCCGAGGTCGTAGAGTACGCTGTGCGGCTGGGCGAACTGCGCCGCCAGCACGCCGAGGTTCTCGACAATGGTCGGGTAGCCGGGCACCGAGCGCTTGATCATGTCCGGGAAGACCCGCACCACGTCTTCGTTGAAGGCGAAGTCCGGCACCTGGGCCAGGGGCTGGGCGAAAAGGCGATCGGGTTCTTTGCTCACGGCGGTTCCGGCGGATGCTGAAAAGGCCGGCATTTTAGCCAAGTTGGCGCCGCGATGCGCGCCTTGTCGGATAAAACGCCAAGGCGGTCGTAATGCTATCCAGTTAAGGCCGAACACCCTCCATGTGCTCGTAGAGCTTGCTCGTGAAGGGGGCCTTGAGGCCGCCAAAAGCTTCGTGGGCAAGCTCCGCTCCCACACTGACGCTTCGCGTCCCAGAGCGCGCGTCGCCCTGCCTGTTGCAAAGTCGTCGCAACACACTTTTATAGGCCGGGTTCAGCGTGGCTTCTGGCTGAAAGCCGAGGCCGCGATGCCCCACTGTCCCAGCCAGTAGGCAACGATGATCAGGTAGGGCGCGGCGGCGAACTTGACCACGAAACGATCGATGCCGATCAGGCTGTCGGAGAAGGCGAAGGTCAGTGCGCCGACAGCCGCCAACAGCGCGGAGCGCTTGGGTACATCGGTGCCCAGGCGGGCCAGGGCGCGCCAGAGCATGGCGCTGATGGCCAGTGCATACACCGTGACCGGGATCAGCAGGTCACCCAGACCCTTGGACATCAGGATGCCGAGCAACCCGGCGCCGATCAGCAGCGCCAGCAACAACGGCAATGGCGCCAGCCGACGGCAGTCGCCCAGGTAGGCCTTGAGGTACGCCAGGTGCGCCACGAGGAAGGCGCCCAGGCCGAACACGAACAGGTCGCCCGGCCAGGCCAACAGCACATCCCCCAGCAGGGAAAAGATCAAACCCAGGCCGATCCAGCGGCGATACTCGGTCACCGGCGCATCGTGCAGCCAGCCGAGCAGGACCAGCACCGGCACCGGCTTGGTCAGCAGGCACAGCATCGGCAGCTCGATGCTCACGCCGTAGAGGAACGCGGCAGCCCCCATCAGGGCGAGGATCAGCCAGGGCATCTCAGTTCACCGTGATCGGGCAGTCGAAACTTTGTGCCGGCGTCGCTTCCGGTTCCCAGGGTTGCTGGTAGGTCAGGCGCAAGCGCCCGGTGCCGGCGGCGAAGGCCTGGAAGCGCCAGCTCGATTGTCCACCGCTGCCCACCAGGCCACTGTCGTCGGGGTTGTGGTAGACCTCAGGGCCGAGGCTTTTCAGCACGCCGCCGGCCGAGTCCTGGATGGCCCAGCGGTAGCCGGTGGTGGGGTTGCTGGGCAGGCTGAGAATCATGTTCTGCCCGGTCTTGAGTTGCATCGGGCAGTCACTTTGTTTTTCCAGCGTCACGTTCTGGCGCGGTTGCTGGGCACAGGCGGCGAGCAAGGCGAGGCTTAACGGCAGCAGCAGGCGAGTCGGGGTCATAGTGTCTCCAGTTATTACAGCGATGACCGAGCATAACCTGTGGAGCTGGCGTTGCACTAATGCCTGGAGTTTGATGCTCTATTAAGTCGAACGCATACCTTGTAGGAGCGGAGCTCGCCCGCGAAGGGGATCTCCAGGCCACCAAAAGCTTCGTGGGAAATCCCCGCTCCCATTGTTTAGAACAGAATCTTCGCCGCATCTGAAAAGCGCTTGGCGAAATGCACCGTGATACCCTCCTTCAAGTAATCCGGCAATTCCTCGAAATGCCCCCGGTTGGCTTCCGGCAGGATCAGTTCGAAGAGCTTCTGCCGCCGCGCCGCAATCACCTTTTCGCGCACCCCGCCAATCGGCAGCACATGCCCGGTCAAGGTCAGTTCGCCGGTCATGGCCACGCCTTTTTTCGGCGGCTGGTTGCGTGCCAGGGACAGCAGCGCACTGGCCATGGTCACCCCGGCGCTGGGGCCGTCTTTCGGCGTGGCGCCCTCCGGCACATGCAGATGCACGAAGGCTTTATCGAAAAACTCCGGATCGCCACCAAACTGCTTCAGGTGCGAGCTGATGTAGCTGTAGGCGATCTCCGCCGATTCCTTCATCACGTCACCCAACTGCCCGGTGAGCTTGAACCCCCGGTTGAGCGTATGGATGCGGGTCGCCTCGATCGGCAAGGTGGCGCCGCCCATGCTGGTCCAGGCCAGGCCGGTGATCACGCCGACGCCGGAGAGCACCTGCTCGTTGCGGAACACCGGCATGCCCAGCGAGGCCTCAAGGTCCTTGTTGCCGATCTTGATCGCCGTGTCCGGCGCATCCAGCAACTTGACCACCGCCTTGCGCACCAGTTTGCCCAGTTGTTTCTCCAACTGACGGACCCCGGCTTCCCGGGCGTAACCGTCGATCACCGCGCGCAAGGCACCGTCGCTGATGCTCAGGCGGTTTTTGTTGACGCCGGCCTTTTCCAATTGCTTCGGCCACAGGTGGCGCTTGGCGATGGCGAGTTTTTCCTCGGTGATATAGCCCGACAGGCGAATCACTTCCATCCGGTCCAGCAACGGTCCGGGGATCGAGTCCAGGGTGTTGGCGGTGCAGATGAACAGGACTTTCGACAGGTCCAGGCGCAGGTCCAGGTAGTGGTCGAGGAAATCCACGTTCTGTTCCGGGTCGAGGGTTTCCAGCAGCGCCGATGCCGGGTCGCCCTGGAAGCTCTGGCCCATCTTGTCGATCTCGTCGAGCATGATCACCGGGTTCATCACCTCGACCTCTTTCAAGGCCTGCACCAGCTTGCCCGGTTGGGCGCCGATGTAGGTGCGGCGATGGCCCTTGATCTCCGCCTCGTCGCGCATGCCGCCGACGCTGAAACGATAGAACGGCCGGCCGAGGGATTCGGCGATGGATTTGCCGACGCTGGTCTTGCCCACGCCCGGCGGCCCTACCAGCAGGACGATGGAACCGCTGATCTCGCCTTTGTAGGCACCCACCGCGAGGAATTCGAGGATCCGCGCCTTGATGTCATCCAGGCCGGCATGATGCTGGTCGAGCACCTTGCGCGCATGCTGGAGGTCGAGCTTGTCTTCGCCATACACGCCCCAGGGCAGGGCGGTGGCCCATTCCAGGTAGTTGCGGGTGACGGCGTACTCCGGCGAACCGGTCTCGAGGATCGACAGCTTGTTCATTTCCTCGCTGATGCGCTTCTGCGCCTGGGCCGGCAGGACCTTGCCCTGCAAGCGCTGCTCGAACTGTTCGATATCGGCGCTGCGGTCGTCCTTGGTCAGGCCAAGCTCCTGCTGGATGACCTTGAGTTGCTCCTTGAGGAAGAACTCGCGCTGGTGCTCGCCGATCTTGCGATTCACCTCGGCGGAAATTTCCTTTTGCAGCCGCGCGACTTCGACTTCCTTGCGCAGCATCGGCAGGACTTTTTCCATGCGCTTGAGTATCGGCACGCAGTCGAGCACTTCCTGCAACTCGTTGCCGGTGGCCGACGTGAGGGCGGCGGCGAAGTCGGTCAGCGGCGACGGGTCGTTGGGGCTGAAGCGGTTGAGATAGTTCTTCAGTTCTTCGCTGTACAGCGGATTGAGCGGCAACAGCTCCTTGATCGCATTGATCAGCGCCATGCCGTAGGCCTTGACCTCGTCGGTCGGATCGCTTGGCTGGTGCGGGTATTCGACTTCCACCAGGTACGGCGGGCGATGGTGCTTGAGCCAGGTACGAATGCGCACCCGGGTCAGGCCCTGGGCGACAAACTGCAATTTGCCGCCTTCGCGACTGGCATGGTGGACCTTCACCAGGGTGCCGTACTCGGGCAGGGCCTTGGTGTCGAAATGGCGGGTGTCTTCGTTGGGCGCGTCCATGAAGAACAGCGCCAGGGAGTGGTGGTCGGACTTGCTCACCAGTTCCAGGGTTTCGGCCCAGGGTTCTTCATTGACGATCACCGGCAGCACCTGGGCCGGGAAGAACGGGCGGTTGTGGATCGGGATGATATAGACCTTGTCCGGCAGGTTCTGTCCGGGCAGTGCCAGGCCGGTGCCGGAGGCGCTTGTGGCGTGGGCGTCGTCAACGGTGTGTTCGGTGTCGGCCTCTAGGGTCGGATGTTCAGGGAATTCCTGCTGCTCGCTCATGGGGCACCTGCACAATGGGATATGCCAGTTAGATGGGGCGAGCCGCTTGTTGTTTCAATGGTCAAGGGTACAGCTTTGCGAAAGTCGGCCGATATGGCTTGAATAGATGTTGTACAAAATAATTTTTATGTAGAGGTTTTCTCGGGCAAAGGGGCGTTCGTCGACTTTGCCAAAATAGTGGCAAATGGCCCTGTTTGCCGCGTGCTCTTCTGTGCAACCCCCGGTAATCTGCACTTGCGGAACCCTTTTATGCCAAGGTTGGCCCTCACGTTCACGAACCTATGAGTAGTTGCTGCATGGCCCGCCCAACTTCATTGACCGGATTGTTTCTACTTGTTGCATGCCTGCTGTCGAGCGGCCTGAGTGCTGCTGCCGGTTTCCAGGCCGAGATCGTCGATCAGGACGGCAAGCCCTTGCCGAACGCGGTCGTGACCTTGCACGGCGATTCGCCGCCGCCGGCCTACAGCCTCAAGGCCGACATGGACCAGCGCGACAAACAGTACGCGCCCCATGTGCTGGCGGTGCATACCGGCACCCAGATCAGGTTTCCCAACAGCGACAATATCCGTCATCAGGTCTACTCCTTCTCGTCGCCCAAGCGCTTAGAACTGCGTCTCTACGAAGGGACACCGTCGGACCCGGTACTGTTCGACAAGCCGGGTATCGTGGTGCTGGGTTGCAACATCCATGACTGGATGCTTGGCTATGTCTATGTGACCGACGACCCCTGGTTCGCGGTCAGTGATAAAAAGGGCCTGATCCGCTTCGACAAACTGCCTGCCGGCCACTACCGTGTAACACTCTGGCATCCTCAGGTGAGCGATAGGCTGCCGCGGCAGGAGGGTGAAATCGATGTGTCCGCCACGGACCTGAAGCAACGTTTCAGTCTGTCGATCCAACCCCTGTCGCCGGACGAACCCACGGCGCCGGCTCCGAGTGCTTTCGGCGATGCCTTCGATAAAGCTGTCAGTGAAACTGCGAAGTAGCTTTCAGGCGCGGGTCGCCTGCGTCCTGATCCTGCTGTTGCTGGTGGTGATCGGTGCGCTCTATTTCAGCGTCAAGGCGGCCACCAACAGTGCGATCCGCAGCCAGGCCAGCGAGCAATTGCAGCTCGGCACCCGGGTGTTCGAGCGGTTGCTGGATGTCCAGGGCCGGCGCCTGAGCGATGGCGTGCAACTGCTGGCGGCGGATTTCGGCTTTCGCGATGCGGTGGCCAGTGGTGATTCGGCGACCATCCGCTCAGTGCTGATCAACCATGGCAAGCGCATCAACGCCACGGATATGATCCTCTTGAGCATGGACGGCAAGGTCCTTGCCAGCACCCTGGCCGAGGTGGCCGAAGGTTCGCAGTTCCGCTATGACCAGGCCTTGCGCGAGGCCCGACGGTTCAAGCAAACGACCCTGATCGTGCCCTTGCAGGGCAAGCCGCACCTGCTGGTGGAAGCACCGGTGCTGGCGCCCTTGCCGATCGCCCGGGTGGTGATGGGCTTCTCCATGGACACCGTGTTTGCCCAGGAGCTGCGTTCGTTGAGCAACCTGGAAGTGTCGTTCCTGACCGTGGACCGGCAGCAGCCCGGGCAACTGGTAAGCACCCAACCGCCGGCGATGGCGCAAAGCATTGAGCGCCTGATGCTTGCCAATGCCACGAAACACCTGCAGGAACTGACCGAATACGAGCAACACAGCTTCCTGAGCAAGACGCTGATGCTGGCCGGCGGTAGCGGCGAGAACGACAATCAGGTCATCGCCCTGTTGCAAAGCCCGCTGGACGCGGCGATGCAGGCGTTCGCGCCGCTCGACCAGAATATCCTGCTCATCGCCCTGATCTCGCTCCTGGCATCCCTGGCCGGTGCCTTGTTGCTGGCGCGCAGTGTTTCGCAGCCGGTGCGGGCGCTGGCCCAGGCGGCGGAGCGGATTGGCCAGGGCGATTACCAGACACCGGTGACGCTCCAGCGCAGTGACGAACTGGGGCTGCTGGCCACGGCGTTCAACTCCATGCAAAGTGGTATCGCCGAGCGCGAGCAGCAACTGGCGCACAATGCCTTGCACGACGGGCTCACCGGCCTGCCAAACCGGGCGCTGGCGATGGAGCGCCTGGGCAGTGCGATCAGCGCCGGGCGTCCGGTGGCCCTGGTCTACCTGGAAATCGACAACCTGCGGGCGATCAGCGAGGCCGGTGGTCCGGATGCGGTCGACCTGATGCTGCAAGAGGTTGGCCAGTGTCTGCTCGGCGCCCTGCGTGCCGGCGATACCGTCGCGCACCTGATCGGCGGCGAGTTCCTGCTGTTGCTGCAGGGCGCCGCCAGCGACGGTGCGGTTGCCACGGCGGACAAGCTCCAGCAACTGTTGCTCAAACCCCAGCGGATTGCCGGGCATGACGTGGCCCTGGATTGCCGGATGGGGATTGCCGCCTTCCCGGGGGATGGCCTGGCCGCGGAGGAGCTGCTCAGCCGTGCCGCCATCGCCATGAAAGATGCCGAACATATCCCGGGCCACATCCAGATTTACGAGCAGGGACGCGACCTCGCGCACCGCCGTCAGGTCACCCTGATTCGCGACCTGCGCCATGCAGCGGCCAATGGCGAGCTGCTGCTGCATTACCAGCCCAAGCTGGATATCCGCCAGGGCCTTGTGCGTCAGGCCGAAGCCCTGCTGCGCTGGCAACACCCGCAGTTCGGCATGGTCTCTCCGGCGGAGTTCATCGTCCTGGCCGAGCGTACCGGCAGCATCCAGATCCTCACCCATTGGGTGATCGAGGAGGGCGTGCGGCAGTTATCGGAGTGGAACCAACGGGGCCTGCGCCTGCAGTTGTCGTTGAATATTTCGGCGGACGACCTGCTGGGGGCCGACCTGACCGACCGGGTCTCGGCGCTGCTCAAGCAATACCGGCTGCCGGCCGAGCAATTGATTTTCGAAATCACCGAAAGCGCCGTGATGCGCGAGCCCGAGAAGGCCTTGAAGGTCCTGCACCGGCTGCGCGAGTGCGGCATCAGCCTGTCAGTGGATGATTTCGGCACCGGTTACTCGTCGCTGGCGCACCTCAAGCGCCTGCCGGTGCAGGAACTGAAGATCGACCAGTCCTTTGTCCGCGACCTGGATGAAACCAGCGAGGATGCGGTGATCGTCCGCTCGACCATCGAGATGAGCCACAACCTGGGGCTGAAGGTAGTCGCCGAGGGCGTCGAATATGCACACAGTCTGCGCTTGCTGGAGCGCTGGCACTGCGACACCGCCCAGGGCTACCTGATCAGCCGCCCGTTGACCGCGGCGGCGTTCGAGGCCTGGGTCGCCTTACCTTTGGGTGCACCGTCCGTTATGGTTCATTGATGGTCATGAAACCTGGCTTTGCTCTTGTGCTGTGCGGCCTGGCCTGCCTGGGTGCGCAAGCGGTGCTGGCCGACAACGGCCGCTTGATCGCCACGGGTGGGGCCGGCAGCCTCGAAGGTCCGGCGGGCGGGGGGATTACCCCCTGGGCGGTGCTGACCGGCTATGGCGAACAGAACGAGTGGAGCGCCACCGCATTCGCCACCACGGTCAATGTCCCGGACTACCGGCTTGATGTGGCCGGGGTCGCGGCGTCCTACGACAACCGCGTGGAGGTGTCCCTGGCCCGCCAGCGCTTCGACCTGGGGTCGCTGGTCAGCAAGCTGAGCCTGCCGGAGGACCATCTGGGCCAGGATATCCTCGGCCTGAAGGTGCGCTTGTTCGGCGATCTGATCTACGACCAACTGCCCCAGGTATCCCTGGGCCTGGAGTACAAGCACCAGACCAACTTCGATATTCCGCAGCTGGTGGGCGCCAAGCGCGACCAGGACGTCGAAGGCTACCTGAGCGCCAGCCGCCTGTTCATGGGCGCGGCCTTCGGTTACAACCTGCTGGTCAACGGCGGCGTGCGCTACAGCCGGGCCAACGAACTGGGGTTGCTGGGCTTCGGCGGGGATCGGCGCGATACCCGCAGCCTGCTCAAGGAAGGTTCGGTGGCGGTGTTGTTCAACCCGCGCTGGGTCATGGGCGTGGAGTATCGGCAGAAGCCGGACAACCTGTCGTTTTCCGCTGAGAGCGATTGGGCTGACCTGTTTGTCGGCTACTTCCCCAACAAGCATGTGTCCTTTGTCCTGGCTTACGCCCGGCTGGGGGAAATCGCGACCCTGGATAACCAGAACGGCACTTATCTGTCCGTGCAGGGGAGTTTCTGATGCGCGGTCTGAAACTGCTGATGGTCATCGTCCTGCTGGCCGGCTGTGCCCAACAACCACCCAGGGATGACCGCCTCTATCGTGATCTCGGTGAGCGTGCGGGGATTACCCGGATCGTCGAGGGCATGCTGCTGAACATTGCCCATGATCCACGAATCGTCGAGCGTTTCCGCAAGATCGATATCCAGCGTTTGCGCGACAAGTTGGTCGAGCAGTTCTGCGTGCAGGCGGGTGGGCCATGTGTGTACAGCGGCGATAGCATTGCCGAGAGCCACAAAGGCAAGAACATCAGCCGCAGCGATTTCAATGCGCTGGTGGAAGACCTGATCGCCGCGATGGATGCCCAGGGCATTCCGGTGCCGGTGCAGAATCGCTTGATCGCACGGCTGGCGCCGATGCGCGGCGAGGTGATTCAACATTAGGTTGAATTGCCGTGGTTTGGTGTTGTTTCTGTGGGCGCGGTTAACGGCTACTGGCCTCTTCGCGGGCAAGCTCCGCTCCCACACTGGATTTGTGTGCTGCACAACGTCCAGGTTCGACGCAAATACTGTGGGAGCGGAGCTTGTCGGATCGCCGCGCCGCCGCGAAGGCGTCCGCCCAGGCGCGGTAAAACTCATGGGTATGCTATCCCGCGCTGATTCAACGCCGAATCCAGCAATGCCTTCGCCAACTCGATCAGGTACATCACACCCCATCGTCTATAGCGTTTTTGTTCAAAATACGGGACACCGCCATTTGTCAGGACTGTCATTTCTGACAGTAGAGCCTTGTACCGCGCCCTTCTGGATTCATACTCAACAGGTACCGTGTTTTATCGACGGCTCAACCTATTGGGGGCTTTGGAATCGCAGAGGTTGCGATAATCGGGAGCCAAGGTCATGAGCGATGCGAGGGTGGTGACGCAAGACCGGCGTGGGATCGCCCTGAAGGGCGCGGCACTTCTGGGCTGGATGACATTGGGTATCCAGTTCTACCAGAACTGCCAGGCCGCGGGGAGCCTGTTGGGTGGCCTGGATGTCTTCTTCAGTTATTTCACGGTGCTGAGCAATATCCTGGAGGCACTGGTGCTGAGCTGCGCGGTGACATCAGGGGATTCGGCGGCGCGGCGTTTCTTTCTCCTGCCCTCGGTTCAGGGCGGCGCGGTGGTCAGCGTTGTGCTGGTCGCGGTGGTGTACAACCTGTTGTTGCGTGTTCCATGGAGCGCCCAGGAATTCCAGTGGGTACCCGATGAGTTGATGCACGACGTGATGCCCGTGCTGTTTTTGTTCTACTGGTGGTTCTATGTGACCAAGGGGCTTTTGCAGTGGCGGTATGTGCGGCCCTGGGTGATTTATCTGCTGGTCTACTTCCTTTGCATCCTGGTGCGCGGACGTCTGATCGATGCCTACCCTTATTCCTTCATCGAAGTGGACACGCTCGGTTATCCCCAGGTGCTTATCAATGCCGGGGCGGTGCTGCTGGGATTCGTGCTGGTGTCACTGGCACTGATTGCCGTGGATCGCTGGCGCGCCCGGCGCTGACCGGCTGCCGTTGGTCAGGACTGTCATTTCTGACAGTAGAGTCTTGTCCCACGTTCTTCTAGGGTTCTGCTCAACAGACACCCTGTTCATGAGTACCCAATCGATTGGGGCTTTGCCGTCGCAGGTGCCGCGTAGCCAGGAGCCAGGTCATGAGCGACGAGATGGTGTTGACGCAAAGCGGGGGTGGGATTGCCGTGAAACTCGCGGCAGTGCTGGGATGGTTTGCCTTGATCCTCCAGCTTTATCTGATCCTGACATCGCGCTGGCAGGCCGGGAAAAGCTTGCTGGGTGGGGTGGATATCTTTTTCAGCTATTTCACGGTGCTGACCAATACCCTCGTGGCGCTGGTGCTGACCTGTGCGGCGACGTCGGGGGATTCGGCGTTGCGGCGTTTCTTTCTCAAACCTTCGGTCCAGGGCGGTGTAGCCGCCGCCATTGTGCTGGTCGGGCTGGCGTACAGCCTGCTGCTGCGCAATACCTGGAACCCCCAGGGCCTGCAGTGGGTGGCCGATGAATTGCTGCACGACGTGATGCCGGTGCTGTTTGTGATCTATTGGTGGTTCTGCGTGCCCAAGGGCACCCTGCACTGGAGCAATGTGTGGCCATGGCTGCTCTATCCGCTGGTCTATTTCATCTACGCCCTGGTGCGTGGCTACTTTGTCGGCTCCTATCCCTACCCCTTTATCGAAGTGGACCAGTTGGGTTATCCACAGGTGTTTATCAATGCACTGATGGTACTGGTGGCCTTTGTGGTCATATCACTGGTGCTGATTGCGCTGGATCGGTGGCGCGGCAAGCGCTGAGCGAATGGTCATGTGGTGCATGCGCACAATTGTCAGAGTGGTCTTACACTCATTCCAGACATTGGACGCTTTGTTGTGGCCCACAGCTCTTCCCCCGGGCCCAAGGCTCGGCTAAGGTGCGCGGCTTCTTCCATTTCCTGACCTGAAGGCCTGGCATGACGGCATCGAACAACAACCCTTTGCATGGCGTGACCCTGGAGCAGATCCTCAATGCCCTGGTGGCCCATTACGAATGGGAAGGGTTGGCGCAACGCATCGATATCCGTTGCTTCAAGAGTGACCCGAGCATCAAGTCGAGCCTGACCTTCCTGCGCAAGACACCATGGGCGCGGGAGAAGGTCGAGGCCCTCTATATCAAGCTGGCGCGTACCAAGCGCGAGCTGTGAGCGCGGGACGCGCAGCGGTGCACGGTACGGCGGCGAGTTCGGGCGGCTGGCGTCGGTCCCTGTTGCTGGGGGCGGCGTCGCTAGGCTGGGGCGGGCTGGCGATCCAGCTTTATCTGTTGCTGATTTTTCGCTGGCAGGTGGAGGCCAGCCTGATCGGCGGGTTGGTGACCTTCTTCAGTTTTTTCACCGTGCTGACCAATACCCTGGCGGCGACAGTGCTGACCTGCGCGGTGACCTCGCGGGACTCGGCGGGCAGGCGCTGGTTGCTCAAACCGGCGGTGCAGACCGGCGTGACGGCGAGCATCGTGGTGGTCGGGTTGGCCTACAACCTGCTACTGCGCCATCTGTGGCATCCCCAAGGGTTTCAATGGTTGGCCGATGAATTACTGCATGACGCGATGCCGCTGCTGTTCGTGGTCTATTGGTGGTGTTGCGTGAAGAAGGGCACCTTGCGGCTGTGGGATGGGTTGCCCTGGGCGATCTACCCCGTGGTCTATTTCGCCTATGTGCTGTTGCGCGGACATTTGATCGGGGTGTACCCGTATCCCTTTTTCGATGTGGACAAGCTGGGTTATCCACAGGTGTTTATCAATGCCGGGCAGATTTTGCTGGGGTTTATGTTGGTGTCGGGGCTGTTGATTGCGCTGGATCGTTGGCGGGGCGGCAGGTAGGTCGGCAGCGTCTGTACTGACGCCTTCGTGGGCAAGCTCCGCTCCCACAGCCTTGTGTCATTCACCGATCTTGCATGCGACACAGCATTAATTGTGGGAGCGGAGCTTGCCCGCGAAGAGGCCCTTGAGCTTTGCATCAACCTCTCTGTTGTCTGATCAGTCTTCGGCGCTGTCCAGCTTCCAGTAGCCGACCGCTTTGAGAAACTCCTCGTTCAAACCATGGCTGCCCAATAACACCTTGCGGATCTTGCGTGACAACGCCGCTTCGGTCGCCACCCAGGCATACAGGCTGCCTTCGGGGATGCTCAATTGTTCGACGGTGCGCAGCAGATCCTGCTCCGGGGCATCGCGTCTTACCCAGCTCACCTCGACCTGCGCCGGGCTCTGCAATGCCTGCTGCTCCCCGACATTCTCAACTTCGATCACCACCCGCGCCCGCCGATTGGCCGCCAGGCCTTCCAGGCGTCGGGCGATGGCCGGCAACGCGGTTTCGTCGCCGATCAGCAAGTAGCTGTCAAAGATATCCGGCACCACCATCGAACCTCGCGGGCCGCCGATAGTGAGGAACTGGCCGGGCGCGGCCTGGGCCGCCCAGGTCGCGGCGGGGCCGTCGCCGTGGAGGACGAAATCGAGGTCCAGTTCGCCACTTTCCAGGTCATGACGCCTTGGGGTGTAGTCCCGCATGGCCGGCATAGGGCCATTGTCCCTGGCCCCCAGCACCATGGTTTCCAGCGCAGCCTGTTCGGCGGCGTTCTGTGGGAAAAACACTTTCACATGGTCGTCCGTGCCCAGGCTGATAAAACCCGCCAGCTCCGGTCCGCCCACGGTGATGCGGCGCATGCGCGGGGTGAGGTCGACGACCCGCAGCACCTCCAGGCGGCGACGCTTGATTTCGTGCATGACGCGATGAATCCCTTGTGTCGCTGCATTCATAGCGATTTCTCCTGAGCGGAAGGGGAAGTGCCCGGACCGTCGACGATGGCCTTGGCGGTGTCGTTCAGCAGGTCGCGAACCCGCAGGATTTCTTCCGGGCTCCAGCGACCGTTGTGCAGTTGCAGGGCGTGGCGCAGGTTGTGCACCGCTTCGTGGATTTCCAACGGCCGTTCATGGCCGCGCAGCGAACGCTTGCTGACATCGATGCGCATGCGCACGCCATCGAGGGCCACGGCCTGTTCGAGCAGGGACTGGCGTCCGGTGTCGGTCACGCAATAGCGCTTTTTCCCGCCAGCGGCGTCGCCGAGGATCAGTTCGCTTTCTTCAAGGAAGGTCAGTGTCGGGTAGATCACGCCGGGGCTCGGGCTGTAGGCGCCGTCAAACATGCCTTCGATCTGGCGGATCAGGTCGTAGCCGTGGCACGGCTGTTCGGCAATCAGCGCCAGCAGCAACAGCTTCAGGTCGCCGGGGGCGAAGACCCGCGGCCCGCGTCCGCCGCGCTCACGACCGGGGCGACGTTCGAAACCGTCATGGCCATCGCCGAACTCCCGGGGAGGGTGACGATGGTGGGGGTGTTCCTCTCTCATTTCTCTTTCTCCTGTCTAGTTAAGATATACCTTAAGATATATCTTAATCGTGCGGCAAGAAAAAATGACGAACGGGCACTCAGCGTATAGGCGCTTATCTGCCTGCCAGGCTGGGTGTGTTTTCTGTTTGTTTCTGAGGATTTCCCCTACGTGAATCGAAGAAAAGCACTCTAATCAAGGGCCGGGACAGCTCTTTACCATGCCGCCTTGTGTCAAAAAGGCGGGACTTATGGTGTCCAGTTTCTTGTTGGGAGCGCTTCTCTGGGTGTCACCGGGCCTGTTCCTGTCGGCTCATGCATCCCTCGATGCGGCAAAACCGCGGTTATCGGCAAAGGTGGCCCAGGGGCTGCGGCCCAAGGCCGCGCCGGCGCCCATCGACAACGTCGTTGGCCGGGCCCATGAGCTGATCGGCACGCCCTACCGCTGGGGTGGGATGTCGGTCAACGGCTTCGATTGCAGCGGCTTGCTGGTCTACCTGTTCCAGCAGGAAGCCGATATCAAGTTGCCGCGCACCACTGTCGCCATGCGCCGCTCCAACGCCAGGACCATCGAGCGGAAAAACCTCAAGCCCGGCGATGCGGTGTTCTTCCGGCGCAATGGGCAAAACACCGTCAATCATGTCGGGCTCTATATCGGCGGGGGCAAATTCATTCATTCGCCACGCAGCGGCAAGACGGTGCGCATCGATTCCCTCAGCAACAGCTACTGGAAAAAGAGCTACACCCTCGCCAAGCGTTTTCATACTTCCCGCTGAGTTTTCTCTCCAGCCGTCATGGCGTTTGCGCGACCTTCTGCGCGGAGCACAAGGTGCTGCTACCCGGTTGCAGGTAAGGCGTCAGGATCGGTGCCATGCCCTTGAGCACCTGCACCGGCAAGGCCGAGGTGAATTTGAACGACTCGGCCGAGCGCCCCGGCACGAACGCGGTCAGGGTGCCGAAGTGATGGTCGCCGATGTAGAACACAAAGGTCGCCGTGCGGTTGATCGACTTCGAACTCAGGACCCGACCACCGGAGCCGATGGCCTCGATGCGGTTGTCGCCGGTACCGGTTTTCCCACCCATGGCCAGTGGTGTGCCGTCCGGCTGTTTGAAGCTGCCGGAGACCCGCCGCGCGGTGCCCGCATCCACCACTTGTGACAAGGCCTCGCGCAACGCCGTGGCCACCTCCGACGGCATCACCCGCTTACCTTTGCCCGGATCGTTGACCAGGCGGGTTTCGTAAGGCGTGCCGGCAGCGAAGTGCAGGCTGTCGATGCGCAGGGTCGGCATGCGCACGCCGTCGTTGAGGATGATCCCCACCAGTTCGGCCAGGGCCGCCGGCCGGTCGCCGGAACTGCCGATGGCGGTGGCCAGTGACGGCACCAGGTGATCGAAGGGGTAGCCGACCTGTTGCCAGCGCTGATGGATATCGAGGAAGGCTTCGATCTCCAGCATTACCCGGATCCGGCTGTCGCGGGCGCTCTTGTGCTTGCTTTTGAACAGCCAGCCATAGACTTCCTGGCGTTCGAATTCACTGGCGGCCACCACCTGGCTGAAGTGCGCCTGGGGGTTGTTCAACAGGTAGCCGAGCAGCCACAGATCCAACGGGTGAACCTTGGCGATAAAGCCCTGGTCGGGCAGGTCGAAGGTACCGGGGCCGTAGCTCTTGTAGAGTTTGGCCAGGCGTTCATCGGTGACTTTCTCGGTTTTCAGGTGGGCCCGGACGAAGGCATTGAAGGCTGCTTGCGGGGCGTCCGGCAGCAGGTAGCGGTGCACGGCGGCGAGGCGAATCGGTGTCGGGTGCATGCCGTCGAGGAAGGTATCCAGGCGTTCCTGGGACGTCTTGTTCTGGTACTTTTTCCAGAAGCGCAGCATGAAGGCGGTGCCTTCGCGGTCGGCGAAGCGTGCCAGGTATTCCTGGCGACGCGGCTCGCTGTCGTCCTTGAGCAACTCGGCACTGTTGTTCGGGCCCTGGTAGGTGCTGTAGCGCACAAGGTCGCGCATCAGGCGGATAAACGGCAGGTTGATCGACTCGCGCAGCGCTTCGCGCAAGGTCGGGCTGCGGCCGTTGTCTTCCTTGCGGAAGTTGTGGAAGTGGTGCAGGCCGCCACCGGTAAAGAAGCTTTCGCCGGGGTTGGCCGAGTATTGCCGGTTAAGGGCGGCGTCGAGCATTTTCGGCAACGAGCGGTCGCTGTTCTGCGCCAGGTAATCCACCGCCCAGCGGGTGATCGGGTCCTGGGCGTCATTCGCCACTTTCTTCAGTTCGGCGGGTGACTGGTTGCCATAACGGTCGTGCAGTTCGGAAATGATCTGCAGGTAGCTGGTCAGCACCCGCAGTTTCGCGGTGGAGCCCAGTTCGAGCTTGCTGCCTTCGTTGATGTCGAAGGGTTGGTCGGTACTGTCGGTCTGCACCCGCACCCGCGCGCTGTCGGGGGTGAGTTCGAAGAGGGTGAAGCTGTAGCGCACCTGTTGCGTGCTGGTCGGTGTCAGCAGGTGTTCGCCCAGCAGGCCCAGAGATTTGGCGAACTCCGGGTCGGCCAGGCGCTTGAGGTAGTCGCTGGCCTGGCTTTGCAGGTCCGACTGCAAGGTGCTGGTGGCCGAGAGGTCGAGGCGGTCGAGGTCGTAGAGCGGGCGGTCGAGCATGGCGGACAGGCGACTGCGGGCCACGCTTATGCCCTTGTTCGACTCCACCGGCTGGATCGTCGGCTCCTGCTGCCAGTCGCGGTAGGTCACCTTGCTGGCCAGCGCCGCGGCGGCCAGGGGGCCGTCGATCACCGCGTTCTGGGCCAGCAGGCGGATATGACTGTCGGTCAGGTCGGCCAACTCGCCACGCCCACGGGCCAGGTAATGAGAGGGACGCCGCTGGGCAATCATCAACGACAGCACTTCCCGCAGGGCCAGGCCGCGTTGGGCCAGGCTCAGGGGATCGCTGGCCACGCTGTTCAGGCGGGCGTTGACCTGGGTGAAGTCGGCGCCATACCAGACCCGCAAGCCTTCCGCCATGCCATGCACCTCGCCATGGCCGGGTACGGCCGACAAGGGCACGCTGTTGAGGTAGTCGCGCACCACATCCTTGCGCGCTTCCAGGGTTTGCGGCCCGCCCTGATAGGCGCGCACGCTGGCGGAAATCATCTGCCGGATCTTTTCGCCGCCGGAGAGGGTCAGGCCGTCCGGCGAGTGCCGGTATTTTTCCAATTGGGTTGCCAGGGTGCTACCGCCGGCGGTTTGGCCGCCAATGTGCAGGACCTTGGTGATCTGCGACAGCACGGCCTTGCCGAAGCGCGGCCAGTCCACGGCCGGGTTGGCTTCGGGCTGTTTCGGGTCGAGCAGGTCACGGTTCTCGATGAACAGCAGGCTGCTGACCACCAACGGCGGAATGGCTTCGAAGCTCGCATACAGCTGTTGCGGGTAGTCGTAATGGTAGACATCACCCCCGCGGCAATCGGTGATCGATAGTCCGGCCTGGATTTTCTCCTTGTACGGCACGAAGAAGCCGTGCTGGCTGTAGTCCAGCAGTGCCGGGGAGAAGCGGGCCTGGGCCTCGATCTGGTAGTTGCGTTTCAGCAGGCGTGGCAGGAATTCGCCGAGGGCGCTGTAGCCCAGGCGTTTGTCGAAAGGTCCGTCACCGGGATAGAGCATCGAGTCGCTGGGGCCGGGCGCCAGCGAATAGCTGAGGTCGGCGGCAAGACGGCTGAACTCGCGGGCCTGGATTTTCGAGCTGCGCATCTCCCGCGAGGCGGCAAACCCCAGCAGCACCAGGGCAATCAGCAGCACGAGCCAGAACAGCCGCCACCACAGCCTGCGCTTACGCGGTTTTCTCGGTAATGGCGCTTCATCCTCCCTGTTGGCTGGCGCCACAGTGTTACTCGAATCGGATTGCCATAAAGCGCCCATAGTCGATTCATCCATTCACGCAGATTGATCGCACTTGCCTGAAGCTTAGACGCTGCTTGGGGTCAGCGAAAAATATGTGAAGTGGGTCAGATTTTCTTGCTGGTCATCAGTCCAGGCGTGAGCGCCGCAATGCCTCGTCGTCCTTATCAGGCGATCGCTACTTGCGTGGGCCGCTGCAGTTGCTTGTTGAACGCCAGCCAGCCGGCTAGCGTCGCCATCAGCAGCACCCCCAGCAATGCGCTGAAAATCCGCACCGGCAAACCATCCCCGGCCTGGGCATTGAGCATGTCCGCCAACGGCGCCAGCAGCACGCCGAAGCAGAACACCTCCAGCGAGTAACGGCCCATCCGACAACCTTGCCGGGCCAGCCAGTGATCCAGCCAGCGTCCATTGGGCAACAGATTTGACAGCACATAGGCCAGCGCCAGGAAATGCAGCAGGCGTGCCGGCGACAGGTTGGTCTTGCTGATCGGGTAGAGCCATTCGCTCAGTAGCTCGGGCATGAAGGCGTCGTGCACCTGCGGCCATTTCCACGACAGGGCGATCACCGCGCAGGCCAGCAGGTAGACCGCACAGGCCAGGAACAGCGGTCGGCGTGGCAACGGGCGGAGTTCCTGGCGCTTTTCTCGTTGGCCATGGATTGCCGCCGCGCCACCGAGCACGAACAACAATTGCCAGGCCATGGGGTTGAAGAACCATACGCCGCCCTCCTGGGCGGCCAGGTTCCACTGGAACCAGGGCGCCAGCAGGTACAGCAGCACCGACAGGCCGACCACGTATTCGGCCTTGTGCAGCAGCATCGGCAGGATCAGCGGCAAACCGAGCAGCAGCAGGATATACAGCGGCAGGGGATCCATCAGGTTGGGTTTGAAGCGCAATAGCAGTTCGTCCACCAGCGCCTGCTGTGGATGGGTAAGGAAATACTGCAAGCCCATTTCCTGTATCAGGTCACGGGTTTCCACCTGGCTGTTGGCAAAGAACACGATGCCCATCAGCAACGCCAGCAGGAAGATGTGCACCACATAAAGTACCCAGGCCCGGCGCAGGATATGCAAGCTGGCGACCAGAAAGCCGTCACGGCGGGCGATCTTGCCGTAGGCCAGGATCGCCGCGTAGCCGGCGAGAAAGACAAAGATCTCCGCCGCGTCGCTGAAACCGAAATTGCGCACGGTGAAATGGGCGAGTGGGTTCTGCGGCACGTGATCCCAGAAAATGAAGATCAGCGCCACTCCCCGGAAAAAATCGATGCGAAGGTCGCGTCCGTTGGATATCACGGGAAAACTCTTGGGCGAATGTTGGATAGGGCTGTTGTGGCTGTAAGAAATTGAACGTCGCACGGCGGCGTGCAGGTTGGCGTGAATGGGGGGGAATTGCAAAGTAGGGGTATTACTGAATGTCACCAGTTTGTGCGTCGGTCAGCCCGATGCCGTTTGCCGAGTCTGGCGGGTGTCCTGGCCAGAGACGATTAACTCGTCTGTACCTGTGATTTCTGACAGTAGACAGACCCGCCGGTGCGGCCTAGTGTTCAGATATCACCACGCTGGTATTTCGCTGTACGTGGAAGCGCTCCCCAGTCGGTATCGGGCGAGTATTTCTTTTCAGCTGCGGAATGCAGGACATGGCCGTGTGTGTGTTGCTTAAACATTTTTCGACCTACGTTTATATTGGCGTACTTAATACGTTGGTCCACTGGGGCGTCTTCCTGATGCTGCACCACTTCCTGTCGGTTCGTCAGGTTGTCAGTAATGTCTGCGCCTTTGCCGTGGCGGCCACATTTTCCTTTTATGCCAACTCACGATATAACTTCAAGCGCGCTGCATCGTGGGCGCGCTATCTGTCCTTTATCAGTTTCATGGCCTTTTTGAGCTTTATAATAGGTTGGCTCGGGGATGGGTTGGCCA
Source organism: Pseudomonas sp. MWU13-2105 (assembly GCF_023242315.1). Taxonomy (GTDB): domain Bacteria; phylum Pseudomonadota; class Gammaproteobacteria; order Pseudomonadales; family Pseudomonadaceae; genus Aquipseudomonas. Next base: position 71,338 of record NZ_JALLIY010000008.1, read on the forward strand.
TGCCCGCTGTTGTAACACTGATTGTCTTTTCAGGCGTCAGTCTGGTCGTGGGTTACTTCTATTCCAGTTACGTGGTCTTTCGGGGCAGGGCGACGTGAAGATTTCCTTGGTGGTTCCTGTGTTCAATGAAGAGCAGAACATGGAGCTCTTTTACAATCGTGTCAGGCAAGAGCCCGGATTGAGAGGGTGTCAGGTCGAAATTGTTTTTATCAATGATGGCAGTTCTGATGCAACTGAAAGTATCGCGCGGGTACTGGCGCTGAGCGATGATGATGTGCTGCTGATCAATTTTTCACGTAACTTCGGTAAGGAACCCGCTTTGTTTGCTGGGCTTGAGTTTGCCACCGGTGATGCGGTGATTCCCATTGATATTGACCTGCAGGACCCGATTGAGGTCATTCCAAGATTGATTGCCGAGTGGGAGAACGGAGCGGATGTGGTCCTGGCCAAGCGGCGAAATCGTTCGACGGACAGCTATCTGAAACGAAAATCTGCCAGCCTTTTCTATCACGTACTGAACAGTATTGCCTATCCCCATATCGAGGAGAATGTCGGCGATTTTCGCTTGATGGATCGGAAAGTAGTCAATGTTGTAAAAGGGTTGCCCGAGCATCAACTGTTTATGAAAGGGGTCCTGTCGTGGGCGGGGTTCAAGACCCATGTTATCGAGTATGACCGGGCCCCGCGCGCCAATGGCAAGAGCAAGTTCAATGGATGGGGGTTATGGAACCTGGCGCTTGACGGCATCACTTCGTTCAGCACTTTGCCATTGCGCCTGTGGAGTTATATCGGGGGAGGGATTTCACTGTCGGCGCTGCTGTATGCCGGTTACATGGTGTTGGATAAAGCGCTCTTTGGCAACGATGTACCAGGGTACCCGTCATTAATGACGGCGATTCTATTTCTGGGCGGTGTGCAACTGATTGGGATAGGCATTCTGGGGGAGTATGTCGGACGAATTTATATGGAAGCCAAGCATCGACCCAGGTTTGTGGTGCGAGATGTTGTCGGTGCTCATCCTAAAGTGTTGACACAGGAGGATGCGAAGTGTCAATGGCAAAAGTGACGGATCAGGCCGGGAGGAGCATCAGTCTAGGTGTCATGTGGTGGGGGATCATTGTTTTAGCTGCCGGAGCACGGTTATACGGGATAACTGATCCGTATGTGTGGTACGACGAAGCCTTTAGCGTCTGGATGAGTTCTTTGCCGCCTGCCGATATCTGGTTTCATACAGGAAGGGACGTTCATCCTCCACTCTATTATTTATTGCTTCATGGTTGGATCGGCCTATTGGGCAAGAGTGTCTTGGCCATCAGATCGATGAGTGTGGTTGCCGGTACGTTAACGGTCATGCTGTGTATGTTGATCGTTCGTATGGTTTCATCCCGCGGCGTGGCCATGCTCGCCGGGATTTTATTGGCGTTGTTTCCGGCGTCGGTCCGCTTGAGCCAGGAAGCCCGCATGTATGCCTTGGAAGGCCTGTTTTTGGTCGGCGCGACACTTGCACTGGTCTATTGGGTAAGGCAGACGCAACGTTACCGCTATCTGCTGATCTATGCCGTGTGTATCGGTGCATCACTGTATACGCATTATTATGCCGTGCTGGGTGTTCTGGCCCACTGGCTGTATTTGATTTTTCTGAGGTTTGGTTCATCCATCAAGACCCGTCATGTTGTCAGTCCGGCCTGGTGGTTGTGTAATGTTTTTATTTTCGTTATCTATACGCCATGGCTATTCAGCCTGGTGGATCTGTTGAGGAACTACGCGAAGATAGAGGCAGTGGGAAGCGTGGCGTGGCTGGACAGGGGCGGTGTGCATACGCTGCCAGGTTCGTTATGGAAATTCTTTACTCTACAACCACAGCATTCATTATTTTGGCCATTCTACTGGCTGCTGCCGCTTGTATTGAGTGTGTTGGTGGGCTGGGTTGTTTATTTTGATCGGACCCCGTACAGATCATGTGTTCTGTTGGTCATCGTTACATTTTTTCCTATGTTGGCGCTGTTTTGTGTCTCACTTTTCATGCCGGCCTATCTCGAACGGTATATTGCCTTTGCCGCGCTGGGTATCCCTGTTTTTATGGCGATTGCGGTGGCGGGTGTCAGCCATCGATCTTTCTCGGTCGGCTGTCTGATGTTTTTTTGTGTGCTTGCTCTGGAGTCGGTTGGGCTGCACTTTAATTATATTCAGCAAGGAGAGTTCGGGTATTTCAAAAGCAAATATGTGACGCCGTTTTCTGTGGTTTTCGACTACATTTTTTCTCACCGTCGTGAAGGCGATATTGTCGTCGTGGGTGGTGGATTTTTTTATTTCAGCGCTGTTTATTATAATGGTACTGATCAGGGCATGTATTTATATGATCTGTCATTGGACAATGGTCATTCAGCTCGCCCCAACGGTTATGGGGCATCAACTTTGATGTACGAGACCTGGGACGATCACGTGTTGAACGGTACCCGCTGTGCACCGAAAGGAACGAAACGAATCTGGTGGTTGACGGGGGATCCGCTTTTGGATGTACATGTGCCTTACCCCGGACAATGGCCGGAGGTCGATGCTCTGCGCACAGCAGAGCTCGATCTGCGTCTCTATGAGGCCCCAGCAGGGATGGTCGGTTACGACCCATGCCTAAAAAATTAAATGGCCGGGGAGGGGATCGTTGTTCGCTTTCTATGAAGGGCACCCTGCCCGACAGCGGGCAGGCGCCTCTGCCGTCAAGCCGCAGCCACTTCTTGGGGCTCGAAACTATCCGCCCGCGCCATCTGCCACATGCGCGAGTAAAACTCGCCATTGACCTCGCCGGTCAGCAATTCACCCGGCTTGAGGAACACATGCAACTGTGAGAACAGCTTGATCTCGGTCGCCGACATCCGCCGGACCAGATGCTTGGCTTCCAACTGCGCCGGATGCTCCAACCCCGCCGCCGCAAGCATTTCGGCCAGCGCCTTCAAAGTATTGCGATGGAAGTTGAACACCCGCTGGGCTTTGTCCGGCACCACCAGGGCGCGTTGGCGCAGGGCATCCTGGGTCGCGACACCGGTCGGGCATTTGTTGGTGTGGCAGCTCTGCGACTGGATGCAGCCGATGGCGAACATAAAGCCGCGTGCCGAGTTGGCCCAGTCGGCGCCGATGGCCAGCACGCTGGCGATATCGAAGGCACTGACGATCTTGCCGCTGGCACCGAGTTTGATCTTGTCCCGCAGGTTCAGGCCCACCAGGGTGTTGTGCACGAACAGCAGGCCGTCGCGCATCGGTACGCCGATATGGTCGGTGAACTCCACTGGCGCGGCGCCGGTGCCGCCTTCCTTGCCGTCGACCACGATAAAGTCCGGGAGGATGCCGGTTTCCAGCATGGCCTTGGCAATGCCCATGAATTCCCACGGGTGGCCCAGGCAGAACTTGAAGCCCACCGGCTTGCCGCCGGACAGCTCACGCAACTGGGCGATGAAGTGCATCATTTCCACCGGTGTGGAAAACGCGCTGTGCCGCGCCGGCGAGACGCAGTCTTCGCCCATCATGATGCCGCGGGTCTCGGCGATCTCCTGGGTCACCTTGTGCTTGGGCAGGATGCCGCCATGGCCGGGCTTGGCGCCCTGGCTCATCTTGATTTCGATCATCCGCACCTGTGGATTCTGCGCCTGGGCGGCGAAGCGTTCCGGATCGAAACGGCCGTCCGCGGTGCGACAACCGAAATAGCCACTGCCCAGTTCCCAGGTCAGGTCGCCGCCGTTCTCGCGGTGGTAGGGGCTGATGCTGCCCTCGCCGGTGTCGTGGGCGAAGTTGCCGAGCTTGGCGCCCTGGTTCAGCGCGCGGATGGCGTTGGCGCTCAGGGAACCGAAGCTCATCGCCGATATGTTGAACACCGAGGCCGAGTACGGTTGCTTGCATTGCGGGCCGCCGACGATCACCCGAAAGCCGCTCGGGTCACTCAGTGGCGCCGGGCGCATGGAGTGGCCGATAAATTCGAAACCGCCCTGGTACACATCGATCAGGGTGCCGAAGGGTTTGTCGGCGCTTTCGTTCTTGGCCCGTGAATACACCAGCGAACGCTGGGAGCGGGAGAAGGGCAGGGCATCGCTATCGGATTCCAGCAGGTACTGGCGGATCTCCGGGCGAATGCCCTCCACCAGGTAGCGGATATTACCCAGGATCGGGTAGTTGCGGCGCACCGCGTGGGGACTTTGCAGCAGGTCGAACAGGCCCAGCAGGCTCAACAGGCCGGTCACCAGGGTGAACGGCCAGAGCCAGTCATGTGCCAGGAACGGCAGGCTGGCGAGGGTGAAGATCACACAACCGGCAAAGAAGGCGTAGCGGCTCAGCAGGGACAGACTCATACGGTTTCCTTTGGTGCGGACTCGTCGGGAGGTCAGGCATTCTGCGCCTGGAGGAAAATCGAGAACAGCTCGGACTGGGATTTGATCCCCAACTTGCTGTACATGTGCTTCTTGTGGACCTTCACGGTCTCGATGGAAATCTCCAGCTTGCGGGCGATTTCCTTGCTCGAACAACCGCTGAGCATCAGCCGCCCGACATCCAGTTCGCGGGCGGTCAACTGCGCGCCCTTGAGCTGCTGCACCGAGGCTTCCAGTTGGGTGCGCCAGTCGCCCTGTCCGGCGTTGCCCGGCTGGGCCAGCGTTTCGCGGACTTCATGCGGCAGGCGTTGGCGCAGCAGCGCCAGGACCCAGGGCTGGATCAGCGACAGCAGGGCGATCTGCTCGGCGCCGAAGGCGGTGGTGGAACCCAGCGACAGGCACAGGGTACGGTCGCCATCGAGCTGGCAGTTGAACTGGATTTCATCGGCCACCACGTTCAAACGGAAGTAGCGCTGGTAGTACTCGGTCAGCTCGAAATGCTCCGGCGCGACTTCCGTCAGGCGGTACAGGCCGGTGCGTTGCTGTTCGCGGCTGGCGATATAGAAGGGGTCGAGCAGGTACAGGCCGCGCAGGTAATCCTGGAACAACGGGTCCGGGCCACCGTCCTGGCCCGGGCATTCGGCGAACACTTCCGGGTGCTGGCCGTTGCTGAACAGCAGCACCACCCAGCTGTCGAACGTCACGTACTGGTCGAGCAGGCGCACCAGTTGCGTCCAGAAATTCGGCCGGTCGAGGGCCTCGATCATTTGCCCCACCGCACGGTGCCAGGCGATGTCATTCAGGATGAGTGTCACTCGTCTACCCCTATCAGGTTACCCCGGCCGCGTGATTCCCACGGCCCATCCCCGGTGCGCATACTGGACTCACACAATGGCCGGGCACTCATTCTGCCAGCTCGGCGCCGTCATTGAGCCTGGCCGGCTATCGAAAACAAGGAAAAATCCATGAAGGTCGAATTTGCCCAGTTTGCGGGCCGGGACAACGATACCGCCTACAACCTCGGGCGGGCGCTGGCGGCGATTGCGGCCTGCGCCGCCGATACGCAGCTGATCGTGTTCCCGGAAACCCATCTGATGGGCTTTCCGTCCGCCGAGACCGTGGCCGAGGTCGCCGAACCCCTGGACGGCCCGACCGTCCAGGCCGTGCAGCGGGCCGCCCGGGAACGCAACCTGGCCGTGGTGATCGGCGTCGCCGAAAACGACGTCGGGCAGTTCTACAACACCACCTTGCTGATCACCCCTGAGGGCATCGTCCTGCGCTATCGCAAGACCCATCTGTGGGCCTCGGATCGTGGCGTATTCACCGCCGGTGACCGCTATGTCACGGCTGAGTGGAATGGCGTCCGGGTCGGCCTGCTGATCTGCTACGACATCGAGTTTCCGGAAACCGCCCGGGCGCTGGCGCAGTTGGGCGCCGAATTGTTGATCGTCACCAACGGCAACATGGACCCCTATGGCCCGACCCATCGCACCGCGATCATGGCCCGCGCCCAGGAAAACCAGGCGTTCGCGCTGATGGTCAATCGCGTGGGCGAGGGTGACGGCAGCTTGCTGTTCGCCGGTGGCAGTGCCCTGGTGGATCCGTTCGGCAGCCTGCTGTTCGAAGCCGGGCGCGGGGAAGGCCAGTTCACGGTGGAACTGGATCTGAGCCGGCTGGCGGCGGCGCGGCGTGACTACCGCTACCTGGATGACCAGCGCCTGCGTTTGCCGGGCGAGGTGATCGAGCATGGCAACGGCGTGCGGGAGCTGTTGATTCCGTAGGAGCCGAGCTTGCTCGCGAAGGGGCCCGTAAGAACGCCAAAAGCTTCGCGGGCAAGCCCTGCTCCCACAGGTTCCAGGTGAGTTCAAGGTTTTTTCAAAACAAGAATTTCGTAGTACCGCTCCAACCTTGCCGAACTCGGCTCTGCCATAAATCCAATAACATTCGGAGTAGTCGCCTCATGGCTCGTTTGCAACGCACCCTTTCGCTGGGGTCGGTGGTGCTGTTCGGCATCGCCTATATGACGCCGATCATTGTCCTCGGCACTTTCGGCATTCTTGCCCAATCCACGGCCGGCATGGTTCCGGCCGCCTATCTCGCGGCGCTGGTGGCGATGTTCTTCACCGCCATGAGCTACGGGCGCATGGCCGCCGCCTTTCCGGTAGCCGGCTCGGCCTACAGCTATGTGCGCAAGGCCATCAGCCCCAAGCTCGGTTTTATTGCCGGCTGGGCGGTGCTGCTCGATTACCTGTTCCTGCCGATGGCGATCTGGCTGATCGGCGCGGCCTACCTCAACTCGGCGTTCCCTTCGGTGCCGCAGGCGGTCTGGGTGCTGGCCTTTATCGGCATCACCAGCGTGATCAATATCGTCGGCCTGCGCCTGGCCAACGGTATCAACGCCCTGCTGATGCTGGTGCAGTTCCTGGTACTGGTGGCGTTTGTCGTCCTGGCGATCCACTACATCGGCGGTGACGCCAGCAAGCCGCTGTGGACCCTCGCGCCATTTATCAGCGGCGATATGCAGATGCCCCTGATCATGAGCGGCGCGGCGATTGCCTGCTACTCGTTCCTGGGCTTCGATGCGGTGAGTACCCTGACCGAAGAAACCCGCGACCCGCGCCGCACCATTCCGCGGGCGATCATGCTGATCACCCTGATCGGCGGTTTGATCTTCGTCGCGGTGTCGTACTTCGTGCAGTTGGCCCACCCGTCGTTCGTGTTCGATAACGTCGATTCGGCCGCCTATGAAATCGCCCGCAATATTGGCGGCGACCTGTTCGTGACGCTCTTCCTCGTCGGCCTGATCGTCGGTCAGTTCGCCTCGGGCTTGTCGGCCCAGGCCAGCGGTTCGCGCCTGCTGTATGCGATGGGCCGTGACGGCGTGTTGCCGAAGTCCTTCTTCGGCACCTTGCACGAGCGTTTCGGCACGCCGATCAACAGTATCCTGCTCTGTGCGGTGGTGGCCTTGCTGGCCCTGAAGCTGGACGTGACCACCTCCACCTCGTTCATCAACTTCGGTGCGTTCCTGGCCTTCAGCCTGGTGAACCTGTCGGTGATTTTCCATTACTGGATTGGTGGCGAGAAACGTGGCCCGCGTGAGTTGCTGCTGTTCCTGGTGTGCCCGCTGATCGGCCTGGTGGCGGATCTGTGGCTGATGATCAGCCTCGATCACCTGGCGATTTACCTGGGCTTGAGCTGGCTGGCGGTCGGCCTGGTGTACCTGGGGTTCCTCACCGGCGGTTTCCGCAAGCAACCGCCGGAGATGGACTTCCAGGAAGCGGCCTGAGGCCCTTGAGTCTTGCATCGACCCTGGGGGGGCCAGTGCTGGCAAGCCAGTTCCTGCACGGGCGCCCGGGTTGGCTCAGGCGGCCTTGTTCTGACGGATCGGCAGCTCGATCCGGAACGTGGTGCCGACCCCCAGCTCGCTGCGTACGCTGATCTGCCCGGCATGTTTTTGCACGATGCCATAGGACAGCGACAAGCCCAGGCCGGTGCCCTGGCCGACGGGTTTGGTGGTGAAGAACGGGTCGAAGATCTTCTGTACCGTCTCGGGGGCCATGCCCGAGCCGGTGTCGGCCACTTCCAGCCAGATCCGCTCGCCCAGGCTGCCGCCACGCAGGGTGATGGTGCCGCGCTCCGGCCCCATGGCCTGGGCGGCGTTGACCACCAGGTTCATGATGACCTGGTTGATCTGCGACGCCAGGCACTCGATCTCCGGCAGTCCGGAGTAGTCCTTGACCACGTCGGCCTTGTATTTGAGTTCGTTGGCGACAATGTTCAGGGTCGATTCGATGCCCTGTTGCAGATTGCTCCATTGCCACTCCTGGTTCGAGTCGACCCGGGAGAAGTTCTTCAGGTCCTTGACGATCTGCCCGACCCGACCGATGCCCTCCTTGGACTCCTTGATCAGCAACGGAATGTCTTCTTCGAGGAAATCCAGCTCGACCCGTTCGCGCAGCTCCTTCAAGCGTGCCTGCAACTCGGGCGCGGCGATCCCTTCCTCGGCGCCCTGATAGGCCTGGAGCATTTCCAGCAGCTTGCCGAAATAGCCTTCCAGGGTCCCCAGGTTCGAGGAAATGAAGCCGATGGGATTGTTGATCTCATGGGCGACACCCGCCGCCAGTTGGCCGAGGGAGGCGAGCTTTTCCGATTGAACCAACTGCCCTTCCAGTTGCTTGCGTTCGTCGATTTCATGCTGCAAGGCCAGGCTGGTCTGTGTGAGGGCCTGGGTCCGTTGCTCGACCAACTCTTCCAGCCGGTGCATCTGCAGGTTGGCGCGTTCGGTCATTTCCCATTTGTTGGTCAGGGTGTTGGCCAGTTGCTGGACCTCGATATTGTCGAAGGGCTTTTTCAGGATCACCAGTCGGTCATGGCCGTGCAGGCGTTCCAGCAGGTCGTCCCAGGAATAGTCGGTGTAGGCGGTGCAGACCACCACTTGCAGGTTGGGGTCGACTTGCCACAGGTGTTCGATGGTTTCGGCACCGTCCCAGCCCTGGGGCATGCGCATATCGACGAAGGCCAGGGCGTAGGGCTTTCCACAAGCCACCGACTGTTCGACCTTTTGCAGGCCTTCCTGGCCTTGGTAAGCCGAGTCGAGTTCGAAGGGCAGGACGTTGCTGGTCTTGACCTCCTGGCCGAAGAGTGCGGCTTCCATCAGGTCCAGGTCCGGTGACTGGTCGACATTCGGGGTGAGAATCTTGCGAAAGTCCTCGTGGATCGACGGGGTGTCGTCGACCAGCAGGATACGACGGTTGCGGAGTGTGTTCATACAGCCCCCACGGCAGTTTTCAAGGGCAATTCGAGGGTAAAGACAGCGCCCTTTCCGGGGCCGTCGCTGTGGGCGGTCAAGTGCCCTTTCATTTCGATCGCGGCCAGGGCGCAGCTGTGCAGGCCGAAGCCATGGCCGTCCTTGCGGGTGGTGAAGCCATGGGCAAAGATGCGCGTCATGTTTTCCGGCAGGATGCCTTCGCCGGCGTCCTTGACGCTGATGCGCAAGGTGCTGTCCTCGATCGCCTGGACTTGCAGGGTGATTTCGCGTGGACGGTCGGAGAGGTTGGCCATGGCCTGCTTGGCGTTGCTGATCAGGTTGATCAGGATCAGCAGCAAACGGTGCTTGTCGGCCATCACCTGGGGCACCTCGTCGTATTCGCGAATCACCGTGACGTTGTGCCGGTTCAGGGCCCCGGAGTTCATGCGCAGGGCGTCTTCGAGCAAATCGCGGATGTGCACCGGCTCCTCCATGGCCGAGACGCCGGCATAGGATTGCTGGGTCGAGACGATGTCCTTGATATGGTCGACGCTCTTGCTCAACTGGGTCAGTTCGTCGCTCATGCTCTGTTGTTCCGCGGCAATGGCCTCGACCAGTTGGTTGAGATACCCGGGCAACAGCTTGCCACGTTCGTCGCTGGTAATGAACTCGCCGAGGTCATGCTTGTGTTCGTTGATCATCGTCACCGCCCTGGCCAGGCCCTGGGTCTTGCTGCCACGCAGCTTGCGCGCCACCAGCTCGGCGGAGATATTCACGCTGTTGAGCACATTGCCGACGTTGTGCAGCACGTTGGTGGCGATCTCGGCCATACCGGCCAGGCGCGCGCTTTCCATCAGTTCGCTCTGGGCATCGCGCAGTTCGCGGGTGCGTCGTTCCACCCGTTGTTCCAGGTGCGTGTTGGCCGCTTGCAGGGCCCGGTTGACCCGGTTGATCTCGGCGTAGCTGCGCACCAGGCGGGTAGCCAGGTACACCAGCAAGACCAGGAGCAGACCCGAGAAGATCAACAGGTACAAATGATGGCGCTGTTCGAGACGTTCGTTCTGTTGCTGGTCCTGGTTCAGTTGGTCGGTGATGGAGTCCAGGCTTTCGGAGAGCGGTACCGCATCGATCTCTTCAATCAGTGAGTTGACCCGGGGTTGCTCGCGCAGGATCAGGTTGACGTGGTTGAGCAGGATCTGCACCGGCTCCTTGAACGAGGGCGGCAGGCGTTGCGTGTCGGTCATCACCTGATTGAGCCCCAGTTCGATGCTATGGGCGCGTTCTTCAGTAGTGGTCTGGGCGAACTCCAGGGCACTGAGCAGCAGGTCGTAGATATCGTTGGAGGTGTCCTGGAGCATCAGTTTGTCCTGATCTTCCAGTGCGCTGAGCTGGTGCTGGATATCGTCTTCGGCGGTCGGCAGGAAGGCCAGGGAGTTGCGCAGTACCGCGTTGCGGGATTTGAACTGTTCCACCAGTCGCGATTTTTCATCGAGCGTCTGGGCCAGGGTTTCCCGGCGGTCCTTCCAGGCGCCGGCGGCCTGATGGGTCTGGCCGGGTTCGATGGGCGTGAAGGTCTGCAGGAGCCGGCGCATTTCCTGCGGGGGCTTGACCAGCGGGTCGTAATTGCGCGTCACCGCGATCCTGGACTTGAGGATTTCGGTGTCCCACTCGGCATCCAGCTGCTTGACCCGATTGATCAGGTCGCGGGCGTGGGCATAGTCCAGGGTCACGTCGGAGGCGGCCATGAGATACAGAAATACCAGCACCGAGGCGAGCAGGACGGCCAGGCGCGGCAGGAGGACCCGGTTGAGGACGCTGCTTGTGACCTTCATAGTGGTTTGCCCCCCAGCTCGCCGGTCAGGGTCTTGAGAAACAGCACGATCAGGCGGATGTCCTCGGCGGAAGGGACACGTCCCAGTTGATAGGTGAACATGACATGGACGGCATCTTCCAGGGTCTTGGCCGAGGCATCGTGAAAGTACGGCGCGGTCAACGCGACATTGCGCAGGCTGGGAACCTTGAACACGTTGCGGTCCTCTTCGGCTCCCGTCGCCAGGTAGCGCCCGAGGTCGGCTTCGGTGGGGTTGCCGCGGGCCGCGAAGTAGTCGCCCATCACGCCGAATTTCTGGAACATGTTGCCGCCGACATTGACCCCTTGGTGGCAGGCGATGCAGCCGTAGTCCTTGAAGCGCTGGTAGCCGTATTTTTCGTCGAGGCTCAGGATATCGGTGTTGCCCTTGAGGTACTGGTCAAAGCGCGAGTTGGGCGTCAGCAGGCTGCGCTCGTAGCTGGCCAGGGCATTCTGCACGTTGGCGATGGTCACGCCATCGGTATAGGCCTCGCGGAAGGCCGCCTGGTAAGCCGGCGCCTGGTTGAGGGTGTCGATGACGTGGGGCCAGGAGTTACCCATTTCTGTCGGGCTTTTCACCACACCCTCGATCTGCGCCTCCAGGGTCTCGGCGCGACCGTTCCAGAATTGCTTGAAGTTCAGCGCCGCGTTGAGCACGGTCGGCGTGTTGATCCCCAGGGTTTCACCGCGGAAACCGGTGGAGAAGGGCTTGTCGTCGGCCCCGCCTTGCTCCAGGTGATGGCAACTGGCGCAGGACGTGCTGTTGTTGATCGACAGTTGCTTTTCATTGAACAACTGGCGACCCAGTTCGACCTTGCGCGGATCCTGTTGCGGAGCATCCGGCAATGGCTTGAGCGGTTCGTCGAAGGGCGCGGCGACCAGGGGCGTGGCGAGGAGTATCCCGCAACAGGCGAGCGAGCTCGCCAGCAACGACAGCAGTGTGCGAGACGTCATGAGCATGTCCTTGGCAAAAGAGGCGGGTTCGGGGTCAGTCCTGTGCCGGTCGTTCGAAGCGCTTGTTCTGCAGCAAGCGCAGGAAGGTCTCGGCTTCAACCGCCTTGCTGAAGTAATAACCCTGGCCTTCCTCGCAGTTGTGCGCCTTGAGAAAGCTCAATTGATCGCGGGTCTCCACGCCTTCGGCGACGATGTTCAGATTCAGGCTCTTGCCCAGGCTGATGATCGCGCTGACCAGCGCGGCATCGTTGCTGTCACCATTGAGATCACGCACGAACGACTGGTCGATCTTCAGTACATCGATGGGAAACCGTTGCAGGTAGCTGAGGCTCGAATAACCGGTGCCGAAGTCATCGATGGCCAGGCGGATGCCCAAGGCCTTGATGGCTTTCAGGGTGTCAATGGTGTGGTCGACATTCTGCATCAACACGCTTTCGGTGATTTCCAGCTCCAGCCGGGTCGGCTCCATGCCGGTTTCTTCCAGCACCTGACGGATGCCTTCGAGGAAGTCGCGCTGGCGGAAGTCCATTGCCGAGATGTTGAGCGACAGGATCAGCGGTTCGCCGATCTGATCCTGCCAGGCCCGGCCTTGCAGGCAGACCTGGCGCAACACCCAATGGCTCAACCGAATGATCAGCCCGCTGTCTTCGGCGACCGGGATGAAGTCGGTGGGGTAGAGCAGGCCGCGTTCGGGATGCTGCCAGCGGATCAGCGCTTCGGCCCCGACCACCGTGCCGGTCCTGAGGTCCAGCTTGGGCTGGTAGTGCAGCACGAACTCGTCACGCTCCAGGGCCAGGCGTATACCGGACTCGATGGATTGCTGCTCGCGGGCCCGCAGGTTCAGGTCCTCAATGAAAAATCCGAAGCTGTTGGCGCCCTGTTCCTTGACGTTGCGCATGGCGGCTTCGGCTTTCTTGATCAGGACCAGCGGATCCTCGCCGTCGTCGGGGTAAAGGCTGATACCCAGGCTCGCGGTGACCCGCAGGTCATGCCCGGCGGTCTCATGGGGGGTATTGACGGCGGCGAGGATTTTCTCGGCGGTGCCACGGGTCTGTTGCGGATGGCTGAATTCGGGCAGGACCACAACGAATTCGTCGGAGCGGTAACGAAACACCGAATCCGATTGACGCAAGGCCGCGACCAGGCAGTCGGCCACATGCTTGAGCATTTCATCGCCCGCTGGATAACCCAGGGCATTGTTGATGCGCTTGAAGCGATCCAGGCCGATGAACATCACCGCGACCTGTTCGTCGTGACGTTTGGCCAGGGCGATGGCCTGGCCCAGGCGGTCGCCGAGCAGGGTACTGTTGGGCAGTTCGGTGAGCACATCGAATTGCAGCAGCCGGGACACCTGCAACAGTTCCTGGACGCGCTCCTCGATGGTCCGTTCCAGACTGGCCATCCGCGAGGCGATATCCCGCGCCAGTTGCCACTTCCAGGTCAGGGCGCTGGCCATCTGGCGAATTTCCAGGGCGTCGAAGGGTTTTTTCAGGATCAGCATCTGGTCGCCGAAGGCGATGCGTTCGTCCATGGACTCCCAGGAGTAATCCGAGTAGGCGGTACACAGGGCGATTTGCAGCTCCGGGTCGACCGCCCACAGTTGTTCGATGGTTTCCAGGCCATCCCAGCCCGGTGGCATGCGCATGTCGAGAAAGGCCATGGCATAGGGGTTTTCGGTGGCCAAGGCCAACTTCACCAGCTCCAGCGCCTCTTGGCCCTGGTAAGCCGAGTCGATCTCGAAGCTCAGGCGCTGTGGACGGGTGGTGCCGAACAGCAGGTGCTCGGTGGAGTCCAGGCTCAGTTCGTCCTCCTGTTCAGGGCCGAGGATCTTGCGAAAGTCCTGATGAATCGAAGCGGTGTCGTCGATGATCAGGATGCGCCGATTGGCGGCGCCGGCGGCACTCTTCATAGGCGGTTCTCTGGTGTGGGGGTTGGGCGTGGGGCGATATGCCCGGCGTGCAGCAGTTCGCTGGCGTGATGGCTGTCGACCGCCTTGCTGAAGTAATAGCCCTGGGCGGCCATCGGCGAGCCGGTGGCCATCAACGAATGGCGTTGCTCCTGGGTTTCCACGCCTTCGGCGATGATGCCGATGCCCACTTCCCGGGCAAAGTTGATGATCGCCCGCAGGGTCGTGGCGCTTTCCACGTCCTGGGTCGCGTGGTCGATCAGCGACTGGGCCAGCTTCAGGTGGTTGACGCGGTAGGTCTTGAGGTAGTCGAAGGACGAGTAGTCGGTACCGAAATCGTCAATGGCGATCTTCACCCCGAGTTCGCGCAGCCTGGGCAGTACGTCGTTCTGGGTCCATTTGGTCTGGGCCAGGGTCGCTTCGGTGACGTCGAACTGCAGGTCCGCGGGCGACAGTCCCCATTTGCCGGTGGTCTCGAGCACCTCACGTATCAGTTCACTGCCACTTTTGAGCTGGGCCAGCGACAGGTTGATGGCGATCACCGGCGGGGCCATGCCGTCTTTACGCCATTGATGCATCTGCCGGCAGGCCTGCTCCAGCACCCAGCGCCCGAGGGCGACGATGGTGCCGGTCTTTTCCGCGGCGGGGATGAACATGTCGGCACCGAGCATGCCGCGTTCGGGGTGGTTCCAGCGCACCAGGGCCTCCATGCCGAGGATCTTGCCGCTGCCCAGGTCGACTTCCGGCAGGTAATACAGTTCCAGTTCGTTCTGTTCGATGGCCTTTTTCAAGTCCTGGGTAATGGCGACCCGGTCGATGACTTCCTGGTTGATCTCCTCGGAATGGAAGTGGTACTGGTTGCGCCCGCTGTCCTTGGAGCGATACAGCGCCATGTCGGCCTGGACCAGCATGCTGTCGGCGCTTTCGCTGTCGGCGGCATAGGTGCTGATGCCGATGCTGGATGAAATCCGTACTTCGTTACCGTCCAGTTGGTAAGGCTCCACCAGCGCTTTAAGGATCTTGTTTGCCAGGGCGCCGGATTGCGTCGGGTCGAGCATTTCCGTCTGCAGCACGGCGAATTCGTCGCCGCCCAGGCGCGCCACCACATCGTTTTCCCGGGTGCAGTCCAGGAGGCGTCGGGAGACCTCTTGCAGCAGCAGGTCGCCCACCGGGTGCCCGAGTGTGTCGTTGATGCGCTTGAAGTGATCCAGGTCCAGGTAGAACACCGCGAACGGTGAGGCCCCACGCCGGGCGGCGGCGAAGCTCTGGTGCAGGCGCTCGATCAGGGTCGAGCGGTTGGCCAGTCCGGTGAGCCCGTCGGTGCGCGCGAGCAGGGCGATTTTCTCTTCGGCGAGCTTGTGTTCGGTGATGTCGATGATGATGCCTTCGACTTCCAGCAGGCGTCCTTCCGGGTCGCGGACCGGTACGTAGCGATTTTCCACCCAGCGCCACTGGCCATCACCGGTGCGCAGGCGAAACTCGATCGAGGCGCCTTCGGCATCCTTGTCCAGGACCTTGGCCATGGCTGCGTCGACCTTGGCCTGGTCGTCGGCGTGGATCAGCTCCGCGCCCCAGTCGGGCGAGGCCAGCAGGTCCTCGGCCACGTGTCCGAACTTGGTGATGTTGTGGGAGATGTACATCAGCGGGAACGACGGCTCGCCGCGCAGGCGATAGAGCAGGGTCGGGCTGTTCTGCACGATGATGTTGGCGTCGGACAACTCGCGGGTGCGCTCCTCGACGGCCTGTTCGAGCTGGTCCATCTTCAGTGCGGCGTCTTCAGTCATCTGCCATTTGACGGTCAGGGCGCTGGCCAGTTGGCGGATTTCGATGGCATCGAAGGGTTTCTTCAGGATCAGCAGGCGGTCACCCATCTCGACCCGCTCGTTCATTTCCTCGAGGGAGTAGTCGGAAAAGGCGGTGCACAGGGCGACTTGCAGCTTGGGGTCGACCTGCCAGAGCCGTTCGAGGGTTTGCAGGCCGTCCCAGCCCGGCGGCATGCGCATGTCGATAAAGGCCATGGCGTAGGGCCGGCCTTGCCCCAGGGCCTGTTCGACCTTGGCCAGGCCTTCCTGGCCCTGGAACGCGGAGTCGAGGTCGAACGACTCTGACCGAGGCTTGATGGTGTCGCCGAACAAGGCCTGTTCGGCGCTTTGCAAGTCGTCTTCAAGGTCTTCGGGGCAGAGGATCTTGCAGAAATCGGTGTGGATCGACGGTGTGTCGTCGATAATCAGGATACGGCGGTTGGTGCGAGCGGCCGGGTTGCTCATGAGAAAGCTCCGGTCATACTGGCAGCAAGATGTACCGAGCTCATGCGGAGTTCCTTTCCTGATAACCGCGCTTGCTGTGGCGCGCTAGATTGCTTGCAGCATAGATCGGCTTGCGCTGATTTGCAGATAAACATAATGCCATTTGATGGTCGAACATCTACCCTTAGCGGAAAAGACAGGGACCGTCGGCTATTCCAAGGTTCCTGGGTCCAAGCCTGACGCAGACATGAGGTGCTCCATGGATGAATCCACAGTTGATGTCGTGATCAAACCCCGTGTCCTGCTGGTCGACGATGAAGAGTCGATTCTCAACAGCCTGCGCCGCTTGTTGCGCAGCCAGGGTTATGAGCTGTTCCTGGCCGACAGTGGCGCTCGCGCCCTGGAGATCATGGCCGAGCAGCCCATCGACCTGGTGATCAGTGATGCGCGTATGCCGAACATGGACGGTGCCAGCCTGCTGGCGCGGATTCATGAGCTGTATCCGGCCTGCCTGCGGATCCTGCTGACCGGTTACGCCGACCTGGACATGATCGCCAAGGCGATCAACGAAGGGCGGATCTACCGTTACCTGAGCAAACCCTGGAATGATGAAGAGCTGTTGATGACCATCACCCAGGGCCTGGCCTTCCAGCATTCGGAACGTGAGCGCCAGCGCCTGCAGTTGTTGGTCCGCGAGCAGAACCGGCAGTTGCAGTCGCTCAACTCGACCCTGGAAAAGCGCGTGATCGCGCGCACCAGCGAAGTCCAGCAGACCGCCGACATGCTTGACCTGGCCTACGAGGAGCTCAAGCGCAGCTACGCGGTCACGGCCGAAGTGTTCTCGCGGATGGTCGAGTGGCGCCTGCCCAAGGACAAGCAGACCAACCGGGCGATCATCGATCTGGTCAAGGTCTACTGCAAGGCCCATGTCATGAACGAGGCCGCCAGTCGCGACCTGGCCATGGCCGCGGCCCTGCACAACATCGGCAAGATGAGCTGGACCGACAGCATGATGGGCGCGCCGGCCGACTTGCTGCACCACACCGATCGCGAGCGCTATCGGGGTTATCCGAAGCAGAGCGAGTCGCTGTTGATGACGCTGGAGCCGATGCAGGATGCGGCCCGGCTGATCCTGCATCACCAGGAACGCTGGGATGGCACGGGCTTTCCCGACCACCTCAGGGGCGAGGCGATTCCCCTCGGGTCGCGGGTGTTGAAGCTGGCGGTGGACTTTATCGAGTTGCAGCGCGGGCTGATTCTCGAGCGGCAGATGAACAGCGACGAGGCGCTGATCTTTATTCGCAAGTACGCCGGCAAACTCTACGATCCGGGCCTGGTCGAGGACTTCGTCAAGGTTTGCGCCGACTACCTGAGCGATGTGACCCTGGGCGATCCTTCGGTCAAGGTCCTGAGCACCCGCGAGCTGGTGGCCGGGATGATCCTGGCGCGCAACCTCAATGCCGACAACGGCATGCTCCTGCTCAACGCCGGCAAGCTGCTCAGCGCGGCGCTGGTGGAGAAGCTGCTTGCCTTCGAGTCCATGGAAGGGGCCAGGTACAGTGTGTTCGTCAAGATTCCGGAAGAAGTCCAGGCGTTGCTGGAGCAGGCCGAGTAGCCCGGAGTTTCCGCGGCTTTCGCATGATTGCACGGCCTGCGTCGCCCATGTGATCCTGCGGCCTTTTCCCTAGGCTGCGGTGACCCCCATGACTTGCAAAACCATCCGAATTGCCGCTGCGCTGCTGATCGGCCCCGACCACCGTACCCTGTTGGTGCGCAAGCGTGGTACCGAGGCCTTTATGCAGCCGGGTGGCAAGATCGAAGCCCATGAGCAACCGGTGCAGGCCCTGGCCCGTGAACTGGAAGAGGAACTCGGGTTGCGCATCGATACGGCTGCCGCCACCTACCTTGGCCAGTTCGCGGCACCGGCGGCCAACGAACCGGGTTACCAGGTGGTCGCCGAGCTGTTCCGGGTGGATAGCGGCTCGGTGCTGGAGCCCGCCGCCGAGATCGAGGAGGTGGCCTGGATCGATCCGGCCGGCGATGGTGGTCTGTTGCTCGCGCCTTTGACGCGGGACCTGATCCTGCCGTTTCATCGTGCTTCGCTCGTCAGCGCCGGCTGATACCCGCCGAACAGATGAGGCCTGACGGCTGTCAGCGCACCGCGCTGACCCCATCGAGCGTCGAGAACGAGGTGTCCTTGGCCGTCAGCAGGAAGTCACGCATGTACGGTGCATCGAGCATGTCGGTGCGCACCGCCGCATACAGCGTGGCGAACAGGCCTTTCTCGCCCAGCCGCTTGGCCTTGACGTAGCCTCGCGAGCTGTATTCGTGCAGCGCCCAGTGCGGCATGCCGCAGACGCCGCGACCGCTGGCTACCAGTTGCATCATCATCACGGTCAGTTCGGAGGTGCGCACCTGTGCCGGCTCGATGTCCGCCGGTTCGAGGAAACGGGTGAAAATATCCAGGCGGTCGCGCTCCACCGGGTAGGTGATCAGGGTTTCCTTGAGCAAGTCCTCGGGCACGATATAGGGCTTGTTGGCCAGCGTATGCTGGTTGGCTACCGCGAGCATGGCTTCGTAGGTGAACAGCGGCACATAGGTGATGCCCGCCAGCTCCAGCGGGTCGGAGGTCACTACCAGATCAAGGTCGCCACGGGCCAGGGCCGGCAGCGGAGCGAAGGAAAAGCCCGAGGCCAGGTCCAGTTCGACTTCCGGCCAGGCATCGCGGAACTGGTCGATGGTCGGCATCAGCCATTGGAAGCAACTGTGGCATTCGATCGCCATGTGCAGGCGACCGGCGGTGCCGCCGGCCAGGCGCGCGATGTCCCGCTCCGCCGCGCGCAGCAGCGGCAGGCTGGCGTCCGCCAGTTGCAGCAGGCGCAACCCGGCGCTGGTAAAACGCACCGGCTTGGTCTTGCGCACGAACAAGGGCATGCCCAGGCGCTCCTCCAGTTCCTTGAACTGGTGGGACAGGGCCGACTGGGTCAGGTGCAGGCGTTCGGCGGCTTCTACCAGGCTGTCGGCCTCGCGCAGCGCGTGAAGGGTTTTCAAGTGACGGATTTCCAGCACCTGGGACTCCATGAGTAGATTTTGTGAGTGGCGGGCAGGCTATGAGTTTGTCTCATGTTGCCTTGGCTGTCGACAGGAGCGCTCCCACAGGGATCGTGTGGACCGGTGCTATTCGGCAATCTTCATCAAACTGTCACGGAACTGTGGCAGCGCCATTGAACAAATAACATCAAACTCGCGCCTCAATGGGGTTCTGCGTTTCGGTGTTTTCATGCGTGTAGTACTTTTCCTGGCCGCACTGCTGTTCGGCCTGCCGTCTTTTGCGGCTTCAAGATGTGATGTCAATGTTCCGACCCAGCGGGTCGAACTGGATAAGGTCAGCCTGGCCTACCAGAGTATCGGGCGTGCCTCGGACCCGGCCTTGCTGCTGGTCATGGGCCTGGGCGGGCAACTGATCCACTGGCCGGACGAGGTGGTGGTCGCGCTCTGCCAGCAGGGGTTCCGGGTGATTCGCTATGACAATCGCGATGTCGGCCTGTCCACCTGGCGGCAGGCACCGGCCAGCGCCAACCTGACCTTCGAAGTGCTGCGCTACAAGCTCGGCTTGCCGGTGGCGGCGCCTTATACCCTGACCGATATGGCCGGCGATGCCCTGGGCCTGATGGATGCGTTGCAGATCCAGCAGTTCCATGTGCTCGGTGCGAGCATGGGCGGCATGATCGCCCAGCACGTAGCGGCGATGGCGCCGGAACGGGTCGAGAGCCTGACCCTGGTGATGAGCAGTTCCGGTGCCGAGGGCTTGCCGGCGCCGAGTGCGGCACTGGTGCAGTTGCTCTCGCGGCGCAGCGCGCCGAACCGTGAGGTGGCGATCGAGCAGCAGGCCGATCTGCTGGCGGCCCTGGGCAGCCCGGAGGTGCGTGACGACCGCAACAAGCTGTTGCAGCAGGCGGCGGCCTCCTATGACCGTGCCTTCAATCCGGAAGGGGTGAAGCGCCAGATCATGGCGATTCTCGCCGAGCCGAGCCGGGTGCCGTTGCTCAATCAACTGCGGGTGCCGACCCTGGTGGTCCATGGCACGGCCGATCCGTTGTTGCCGGTGATGCACGGGGTGCACCTGGCGGCGCATATCCAGGGCAGTCGACTGGTGTTGGTGCCGGGGATGGCCCATCGTTTTCAGGAGGCGTTCAAGGCGCCGTTGCTGGCGGCGGTGCTGCCGTACCTGCGTCTGCATCAGGCGGATGTCAGTCGCTGGGCGCAGCTCTGAAATTCAGCGGATGATCTTGTCGACGTGGATCGCCAGCTTCTTCAGGCGATACCAGAAGCTGCGTTCGGAAATCCCGATCAACTGCGCCGCGGCCGCCTGCACGCCATTGCTTTCCTGCAGGGCCGCGAGGATATAAGCCTTCTCCACGTCCGCCAGGGCCGCGTCGAGGTCCTTCGGCAGGCCGGGGGCGACGCCGGGCAGTGGATTGGCGCTGCTCTGGGGCGGTGTCGACTCGAACAGGTAAGCCGGCAGGTCACTCTCTTCGATAACGTGCCCGGCCGCGACGATGGTCGCTCGCTCCACACAGTTCTGCAGTTCGCGGATATTCCCTGGCCACGGGTAGTTGAGCATCGCCTGCAAGGCTTGCGCGCTGAAACCGTCGATGCGCTTGCCAGCGGTAGCGCCCAGTATATGAGCGAAATGCCGAGCCAGCGGCGCGATGTCCTCGGCCCTTTCACGCAGAGGAGGCAGGTGGATCGGGAAGACATTCAGGCGGTAATACAGGTCTTCACGAAATTCCTTGTCGAAAACCGCTTGCAGCAGGTTCTTGTTGGTCGCGGCAATCACCCGCACGTCGACCTTGCGCTCGCGGGGATCGCCCACCGGCTCGATGACTCGCTCCTGCAGCGCACGCAGGATCTTGACCTGCAATACCAACGGCATGTCACCGATTTCATCGAGAAACAGGGTGCCTTTGTCAGCCTGCATGAAGCGTCCGACCCGGTCCGCGACAGCCCCGCTAAAGGCGCCCTTGCGATGGCCGAACATCTCGCTTTCCAGCAAGCCTTCGGGAATCGCCGCGCAGTTGACCGCGACAAACGGCATGTCGGCGCGGTTGCCGTGCTTGTGGATGGCCCGGGCGACCATTTCCTTGCCGGTACCGCTTTCGCCGGTCAGCAGGATCGTGGCGTTGCTTTCGCGCACCGAGTCCACGGCCTGCAGGACCCGGCGGAAGGTCGGGCTGTCGCCCACCAGGCTGTCGATCTGCTGGTGCTCGTCGAGTTCGGCGCGCAGGCGTGCGTTGTCCCGCAGGATGTCGCGAAATTGCAGGGCCTTGTTGACGGTGATGTCCAGCTCGTCGATGTCGAACGGCTTGGCGATATAGTCGAAGGCGCCGTTGCGCATCGATTGCACGGCATTCTTCACCGTGCTGTAGGCGGTCATGACGATGACCGGCAACTGCGGGAAACGCAGCTTGACCTCCGCCAGCAACTGCGGCCCGTCCATGCCGGGCATGCGCCAGTCGCTGATGACCAGGTCGATTTCTTCCTGCTCCAGCACGGCCAGGGCCTCCAGGCCGTTGCCGGCGGTGAAGACGCGGATATCGTTCTGGCTCAGTGCCGAGCTCAGCAGGTCGCAGAGCTTGGGCTCGTCATCGACCACCAGGACGTTATGCGTCATCTTCTTCTTCCTCATCCTCGTGATCCAGGTCACCGCCATGGGCCGGAATGTACAGGTTGAAGGTCGCGCCGGCATCTTTTTCGCTGATACATTCGATACGCCCGTCATGGTTTTCCATGATCGAATAGACCTTCGCCAGGCCCAGGCCGGTGCCCGAGGCCTTTGTGGTGACGAACGGCGTGAAAATGCGCTCGATCATGTCCGGCTCGATGCCCTGGCCGGTGTCGGTCACACTGATGATGGTATAGCGCGAGTCCTTGGCAATGCCAATGGTCAGGCGCCCACCCTTGGGCATGGCGTCGATGGCATTGAGGATCAGGTTCAGGCAGGCCTGTTTCAACTGCCGCGAGTCGGCATACAGGGTGGCACCGGGCGCCTGGTCGTCGATCTGCGCGTCGATATTATGGATCGCCAGTTCCGGCGCGCAGAAGCCGAGGATCTCCTCGGCCAGTTCGCGGGCCGGATAGAGTGAGCGAATCGGTGTGCTGGGCTTGGCGAAGTCGAGGAATTCGGTGATCAGGTCGTTGATCCGCGAGACCTCGCTGATCACGTATTCCAGGTGCCGCTTGTCGGTGTCCGGCAGGTTGGCCCGGCGGTGCAGCAACTGCGTGGCGGTCTTGATGATGCCCAGCGGGTTGCGGATTTCGTGGGCCAGGCCCATGGCGACTTCGCCCAGGGCGTGCAGGCGGTCGCGGCGGCGCAGTTGGGCTTCGAGGTGGTGCAGTTCGCCCAGGCGTTCGGTCATGTGGTTGAAGGTGTGGCTCAGTTCCGCCAGCTCGTCGCTGCCGGTCACCGGGATACGCTTGCTGTAGTCGCCGGAGATCACCGCGCTGACACCTTCGGCCAGGCCGCGCAGGGGCAGGGTCAGGCGCCGCGAGACCAGCCAGCCGACACTCAGTGACAGCACCGAACCGAGCATGAAGATCAGGATGAACAGGTTGCTCTGGTTGGCGAGGCCGACCAGGCTAGTGTGGCGCAGCAGGCCACTGAAAATTACTCCCTGCAGGTCGCCGGTGTCGTTGAAGATCGGCCAGTACAGACCGCTGTAGCGGTTGGTGAAGACCTCACTGGGCTGGCGGGTGTCGCGCAGGGTATCGGTGATGCTCTCGGGCACGTTGCTCGGGTGGTCTTCGAAACGCTGGGTGGAGAAGATTTCGGAAAAGCCCCGGGGGTTGGCCAGGTACAGACGCAGGTCCAGGGAGTGCACGTCGGCGGCACTGTTGAGGAAGCCGCTGTCCAGGTAGGTGGCGATGACCATCTGGTAGTCGACGCCGTCCTGGGTGGTGTCGAAGGTCGAGACCACCACGCCGGTGGTCACGCCGGAGATCTGAATGGTTTGCAGCACGGCGTTGGGTGCGGTGCTGATCTGCGAGACGATGTCGTCCGGCTGGGTGGTGAACACCACCTTGTGATCCTGGGTGCGCACCAGCGCCACCAGGTCGATGCCCATGGCGTCGGCGATGTCGGCGGTCAGCTTGTCATGCTTGGCCGCCCGGCGCGAGTTGGGCGGGCGGGTATAAAGCAGGAACAACTGCGCGACGCGGGCGTTGGAGCGCTTGATCTCGCTGATTTCATCCTTGACCACCTTGGTCGACTCTTGCAGCCAGATGCGCACGTTGCTGTCGAAAATCTGCGACAGGGTGGTGGCCGCCAGTTCCGCGGCAATCATGGTCGGCACCACGCTGACCAGCCAGAACGCCAGCAATAACTTGCGCTGCACGCTCCAGCGCGAGATCGAGAAGGGGCGTCGTTTTCGGCGGCGTTCCGGCGTGTTGGTCATCAGGTTTCGCTTATCGCAGCAGACATGGCAGGGTCGAATCGATCTGGGCGAACCAACAGTTTGACCCCTCTGAGGACATGGTTGATCAGCCAGTTGCGATGGTGGAAAAACATATTGTTGCCCTGGAAGCTGCACCCCAGGCGAATCTTGCTGGCGTAACCGGCCTGCCCGGATTCGTAGACCGGGATCCGGTGACGAATGCAGTACTCGACATTGGCCAGCCAGTTGCGGAAATAGAGATTGGGCTCGCGGCTTTGGTTCACCTCATGACCGAAAAACTTGTCGATCAGGCGTTCGCCGTCGAACAGCACCAGGTTGAACGCCACCAGCCGTTCGCCGGCCCAGTACAGGACACAGGCCGCGCGCTCGTCCATGTGTTCGAGTACCTTGGTGAAGTAACCCGCCGGCAGCCGTTCGAATTGCAGTTCGCTACGGGCCAGCGTCGCCTGGTACAGGTCCATGATCCGCGGCAGCACATCGTCGATGTTGTGACGCCATTCGATCCGTGGCCCCGGCGCCCGCAACTTGCGCCGCAGGTCCTTGCGGGTGGTCTTGTCCAGGGTGCCCAGGTAGGCGTCGATGGAGCCGAACGGGATCGGCAGCAGCGCGTTGGGCAGGCTGGACATGGCCTGGTAGCCGGCGGCCTTGCAGCTGCGGCGCCAATCGTGGTCGTCGCTGGGCGCGTCCTTGACGGCGATCAGGCGGATACCCAGTTGCCGGGCGTCGTCGTGGGCCAGGGCCAGCAGTTGTTCGAGCAAGGCCTGGCGCCGTGCCGGTGGCACATGGCTGGCGGTCCCGGCCGTGCAGCGCTCCGCCACCGGCGAACCGATGGCGTAGAGCGGAAATTCGAGCAATCCCGGCAGAAACCGATTGATCCAGCCGGTGATGCGTTTAACCAAACCCTGCACCGTGGTGTCGAGCTTGTAGGACGTCAGGAAGGCGGGGGCGACCGCCAGCAAACGACCGTCTTCGAACAGCGCCAGATAGCGCCATGCAAAGTCTTCGATGCCGGCTTTCTCCACCGCCAGGTAATACTCCCAATTCTCCAGGACACCGACAAAGCAATCGTTCCAGGCGTTACGGTCGATAGCCTCGATGGTCGAGAAGGCTTGGGCGCTGATCACGGGTCTTTCCTCAGGCCTGTTGCCGCTGTGCTTCAGGCTCGCTGGAGACGCCGCTCAGGCGCTCGACGTAGTCGGCGCTCAGCTCGATCACTTCCTTGTATTGCAGGTCGACGGTGATCATGTGATAGCAGTTGTCGAGCATGACCTTGGTTACCGGACCACCCAGGTGCCGCTCGACGTAGTCGGCGTTCCACGGGCTGGTGATGTCGTCCTCGATGGAGTGGATCACCAGGGCCGGGGTCTTGATCGACGGCATCCGGCGCATGACCACGGCGTTCATCCGGTGCAGCTCGCGCACGGTGATGCCTTCCATGGTCAACAGCCCGGCATCGCTGCTCTGGCCGGCTTTCATCTGGCGTTCGACGATGGCCCGCAGGCGTTCGTTCTTGATGCCATACGGCGGCTTTTCTTCGAAACGGCAGATGTGCACGCCGAACGGGATTTTCATCAGCAACGGCGTCAGGAACGCCAGCTTGTGAATGCTCCAGCCGTCGTAGCGCAGGGTCGTCGAATACATCAACAGCCCGGCGATCTGGCCCGGGTGCTCGGAGGCCAAGTACATGGACATCACCGCACCCATGGACAGGCCGCCGACGAAAACCTGTTCGTGGCGTTGTTTCACCGCCACGAATGTCTTGCGTACGCCTTCATACCAGTCCAGCCAGCCGGTGGCTTGCAGGTCTTCGTTACCGCCGCAGTGCCCGGCCAGGGTCGGCACGTAGACCGTGCAGTTGCCCTTCTTGGCCAGGCCCTGGGCCACCCGACGGAGTTCCGTCGGGGTGCCGGTCAGGCCGTGGATCAGCAGGATCCCGACCGGACCCGAGCCGAGTACGAAGCCAGCATCGCCTTCGCCCAGATCGATAGGTGTCATGTTCACCGCTTCATGGCTCGGTTCAGCAGTTGCTCGAGCAGTTTCAGGCCCAGGTCGATTTCCGGGTAGCTGATTTCCAGCGACGGTGCCAGGGTGATCACGTTCTTGTAGTAGCCGCCCACGTCGAGGATCAGGCCGAGTTTCTGACCGTCAACCACCATGTCGCCCTTCATGCCTTCCTCGACCATGTAGTCCAGGGTCGCCTTGTCCGGGGTGAAGCCGTCGGCCGTGCAGATTTCGCAGCGCAGCGCCAGGCCCAGGCCATCGACGTCGCCGATGATCGGGAAGCGTTTCTGCAGCTCTTGCAGGCCTTCGAGGAAGTACTTGCCCTTGGCCATGACCATGGCGCCGTAGTCGACTTCGCTGGTCATTTTGAACATTTCCAGACCTACCGCGGTACCCAGTGGGTTCGAGGCAAAGGTGGAGTGGGTGGAGCCTGGTGGGAAGATCTTCGGGTTGATCAGTTCTTCACGGGCCCAGATGCCGCCCAGCGGGTTCAGGCCGTTGGTCAGCGCCTTGCCGAAGACGATCACGTCCGGCTTGACGTCGAAGTGTTCGATCGACCACAGCTTGCCGGTACGCCAGAAGCCCATCTGGATTTCGTCGACGACCATCAGGATGCCGTGCTGGTCGAGGACCTGCTTCAGCTCGCTGTAGAAGTTCATCGGCGGGATCACATAGCCGCCGGTACCCTGGATCGGCTCGACGTAGAACGCGGCGTATTCGCTGGAACCGACTTTCGGGTCCCAGACACCGTTGTATTCGGTTTCGAACAGACGGGCGAACTGCTGCACGCAGTGGCTGCCGTATTCTTCCTTGGTCATGCCTTTCGGGCCGCGGAAGTGGTACGGGAACGGGATGAACTGCGCGCGCTCGCCGAAGTGGCCGTAGCGGCGACGGTAGCGGTAGCTCGAAGTGATCGAGGACGCGCCCAGGGTACGACCGTGGTAGCCGCCTTCGAAGGCGAACATCAGGCTCTTGCCGTTGCTGGCGTTACGCACGACTTTCAGCGAGTCTTCGATGGACTGCGAGCCGCCGACGTTGAAGTGTACGCGACCGTCGAGGCCGAACTTGTTCTTGGCGTCGACCGCGATCATTTCCGACAGTTCGATCTTGCCTTTGTGCAGGTACTGGCTGGCGATCTGCGGCAGGGTGTCGATCTGTTTCTTCAGGGCGTTGTTCAGGCGTGGGTTGGCGTAGCCGAAGTTGACTGCCGAGTACCACATTTGCAGGTCGAGGTAAGCTTGGTCTTCGGTGTCCCAGACATAGGAGCCTTCGCAGCGGCTGAAAATGCGCGGTGGTTCGATGTAGTGGACTGTATCGCCGTAGGAGCAATATTTGGCTTCTTTTTCCAGAAGCACCTGGTCTTCGGCTGTAGCGATACGAATATCAGACATGGTGGAAGAGTTCCTGTTGTTCAAGATCGATAGAGTAGTTGCCGGCGTTCGCCGCGATGTCGTTCGGCAGCAGGGCCAGCATGGCCGGCAGCTCGGCGAAGGAGTCGAAGCGCGCGTAAGGAATGTTGTTGCGTTCGCAATGTTCGGCCAGGCGGCCCTTGGCGAAGACGAAGTCTGCGGTGCCGGCCACGCACATATCCGATTGACCGTCGCCGATCACCAGGATGCGTTTGCCCTTGGGCGCGGACTTGCATTTGCAGTTGCCGGAGGCGGCACGGCAAGCGTCGCTGGAGTACGGGAAGTCGATGCGCCAGCTGTTGTGGTCGACCTGGCGCAGGCGGTTGGCAAGGATCGGCAGCAAGGTCACGTAGTTGCGCGAAAGGATCCGCGCGATGCCTTGTTCGATGCCGTCGCTGACCACTTCGATGGAAGCGCCGAGGCCCATGACATGATCGACGAAGTCTGGGAAGTCCGGGTCGATATCGATGGTGTCGAAGTACGCCAGCAAATCGGCTGGCGAAGCCTTGACCAGCGCCAGTTGACGGCTGAGGCATTCGCGCGAACCGATATGACCGTCCAGCCATTCCTGTTCGATGCTTTCCCAGCTCGGGTCGGCGAAACGCTCAAGGATGTTGTCGATCGCGTCGGTGCGGGAGATGGTCCCATCGAAATCACACACGATATGCCAGTGCATCATCTGCTTGTACCTGTTGAATAAGAGCGCACACTGCGCATGGCTCTACGCAGAGCACGGAGTGTGCCAAGTGCTCAAATCCGGTATTCTCATGGAATATATCCATCTTTTGTATCGGATCTAGTACATGGAGCTACAAAAAATGTAGCTTCCTACAAACAACATCAGTGCTTGCCTACAAAAAGTCGCATTTATGATCGCGCAAGGCAGGTATCGACAAGGACACTGTTCATGATTCGGCTGACCTCCTCATTGCTGCTTGCCGGCCTTTTTTCCTTGGCTGGCTGGAGCCACGCCGCCCTGGCCGATGAAGGTCCGACCGGGCAGGTAGGGGCCGGGCTGGGCTATCAGCCCTATGATCCGTCGGGCAGCCGTTACGAAGTAACGCCATTGCCTTATGTGGACCTGGACTGGGGCAATGTCAGCCTCAGCGGTGATGACGGTCTGACCTGGGACGCATTCAAGACTAACGGTTTCAGCATCGGGCCTTTCGCCAATTACCTGCCCGGGCGCGACTCCAACGGTTCGTTGCGCGGCTTGCGCGATGTGCCGGACATGGGCGTTGTGGGTGGTTTCGTGGAATATGCGCCGGCCGACTTCTGGCGGCTGTTCGCCGAGCTGGGCAGTGCCGTCGGCGGCGGTAGCGGGCAGGGCGGCTGGTTGGGACGGATGGGCGGTGAGCTGGGGTATCCGTTGGGCATGGGGATTATCGGCCGGAGCAATTTCACCGCGCATTTTGCCGACGAGCGCCAGGCCCAGACCTTCTTCGGCGTCAGTGCCCAGGAGGCGCAAGCTTCGGGAATCAGCCAGTACCATGCCGGCGGTGGCTTCCAGAACCTGACCCTGACCCAGAGCTTCGCCATCCCGCTGGGCGGCAACTGGTCGTTGATGACCAGCGCCAGCTGGATCCACCTGGTGGGTTCGGCGGCGGACAGCAGCATCGTCAAGCAGAAGGGCGACAGCGACCAGGGGCAGATCCAGACGGCGATCAGCTACAAGTTCTGAGGCCGGAGCGGCCCTTGTAGGCGCCGGCTTGCCGGCGATGGCGCTGCTACATTCAACGCCATCGCCGGCTAGTTCTTCTCACCCTCGGCGAGCAGCGCAATCCCGCCGATGATCACCGCCACGCCGATCCAGTGTAGCAGGCTGATCTGCTCGTTCAGCCCCAGCCAGGACGCCAGCAGCACCGCGACAAACACCAGCGAACTCAGTGGAAACGCCAGCGACAGCGTGCTGCGCCGCAGAATCAGCATCCAGACGAAAAACGCCCCGATATAACAGGATATCGCTACCCAGACCCCGGGGTTGAGCAGCACGGCGTGCAGCCATTGCAAGCTGAAATCGGTTTGCCCGAGCAAGTCGCCACCGACTTTGGAGGCAATCTGTCCGCCGCTTTCGCAAGCGATCAGCAAGGCCCAGAGCACGATGGTGCCGAAGCGTCCGTGCAGCCAATCGATGTGTTTAGAACCGCTCATCAACAATTTCCTTCGAACATGAATGGAGCCCTCAAGCGCCGGAAATGGCTACCAGCATCACGCCGGCGGTGATTACCAGCGTGCCGAGCCAGCGGCGACGGCTGACGGTTTCACCGAGCACCACCTTGCCGGCCAGTACCACGCCGCAATACGCCAGGGCCCCGATGGGGAATACCAGGCTCAACGGTGCCCGGGACAGGGCTTCGATCCAGACAAAGAATTCGATGACATAGGAACCGATCCCGCACCACAGCAGGGGCGCGTTGAAGACCTGGCCCCAGAAGGCTTTCAGCCTGAAGCCGCCGTCCAGCTCCGGCAGACGGTCCAGGCCCATCTTGAAACAGAGCTGGCCGATCACGTCCAGGACAACGGAAAAAAGTACCAGCAAAATAACGCCAAGGGACACGGAAACAGCTCCTAGAACAGCATGGTCAACGCTTGATGTGGGGCCGGATGGCGTAGCCGCCCGGCTCCGCTCCAGCGTCCATGAAAAGCACACAGCGTAAGGGCTTTGCCGGCAAATGCAAAGGACGGGCCAGTACAAAGCGGAGCGGCTGCCCGGGCCGAGCTCGCGATTCAGCTGTGAACACGCAGCCAGAAGCTGACCAGCACGCCCGCCGCCAGCAGCCAGGCGAGTACCGCCAGTGCCAGGGAGATCTCCAGGCGCAGCCGGTCCACCAGCACATACAGGGTCGCCAGGTAGATGAAGTAGGGAATGATCGACCACATGCCGAACAGGATCGTGCTTTTCAGGTCATCGATCGAGCGACCCTTGCCGACGATGTAGTGGGCAATCATGGCAAAGGTCGGGAACAGTGGCACCAGCCCGGCAATGTAGTAATTGCGGGTTTTCGACAGGGCGGCCAGCAGCACCACCACCAGCGCGCCAAGCGCGGCCTTCAACAGTAACCCCATCTCCAATACCCGCGGTCAGTGGCTCAGGCCGTATTTCTTGACCTTGTCGAACAAGGTGGTCTTGGCCATGCCCAGTTCGTGGCTGGCCTGGCTCAGGTTGCCACCGCTGCGTTGCAAGGCATCGTTGAGCAGGTTGCGCTCGAAGGCTTCCACCGCTTCGGCAAAGCCCAGCCCGCCGCTGCTTTGCGCGCCGGCTTTCTTGAAGGGCGGCAGGCCGAGGGCGAAGCGTTCGGCGACGTTGCGCAGTTCGCGCACATTGCCCGGCCAGTCGTGGCTCATAAGGCTGGACAGGGTCTGGTTATCCAGTTCCGGCGCGATACGGTCGAAACGCAAGGAGGACTGCTGCAGGAAGTGTTCGAACAATTGCAGGATGTCCTCGCGCCGCTCGCGCAGGGGCGGCAGCTCCAGGGTTACCACGTTCAATCGGTAATACAGGTCGCTGCGAAATTCGCCGGCACGGCCCATTTCGTCGAGGTCGGACTTGGTGGCGGCGATGACCCGGCAATCGACGGCCACGCTCTGGTTCGAGCCCAGGCGTTCCAGGGTGCGTTCCTGCAAGACCCGCAGCAGTTTGATCTGCATGGGGATCGGCATGCTTTCCACTTCATCGAGGAACAGCGTGCCACCATGGGCGTGTTCGATCTTGCCGATACGCCGTTTGCCGGCGCCGGTGAAGGCATTGGCCTCATGGCCGAAGATTTCGCTCTCGAACAGGTTTTCCGGCAGGCCGCCGCAGTTGAGGGCGACGAATTGTTGCGACTGGCGCCGGCTGAAATCATGCAGGCAGCGGGCAACCAGTTCCTTGCCGGTACCGGTCTCGCCTTCGATCAGCACGTTGGCCGAGGTATCGGCGACATTGGCGATCAGTTCCCGCAGATTCTGCATCGCCGGCGAACGCCCGATGATCCGCCCTTCCAGCGAGTCGCGCTCGGCCAGTTGCCGGCGTAACGACCAGACTTCCCGGGCCAGCCCGCGTTGTTCCAGGGCGCGGCGGGCGACATCCACCAGGCGTTCCGGGGAGAAGGGCTTCTCCATGAAGTCGTAGGCGCCGTTGCGCATGGCACCGACGGCCATGGAGATATCGCCGTGGCCGGTGATCAGCACCACCGGCAGGCTGCGGTCGCGGGCCTTGAGCCGGGTCAGCAGTTCCAGGCCGTCGATGCCCGGCAGGCGGATGTCGCTGATGACGATGCCGGGGAAGTTGTCGCCGATCCGCGCCAGGGCTTCCTCGGCACTGCCGACGCCTTCGCTGGGGATATCTTCCAGGGACAGTGCCTGCTGGCAGCCAAGCAGGACATGCGGGTCGTCCTCGACAATCAGGACAGTGAGGTCGTTGTTCATATCGGCTCGGCCTTGGCAGGGGTGACCCGCGGTAAAGTGAGGACGAAGGCGGTGCCGCCCGTGAGGGGGTGTTCAACCCCGAGGTGGCCGCCGGCCGCCGCCGCGAGGCTGGCGGAGAGGGTCAGGCCGAGGCCCAGGCCCTGTTCGCCCGGCTTGGTGGTGAAGAAGGGCTCGAACAGGTGTTTGCGCGCCTCGGGTTCGATGCCGTGGCCGTTGTCGCGCACCAGCAGGCGGTATTTGCCTTCGACGAAGTCGCCTTCCAGCCACAGTTCCGGCAGCGGTTGCGCTTGCATGGCGTCGAGGGCGTTGCCGATCAGGTTGACCAGGATCTGCTCCAGGCGGGTCTGGTCGATGGCCAGTTGTACGTCGTCGAAGTCGCGATGGACTTCCAGGTGCAGGGTTTCGACCCGGCTGCCGAGGACTTGCAGGGCGGCATCGATGGCCTTGGCCAGGCTCGACTCGCCCTTGTCGTCGCCGCGTCGGGCGAAGGCGCGCAGGCTGGCGGTAATCCGACCCATGCGGTCGATCAGGTCGTTGATGGTGTGCAGGTTGGTGCTGGCGGTGTCCAGCTCGCCGCGTTCGAGGAAGCGCACGGTATTGCCGGACAAGGTGCGCAGCGCGGCCAGCGGCTGGTTGAGTTCATGGGCGATGCTGGTGGACATCTGGCCGATGGCGGCCAGCTTGCCGGCCTGGACCAGTTCGTCCTGGGCGCGGCGCAGGGTTTCCTCGGCCTGGCGCCGTTCGCGGATCTGGTCCTTGAGCCGGTCGTTGCTGGCCCGCAGGTCGACGGTGCGCTCGGCGATGCGCCGTTCCAGTTGGCTGTTGGCCTCTTGCAAGGCTTCGCGGGCGGCCAGGCGGGTGGCGATAACCTTGCGCCGTTCGTTCCAGGCGATCAGCAGGAAGGCCACCAGGGCGAAGGCCACGGCCACCAGGATGCCCTGGTTGGCGGCTTCGCGACGCAGGTCCTGCAAGGGCGTGAGCAGGGTGAAGTGCCAGGGCGTGTCGCTCAGGCGGCGGGTCTGGGCCAGGTAGCTGACGCTG
This sequence comes from Pseudomonas sp. MWU13-2105, assembly GCF_023242315.1. Taxonomy (GTDB): domain Bacteria; phylum Pseudomonadota; class Gammaproteobacteria; order Pseudomonadales; family Pseudomonadaceae; genus Aquipseudomonas. Next base: position 103,704 of record NZ_JALLIY010000008.1, read on the forward strand.
TCGCCGTCCTTGGCCAGTTCGCTGTTGGCCGGGAAGGTCAGGGTTTCCACGCCTTCGGCCAGGCGTTCGCGGGCCAGGGGCTGCAGCTCGTTCAGCGGCCACCAGTAATATTGCAGGCTGCGGGCCAGGCGCTCCTTGATTTCCGGGGTCAGCGGGCGCACGGACTTGAGGCGCCGGGCCGGATCGCTGGAGAGGATGATGATGCCGTTCTCGTCGCTGACGAAGGCTTCCAGGCGTGCCCGTTGCCAGCGCTCTTCAAGGGCTTCGAGGCGTACCTTGATCACTGCCACGCCGATGATCTTGCCTTGTTCTTCCAGGCCGTGGGCCAGGTAATAGCCGGGTTCGCCGCTGGTGCTGCCGATGCCGTAGAAGCGACCGGGCAGGCCGCGCACGGCGTCCTGGAAATAGGCACGAAAGGACAGGTCTTCGCCGAGGTAACTGTCGGCGTCGCGCCAGTTGCTGGTGGCCAGTACCCGACCGGTGGTGTCCATCACATAGATGGCCCGACTGCGGCTGCGCCGGTTCAGGCCTTCGAGGTAGTTGTTGACTGCTTGGCGGTGTTCGGCGTCGGGCTCCTTGAGCAGGGCCGAGACGCTGGATTCAAGCTCCAGCAGGCTGGGCAGGTAGGTGTACTTGCTGATCTCGCTCTCGACGGTGCGGGCGTGCAGTTCCAGCTGGCGTTCGCCGTTCTCACTGAGGGTGCGGATGCCATAGTGTTCGCTGATGCGATAGCCGGCATAACCCAGGCCGATCATCAGCAGGATGATCAGCGGTGGCAGGAACAGTTGGCGGATCTGGCGGGGTTTCACGGCGAGTGATGGCGGCGTCGCGCGATAGAGGTTGGGGTCGCATTTCATCACGTTTGCCTTGGGTCAACCAGATCGTATTTCTTGTGGAAAAATGATCGGGGTTTGCGCATAACCTGATGTGGGAGCGGAGCCTGTGTGGGAGCGGAGCTTGCCCGCGAAGGCGACCTTGAGATCGCTAAAAGCTTCGCGGGCAAGCTCCGCTCCCACACGCTCCCACAATGTCCGCTCCCCTACAGCTATGGCGCTGTTCCGGGAGCGGTGTTGTTTCAGTGCTGCAGGATCTTCTCGAGGAAATGCTGCGCACGCTCCGAACGGGCACTGATGTCGCCGAAGAACTCGTCCTTGTTGCAGTCTTCGATGATCTTGCCCTGGTCCATGAAGATCACCCGGCTGGCGACCTTGCGCGCAAAGCCCATTTCGTGGGTCACGCACATCATGGTCATGCCTTCCTGGGCCAGTTGCACCATCACGTCGAGCACTTCATTGACCATTTCCGGGTCGAGCGCCGAGGTCGGTTCGTCGAACAGCATCACCACCGGGTCCATCGCCAGGGCGCGGGCAATCGCCACGCGTTGTTGCTGGCCGCCGGAGAGTTGCCCCGGGTGCTTGTGGGCGTGGGCCGAGAGACCGACGCGGTCGAGCAGTTGCAGGCCTTTCTTGGTCGCTTCTTCCTTGCTGCGGCCGAGCACCTTGATCTGCGCGATGGTCAGGTTTTCGGTAATGGTCAGGTGCGGGAACAGCTCGAAATGCTGGAACACCATGCCGACCCGCGAACGCAGTTTCGGCAGGTTGGTCTTCGGGTCGGCGATGGAGGTGCCGTCGACCACGATGTCGCCTTTCTGGAAGGGTTCCAGGGCGTTCACGCATTTGATCAGGGTGGACTTGCCCGAGCCCGAAGGACCGCAGACCACCACCACTTCACCCTTGCTGACCTCGGTGCTGCAATCGGTCAGCACCTGGAAGTCGCCATACCACTTGTTGATATTCTTGATAGAGATCATACGGCAAACCTTTTTTGCAGACGCTTGACCAGCAGCGAGGCGGCAAAGCTGATTGTGAAGTAGACGAGCCCTGCGAAGATCAGGAATTCATTGGCGCGGCCGATGATGTCGCCGCTGGAGCGCGAGGCGTTGAGGAAGTCCACCAGGCCCACGGTGTAGACCAGCGAAGTGTCCTGGAACAGGATGATGCTCTGCTGCAACAGCAGCGGGGTCATCTTGCGAAACGCCTGGGGCAGGATGATCAGGCGCATGGTCTGGCCATAGCTCATGCCCAGGGCCTGGGCGGCACCCATCTGGCCCTTGGCGATCGACTGCACGCCGGCCCGGACGATTTCGCAGAAGTACGCCGCTTCGAACATCATGAAGGCCACGATGCAGGAGGTGAACGCACCGATCGGCGTGTCTTCGCCGGTGATCCAGCGCAGGACGAACGGTACCGCCAGGTAGAACCAGGTGATCACCAGCAGCAGCGGGATCGAGCGGAAGTAGTTGACGTAGGCGCCGGCGACATTGGCCAGCAGCTTGTTCGACGACAAGCGCATCAGGGCCAGGAGCGTACCGATGACCAGGCCGCCGACGACACCCAGCACCATCAGTTGCAGGGTCATCAACATGCCGTTCCAGAGGCCCGGAATGGCCGGGACGATACCACTGAAATCGAAGTCCATTATTTACCCCCCACGGAGATCAGGCCGGGCACCGCGACTTTCTTCTCCACCAGGCGCATCAGCAACATCAGGCTCATGTTCAGGGTGAAGTAGATCAGCGTCGCCAGGGTGAAGGCTTCGAACAGGTTGGCGGAGAACTCGGCGGTCTGCTTGGTCTGCGCGAGCAGTTCCATCAGGCCGATCAGCGAGGCCACGGAGGAGTTCTTGAAGACGTTGAGGAATTCCGAGGTAAGCGGCGGAATGATGATCCGGTAGGCTTGCGGCAGCAGCACGTTCCAGTAGATCTGCGGCAGCTTGAAGCCCATGGCGCGGGCCGCCGATTCCTGGCCGCGGGGCAGCGCCTGGATCCCGGTGCGTACTTGCTCGCAGACCCGGGCGGCGGTGAACAGGCCCAGGCAGACCACGACGCTCAGGTAGGCCGAGGTGGTCGGGTGCAGGTCCTGCTTGTACCAGTCCTGCAGGTTTTGCGGCAGCAGGTCGGGTACCAGGAAGTACCAGATAAACAGCTGCACCAGCAGCGGCACGTTGCGGAAGACTTCCACGTAGACCGTGGCAATGCCCGATACCACGCGGTTCGGTATGGTACGCATCACGCCCAGCAGCGAGCCAAGGATCAGTGCAACGATCCAGGCCACCACGGCGATGGCGATGGTCCAGCCCAGCCCGGAGATGAACCAGTCGAGATAGGTCTCGCTGCCCACGCCGGTGGACTTGAAGAACACGCCCCAGTCCCAGTTGTAATTCATTCGGGTCTCCCCTCGGATCAATCAGTGGTCACGCACGTGCTTCCCGGGACTCCGCCCCGCCTGACGTGCTCCGTCAGGCACACGCGTACCGCTCGCGGTCCGAGTGTCTTTCCCATCTCAATAGAAGAAGCCAGTACAGCAGGTGTCAACAAACTCCCGGGGGCGCGTTCGCGCCACCGGGGTTCGGAGCAACGGTGAATCAGATCTTTTTGTCCGGTGCCGGCTTGTCGTTTGGATTGGCCAGCAGCGCCTTGAGCTCGTCGCTCATCGGGAAGTTCAGGTTCAGGCCCTTTGGCGGGATCGGCTGGGTGAACCACTTGGCGTAGATCTTGTTGATTTCGCCGGATTTGTAGATCCCGACGATGGCGTCATCCACGGCTTTCTTGAACGCCGGGTCGTCCTTGCGGACCATGCAGCCATAGATTTCGTAGGATTGCGCGGTACCGGTCACGGCCCAGTCATCGGGCTTCTTGGCCTTGGCCATTTCCCCGGCGAGCAGCGCATCGTCCATCATGAAGGCCACGGCGCGGCCGCTTTCCAGCATGTTGAAGGCTTCGCCATGGTCCTTGGCGGAGATGACGTTCATGCCCATCTGCTTGTCGGCGTTCATCGCCTTGATGATGCGCTCGGAGGTGGTGCCGGCGGTGGTCACGACGTTCTTGCCCTTGAGGTCGGCGAAGTCCTTGTAGGTGGAGTCCTTCTTCGACAGCAGGCGTGTGCCGATTTCGAAGATGCCGACCGAGAAGTCCACTTGCTGGCCGCGTTCGACGTTGTTGGTGGTGGAACCACACTCGACGTCGACGGTACCGTTCTGTACCAGCGGGATACGGGTCTGGGAAGTGACCAGGTTGTACTTGACCTTGAGGTCAGGCAGGCCGAGGTCCTTCTTTATACCGTCGACGATGGCCAACTGGATGTCGTGGGAGTAGCCCACTGGCTTGCCGGATGCATCCGCGATGTAGGAGAACGGAATGGAGCTGTCGCGATGCCCGAGGGTGATGGTGCCGGACTCTTTGATCTTCTTCAGGGTGCCGGTCAGTTCAGCGGCGAAAACTGGAGTACTGATCAGAGCAACAGCGATTGCTGCGCCCAGAAGCTGGGGAACGATGCGCATCAGATGATTTCCTCGAGATTGTTTTTCTTATGGAGCCGGTCAGCCGACTCTCGGGTACTTCGAACTGCTCGCACGACCCAAGGGGCGGCCGGAGCATTCGCTACGAAGTCTAGAGCACGACTCATGCCAGGCTTGGTGGTGTGGTTTTTGCTATTGATTTTAAAGGATATTTTGTTTATTTCGAGAAAGTGTGGAACGTCTGGCGTCCGGTTCGCCGAATGGCTGGCGAAAGGTTGTTCGGAAAACCGAATGGGAGGGGGCTTTAGGATGGAGCTTGTATTCGAGGTTTTCTATGATCGTGAGGGTGCTTTTCCAGGTTCAGAGCGATCTCAAGTCTGACGGATATTTGTGGCGAGCCGGCTTGCCCGCGTTGGGGGGGGCGAGCGCCCCTGAAACCGCTGAAATCAGTGGATCAGGTCGACCGAGATAATCTGTTTTGCGACTGCTGCGCAGTCGAGCGCGGGCAAGCCCGCTCGCCACAGGACGCGTTCGGCTTCAACTCTCCTATATCAGGAGGGGCCTGAATCAGGCCGCTTCGATCTTGCCGCGATGCTGCTCGACCTTGTCCAGGTAGTGCTGCAACTGTTGCTGCTCGGCCGCCGTGGTGAACAGGCCCAGCTTGCTGCGTCGCCACAGGATGTCCGCCGCCGCGCAAGCCCACTCCTCGCTGCACAGGTAATCGACTTCGCGGCTATAGAGACCGCCACCCAGGTGTTCACCCAGGTCGCCCAGATTCTGCACGCCCTCCAGCAGGCGCCAGGTGCGGCTGCCGTAGGTGCTCGCCCAGCGCCGGGCGATCTCGCTCGGAATCCAGTCGAAGCGGGTGCGGATCTCGTGGCTCAGGGCCTGGCGCGTGGTCATGTCTTCGCCGCCGGGCAAGGTCGAGGTGGCGGTCCAGCTCGGCTTCATGTGCTTGAAGAACGGCGCCAACTGGGCCAGCGCCGATTCGGCGAGCTTGCGGTAGGTCGTCAGCTTGCCGCCGAACACCGACAGCAGCGGGGCTTCACCATTACCGCCGGACAGCGCCAGGGTGTAATCGCGGGTGACCGCCGAAGGATTGTCGGATTCGTCGTTGCACAGCGGCCGGACACCGGAATAACTGTGCACGATATCGCCGCGGGCAAGCTGCTTCTTGAAGTGCGCATTGACCACCTTGAGCAGGTAGTCGGTTTCCGCTTCGGTGATGCTGACCTTGGCCGGGTCGCCCTGGTATTCACGGTCGGTGGTGCCGATCAGGGTGAAACGATCCAGGTACGGAATGGTGAAGACGATGCGCTGGTCCTCGTTCTGCAGGATGTGCGCGTGTTCGCCTTCGTACAAGCGAGGCACGATCAGGTGGCTGCCCTGGATCAGACGGATGCCGTAGGGCGATTCCAGCTTCAGGTCGTCCTTGATGAACTTGGCGACCCAGGGGCCGGCCGCGTTGACCAGGGCCTTGGCCTGGATCGAGAAGCGCGTGCCGTTGCCGCGTTCCATCTCCAGGTGCCACAGGCCTTTGCCACGGCGGGCGCTGACGCAACGGGTGCGGGTGTGCACGTGGGCGCCGTTCTCCCGCGCCGCCATGGCATTGAGTACCACCAGGCGTGCATCGTCGACCCAGCAGTCGGAGTATTCGAAACCCTTGGTGATTTCGGCCTTGAGTGCGCTGTCGGCGCCGAACTTCAGGCTTTTCGAACCGGCGAGCTTCTCGCGCTTGCCCAGGTGGTCATAAAGGAACAGGCCGGCCCGAATCATCCAGGCCGGACGCAGGTGCGGACGATGCGGCAGGACGAAGCGCATCGGCTTGACGATGTGTGGGGCCTTGGCGAGCAGCACTTCACGTTCGGCCAGGGCCTCGCGCACCAGGCGGAACTCGTAGTGCTCCAGATAGCGCAGGCCACCATGGATCAGCTTGCTGCTGGCCGATGAGGTGTGACTGGCGAGGTCGTCCTTTTCGCAAAGGAACACCGAGAGACCGCGACCGGCTGCGTCCGCGGCAATCCCGACACCATTGATACCACCGCCGATCACGGCGATGTCATAGATCTCGGCAAGGGGTGGGGCAGGCAAGGTACTGGGGGTCATCGGTGAGCCTCGCAGGGTCTTCTCTATATTTGAATTCGAACATTAATGTTCATTTTCGAAAATAATAGCGGATAAACGCGCCCACGACCAGCGAGGCCTGATTGAAAAAATCCATCAGGACGGGGGGAAAGGAAAATTATCGAACATTGTAGGGCAAGCCCGCCCGCCACAGGGGGGGGCAGGCCTGAGCCTCAGACGACTTCCAGGCGAATCTTGTGCTGGAGCAGCAATTGGGCCAGCGCCGGTACGGGTGCCTGGTCGGTCACCAGGCAGTCGATCAGGGTGATCGGCCCCAGGCGCACCATGGCATTGCGCCCGAACTTGCTGGAGTCCGCGGCCAGGATGACCTGGCGGGCATTGGCGATGATCGCCTGGGAAACCCGTACTTCCTGGTAATCGAAATCCAGCAGACTGCCGTCTTCATCTATACCGCTGATACCCACCAGGGCGAAGTCGACCTTGAACTGGTTGATGAAATCGACGCTGGCCTGGCCCACCACGCCGCCGTCACGGCGCACGTTGCCGCCAGCCAGTTGCACTTCGAAATCGTCCTTGGCGCTGAGGATCGAGGCCACGTGCAGGTTGTTGGTGATGATCTTCAGGTGGTGGTGATTGAGCAGCGCCCGGGCAATGGATTCGGTGGTGGTGCCAATATTGATGAACAGCGAGGCGTGATCGGGGATATGGGCGGCGATGGCCTCGGCGATGCGCTGCTTTTCATCGCGCATCTGGTCGGCGCGCATGGCGTAGGCGGTGTTTTCCACGCTGGAATCGTAGGCCGCGCCACCGTGGTAGCGCCGCAGCAGATTGGAGTCCGCCAGCTGGTTGATATCGCGGCGGATGGTTTGCGGGGTCACGACAAATAGCTGGGCCATTTCCTCGATGCTGACATAACCGCGTTCGCGGACCAGTTCGAGGATTTGCTTTTGGCGGGGAGGCAGATTCATTGGGCGTCCTTTGGGCTGCCGTACAAATTCCTCCATCATGCCGCAGGAAGGACCTGTCTGCCACTTGCGGGGCCAATCAATCGTGGATGTGCGACGGGGACGTCGTGGGTTGTTGCTGTCGAGGTCGCTCTTGTTTCGGCGGCCTGTTGAACTTCGTCTGATCGTGAGAACGCCACAAAACCTGTAGGGGGCTGGCTTGCCAGCGAAGCTTTTGGCGTCTGCAAGGACGCCTTCGCTGGCAAGCCAGACCCCTACAGGGGAGTGTTCAGCCTAAAATACGGCTTCAGGCTCAGTTGCTGTCTTCGTGCGGTTCCCAGTCGCGGGTACGGCTAACCGCTTTCTGCCAGCCGGCATAGAGTTTTTCCTTCTCGGCCTCAGGACGTTGCGGCGCGAACTCGCGCTCGATCACCGCCTTGCCCCGCAGCTCTTCCAGGCTGCCCCAGAAACCGCACGCCAGACCGGCCAGGTAGGCCGCGCCGAGTGCCGTGGTTTCGCGCATTTGCGGGCGTTCGACCTGGGTCCCGAGAATGTCGGCCTGGAACTGCATCAGGAAGTTGTTGGCCACCGCACCGCCGTCCACGCGCAGGGCCTTGAGGCGTTCGCCCGAGTCCTGTTGCATGGCGTCCAGCACGTCGCGGGTCTGGTAGGCAATCGACTCCAGCGCGGCACGAATGATGTGATCGACCTTCACCCCGCGCGTCAGGCCGAACAGCGCGCCACGGGCATAGGGGTCCCAGTACGGTGCGCCGAGGCCGGTGAAGGCCGGCACCAGGTACACGCCGTTGCTGTCCTTGACCTTGCTGGCGAAGTATTCGGTATCGAATGCGTCGTTGATGATCTTCAGCTCGTCGCGCAGCCACTGGATGGTCGAGCCGCCGTTGAAGACCGCGCCTTCCAGGGCGTAGGCCACTTCGCCGCGTGGGCCGCAAGCGATGGTGGTGAGCATGCCGTGCTTGGAGCGGACCGCCTTGGTGCCGGTGTTCATCAGCAGGAAGCAGCCGGTGCCGTAGGTATTCTTCGCCTGGCCCGGTTCCACGCACATCTGGCCGAACAGGGCGGCCTGCTGGTCGCCGGCGATACCGCCGATGGCGATGCCGCTCTTGGTGTGGCCGTAGATTTCCGAGGACGACTTCACTTCCGGGAGCATTTCCCGGGGAATGTCGAGGATCTCCAGCATCTTCGAATCCCACTCCAGGGAGTGGATATTGAAGAGCAGGGTGCGCGAGGCGTTGGTGTAGTCGGTGACGTGGGTCTTGCCGCCGGTGAATTTCCAGATCAGCCAGCTGTCGATGGTGCCGAACAGCAATTCGCCGTTGCGCGCGCGTTCACGGCTGCCTTCGACGTTGTCGAGGATCCACTTCAGCTTGGTGCCGGAGAAGTACGGGTCGGTGACCAGGCCGGTGGTTTCGCGGATGTACTCTTCGTGACCGTCGCGCTTGAGTTGCTGGCAGATTTCGGTGCTGCGGCGGCACTGCCAGACGATGGCGTTGTAGATCGGCCGGCCGCTGACCTTGTCCCAGACCACGGTGGTTTCACGCTGGTTGGTGATACCGATGGCGGCGACCTGGTCGTGGTGCAGGCCGGCTTGCGCCAGGGCTTCGACCATTACCGCGCTCTGGGTGGCGAAGATTTCCATCGGGTCGTGTTCGACCCAGCCGGCTTGTGGATAGTGTTGCTGGAATTCGCGCTGGGCGGTGCCGACCACGTTGGCGTTGCGATCGAAGATGATCGCCCGCGAGCTGGTCGTACCCTGATCGAGGGCAATGATGTAGTTCTTATTCTGAGTGTCGGTCATTTTCGATTGCCTTGCTGAAATAGGGGAAAGTGCCGGGGTGGGTGCCCTCAGGGGAAAGGGCGCTCACAGGGAGTGGCGTCTTGCAGGTGTTTCAGGAAGCCTGGACCTTTTTGGCAGCGGTCGCGGGTTCTTCCTCTGTCGCGGGTTCGGCGCTGGGCAGGTGACGGGCAATCATCCCGCGGTACAGCACGGCGCCGAGGCAGGCACCGACAATCGGTGCAAAAATCGGAATCAGGAAATACGGAATGTCGCGCCCGCCGGTGAAGGCGATATCACCCCAGCCGAAGAGGAAGGTCATCAGCTTGGGGCCGAAATCCCGCGCGGGGTTCATCGCAAAACCGGTCAGTGGACCCATCGCGCTGCCGATCACGGCGATCAGCAGGCCGATCAGCAGGGGCGCCAACGGGCCGTTGGGCAGGCCGTTGTTGTCGTCGGTCAGGGACATGATCACGCCCATCAGGATCGCGGTGATCACCACTTCCACCAGGAACGCCTGGGCAGTGCTCAGGGCCGGGTTGGGGTAGGTGGAAAACACCGACGCCAGTTCCAGGCTGGCCTGGGAGCCGCGGATCATATGGTGGGTTTGTTCGAAATCGAAGAACAGGTTGCTGTAAAGCGTGTAAACCAACGCGGCGGCACAGAAGGCGCCGGCGACCTGGGCGAGGATGTAGAACGGCAGTTTGCGTTTTTCGAAATCGGCGAACAGGCACAGGGCAATGCTGACGGCGGGGTTCAGGTGAGCGCCGGAAACGCCGGCGGTCAGGTAGATCGCCATGCTCACGCCCATGCCCCAGATGATGCTGATTTCCCACAGGCCAAAGCTGGCGCCCGCGACCTTGAGCGCGGCAACACAGCCGGTGCCGAAGAAGATCAACAGCGCGGTGCCGAGGAATTCGGCGATGCATTGGCCCGAGAGCGACGGTTGTTTCAAAGCGGTACTCATTGGACACCTCGATTTTTGTTGTTGTTAGACGCCCACCCGGATGATGGACGTGGACTTTCACCGATGCTCAGGAAACCCCGTCTCTGATTTCGGCTTGCCGCTCGTTGTTGCTGGTGTAGGACTGTAATCTTCAGTTTCGAAAAAATATAGACAAGAAACGCTGATGTCAAAGGTCGAAAATGAACGATAGTCCACTTTTTGAGCATCGACTGCGTGAATGAGGATGATTTGTATGTAGGAATGAGGTGTTTTTTACGCGTTTATTGGCTTTGCTGGAACCAGGAAAAGCTTGAGGCTTAGCCTGTCATAGAGCCTTTTCGTCGTGAATAGCCTAAAATCCACGCTTGTCTTTCGAGCCGCCTGGACCAGCTATGACCCCCGCATTGGACCTGCTGAAAAAAGTTCGTGCCGAACATCGCGTGCACAGTTATGAACACGATCCGAAAGCTGCGTCTTATGGTCTGGAGGCCGCGGAGAAACTGGGATTGGCCCCGGAGCAGGTGTTCAAGACGCTGCTCGCGAGTACGGAGAAGGCCGAATTGCTGGTGGCGGTGGTGCCGGTCGTCGGAAGTCTGGATCTGAAGGCGCTGGCCCACGCGGCGGGGGTCAAGAAGGTCGAGATGGCGGATCCGGCGGCGGCCCAGCGGGCTACCGGTTATCTGCTCGGCGGCATCAGTCCGCTCGGGCAGAAGAAGCGCCTGCGGACCTTTATCGATCAGAGTGCGCAGCCCTTCGCGAGTATTTTCGTCAGTGCCGGTCGTCGCGGCCTGGAAGTGGAGTTGGCGCCGGCGGTGCTGGCCGAGCATACCCAGGCAAAGTTTGCTGATATCGGCCGCGCCTGATCCTGTCCAGGAACTACGCGGCTGGCTGGAACAGCACCAGGTGTTCGGCCGCCACGCGAATACCGACCTGGGTCCCCGGCAGGTGATCGGCGTGACTGGGGAAAATCGACTCCAACTGGCTGCCCGTGGGCAGTTGCAGGCGATACAGGGTCGAGGCGCCGAGGAAGGTCTTGCCGACGACGGTCGCCTTCAGGGCGCTGTCCGGGGCATGGACGATGTCATCCGGACGCAGCAGTACATCCACCGCGCCGCCCAGCGGCCAGGGATAGGCCCGATTGCCGCGTAGCACACCCAGTTCGGTCTGTACCGACTCGGGGCTGCTCAGTTGTCCGCGAATGAAGTAGCCCTGGCCGACAAAGCTCGCGACGAAGGGCGTCTGCGGTTCGTGATAGAGGTTGTAGGGCGTATCCCATTGCTCCAGGCGACCTTCCTTGAACACGCCGACCTGGTCGCTGACGGCGAAGGCTTCCTCCTGGTCATGGGTCACCAGGATTGCGCTGGTGCCGCGCAGCTTGAGGATCTCCCGGACTTCCTGGCTGAGCTTGCGGCGCAGCTCGACATCGAGGTTGGAAAACGGTTCGTCGAGCAACAGCAGCTGCGGCTCCGGGGCCAGGGCGCGGGCCAGTGCCACCCGTTGCTGCTGGCCGCCGGAGAGTTCGTGGGGATAACGCTTGCCCAGCCCCCTGAGGTTGACCAGCTCGAGCATTTCTTCGCTGATCCGCGCCTTGCGCGGGTGCAGGCGAATGCCGAAGGCGATGTTGTCGGCGACGTTCAGGTGCGGAAACAGCGCGTAGTCCTGGAACACCATGCCAATCCGGCGCTTCTCCGGCGCCAGGGTAAACCCGGCGCGGGAGATGACTTCGCCGGCCAGCTGGATCTCGCCCTCGTGCACCGGCTCGAAACCGGCAATCGCTCGCAGGGTGGTGGTCTTGCCGCACCCGGAGGCGCCGAGCAGGCAACCGATGTCGCCGGCGTTGAGGTGCAGGTTGAGGTTCTGCACGACCCGTTGCGCCTGGTAGCCGCAAGCCAGGTCATGCAGGTTCAACAGCCGCGAATGACTCATGCAGGGCGATACGCCGGAGCAACCAGGAATTCGAGCAGGGCTTTTTGTGCATGCAGGCGGTTTTCGGCCTGGTCCCAGGCGACCGAACGCGGGTCGTCGAGCAGGTCGAGGCTGATTTCCTCGCCACGGTGGGCCGGCAGGCAGTGCAGGAACAGCACGTCGGGCGCGGCCAAGTCGAGCAGTTCGCGGGTGACTTGCAGCGGGGCGAACAGGGCCAGGCGCTTGGCGGTTTCCTCTTCCTGGCCCATGGAGGTCCAGACATCGGTGCTCACCAGGTGCGCGCCGCGTACCGCTTCACGCGGATCGCGGACCAGCCGGACCCGCTCGCCGGCCTGGGCCAACAGCGCCGGGCTGGGGTCGTAGCCTTCGGGGCAACTGACGCGCAACTGGAAGTCGAACTGGATGGCCGCTTCGATATAGCTGTTGCACATGTTGTTGCCGTCGCCGATCCAGGTCACGGTCTTGCCCTGGATCGAGCCGCGATGTTCGAGGAACGTCTGCATGTCCGCGAGCAACTGGCAGGGATGCAGGTCATCGGACAGGCCATTGATCACCGGGACGCGGGAGTTGGCGGCGAACTCGGTCAGGGTGCTGTGCTTGAACGTACGGAGCATGACCACGTCAAGCATGCGCGACAGCACGATGGCGCTGTCACCGATAGGCTCGCCACGGCCCAGTTGGGTGTCGCGCGGCGAGAGGAAAATCGCCTGGCCGCCCAGCTGGATCATGCCGGCTTCGAAGGAGACCCGGGTGCGCGTCGAGGACTTCTCGAAAATCATCCCGAGAATCCGACCCTTGAGCGGCTCGAAGAGTACGCCGCGGTCACGCAGGTCCTTCAGCTCGATGCCTCGACGAATCACGCTGACCAGCTCTTCGGGCGTGCAATCCATCAGGGAGAGAAAGTGCCTTGCGCTCATCATTAACTACCTTTTTGCAACAGACCGCAGATACTCAAAGCCGGGTTTTACGGAAAAACGGGCGAGACCTGCGGCGTAAGCCGCACGGGGCGACGAAATAGGGGAAGACGCGATCGTATAAGAAAATGTCGCGTGTTACCAATAGGAGGCTTAGATTCCGGGCGGTTGGGCCCCCGACCATGTCGATGGCGCTGATTTTTTCAACCCGATACACGCCTGTCTCCTGGCGACAGCAGGCCTTTGTACACTGCGGCCCAAAGTCTTGGCAATCGAAGGTGGCGGGCGCAGGCGGGGCCTGGTCGCTTTCTGACTGTCCAGGCCGCACAATGGCAGGCAAGATGGGATGGGTGGAAACATTTCCTAAACTAATCTACTCGGTTGTAAAATGTGTCACCGCGGACACAAGGGGCTTTGGAATGGAATCGAAAGAGCAACAGTTAATGGAGCTGCTGAAGCTGACGGCCCAGGCGTTGACTCATATGACCGCCTCGGTGACCTCGATGTCATTCGAGCTGTTGCGTAGCGAAGATGAAGTGACCCGGGCGGCCGGTCGCCGCATGATCGATCGCATGGCGACCATCAGTTCCGGTCTCGACGAACATTGGCGCCTGATCGGCGAGCTGACCGGGGTCCATATGGGCCAGGAGCAGCTTGAGACCATTCAGGAGATCCAGTTGCAACCTGCTCCGATGCTGCCCTCGGCCTGATCCCGGGCCGTCATCGGTGGGCCTGATGCCCCTCGATTCACAAGATGAACGTCGCTGGCGTGCGGCCCGGCGTGGGGCCATAGTTTTGTTCTCGCAACCGATTCGGGTTGCCTCGAACAAAACAGAGACTGGCCATGACCAAGACTCTTCATCACCGTGCCTGCCATCTGTGCGAGGCCATCTGCGGCCTGACCATTGAAACCACCACCAGCGAAGATGCGGTGCGGATCACCTCGATCAAGGGCGATCCACTGGATAGCTTCAGTCGTGGGCATATCTGTCCGAAGGCGGTGGCGCTGCAGGATATCCAGAATGACCCGGATCGCCTGCGCCAGCCGATGCGGCGGGTCGGCAGCGAATGGTTGCCGATCGAGTGGGACGAGGCCTTTGCCCTGGTGGCTGAACGCCTGGCGGCGATCCAGTCCCGACATGGCCAGAATGCCGTGGCGATCTACCAGGGCAACCCCAGCGTGCACAACTATGGGTTGATGACCCACAGCAACTACTTTCTCGGCCTGTTGAAAACCCGCAATCGTTTTTCCGCGACCTCCGTCGATCAATTGCCCCATCACCTGAGCAGCCACCTGATGTACGGCCACGGCCTGTTGCTGCCGATTCCGGACATCGATCACACCGACTTCATGCTGATCCTGGGGGGCAATCCGTTGGCCTCCAATGGCAGCATCATGACCGTGCCGGATGTCGAGAAGCGCCTGAAGGCGATCCAGGCCCGTGGCGGCAAGGTGGTGGTGGTCGATCCGCGGCGCAGCGAGACGGCGGCCATCGCCGACCAGCACCTGTTCGTGCGCCCGGGCGGTGATGCGGCCTTGCTATTCGGCCTGCTCAACACCTTGTTCGCCGAAGGGTTGACGCGCGCCAGCCATTTGCCGGTCGACGGTCTCGATGAAGTGCGCCAGGCAGTTGCTGGTTTCAGCGCCGAATCCATGAGTCCGTTGTGCGCGGTACCGGCAGCGCAGATCCGTCAGCTGGCGCGGGACTTCGCCGCGGCGGACAAGGCGGTCTGCTATGGGCGGATGGGCGTCTCGACCCAGTCGTTCGGTACCTTGTGTCACTGGCTGGTGCAGTTGATCAACCTGGTGACCGGCAATCTCGATCGGGTCGGCGGGGCCTTGTGCACGGAGCCGGCGGTGGACCTGGTGGCCTCGACCTCCGGCGGTCATTTCAATCGCTGGCAGAGCCGGGTGTCCGGGCTGCCGGAGTACAGCGGCGAACTGCCGGTGTCGGCCCTGGCCGAGGAAATGCTCAGCGAAGGGGAAGGGCAGGTGCGAGCCCTGGTGACGATCGCCGGCAACCCGGTGCTGTCCACGCCCAATGGCCGACAACTGGAGCAGGCGCTGGACGGCCTGGAGTTCATGGTCAGTATCGACCTGTACATCAACGAAACCACCCGTTATGCCGACCTGATCCTGCCGTCGACTTCGGCCCTGGAAAACGATCATTACGACACCACGTTCAATATGTTCGCGGTGCGCAATGTCAGCCGTTTCAACAAGGCGATCCTGGCCAAGCCCGTCGGCGCCTTGCACGACTGGGAGATCTTTGTCGGCCTGGCCAAGGCATTTTCCAGCCTGACCGGCCAGGTGCTCAAGCCGACCATGGCTCCGGCGCAGATGATCGACATGGGCCTGCGGATGGGCTCGTATGGCGATGCCTCGCCTCAGCAGCTGTCGCTCAAGACCCTGGAGGACTTTCCCCATGGCGTCGATCTCGGCGCGCTCAAGCCCAACCTGGCAGCGCGTCTCAAGACACCCGGGCAACGGGTCCAGGCGGCGCCGGCGGTGATTCTGGCCGACCTTGCGCGGTTCGCCGCGCAACAGGCGCCGGCAGCCGGGGAGTTGCTGATGATCGGCCGCCGGCATGTGCGCAGCAATAACTCTTGGATGCACAACTATCACCGCCTGGTGAAGGGTAAGCCGCGTCATCAACTGCTGATGCATCCCGCTGACCTGGCCAGCCGCAGCCTCGAGGATGGGCAGCGGGTACAGGTCAGTTCGCGGGTCGGCATGATCGAGGTGGAGGTGCTCGCCAGCCTGGAGATGATGCCCGGCGTGGTGAGCCTGCCCCATGGTTGGGGGCATGCGCGGCCCGGAGTGAAGACGGCCATTGCCAGCGGCCAGCCGGGCTCCAGCGCCAATGACCTGACCGATGAGCGCCAATTGGACGTGTTGTCGGGCAATGCGGCGTTGAATGGTGTGCCGGTCACCGTGGCGGCGGCCTGAGAACGCCGATCAATGTGGGAGCCGGCTTGCCGGCGATGGTGTCCGCTGGATCGCCAGGAGCTTCGCGGGCAGGCACCGCTCCCACATTGGGTCTTCAGTCGCATGCGAGCTCTCGGTTCGAGACAAAATATTGTAGTCGCCATGAATCGGGGAGACCGAGCACCACGCTTGGCTTTCCGTTACAATGCCTCACCGTGCCGACAACAGCGTCGGAAAGTTCAGAAGAGGTGCCTTGTGGATATCATCGAAACGATTAAAGAGCAGATTGCCAACAACACCATTCTGCTTTACATGAAAGGCTCGCCGAATGCTCCACAGTGCGGCTTTTCCGCCAAGGCCGCGCAGGCCGTGATGGGCTGTGGCGAGAAGTTCGCTTACGTGGACATCCTGCAGAACCCGGAGATCCGCGCCAACCTGCCGAAGTACGCCAACTGGCCGACGTTCCCACAACTGTGGGTCGGTGGCGAACTGGTCGGCGGCAGCGACATCATGGCGGAAATGTTCGCCAACGGTGAGTTGCAGACCCTGGTCAAGGATGCTGCGAGCAAAGCGGCAGCGGCCAAGACCGAAGCCTGATCACTGGTGCTTGATTGAACGCAATCCTGTAGGAGCCAGCTTGCTGGCGATGAGGCCCGTAAGCCTTGTATCGATCTTGCGGATATCATCGCCGGCAAGTCGGCTCCAGCAGGAATAGGTGTCTGTTTCTCCGGCACCTATAAAAAAGCCCCGCCTCTGAACAAGAGCGCGGGGCTTTTTAATCGGCGCTGTTTATTCGCCCATTTGCGACTGCAGGTAATTCTCGAGCCCCACTTTGTCGATCAGGCCGAGTTGGGTTTCCAGCCAGTCGATATGTTCTTCCTCGGACTCAAGGATCTCTTCCAGCAGTTCCCGGCTGCCGAAGTCGCCGCTGGCTTCACAGTGGGCAATGGCCACCTTCAGGTCGGCATGGCCGCTGCGTTCGATGCGCAGGTCACACTCGAGCATTTCCTTGGTGTGTTCGCCGATGTGCAGCTTGCCCAGGTCCTGCACGTTGGGCAGGCCCTCAAGGAACAGGATGCGCTTGATCAGCTTGTCCGCGTGCTTCATCTCGTCGATGGACTCGTGGTACTCGTGCTTGCCCAACTTGTTCAGGCCCCAGTCTTCATACATGCGCGCATGCAGGAAGTATTGGTTGATCGCGACCAGCTCATTGGCAAGGATCTTGTTGAGATGCTGGATGACCGTGATATCGCCTTTCATGGTGGGGCCCTGTCCTTTAATAACTGACTATTCGACGGAGTTTGAGCCGCGCAACTTCGGGTGTCAAACCTAAGTTATTGAATCATATATAAAAATTAATCGGAATAAGAATGTTTATGTTCCGCGTCTTAGCGCTAAGCAATTGAATTACAGGCATAAAAAAACCGGACGCAAGGTCCGGTTCTTTGAGAACTCGTGCTTTACGCTGCAGAAAATTCTACCGGGTAAGGGAGCGCCGCCTGCTGGCTTTGCAGTTCGGTCAGGGTCTCGCGCACCACCTGCTTGGCCAGGCAGGCACATTTGCCACATTGGCTGGCCACGCCGGTGGCTTGCCGCACGTCGCGATAGCTGCAGCAACCCTCATAGATCGCTTCGCGGATTTGCCCATCGGTGACGCCAGTGCAGAGGCAGACATACATAAGGTGAGAACCATCGCTGATTAAGGCTCGATTGCGCTGGATCTTAATGTTAACGAGAATGATTGTCAAAGTGCTTTCGGTAAAGCTTCTGTCAGCGGGCTGCTTACCTGACGAGTGGTGTCATCCCGCGGCAGGCGAGTTTGTAAAAAGCGCTGGGGGCAGTCGAAAAACGCGGTGTATGATGGTCGGTCCTTAGGAAGGTAGGTCACGTCACAGTCCTGTCGTCTGCTTATGGCAGGCTGGGCTGGGCCTTAAGTTCTTCACCGCATCACACCAGGAGATATTCAATGAGCGTACTCGTAGGCAAACAAGCCCCCGACTTCACCGTCCCTGCCGTACTGGGCAATGGCGAAATCGTTGACAGTTTCACCCTGTCCTCGGCCATCAAAGGCAAATACGGCCTGGTGTTCTTCTACCCACTGGACTTCACCTTCGTCTGCCCGTCCGAGCTGATCGCCCTGGACCACCGCATGGACGATTTCAAGGCGCGCAACGTTGAAGTCGTGGCCGTCTCCATCGACTCGCACTTCACCCACAACGCCTGGCGCAACACCGCCATCAACGACGGCGGCATCGGCAAAGTCAAATACACCATGGCTGCCGACATGAAGCACGAAATCGCCAAGGCCTACGACGTTGAGTCCGAAGGCGGCGTGGCCTTCCGTGGCGCGTTCCTGATCGACGACAAGGGCGTGGTCCGCTCGCAGATCATCAACGACCTGCCGCTGGGCCGTAACATGGAAGAACTGATCCGTCTGGTCGACGCCCTGCAATTCCACGAAGAGCACGGCGAAGTCTGCCCGGCCAACTGGAAAAAAGGCGACAAGGGCATGGACGCTTCGCCAGAAGGCGTTGCCAAGTACCTGACCGAGAACGCCGGCAAGCTGTAAGCGCCAGGCTTCAGGCATAAAAAAACCGGTCTTCATGACCGGTTTTTTTATGCCTGGGTTTGCTTCGCCGACCGGATCAGTCGTTGTAGTCTTCCCAGCCGCCCATTTCCTTCCAGCGGTTGACGATGCCGCAGAACAGCTCGGCGGTCTTCTCGGTGTCGTAGCGGGCCGAGTGGGCTTCGCGTCCGTCAAAGTCGATATCGGCCGCCTGGCAGGCCTTGGCCAGCACGGTCTGGCCGTAGGCGAGGCCGGCGAGGGTGGCGGTGTCGAAGCTGGAGAACGGGTGGAACGGGTTGCGCTTCATGTCCAGGCGCGTCACCGCGGCGTTGAGGAAGCCCAGATCGAAGCTGCTGTTGTGGCCGACCAGGATCGCGCGTTTGCAACCGTTGGCCTTCAGGGCTTTGCGCACACCACGGAAAATGTCGGTCAGCGCGGTTTCTTCGCTGACGGCCATGCGCAGCGGGTGATCGAGCTTGATCCCGGTGAACTCCAAGGCTGCCGCTTCGATATTCGCGCCTTCGAAGGGCTCGACGCGGAAGAAGTAGGTGTGCTCCGGGAACACAAAGCCTTTTTCGTCCATGCCGATGGTGGTCGCGGCGATTTCCAGCAGGGCGTCGGTGGCGGCGTTGAAACCTCCGGTCTCGACATCGACGACAACCGGCAGGTAGCCACGAAAGCGTGCGGCCATCGGGTGCCGGGAACCGGTACCGCCGCCATTGCCTTCTTGTTCGTCGTCGAAATGCTCTTCACTCACAGCGTTTTCTCCAGCAGGCGCCAGCGCAGTTTTTCACCGGCGCGCAGCGGGATGACTGACAGCTCGCCGAATGGCAGGCTGGTCGGGGCGGTCCATTCTTCACGGACCAGGGTGATCTGTTCGGTGTTCGCCGGCAGGCCGTAGAACCGCGGGCCATGCAGGCTGGCGAAACCTTCGAGGTTGTCCAGCGCGTTGCGCTGTTCGAAGGCTTCGGCATACAACTCGATCGCCGCATAGGCGGTGTAGCAGCCGGCGCAACCGCAGGCGGCTTCCTTGGCGTGCTGGGCGTGAGGCGCCGAGTCGGTGCCGAGGAAAAACTTCGGATTGCCGCTGGTCGCCGCCGTCAGAAGGGCTTCCTGGTGCGTGCCGCGCTTGAGGATCGGCAGGCAGTAGAAGTGCGGACGGATACCGCCCACCAGCATATGGTTGCGGTTGTACAGCAGGTGATGGGCGGTGATGGTCGCGCCGACGTTGGCCGGGGCCTCGCTGACGAACTGCACCGCATCGGCCGTGGTGATGTGTTCGAACACCACCTTCAGGCTCGGGAAACGTTCGACGACGCGGCGCATATGCTCGTCGATGAAGAGTTTCTCGCGGTCGAACACGTCGACCTCGCCACGGGTGACTTCACCGTGGATCAACAGCGGCATGCCGACTTCGGCCATGGCTTCCAGGGTCGGGAAAATCTTGTCGATGCTGGTGACGCCGGAGTCCGAGTTGGTGGTCGCGCCGGCCGGGTAGAGCTTGGCGGCGTGGACGAAACCGCTGGCCTTGGCGGCGCGGATTTCCTCGGGCTGGGTCCGGTCGGTGAGGTAGAGCACCATCAACGGTTCGAAGCGGCTGCCGGCCGGACGCGCGGCGAGGATGCGCTGGCGATAGGCGTCGGCTTCCTCGGCGTTGCGTACCGGTGGCACCAGGTTGGGCATGATGATGGCGCGGCCGAAGGTGCGCGCAACATCCGCGACAGTGTGGGGTAACGCAGCACCATCGCGAAGATGAATATGCCAGTCGTCGGGACGCAGCAGGGTCAGGCGGTCGGACATTGGGGATTCCAGGCGGGTCGAACTGAAGGGAATGCTACCGGAAAAGACGGCCTCAGGCACTCGCTATCAAGTTTTGCCACGGTCAACCGATACCACAGAGGTAGGGCGTGGAATCGGCATGCCTGTCTTGACGATGTAGACATTCAGTGGAGCCTCCCGTGCGCCAGCGTTATTTAGCCTTGCTCAGTATGTTCGCCGGCCTGCCCGCCATGGCCATGACTTTCCAGACCCGTCTGGAGAGCATCGAGTGGAAGGTGGAAGGGGACAAGTTCGAGTGCCGGCTGAGCCAGCCGA
Source organism: Pseudomonas sp. MWU13-2105 (assembly GCF_023242315.1). GTDB lineage: Bacteria > Pseudomonadota > Gammaproteobacteria > Pseudomonadales > Pseudomonadaceae > Aquipseudomonas. The sequence continues at coordinate 124,199 of NZ_JALLIY010000008.1, forward strand.
TCACCGACTTCGGTGCCGGTGAGTTCGTGCGCCGGGCCGGCGAGCAGGTGACTTTTCGCCTGAAGGCCTACAACCATGTGCTCGGTGGCGGTTCGGCGACCCTGCTCGCCGCCGCGGCGCCGTGGCAGCCGGGGCGTGGCGACATCAACCTGGGCTCGGTGCAGATCGGTAGTGGCGATGTGCTTTTCAACAGTTCCCAGGGCCAGGCCGGACGGCTGGTCAGTGGTTTGCTGGAGGGTCGCAGCCCGCTGCTGCGTCACTATTCGCGCGACGGCGGCGTCTCGGAAGTCCGCCTGCTGCCGGTGAAGTTCAGCAAGGCCTACAGTGACTATCAGGAATGCACCGCGAAACTGCTGCCGAAGAATTTCGAGCAAGTGAAACAGGCGCAGATCGGCTTTCCCGGCACCGGTGTCGACCTCGATGCCCAGGCCAAGGCCGAGTTGCAGGTGATGCTCGACTTCATCAAGGCCGATCCGAGCGTCAACCATATCGAACTCGACGGGCATTCCGACAATGCCGGCAATCGCCTGGCCAACCGTGACCTGTCGCGCCGCCGGGCGCTGGCGGTGATGGACTTTTTCAAGGCCAATGGCATCCCCGAATCGGAGATCGTCATGCGTTTCCACGGTGAACGTTATCCGCTGGTGCCGAACAACAGTGCGGCCAACCGGGCGAAGAATCGTCGGGTCAATATCCATCTGGAGCGTGTCCCGGTCGCCGAGAAGTCCGCGCCCGCTGCTGTTCCCGCTCCCGCGCCCACGGCTGGCGCCGGGAGTGCCGCGAAGACCTCCTGAAGCGGCTGTTTTCGTCGCCGCGTCGACATTATCTGTCGCTTTGCCGTCCTAAGCTGTCGCGCCTCTGTAAATCCACCGGTTTGAGCGGTAGAATCGACGCCTTTCCGTACAACCCCGTGGAGTGATGGCATGGCCGACGTAAACAAGGTCGTTCTGGCGTATTCCGGCGGCCTGGACACTTCGGTGATCCTCAAGTGGCTGCAGGATACTTATAACTGTGAAGTGGTGACCTTCACCGCTGACCTGGGTCAGGGCGAAGAGGTCGAACCTGCACGTGCCAAGGCGCAAGCCATGGGCGTGAAAGAGATCTATATCGATGACCTGCGCGAAGAGTTCGTGCGCGATTTCGTGTTCCCGATGTTTCGTGCCAATACCGTCTACGAAGGCGAGTACCTGCTGGGTACCTCCATCGCCCGTCCGCTGATCGCCAAGCGCCTGATCGAAATCGCCAACGAAACCGGTGCCGACGCGATTTCCCACGGCGCTACCGGCAAGGGTAACGACCAGGTGCGTTTCGAGCTGGGCGCCTATGCCCTCAAGCCTGGCGTGAAAGTGATCGCGCCGTGGCGTGAATGGGACCTGCTGTCCCGTGAAAAGCTGATGGATTACGCTGAAAAGCACAACATCCCGATCGAGCGTCACGGCAAGAAAAAATCCCCGTACTCGATGGACGCCAACCTGCTGCACATCTCCTATGAAGGCGGCGTGCTGGAAGACACCTGGACCGAGCACGAAGAAGACATGTGGCGTTGGACCGTCTCCCCGGAGAACGCGCCTGACAAGCCGCAGTACCTGGAACTGACCTACCGCAACGGCGATATCGTCGCGCTGGACGGCGTCGAAATGACCCCGGCCACCGTGCTGGCGACCCTGAACCGCATCGGTGGCGAACACGGTATCGGTCGTCTGGATATCGTCGAGAACCGCTATGTGGGCATGAAGTCCCGCGGCTGCTACGAAACCCCGGGCGGCACCATCATGCTGCGCGCGCACCGGGCCATCGAGTCGATCACCCTGGACCGCGAAGTCGCTCACCTGAAAGACGAGCTGATGCCCAAGTACGCCAGCCTGATCTACACCGGCTACTGGTGGAGCCCTGAGCGTCTGATGCTGCAGCAAATGATCGATGCGTCCCAGGCCCACGTGAATGGTGTGGTTCGCCTGAAGCTGTACAAGGGCAACGTGATCGTCACCGGGCGCAAGTCCGACGAGTCGCTGTTCGATGCCAATATCGCCACCTTCGAAGAAGATGGCGGTGCCTACAACCAGGCCGACGCGGCCGGCTTCATCAAGCTCAATGCGTTGCGCATGCGCATTGCGGCGAACAAGGGTCGCAAGTTGTTCTGATCGGTTGTTGCCCTGAAAAGCCCCGGCCGCTTGGCCGGGGCTTTTTTTTACCGTCGGGATGACATTATTCATCCCGATGGTCGGTACGGTGGTTGAGTTCGAAGCGGTAGTTTTTCCCCAGCTCGCAGACCTGACGCACGGTCAGGTCGAGTTTTTGCGCAATCTCGATGGCGGTGTAGCCGAGCGCGCAATAGTGCATGGCATGTCCGGCAATGGCATCTTGGGCGAACTCCGCACTGGCCGAGTGCGCCGCCCGGTATTTTCGAGTGAGGTGCAGCGAGCGGCTTTGGCTGATCTTCAGGCCGTTTTCCCGCGCCATGCGTTTTATCTCGTTCTTGTTCATCTTGAGCGAGTACTGCAGCGCCGAGATCCCCGCGCCCTTGGTAATCAACTCGCGCAGCAGTTCGGTTTTGCGTGTTCTTTCCTGCTCCTCGTCTTCCACCGCGATGGCTGGCTCGCCGGTTTCCGGCGGGGCCTGGTTGCTGGCGCTGGCTTGCACGCGAGCAATGGTGCCACCGCGTTTGAGGAAGTCATCAATGGCCAGATCGAGATCAAGATCCAGGGTTTTGTGCGCAGTGGAATGCTTTTTGAAAGTGTGGTCGTTCATTATATATGGCCTGCTCGTCCGAGTCGTAGGATAGACCTTTGCTAATGTCATTCGGTGTTGAGAGTTGAATAAACGATTGGTGGTGCTCGAAGGTCTTGAAGTGAGTCAGCAAGTATCGAGTTTGCAGCCTGGAAAGAAAGGATCAAGTCAGAGGGTTTAACTTTCGCGCTGTGATTGTAGAATTGAAGGTAAGCGTTCTTGGCGGGGCGTAGTCCGTTTCCTGTTCTTTTTATCGGTGCTGGATTGGCATTTTCAAAGTGTGTCGGGCTGCGCCTGATAATATTGACGTTCAGGGTTTGTTGATATGCCTCGCCCCAGCGCAGTCCGTGTATTCACGAGCGGAGGCTGGGTACAAGTTGTCAAACGTTTCCGCTGGCCCGGCATTAGAGTAAACGGCTTTTTCATAATGCCGTCCTTACTTATGTGTATGCCGGCGGTTCATGGAAAATTTCTCCTGGGTTTTGCGTGGCGGCCAGTGGGCACTTGTGGCGCTTTTCCGCGACGTGGTCACGCCCTGCGTCACGGCGTTTGCGCGCAGGTACTGCCCGGGCGGGTTTTCGGGGGCGGCGGGGCCATTATTTCTTGTTGCAGAAATCCATTAGACAGGCCATTACCTGGCGTTCTAATGTTTGAATCTGGCAACGCGCGGCAAGGTGATGTCGTTCTGCTGGACGCCAGGATGAAATACCACTGGAAGTGGGATGTTTATCATGGACAGTGTGGCTCCCGGGCGGCTGCTGATCCTCCAGGGAGTTGTACTTTTTATGATGGTGCTTTTTTTGTAGGGCAAATCTCTGTTGTTTGTAGGGAATGTCTTTGGCTGGTACTGCCCGGTGGAGGCGCTATGCCCAGGAGGGTATGACTAGGCTATTGTGCTGACTCTGAAAATTCGAACAGCGAAAATTGGACTTGCCCATGAATAAAGTGCTGATCGTGGATGATCATCCCGTCATTCGTCTTGCTGTACGTATGCTGATGGAACGTCATGGCTACGAAGTCATTGCGGAGACGGATAACGGTGTAGATGCTTTACAGTTGGCGCGGGAACATGCGCCGGACATTGTTATACTCGATATCGGGATTCCCAAGCTGGACGGGCTGGAAGTCATTGCCCGTTTAACGTCTATGGGGCTTTCTTTCAAAGTTCTGGTGCTGACCTCGCAGGCCCCCGGGCATTTTTCCATGCGTTGCATGCAGGCCGGCGCCGCCGGTTACGTGTGCAAGCAGCAGGACCTGACTGAAATGCTCAGTGCCATCAAGGCGGTGCTGTCCGGCTATAGCTATTTCCCCAACCAGGCGCTGCACACGGTGCGCTCCAGCCTGGGGAATGCCAGCGAGGCGGACATGGTCAATCGGCTCTCGGGCCGTGAAATGATGGTGTTGCAGCAATTGGCGAGAGGCAAGAGCAACAAGGAAATTGCCGATGGCATGTTCTTGAGCAACAAGACCGTCAGTACCTACAAGACGCGTTTATTACTCAAGCTCAATGCCCGCTCGCTGGTTGACCTGATCGAGTTGGCGCAGCGCAACGGCCTGGTCTGATCAGCGCCTTTGGCGACAGGCATCTGGCAACGGACGAAAGGGGGAAGGCAGCAGGGACGACGAGAAACCCCTGGTATTCAGCCGGCAGGAGAGGGCCTGCGGCGTGGCATCGATGATGCTTTGTGTAACAACCACACCTCTACAAACCGAAAAGCCTCCGCAAAGGAGGCTTTTGAGTGGGCGCGTGTTAATTACAAATCAAAATCATAGTCCGCCAATTGCTTTTGCAGGCGACGCTCTTCCAGCAGGTTATCAATGGTGCGGCGCTTGCTGAGGTTGGTTTTTGCGACTTCCACCACGGGCTCGCTGTCCTCTGTTTCGGCAGCGATGAAGTCGTCCTCTACGTCCAATTGCTCTTTGTCGGTGCTCATAAACATAACTCCGGGCTAAGACTGCCGTTGGCGCCCCTTATATCGATAATTTCCGGCCCGGTAAAAAAGATTTTTTCAATCGCCTGATCGATAAAACCAATAGCGGCTCAATCGTCCGAGGTCTTGTCCTTGTAATCGCACAGGTCTTCGATCCGGCAACTGCCACAACGTGGTTTGCGCGCCTGGCAGACGTAACGCCCGTGCAGGATCAACCAATGGTGGGCATCGAGTAGATAGGGCTTGGGCACGAACTTCATCAACTGCTTCTCGACTGCGACCACGTCCTTGCCCGGCGCCAGGCCGGTGCGGTTGCTGACGCGGAAAATATGCGTGTCGACGGCCATGGCCAGTTGTCGGAATGCGGTGTTGAGCACGACGTTGGCGGTCTTGCGGCCGACGCCGGGCAGGGCTTCCAGGGCTTCGCGGGTTTGCGGTACCTCGCCGCCGTGGTTTTCCAGCAGCAAGCGACAGGTCTCGATCACGTTCTTGGCCTTGCTGTTGAACAAGCCAATGGTCTTGATATAGGCCGATAGTCCTTCGACCCCGAGGGCGTGGATGGCTTGCGGGGTATTGGCCACGGCATAGAGCTTGGCCGTCGCCTTGTTCACGCTGACGTCGGTGGCCTGGGCGGAAAGAATCACCGCGATCAACAGTTCGAAGGGCGTCGAGTAGGCCAGTTCGGTCTTGGGGTCTGGATTGTCTTCGTGGAATTTGCGGAAGATCTCCAGGCGTTTGGCGGCATTCATGGGGCGGTGGAGTCCTTTAAGGTTGTACACAGCACCTGTAGGGGCATGGCCTGTCGGGGCGCCGCATTGTCGCGAAGGGGGCCTCAAGAGCGCCAAAAGCTTCGCTGGCAAGCCATGCTGCTACAGGTCCCTTTGTGTGCTCAAGAGTGAATTCGGTTTGCTCGATCGGTGTTGCTTCCAGGCCTGCCTGGCGGCCAGCAGCAGGCCCAGGAGGATAAAGGCTCCTGGCGTCAGGCTGGCCAGGTGCAGTCCGCCCTGGGCGGCCCACAGGCGCGGCAGTTCGTTGGCGGTCGGTACCAGCCAGCGCAGATGATCCAGCAATGTGCCGTTACCCAGCAGTTCTCGCAATGCCCCCATGAGCAGCAGTCCACCCACGAGGCCGGCGAGCAGGGCGGTAGTGGCTCCCAGGTGGCTGCGCTCGAATGCCCCAAGGCGTTCCAATAGCAGGCATTGCAGGCCGATCAGGGCCGGGTAGATGCCCAGGGCCTGGTGCAGCTCCCAGGCCCAGGCCTGGACACCAAGCGAAAGGCAGCTGACCAGGCTGGCGGCCAGCAGGATGCTGCTCAGCCCGGCCAGTCGCGGATGAATCCGGAGCTTGAGGAGCCGACTCAGCAGGCCATGGGCGCTGATCGCGATCAGGCTCAGTAGTCCTATCGAGAATGCCTTGAGCAGCGAGTCGCTGGCACCGAGCAGCGGTGTCAGTACCAGCGTTCCCTGGAGTAGCGCGGGTCTATTCATGCGCGGCGTTCCCCATGAGTTGTGCCTGGTGTTCATCGAAATAACGCAGGGCATCATGAATGGCGTTGACGGCGGCGCGGGAAGTGATCGTCGCGCCGGCTATCTGGTCGAATTGGCCACCATCCTGTTTCAGGCTCCAGTCGCTATCGGGGGTGTCCGCGCGGGACTTGCCCAGCCAGTGTTGCAGCCAGCGATTACCCTGGTCGGCGATTTTTCCACCGAGTCCGGGGGTTTCCGCGTGCGACAGGGTCTTGACTCCGAGCAGTCGGCCATTCGCGCCAATTCCGATCATCAGCTCCAGCGGGCCGCCGTAGCCCTGGGTCCGACTTTGCAGGACCACTGCCGTCGGTTGTCCGTCCTTGAGCATCAAGGTGCCGCTGAGCAGCAGGCTATGAGCTTGCTGCGCCGCCTCCAGTCGTAGCGGGCGGCTCTGGTATTGCCCCGGCGGCAGGACATCGAGCAGCTTGCGGTTCTCGATCGCCTCGCGTTGCTCCTGGATCAGCGGCCGCGCCTGTTGCTGCGCCAGCCAGGTCAGGCCGATCCCCAGTCCGGCCAGGGTCAGCAGGATAAGTGCCGAGGCGGTTCTGTTCATACTGGCGGTTCCTCCTGCGTGGCGGCGACCAGGCGTTCCAGCGAGGGTACCGCCAGGTTCATCAGCAGTACGGCAAAGGCCAGGCCATCGGGGTAGCTGCCCCAGGTGCGGATCACATAGGTCAGCGCACCGACACCGATGCCGAACAGCAGGCGCGCCCTGGGGCTCCTGGCGCCGGAAACCGGCTCGGTGACGATGAAAAAAGCACCGAGCATTGTCGCGCCAGTCAGCAAGTGAAACAGCGGCGAGCCGTGGGAGTCCGAACCGGAGCCATTCCAGAACAACAGGCTGAGGATAAACAGGCTGCCGAGCATGCCCGCCGGCGCGTGCCAACTGAAGACTTTTTGCCGGAGCAGAAAGGCGCCGCCGGCGAGAAAGGCCAGATTGATCCATTCGCTGCCCTTGCCGCCGAAATGGCCGAATGCGGGGTTGCCGGCGAAGAGCTCGTCGATGGTCAGGCTTTTGTTGACGCGCAGGGTGTCCAGCGCGGTGGCCTGGACCCAGGCGTCCGGTTGCCCGTCGAGGTGCAGGCCGAACACGGCTTGCAGCGCACCGGGCAGGTCCAGGCCATGGTTGACCGACCAATGGGTCATGGCGCCGGGGAAGCTGACCAGGACCAGGGCATAACCGAGCATCGCCGGATTGAACGGGTTCTTGCCCAGGCCGCCGTACAGGTGCTTGCCCAGCAGCAAGGCGCTGGCCGCGGCACCGACGGTCAGCCACCAGGGGCAATAGGGCGGCAGGGCGATGGCCAGCAGGGTGGCGCTGACCAGGGCGCTGCCATCCAGCAACGCGGGGCCCGGGGGACGGCGGCGCAAACCGAGGGCCAGCGCTTCGGCCGCGACTGCGCTAGCGCCGGCCAGCAGCAGATTGATCAGGATGGCCCAGCCATTGAGCCAGAGCAGTACCGCGATCCCCGGCAGCGTGGCGAGCAACACCCATTGCATCGCCTGGCGGGTGCGCTGTTCCGGCGTTTCAAGGGGCCGCATGGGCTGCCTCGGCGTGGCGCAGGGCCTGTTCCGCCGCCTCGAACTGTTGTTGCAGCAGCACCAGTTGCGCGGCCTGTTCGGCGATTGGCGGGTGGCCGAAGGCTTTCAGCGATTTGTTCAGTTGCGCGCGGCTCATGGCCAGATCGATCTTGGCTTTTTTCAGCGTGGCGTCGGCGGCCGCGGCTTTCTGCGCCTTGACCCGTGCAATGGCGTCTTGCAGCGGGTTGCTGGCGACTGGCTCGGGTTGCCCGGCGCGTTGCGTACGGGCCAGGCGTTCCGCCTGCTTGCGCTGTTCTTCGGCGCGCAGCCGGGCGTTACGGCTTTCGAAGCGGCGCCGGGCCCGGTTGCGTTTTTCCGTACGGGCCCTGAGTTCTTCGGCGCTATGGGCCAGGCCGCCGACCACCGCCACGACCTGGGCGCGGGGCAGCGGATGCATCTCGATGCAATCCACCGGGCAGGGCGCGACGCACAGGTCGCAGCCGGTGCACTCGTCGACGATCACCGTGTGCATCCATTTGGCGGCACCGACGATGGCATCCACCGGGCAGGCCTGGATGCACTTGGTGCAGCCGATGCACTCGGCCTCGCGGATAAAGGCGACCTGGGCCGGGGCGCTGCCGCGTTCCGGGTCCAGCGGCAGGACCGGCACCCGCAGCAGTTCGGCCAGGGCGGCAATGGTTTCGCCACCGCCTGGCGGGCACTTGTTGATCGCTTCGCCCTGGGCGATGCCTTCGGCGTAGGGCTTGCAACCCGGGTGCCCGCATTTGCCGCATTGGGTCTGCGGCAGCAGGGCATCGATACGTTGAATCAGGCTCATGGTTTGACCAATGCAGTGAAACCGAGGAAAGCCACGCCGATCAGACCGGCGCCGATCAGGTCGATCGGCAGCCCGCGAAAGGGCTGCGGCACTTCTTCGTGGAAAGTACGCTGGCGCAGATCGCTGAACAGGCCCAGGACCAGCCAGAAACCCAGCCCGGCACCCAGGCTGGTAAGGAGCGCCTGGATCAAGCCCTTGTCATCGGCCGCGTTGAGCAGGCTCAGGCCAAGGATGCCGGCATTGCCCAGCAACGGCGTTGTGAGTCCGCCGAATGGCAGGCGTGGCAGGCCGCGCGCAAGCAGGCTCAGGAGCGGGCCGATCAGCAAGACGCTGGTGGGCAGGAAGACGAACAGCTTGAAGGCCTCCAGGCCCAGCGGCAGCAGAAGGTAGTGGTAGAGGCTGTGGCTGATCAGCGTGGTGACCAGCATCAGCGCGCTGGTGGCAATGCCCTGCGCGTGGAGTGTCAGGCGTTTCCCGGCGGCCGGCCGGGCTTGCAGCAGCGGATCGACACCCAGCGGCCAGTGCAACACGAAGTTGTTGAGCAGGGCTGCACTGACGAGGGGGAGTACAAAATCGATCATGGTCATGCCGGGTTAGGCTCTACGAAAACTGCCTGCGCGCCGCTCGGCGAGTTTTCGTATGAGCCTGGCGAACGAGCTGATTATCCGGCAAGGAGGGACGGCGCACCAGTTTTGCGACATCGTGGGCCATGATTGCCCATGGCCCACCAGGCGCAGCGGGCGGTTACTTGATCCGCTGGCCGGGTTTGGCGCCGGTGTCCGGGCTCAGCAGGTAGATTTCCTCACCGCCGGGGCCGGCCGCCATCACCATGCCCTCGGAGATGCCGAAGCGCATTTTCCGTGGCTTGAGGTTGGCGATCATCATGGTCAGGCGACCTTCCAGCTCAGCCGGGTTCGGGTAGGCGCTCTTGATCCCGGAGAACACGTTGCGTTGCTCATCGCCGATATCCAGGGTCAGGCGCAGCAGCTTGTCCGCGCCCTCGACGGCTTCGGCCTTGAGAATCAGCGCTACGCGCAGGTCAACGGCGGCGAAGGCATCGAAGTCGATCTCCGCCGACAGCGGGTCCTTGGCCAGTTCGCCGTTGCCTTGCGGGGCGGCGCTACCGGTGTCGGTCTGGCTGGCAGTGAGGTCTTCCTTCGAGGCGTCGGTCATGGCTTGTACTTTTACCGGGTCGATACGGGTCATCAACGGCTGGAACGCGTTCAGCTGATGGTTGGCGAGCAGGCTGGCGTGATCGTTCCAGGTCAGCGGCGCGACATTGAGGAACGCCTCGGCATCGGCGGCCAACAGCGGCAGCACCGGCTTGAGGAAGATGATCAACTGGCGGAACAGGTTGATACCCACGGCGCAGACCGCCTGGACTTCATCCTGCTTGCCTTCCTGCTTGGCCAGGGACCAGGGTGCCTTGTCGGCGATCCAGGCGTTGGCGCGGTCGGCCAGGCCCATGATCTCGCGCATGGCCCGGGCGAAATCGCGTGCCTCGTAGGCTTCTGCGATACCCGGGGTGGCGGCCAGGAAGGCCTCGGTCAGTTCCGGCGCGGCGTTGCCGGCTACCAGTACGCCGGCATTGCCCTTGTGGATAAAACCGGCGCAACGGCTGGCGATATTGACCACCTTGCCCACCAGGTCCGAATTGACCTTCTGCACGAAGTCGTCCAGGTTCAGGTCGAGGTCATCAACGCCCTTGCCCAGCTTGGCCGCGTAGTAGTAGCGCAGGTATTCCGGGGACAGGTGGTCCAGGTAGGTGCGGGCCTTGATAAAGGTGCCGCGCGACTTGGACATTTTCTGGCCGTTGACGGTCAGGTAGCCGTGCACGTTGATCCCGGTCGGCTTGCGGTAGCCCGCGCCTTCGAGCATCGCCGGCCAGAACAGGGCGTGGAAGTTGACGATGTCCTTGCCGATGAAGTGGTACAGCTCGGCGGTGGAGTCCTTGCCCCAGAACGCGTCGAAGTCCAGTTCCGGACGCCGCGCGCAGAGGTTCTTGAAGCTGGCCATGTAGCCGATCGGCGCGTCCAGCCAGACATAGAAGTACTTGCCCGGCTCATCCGGGATCTCGAAACCGAAGTACGGTGCATCGCGGGAGATGTCCCACTGCTGCAGGCCGGCATCCAGCCATTCGGCGATCTTGTTCGCCACGGCATCCTGCAGGGTACCGCTGCGGGTCCAGGTTTGCAGCATGGCCTGGAAGTCCGGCAGCTTGAAGAAGAAGTGCTGGGAGTCCTTGAGTACCGGGGTCGCCCCGGAAATCGCCGATTTCGGGTTTTTCAGGTCGGTCGGGGCGTAGGTCGCGCCGCATTTCTCGCAGTTGTCGCCGTACTGGTCTTCGGTGCCGCATTTCGGGCAGGTGCCCTTGATGAAGCGGTCGGCCAGGAACATCTGCTTTTCCGGGTCGAAATACTGGGTGATCGAGCGCGTGGCGATATGCCCGGCGTCGCGCAGGCGCAAGTAGATCTGCGTCGACAGCTCGCGGTTTTCTTCGGCGTGGGTCGAATGGAAGTTGTCGAACTCCACCAGGAAGTCGGCGAAGTCGCCGCTGTGTTCGAGCTGGACATTGGCGATCAGCTGTTCCGGGGTGATGCCTTCCTTCTCGGCGCGCAACATGATGGCCGAGCCGTGGGCGTCGTCAGCGCAGACATAGATGCATTGGTTGCCGCGGTGCTTCTGGAAGCGCACCCACATGTCCGTCTGGACATACTCGACCATGTGGCCAAGGTGAATGGAACCATTGGCATAGGGCAGGGCGCTGGTGACGAGGATCTGGCGTGGCTCGGACATGGGGCTCGGCTACTTGAAGTGAAACGGAGATCGGCCACTATAAAGCCCCGGCGCACATAATTCACCCCTTGCAGCCTTGCCCGGAGATTGTTCCGCCCGGGGGATTTGAAACCTGGCGCGGTTTTGTGGCGAGCGGGCTTGCCCGCGTTCGACTGCGCAGCCGTCGTAAAACCTGTGCACTCGGCCTGCCTGAGACACCGCGGATGCTGGTTTCAGGGGCGCTTCGCACCCCAACGCGGGCAAGCCCGCTCGCCACAAATGATTGTCTGGCATGTCTCTGCGCTCCAGAACAGTTACGATAGCTGTCTGTTTTACTCAGTCTTTTTCGGGAGTTGCCCATGAGCGCAGTCAATCGCGCAGCGGTGGAGGCCGTCCTTCGCCAGTACACCGACCCTTATCTGAACCAGGACCCGGTCAGCGCCGGCTGCGTGCGGGCCATTGATATCCAGGGCGATCGCGTGACGGTCCGGCTGGAGCTGGGCTATGCCGCCGGGCTGTTCAAGAGCGGCTGGGCGCAGATGCTGCAGATGGCCGTCGAAGGCCTCGACGGCGTCGCCGCGGCCAAGGTCGAGATCGATTGCGTGATCGCCGCGCACAAGGCCCAGGCGCAGATTCCGGGTCTGGCCAATGTGAAGAACGTGGTGGCGGTGGCGTCCGGCAAGGGCGGGGTGGGCAAATCCACCACGGCGGCCAACCTGGCGCTGGCGCTGGCTCGTGAAGGGGCGCGGGTCGGTATTCTCGACGCGGATATCTACGGGCCGAGCCAGGGCATCATGTTCGGCGTCGCCGAAGGCACGCGGCCGAAGATCAAGGAGCAGAAATGGTTCGTGCCCATCGAGTCCCATGGCGTGGAAGTGATGTCCATGGCCTTCCTCACCGATGACAACACGCCGATGGTCTGGCGTGGCCCGATGGTTTCCGGGGCCTTGTTGCAACTGGTGACCCAGACCGACTGGGGCAACCTGGACTACCTGGTGATCGATATGCCGCCGGGTACCGGCGATATCCAGCTGACCCTGGCGCAGAAGGTCCCGGTGGCCGGTGCGGTGATCGTCACCACCCCGCAGGACCTGGCCTTGCTGGATGCGCGCAAGGGCGTGGAGATGTTCCGCAAGGTGAATATCCCGGTGCTGGGCGTCGTGGAAAACATGGCGGTGCATATCTGTTCGAACTGCGGCCATGCCGAACATCTGTTCGGTGAAGGCGGCGGTGAGAAGCTGGCGAGCCAATATGGTGTCGAGCTGCTGGCTTCGTTGCCGCTGTCGATGTTGATCCGTGAGCAGGCCGATGGTGGCAAGCCGACGGTGATCGCCGAGCCGGACAGTCAGATCGCCATGGTCTACCAGGAACTGGCGCGGCACGTGGGCGCGCGGATCGTGTTGCAGGAAGCGCTCAGCCAGGCGATGCCGAATATCACCATCAGCGACGATTGATAGGGCGCAGGCCCATGTGGCGAGCGGGCAGGCCCGCTCGCCACAGAGGTATGCTCGACTTCAATGCAAAAACACCGGGCACAAAAAAAGCCCCGCTTTTGAGGGCGGGGCTTTTTACTGGATCAGTACAAGTTAGATAACTTGAACTTCTTCAGCTTGCATGCCTTTCTGACCGCGGGTAGCGATGAAAGAAACCTGTTGGCCTTCTTTCAGGCTTTTGAAGCCGTCGGATTGGATTGCTTTGAAGTGTACGAACAGGTCGTCACCGGATTGTGGAGTGATGAAGCCGAAGCCTTTTTCATCGTTGAACCACTTGACGGTACCGGTTTGGCGATTAGACATTTGATGTCTCCTTGGACAAAGTTAACTGCGACTCAGGAAAAGCCCTGGCCGAGACTGAGTGCAAAGAGCAGGAAAAATTCTTGGAGATGGTTGGATCGAAATTCAACATCGTGTAGAGATTCTCAGTGACACAAGCAGCACAGTGGCGCCACCATACCCCACTTTCCGAGACGTGCCAATGGTCTTCAACAAGGTTTCGCCTATTTCGTGACTGACGGCGGCCAGCCCGGCTGTTCGCCCCGCGCAAATAGCCGATTTGTCAGGCCCGGGGACAGTCTCGTCGCGAGAAACGGCGTCGACGCTTTAACCCGGCGGCGCGCCCCGGTAAGATGCCGGACAGAATTTCTCCACCTCGTTATATCAGGACACCCGCCATGAGCATCAAATCGGACAAGTGGATTCGCCGCATGGCGCAAGAGCACGGCATGATCGAGCCCTTCGTCGAGCGCCAGGTGCGTGGCGAGGCCGACAACCGGGTGATTTCCTTCGGTGTCTCGAGCTATGGCTACGATGTGCGTTGCGCCGATGAATTCAAGGTGTTCACCAACATCAACTCGGCGACCGTCGATCCGAAGAACTTCGACGCGGGCAGCTTCGTCGACGTCAAGAGCGACGTCTGCATCATTCCACCGAACTCCTTTGCCCTGGCCCGTACCGTCGAATACTTCCGTATTCCACGCAACGTACTGACCATCTGCCTGGGCAAGAGCACCTATGCCCGTTGCGGGATCATCGTCAACGTCACGCCGCTGGAACCGGAATGGGAAGGCCACGTGACCCTGGAGTTCTCCAACACCACCACGCTGCCGGCGAAGATCTACGCCAATGAAGGCGTGGCGCAGATGTTGTTCCTGGAGTCCGACGAGGAATGCGAAGTGTCCTATAAGGACCGTGGCGGCAAGTATCAGGGCCAGCGTGGCGTGACCCTGCCGCGCACCTGACGAAGGGCGTGACAAAACAGGGAATTCCTCGGCGCTGGGGCACTCTACTGGGTGCACCATCCCGGTTTGTGCGAGACCAACCGGGCTTTCACGCCCAGGAGTAGCCCCATGAAGAACGATCCAAGTATCAGCGCCCAACTGGCGAAACTTGAACCCAATCAAGTGGGTCTGTTGGCCTGGTCGTTGCTGGCCCACCCCCAGGGTATGACCAGCGGCATCCCGGGTATCCCGGGGCAGCCTGATCCCGATACGCCACAACCCTCAGAGCCCTCCCAGCCGAACGAACCCGGCGAGCCGACCCTCCCTGATGAGACGCCGTCTCCCGTAGCCTGAGCGGTGTGTGCCGTATCGATGGATTCCAGCCGAGCCGCACACCTTGCAGGAGCCTGGCTTGCCAGCGAAGCTTTTGGCGGCCTCAAGGCCCTCTTCGCTGGCAAGCCATGCTCCTACAGGACGTAGTCGACTCTTGATCGCGTATACGATACAAATCCAGTGGCCAAACCCCAGGAAAAAAGGCCACTCATGACGTTTGCCATTCCCGCGTATTTTTCCCGCTGCCTGTTTGCCGGATTGTTACTGGCAGGCAGTGCCGTTGCCGCGCCACAGCCGCTGACCAGTAGCGCGGCTTCCCAACAGGAAGCCACCAGCAGCCGACTTGACCGTATCGTTCAGCAGGGCGTACTGCGCGTCGGCACCACCGGTGACTACAAACCGTTCAGCTACAAGGGGGCAGATGGCTTTATCGGCCTGGATATCGAGCTGGCCGAAGGGTTGGCCGCGTCCCTGGGGGTCAAGCTGGAACTGGTGCCGACCACCTGGCCGACGCTGATGGGCGATCTGCAGGCCGACAGGTTCGACCTGGCGATCAGCGGAATCTCGGTGAACATGGAGCGCCAGAAGCTGGCGTTTTTCTCTCAGCCTTACCAGCGTGATGGCAAGACGCCGATCACCCTCTGCTCGCGGCAGCAGGACTTCCAGACCCTGGCCCAGATCGACCGGCCGAATGTCCGGGCTATCGTCAATCCCGGCGGGACCAACGAGAAGTTCGCCCGGGCCAACCTCAAGCAGGCGCAGATCCTCGTGCATGCGGACAACGTGACGATTTTCCAGCAGATCGTCGACGGCAAGGCCGACCTGATGATGACCGATGCGGTGGAAACCCGGGTCCAGCAGAAACTGCATCCCGAGCTGTGTGCGGTGCATCCGGATCAGCCCTTCGATTTTTCCGAGAAGGCCGTGTTGCTGCCCCGTGACATCGTGCTCAAGCAGTATGTCGACCAGTGGCTGCACCAGGATATGGAAAGCGGCCGCTTCGCCAGGCGCATGGAGACGTGGCTGGCCTATCCATGGTCGGCGGCGCATGGCTGAAGAGCCGCGATCTTGAGGAAGGGCTTGTGTGGGGGCCGATTGCCCTTGTGGGAGCGGAGCTTGCCCGCGAAGAGGCCCGTGAGGACGCCAAAAGCTTCGCGGGCAAGCTCCGCTCCCACAAAAGCCGCCTTCACGAGAGCCGTTTTGATTACTTCAGATTACCACTGAGGAACTGCCGCAGCCGCTCGCTCTGCGGGTTGCCCAACACATCGTCCGGCGCGCCCTGTTCTTCCACCAGGCCCTGGTGCAGGAACAGCACCTGGCTGGAAACCTTGCGGGCGAAGCTCATCTCGTGGGTCACCATGATCATGGTCCGGCCTTCCTCTGCCAGCCCCTGGATCACCTTGAGCACCTCGCCCACCAGTTCCGGGTCCAGCGCCGAGGTCGGTTCGTCGAACAGCATCACTTCCGGCTCCATCGCCAGCGCCCGGGCAATCGCCACGCGCTGCTGCTGGCCGCCGGACAGGAACGCCGGGTACTGATCGGCCACCCGCGACGGCAGGCCGACCTTGTCCAGATAACGACGGGCACGGTCCTCGGCGTCTTTCTTGCTCACCCCCAGCACCCGTCGCGGGGCCATGGTGATGTTTTCCAGCACGCTCATGTGGCTCCACAGGTTGAAGTGCTGGAACACCATCGCCAGGCGGGTGCGCAGGCGCTGCAACTCGGCGTCGTCGGCGACGCGCATGCCGTGCTTGTCGCTGACCATGCGGATCGCCTGGCCGTCGAGGCTCATGGCGCCATCATTGGGCGTTTCGAGGAAGTTGATGCAGCGCAGGAAGGTACTCTTGCCCGAGCCGCTGGCGCCGATCAGGCTGATCACGTCGCCGGTCTTGGCCTTGAGCGAGACGCCCTTGAGCACCTGGTGTTCGCCATAGCTCTTGTGCAGGCCTTCAATGGTCAGTTTGTACATGGGCACCTCAAGGAGAAAGTAGATAGCCGCTGCGATAGGCTTCGCGGCCGGCGACATGGGCAATCACCATGCCGGCGGTGGCCATGCGGCGCAGCGAGCGGGCGTAGAGCAGGCCCGCGGTGCTGCAATGAACAGGGGTAACGCTGTCGTTCAGCGGGTCGATGATCTCGGCGATCAGTTGCCCGGCTTCCAGGTATTGCCCCGGCACCGCGCAGAACACCAGCAGGCCGCCTACCGCGGTGCTTACCGGCTCGACCCCGGCCAGCGGGGTTGCCGGATAGGGCAGTTGCGGCAAGGACGCGGGCTCGCCGGTGATGGCGCCGAAGCGGGTCAGGTAGTCGAGGATCGCCTGGCAGTCGAGGATCGCTTGCGGGTGATTCACATCGCCCTGGCCGCGCAGTTCCACGGTCACCGAGAAACTGCCCTGGGGAATCGCGAAACGCTCGCCGAAGCGCTGGCGCAGGTCCCACCAGAGCAGGGTGAAGCATTCGTCGAACGACTGGCCGCCGGAGTCGGTCGCCAGCAGGCTGGCTTGCGCGCCGATATAGCGGGCCAGCGGCTCGACCTGCGGCCAGGCTTCAGGCGTGGTGTACAGATGGGCCACGGCTTCGAAGTCGCAGTGCAGGTCCAGGACCATGTCCGCGTCGCAGGCCAATCGTTGCAAAGCCAGGCGCTGGGATTGCAGTTGGGTCGTCGGCACCTCCGCTGCCAGGGCGGCCTTGAGGTGACTGCGGATCAGTTGCAGGTTGTGCGCCGGATCGGCGCTGAGCTGGTCTTCGATCTGCTGGCCGATTTCGTCGCTGAGGTCGATGAACCAGCGATTGAAGTTCTGCCCGCTTTCCAGCTCGTAGCGACCCAGCGGCACATCCATCAGTACCTGTTCCAGGCCGATCGGGTTGGCCACCGGTACCAGCACGATTTCGCCGCGCAGGGCACCGGCCTGTTCCAGCTCGGCCAGGCGCTGCTTGAGGTGCCAGGCTACCAGCATGCCGGGCAGTTCGTCGGCGTGCAGGGACGACTGGATGTAGATCTTTCCCGTGGCCTGCTCCGGCCCGAAATGAAAGCTGTGGATCTGCCGGGCGGTGCCCGGCAGGGGAGCCAGCAGCTCGTGAGTCAGATGACGCATGCTCTGGAGTCCTAGTGGGCCGGGCCGAGAAACGCCAGCCAGCGGCGCTCGGCCAGACGGAACAGGCCGACCAGGGTGAAGGTGATCGCCAGATAGATCACGGCTGCGATACCGAAGGACTGGAAGGTCATATAGGTCGCCGAGTTGGCGTCCCGGGCAATTTTCAGGATGTCCGGGATGGTCGCGGTAAATGCCACGGTGGTGGAGTGCAACATCAGGATCACTTCGTTGCTGTAATAGGGCAACGAACGCCGCAGGGCCGAGGGCATGATCACATAAGCGTAGAGCTTCCAGCCGCTCAGGCCATAGGCCTTGGCCGCCTCGACTTCACCGTGGTTCATGCTGCGGATGGCTCCGGCGAAGATCTCCGTGGTGTAGGCGCAGGTGTTCAGGGCGAAGGCCAGGATGGTGCAGTTCATCGCGTCGCGGAAGAACGAATTGAGCAGCGGCTGTTCGCGCACCGCTTCCAGGCTGTAGATCCCGGTGTAGCAGATCAGCAGTTGGATATACAGCGGCGTGCCGCGAAACAGGTAGGTGTAGAACTCCACCGGCCAGCGGATGCGGCGCCTGGGCGAGACCCGGGCGATGGACAGCGGGATCGACACCAGGAAGCCGAAGAAGATCGAGGCGCTGAGCAGCCACAGGGTCATGGCCAGGCCGGTGATGTGCTGGCCGTCGCTGTAGAGGAACGGCCGCCAGTATTGCTGGAGGAGTTCGATCATCGCACGGCCTCCCGGGCGCCCGCGGCATAGCGGCGTTCCAGCCAGCGCAGGACGTAGTTCGAAGCACTGGTAATGAGCAGGTAGATCAAGGCGGCGAGTACCAGGAAGTAGAATAGTTGATAAGTGCTCTTGCCCGCGTCCTGGGCGGCCTTGACCAGGTCGGCCAGGCCGATGATCGAGACCAGCGCGGTGGCCTTGAGGATCACCATCCAGTTGTTGCCGATCCCCGGCAGGGCGAAGCGCATCATTTGCGGAAAGGTCACGAAGCGGAACCGCTGGGCCCGGGTAAGACCGTAGGCCGTGGCGGCTTCGAGCTGTCCGCGCGGCACGGCGAGAATCGCGCCGCGGAAGGTTTCGGTGAAATAGGCACCGTAGATAAAGCCCAGGGTGATGACCCCGGCGGCAAACGGGTCAATCTCGATGTAGTCCCAGTCCATGGCGTCGGTCAGGGTCGAGAGCCAGGTTTGCAGGCTGTAGAAAATCAGCAGCATCAGCACCAGGTCGGGAACCCCGCGAATCAGCGTGGTGTAGAGCTGGGCCGGAATACGCAACAGGCTGATACTGGATAATTTGGCACTGGCCCCGATCAGGCCCAGTAGCACGCTGACCAGCAGCGAGAGGATGGATAACTTGACGGTCATCCAGGTGCCTTCCAGCAGGATCGGGCCAAAGCCCTTCAGGCTGAAGGCCGAAAGCCCCAGAGTTTGCAGGAGGTTGTCGAACATGAAAAATCAGACCTTTGGCAGTCGAAAAGGCGCCCCTCGGGCGAGGGGCGCCAAGGGATCACTTCCCGCTGTACAGGTTCAGATCACCAAAGTGCTTCTTCTGGATTTCAGTGTACTTGCCGTCTTTGTGTAACGCTTCGATACCTTTATCCAACAGGGCTTTCAGGTCTTTGTTACCTTTTTTGATACCGACGGCGGTTTTCGCCGGCAGCAGCGGATCGTTGATCGGCTTGCTCACTTCGTAGCCGGCGCCCGCTGGCGACTTCAGGAAGCCCAGTTCGGCTTGCAGCATATCCTGCACCGAAGCGTCGAGGCGGCCGGAGGTCAGGTCAGCATAAACCTGGTCCTGGTTGGCGTAGGCCTTGGTGGTCACGCCAGCTTTATCCAGTACGGCCTTGGCGTAGGCTTCCTGGATGGTGCCTTGCTCGTAGCCCACGGTTTTGCCCTTGAGGGACTCAGGCGTGGAAAAGTTCGCACCCTTTTTGAACACCAGGGAAGTCGGGCCGGAGAACAGCTCGCTGGAGAAGTCGATGGCCTTCTGGCGGGCTTCGGTCACGGTCATCGACGAAATCACACCGTCGAACTTGTTGGCGTTGAGGCCTGGGATCATGCCGTCGAAGTCACTTTCAACCCATTTGCACTTGACCTTCAGCTCGGCGCAGATGGCGTTGCCCAGGTCAATGTCGAAGCCGACCAGGCTGCCGTCCGCGGCCTTGGATTCGAATGGCGCGTAGGACGGATCGACGCCGAAGCGCAGTTCCTTGTATTCCTTGGCCATAGCGGAACCGGCGGCCATGCAGAGAGCCAGTGCAGAAAGGGTCAGCAATGCTTTTTTCATTATTTATTCCCTAAAAACCAATATGAGCGCTTGTGGCGCACTGAGTACTGTTACTGGAACGCGTATGACCTGATAAAAGTTGCAATTTCCGAACCAGAGTCACGAACAAGCGTTTTAAAAAGCAGGAATATGGCTACGAGCCAGCTAATGATGCCCGAAAATGGGCGTAAAAAAATAAATGACCCGTATTGGTGCATTGGTGAGTGAGAAAAGGGGGCGGTTGCCCACTGATGGGGGTAACACCTGTCATTGTGGCCTGGGGCTCGGTCCTGGACTGCCATTGTCCTCGACGCCATCAACTGTAGGAGCGGCATTCAAATGCTTGTGCCTACAACACCGACACACCCGATCGACAATCAGATCACGAATCTGGCGACCATTGAATTCAAATCCACCGCCAGGCGCGACAGTTCCTGACTGGCGACGCTGGTCTGGTTGGCACCGGCGACTGACTGGGAAGCCAGGTCGCGGATGTTCACCAGGTTGTGGTCCACTTCACGGGAGACCTGGGCCTGCTCTTCCGAGGCGCTGGCGATCACCAGGTTGCGCTCGTTGATCAGGTTGATCGAGTGGGTGATCTGCTCCAGGGCCACGCCGGCGGCACGGGCCATCTCCAGGGTGCTCTGGGTCCGCTGGTTGCTCTGCTGCATCGATTGCACGGCCTGGCCGGTGCCATTCTGGATGCCGGCGACCATCTGCTCGATTTCCTTGGTCGACTGCTGGGTGCGATGGGCCAGCGCTCGCACTTCATCGGCCACCACCGCGAAACCGCGCCCGGCCTCGCCCGCCCGCGCGGCTTCGATGGCGGCGTTGAGGGCCAGCAGGTTGGTCTGTTCGGCAATCGCGCGGATCACGTCGAGCACCTGGCCAATGTCGCGGCCCTGGGTGGCCAACCCTTCGATCAGCACCGAGGTGCTTTGCACATCCTGGGTCATGACCAGGATCGCCTCCACCGTCTGGACGACACGGTCGCGTCCATCACGGGCCGCCTGATTGGACTGCTGCGAAGCTTCGGAGGTCGACACCGCGTTGCGCGCCACTTCTTCGACTGCGCTGGTCATTTCGTTGACCGCCGTGGCCGCCTGCTCGATCTCGTTGTTCTGCTGCTGCAGCCCGCGGGACGACTCCTCGGTCACCGCGCTGAGCTCTTCGGCCGCCGACGCCAGCTGGGTGGCCGAACCGGAGATCTGTTCGATGGTCTTGCGCAGGTTGCCTTGCATTGCCAACAACGCGCCGAGCAAACGGGCCGGCTCATCCTTGCCTTCAACGGCAATGGCCTTGGTCAGGTTACCGCCGGCAATGGTTTCAGCCGCTTCGACAGCCTTGTTCAGCGGTACGACGATGCTGCGGGTCAACAACCAGGCCAAGAGCACGGTCATCGCCGCCGCCAGAGCCGAGACCAGAAGAATGCCGAGGCTGGCGTTGCTATATTGCTCGCCAGCTTGGTTCGATGCGTCCGTGGCCCCCTTCATGTTGATTTCCACCAACAGCTTGAGCTGCTCCTCCATCGCATCCGAATTGGCCTTGAGCTGGTTTTTCATTAGGTTACCCAACTCCTCGACCTTGTTCTGGCGCGATAGCTCCAACGCCTGGTTCAGGCCTCCTATATAAGTATCGAGCGTCGCGGCGAACGCCTTGTACTTGGCCAGCGCATCCCCATCAGCCGTTAAGTCTGCGTAGGCTTTCTCGTCCTTGCGAACTTTGTCGATCAGACCAACGATGCGCGGATACTCGCTCTGCAGGGACTCGGGCTCACGGTTGATCAGAATCCGATAGAACACAATACGCATACGCAGAATGTATTCGCCCACATTGTCCAGATATTTCACGCTGGGCAGTTGATTGGTATACATATCAACGGACGCTTGACGAATCACCGTCATACGAGTTTGGGAAAAGCCCCCTAGCACAATTACCAGTAATGCAATGAATGCGAAACCGAGAAAGGCGCGAGGAGCGATTTTCATATTTCGTAGGGACATGGACTGCTCTCTTATAGACGTGAGGATACCTGCCTCCATACCGGAGATACACCAGATAACAACAGGCGATACTGACAGTGCCGCCCCACGCCTTCCATCGACAACAGGCTTGGGCTGACTATCGGCAGGAGCTGTACATTTATTAGGAAAATTCTGAAAAAAACTTACTCACCTCACACGAACCGAACATTTAAACCCTGATGAAACAGATGTTCTTCGCCGACTCGAACTCACCGGAAAACGTAAGCAGACCCGGCGCGGGTGAGGCCATCTCGTTGCATTCCCTGCTGGAACTTATATAGGTCAGGTACCTGGCGAGGATGGCAATGGGAGGACAGGTAAAAGCATTGCGCATCAGCATTCGAGACGATACCGATCAAGCGCTTTTTCTGGATACAAGACGACCGACAGCCTTGCGCGCCGCCTGTATTGGCGACGCGCAAGGCTGGACGATCAGGATGAAAAATCAGTTACCTGGTTCGAAGACGGCAACGCAACCATCACAACCACCGCCCTTCGCGCCGAGTGGCACGAAGACGTGGTTATTTTTCTCGCTGACAGCGACCGAGTGCGGGGTGCCTCCAGGCAGTTTTATGCGCTGGACGAGGGTGTTGGATTTCGCGTCGATGACGCCGAGTTCCGGGGCTCCCGGCATGTTGCGCGAAGCGCTGTAATATTGATTGACTTTGGGATTGTAGGCGACCATGTCGGCTGCACCGAGACCAGGAATGACCTTGACTACCGAACCGTCGGTTTTCATGACCACGAGCACCGGCTTCAGGCCGCCGTCCTTGCTCCCGGCGTCGCAACCCAACAGCAGATTTGCGCCAGGTCCTTTCACCAGCCCATTGGGATGGCAGTCATCCACAGGCATCAGTTTCTCGAGCTTGCCGCTGCTCGGGTCGATGACGGCGACTGCGCCCTTGGCCTTATCCTTCTTCAACTCGGGAACCGAAACATAGAACTTCTTCGTCACAGCATCGTAGATAGGCTGCTCGACTCCGTCCGTGGCATCCTCAAAAACAATCTTGGACACGACTTTATGCCCGGCCTCGGTCGAGAACAGTGTCAGGAACGGCGGCTCGTCAGCATTGTTGCCGACAATCACAACGTGGGCGTCCGGATCGTATGCCATCTCGTCAACCCGGGCCTTACCGCCGGTCGAAAGGGTATCAGTGACTTTTTTCGTCTTGAGGTCGATGACCTTCACAGTACTGTCGCCGTCGCCAGCCCACAAATCGCCGCCAGCGACGACGACACCGTTCGGACCCGATACAGAACTGCTCTTCAATTGCCCTACGAATCCTCCGGGCAGCCGGTCGACCATTTTGCCGCTGGTGACATCGAACACGTCTACAGACTTGTTGGATCTATCGGCCAAATAGTAAAGATTGGTTGCCTGATCGACGTAGGTGATATCGAAGCCGTTGAGAGGTTCGCCTGGAATTTCCAATTTTCCGATCTGTTTCAGATCAGCAGCACTCACTGAAGTGGCAATTAAGCTCAAGGCCCATATTGCAGTTGCACAACCCAACAATTTCCGCTGCATATCGTGTTTTCTCCAGAACTCTTTGGATGTTTTTTTTATTCGTTTCCAGTAAGCCGCCCCTAGCCAACCGAGACGTCTAACACTTTCTATCGCCTGGTTAATTTCGGTCAAATACATAAACGGTGTCAACATTAGATGTGCTTGCACGTGCAGATTGCGCGCCTTTAGGAAATATTATTACTTGCGGCCCTGCTATTACAACTGCATTGCAACAGCCGAATCACCCCCCCCCGATCAAAACATGCCCTGTCAAATCAACGGCGAGCCTGATGGGATCATTAATCCGAAATAGCTTTTTTATAAGCGCTGACACTTTACCTCGCCCAAGCACACCATGCTGAAGTCTTCAGAAAAACGCACTCCACCCGCATATCCATAAGTGTTGTTGAAACTGGATATATTCCAGACCTGGAGGGGCTTTTGTCTGTCGTAAACAGATCGAAAAACTTGCGATGGCGGTTACAAAACCGAGGGAAAAGAGCAAGACGCTGGTAGAGCGTCGACGAAGCACAGTCCTGCACTTCGTCGCTTGCACTCCGTCAACCAGGCCGAGTGAAACCCGGCCCGGGGTTTTCTTATGTCAACTGAGAGATGGCGATCAACGCCAATGTCACCATGATACCGCCGCCGATGCGCGTGGCGATTTGCGCAAACGGCATCATCTGCATGCGGTTGGCGGCGGTCAAGATCGCCACGTCTCCGGTGCCGCCCTGGCCGCTATGGCAAGCGTTCACGATCGCGGTCTCGATCGGATACATTTTCATCCAGCGCCCGACCACAAAACCCGTCGCCATCAAGGTCACCACCGTTGCCACGATCGTGATCAGGTTGGGCAAATTGAAAGCAGCGACCAGCTTGTCCCACGGTGTCATGACAGCGCCGATCGCGAACAGCAACGGATAAGTCACTGCCGTCGAAAAGAACTTGTAGACGACGAACGAACCTTGCTGCAATTGCGGCGACACCGCGCGCGACAGCTTAAGCACAACCGCGACAAACAGCATGGCGACCGGTGCCGGAAATCCGAACAATTTGAAGGCCATCAAACCGACCATGTACAACGTGATGGCGGTGATGCCGGCCGCGGCGATATGGGAGATATCCATATGGCCCGGCAGGATTTCTTCGCTCGGCTCCATGTCATCGTGCTCGCCCGGCTGCAGACGGCCTTCGCCGGTCAGGTGCGGATTTTTCTTGCCATAGGCATTCAACAGTCCGGACAGCAGAATGGCCGTCAGACTGCCTAGCATTACCGGCGGCAGAACTTGCGCGAAAACATCACCCTGGGGCACATGCTGGATGGCGGCATAACCGATCGACAACGGGATCGCGCCTTCGCCAACGCCGCCTGCCATGATCGGAACGACCAGGTAGAAGAAGGTGTGGAAGGCACCCAAGCCCAACAAGGTGCCTACCAGGGTGCCGACGATGGCCGCCGCCACGGTGCCGGCAGCGAGCGGCACGAATATCTTCAGAAAACCCTTGATGAGCACCGTTCTATCCATGCTGAAGATACTGCCGACAATGATCGACGCAATGAACAGATAAAGGAAATTGGACGATTTGGTAAATTCCGTCACATTCTTTAGAACCAGATCCGGCACCAGATGCTGGAAAGCCAGAAACGAGGGAATGAACGTGGCGAAAATCGCGGCGGCGCCGATATTGCGGAAAAAGGGCAGGCGCTTGCCGAGCTCGGCGCAGCTATAGCCGCCTATCGCCAGAATGGCGATCGACACGGAAATGTCAGTCGGCACCTTGTCGGTGAGGGCGAATCCACCGAGCAACACCAGAAGCAGCAAGTACACCGGCAACGGTATGATACCGATGCGAATCTCCATGATTTTCCACCAGCCGTACGGCCAGAATTTAGTGGATACTTCATCCTTGCCCATCAGCGGCTGCTCGGACGGACTCGCTTTCATATTTCTCTCCACTGCTTTTATTGTTTTCATTGTTTTGTCAGATCTTCACGCAGCCAAATATATTGACCTCTGCAGAAACCGCAGATTTTGGTCGTGCACTCATGACTATATACCGCCAACCTTTCTGACAGCTTTCAATAAAGCTCCTTAATAATATTGACCCCTGCAGAAATCGCAGATTTTGGTCTCGCATCCATTACTGTATACCACTAACCTTTCTGGAACCTTTCAATAAAGCCCCTTAACATTAACCTCTGCAGAAATCGCATATTTTGGTCTTGCGCCCATTACCTTAAACCACCAACCTTTCTGACAGCTTTCAATAAAGCGCCTTGAACAAGCACTCCCCATATTATATGTTCGCGCCATTGTAAAACGGACCGGCGGTAGATTAGAAACAGCAAGAAATTTGCAAGCAGATCTCAATTACCATAAACCTCAGCAATACACCGAAAACGAAGTTTACCCGACAAATACCGACCTGATATAACTTCGCGCCGACGCAAAAACAAAAAAGCTGACGCTCAAAAAAAGAAAGAGCCGCCCATACAAAAATACAAGTGGGACGGCAGTATTCTTCCTAAAAATAAACGGAGCAAATGACGATGCGCGTAATGAAGTGGAGCATGATCGCCCTGGCTGTTTCTGCAGTAGGTTCCCAATTGGCCATGGCTGAGCCGTTTGTAACCTCTCAGGCTGATGCCCCGGGCTTTGTTGAAGGAGCCAAGGCTGGCGTGGTTCTGGAGAACTTCTACTTCAACCGGACCAGGCAGGATCAAAAAGTTGGAAAAAGTAATAAAGACTCAATCGACTGGACCCAAGGCATCCGGGGCAAATTCAGCTCCGGCTACACTCAAGGGACTGTCGGCGTCAAAGTTGAAGGCTTTGGTGATGCTGCTTACAAACTCTATGGTCTTGACAATGAGGGGGGCTCGCTCAACCTACCCCGCAATAGCACCAATACTGGAAACGACAACAGTTACGGCAAAGCCGGTGCCGACATTGCCGTTCGCATCTCCAAAACCGAGCTGAAGTTCGGCGACTTCACCCCAAGCACGGCGCCAGTATTTGCCTTCGGCACACCCCGTCAGTTCCAACAGACTGCCCGTGGCTTCCAACTGCAAAGCAGCGAAATCAAAGACCTCAATCTGGACGCCGGTCACTTCTACGCCAGCAGCAGCGAGGACAACACCACACTGCAAGGCAACCTCTTTAGCCAATACGGCGGTACTCCGATCAGAAGCATTGATTACGTGGGTGGTAAGTACGGTATCAATGAGAACCTGAGCGTATCCCTCTACGGTGCCAAGGCCCAAGACACGTGGAATCAGTACTACACCAACGCGAACTACACCCTTCCGCTGGCGACCGATCAGTCTCTGAACTTCGACTTCAACCTCTATCGCACCACCGACACCGGCGCGGCAAAAGCTGGCAAGATCTCCAACACCGCCTACTCGCTGGCAGCATCCTATGCGTTCCTGAAGGCACACACCTTTACTCTGGCGTTCCAGAAGATCAACGGCAACGAGCCATTCGACTACATCGGTGCGGGTGACAAAAACCGCGGTACCGAGTCGATCTTCCTGAGCAACTCGATTGAGTACTCCGACTTCAACGCCCCGGGTGAAAGATCCCTCCAGGCTCGTTATGACATCAAAATGGCCGAGTACGGCATCCCCGGCCTGAGCTTCATGGTTCGTTATGCCCATGGCGAAGGTATCGACGGTACCCATATGAACGCTGCATATGCGCTCAATAACGGCTATGGCTCAGACGGGCATCACTTCGAAACCAACCTGGAAGCCAAGTACGTTGTACAGTCTGGTCCTCTGAAAAACCTGTCCATCCGTGCACGCCAGGCTTGGCACCGCGCCAATGCTGCCGAGAGCGAAGGCAACGTCAACGACTTCCGCCTGATCACCGACTACCCAATCAACTTCCTGTAATCAACTGATTACCTGCTGAATGATGTGACACTCGGTTAAAGAACGGCCCATCCTGGTGATGGGCCTTTTGTATTGTGCGCCAGGCATGGTGTGTAATGCCGTGACTGGCGCTGTTCGGTTCACTGTGGTGGTGATTCGGACGATTATCTGTACGGCTACAAGGGAGCGTTACTTGCCGGGTGTCAGGGTCAATCGCGTGGTGCCGTAGGCCTTGTCGAAGTTCTGCTGTTGCATCGGGAAGCTGACGTACTGGGCTTTCAACCAGCCGTCGATCCCGCTGGCGTAGCTCGGGCTGGCCGGGTTGCCTGACTGCCCGGGGCTCTGCTGGCCGCTCATCGGTTCGATCTGGCCGAAGTCGACGATCATGCGCACGCCCGGCACCTGGGTGACGTCGAAGCTTGCGCCGCCCCAGGCATAGGCCGAGGTGTTCAGCGTGGTGTGGTCGCCGCCGGCCTGGATCGGTCCGCGAATCACCTGGCCGGCGCCGTTCTTCCAGCTATAACGGTGCAGCGTGCCCCATTGCCAGGCCTTGTGATCGCTGCCCAGCAGGCTGTCACCGGCGCTGATCGCCGCCGCCAGGCTGCGGGCCAGGATCGCCGGCTTGTCTTCTTTCTGTGGCGTGCGGCTGTCATCCCAGAACGGGCTGTCCTCGCGGCCCAGCAGATGATCGGCCTGGGCCGAGTAGGACAACTTGCCGTTGGCGACAAAGGCCTGCCAGACCGGACCGCTTTCCGGGCCGAGCTTGTCGAGGAAGATCTGCTTCATGCTTTCCTGCAGGAACAGCTCATATAACGCGGCGTCAGCCGAGGTCGCGCTGAGCTTGCCGTCGAACGCCAGTAACCGGTTCAAGGCTTCCCGCGCCTTGCTCCGTTCGGTATCCGGCAGGGCATCGATGGCCTGCTTGAGCGGCCCGGCCATACCCGGCGCCTGGAACATTTTCTTCAGCTTGTTGGCGAACGTGGTGCTCTGGTCGTACTGCATGGCGATGGTGCTGCGGCTGTCCTGCTTGCCGGCCGCGGCCAGCTCCGCCAGGCGTTCGCCGCGCTCCGGGTAGTACCAGGCGTTGGACAGTTGCATGCCGTAGCCGCGCGCCGCCGTGCGCTGGTTGGCGGTGCCCAGCCAGCCTTGGCCCGGGTCCTGGTCATAGGGATGGAGCATTGCGTCGGCGTAGCCGTCCCAGTCGAAGCGGTTGTCCCAGCCCGGCGATGGCAACAGGCCTTCGCCTTCGCGGCGGTTGGGGAAGCGTCCGGTGACCTGCCAGCCGATATGGTTGGCGTCGGCGAAGACCAGGTTCAGGGCGATGGCGCGGATTTCCCGGCTGGCATCCGAGGCTCTCTCGGCGCTCTGGGCGCGGGACAGGTCGAAGAACGCATCCAGGCTCTTGTCGTCCTTGAACGATGGGGTCTGCAGGGCCAGGCCGTAGCCGCCGGTCAAGGCGGTGTTGTCCAGCGCACTGTTGAGCAGCGGGCCGTGGCGGGTCTCGAACACCGTCTCGCGGATCGAACGCTGGCCCTTGATGAAGTAGGTTTCGTTGCGCACGATTACCGGTAGCCACTTGCCGTCGGCTTCGTAATAGAGCGCATTGCCTTGGCGCTTGAGCTTTTCCAGGAACAGGTCCTGGTTGTCTCCCGGCACGGCGGCCATGCTCCAGGCCACCTTGCCGTTGAAACCGGACAGCAGCATCGGCAGGCCGGCGATCGAGGTCCCGGCGGCGCGGTACTTTGGTGCGTAAATCTGCACGTAGTTCCAGGCGGCGGGAGCGCTGGTCGGTTGCTGCAGGTCGGCGGCCAGCAGGCTCTTGCCGCTGCGGCTGCGCTGCGGGCCGATGGCCCAGTTGGTCGAGGTGCCGGTGCCGAGGATATTCAGCGCGGCCACTTGCTCGGCGGCCTTGTCCAGCGCGCCCAGGCCTGAGACCTGGCTCAGGGCGATGCCCTTGAGTTTCTCGGCTTCGGCCAGCGGCAGCGGTTCGTCCGGGGCGGCCGGGGTCAGCCAGGCTAGCTTGTCGACGCCGACTTTCTGTGCCAGCACCAGGCTGGAAATCTCCTGCCGCAGGTTGGCCGACAGGTTGAAGTTGAGCAGGCAGAAGATCAGCGCGGAATCTTCCGGTTTCCAGTATTCCGGGCGGTAGCCGCTGCTGGCCAGGTCCGGCGGCAGCTTGTCACGATAGCGGAACAGGTAGGCGTTGACGCCGCGCGCGTAGACTTCGAAGAAGCGCTTGAGCCGTGGCGACGCGGCGTTGTACAACTCGCCGGCGCTTTTCTTCAGGTTGACGGCGCGCATGAAACGGTCGCTGTCGAGAGCGTCCGCACCGTTCATTTCGGCAAGCCGGCCCTGGGCGAGCAGGCGCAGGGTGACCATCTGGGTGATGCGGTCGCTGGCGTGGACGTAGCCGAGGGTGAACAGCGCGTCGTGAAAGGTGTTGCTTTCGATCAGCGGCATGCCGAGGCTGTTGCGGCGCACCGAGACGTTCTGCGCCAGGCCCTTGATCGGCTGCACGCCGGAGGTCGGTGGCAGGCTGTCCTGGGAGTTCCAGGCCTGGCAACCAGTCAGGCCGAGCAGGCCCGCCATGGCGGCGGCAACGCCACATTGCTTGAGAGAAAAGGAAAAGGCTGGCGAGGCCATGGCAAGGCTCCTGCGGGGGTAGCGTCAGTAAAGGCGCTACGTTAGTGAGCGGGAGGAAGGCGCGCAAGACGGCGGGCGGGCTTATTTCGAGTTTTGAGTGATAAATCGAAAGGGAAAGCGAATGAATATGCGGATCCAGGCCAACGCGGCACTGATCCTGATTGACCAGCAACAAGGCATCCTTCATCCGCGCCTGGGGCCACGCAACAATCTCTGTGGAGGCGACCGCGCGGACGGCCGGCAACCTCGGGTTTGACACTTGGGTGGTGGAGGACGCGTGCTACACCTTCGACAAGACGGATTATTTTGGTGCGAGGCACAGCGCCCAGGAGGTCCATGCCATGTCCTTGGGCAATCTGCATGGCGAGTATGCGACGGTGGTGTCCAGCCGTTTGGTGCTTGGGGGGTGATCCATCAGAGCAGATGCAGATGGTTGTCCCACAGCCCGGCGGGAAGCTTCAGCGGCTGGGCTGTCAGTTCCTCCTGGCGGCAATCGTAGAAGCGGCAGCGGCCCTGGCCGGAGGTGACGACGAAACCGTCCGCCACCGCACCGACGCCCGCGCAGTCCGCTAATGGCGCGTCCAGGCGCACGGCGCCGCTGTCCAGGTCCCAGATAAAAAAGCGGTTGCCCCGCGGCGCGGTCAAGGCCACCAGGCGCAATTCGCTGTGCACCGCGACGCTGGCGGTGTAATGCGCCATGGCCTGCAACTGCTGCTCGGCCACCGGGAAGGCGATAAAGGGCTGGCCGGGACGCTTGATCGCCAGCAACTCGGCCGACTCGTGGGACGGGCCCATGAACTGCTGGCCGGCGACGATGGTGCCGTCGCTGGCTACGCCCAGGTGGCGCACGCTGTTCATCGGCTGCGGCAGGGTTTCCTTGCTCAGCAGGCTGCCGTCGCGCCGCATCAGCACCAGGCTCGGTTCCATGGCGTCGAGGTTCATCTCCACCCGGCTTTCGGCTTCGGTGCGAATGCCACCATTGGCGACGATCAGGGTCTCGCCATCGGGCATCCACGACACCT
Organism: Pseudomonas sp. MWU13-2105; assembly: GCF_023242315.1. Taxonomy (GTDB): domain Bacteria; phylum Pseudomonadota; class Gammaproteobacteria; order Pseudomonadales; family Pseudomonadaceae; genus Aquipseudomonas. Next base: position 154,995 of record NZ_JALLIY010000008.1, read on the forward strand.
GGTGCGGGCCGATACCATGGGTCGAAATCTCGCCGGCATGAACCAGTCCCTCACCTTCGAAGCGATACACACCCAACAGGCCACGACCCGGGGCGGTGGTGTCATTCTCGGTGGCATACAGCCAGTCGCCGCTCTTGTGGATCACCGCATGCCCGTAGAAATGCCGGTTCGGCTGCGAGGCGAGGGTCTGTAGCAGACGCCCGTCGCGCAGGTCAAGCAGGTAGCTCTCGGTGCCGGGACGTCGCGCCACGAAAAGCGCCAGGGGCAGGTTCGGGTGGTTGATGATGTCGTGGCAACGCTGGCCAACCTGGGTGGCGAAGACCTGCGTACCGTCCAGCCGATAGCCCACGGCATAGTGCTTGCCGTCAGTGTCGTCGCGGGCGGAGAGCAGCAACGGGCTGTTGCCCTTTTGCCGGAACAGGCTCCAACCGCCCAGCGTCAACGCGCTGAGCAGCAGGCTACCGAGGGTCAGGGCCTGGCGTCGCAACATCATCAGTCCCCGTCGTTGGCGTTGAAGCCGAGTTGGATGCCCAGCGCCTTGGCCAGCTCGCCTTCGTGCAGGCGGTGGAGCACGTTGAGACTGTCGTAGAGGTCGTTGAGCTGCTGGCGCCCGGTATCGTCGCCAAGCAGGTCGGTCAGCGAACGCTGGGTGCTGTCGAACAGCTTCAGCGAGGCGGTGTAGGCGGCGTCGATCTTCTCGGCCAGCGCTTTCTGTTCCGCCGGCAGCAGGTTGCGCAGGCCCTTGTTGTCGACACCGACCCAGACGGTCCGGGCGGCGGCCAGGCTGGCGCGCATGCCTGGCAGCGAAGACTGGCTGCGCCAGGCATCGGCCTGGAAGGGTTGCGGGATGCCCTTGGTCTGGCGGCCCATGGGCGTGCCGAGCTTTTTCTTCAGGGTGTCGAGGGCGGTGACCTGGACCCGCAGCAGATCGGCGATGGCTTCGTGGGAGTCGGCGTAGCGCTGGTTGGGGAACTTGCTCATCTGCGCGAGCATGCCGTCACTGTTTTCCCAGCGCGAGAGGATCTCTTCGGCAAGGACTTGCTGGCGCTTGCCGATGGCGCTCAGCAGTGGGCAATAGCGGGCTTTCTGGGCACTGTCGGCCAGGTCGATCTTGCTGTCATACAGGATGTATTCGTAGGCCGAGAGGCCCTGGACCACGACGCTGGACTTGGCCAGGGCGTCGGCGTCGATCTGTGGCTGGGCGCTGACCAGTTGCTCGACCTGGCGACCCACCAGGTTTTTCTTGTCCGGCCAGAACTGCACCTGCCAGGAACGATTGCCTTCGGCCAATGGCCCGATCAACAGCGGCTGCAATTCGGCCCAGGCTTTCTGCGCATGGAGAAAGTCGGCACGGGCGGTTGCAAGGCTTGCCTGGCCTGCGCAGAAGGCCAGGGCGCTGATCGCCAGTTGGCGGTCGGCGTCGACCCAGCGGCTGTAGGTCGGCAGGATCACCTGCTTGGCGATCGCGGCCGAGGTCAGCGCCTGCGGGTCTTGCGGCGAGCAGGCGCCGAGGGCGAGTGCGGCCAGGCCGCTGAACAACAGTTTGGGGCGGAACATCGCCGTGTCCTTTTATAAAGAATTCAGGAAGGCCAGCAACGCGGCGCGTTGTTCGGCATTGAAAGACAGCACCTGTTGCTGCGCCGGCAGGGCCTCGCCGCCATGCCAGAGCACGGCTTCGAGCAGGTTGCGGGCGCGACCGTCATGCAGGAACTGGGTGTGGCCGCTGACGGTTTGCGTCAGGCCGATGCCCCACAGCGGCGGGGTGCGCCAGTCATTGCCGTCGGCGAGGAACTCGCTGCGCTGGTCGGCGAGGCCGGGGCCCATGTCATGCAGCAGCAGGTCGCTGTAGGGGCGGATCAACTGATTGGCCAGCTCGGGTTCGGCGGCCGTGGCCGAGGTGGTGAACTGCGGGGTATGGCAGGCCTGGCAACCGGCCTGGTAGAACAGGCTCTTGCCGGCCAGCACCTGCGCCGCGCCGACGTCGCGGCGGGCCGGTACCGCGAGGTTGCGGGTGTAGAAGGTCACCAGGCGCAGGATGTTGTCGCTGACTTCCGGTTCGCCCTCCGCGCCGCCGCCGTGGGGCGCTTGCAGGCAGTCGGTCTGGGTCGGGGTGCAGTCGTCGAAGGGGCGCAGGCTGCTGGTCAGGCCCATGTCGCTGGAAAATGCGTGGACGTTCTGTTGATTGATGTTCGGTTGCCCGGCCTTCCAGCCAAAGCGACCGAGGACGGTCTTGCGCTGGACGTCGTCCCAGACCCGGTTCGGGCGGCCGTTGACGCCCAGGCGTTGCTGCTGCCGGGCGTTGGCCAGGATGGCTTGCTCGGGAATCGCTTCGAGCAGGCCGAGACCGATCATCGGTGGGGCGATGCGCGCGGAAAACAGTGTCTGCGGGTGCATCGGGCCGTAGCCCAACTGACTGATGCGCAGCGTGGGACGACGCAGTTCGACTTCCGTGCCGTCCTTGAACCGTACCGGCAGCGCCTCGTAGTCGACTCGCACCTTGCCTTCCGGGGCGACGCCGGGAAGGGCCATGTCCTGCAATTGCCCACCGTAGGCCGGTTCTGGTACCACGCCCTGGCGTTCGATCAGATTGGCGTACATCGGGTTGTTGGGAATCGACAGGCGTACCAGCATCGACACGGCGTTATCCGCGCCAGGAGCCGGCGGATGACCGCGGCCGTCCTTGATATGGCAGTTCTGGCAGGCGTTGGTATTGAACAGCGGGCCGAGGCCGTCGCGGGCGGTGGTGGTGGACGGTGCGATGACCCAGGGACTACGGAAAAAACTGTTGCCGACGCTGAAGTCCAGGCGCCGCTCCGGGGAGAGGTTGGCCGAAGGTCGCGAGAAGGCGTTGCGATCGTATTTGCCAACCGTGGCGCTGCCGCCGGATCGAGCTTCGCCGGGTTCGGGCTTGGTAAAACGCGGTGCGTCGTCGCAGGCGGCCAGGCCAAGGGCCAGGAGCAGTGTCGACAAGCGAAGGGGCAGCGAGGGCATCGGTGTCCAGGACGTTAGAAAGACCGGCGCGAGTTTATCAGTCTCGATACATTTGAATAAGAGGGATTAGCATTTGCTTGATTGACTGCATGGTACGACCCTGTGGTGAGCGGGCTTGCCCGCTCGCCACAAGTTTCGGCCAGACTAGAGGCCGTGTTGCCGATCAGAAATCGTGATCGGCGTTGTCCGGGTTCAGGTCGCTGATGCCCAGCTTGGCCGCCGCCTGCTCGATGGAGCCGGTCTGCTTGACCAGCGCCGAAATGGCATCACGTACGATCTTGTTACCGGTTTCGTTGCCGGATGCGATCAACTGGTCGTAGTGCTCACCCTTGTTGGCGTGGTCGACCATGATCTGGATCTTCGCTTCGGTGGTTTTCAGGTCGTTCTTGAGCGCCTCGTCGGTCGCCGGGTCGGCCTTGGCCACCAGGGACGACAGGCTCGGGCCGGTCAGCCGGGTGCCATCGACGCGGGTGTATTCACCCAGGTAGACGTTGCGGATGCCCTTGGCATCGTAGAAGTGCGAGTTGTGGGTGTTGTCACTGAAGCAGTCCTGCTCGTCTTCCGGCGAGTTGGCTTCCAGCGAAACCTTCATGCGCTCGCCCGCCAGTTCACCGAGGGACAGGCTGCCCATGCCGAAGAGCATCTTGCGCAGGCCACTTTCAGCCGGCTCGGCTTCCAGGCTGGCGCGATAGTTGTCAGCCACATCCGGCTTCCAGTTGCCGACCATTTCGTCCAGGTCGTTGACCAGCAGTTGGGTCACGGCCTTGAGGTAGGCGCGCCGCCGATCGTTGTGACCGCCGGTGGCCCCGGGACCCTCCAGGTAGTCCGAAGCTGGACGGCTGCCGGCGCCAGGGCCGGTACCGTTCAGGTCCTGGCCCCAGAGCAGGAATTCGATAGCGTGGTAGCCGGTGGCGACATTGGCTTCCGAGCCGCCCAGCTCGTTCAGGCTGGCAAGTTTTTCCGGGGTGATCTCGCTGACATCGACCTTGTCTTCACCGATCTGGATCTGCTGGTTGGCGATGATGTTGGCAGTCGCGGCCGGGTTGCCCAGGGCATGTTCGTAGGCGGCATCGACATAGTCGATCAGGCCTTCGTCCAGTGGCCAGGCATTCACCTGGCCTTCCCAGTCGTCGATGATGGTGTTGCCGAAGCGGAACACTTCGCTTTGCAGGTAGGGCACGCGCGCGGCGATCCAGGCCGCGCGGGCGGCCTTGAGGGTCTCGTCGTTCGGTTTGGCGAGGAAGGCGTCGACAGCCGCCTGCAGGTTCTTCGCGGTGGATTCGGCATCGCTGAACACGGCGAAGACGATCTCGGTGTAGTGGGCGACCACGGCCTTGGCGGCGGCTTCGTCGACTTTACCGCCAGCATCGTCGCCGGGCGCCTGGGCCGCGGCGGCCGGGGCCTGGGTGGCCGCTGTGGATTTTTCCTTATCCTTGTCGCCACAACCGGCGAGGGCGATGGCAATGGCCAACAGACTGGCGGTGGCCAGAGGCATGCGAATCATGGCGAACATCCTGCTTCGAGAGAGGGGATGGGGGCACGGAACCCCGCAAAACCGGCACATAATGCGAAAGATTTGCATTCTGTGTAAAGGGCTTAGTGATTGAAATATTTGGTATTAAATCAGTGGTTGATCCCAGCCGATCTTGTCGCGGCGGGGCTCACAAGATCGCCGCATTGCTGCGTTGCGCCTGCTTGAGATAGACCCCCAGCTCGCGGGCCGGCAAGGGTTTGCTGTAGTAGTAGCCCTGGCCCTCGTGGCAGCCCTCGGAAATGATGTAGGCCTCCTGCTCGACGGTTTCCACGCCTTCGGCGATGACCTGCATGCCGAGGCTCTTGCCCAGTTGGATGATCGCCCGGACGATGGTCGCATCGTCGTCATCATCGAGCAGGTCCTGGACGAAGCTCTTGTCGATCTTGATCTTGTCCAGAGGCAGGCTCTTGAGATAACTCAGCGACGAGTAGCCGGTGCCGAAGTCATCGATGGCGATCAGCGCGCCGGAGCGGCGCAGGCTCAACAAGTGCTGGGCGGCGGTGCTGATGTCTTCCATCAGGCCGGTCTCGGTGACTTCCAGCTCCAGGCTGCGTGGCGGCAGGCGGTACATCTGCAAGAGGTTGTTGACCACCCGCGGCAGTTCGGCGTGGTGCAGTTGCACGGTGGACAGGTTGACCGCCATGCGCAGGTCGCTGAAACCCTGGTCGTGCCATTCGCGCAACTGGTGGCAGGCCTGGTCCAGTACCCATTCGCCGATGGCGATGATGGTGCCGTTCTGCTCGGCCAGGGGAATGAACAGGTCCGGCGGTACCAGGCCGTGTTCCGGGTGCTGCCAGCGGATCAGTGCCTCGACGCCCACCACCCGATGGTCGCGGTAGCTGATCTGCGGCTGGTAGACCAGGTAGAACTGATTGCGGTTGAGGGCATCGCGAAGGTCTTTTTCCAGTTCGCGGCGGCGGCGCATTTCGCTGTCGACGCTGGCGATATAGAACTGGTAGCGGTTGCGCGAGCGGGTCTTGGCCAGGGTCATGGTCTGTTCGGCTTTCTGCAACAGCTTCTCGGTGCTGTCACCGTCTTCCGGGAACAAGGTGATGCCGATGGTGGCGCGCAGGCGGATTTCCTGGTGGTCGAGGGCAAACGCCGCTTCCAGGTCGTCGAGGATGCTCTGGGCCAACTCGGCCGCTTCATAGGGTTGTTCGATATCGGCCTGGACCAGGGCGAACTGGTCGCCACCCAAGCGGGCCAAGGCGCCGAGGCGGCCGCTGTGGGCGCGCAGACGGTCGGCCAGGGCCAGCAACAGTTGGTCGCCGACCTGGTAGCTGAACTGTTCGTTGATACCCTTGAAGTCGTCCAGGCCGACACAGAGTACCGCCACCCGGCGTTGCAGGCGGCCGGCGTCCACCAGGATCTTGTCCAGTTGCTGCTGCAACTGCTGGCGGTTGGGCAGGCCGGTGAGGAAGTCGTACTGGGCCATGCGCAGCAGGCTGTTTTCCGCTTCGTGGCGCAGGTGGGTATTGCGCTCGATGGACGCCAGCAACTGGTTGGCGGTGTTGACCCAGATACCCAATTCGTTTTTTTCATGGCCCTTGAGCTGGGGCAACTGATGTTCGCTGGGACGATCCGGGTTGACGTTGCTCAGGTGCTCGATGATCCGCGACAGCGGCTTGGTCAGCAGCCAGTGATAGACCAGATACAGCACCAGGCCGAGGAACAGTGCCCGCAGCACGCCGGAGATGAAGATGATCACCGAGTTGACCAGGAAGCCCTGGCCGTAGGTTGCCGTGTCGAGGGTGATGCTCAGGTCGCCGTAATATTCGCTGTAGGGACCGCGACCGACCAGTTGCGTGCTGAAGGTGCTTTCCTGGCCGAGGATCGGGTCGGTCAGCCAGCGGCTGGCGGTTTTTTGCAGGTCGCGGGATTTTTCCGCGAGCATGGCTTCGTTGGGATGGCCGATGGAGGCCATGCGCACCGCGTCGTCCTGGAACAGGCCCTCGATGACTTGCATGCCCATCTCGCGGTCTAGGCTGTAGACCGCCTGGGTCGAGGGGTCGCGGAACATATCGAGAATGCGCTGGGCATCGCTGGCCACGGCTTGCCGGGTCTTGTAGGCATCAAAGACGATCTGCGCACAGCTCAGCACAACGCCGACGATCAGCGCCGACAGCAGCACGACCCGGAGCAACTTCACCGACAAGCTGTTCTTGAATTCCAGCTTCAAAGGGCTATTCCTTGTTCCGTGCGGATGGCATCAAGTTGCCATGAGTATTGGCAATCCGGCCCGGTCAGTCAAAGGGACAATGCAAGCGGCGAGAACCTGTGCTCATGCTTGACCGATCAGGCGGTTCCCGGACCCTTTCAGGCCATGCTGACTGTGTCGGTCGCTCAAGCTGTCTACTTGAGGGGGGAGCTTCATTTTCCCGGATTATTCAGGTTAGTTCCTGGCGGCGCGACTGGCATAAAAAAACCCGGCGAGGCCGGGTTTTTTTGCGCAGCGGGTTCAATCTCAAGCGGTGAAGGCTTTGCCTTCGAACTGCTCGGCGACGAATTTCCAGTTCACCAGGTTCCAGAACGCCTCGACGTACTTCGGACGGACGTTGCGGTAGTCGATGTAGTAGGCGTGTTCCCAGACGTCGCAGGTCAGCAGCGGGGTGTCGCCGCTGGTCAGCGGGTTGCCGGCGCCGATGGTGCTGGCCAGGGCCAGGGAACCGTCAGCCTTCTTCACCAGCCAGCCCCAACCGGAACCGAAGGTGCCGACGGAAGTCTTGGTGAACTCTTCCTTGAACTTGTCGAAGGAACCGAACGCGGCGTTGATGGCTTCAGCCAGCTTGCCGGTCGGTTGACCGCCGGCGTTTGGCGCCAGGCAGTTCCAGTAGAAGGTGTGGTTCCAGACCTGAGCGGCGTTGTTGAAGATGCCGCCGGAGGAAGACTTGACGATTTCTTCCAGGGTCTTGCCTTCGAACTCGGTGCCTGGCACCAGGTTGTTCAGGTTCACGACATAGGTGTTGTGGTGCTTGTCGTGGTGGTACTCCAGGGTTTCCTTGGAGATGTGCGGCTGCAGGGCATCATGTGCATAAGGCAGCGGAGGCAATTCGAAAGCCATGGTGATTCTCCTAATCAGGTCAGTTGCGGTGAGCGCAAGGCCGATCACGGCGGCCATACAGGCGTGCGCCGGGGAGTTTGTACTCTTTGCGGCGCAAGACTCGGATCATAGCACCGGGGGGGCGGCTTAACCACGCAACAACTGTGTGGAATAGAGGTTCCAGAGCCTTTTGGAATAACTCAGCGGGTACCGATCAATTGGGCCGCGACGCTGAACATCATGATCGCCACCAGCAGGTCGAGCAGGCGCCAGGTGGCCGGGCGCGCCAGCCACGGGGCCAGCCACGCCGCGCCCAGGGCCAGGCTGAAGAACCACAGCAGCGAAGCGCTGGCGGCCCCCACCACATAAGCGCCGGGCTCGGTTTGCTGGGCGCCGAGGGAACCGATAAGCAGCACGGTGTCGAGGTACACGTGGGGGTTGAGCAGGGTCACCGCCAGGGCGCTGAGCAGCACGGCGCGCAATGAGCGCACGGTCTGGCCCTGGCCTTGTTGCAGGCTCTGCCGGGAAAAGGCCCGGCGCAGCGCCAGGCTGCCATACCAGAGCAGGAAGGCCACGCCGCCCCAGCGGGCGAACGCCAGCAGCGTCGGGTTGTGCGCCAGCACGCTGGCCAGGCCGAAGACCCCCGCCGTCACCAGCAGCGCATCGCAGAGCACGCACAAGGCCGCCACTGGCAGGTGGTGTTCGCGACGCAGGCTCTGGGCCAGGACAAAGGCGTTTTGCGTGCCGATCGCCATGATCAGGCCGGCGGCTACCAGCATGCCATTCAGATAACTCTGCCACATGTCGACTACTCCCCGTGTTCGGCCAGTTGTCGCAAGACCTGCATGGCGCGCTCGGCGTCGTCGCGAGCGACGAAGAGGTGGTCGTGGTAATAACCGGCGATCACGTTGCAGCTGATACCGGCTCTGCTGAGGGCGCCGGCGAAAGCGGCGGTGAGGCCGATCGCGGCCAGCGCCGAGTGCACGTTGAGGGTGATCCAGGCCGCCAGGTAGTCGAACGCCAGGCCCAGGGCCTGGGCGTCTTCGCGGCGCAGGATGACGCTCAGGCCTTCGCGTTCGCGAAAGCTGCCGATGGGCTCGCGGCCTTGGAGCAGGCTGGCGTCGCTCAGGCTGCAGAAAACGTAGTCTCCGGTGTTGAGTTCGGGGCTCATGCTGCGCAGCAGCACGCTCAGGGAGGTTTCGCCGGCCATGTCGGTGTCCTTGGATAAACAGTGGATGTGGGCATTCTGCGCGGCGATGTTGTATAAGAAAAAACAATAGTGCTGATCGCCCATTAGGAAAACTGATGTTCGACTATAAATTGCTCTCCGCCCTGGCGGCTGTGGTCGAGCAGGCCGGCTTCGAACGCGCGGCCCAGGTGCTGGGGTTGTCGCAGTCGGCGATTTCCCAGCGGATCAAGTTGCTCGAAGCCCGGGTCGGCCAGCCGGTGCTGGTGCGGGCCACGCCCCCGAGCCCGACCGAGATCGGCCGGCGCCTGCTCAACCATGTGCAGCAGGTGCGCCTGCTCGAGCGTGACCTGCAGAGCCAGGTGCCGGCGCTGGATGAGGAGGGCCTGCCGGAGCGCCTGCGGATCGCCCTGAATGCCGACAGCCTGGCGACCTGGTGGGGCGAGGCGGTGGGGGATTTCTGTGCCCGCCAGCACCTGTTGCTGGACCTGGTGGTGGAGGACCAGACCGTGGGCCTCAAGCGCATGCGCGCCGGCGAGGTCGCGGCGTGTGTCTGCGCCAGCGAGCGCCCGGTGGCCGGCGCGCGTAGCCTGCTGCTGGGGGCAATGCGTTATCGCGCGCTGGCCAGTCCGGCGTTTATCGCCCGGCACTTTCCCGGCGGCATTGATGTGCAGACGCTGGCCCGCACGCCGGCGCTGGTGTTCGGCCCGGACGACTTCCTGCAACACCGTTACCTCGCGGCACTGGGCGTGGAAGGCGGTTTCGAACATCATCTGTGCCCGTCATCGGAAGGCTTTATCCGCCTGACCGAGGCCGGCCTGGGTTGGGGGCTGGTGCCGGAATTACAGGTGCGCGAGCAGTTGGCCCGGGGCAGACTGGTGGAGTTGATCGCGGATAAAACCATCGATGTGCCGTTGTACTGGCATCATTGGCGCAACGGCGGGCAATTGCTTGGGCAGTTGACCGAGCATCTGGCGCGTTCGGCGGCGCAATGGCTGGTGCCTCTGGCGTGACGGGCGGCGTTTAAGTAGCAGGCAAGACGAATCAAGGCATTTGGAGCACGACATGAAAATTCTGGTCACCGGCGCGAGTGGCTTTATCGGCGGGCGCTTTGCGCGTTGCGCCCTGGAGCAGGGCCATGAGGTGCGGGTCAATGGCCGCCGGGCCGAGAGTGTCGAGCATCTGGTGCGGCGTGGCGCCGAGTTCATCCAGGGCGACCTGACTGACCCGCAGTTGGTGCGCGAGCTGTGCCGCGATGTCGAGGCCGTGGTGCATTGTGCCGGCGCGGTGGGACTCTGGGGGCGTTACCAGGACTTCCACCAGGGCAATGTGCTGGTCACCGAAAATGTCGTCGAGGCCTGCCTCAAGCAGCAGGTCCGGCGCCTGGTGCACCTGTCGTCGCCGTCGATCTACTTCGATGGCCGTTCGCACCTGGGGCTGACCGAGGAGCAGGTACCCAAGCGTTTCAAGCACCCTTACGCGGCGACCAAGTACCTGGCCGAACAGAAGGTCTTCGGCGCCCGGGAGTTCGGTCTTGAGGTCCTGGCGCTGCGTCCGCGCTTCGTGACCGGTGCCGGTGACATGAGCATCTTCCCGCGGCTGCTGAAGATGCAGCGCAAGGGGCGCCTGTCGATTGTCGGCAACGGCCTGAACAAAGTCGATTTCACCAGCGTGCACAACCTCAACGAAGCGCTGCTGAGCAGCCTGCAGGTCGGCGATTCGGCCTTGGGCAAGGCTTACAATATCAGCAACGGCAGGCCCATTCCGTTGTGGGATGTGGTGAACTATGTGATGCGCCAGATGCAGGTGCCGCAGGTGACCCGCTACCGCTCCTTCGCTCTGGCCTACGGCGTCGCGGCCTTGAACGAAAGTGCCTGCGCTCTCTGGCCTGGACGTCCGGAGCCGACTCTGTCGCGCCTGGGCATGCAGGTGATGAACAAGGATTTCACCCTGGACATCAGCCGCGCGCGGCATTATCTCGGTTACGAGCCCAAGGTCAGCTTGTGGGCGGCCCTCGACGAGTTCTGTGCCTGGTGGAAAGCCCAGGAACCGGCGACCGTTTAAATATTCGGTTACCACGACTGAACCCGGTTCCAGGTTCGGGGTCGATCAGAGCGGCGGGCTTGGGCGGTATACTCGCTGCATTTCGCTATCACTGCGGTTCAGAAAGGTTCCTTCATGCGTAACGATGCCAACGATGATTTCGATGATGTGCCCAGCCTGCGTGCCGATGCGGACGACCATGACGATCACGTCGGCACCGTACCCGCACGTGAGCGCACGCGTACCCAGGTTGCCGCCACGCCGCGGCTCAAGGTCAAGGTGCCGAGCACCGGGCCGCTGTGGGCGTTGGTCGGTGCCTTGTTCATTGCCTTCGCCGGGCTGGCCTGGTGGAGCTTCCAGCAGATCACCCTGATGGAGCAGCAACTGGTGGCGACCCAGGAAAGTTTCGCGCGGATCAGCGAGGAAGCGGCGGGGCGCTTGCAGGCGATTTCCGGCAAGGTGGTCGCCAGCGAGTCGAGCGTCAGCAGTGACAGCGAAGCGCTGAAGTTGCAGATTCGCCAGCTCGAAGGCAAGTTGCTTGAGCAGGGCCGCCAGCAACAGGGCGTTGCCGGGCAAGCCACCGGTCTTGAGCAACGCCTGCAACAGATGAGCGCGTTGACGGCGGACCAGCAGAGCGCCAACACCCAGTTGCAGGCGCAGGTCAAAAGCCTGGCGGCGGAAGTCGCCGGCCTGAAGGGCGCCCAGGGTGATGCCGGCAAGCTCGACGCGCAGGTGAAGAGCAATGCCGCCGAAATTGCCGCCTTGAAAAAGCAGGGCAATGGCAGTGCGGCGGTCGAGCGTATCGAACAGGAACTGATCGTGCTCAAGAGTGAACAGGACAAGCGTCAGGCCGCGGGTGGGCAGGCGGGCTCCAACACGGCGGAGTTCGATGCCTTCCGTGGGCAGGTCACGCGCAATATCACCACCTTGCAGAACCAGATCCAGAACCTGCAGGAGCAGATCAGCGCAAAACCCGGAGCATAGCGGGAGCGGTTTGTGTAGGAGCGGAGTTTGTCGGGTCGCCGCGCCGCCGCGAAGAGGCCCGTGAGGGCGCCAGAAGCTTCGCGGGCAAGCTCCGCTCCCACAGGCTCTAATTAAATACCTACAGATTTTGTGGTGTAAGTGCTGGCTGGTGTTGTGGCGGAATTTTCGCCGTCGGGGCACTCGTCGAGGGTTTCGCGGTCTGATCTGGTGTAGGCGGGCATTGGCCCGCCTACGTCGCTCAGCTTCGCTGACCGACGCCCTTCAGCGGTCCAGGAGGCCGCCATGCACCCTCGAATCCTTCTCGCCGCAAGCCTGTCCCTGGTACTGTCCGCGTGTGTCCCCTATTACGATGGCGGGGCCACCTATTACCGTTCCGATGTCTACACCGCCCCGGCCCCGGCCTATTACTACGGCGGCGGTTCCTACTATCGGCACGGCTACTATGTGCCTGCACCACGCTATTACGCCCCGGCGCCGACCTACCGTCCATATCCGAACCGCGGTTGGGGCTGGGATCGGCATCAATGGCGCGGTGACGACAGCGATGGCGGTCACGGTCACCATGGCGGCGGTGGCCGTGGTCATGGCGGCCGGGGGAACTAGCCGGGACCAAGCGGGCCGCCGCTCAGTAGTCTGACAAGTCCGCCAGCGGATGGCGTCCCTCCCAGGCCTTGTGGAAATGGGCCTCGACCACGGCTTCCGGCACGGCGGCGATATCCGGCCAATGCCAGCGCGGTTCGCCGTCCTTGTCGATCAGCCGCGCCCGCACGCCTTCGCTGAACTCCGGATGACGGCAGCAGTTGAGGCTCAGGGTGTATTCCATCTGGAACACTTGCGCCAGTGACAGGTGTCGGGCCCGCGCGATCTGTTCCCAGACCAGATGAGCGGTCAACGGGCAGCCCTCCTTGAGTTGCCTGGCCGCCCGGGCCAGGCGTTTGTCGGCGTCTTCGGCCAGTTGCGCAATGGCCTTCCAGGCACAGTGCACATCGCTGACATCCAGCAGTTCATCGATGCGCTCGCGCAGCGGCAGCCATTGTGCTTGCGGTTGCGCTTGCTGCTCGCGGGCCTGACGTTCCAGTGCCTTGAGCAGGCTGTTGAGCTGCATTGCCGTCTGCTCCTGCCAATTGAGTCGCAGCAGCCCTTCGATCAGTTCTTCCTGTTGATCGTCGCCCAGCAGCCGGTCGGCCAGGCCCAGGTCAATGGCGTCGCGCGCGTTCATCTGCGCGCCGGTCAGGCCGAGGAACAGTCCCAACTTGCCCGGCAGCCGCGACAGAAACCAGCTGGCGCCGACATCCGGGTACAAACCGATACCGATCTCCGGCATCGCCAGGCGGCTGCTCGGGGTGACGATGCGAATGGTCGCGCCTTGCAGCAGGCCCATGCCGCCGCCGAGGACATAACCATGGGCCCAGCACAGCACCGGCTTGGGGTAGGTGTGCAGGCGATAGTCGAGGCGGTACTCCGAGGCAAAGAACACGCTGGCCAGTGGCGGGACCGCGCCCGGATGGGCCTGGCAGGCCTGGGCCAGGCTGCGCACCTCGCCGCCGGCGCAGAAGGCCCTGGCGCCGTTGCCACGCAGTAGCACGCAGACGATGTTCGGATCCCGCGCCCAGGTCTCCAGGCGTTCGTCGAGGTCCTGGATCATCGGCAGTGACAGTGCATTGAGGGTATGTTCGGCATCCAGGGTGGCGATGCCCAGGCGGGCACCGTTGATACCGGTGAGTTCTTCGAAATGCAGGTTCATCATGACCTCGCTACTCGTTGAATGCACAGTATGATCCTTGTGTGGGAAAGTGCCGGTTCTGTCGCGGATCAATTGACAAGCGTGATGGGCTTTCCTAGTGTCCGCCCCATTGTTATTTCCGGACACGATAATGACCGACGACGACCGCATCAAACTCGAGCCCAGCTGGAAGCAGGCGCTACGTGAAGAGTTCGACAAGCCCTACATGAGCGAGTTGCGAGAATTTCTGCGCCAGGAGCGTGCCGCCGGCAAGGAGATCTACCCGCCGGGCCCACTGATCTTCAATGCCATGAACAGCACGCCGCTGGATCGGGTGAAGGTGGTGATCATCGGTCAGGATCCCTACCATGGCCCGGGCCAGGCCCATGGCCTGTGCTTTTCGGTGCAGCCGGGTGTCCCGGCGCCACCGTCGCTGGTCAATATCTATAAGGAGTTGCAGCGCGACCTGAACATCGACATTGCCAAGCACGGCTACCTGCAAAGCTGGGCCGAGCAGGGCGTGTTGCTGCTCAACACCACCATGACCGTGGAGCGCGGCATCGCCGCCTCACACGCCAATCGCGGCTGGCAGTTCTTTACCGATCGGATTATCGAAGTGGTCAGCGAGCACCAGGACAAACTGGTGTTCCTGCTCTGGGGCGCCCATGCCCAGGGCAAGCAGAAGCTGATCGACGCGACCAAGCACCTGGTCTTGAAGTCGGTGCATCCGTCGCCGTTGTCGGCCTATCGCGGCTTTATCGGCTGCGGGCATTTCAGTCGGACCAACAAGTTCCTCGAACAGAATGGCCAGGCGCCGATTCAGTGGGCGTTGCCACCGCTCTGACGGCCTTGGGCGGCAGGGGGGACGGTTCAGTTAAGAGAGATCTCAAGCCAGGCCAAGATTTGTGGCGAGCGGGCAAGCCCGCTCGCCACAAGACTGCGTTCAACCTCAAGTCTTTTTAACTGACTGGAATTGGGCTGTTGCCCTCCCGTGTTCCTTTATCAGGCATCCGCCAGCGTGCGGCGTTGCACCGAACGCTTGCGCCAACTGCGTACCAGCGGCATCAGTAGCATGATCGCCGTCAGTACCCAGACCCCCGCCGTGGACGGCGTAGACCCCGATCGCGGTGATAATGGCGATCACCGGCACCAGCGCCCAGTTCGGCGCGGCGAGACCGCGTTTGTCACCTTGGCCGAACGTACCGCTGGCACCCGGCAACACGCCCATGATGAAACCCAGCAAGCCGCAACGGATGTTCACCGTGAACACTGAAGCCGCTTCCTCGAAGTTGAACATCATCCGCCCGGTGGCCTTCACCGCTTCCTGGCCGCGATGGGTCTTTTCCAGCAGCAGGAGGATTTCGCTGATGGAGAACAGGCCCAGTACCAGCACCACGAACTGGATGCCGTCGGTGAGGTGGATATTGTCCCCGGTGAAACGGTAGACACCACTGTTGGCATCGATCCCGACACTCGACAGGAACAGGCCGATCAGCGCCGCGAAAAAGGTCTTCAACGGCCGATCGCCGGCCATGCCGCCGAGGCAGACAATGGCGAAGACCAACAGCACGAAATACTCCGCCGGGCCGAAGGCAATCGCCCATTTCGCCAGCAGCGGGGCGAACAGCACCATGCCACAGGTGGCGATTAAGGCGCCGATGAACGAACTCCAGGCCGACAGCGACAGGGCTACGCCGTACAGGCGAGCCATGGGGATGCCCACCAGGACGCTGCCGAGGATGAAGCCCACGGATTCGAAGGTGCCGGCGAACACCAGCAACAGGACCACGCAAATGCCGATCTTGTGCAGGGTGGCGCGGTCCAGCGGCGGCTCTTCTTCACTGTGCACGATGGGGCTGGGACGAAGCAGCAGGTACAGCAAGCCCAGGCCCATCAGGCCGAGCATCAGCAGCGGGTAGGCGCGCGGGCCGACCGGTTCGTAGGAAAAGGCCGCCTGATAGGGTCAGGCCATCAGGGCCAGGCCGATGCAGGCCAGCAGCAACACGACGGCGAACAGTCGTTGTAAAAGCATGGGGCGAACTCCTGTGGCGCGCCCCCTGGCAGGGGGAGCGAACGCTAGGCGGAGGCGATCACTGAATCAGGCCGAATTCCTTGGCCAGCACCTTGTAGTCGGCGACCTGTTTCTTCACATAGGTGTCGAGTTCGGGGCCGGTCATGGCGAAGGGGAACAGCGCGCGCTGGTCGCGCAGCTTGGCGAATTCTTTCGAGGCCAGGAGTTTGTCGAAGGCGGCTTTCCACCAGGCGTAGTCTTCGTCGCTGACCTTGGGCCCCAGGTAGAAACCGCGCACCACCGGCCAGACGATGTCGTAGCCTTGCTCCTTGGCGGTGGGGATGTTCTTCATTTCCGGCTTGTCCAGGCGTTGTTCGGCGAACACCGCCAGCAGGCGCATGTCGCCGCTCTGGATGTACGGCATGGAGTCGGAAGTGTCGGTACTGCCGACCTGGGTTTGCCCGCCCAGCAAGGCCGTGATGATTTCGCCGCCCCCTTCGAGGGCCACGTAACGCAGGTTGCGCGGGTTGATCCCGGCAATCTTGGCGATCAGCGCGGCCTGCATCCAGTCTTGGCCACCAACGGTGCCGCTAAAACCGATGACCACCTTGCGCGGGTCGGCCTTCAGTGCATTGACCAGGTCGGCGAGGGTTTTATACGGTGAGTCGCTTTTCACCGCGATGGCGCCGTAGCTGGTACCAACGGTGGCCAGCCAGCGCACGGCGCCTTCATCGAAACGGCCGAACTTGCCTTGCGCCAGGTTCAGCAGCGAACCGCTGGACCAGGCCACCAGGGTGTTGGCATCGGCCGGGTGCTGGGTGATCACGTCGTTGTAGGCCACGGCTCCGACGCCACCGGGCATATAAGTGACGCGCATGGGCGTGCTGAGGATTTGTTCATTGAGGAGCGCGCTTTGCGCCAGCTTGCAGCTCAGGTCGAACCCACCGCCGGGGGCGGCCGGGGCGATGCATTCGGGGTGTTCGGGTTCGGCGGCGAAGAGCTGCCCGGCAAGCAGTAAACACCCGGCGGCGCGGGCGAAGGTGCGTAATGGCGGCATGGTGGAGTACTCCGTTATTGTTCTTGTGCGGGCGCCACCACGTTGAAGTGTTTTCGGCTTCAGGGGTGGTGGCGGGCAGTGCTCGTAACTTCCCGTTAAGGGATTATAACGGTTCAATCTTTCACTATGCTTTCATTGTGATAGGCCCTGCAAACAGAGGCGGTGATGGCTAGCGGTGGTTTGTTTATCCGGTAGACTCCGGCCCCGGAAGGGCGTTTGACGTCACCCTTGTCTAGGTAGGAAAACCATGCGTGTGCTTCTGGTCGAAGACCATCCCCAATTGGCTGAAAGTGTGGCCCAGGCGCTCAAGAGCGCGGGGTTGACCGTGGATGTGCTGCACGATGGGGTGGCCGCTGACCTGGCATTGAGCAGTCAGGAATACGCCGTGGCGATTCTTGACGTGGGCCTGCCGCGCCTGGACGGGTTCGAGGTGCTGGCCCGTTTGCGTGCGCGGGGCAAGAACTTGCCGGTACTGATGCTGACCGCGCGTAGTGATGTGAAGGACCGCGTCCATGGGCTGAACCTGGGGGCGGACGATTACCTGGCCAAGCCGTTCGAGCTCAGCGAGCTGGAGGCGCGGGTCAAGGCGTTGTTACGGCGCAGCGTTCTGGGCGGTGAGCGTCAGCAGCGTTGCGGTGCGTTGGTCTACGATCTGGACAGCCGGCGTTTTGCCCTCGGCGACGAACTGTTGACCCTAACGTCTCGTGAACACGCGGTGCTAGAAGCGCTGGTTGCCCGACCCGGTCGGGTGATGAGCAAGGAGCAGTTGGCCGCGCAGGTCTTCGGAATGGACGAGGAGGCCAGCACCGATGCCATCGAAATCTACGTACATCGTCTGCGCAAGAAGCTCGACGGCCAGGCGGTGGCCATCGTCACCTTTCGCGGTCTCGGCTATCTGCTCGAGCATCGCGATGCATAAGGCCGGCAGTCTGCGTTGGCGGCTGCTGCGCAACCTGGCGCTGTTGCTGGTGGTGTTGATGCTCGCCAGCGGTTGGAGTGCCTACTACAATGGTCGCGAGGCGGCGGACACGGCTTATGACCGCACCCTGCTGGCCTCGGCGCGAACCATTGCCGCGGGCCTGTCGCAACGCGACGGCAGCCTGAGCGTCAATGTGCCGTATGTCGCTCTGGACACTTTTGCCTATGACAGCGCCGGGCGGATCTACTATCAGGTCGACGACATCCACCGGCAGTTGATTTCCGGTTACGAAAACCTCCCTGCACCACCGCCCGGCACGCCGCGCACCGATGACTATCCGGCGCTGGCGCGGTTCTACAATGGCCAATATCGGGGGCAGAAGGTGCGGGTGGTGAGCCTGCTCAAGGTGGTCAGCGAACCGAATATGAACGGCACGGCGGAAATTCGCGTGGCCGAGACCGTTGAGGCCCGGGAGAACATGGCCCGCAGCCTGATGGCCGACACGCTGTTGCGCGTGGGGATGCTGGCGCTGGGGGCGCTATTGCTGGTGGGGTTTGCCGTGAGCGCGGCGTTGCGTCCGCTGGAACGTTTGCGCGCGGCTGTGGAGGAGCGTCAGCCGGATGATCTGCGGCCCTTGCCGCTGGTGCAGGTGCAGCATGAGCTCCAGCCGTTGGTGCGCTCGCTCAATCACTTCACCGAGCGCCTGCGTCGACAGTTCGAGCGCCAGGGGCAGTTTATCGCCGACGCCGCCCATGAGTTGCGCACGCCGCTGGCCGCGCTCAAGGCGCGTCTTGAGTTGGGCTTGCGAGCGACGGAACCGACGACCTGGCGCGAGACTCTGGAGATCGCAACCCAGGGCACGGACCGCCTGACCCATCTGGCCAACCAGTTGCTGTCGCTGGCGCGGATTGAAAATGGCGCACGGGCGATTGCCGAGGGCGGCGCGCAATTGCTCGACCTCAGCCAGCTTGCTCGGGAGCTGGGCATGGCGATGGCGCCCCTGGCCCATGCGCGGGGCGTGGCATTGGCGCTGGAGGCTGATGAAGTCGTGTGGATACGGGGTGAGCCGACCTTGCTCAACGAACTCTTGAGTAACCTGGTGGACAATGCGTTGGCTCATACGCCGCCGGGCGGCAATGTGATCCTGCGGGTCGGCTTGCCGGCGGTGCTGGAAGTGGAGGACGACGGACCGGGGATTGCCCAGGAGGAGCGTGAGCGGGTCTTCGAGCGCTTCTACCGGCGCCATCAGCAGGGCGTCGGCGCAGGGCTGGGACTGGCGATTGTCGGCGAGATCTGCCGGGCACACCTGGCGCAGATCACTTTGCATGATGCCCAGCCCCACGGCCTGAAAGTCCGCGTGAGCTTTATCGCCGGACCTGTCGCACCCTCTTGAAAATCCCACAAACCTGTAGGAGCTGGCCTGCCGGCGATGAGGCCCTTGAGTCTTGCGGCGCCTGTCCTGACGTCATTGCCGGCAAGCCGGCTCCCACATGAGTCCGGCGTCGGACACGGGGTTTGCGTAGAACGCCGAGCCAGCAGGCGCCGACTAGCGGAACATCTCCCGCGCTTCGTTGAGCTGATCGCTGAGGGTACTGCTTTCAGCATCCAGCCCCAGCTTGATAAAGGCTTTCAAGTCGCCCAGTGCGATCTGCGCGAACGGATGCTCGGTACCCTGATGGCAAAACACACTGGCGATCTGCACCAGGCCGATATAGTCGATGCCCTTGCTGTCGCGTTCCAGGTTCAGGTATTGCCCGGGCAGCTTGGCGAGCATTTCCGGAAACTCCCAGACCTTCAGCAACTCATCCCCGAGCAACGGGTGGATGCTCTCGATCACGTGATCCAGGCTCAGCGGATCGGCGAGCAACTCGTAGTGGTCCTCGGCGTAGGTCAGGATCGGCAGCACGCCGATCTGGTGTACCAGCCCGCCCAGCGCCGCCTGGTCCGGCTTGAGCAGGGTGAAGTTGCGGCACAGCACGTAGCAGACCCCGGCGATCTCCAGGCTCTTGCGCCAGACCTCGCGCATCTTCTGCTCCACCACCTCGGAACGGGCATGGAAAATCTGCTCCATGACCAGGCCGATGGCCAGGTTGCTGCTGTAGTTGACCCCCAGCCGTGTGATGGCGGTGTGCAGGTCGGTGACTTCATGGCTGGCCCGCAGCAGCGGGCTGTTGACCACCTTGATCAGGCGCGCCGACAACGCGGTGTCGCCGCCGATCACTTTGCTCAAGGTGCTGACGCTGATCTCCGGATCTTCGGCCGCCTTGCGAATCTTCAGGGCCACTTCCGGGAGCGTCGGCAGAACCAGGTCATCGTTGTCGATGGCCTTGACCAAATCCTGTTGGACCTTTTCCGCCAGCTTGTTCATTTCAATTCTCTAGGGCGGTGCGGTTAACGCTGGATTTCGCTGTCGCGGTCCAGTTGATAGGGCAGGTCCAGCAGTGTCAGGGCCGGACCTTGCAAATCGCCCAGATGGACATGACCGGCTTCTGCAGCTTCGGCCTGCAACACGGCCAGTAGTTCAATGCCATTTTCCGCCCTGGCGGCGATCACCACTTCGCCGATGGCGCTGCCATGGGAGGGGGCGAACAGCGCGCTACCCGGTTCCGGCAGTTGTTCGGCGACCAGTGCCAGGCGATAAAGGCGCCGCTTGAGCTTGCCCAGGTACTGCATGCGGGCGACGATTTCCTGCCCGGTATAGCAGCCTTTCTTGAAACTTACGCCACCGACCGCCTGCAAATTGAGCATTTGCGGAATAAACAGTTCACGGGTCTGCGGCATGACCTGGCCGATACCGGCGCGCACCTGGCCGAGCAGCCAGGTGTTCAGATCGGCTTCGCACAACTGCCCGGCCAGATGCTCGCGGACGCGAGCGGCCTGATCCGCCGGAACCCAGAGTTCGCTACGCCCCGGGGATACCCGCAGGGCGATCAGTCCGCCCGCGCGGACCACGGCGTCGGTCTCGCCCGGCAGCCCAAGGCCCAGGCCAGGCAAGGCGGCATCGGCGTCGCCGAGCCCGAAGCGGACCCAACCGGCGCTTTCGTCGGTGAGCTTGGATTTGGAGAACACGGCGTATTTTTTCAGGTCCGCCAGTTGAGGCTCCAGCAGCTCGCCGGCCATCGCCAGCAGCACGCCGTCGCCTTCGAGCAGGATCCGGAAGCTCGACTGCATGCGGCCTTTTTGCGTGCAGCGTGCCCCGAGGCTGGCCCGGGCGTCACTCAGGTAGTTGAGGTTGCAGGTCAGTTGGCCCTGGAGGAACTTGGCGGCGTCGGTGCCGCGGACGGCAAGAACTCCTTCGTGGGTCAGCGTGCAGAAAAAAGCGGAATCGGCCATGGGTCATCGCAGCGGAAAAAGGATGGGAGACATCATAGAGGGGCGCCTGGCAAATGGGTAGTTCACAACGCCGCCCGCGCCCCCGACCAAAGCCGACTGTCGGCGCGCGCGCAGGGCTGTATACTTGCGCTCAACTTTGAGGAGCGCTCCATGGTCGAAGATGTAGAACTCAATCGCCTCTATTGGCACAGCCGCCGCGGCATGCTGGAGCTGGACGTGTTGCTGGTACCGTTCGTCAGGGAGGTGTACCCGCATCTGAGCCAGGCCGACCGTGACTGCTATCGCAACCTGCTCGAGTGCGAAGACCAGGATATGTTCGGCTGGTTCATGGAACGTTCCGAGTCGGAAGATCCGGAATTGCAGCGAATGGTTCGCATGATCCTGGATCGTGTCCAGCCCAAGTAATCTGTTCGAATGCCGCTGGCAGGCCTCGCGGCTGCTGCCGGCGGCGTATCTCGGGGCCCTGGGCCTGGCGTTGGTTGCGCTCTGTTTGCTGGATGTCCCGCCCTGGGCCAGTCTGTCCGGGGCTTTGTTGTGCCTGCTGCATGGTGCCTGGGTGCTGCCGCGGCAGTTGCTGCTGAGCCATCCGTCGGCTTTTACCGGCTTGCGCCGTGACGAGCAGGGCTGGCAACTGTGGAACCAGGCCAGTGGCTGGCAGCCGGTACAGTTGTGCCGCGACAGCCTGGCCTTGCCGTGGCTGGTCGTGCTGCGTTTTCGCTTGCCGGGCGAGCGTCGGGTCCGCGCGTTGTGCGTGCCCGGCGATGCGCAGGCGGCGGACGTGCACCGGCGCCTGCGCGTACGCTTGAAGTTCAGTCGGCGTAGGTGGGCGGCACCAGGATAGTGTCCAGCGCCTCGGGCAGCAGGTCCGGGTAGTCGAGGGTGTAATGCAGGCCGCGGCTTTCCTTGCGTGCCATGGCCGAGCGAATCATCAGTTCGGCGACCTGGGCCAGGTTGCGCAACTCGATCAGGTCGCGGCTGACCTTGTAGTTGCTGTAGAACTCATCGATTTCGTCGAGCAGCAGGCGCACCCGGTGCTGTGCCCGTTGCAGGCGCTTGTTGGTGCGCACGATGCCGACATAGTCCCACATGAAACGCCGCAGTTCGTCCCAGTTGTGCGCAATGATCACGTCCTCGTCGGAGTCGGTCACCTGGCTCGCGTCCCAGCTTGGCAAAGCAGCCGGCACGGCGACCTGTGGCAGTTGCCGGAGAATGTCCGCCGCCGCCGAGCGGGCGTAGACGAAACATTCCAGTAGCGAGTTGCTGGCCATGCGATTGGCGCCGTGCAGGCCGGTGAAGCTGGTCTCGCCGATGGCGTACAGGCCAGGCACATCGGTGCGGCCGTGCTGGTCGACGAGTACCCCGCCGCAGGTGTAGTGCGCGGCTGGCACCACCGGGATCGGGCCCTTGGTAATGTCGATGGAAAATTCCAGGCAGCGTTCGTACACCGTCGGGAAGTGGGTCTTGATAAAGGCTTCTGACTTGTGACTGATATCCAGGTAGACGCAGTCGATACCCAGGCGCTTCATCTCATGGTCGATGGCCCGGGCGACGATGTCCCGTGGCGCCAGTTCGGCCCGTGGGTCGAAGCGTGGCATGAAGCGTTCGCCGTTGGGCAGCTTGAGGTACGCGCCTTCGCCGCGCAGGGCCTCGGTGATCAGGAAACTCTTGGCCTGCGGGTGATACAGGCAGGTGGGGTGGAACTGGTTGAATTCCAGGTTCGCCACCCGGCAGCCGGAACGCCAGGCCATGGCGATGCCGTCGCCGCAGGCGCCGTCGGGGTTGCTGGTATAGAGGTAGACCTTGGCCGCACCGCCCGAGGCGAGCACGGTGAAACGCGCGCCATAGGTGTCGACCTCGCCGGTGCCGCGGTCGAGCACGTAGGCCCCCAGGCAGCGCTCGCCGGCCAGGCCGAGGCGCTTTTCGGTGATCAGGTCGACAGCGACCCGCTGTTCCAGCAACTCGATATTGGGCCGCTGGCGGGCTTGTTCGAGCAGGGTCTTGAAGATTGCCGCGCCAGTGGCGTCGGCGGCATGGATGATGCGTCGATGGCTGTGGCCGCCCTCGCGGGTCAGGTGGAATTCGAAACCGCCGTCATCGGCGCTGGCCTCTTCGTCGCGGGTAAACGGCACGCCCTGGTCGATCAGCCACTGGATGGCCTCGCGGCTGTGCTCGACGGTGAAACGCACGGCGTCTTCGTGGCACAGGCCACCGCCGGCGTTGAGGGTGTCCTCGACATGGGACTGCACGGTGTCGGTGTCGTCGAGCACCGCGGCGACCCCGCCCTGGGCCCAGAACGTCGAACCATTGGCCAGGTTGCCCTTGCTCAGTACGGCTATGCGCAGATGGCTGGGCAGGGTGAGCGCCAGGCTCAGACCGGCGGCACCGCTGCCAATCACCAGCACATCGTGTTGAAAATGTCGGCTCATCTGAAACATCCGAAAAAAGCGCCCGGGGGCAGTTACCGGGCCCCGCCCGACAGCCCACTAGTATATGGCTGGGGGGAGCGGCACAATAGCCGGGCCTTTGTGGCATTGTGAAAGGGCTGTGGGCGCTGAGTGTGCGCCAGTCCATGCCGCCATGCATGCGCTTTTGCAGGGTAAGGCGATGATTTTTCAGCTATAACCAAGGCCCAGGCAGCCGCGGTCAGCATAACTATCAAAATGCCATTATCCGCAGGGGGTTCCGGGAACTTTTACCGGGCTCCAGGCTCCCATGCGAAGTGCCTGAAAGAAGGGGACAGCGTCGGCTTTATGCGAGGTGCCTGAGACGGCCCGCGCAAGCAGATTCGACGACCAGATTATTCACGCAGTCGGCGCTGGCCGTGCTGCGTTTTTCGTGTGTGTCCGTTCAGCGGGTCACAGGAAACTTGCTTGAAGGGGGAGAACTTTTGCCAGAAGCCCGAGTCTATGTTTGCAAGCCTGGTCAATTAGCGATGCGCGCCTCCTTCAGGTCCTATGAGGAGTGTTCATGCTAACCCAGGAAGAGGATCAGCAGCTGGTCGAGCGCGTTCAACGCGGCGACAAGCGGGCATTTGATCTGCTGGTGCTGAAGTATCAGCACAAAATTCTCGGGTTGATCGTGCGATTCGTGCACGACACCCATGAAGCCCAAGACGTTGCACAAGAAGCCTTTATCAAAGCCTACCGTGCATTGGGCAATTTTCGCGGTGACAGTGCGTTTTACACCTGGCTTTACCGCATCGCCATCAACACGGCGAAGAACTATCTGGTATCCCGCGGTCGCAGGCCACCAGACAGCGATGTGAGTTCCGAGGACGCGGAGTTCTACGACGGCGATCATGGCCTCAAGGATCTCGAGTCGCCGGAGCGTGCATTGCTGCGGGATGAGATCGAAGGCACCGTCCATCGAACCATCCAGCAATTGCCCGAAGATTTGCGTACGGCTTTAACTTTACGTGAATTCGACGGTCTGAGTTATGAGGACATTGCAGCCGTCATGCAATGTCCGGTGGGCACCGTGCGCTCCCGGATTTTCCGCGCTCGGGAGGCCATCGATAAAGCCCTGCAGCCGTTGTTGCAGGAAACCTGAGACAGCGGCGACAGCCAAGAGAGGAACCGCCATGAGTCGTGAAGCCCTGCAGGAATCGCTGTCCGCGGTGATGGATAACGAAGCGGATGAACTGGAATTGCGTCGGGTGCTCAATGCCCTTGACGATGCCGAGACCCGTGCCACCTGGTCTCGTTACCAAATCGCCCGGGCAGTGATGCACAAGGAACTGTTGGACCCGCACCTGGATCTGGCCTCGGCTGTTTCCGCGGCGCTGGCCGGCGAGGACGTTCCGGCGAAAGGCACTCGCGGTCCCTGGCGTACCCTGGGGCGCCTGGCCGTGGCGGCTTCGGTCACCTTGGCCGTGCTGGCCGGTGTGCGCCTGTACAATCAGGATGACATCGTCGGTGCCCAACTGGCCCAGCAATCGAACCAGCCAGGCCTGGTTGCGCCGACGGCCAAAGGCCCGGCGGTGCTGGCCGGCTACACTGAAAGCAGCGACCAGGCGACTGGCCCGATGGCCAATGGCGTGCTGCAGCAAGGCCAGTCCGGCTGGCACGATCAGCGTCTGCCTGGCTACCTGCGCCAGCATGCGCAACAGGCCGCACTCAAGGGCACTGAAAGCGCTCTGCCCTACGCCCGTGCCGCCAGCCTGGAAAACCGTTAAGGAGGATCATGCGCGCGCTACCTCTTCTAACGCTGGTGCTCAGTGGCTGGTGGGTTCTTCCAGCCCAGGCCGATGAAGCCCAGGACTGGTTGAACCGTCTTGGGCAAGCCGAGCAGCAGCAAAGCTTTCAGGGCACCTTCGTCTACGAGCGCAACGGTAGTTTTTCTACCCATGGCATCTGGCACCTGGTGCGCGATGGCAAGGTTCGTGAGCGCTTGGTCCAGCTCGATGGCTCGGCACAAGAGGTTGTTCGCGTCGATGGTCACACCCAGTGCGTCAGTGGTGCACTGGTGGCGGGGCTCGGCGATATGCCCGATTCCCATACCCGCTCGCTGGATCCGCAAATACTCAAGACCTGGTACGACATCGCTGTCATCGGCAAGTCGCGCGTGGCCGGGCGTCCGGCCGTGGTGGTCTCGCTGACGCCGCGTGACCAGCACCGTTATGGTTTTGAGCTGCATCTGGACCGTGAGACCGGCTTGCCCTTGAAGTCATTGTTGCTCAATGACAAGGGGCAGTTGCTCGAACGCTTCCAGTTCACCGAGCTGGATACAGCCCAGCCTCCCGAGGAGAGCCAGGTACAGCCGGGTGCCGAATGCAAGCCGGTGGTCCTGTTGACCAACCAGGCCCAGCCCAAGGTGCAGGCACTGGGCGCCGCGGTGGCGCAGTTGTGGCATTCGGATTGGCTGCCGCCGGGTTTCGAACTGGTCAGCAGCACGGCGCGGGTCGACCCGGCGACCAAGGTCCAGGTCAGCAGCTTGATGTATGACGACGGCCTGTCACGCTTTTCGGTATTCCTCGAGCCCCTCAACGGGGTCGCGGTGACCGATGCCCGGGCCCAATTGGGGCCGACGGTCGCGGTGTCCCGACGCCTGACCACGCCGGGTGGCGATATCATGGTCACGGTCGTGGGCGAGATTCCCATCGGTACCGCCGAACGGATTGCGCTGTCCATGCGTTCCGGCGACGCTCAGGCCAAGCAGTGAACTGCTGAATCACGAGGCTTGCCGGGGGCTGGTGCAGAAATGTTTGGTGATCAAATTCATTTGCAAATATCCCTGAGTTTTTCTATAGGTCAGAGCCTCTCGGCTCTGGCCTTGTTTGTTGTTCCCGGTCCGCAAGTCCCGGCGTTGCATGCCCGGGCTTTGCAAGGGCCTATCGCTTAATCATGCTCGTTGTTCACGGGAGCCATATGTCGATACCACGCTTGAAGTCTTATCTGTCCATTGTCGCCACCGTCCTGGTGCTCGGCCAGGCGCTGACCGCCCAGGCCGCTGACTTGCCCGACTTCACCGAACTGGTGGAGCAGGCTTCGCCGGCGGTGGTCAACATCAGCACCACCCAGAAACTGCCGGATCGCAAGGTCTCCGACATGCAGGGCCTTGAAGGCCTGCCGCCGGAAATCCAGCAATTCTTCCGCGGTTTCCCGCAGCCGCGCAGTCCGAAAGGCGGCGGCAATGGCGGTGGTCGCCAGCGTGAAGCGCAGTCCCTGGGTTCGGGCTTCATCATCTCCAAGGACGGCTACATCCTGACCAACAACCACGTGGTCGCCGATGCCGACGAGATCGTGGTACGCCTGGCCGATCGCAGCGAGCTCAAGGCCAAGCTGGTGGGTACCGATCCACGCTCCGACGTGGCGCTGTTGAAGATCGACGGCAAGGACCTGCCAACCCTCAAGCTGGGCAAGTCAAAGGACCTGAAAGCCGGCCAGTGGGTCGTGGCCATCGGTTCGCCATTTGGCTTTGACCATACCGTGACCCAGGGCATAGTCAGCGCCGTGGGCCGCAGCCTGCCGAACGAGAACTATGTCCCGTTCATCCAGACCGACGTGCCGATCAACCCGGGTAACTCCGGTGGTCCGCTGTTCAACCTCAAGGGTGAAGTGGTCGGGATCAACTCGCAGATCTATACCCGCTCCGGTGGCTTCATGGGGGTCTCCTTCGCGATTCCGATCGACGTGGCCATGGACGTTTCCGACCAACTGAAGGCTGGCGGCAAGGTCAGCCGCGGTTGGTTGGGCGTGGTGATCCAGGAGGTCAACAAGGACCTGGCCGAGTCGTTCGGCCTGGACAAGCCGGCCGGTGCCCTGGTTGCCCAGGTGCAGGATGGTGGCCCGGCGGCCAAGGGTGGCTTGCAGGTCGGTGACGTGATCCTCAGCCTGAACGGCCAGCCAATCGAACTGTCGGCTGACCTGCCGCATCTGGTCGGGGCCTTGAAGGCCGGTGACAAGGCTGCCCTGGAAGTGATTCGTGAAGGTAAGCGCAAGACCGTGGACCTGACGGTCGGTGCGATTCCGGACGAAGGCAAGGAAATGGATATTGCCAAGACCAACGGTGCCGAGCGCAGCAGCAACCGACTGGGGATTTCCGTGGTCGAGCTGAGCGATGACCAGAAGAAGGATAACGACCTCAAGGGCGGTGTGGTCATCAAGGATGTCCAGGACGGTCCCGCGGCTCTGATCGGCCTGCAGCCGGGCGATGTGATCACCCACCTGAACAACCAGGCGATCACCAGCGCGGCGCAGTTCACCGACATTGCCAAGGCCCTGCCGAAGAATCGTTCGGTGTCCATGCGCGTGCTGCGTCAGGGACGTGCCAGCTTCATTACCTTCAAACTGGCTGAATAAGCCCGACTGAAGTCGCCGCATGAAAAAGCCCGCCTGGCAACAGGCGGGCTTTTTTGCGTCTGTTTACCTGGATGGCTTGGGTAGGCGGACCAACTGGCTGTTGGAGTAGATGTCGTGCCAGCTGCGTTTTTGCTTGTCGACCAGCGACCAGAGGAAACCCAGGCCGAAGATCCAGGAGGCAATGGACACGATAAACCGTAGCAGGGCCTGCCAGAGACTGATGGCCGTGCCATCGGCGTTCTGTACGCGAATTCCCCAGACCTGCATGCCCAGGGTCTGGCCCTTGTAGGTCCAGAACTTGGCA
Source organism: Pseudomonas sp. MWU13-2105 (assembly GCF_023242315.1). Classification (GTDB taxonomy): domain Bacteria; phylum Pseudomonadota; class Gammaproteobacteria; order Pseudomonadales; family Pseudomonadaceae; genus Aquipseudomonas. Next base: position 182,920 of record NZ_JALLIY010000008.1, read on the forward strand.
AAAAAGCCGAACAGCACGAACAGCAGGATCGTCGACAGCAACGGGTCGCCGTCCAGAGCCCCGGCATCGGACAGCTTGCGCAGTTGCTGCTCGCCGACGATCGACATCTGCACCAGCTTGTAGACAAACCCGGTGACGATCAGCAGCGCCGTGCACAGCAGGAAATCATAGAACATCGCGGCGAGGCGACGGCCCAGGCCGGCAGCGGGAAAATCGCCCTGGGGGCTCAGCGCGTGTTTCGACATGGCGGCTCTCTCTGTGGGGACTGAAAAGAGCCATTTTACGAAATTGCGCCGATAAAAAAGCCCCTGATATCAATATCAGGGGCTTTTCATTGCAAGAAGGCTTGTTCCCGGGGGATCAGGCTTCGGCTTGCACTTCGTCAGCCTGCATGCCTTTCTGGCCCTGCACGGCGATGAAGGTCACTTTCTGGCCTTCTTTCAGGCTCTTGAAGCCGTTGCCCTGAATAGCGCGGAAATGGACGAACAGATCCGGACCGCTTTCTGGAGTGATAAAACCAAACCCTTTCTCGTCGTTAAACCACTTGACGGTACCGCTCTGACGTTGAGACATTTTCTTATTTCCTTGACGCTAAAATTAATGACAGTCCCTTTCAATATGAAAGAGTACTGGGCTGGGTTGCAGGAAAGTAAGAGACGTCGAACGGGTTGTAGCAAACTTCAGGCTACTGCCCAGGTCACGGTTCCAAGCGACCCATGCAAACACAGTAGAGAAACTCTACGCCAACTCCGGGAGAAAAAACAAGCCCTGCGAAACCCCCAGGTTTATGCCTGTTTACGGGGGCTTGCGCGGCCTTGCAGGGTGTCGCCATGCCGCCGCGGGGACGGGCTTATTATCGACTGTTATAAAACAAGTTCATGGCCGAATATATGCACTGTTTTGTGGCGGTTGCGTGACAAGGTAGTGCACTGTTTTACCTGTGGCTTAGTTGTTACTGTAAGTATCAACAGGGGGCGCCCCCTGTTGATAACCTTGTATCAGCCCCTGTAGTAACGCTGCGGCACAAACGGCATTTTGCTCACCTTCAGGGGGACGCGCTTGCCGCGCACGATGGCCCAGACATCACTCTCCAACGCGGCCTGCGAGCTGTCTACATAGCCCATGGCCAGAGGCGCGCCGAGGGTCGGACCGAAGCCGCCGCTGCAGACGTTGCCGATCACCTTGCCGTCCTGATCGACGATTTCCGCGCCTTCGCGCACCGGTGTGCGCTCCTGCGGTAACAGGCCTACACGTTTGCGTGACACACCCTGCTGCTGCTGGGCAAAGATCGTCTCGGCCCCGGGGAAGCCACCGGCCCGCGCACCGTCGGCGCGCCGCGCCTTGGAAATCGCCCAGAGCAGGCTGGCCGCCACTGGCGTGGTGTCGCTGTTCATGTCGTGCCCGTACAGGCACAGGCCGGCTTCCAGGCGCAGCGAGTCACGGGCACCGAGGCCGATGGCCTCGACCTCGGTTTCGGCCAGCAGGCTGCGGGCCAGGGCTTCGGCGCTGGCCGCTGGTACGGAAATCTCGAAACCGTCTTCGCCGGTATAGCCGGAGCGGCTGACATAGCAGTCGACCCCCAGCAGGCGCACGCTGGCGAACTGCATGAAGGTCATTTTCGTGACTTCCGGGGCCAGGCGCGCCAGGACGCTGACCGCGGCCGGGCCTTGCAGGGCGAGCAGGGCGCGCTCTTCGAACAGTGGCACCACCTCGCACAGCTGGCCGAGGTGCTTTTGCAGGTGCGCCAGGTCTTGTTCCTTGCAGGCGGCGTTGACCACCAGGAACAGTTCGTCGTTGCCCAGGTTGGCGACCATCAGGTCATCGAGGATGCCACCGGCTTCGTTGGTGAACATCGCGTAGCGCTGCATGCCCACCGGCAGGTCGATGATGTCCACTGGCACCAGGGCTTCCAGGGCCTTGGCGGCAGCGGCACCGACCAGGCGGATCTGGCCCATGTGCGAGACATCGAACAGCCCGGCTTTTTCACGGGTATGCAGGTGTTCTTTCATCACGCCCAGCGGGTATTGCACCGGCATGTCGTAGCCGGCGAACGGCACCATGCGCGCGCCGAGTTGCAGGTGCAGGGCATGCAGCGGGGTTTGCTTGAGGGATTCGGTGGACATTGCAGCTCCTTGATAGGGGGTGGAGGGGAGGGCAAGGCCACTCCCCTTGAATGAGGGTCAGCACTCGATGATGTTGACGGCCAGACCGCCGCGCGCGGTCTCCTTGTATTTGCTTTTCATATCGGCGCCGGTCTGGCGCATGGTGCGAATCACCTTGTCGAGGGAGACGAAGTGCTGGCCGTCGCCGCGCAAGGCCATGCGCACGGCATTGATGGCTTTCACTGAACCCATGGCGTTGCGCTCGATGCACGGCACTTGGACCAGGCCGCCGATAGGATCGCAGGTCAGGCCGAGGTTGTGTTCCATGCCGATCTCGGCGGCGTTCTCCACCTGTTGCACGCTGCCGCCGAGCACTTCGCACAAGGCTCCGGCGGCCATCGAGCAGGCCACGCCGACTTCGCCCTGGCAGCCGACTTCGGCGCCGGAGATCGAGGCGTTTTCCTTGTAGAGAATGCCGATGGCGGCGGCGGTGAGGAGGAAGCGCACCACGCCGTCCTCGTTGGCGCCGGCAATGAAGCGCATGTAGTAATGCAGCACGGCGGGGACGATTCCGGCCGCGCCGTTGGTGGGCGCGGTGACCACGCGACCGCCGTTGGCGTTTTCCTCATTGACCGCCAGGGCGTAGAGGTTGACCCAGTCCAGCACCGATAGCGCATCGCGCAGCGCCGCTTCCGGGTGCTTGCACAATTGCCGGTGCAGCGCGGCGGCGCGGCGTTTGACCTTCAAGCCGCCGGGTAGGATGCCTTCATTGCGGCAGCCGGCGTCGACGCAGTCCTGCATTACCTGCCAGATCTTCAGCAGGCCGGCTCGGGTCTCGGCTTCCGGGCGCCAGGCGCTTTCGTTGGTCAGCATCACCTGGCTGATGGACAGGCCGTAGGTGGTGCAATGGCCGAGCAGTTCCTTGGCGCTTTTGAACGGGAAGGTCAGCGGTGTGCTGTCCTCGACGATGCGGTCGGCGCCGGCGGCGTCTTCATCGACCACGAACCCGCCGCCCACCGAGTAGTACTCGCGGCTGCGGATCTGGATGCCGGCGGTGTCGAAGGCACGGAAGATCATGCCATTGGGGTGATAGGCCAGGGGTTTCCTGATCATCGCCAGGTGCAGTTTTTCATTGAATTCGATGGAGTGTTCGCCGAGCAGATTCAGGCGGCCGTTGCTGCGAATGGTCTGCAGGCGGGCGGCGACGGTTTCTGTGTCGACGGTATCCGGGTGTTCACCTTCCAGGCCCAGGAGCACGGCCTTGTCGCTGCCGTGGCCTTTGCCGGTGGCGCCGAGCGAGCCGTACAGCTCGACTTTGACGCAGGTGGTTTGTGACAGCAGTTGCTCGCGCCGCAAACCCTCGACGAAACGCGCGGCTGCGCGCATCGGTCCGACGGTGTGGGAGCTGGAGGGACCGATGCCGATCTTGAACAGGTCGAACACGCTCAGGGACATATGGGTTCTCCGGTTTTTTCTAATAATTATCGGCTTGGAAGCACGTCAGGCGTCTTATGGGGGCGGGTTTGACCGCGAAGTTTTTGCTGGCCTCTGGGGCCGCTTCGCGGGCAAGCTCCGCTCCCACAATATCCGGGTTGAATCCGGACCTTTTGTACAAACGAAAAACCTGTGGGAGCGGTGCTTGCCCGCGAAGGCGTCGGGGCAGGCACCGCTGAACCGGATGTTTACACCGGGTTAAGCGTAGTTCTCGATCGACGGGCAGGCGCAGACCAGGTTGCGGTCGCCGAACACGTTGTCGACACGGCCCACCGGCGGCCAGTACTTGGCCTCGATCAACGACGCCAGCGGGTACACCGCCTGTTCGCGGCTGTACGGGTGGAACCACTCGCCGACGATCTCCGCCGCGGTGTGCGGGGCGTTCTTCAGCGGGTTGTCGTCCTTGTCCAGGCTGCCGTTTTCCACCGCGCGGATTTCTTCGCGGATGTGGATCATGGCGTCGCAGAAACGGTCCAGCTCTTCCTTGGATTCGCTTTCGGTCGGCTCGATCATCAGGGTGCCGGCCACCGGGAACGACATGGTCGGGGCGTGGAAACCAAAGTCGATCAGGCGCTTGGCAACGTCATCGACGCTGATGCCGCTGCTGTCCTTCAATGGACGCAGGTCGAGGATGCACTCGTGCGCCACCAGGCCATTGCTGCCGCTGTAGAGCACCGGGTAGTGTTCTTCCAGGCGTCGAGCGATGTAGTTGGCATTGAGGATCGCCAGTTGCGAGGCGCGCTTGAGGCCTTCGCCACCCATCATGCGGATGTACATCCAGGTGATCGGCAGGATGCTCGCGCTGCCGAACGGCGCCGCGCACACCGCGCCTTCCTTGCGCGCCATGCTGGCGTGCCCCGGCAGGAACGGCGCCAGGTGCGATTTCACGCCGATCGGGCCGACGCCCGGGCCGCCACCGCCATGGGGAATACAGAAGGTCTTGTGCAGGTTCAGGTGCGACACGTCGCCGCCGAACTTGCCTGGGGCGCAGAGGCCGACCATGGCGTTCATGTTGGCGCCGTCGATATACACCTGGCCGCCGTTGTCATGGATGATGCCGCAGATTTCGCGGATGCCTTCCTCGAACACGCCGTGGGTCGACGGGTAGGTGATCATCAGCGCGGCGAGGTGTTCGCGGTGCTCGATGGCCTTGGCCCGCAGGTCTTCGATATCGACGTTGCCGCGGACATCGCAGGCGGTGACGATCACGCGCATGCCGGCCATGTTCGCCGTGGCCGGGTTGGTGCCGTGGGCCGACGAAGGGATCAGGCAGATATCGCGGCGCTCGTCGCCACGGCTCTGGTGGTAGGCACGGATCGCCAGCAGGCCGGCGTATTCACCCTGGGAACCGGCGTTCGGTTGCAGGGAAATCGCGTCGTAGCCGGTGGCGGCGCAGAGCATCGCTTCCAGCTCATCGGTCAGTTGCTGGTAGCCGGCGCTCTGCTCGGCCGGGGCGAACGGGTGCAGGGCACCGAATTCGGCCCAGGTCACCGGGATCATTTCGCTGGCGGCGTTGAGCTTCATGGTGCAGGAACCCAGCGGGATCATGGTGCGATCCAGGGCCAGGTCCTTGTCGGCCAGCTTGCGCAGGTAGCGCATCAGCTCGGTTTCCGAGTGATAACGGTTGAACACCGGGTGGCTGAGGATGGCCGACTGGCGCACCAGGGCGGCCGGGATACGGCTTTCCACCGACGCGGCGAGGGCGTTGAAGTCCGGTACGGCCTTGCCGCCGGCCAGCAGTTGCCACAGGGTTTCGATATCGGCCTGGCTGGTGGTTTCGTCCAGCGACAGGCCCAGGCGCTGGGCATCCACGACACGCAGGTTGATGCGCTGGGCGCGGGCCTGTTCGTGCAGGGCGGCGGTCTGGGCGCCAGTGTCGAGAGTCAGGGTGTCGAAGAAGTTGTCCTGTTCCACCGCCAAGCCCAGGGCGCCCAGGCCCTTGGCGAGGATCACGGTGAGGCTGTGGATGCGCCGGGCGATCTGGATCAGGCCTTTTGGACCGTGATACACCGCGTACATGCTGGCGATGTTGGCCAGCAGGACCTGGGCGGTGCAGATGTTGCTGGTGGCTTTCTCGCGACGGATATGTTGCTCGCGGGTCTGCATGGCCAGGCGCAGGGCCGGCTTGCCGAAGCGGTCCACCGAGACGCCGACCAGACGGCCGGGCATGTCGCGCTTGAACGCATCGCGGGTGGAGAAGTAGGCCGCGTGCGGGCCACCGAAGCCCAGCGGCACGCCGAAGCGCTGGGCGCTGCCGATGGCCACGTCGGCGCCGAACTCGCCCGGCGGGGTCAGCAGGGTCAGGGCCAGCAGGTCGGCAGCGACCGCCACTAGGGCGTTGGCGACGTGGAAACGCTCGGTCAGGGCGCGGTAGTCGAACAGATCACCGTTGCTCGCCGGGTATTGCAGCAGGGCACCGAAGAACGGGCTGAGATCGGTCAGTTGGCGTTCATCGCCGACCACCACGTTGATGCCCAGGGGCTCGGCCCGGGTGCGCAGGACGTCGAGGGTCTGCGGATGGCAGTGCACGGAGGCGAAAAAGGCGTTGCTGCCCTTGTTCTTGCTCAGGCGCTTGCAGAAGGTCATGGCTTCGGCGGCAGCGGTGGCTTCGTCGAGCAGCGAGGCGTTGGCGATCGGCAGGCCGGTGAGGTCGCTGATCAGGGTCTGGAAGTTCAGTAGCGCTTCCAGGCGACCCTGGGAGATTTCCGGCTGGTAGGGCGTGTAGGCGGTGTACCAGGCCGGGTTTTCCAGGAGATTGCGCAGGATCGGCGACGGCGTATGGCAGTTGTAGTAGCCCTGGCCGATGTAGGTCTTGAACAGCTGGTTTTTCGCGGCGATGGCCTTGATCGACGCCAGGGCGTCGGCTTCGCTCTGTCCGGCGCCGAGGTCAAGGACGCTGGTGCCCTTGATGCTGTCGGGGATCACGCTGGCGCTGAGGGCTTGCAGGGAGTCGAAACCGAGGGTTTCGAGCATGGCCTGTTCGTCCGCCTGGCGTGGGCCGATATGACGGGCGATGAATTCGTTGGCGGTGCTGAGATTGACAGTCATGACGATTCCTCAGGCGTTGGCTTTGATCAGTTGGTCGTAAGCATCCTGATCCAGCAGTCTAGCGACTGCCGAGGCATCGGTAGGCTGGAAGCGGAAAAACCAGCCGGCACCCAGCGGATCTTCGTTGACCAGTTCGGGGCTGTCGGCCAGCACCGGGTTGAATTCGAGTACTTCACCGTCCAGGGGCATGTACACGCCGCTGGCGGCCTTGACCGATTCCACGGTGGCGGCTTCGGCGCCTTTGTCGTAGTGCTGCAGCTCCGGCAGTTGCACAAACACCACGTCGCCGAGGGCGTCCTGGGCGAAAGCCGTGATGCCGACCGTGACGCTGCCATCGGCTTCGGTACGCAGCCATTCGTGGTCTTCAGTAAAACGCAACTCGCTCATGGAAACTCCTAAGGGGGCCAGACTCGTCGTCAGGTGGACGCAGGGATGCGGGATCGACGTCCCGCTGAATGGGATTCCCTTAGCAAGTTTGTGGCCAATACTGCACAAGGCTTGTAAATCAAGGGATTGCGGGTTTTTTATGGACGCTGGGCGATAACCGCTGTAGCGAAATCGCTACAGATGGAGAGCGGAAAAAAAGCCCAACAGGATCAAAGCCTTGTGGAATGGGGATCGGCTCGCCGTGTAGCGAAATCGTTCCACTGTAGCGCTTTCAGTACAGATGGAGGTCGTTTTTGGCGTCGCTGACCCTGTGTGTGGCTTGCCAGCGATGAGGTCCTCAAGCCCTGCAGCGAGCCCAAGGACGCCATCGCCGGCAAGCCGGGCTCCCACAGTTCTCAGGGCTTGCCGGGAATGCCGTATTTGCGCAGTCGATGGGCAATGGCCGTATGGGAGGTCTGCAAGCGGCTGGCCAGTTGCCGGGTCGAGGGGTACTGCACGTAGAGTTTTTCCAGCAGGCTCTTCTCGAAATCCTCGACCGCCTGTTCCAGGCTGTCGATCTCCGGGTCGCTCTGGCGCGCCACCGAGGTCCCGGCGATATCCAGGTCGCCGATGTCCACCACGCTGCTTTCGCAGATCGCCGCCGCGCGGAAGATCACGTTCTGCAACTGCCGCACATTGCCCGGCCAGCGGTTGTCCAGCAGCGCCGGGTAGGTTCCGGGCGCCAACCGGCAGACCGGGCGCTGGATCTGCGTACAGGCCTGCTGCATGAAGTAGCGCGCCAGCAGCAGGATGTCCTGGCCGCGTTCGCGCAGCGGCGGGACCTCGACGTTGAGCACGTTCAGCCGGTAGAACAGGTCTTCGCGAAAGCTGCCCTCGCTGACCATCTTCTCCAGGTTGCGGTGGGTGGCGCTGAGAATCCGCACGTTGACCTTGACCTCGCGGTCACCGCCCACGCGGCGGAAGCTGCCGTCGTTGAGGAAGCGCAGCAACTTGGCCTGCAGGTACGGCGACATTTCGCCGATTTCATCGAGAAACACCGTGCCCTGGTTCGCCAGCTCCATCAGCCCCGGCTTGCCGCCGCGCTGGGCGCCGGTAAAGGCCCCGGGGGCGTAGCCGAACAGTTCGCTTTCGGCGAGATTCTCCGGCAGGGCCGCGCAGTTCAGGGCCAGGAACGGTGCGCCATGACGTGCGCTGATGGCATGGCAGGCGCGGGCCACCAGCTCCTTGCCGGTGCCGGTTTCACCCTGGATCAGCAGCGGTGCGTCGAGGGCTGCGACGCGTTGGGCGCGGGCCTTGAGGGTGCGGATCGCCGGGGACTCGCCGAGCAGCGCGTCGAAACCTTCGGCATGGTCGTGGTGCAGGGCCGACAGGCGCTCGCCGATGCGGTTCGGCTGATAGAGGGTCAGCAGCGCGCCGGCATCGGTGATCGGCGTGGCGTCCAGTAGCAGGGTCTGGCCGTTGACGGTGATTTCCCGCAGCGGCAGGCGAAAACCGTTTTCCAGCAAGCTGTCCAGGAGCTTGGGGTCGGCAAAGAGTTCTGCGACGCTTTCACCGGCCGGCTCGCGACCATACAGGGCGATCAGGGCCGGGTTGGCCAGTAGTACGTGGCCGGCGCTGTCCAGGGCCAGTACCGGGTCGGTCATGGCCGCCAGCAGGGCGTCGAGTTGCAGGTGCCGGCGCTGCCCCGGCAGGATGTCGACCACCGTTACCGCCTGCACGCCACGGACGCTGAACAGCGCATCACGCAGCTCCTCGAGCACTTGTGGGCTGAGAGTCGGGGCGTCGATATAGACGTTGGGTGGAACCATCTCCACCGCATCCAGGTTGAGATTGCGCCCACCGAGCAGGGCCAGGACTTCCTGGGTGATGCCGACGCGGTCGATGAAACTGACGTGGATACGCATGGGGCGATTCGGTGTTCCGGGCGCGAGGGCGGCAATTATGCCTCGGGGCGTAGGGTTTGGTGAAATCCAGCGCGCCGATGGCATGCCCCTCACGGCTGGAATGAAGCTTGTGCTCAGCCCATATGTTCAAAATTTATCGGATCGCCTGACTTGACGTCGAGCTTGGCCCGCACATCTTCGAACATCTCGTCGTAGTATTTATGCAGGGAGATGATGCTGGCATTTTTCGGCATGCCGTACTTCTGCGCGATATGGCTGGCCACGCGAGCAAAGTCAAAGGCCTGGTCCTTGGGCATGAAGAACGGCTCGTTGAGGGACTGGCCCTCGATGGTGCCGTGCAAGGTAAAGCGCATGCCGGTGCCGTCCTTCGGATCCTGGGCGACTTCGTAGTCGATATACAGGTTGTAGCTGAAATCCTCCTTGTTCAGCGCATGGCGTTCGATATGCAAGTGACCGGGCGTGAACGTGGCCATGGTGTTCTCCTTCAAGGCATGGAGTAGGGCAGACCATGGGTCTGCCCGATGGTTCTCATGAATAGGTGATGCCGGGGTGCGCCGTGCTGATCCGCGTTCCTGCCTTACCTTGGACTATCGCCTCGATATCCGCCAGCGAACCGATCACCGCGACCTTGCCGGTGTGCCGGGCGAATTCGCATGCGGCCTGGACTTTCGGGCCCATGGAGCCGGCGGCGAAACCGAGTTTCTCGAGGTCGTCCGGGTGCGCCTGGATGATCGCCTTCTGGGACGGCTGGCCCCAGTCGACAAAAGCGGCATTGACGTCCGTGGCGATCACCAGCAGGTCGGCGTCCAGCTGTTCGGCCAGCAGCGCCGAACACAGGTCCTTGTCGATTACGGCTTCTATCCCTTTGAGCTTGCCGTCCTCGCCGTACATGGTCGGGATGCCGCCGCCGCCGGCACAGATGACGATGCTGCCCTTGTCCAGCAGCCATTTGATCGGGCGGATCTCGAAGATGCGCTTGGGTTTGGGGCTGGCGACCACACGGCGGAACTTGTCGCCGTCCGGGGCGATGCTCCAGCCTTTTTCCGCGGCCAGTCGTTCCGCTTCGGCTTTGCCGTACACCGGGCCGATGGGTTTGCTCGGGTGCTGGAAGGCCGGGTCCTTGGGGTCGACCTCGACCTGGGTGAGCAAGGTGGCGAAGGGCACCTCGAAATCCAGCAGGTTGCCCAGTTCCTGTTCGATGATGTAGCCGATCATGCCTTCGGTTTCGGCGCCGAGCACGTCCAGCGGGTAGGGCGAGACCTGGGTGTAGGCGGCCGCCTGCAACGACAGCAGGCCGACCTGTGGGCCGTTGCCGTGGGCGATGACCAACTGGTTGCCGGGGTGGATCCTGGCAATCTGTTCGGTGGCGATCCGGATATTGGCGCGCTGATTGTCCGCGGTCATGGGGTCACCACGACGCAGGAGGGCGTTGCCGCCCAGGGCTACGACGATACGCATGAGTACTGTCCTTCCAAAGCAAACGAGAGCGATCGAACCTTGTGGCACTTGACCTTGTGGCGAGGGGGCTTGCCCCCGTTCGGCTGCGAAGCAGTCGCAAAACCTGCAACCTCGGTTTATCAGGTGCATCGAGTTGCCAGGTTTCAGGGGCGCTTCGCACCCCAGCGCGGGCAAGCCCGCTCGCCACAAAAAAAACGTTCATCACCCATACGGGGTTGAGGTTGGCTTGTCAGATATCCGCCAACGCCGAGACCAGGATCGCCTTGATCGTGTGCATGCGGTTTTCCGCCTGCTCGAAGGCGATATTGGCCGGCGACTCGAACACCTCCTCGGTCACTTCAACCCCGTTGGCCAGGTGCGGATAACGCGCCGCGATATCCTTGCCGACCTTGGTTTCACTGTTGTGGAACGCCGGCAGGCAGTGCATGAACTTGACCCGCGGATTGCCCGCGGCCTTCATCATTTTCGCATTGACCTGATAAGGCATCAGTTGCTCGATACGCTCGTCCCAGGCCTCTACCGGCTCACCCATGGACACCCAGATATCGGTGTGGATGAAGTCCACGCCCTTGACCGCTTCGTTCGGGTCTTCGGTGATGGTGATGCGCGCGCCGCTCTCTTCGGCAAAGGCCATGCACTGGGCGATGAAATCTTCATGGGGCCAGAGGGCCTTCGGCGCGCCGATGCGCACGTCCATGCCGAGCTTGGCGCCGATCATCAGCAGCGAATTGCCCATGTTGTAGCGTGCATCACCGAGGTAGGCATAGCTGATGTCATGCAGCGGCTTGTCGCTATGCTCGCGCATGGTCAGGGTGTCGGCGATCATCTGGGTCGGGTGGAATTCGGCGGTCAGGCCGTTGAACACCGGCACGCCGGCGAACTTGGCCAGCTCTTCGACGATTTCCTGTTCGAAGCCGCGGTACTCGATGGCGTCGAACATCCGCCCGAGTACGCGGGCGGTGTCCTTCATGCTTTCCTTGTGGCCGATCTGCGAGGACACCGGGTCGATATAGGTGACGTGGGCGCCCTGGTCATGGGCCGCGACTTCGAAGGCGCAGCGGGTGCGGGTCGAGGTCTTTTCGAAGATCAGCGCGATGTTCTTGCCCTTGAGGTGCTGCTGCTCGGTGCCGGTGTACTTGGCGCGCTTGAGGTCGCGGGACAGGTCGAGCAGGTAGTGCAGCTCGCGGTTGGTGTGGTGCATCAAGCTCAGCAGGCTGCGGTTACGCATGTTAAAAGCCATTTCCTGGATCTCCTCGGGTATGGGTTATCCGCCTGCCGTGGCCCTTCGTGGGGGCAGGGGCAGGTTTGAATATCGGTTAGTAGTCGATCGGGTCGCGAATGATCGGGCAGGTCATGCAGTGACCACCGCCGCGACCGCGGCCCAGTTCGCTGGCGCTGATGGTGATGACTTCCACGCCGGCCTTGCGCAGCAGGGTGTTGGTGTAGGTGTTGCGGTCGTAGCCGATCACCACGCCGGGCTCCACGGCCACCACGTTGTTGCCGTCGTCCCACTGTTCGCGTTCGGCGGCGAAGCTGTTGCCGCCGGTTTCCACCACGCGCAAGGCCTTGAGATTGAGGGCCTTGGCGACAGTGTCGAGGAAGTTGGTTTCTTCACGGCGCACGTCGATGCCGCCGGGCTTGCTGTCGTCGGGACGCAGGGTGAAGGCGACGATCTGGTTCACCACTTCCGGGAAGATGGTCACCAGGTCGCGGTCGCAGAAGCTGAACACGGTGTCCAGGTGCATGGCCGCGCGGGACTTCGGCAGGCCGGCGACGATCACCCGTTCCACCGCATTGTGCTTGAACAGGTTCAGCGCCAACTGGCCGATGGCCTGGCGCGAGGAGCGCTCGCCCATGCCGATCAGCACCACGCCGTTGCCCAGGGGCATCACGTCGCCGCCTTCGAGGGTGGCGTTGCCGTGCTCCTGGTCCGGGTCGCCGTACCAGACCTGGAAGTCGGCATTGACGAATTCCGGATGGAACTTGTAGATGGCACTGGCCAGCAGGGTTTCCTGGCGTCGCGCCGGCCAATACATCGGGTTGAGGGTCACGCCGCCAAAGATCCAGCAGGTGGTGTCGCGGGTGAACTGGGTATTGGGCAGCGGCGGCAGGATAAAGCTGGAGTGGCCGAGGAAGTCGCGGAACATCTCGATAGTCTTGCCGCCGAAGCTGTTCGGCAGGTCATCGGCGGAAACCCCGCCGATCAGGAACTCGGCGATCTTGCGCGGTTCCAGGCTGCGCAGCCATGAGTCGACCTCGTGGACCAGGCCCAGGCCGACCTGGTTGGCGGTGATCTTGCGTTCAAGGATCCAGTCCAGGGCTTCCTTCTGAGCGACGATGTCGGTCAGCAGGTTGTGCATTTCCAGCACGTCGATATCGCGTTCGCGCATCTTGGTGACGAAGTCGAAGTGATCGCGCTTGGCCTGGGCGACCCAGATCACATCGTCGAACAGCAGTTCGTCGCAGTTGTTCGGGGTCAGCCGCTGGTGCGCCAGGCCCGGTGAGCAGACCAGCACCTTGCGCAGCTTGCCGGCTTCGGAATGAACGCCGTATTTCACTTTTTCCGTGGTCATTTGCAGATCCTCCAGAGAGCGTAACAATCAGGGTGTCAAAGGGTCAGGAAGCCGTCGTACAGGCCATAGGCAGCCACCAGGGCGCCGATGACCACCGCGGCGAAAATCAGCTTCTCGACAGGGGTGAAAATCGCTTTGCCCAGCTCGCGCTTGGCCTGGGCGAACAGGATCGCGCCGGGGGCGTAGAGCAGGGCGGAGAGCAGCAGGTACTTGACGCCACCGGCGTACAGCAGCCAGATCGCATAGACCAGGGCGATGGCGCCGATGACCAGGTCTTTGCGGCGTTCGCCGGGGGCCTGTTCATAACTTTCGCCACGCACCGCCAGCAGCACGGCATAGGCCGCCGACCAGAGGTAGGGCACCAGGATCATCGAGGTGGCGAGGTAGATCAGCGACAGGTAGGTACTGGCGGAAAACAGCGTGATGACCAGGAAGATCTGCACCATGGCGTTGGTCAGCCAGAGGGCGTTGGCCGGTACCTGGTTGGCGTTTTCCCGGCGCAGGAACTCCGGCATGGTGTGGTCCTTGGCGGCGGCGAACATGATCTCCGCGCACAGCAGTACCCAGGACAGCAGGGCGCCGAGCAGCGAGATGACCAGGCCGACGCTGATCAGCACCGCGCCCCAGTGGCCGACCACGTGTTCGAGCACGGCGGCCATGGACGGGTTCTGCAGTTTCGCCAGTTCCGGCTGGGTCATGATGCCCAGGGACAGGACGTTGACCAGCACCAGGAACAGCAGCACGGTGATAAAACCGATGACCGTGGCCTTGCCCACATCCGAACGTTGTTCCGCGCGGGCGGAGAAGATGCTCGCGCCCTCGATGCCGATGAACACCCAGACGGTGACCAGCATCATGTTGCGCACCTGGTTCATGACGCTGCCCAGGCCCGGGTTCTTCAGGCCCCAGATATCGGCGCTGAAGATATCCAGCTTGAAGGCGAACAGCGCGATCAGCACGAACAGCAGCAGTGGCACGACCTTGGCGACGGTGGTGACCAGGTTGATGAACGCCGCTTCCTTGATGCCGCGCAGGACCAGCCAGTGTACGGCCCACAGCAGCAGCGAGGCGCCGACAACGGCGGCCACGGTATTGCCCTCGCCAAACACCGGGAAGAAGTAACCCAGGGTGCTGAACAGCAGGACGAAGTAGCCGACGTTGCCCAACCAGGCACTGATCCAGTAGCCCCAGGCGGACGAGAAACCCATGTAGTCGCCGAAACCGGCCTTGGCGTAGGCGTAGACCCCGCCGTCCAGCTCCGGCTTGCGATTGGCCAGGGTCTGGAACACGAAGGCCAGGGTCAACATGCCCACGGCGGTAATCGCCCAGCCGATCAGGACTGCGCCGACATCGGCACTGGCGGCCATGTTCTGCGGCAGGGAAAAGATACCGCCACCGATCATTGAACCCACCACAAGAGCGACCAGCGCGCCTAATCGCAGTTTTCCGGGTGTTTCAGACATTGCATGACTCCGATCCATGGGCGTTGAGGCGATAGGGTAGGTCAGGGGTAAAAACGAAAAATGATATAGATCAGATCATGGGCACATTCCGTTGCTTATGAACGACTTGGGGGCGCGCGGATACGCGGGTCTGTGCCTTGAGACGCCTGTCCTAGAGCGGTCTGGTGAGAGTTGAAGGGAATGCTTCGTATTTCTGCGGGGGGGGGTGAACCAGCCAATCCGGTGGATTGTGCAAATGTCTGATAGCACTTTTTCAAACGCGTTCGACTTATTGGAAACAGCCCGCACAATCATCGAGTCGAGCGGGTTTTATAGGCGTTATCGGTCTTGAGCGCTTATCTTTGTCAGCCCTGTCGAATAAACGTAGTGGCACACTGGATAATCCATCGAGTGGACAATTATTCTTTTGTTAAATATTGAAACAATTAAGTGATTGAGGGCGTTGATATACCGGGGCCGATCCGGGCATGGCGACTCGGCGTGCTGGTTGTCCTGGAAGGGGCGAGAGGGGGGATGCCGATCTCAAGCTGATCTTGAGGTGGTCGGCGATCTCCAGGGCCTCTTCGCGGGCAAGCCCTGCACCTGCAGTTTGACGTCGTACATAAGCTTTCGGTTTCACGCAAACCGCAGGCGCAGGGCTTGCCCGCGAAAGCGATTTCGAATTCACCACCACTGCGGTGGATGAGCCCCCAGCTTCGTAGCAGCACAGGCCCATTGCAACGGCATTGCCCCGACCTTCAGCGGCGACCGCAAACGCTGCGCCGGCCCCCAGGAGGTCTGTTCCAGCAGCGGATTCCAGTCTTGCACTCCGATGGGCAACAGCGCTTCGGTCCCATTGACCGCCCCCTGTTCCACCAACAACTTCGCCGTACGGGCCAGCGACAGGCGCGCCGAGCCGCCCAGTCCGCTGTGCAAACGTTCGGTCAGCGCGCGGATCGCCGCGGCCGCCATCAGGTAACCGGTGCCATGGTCCAGCGCTTGCACCGGCAACGGTACGGGCTGGTCCGCCTGTTTCCAGAGCATGCCGGCCTGGGCGATACCGCTGCTCATCTGCACCAGGCTGTCAAAGCCCCGGCGATTGCGCCACGGTCCGCTCCAGCCATAGGCGTTCAGGCTCACATCGATCAGTCCCGGGGCCAGGCGCTGGCGCCGTCGGGCGTCGTAGCCGAGTCCATCGAGTGCATCGGCGCGGTAGCCGTGCAGGAGGATATCGGCGCCGCCGAGCAAGCCTTCGAAGACCTCGCGGTCAGCGGCGTCATGCAGGTTCAGGCGGGCGCAGTGCTTGCCCAGGGTTACGTCTGGCGTCAGGGCCGGCTCGTCCCAGCTCGGCGGGTCGATGCGCAGCACTTCGGCGCCCAGTCCCGCCAGCAGGCGGCTGGCCACGGGACCGGCGAGTACGCGGGTCAGGTCGAGGACCTTGATGCCGGCCAGCGGGCGGGCCTGCGAGCCCAGCCAGGTACGTGAGCCGTGGCTGTCATGGGTGACGCGCTGGACCAGCGGTTCGGCATTGACCGCGAGTCCTTGGGGATGTTCTTTCCAGGTCGCCCATGAGCGCATTTGCGCGGCGCAGCCACCGGCCTCGACCACCGCCTGCTCCAGTTCCTCGGCGGACCATTGGGCAACCTTGCTGGCCATGGCGTTGCGATCAGTGGCCAGCCCCAGGACGCGTTCGGCGGCGCGGCGGTGGTGCGGGGCGTTGGTGTGCAGGCGGATCCAGCCGTCGGTGCCGGCGTAGTCGCCGGCAAGCGGGTCCCAGGGGGGTGGGATTTCCCAGCCTACGGGCTGTACCGCCGTGCCGAACCAGAGCGAGGCCAGGCGCCGGTCGACTTCGACGGCGGGGCGCTGTCCGCTCTGTTGCAGCAGCAGTTCGGCCACCGCCTGGCCGGCGCCGGCGAGGCTGGCGCCGGCCAGTTCGGTGACGGCAAAAGTCGAGGGTAGAACGCCGCTGCCGGTGAACAGCGGGGGCATGAGGGGTAGGTCGAGTGCGGCTTGAATGGACGTCAGTAGATCGGTCATCGAAGGCCCTCCGAGAGAATGGCCATTGCACCTGAAATACCGCCGGTTGTCGATCTCGGGCAGCATTCTGGGAGCCGGGGCTTATTGCCGGGGCCGGAATTCTGGAGGAGCCGAATGAGTGTCAGGACGCGTCGGGCACGGCAAGCCGCTCCGGGCGCGACCAGATCCACAGGTTGCCCAGGCTCATCCCGGCGATCGCCAGGTACACCGGCCAGCCGTGTTCGAGCATCACCAGCATCAGCGTGGCACAAAGCAACATGCTCACAGTGGCGCTGACCTTGGCCCGGCGGGCGATGATCTTGCCGTTGCGCCAGTTGTTCAGGATCGGGCCGAACAACCGATGGTTTTCCAGCCAGGCGCTCAGGCGCGGCGAACTCTTGGTGGCGGCCCAGGCGGCCAGCAGGATGAACTCGGTGGTCGGCAGGCCGGGAATGACAATGGCGACCAGGCCGATGCCCAGGCTGACGTAGGCGAGCAGGCCGAAGAGCACGCGGGCGAGTTTCGAGGAGGAGGGTTTTGGCTGGGTCATGGCGTCAATTGTGGTGTGCTGAGCGAATTGGCTCAAGTCTTGGTGTCCTGTATGGCTAGTCATGTTCTACGTGATCTTGAGCCGAACGAGTTTTGTGGCGAGCGGGTTTTGCGCTGGTGCCGTTCAATCAAGGCCGAACACGGTCACTGTGGGAGCTGAGCTTGCTCGCGAAGGGGGCCTTGAGACCGCTTAAAGCTTCGCGGGCAAGCTCCGCTCCCACAGTGGCGTGGCGTTTTCAATGTCCCACTCACCTTGACTGAACGGCATCAGGGCTTGCCCGCGCTGGGTGCGAAGCAACCCTAAAACCTGCGACCGCGTAGCATCGGGTATATCGCGGTAACCGCTCGCCACAAGGTTTCATCTGGCGCCTGATCAGGCCAGTTCCGGCGCCGTGGCGTAAGCCTGTTCCAGCAACAGGGTGAAGCGCAGGAACGCGTCAATCGCACCTTTCTCCGCCTCTGCTTCTTCTTCGGCACTCAGCTCCAGGCCGTCGAGGGTCCTGGTGAAACGCTTCCAGCCTTCGGCGCGGCCGCCGGCCGGTTCGCCCAGGTGACGGGCACCAAAGGTTTCGCTGAGACCCAGGCCCTCGGCGCGCTTGATCAGGAACGCGGCGCCGAGCTTGGAGCCCTCGGAAACGAAGAGCCAGCCCAGGGCCTCGGCCTTGCTCGGGTTGTGCACGGCACCGGCCAGCGGCGCCGGGACTTCGGTGTCCAGGTCGGCCAGGTCGGCCCTGGCCGCTTCAGCGCGGCAACGTGCGGCCAGATCAGGAACGATGGCGATCAGTTCGGGATCGTTGTACAGCGCCACCAACTCGGCCTGGAACAGGTACTGGGCGACCACGAAACGGGCGAAATTCGCCTGGGTTTCGAACGGCGCATGGGCCTTGACCAACTGGTCGAGCTTGGCATGTGGCGCGTGGGTGATCTGGTTCAGGCGTTGCGAGCGCAGGCTCGGGCGCTGGGTGTTGTCCGGGGTGGTCATGACAATGTCCTTGAGAATGAGAAACGCTGTTTGACTAGACGAATCAGAAGACGCGCGACAGTAAAAAAACTCACCCCGCGCGGTGAAGTCCGCCCGGGTGAGGTGCGGCTTGATCAGATATCCCAGATCAGGTTGACCGAGAAGTTGCGCCCCGGCGCGGTCAGGCGCTCAAGGTTGGCCGGGTTCAGCACACCGGCTTCGCCGACGCTGTCGTAGCCGCGTACGTCATCCCAGTTCCAGTACTTCTTGTCGGCCAGGTTGTAGAGACCGGCATTGACGGTGATGTCATGGGTGACCCTGTAGTAGCCGGTCAGGTCCAGCAGGCCATATCCCGGGGTCTTGAACTGCTCGCCCTTGCCGTCCGGCGAGAAGAAGTTGCTGCTGTCGACGCTGTTCTTGCGTTGCACCAGGGTCCAGCTCAACAGGCCGCCGTAGTTGTCCTGGTCGTAGCCCAGGCCCATGACGGCGGTGAGCGGGTTGACACTGTTGAGTGGCTGCCCGGTGTCGTTGTTGCGACCGTAGGCATAGGCCAGGGAGCCCTTGCTGTAGAGACCCTGCGGCGCACCGAAGGCATCCAGGTTGAGACGACCCTTGAGCTCGGCACCCTTGATGGTGGCGTGCCGGATGTTGTTGGTCTGGAAGGTCAGCTCGCTGTAGCCGGGGGCGATGGCGTCTTCATTGATGAAGTCGCGGTACTGGTTGTAGAACACCGCCAGATCAAAGGACCCGGCGTCGAACTTGCCGTGCAGGCCGGTCTCGTAGCTCTTGCTCTTTTCCGGTTGCAGGTTCGGGTTGGGCGCGACCTGATAGCCAGTGCTCAGGTTCTGGAAACGACCGTACAAGGCCTTGGCCGACGGGGTGCGGAAACCTTCGGCGTACTGGCCGTACCAGGTGTACTGGTCGCTCAGGGCGTAGGTCAGGCCGAACTTGGGCGAGACGCGATGCCAGGTCTTGTTGGAACCGTCGACGGCGCCGCCGCCCGCCGCGGCGATGGTGTTGATGAACTCCTGGGTGATATGCGGCTTGAGCTGGGTGTAGTCATAGCGCAGACCCGGCAGGAAGGTCCATTGGTTCCAACTGATCTGGTCCTGGGCGAACAGGCTGTAACTGTCGATGGTCGGGTCCGGGAAGTCGCTGGACTTGACCAGGCGATCGGACGGACTGTCGGCGCCCACGGCGGTACAGCCCCGGCCCACGGCCAGACAGACCCCGGAACCGCTGCGCGAACCGGTGATTTCCTGCTGCTTGATGGTGGTGCCGTAGGTCAGCAGGTGATCGGTTGCACCGATATTGAAGGCCTTGTCGGCCTGGGCATCGAAGACCCACTGCTTTTCTTCGTAGACCGTATCGCGGCTGCGCAGGACGTTACGAGTGAACGGGAAGTAGTTTTCCAGGGTGCTCTGGTCGGTCTTGGCGATCTGGTAGTTCAGGCTCAGCTTGACGTGATCGGCCACGGCGTTGTCCAGGCCGAAGCTGTTCTCGATGCCGAAGCGTTCACGACTGATGGTGTCGTTGCCGGTGCGCGAGCGGTACATGCCCAGCGGCTGTCCGACGTTGAACGGGCCGCCGACGGCGCTGCGCTGGTTGGTATCGACTGAGTCCTTGTAGCGCTCGTAGGTCAGGCCCAGGCGCGAGTCGTCGTGGTAGTTCCAGCCGAGCTTGGCCAATACGTTGGTGGCACGGGCTTTCTCCGGGTTCGCGGCGGTGCGGTTCAGGCCGTCACCGCCGGTATCGCCATAGGACTCGGTCTGGCGTCCGTTGCGCTGGCTCAGGTGCAGCAAACCGTCGAAATCACCGCTGCGGCCGGCGACGGTGCCGGAGGTCAGCCAGCTGTCATCGACGGAACTGTAGCCGCTCTTCAGGCGGGCGCCGACGTCCTGGCCCGGCTTGATGATGTCGTCCGGGTCGAGGGTGTAGTAGCTCACGGCGCCGCCGATGGCGTTGCTGCCGTAGAGCACCGAGGCCGGGCCGCGGAGGATCTCCACGCGCTTGACGATTTCCGGATCGACGTAATTGCGCTGGGTGTTGGCGTAGGGTCCGTTGAAGAAACTGTCGGGAATCTCGACGCCGTCGACCTGGGTCAGGATCCGGTCGCCGTCGATGCCGCGAATGTTGTAGTTGCTGATGCCACCGCCACGCTGGCCGGTACCGCCGACCGAGACACCGGGTTCGTCCCGCACCAGTTGCTTGAGGGTGTTGACGTTCTGGCGGTCGAGTTGCTGGCGACCCTTCACCGTCACGGTATTGGGCACCGAGTTGACGTCCTGCTCCTGGCGGGTGGCGCTGATGGTCACCTGCTCCAGGTTCAGGGTGCTGCCGCTGGCGCGTTTTTCCAGGACGATGCTGTTGTCGCCGACTTTGCGGTAGCTCAGGTTGGTGCCGACCAGCAGGCGCTCAAGGGCCTTTTCCGGCGGCAGTGCGCCGCGTACGCCCGGCGAGGCCACGCCCTGGCCGAGTTCGGCGGGCAAGCCGACCTGCCAGCCGGTGATCGAAGTGAAGGCGTTGAGCGCCGAGACCAGGGGTTGTTGCGCGATCGAGAAACTGTAATTGCCCAGGCTCCTGGCCGGTTGTTCGGCGCTACCGGCGGCCAGCACTGGCGTTGCTTGTGCACCGGCCAGCAGGATGGCTGCGGTCAGCAAGGACAGGGTGCATTATTGCAGGCCGCCAGTGCGGGTCTTGGAGGTAAAACGAGTGGGCATCGATAGCGCTCCCGGGTGGACGAATCGTTATAGGCGCTGCGTGATTTAAAATGCGAATCACTTGCATTGGCTATAACGAGACGAATCATCGAGTGCTATCGCGTAAAAATAATTGTTCTCAGTTGAGAATCACCAGCGCCGGGTACTCCGAAACCTTGGCGGACGTGATCTGGGCCAGGGAGCGGACCACGTCCAGGGGTTTGTCCAGACGGTAGTTGCCGGTGACGGCAACCTGGGCCAGGTGCTCGTTGTTGTTGACGATCCAGCCGGGGTAATAGCGCCGCAGCTCGGCCAGGACCTGGCCCACCGGGCAATTTTCGAACACCAGGCGGCCCTGGACCCAGGCCAGGTCCTTCTGCGCATCGAGTTTTTCCGGGCGCCCGAAGCCATGGGGCCCGACCTTTACACTGTTGCCGGCGGACAGGCGCAGGCGGGCGCTGTCGTCGAGGGTGCGCAGGTCGACATCGCCGCGCTGGACTTGCACCTGGGCTTCGCCGTCGAGGTAACGCACGGCAAAGCTGGTGTCGCTGACACTGGCACGGATCGGTCCGGCATCGACTTCCAGAGGGTGTTCGCGCTCGGCGGCGACCTCGAAGAAGGCCTCGCCCTTGTACAGCCGGGCCTTGTGCTGGCGGCCGCTGAAGTTGCTGGAGAACGCCGAATTGGTATTGAGCAGGACTTTCGAACCGTCTTCGAGTTGCAGATGCTGGCGCTCGCCGGCCACGGTCAGGTGATCGGCCTGCAGGCGCAGGGGCAGATTGCTGTAGCTGCCGATGGCGATCAGCAGCACGGCGGCGGTGGCCAGGGGTTTCCAGTGTGGGCGCAGGTGTCGCAGCAGTGACGGGCGCCGCCGTTTTTGCAGGACCTGGGCGGCGGCGAACACAGGCGGCGCGTTCCAGGCGCCGCTGGCGCGGGCATAGGCCTGGGCATGGCGCGGGTCGGCGGCCAGCCAGGTGTCGAAGGCGGCCTGCTGCTCGGCGCTCGGGCACTCCATCAGGATCAGCCAGTCCAGTGCCTGGTCCATGGCTGCGTCATGGGGCACCGGCCCGGAGGCGGAGGAGGGCAGGTCTTGGCTGTCTGTCACGGGTGTTCCTCGGCGCGTTTGCCACGGTCTGGTTCAACGATCTTATGATTTGCCGCGATACCGCTGTAGTGCTTTTGCGCGGACTGTCCACGCGCTCAGGCGCCAGAGCTTAAGGGCGATCCAGGCGTTCGGCCACACCGACACAGATCGCCATGATCAGCTTGAGTTCTTTTTGCACGGTGCTCAGGGACACGTCGAGCTCGTCGGCGATCTCCTGGTAGCTTCGCCCATGGAGACGGCTGAGGATGAATATCTGCTGCTGGCGGGCACTCAACTGGCCGAGGCTGACGCTCAGGCGCTTGAGCATCTGTTCGGCATGGGCGGCGTCTTCCGCCGTGCTCAGGGGCGCGGCGATATTTTGCATCACGTCCAGCGGCACGTCGTCTATCAGGGTGCGCGACTGGATACGCAGCGCACGCAGATGGTCCAGCGCCAGGTTACGGGCGGTCTGGAAGACAAAGGGCTCGAGGTGATCCACCGGGCGTTCGTTCAGGGCGCGGGTGACCCGCAGGTAGGTTTCCTGCAGCAGGTCCTCGGCGGTGCTGGGGTTGTTGACCATGCGCTGCAAGGTCCGCAGCAGTGTGACACGCTGGGCGAGGAAGACACTATTGAAGTGGGACTGACTCACGGAAGCTCCGGACCGATTGCAAGCGAATGATAATGCTTATCATCTACCTTGTGGGTCAAGTCCTAATGTATTTCGCCGTTGGTGTCTTGCTCCTACAGAGTGGCTAAATGGATTTCGAAAATATCTGATATTTCCTACTGTCTGCGGAGGTGGGAGAAGATTGCAGGCGCAAAAGGTGAGCGCTAGATTTGGTCGTCGCTGAAAACTCAGCGGTACGGGGTTTGCAGCCCGGAGTTAAGCAAAGGCGCACAACGCCGCGAAAGCGGTTTAAGGAGCGTCACCATGACAAAGAAAACCATCTCCGATTCGCCTCTCACCCGTAAAGCACCCAGCACGGCCGAGAAAGAGAAGTATCTTCGTAAAGTCTCTGATGATCCCGCCCATGAGACCGAACGACTTCCGGCAAGTACACCCCGTTTGCTCGATACCCTCGCGTTCACCTGCTCCAAACCGGTCATCCCCGAAGCCTCATACAAGCCCACACTATTTGCCATTCAACCGGGCATCAGTGCCCAGGATGCGTTGACCTACGTTTCGAATCTGCTCGAAACGGCGGAGCTCAATGGCGATGAAATCAGCCTGCATATCAACCCCGTCGAACGGGCGCTGTTCTGGGGCATGCTGCATTCGGTGGAGGTGGCGCGTGCGGTGGTGGATGCGCTGCTGGAAGGTTCGCGTGCAACTGATCCCGGGTCACCTTCGTTGGGCGGTCGATAGGCGAAAGCGGAAAAGTCCGCAAAGGTGCAATGTTGTCCACCCGATGGGGGCGGTTGAACACAGTCCCAGTGGGAGCGGAGCTTGTCGGATCGCTGCACCGCCGAGAAGCTTTTGGCGTTCTCACGGGCCTCTTCGCGGGCAAGCACCGCTCCCACATTAGGTCAGGGTTCCACCACCGAAATATCGTCGTGCCCTGCCTTTGTGGGAGCTGGCTTGCCGGCGATGGCTATGTCACATTCACCACCGCTATCGCTGGCAAGCCAGCTCCCACAAAATCGGTGTTTCATCGCGAAATCTCGCCGAGAACCTAACCCGGTGGCTTGCCGGGACGCCGCATCGTAGCAATGGTGTTCGTTTGGGCTGCGCAAGACTCGAGGGCCCCTTCGCGGGCAAGCCCTGCTCCTACAGTTTTGTGTCATGTACAAAATTGCGGCACGACGACGCACTGTAGGAGCAGGGCTTGCCCGCGAAGCTTTTGGCGATCTCACGGGCGCCTTTGCTGCGATGGGGTGTGCCGACAAGCCAAGGTCCACGACGGATCGTGTTCAGTCTGCCGGCCGGGGCTAGCGCCGTGCCGCCAGATACGCCTCATAATCCGGCACCCGATACTCATGGGCCTGTTCCATCATCGGGCTGCTGAGCAGGTAGTCGGCGGTGCACTCATTACAGGCCACGGGAATATTCCACACCGCCGCGACCCGCAGCAAGGCCTTGATATCCGGGTCATGAGGCTGCGGCTCGAACGGATCCCAGAAGAATACCAGCATGTCCACCCGCTGTTCGGCGATGCGGGCACCCAGTTGCTGGTCGCCGCCCAATGGGCCGCTGATCATGCTTTCCACCGCCAGCCCCAGGCGCTTGTTCAGCAACAACCCCGTGGTGCCCGTGGCCACGAGCTCATGCTGAGCCAGGCGGTCTTTCTGGCGCTCGGCCCAGTCCAGCAAGAACACTTTGCAATGGTCATGGGCCACCAGGGCGATGCGCTTGCGCGCCGCCATGGTGGCCTGGGTAAAGCTGATCCCTATCATCGGTTCCTGCTCCACACCTGTTCCTCGTTCCGCATTTATTCGGCGTTGCATAGCGCCAGGCAGTTATCCAGCATGCGGTTGGAGAAACCCCACTCGTTGTCGTACCAGGCCAGGACCTTGAGCAGCTTGCCGCTGGCCTTGGTGTGGTTGGCGTCGAAGATCGACGACAGCGGGTTGTGGTTGAAGTCGCTGGAAACCAGCGGCAGGGTGTTGTAACCCAGGATCTTCGAATGCTGGCTGGCTTCCTTGAGCAGGGCGTTGACTTCTTCAGCCGTGGCCTCGCGCTTGAGCTGCACGGTCAGGTCCACCAGCGACACATTGATCACCGGCACGCGCACGGCCATGCCGGTCAGCTTGCCCGCCAGTTCCGGCAGCACCAGGCCCACGGCTTCGGCGGCGCCGGTCTTGCTCGGGATCATGTTCTGGGTCGCCGAACGCGCGCGGTACGGGTCGGTGTGGTAGACGTCGGTCAGGTTCTGGTCGTTGGTGTAGGCATGGATGGTGGTCATCAGGCCACTTTCGATACCCAGTTCGCGGTGCAGCACCTGGGCCACCGGGGCCAGGCAGTTGGTGGTGCACGACGCGTTGGAGATGATCTGGTGCGATTGGCGCAGGATGTCATGGTTGACCCCGTACACCACGGTGGCATCGGCGCCTTTGGCCGGTGCGGAAATAATCACTTTGCGGGCGCCGGCAGTCAGGTGCGCGGCAGCCTTGGCACGGTCGGTGAACAGACCGGTGCATTCGAACACTACGTCGATCTTCTCGGCGGCCCAGGGCAGTTCGGCCGGATTGCGGATCGCGCTGACCGAGATGCGGTCGCCGTTGACGGTCAGGCTTTCATTGTCATGTTCTACGCTGGCATCGAAGGTGCCGTGAACCGTGTCGTACTTGAGCAGGTGCGCATTGATGGCGCTGTCGCCCAGGTCGTTGATGGCGACGACCTGCAGGTCCTGGCGGTAACCTTGGGTATAGAGTGCACGCAGTACGTTGCGGCCGATGCGGCCAAAACCGTTGATTGCGATTCGTAGAGTCATTTAGGGAAGCGCCTGTCATAGTTTTGTTGTTGGAATTACAAGATTATTCGCATAAAAATAGAAAACAAGCCTTTTTAATGGCAATATTTTGTTTTATCTACAACGAGTGACCTGGATCAACGGGTCCGGATGATTGAAAAGCCCCGTCGTACGAGGCTTTCGGTCAGCTTGGAACCACAGGTCGCCACATCCGTTAGCCTGGAGTTCTACACATGCATCCCCGCGTTCTTGAGGTCACCGAACGGCTTGTCGCCCGTAGCCACGCCACTCGCCAGGCGTATCTGGCACTGATTCGCGGTGCCGCCAGTGATGGCCCGATGCGCGGCAAGCTGCAATGCGCGAACTTCGCCCACGGCGTGGCCGGCTGCGGCAGCGACGACAAGCAGAACCTGCGTCTGATGAACGCCGCCAACGTGGCGATCGTTTCGTCCTATAACGACATGCTCTCCGCGCACCAGCCTTACGAGACCTATCCGCAACAGATCAAGCACGCCCTGCGCGAAATCGGCTCGGTCGGCCAGTTCGCCGGTGGCGTGCCGGCCATGTGCGATGGCGTGACCCAGGGTGAGCCGGGCATGGAGCTGGGCATCGCCAGCCGCGAAGTGATCGCGATGTCCACCGCCGTGGCCCTGTCGCACAACATGTTCGATGCGGCGATGATGCTCGGCATCTGCGACAAGATCGTGCCCGGCCTGTTGATGGGCGCCTTGCGCTTCGGCCACCTGCCGACCATCTTCGTCCCCGGCGGACCGATGGTCTCGGGGATTTCCAACAAGGAAAAAGCCGATGTGCGCCAGCGCTATGCCGAAGGCAAGGCCAGCCGCGAGGAGCTGTTGGAGTCGGAAATGAAGTCCTACCACAGCCCCGGCACCTGCACCTTCTACGGCACCGCCAACACCAACCAGTTGCTGATGGAAGTCATGGGCCTGCACTTGCCTGGCTCGTCCTTCGTCAACCCGAATACCCCGCTGCGTGATGCCCTGACCCGCGAAGCGGCGCACCAGATCACCCGCCTGACCAAACAGAGCGGCAGCTTCACGCCCCTGGGTGAGATTGTAGACGAGCGTTCGCTGGTCAACTCGATCGTCGCCCTGCACGCCACCGGCGGCTCCACCAACCATACCCTGCACATGCCGGCGATTGCCCAGGCGGCCGGTATCCAGTTGACCTGGCAGGATATGGCCGACCTCTCCGAGGTGGTGCCGACCCTGTCCCACGTCTATCCGAACGGCAAGGCCGATATCAACCACTTCCAGGCGGCGGGGGGCATGGCCTTCCTGATCCGCGAACTGCTGGAAGCCGGCCTGTTGCACGAAGACGTGAATACCGTCGCCGGCCACGGCCTGAGCCGCTACACCCAGGAGCCGTTCCTGCAGGACGGCGAGCTGGTGTGGCGCGACGGTCCGATCGAAAGCCTTGATGAAAACATCCTGCGCCCCGTGGCCCGTGCTTTCTCCGCCGAAGGTGGCCTGCGGGTGATGGAAGGCAACCTTGGGCGTGGGGTGATGAAAGTCTCCGCGGTGGCCCTCGAGCACCAGATCGTCGAAGCACCGGCGGTGGTGTTCCAGGACCAGCAGGACCTGGCTGATGCGTTCAAGGCCGGCTTGCTGGAGAAGGACTTCGTCGCGGTGATGCGCTTCCAGGGGCCGCGCTCCAACGGCATGCCCGAACTGCACAAGATGACCCCGTTCCTTGGCGTATTGCAGGACCGTGGCTTCAAGGTCGCGCTGGTTACTGACGGCCGCATGTCCGGGGCCTCGGGCAAGATTCCGGCGGCTATCCATGTCTGCCCCGAAGCCCATGTCGGCGGGGCGCTGGCGCGGGTCCGCGATGGCGATGTGATTCGCGTGGACGGGGTCAAGGGCACCTTGCGGGTGCTGGTGGATGACGCCGAATTCGCCGCGCGCGAGCCCGCGGTCGGCCTGTTGGGCAATAATATCGGCTGTGGCCGTGAACTCTTCGGCTTCATGCGCATGGCCTTCAGCTCGGCGGAGCAGGGCGCCAGCGCGTTCACCTCGGCCCTGGAGCACCTTGAATGAAGTTGGCGTTGGTAGGCGACATTGGTGGGACCAACGCGCGGTTCGCGCTGTGGAAGAACAATGCCCTGGATTCGGTGAAGATCCTGGCGACCGTCGATCATGCCAGCCCCGAGGAGGCCATCAAGGTCTACCTCGACGGCCTCGGCCTGGCGTTGGGATCGGTCGGCGCGGTGTGCCTGTCGGTGGCCGGTCCGGTGGGCGGCGATGAGTTTCGCTTCACCAATAACCACTGGCGGCTGAGCCGCCGGGCGTTCTGCGAAACCTTGCAGGTCGACGAGCTGTTGCTGGTCAACGACTTTTCCGCCATGGCCCTGGGCATGACCCGGCTTGAGCCGGGTGATTACCGTGTGGTCTGCGAAGGCACGCCGGAGCCGTTGCGTCCGGCGGTGGTGATCGGTCCCGGCACCGGGCTTGGCGTCGGTACTTTGTTGCACCTGGGCGAGCAGCACTTCATGGCCTTGCCGGGGGAAGGCGGGCATGTCGACCTGCCCCTGAGCAGCCTGCGTGAAACCCAGCTCTGGCAGCATATCCACAGTGAAATCGGGCATGTCAGTGCCGAGACCGCCTTGAGTGGAAGCGGTTTGCCACGGGTGTACCGGGCGATCTGCGCGGTGGATGGGCATGTGCCGGTACTGGAAACCCCGGAGTCGATTACCGCGGCCGGTCTGGCGGGCGATCCGATTGCCCGCGAAGTGCTGGAGCAGTTCAGTTGCTGGCTGGGTCGGGTGGCGGGCAACAACGTCCTGACCA
Source organism: Pseudomonas sp. MWU13-2105 (assembly GCF_023242315.1). Classification (GTDB taxonomy): domain Bacteria; phylum Pseudomonadota; class Gammaproteobacteria; order Pseudomonadales; family Pseudomonadaceae; genus Aquipseudomonas. The sequence goes on from NZ_JALLIY010000008.1 coordinate 210,857, forward strand.
CGGGCGCGCGCGGCGGGGTGTATATCGTCGGTGGGGTGATCCCACGGTTTGCCGATTTTTTCATCAACAGCGGGTTTGCCAGGAGTTTCGCTGACAAGGGCTGCATGAGCGATTACTTCAAGGGCATCCCGGTGTGGCTGGTGACGGCCCCGTATTCCGGGCTGATTGGCGCGGGGGTGGCGTTGCAGCAGGCTTTCGGGCACACCCCGGTGTCGGCGAGTTAAGTAAGGCTTCAGGTAGACGCGACTTTCATTGTGGCGAGCGGGCTTGTCGGAACGCCGCACCGCCGCGCTCAGCTGCGAAGCAGCCGTAAAACCAGGCACCACGGTCTACCTGATGCACCGTGATCAGCGATTTTAGGGGCGCTTCGCACCCCAGCGCGGGCAAGCCCGCTCGCCACAGATCTTGGCCAGACTTGATACTGGCTGGTATTCATGGGCTTGCCCGCAAAGGTATTCACCCAGGCAACACTGCTTCACGGCTTAATCGATTAAGGCATAATCCGCATTTCAGTCCTCCCTACAACAACAAGGACGATTTCCGTGAGCGTATTCAGTAAGTCCATTCTCCTGGTCGACGACGATCAGGAAATCCGTGAGTTGCTGGACACCTACCTCAGCCGTGCCGGTTTCCAGGTGCGTACCGTCGGTGATGGCGCCGGCTTTCGCCAGGCCCTCAACGATGCCCACAGCGACCTGGTGATCCTCGACGTCATGCTGCCCGACGAAGACGGCTTCAGCCTCTGTCGCTGGGTCCGCCAGCATCCGCGCCAGGCGCAGGTGCCGATCATCATGCTCACCGCCAGCTCCGACGAAGCCGACCGGGTCATCGGCCTGGAACTGGGCGCCGACGATTACCTGGGCAAGCCTTTCAGCCCACGGGAACTGCAGGCGCGGATCAAGGCCCTGTTGCGCCGGGCCCAGTTCGGCCAGGAGCGCAACGGCAGCGAGGTCCTGGCCTTCGACGACTGGCGCCTGGACACGGTCAGTCACCGACTGTTCCACATCGATGGCGAAGAAGTGATTCTCTCCGGCGCCGACTTTGCCCTGCTCAAGCTGTTCCTCGATCACCCTCAGGAAATCCTCGACCGCGACACCATCGGCAACGCCACCCGTGGGCGCGACCTGATGCCCCTGGACCGGATCGTCGACATGGCGGTCAGCCGCCTGCGCCAACGCCTGCGCGACACCGAAAAGCCGCCGCGACTGATTCGTACCGTGCGCGGCAGCGGCTATCAGTTGGCGGCCAACGTCACCGCGGCCAATGCTCTCTGAACTGCGCCGGCGCCTGCCGGTTCCGCGCTCGCTGCTCGGGCGGATGTTGCTGCTGACCCTGCTGGCGGTGTTGATCGCGCAGACGCTGTCCAGCGTGATCTGGCTCTCGCAGTTGCGCGCGACGCAGCTTGAAGGCCTGGTCACCAGCGCCCGCAGCCTGGCGCACTCGATGACCGCCAGTGTCAGCTACCTGCGCTCGTTGCCGCTGGCCTATCGCCCGCTGGTGCTCGATCAATTGCGCAGCATGGGCGGCACGCGGTTCGTCGTCACCCTCAATGACAAACCCCTGGATATGCGCCTGCTGCCGGCCACGCCGCGCAAGACCGCGGTGCTCGACGCGGTGCACGAGGTGCTGCGCCAGGCGCTGGGCAACGAGGTGGATATCTCGGTGCAATTCGTCAGCCCCGACGACCTGCGGATCTTCAACGGTGGCTTGAAACTCGACGAACTGCCACGTTCCTGGGCCCACTACGCGTTGACCCTGGAGCCGGTCAATCCGCCGGTGCTGGTGACGCAGATCCAGATGTCCCCCGGCGAATGGCTGTATATCGCCTCGTTGCTGCCGGAGCCCTACACCAGCCTCGAAGAGGAAGGCCTGCCGTCCCAGCAGGTGTGGTTTATCGTCCTCACCAGCAGTTTCCTGCTGTTGTTCATCGGCCTCCTGGTGCATTGGCAGAGTCGGCCCCTCAAACGCCTGGCGCGGGCGGCGCGAGACATGTCCCTGGGCGATGCGCAGGTACGGCCGGTGGCTGAGGGCGGCGGCAGCGAAGTGGTGGAGGTGGGGCGCGCGTTCAACGCCATGCGCGAGCGCATCAGCCGGTACCTGACCGAGCGCAGCCAATTGTTCAGCGCCATTTCCCATGATTTGCGCACACCCATCACCCGCCTGCGCCTGCGGGTCGAGTTGCTGGAGGACGAAAAACTGCAATACAAGTTCGGCCGCGACCTCGACGAGCTGGAGATGCTGGTCAAGGGCGCACTGCAATGCGTGAAGGACACGGATATCCACGAGAACATCGAGCCGGTGGACCTCAACCACGCCCTCGATTGCCTGATCGAACCCTACCTGCCGCCCAATGGCAACGGTCGGGTCACGCTGGACGGCCGCGCCAATGCGGCCTTTTCCGGCAAACCACTGGCGCTGCGGCGCTGCATGGGCAACCTGATCGACAACGCCCTCAAGTATGGTGACAAGGCCCACCTGCATATCGAGGACGACGACGAGGCCTTTGTGCTGCATGTCGATGACGAAGGTCCCGGGGTGCCCGAGCAGCGCCTGGAGCAGGTGTTCGAACCGCATTTTCGCTTGTCCGGCCAGCAGCAGGGCTACGGCCTGGGGTTGGGCATCGCGCGCAATATCGCCCACAGCCATGGCGGCGAAGTGAGCCTGCAGAACCTGCGCGACGGCGGGCTGCGGGTTACTTTGTACTTGCCGCGAAATGCCGACTGATCGACAGGAGCGCCTGTTCCGCACTGATGTTCAGCGCTGGCTCGAACGGCTCTGGCGTGAGGATATCGGCTGAGGCCGGCGCTTCCCGCGGTCGGGCCATGGCGGCGCGGATGCGGTGTTCGCGCACGCGGTTGTTGCTCTGGCTGAAGTAGCGTTGCAAGGCTTCCATCGCCTGTTCGTAGGGCTCGCCGCACAAGGCCAGCTGGCGTTCGCGCTCATGCAGCGCCAGGCGCTTGGCCTGTTCTTCGCCGTGGCGGCGGACACTGAAACTGCGGCTCAGGCAGTAGCCATGTATCCGCGTGCTGGCCCGCCAGTAGCCGGTGTTGTTGGTCTCGACCCGGATCACTCCGGGATGGCCGCTGGTGTTATGGGGCATCAGGCGCTGGCGCTCGGCGTAGCCCAACGAAGGCTGCATTTTCAGTACCAGGGCGTTGCGGTAGGACTCGGCCATGCTCCGGGCCGCCTCCTCGCCGCCGCATTCGACGAAGCTGAAGACACCGTCCAGGCGAACGCCGCCGCGCACGACCTCGACCCTCCAGGCACATAACCCTTGCCCGTTGTAGACCGGGAAAATGCAACATTGGCGGGGGGGTCGCAGGTGGGGGGCAACCATGGATCACACCTCCTGATGGGCGCTCGACCGGCGCACCTGAAATGAAGAAGTGCAGCAGATTCGCCGAAGTAAAGGAGCGCTTCAATGTGGGAAAAGACGTTAGGGATCGCTCCTACATTGGAAAGGGAAACGACTTATTCAGCAATTTTCCTACCCTGCAAAGCCTGGGGCCGAAGGATGCTGCCTTGATGGTTTTGTCACTGGTTTGTGACATTTGCGCGGGGCTTCGTGACCTGGCTGCGTGGGATGGCTGGCTAGAATCGCCCGATGACAGGCATTCGCTCCACTGCCGATCAGCCAAGATTGAACACGGTCACCTGTAGGCGCTGGCTTGCCAGCGATAGCGATGTCACTTTCACCACCGCCGTCGCTGGTAAGCCAGCTCCTACAGGGAGGGCGATGTTTTCAAAGTCGCATTTCCTTATTTGACGGCCTTGGGAGTGCGCCTTGTCTTTTGATCCTGACAACAAGAAAGGTACTCGGATGAACACCCTTGAACTGCCCTTCAGCAGTTGGCTCAATGCCCCGGCTCATCGTGCCTGGTTGCTCGCCGAAGGCCGGCGATTGCTGGCGTTTGCCAAGGCTTCACGCCTGGCCGAAGGTTTCGGTAACCTCGACGAGCGCGGGCAACTGGCGGACGGGGCCATGGCCGAAACCATGAACACCGCACGCATGACCCACAGTTTCGCCATGGCGCATATCCAGGGGATTCCCGGTTGCCTGGGGCTGGTCGATCACGGTGTCGCCGCCCTCTGGGGCCCGTTGCACGATACCACCCACGGCGGTTGGTATGCGGCACCTGATCACCGCGACGGCAACAGCGGCAAGGCCGCCTACCTGCACGCTTTTGTCGCCCTGGCCGCGAGTTCCGCGGTGGTCGCCGGCAGTGCCGATGCGCCGCGCTTGCTGGCCGAAGCGATCCGTGTGCTCGAGACGCATTTCTGGAGCGAGGAGGAGGGCACCCTGCGTGAATCCTTCGCCCGCGATTGGCAGCAGGAAGAGGCCTATCGTGGCGCCAACAGCAATATGCACGGTACCGAGGCCTTTCTCGCCCTGGCCGATGTCACCGGTGACAGTCGCTGGCTGGATCGCGCGCTGCGCATCGTCGAGCGGGTGATCCACACTCACGCCGCCGCCAACGATTTCATGGTCATCGAGCACTTCGACCGCCAGTGGCAACCCTTGCGCGAGTACAACCACGACAGCCCGGCGGACGGCTTCCGCCCTTATGGCACCACGCCAGGTCACGGCTTCGAGTGGGCGCGGCTGGTCTTGCACCTGGAGGCCGCACGCCGCCAGGCCGGCCTGTCCACCCCCGACTGGCTGCTGGACGATGCCCGTGGCTTGTTCGACAGCGCCTGTCGTCACGGCTGGCACACCGATGGGCTGCCAGGCATCGTCTACACGCTGGACTGGGACAATCGCCCGGTGGTCCGCCAGCGCCTGCACTGGACCCATGCCGAAGCCAGCGCCACGGCCGCCGCCTTGCTCCGGCGTACCGGAGAGGCGCAGTACGAAGCCTGGTATCGACGCTTCTGGGATTTCATCGAGGTGCACTTCGTCGATCAGACGCTGGGCAGCTGGCATCACGAACTGGATGAGCACAATCGGCCCGATGCGAAGATCTGGGGCGGCAAACCCGACCTCTATCATGCCTATCAAGCGGTGCTGCTTCCGGGCCTGCCACTCACTCCGAGCCTGGCGAGCGCTCTGGCCCGGCAATCTCAGGCTGATCCCGGCAACGAAAACCATGTAACCATGCGGTGACATTTGCACGTCCCTTCGTTACCTGCGAGGGGCCTTGCCTTGACTAGAATCCCATGCAGCGCAAGCACCAGACTTGCATGCATAACAACAAGAAAGGTACTACAGATGAATTCGATTTCCCGCCTCGCCGCTGTCGTTTCTCTCGCCTCGTTGTTTCCCCTAAGCGCTCTTGCCGCCGACTCGAAAGGGTCCGTGGAAGTTGTCCATTGGTGGACTTCCGGTGGTGAAAAAGCCGCGGTCGATGTCCTGAAAGCCCAAGTTGAAAAAGACGGCTTCACCTGGAAAGACGGCGCTGTAGCCGGCGGCGGCGGTGCCACTGCCATGACCGTGCTCAAGAGTCGCGCCGTAGCCGGCAACCCACCGGGTGTCGCGCAGATCAAAGGCCCGGATATCCAGGAGTGGGCGTCCACCGGGCTGCTCGACACCGACGTCCTGAAAGGTGTCGCCAAAGAAGAGAAGTGGGACAGCCTGCTCGACAAGAAAGTCTCCGATACCGTGAAGTTCAACGGTGATTACGTGGCCGTGCCGGTGAATATCCACCGCGTCAACTGGTTGTGGATCAACCCGGCAGTCTTCAAGAAAGCCGGTATCGAAAAAGCACCAACCACCCTCGAGGAATTCTACGCTGCCGGCGACAAGCTCAAGGCGGCTGGCTTCATTGCGCTTGCCCACGGCGGTCAGCCTTGGCAGGACAGCACGGTTTTCGAAGCCGTGGTGTTGTCGGTCATGGGCGTTGATGGCTACAAGAAAGCCCTGGTCGACCTGGACAACGCCAGCCTGACCGGTCCGGAAATGGTCAAGGCGCTGACCGAACTGAAGAAAGTCGCGACCTATATGGATGTCGATGGCAAAGGCCAGGACTGGAACCTGGAAGCGGCCAAGGTCATCAACGGCAAGGCCGGCATGCAGATCATGGGTGACTGGGCCAAGAGCGAGTGGACAGCGGCCAAGAAAGTCGCCGGCAAGGACTACGAATGCGTAGCCTTCCCGGGCACCGAAAAAGCCTTCACTTACAACATCGACTCCCTGGCGGTGTTCAAGCAGAAAGACAAGGGCACCGCGGCGGGCCAGCAGGACATCGCCAAGGTCGTCCTGGGTGAGAACTTCCAGAAAGTCTTCAGCATCAACAAAGGCTCGATCCCGGTTCGCAACGACATGCTCCATGAAATGGACAAGCTCGGCTTCGACGGGTGCGCGCAGAAAGCGGCCAAGGACTTCCTGGACGATGCCAAGACTGGCGGCCTGCAACCGAGCATGGCGCACAACATGGCGACCACGCTGGCGGTACAGGGTGCGTTCTTTGACGTAGTGACCAACTACATCAACGACCCGAAAGCCGACCCGGCCGATGCCGCCAAGAAACTCGGCGCGGCGGTCAAGTCCGCCAAGTAACTTTCAGCACCCTGTAGGAGCTGGCTTGCCGGCTCCCACAAGGGATCTGCATGTAGTCCCTTTTCCCTGTAGTGGATTTTCCCATGAGTTCTGTTGCTGTGTTCAGCAAAGCCTCGCCGTTCGATGCATTGCAGCGCTGGCTACCCAAACTGGTGCTGGCGCCCAGCATGTTTATCGTCCTGGTGGGCTTCTATGGCTACATCCTGTGGACGTTCGTATTGTCGTTCACCAACTCGACTTTCCTGCCGTCCTATAAATGGGTCGGCCTGGCGCAATACGCGCGCTTGTTCGACAACGACCGTTGGTGGGTGGCGAGCAAGAACCTGGCGCTGTTCGGCGGCTTGTTCATCGGCGTCACCCTGGTGATCGGCGTGCTGCTGGCGGTGTTCCTCGACCAGCGCATCCGTCGCGAAGGTTTTATCCGCACCATTTACCTGTATCCGATGGCGCTCTCGATGATCGTCACCGGTACCGCCTGGAAATGGCTGCTCAACCCGGGCATGGGCCTGGACAAACTGCTGCGTGACTGGGGCTGGGAAGGCTTCCGCCTGGACTGGCTGATCGACCCGGATCGCGTGGTCTATTGCCTGGTGATCGCGGCAGTCTGGCAAGCCTCGGGGTTCATCATGGCGATGTTCCTGGCCGGCCTGCGCGGTGTCGATCAATCGATCATCCGTGCCGCCCAGATCGATGGCGCGAGCATGCCGAAGATCTACTGGAAAGTGGTGCTGCCGAGCCTGCGTCCGGTGTTCTTCAGTGCGGTGATGATCCTGGCGCACATCGCGATCAAGAGTTTCGACCTGGTCGCGGCGATGACCGCCGGTGGCCCGGGCTACTCGTCCGACCTGCCCGCCATGTTCATGTACTCCTTCACCTTCAGTCGCGGCCAGATGGGCATGGGCTCGGCCAGTGCGATTCTGATGCTCGGTGCGATTCTCGCGATCATCGTGCCTTACCTGTACTCCGAGCTGAGGACCAAGCGTCATGACTAGTCTCGCCCACAAACCGACTATCAGCCTGAGTCGCATCGCCATCTACGCGGTGCTGATACTCGCCGTGCTGCTCTATCTGGTACCGCTGGTGGTCATGCTGTTGACCAGCTTCAAGTCACCGGAAGACATCAGTACCGGCAACCTGCTGAGCTGGCCGACGGTGATTACCGACATCGGCTGGATCAAGGCCTGGGCCACGGTCAACGGCTACTTCTGGAACTCGATCAAGATCACCGTGCCAGCGGTGCTGATCTCCACCGCCATCGGTGCGTTGAACGGCTATGTGCTGTCGATGTGGCGCTTCCGTGGTTCGCAGTTGTTCTTCGGCCTGTTGCTGTTCGGCTGCTTCCTGCCGTTCCAGACCGTGCTGCTGCCGGCCTCGTTCACCCTCGGCAAGATGGGCCTGGCCAGTACCACCACCGGCCTGGTGTTCGTGCATATCGTCTACGGCCTGGCGTTCACCACGCTGTTCTTCCGTAACTACTACGTGAGCATTCCCGATGCGCTGGTCAAGGCGGCACGCCTGGATGGCGCGGGGTTCTTCACCATCTTCCGGCTGATCATCCTGCCGATGTCGACCCCGATCATCATGGTCTGCCTGATCTGGCAGTTCACCCAGATCTGGAACGACTTCCTCTTCGGCGTGGTGTTCTCCAGCGGTGATTCGCAGCCGATCACGGTGGCGCTGAACAACTTGGTCAACACCAGTACCGGGGTCAAGGAATACAACGTTGATATGGCAGCGGCGATGATCGCCGGGCTGCCGACCCTGCTGGTCTATGTGGTCGCAGGCAAGTATTTCGTGCGCGGGCTGACGGCCGGCGCAGTCAAGGGGTAATCATGGCAACGCTCGAACTTCGCAATGTAAACAAGACCTATGGCGCCGGCCTGCCGGACACCCTGAAGAACATCGAACTGTCGATCTCGGACGGCGAGTTCCTGATCCTGGTGGGGCCTTCGGGCTGTGGCAAGTCGACGCTGATGAACTGCATCGCCGGCCTGGAGAACATCACCGGCGGCGCGATCATGATCGATGACCAGGATGTCAGCGGCATGAGTCCTAAGGATCGTGACATCGCCATGGTGTTCCAGTCCTATGCGCTGTACCCGACCATGAGCGTGCGCGAGAACATCGAGTTCGGTCTGAAAATCCGCAAGATGAGCCAGTCGGCCATCGACGAGGAAGTCGCGCGGGTCGCCAAGCTGCTGCAGATCGAACACTTGCTCAACCGCAAGCCCGGCCAGCTGTCCGGTGGCCAGCAACAGCGCGTGGCCATGGGCCGTGCCCTGGCGCGGCGGCCGAAGATCTACCTGTTCGACGAACCGCTGTCCAACCTCGACGCCAAGCTGCGGGTCGAGATGCGCACCGAAATGAAACTGATGCACCAGCGCCTGAAAACCACCACGGTCTACGTGACCCACGACCAGATCGAAGCCATGACCCTGGGCGACAAGGTGGCGGTGATGAAGGACGGCATCATCCAGCAGTTCGGCACGCCCAAGCAGATCTACAACGACCCGGCCAACCTGTTTGTCGCCAGCTTCATCGGTTCGCCGCCGATGAACTTCATCCCCCTGCGCCTGCAACGTCAGGACGGTCGCCTGCTGGCCTTGCTCGACAGCGGCCAGGCCCGTTGCGAGTTGCCGCTGGGCGTGACCGACGCCGGTCTGGAAGACCGCGAAATCATCCTTGGCATGCGCCCGGAGCAGATCAGCCTGATGCAGGGCGAGTCCAATGGGCTGCCGAGCATCCGTGCCGAAGTGCAGGTCACCGAACCGACCGGTCCGGACACCCTGGTGTTCGTCAACCTCAACGGGACCAAGGTCTGCTGCCGCCTGGCGCCGGACGTGGCGCCGCAGGTCGGCGAAACCCTGACCCTGCAATTCGATCCGGCCAAGGTGTTGCTGTTCGATGCCCAGACCGGTGAACGCCTGGGGGTGGTGGCCAAGCCCCAAGCCCAGGTGCATACCGACAATGTGGCGCAGTTCAAGGGCCGCTGATTGTGGCGAGGGTGCTTGCTCCCGCTGGGCCGCGAAACGGCCCTGAAACCTGAGCATGGGATGTATCAGGAAAAGCGTCTGCCAAAGAGATTTGACGCATTACAGACGATGTAAACCACGTTTGATAAAAACCGTTAATAACAATAAGACGAGGATGTAGGGATGAAAAAGAAAAACACCAATGCCCGCCTGTTCTGCCAATTGTCGGCGGCGGCAACACTGGTCCTGGCTGCTAACGCAATGGCGGACGATGCGTTCAGCGCCAACTCCAAATGGATGACCGGTGACTGGGGTGGAGAGCGCACCAAGCTGATCGAAGAAGGTATCGACATCAAGGCGGACTACGTCGGTGAAGTCGGTAGCAACCTGCATGGTGGCTACAACAACGACCATACCTCTCGTTATTCCGACCAGTTTGGCCTGGGCGTGGCGCTGGACCTGCAAAAACTGTGGGGCTGGGATAACACCCAGGCCAAGATCCAGTTGACCAACCGTAACGGTCAGAACATCTCCAATGACCGTGTCGGCGACCCGCGTGCCGGTACCTTGAGTTCCTCCCAGGAAGTCTACGGCCGTGGCCACATGGTCCGTCTGACCCAATTGTGGATCCAGCACCAGTTCCTCGACAATAAACTCGACGTCAAGGCCGGTTATTTCGGCGAAGGCGAAGACTTCAACACCTTCCCTTGCGAGTTCCAGAACCTGACGTTCTGCGGTTCCCAGGCGGGTAACTGGGCCACCGGTATCTGGTACAACTGGCCGGTCATGCAGGCGGCGATCCGCGTGAAGTACAACATCACGCCTGAGCTGTATGCGCAGATCGGTGCGTACAACCAGAACCCGTCGCAGCTGGAACACGGTAACGGCTTCAAGCTCAGCGGCAGTGGTACCAAGGGCACCGTGTTGCCGGTCGAACTGGTCTGGTCGCCGAAGGTCAACGACCTGCCGGGCGAATACCGTGTCGGTTACTACAAAAGCACGGCCCCGGCCAATGATGTGCTCAAGGACACCAATGGCGGGAATGCCGCAACGACAGGGGCCCCTTATCGTGTTCACGACAGCAAGCACGGTTACTGGTTCGTGGCGCAGCAGCAACTCACCAGCCACAACGGCGACGCTTCCCGCGGTCTGAACATCGCCGCCAACGCGACCTTCCACGACAAGGCCACCAACGTCGTCGACAACTACCAGTCGGTGATGTTTGTGTACAAGGGGCCGTTCGATGCTCGTCCGAAGGATGACGTCGGGATCGGTTTCGGCCGTATCCATGTCAATCAGGACGTGAGGAAAAACGCCGAGTTGGAAAACGATGCCATTGGCGTCAACGACTACAACAACCCGCTGTACACGCCGCTGCGCAACACCGAGTACAACACCGAGATCAACTACGGCTTCCACGTCACCAACTGGCTGACCGTACGCCCCAACCTGCAATACATCACCCACCCGGGTGGCGTGGATCAAGTCGACAATGCTGTGGTCGCTGGTCTGAAAATTCAGTCGGTCTTCTAAGGCTTCGACTGATAAGCTCTCTCTCTATGTGCGCATCTTGCGGATGGTCCACCAGACCGTCCGCTTTTTTTTGGGTGCGGGGCAAGGGCGAAGCGCCAGAGCAATGCTCTTTCGCAGACGCTACGTAACCTGTAGGAGCAGGGCTTGTCGGATCGCCGCACCGCCGTGAAGGGGCCCTTGGGGCCGCCAAAAGCTTCGCGGGCAAGCACCGTTCCCACAGTCACATGGATACGGCAAACGTTTTTCAGGATTCGCGGCACATGCATGAGCAACCGCTACAACGCTTTTTCAAATCCCGGCGCGAACAGCCGGTGTTCCAGTGGGAGCGCTTTCAGCAGCGTGAAGTGCTGGTGATCGACCATCCCTTGTGCCAGGCGGTGTTCAGTCGCCAGGGCGCGCAGTTGCTGCATTTCCAGCCGAGCGGGCAGAAGCCCTGGTTGTGGTGCGCGGCCAAATGGCCACAGGTCGGGGCGATTCGCGGCGGGGTGCCGGTATGCTGGCCCTGGTATGGCCGGCATCCGAGCGAAAACGCTTGGCCGTCCCATGGCTGGGCACGGCTGATCGACTGGAAACTGCTGGAAAGCAGCAGTGACGAGGAGGGCGTCAGCCTGCACTGGCGTTTGCAGCTCTGCGACTGGCAGGTCGACCTGCATGCGCGCCTGGGCGACAGCATGGACCTGCGCCTGAGCACCGAGCATCAGGACAGCGAGCCGTGCCAGTTGAGCCATGCATTGCACGCCTATTGGCGTATTGGCGATGTCGGTGAGATAGCGCTGTCCGGGCTCGACGGCGCGGAGGGTTATGACCAGTTGAATCGCCAGGCGTGCCGGCAGGAAGGCGAGTTGCGGGTTGATGGCGGGTGCCAGCGGGTATTCCAGCATGAGGGGGAATTGCAGCTCAAGGATCATGCCTGGCAGCGCGAACTGTGCATCGACACCGGCGACAGCGCCGACACCGTGGTCTGGCATCCGGGGCACCGGCCGTTGCTGGGGGTGAGCTGGAACGAAGTGATGGGTTTTGTCTGTGTCGAGGCCGCCAGTGGCGGCACCGACAGCCTGTGCCTGGCGCCCGGGGAGCGGGCGCATCTGAGTTTGCAGGCGCGGGCCAGTATTTGAGCTTGCCCGCGAAGGCGATATCAGCGTTTCACCTCACTCAGAGGCTCAGTTGAACTCGTCGCCCACCGGATAGCGACTGGCGTTGAGGCTCTCCTTGATCTTGCGCAGGTGCGGCTGGAAATCCACGCCACGGCGCAGGGTCATGCCGGTGGCCAGCACGTCCAATACCGTCAACTGGATGATCCGCGAGGTCATCGGCATGTAGATGTCGGTGTCTTCCGGCAGCGGAATATTCAGGCTCAGGGTACTGGCCTTGGCCAGCGGCGAACCCGCCGCCGTCAACCCCAGCACCGAAGCACCGTTCTCCCGGGCGATGCGTGCCACTTCCACCAGCTCGCGGGTGCGCCCGGTATAGGAAATGATCACGAACAGCTCACCCGTGTGGGCCACCGAAGCGAGCATCCGCTGCATCAGTACATCGGCGTGGGCGGTGACCGCCAGGTTGAAGCGGAAGAATTTGTGCTGGGCATCCAGGGCCACCGGTGCCGAAGCGCCCAGGCCGAAGAAGTGGATCTGCCGGGCCTGGATCAGCAGGTCGACGGCGCGGCTGATCAGGTTCGGGTCCAGGGCCTGGCAGGCGCTGTCCAGGGAGGCGATGGCGCTGCCGAAGATCTTTTGCGTGTAAGCCTCGGGATTGTCGTCGGCTTCCACCGCCCGGCTGACATAGGCCGCGCCACTGGCCAGGCTCTGGGCCAGTTGCAACTTGAGTTCGGGATAACCGCTGACACCGAACGAACGGCAGAAGCGGTTGACTGTCGGCTCGCTGACCGAGGCCGCCTGCGCCAGGGCGGCGATGCTGAAACGGGTCGCCTGCTGCGGGTTGAGCAGGATGACTTCGGCGACTTTGCGCTCGGCCTTGTTCAGGTCTTCGAGGCGGCCCTGGATCTGCTCCAGGAGATTTCGCACGCGGTCCATTTGGTGATTCCTTGATTCGAGGCAACTTGGGTTCTGCAAGGCCCGGAACAATGCCCTTGGGCGGCTCCTGGCGGTGGCCTATCCTACTGATGGCGTGTGATGACCACCACTCGGAATCATTATATTGATAAAATGTTGTGGTTATTACTACATTTTTCCTTGAGTGATGCCTCGAAAAAAGGTATTTATCGTTTAACTTGATAAAAGAACAAACATCATGCCTTCGATAACGGTTGAACCGTGCACCTTTGCCTTGTTTGGCGCCCTGGGCGACCTGGCGCTTCGCAAGCTGTTTCCTGCTTTGTATCACCTCGATGGCGCGGGCCTGCTGCATGAAAACACGCGCATCCTGGCGTTGGCCCGCGAGCCTGGCAGCAATGCCGAGCACCTGGCGACCATCGAAGAAGAACTGCGGGTCTTTGTCGAGGACCGGGAAATCGACGAAGTCGTGCTTGAACGTTTCCTCGCGCGCCTGAGCTACCTGCATGTCGACTTCCTCAAGCCCGACGACTATGTCGCCCTGGCCGAGCAGGCCGGTACCGCGCAGTGCCTGATCGCTTATTTCGCCACGCCGGCCTCGGTCTATGGCGCGATCTGCGAGAACCTGGCCAAGGTCGGCCTGGCGGACAACACCCGGGTGGTGCTGGAAAAACCCATAGGTTCGGACCTTGAGTCGTCGCGCAAGGTCAACGACGCCGTGGCGCGGTTCTTCCCGGAAAACCGCACCTATCGCATCGACCACTACCTGGGCAAGGAGACGGTGCAGAACCTGATCGCCCTGCGTTTCGCCAACAGCCTGTTCGAGACCCAGTGGAACCAGAACTACATCTCCCACGTGGAAATCACCGTGGCCGAGAAGGTCGGTATCGAAGGCCGCTGGGGCTACTTCGACAAGGCCGGCCAACTGCGGGACATGATCCAGAATCACCTGCTGCAGCTGCTTTGCCTGATCGCCATGGACCCGCCGGCCGATCTGTCGGCCGACAGCATCCGTGACGAGAAGGTCAAGGTGCTCAAGGCCCTGGCGCCGATCAGCCCGGAAGGCCTGACCACCCAGGTGGTGCGCGGCCAGTACATCGCCGGGCACAGCGAGGGGCATTCGGTGCCGGGTTACCTGGAGGAGGAAAACTCCAACACCCAGAGCGACACCGAGACCTTCGTCGCCCTGCGCGCCGATATCCGCAACTGGCGCTGGGCCGGCGTGCCGTTCTACCTGCGGACCGGCAAGCGCATGCCGCAGAAGTTGTCGCAGATCGTCATCCACTTCAAGGAACCGTCGCACTATATCTTCGCCCCCGAGCAGCGCCTGCAGATCAGCAACAAGCTGATCATCCGCCTGCAACCGGACGAAGGTATTTCCCTGCGGGTGATGACCAAGGAGCAGGGCCTGGACAAGGGCATGCAACTGCGCAGCGGGCCGCTGCAACTGAATTTCTCCGACACCTATCGCAGTGCGCGGATTCCGGACGCCTACGAGCGTCTGCTGCTGGAAGTGATGCACGGCAACCAGAACCTGTTTGTCCGTAAAGATGAAATCGAAGCCGCGTGGAAGTGGTGTGACCAGCTGATCGCCGGTTGGAAGAAATCCGGCGATGCGCCCAAGCCGTACGCGGCCGGGTCCTGGGGACCGATGAGTTCCATTGCACTGATCACACGGGACGGGAGGTCGTGGTATGGCGATATCTGAATTGAAACTGCCCCAGGGCGTGCAGGCGCACGAGTTCCGCAGCCCGGCGCTGCTGGCTGAGGGTCAGGCGCAAGCCGTGGCCGGGCAACTGCGGGCGGCGATTGCCGCGCGTGGCGTGGCGACCCTGGTGGTGTCCGGCGGGCGCAGCCCGGTGGCGTTCTTCCAGAGCCTGGTGAAACAGGAGCTGGACTGGTCGCGTGTGGTCGTCAGCCTCGCCGACGAGCGCTGGGTGCCGGTGGAGCACGCTGACAGCAATGCCGGCCTGCTCAAGCGCTACCTGCTCCAGGGCCCGGCGGCCAAGGCGCGCTTTATCGGCCTGTACAGTGTCGCGGCGAACCTGGAAGCGGCGGCCGAACAGGCCGATCAACTGCTCGCCGAACTGCCGGCTATCGACGTGCTGGTGCTGGGCATGGGCGACGACGGTCATACCGCCTCGCTGTTCCCTGGCAGCCCGAACCTGGCGGCGGCCCTGCAAGTGGATGGCAACCGGCGGATCTGGCCGATGCTGGCACCGACCGTGCCGCACCAGCGCTTGAGCATGAGCCGGGCCTTGCTGGCTTCGGCGGCCTTTACCGTACTGGCGATTTCCGGCCAGTCGAAGCTGAACACCCTGAATGCCGCATTGGCCGGCGATGACCTCGCCGCCATGCCGATTCGCGCTTTCTTGCAACCTACCCTGAATATCTACTGGTGCCCATGAGTCAAGGATCCGCTGCTATGACAAAAAATGCCCCGACCGTCTCCATGGCAGACAAGGTCGTCCTGATCGATGAGCTCTGCGCCCGTGCACGGATTCTTCCGGTGATCACCATTGCCCGCGAGCAGGATGTCCTGCCGCTGGCCGATGCCCTGGCCGCCGGCGGCCTGACCGCGCTGGAAGTGACCTTGCGCTCGCAGTTCGGCCTCAAGGCCATCCAGATCCTGCGCGAGCAGCGTCCGGAACTGGTGACCGGCGCCGGCACCGTGCTCGATCGGCAGATGCTGGCGGCGGCGGAGGCGGCGGGTTCGCAGTTCATCGTCACCCCGGGTATTACCCGCGACCTGCTGGAAGCCAGCGTCGACAGCCCGATTCCGTTGCTGCCCGGCATCAGCAATGCCTCGGGGATCATGGAGGGCTATGGCCTGGGCTATCGTCGCTTCAAGCTGTTCCCGGCGGAAGTCAGTGGCGGCGTGGCGGCGATCAAGGCCCTGGGCGGTCCGTTCGGCGAAGTGAAATTCTGCCCGACTGGCGGCGTCGGCCCGGCCAATATCAAGAGCTACATGGCGTTGAAAAACGTGATGTGCGTGGGCGGTAGCTGGATGCTCGATCCCGAGTGGATCAAGAACGGCGACTGGGCGCGGATCCAGGAGTGCACCGCCGAGGCGCTGGCCCTGCTGGACTGATGGCGCGTTACTGAATTCGTTGTGTGTTCTACGGCTTTACGGTGCGCTTGGTCGGCGCGCCGTTTTTTTTTGCCCGATGAAAAGTCTTCCGCTCCGAAGGTCGGGGTGTTTGTGCCGGTCCCTTCGCGCGCAGCGGGCCATTCAGCGACTCAATTCGCCCAGCGCCCGCGCCAGCAGCTTGAGGTCTTCGGCCGTGTTGGCCAACCCCGGCGTGACCCGGATGCAATTGCCATGGGCCGTGCCCTCGCGGACCACGGTAAACAGGTTGTACTGCGCCAAGAGTCGGTCGACCATTCGCTGCTGATCCGGCTCATGCCGAAAGCGCAGCGAGGTGATGCCGCAATACAGCCGTGGATCATCCGGAGTCAGCACCTCGATACCCGGCATCCCGCGTGCCGCGCTCACCCAGATATCCCGCAGGTGATTGAGGCGTGCGCCCTTGGCCGCCGAGCCGCCGAGTGCCCGATGTTCCTCGAAGACCAGGGGCAAGGTCATCCAGGCCGGGATATTCGGCGTGCCATAGGGCGCGCGGGCGCGGATATCGCTGAGCGGGTAGCGCGCCTCGCCCATGTCCGGGTCGATATCCGCCAGGCGCGTCGGATCGATATAGATAAAACCGAGGCTCAGGGGCGCGCCCATCCATTTCTGCAGGTTGAAGCCGGCGAACAGGATACCCAGCGCTTCGAGGTTGAAATCGATCTGGCCCAGGGCATGGGCGCCGTCGAGGATCACATCCACCCCGTGTTTGCGGGCGGCGGCCGCGATGGCCTGCACCGGCATCACCAGCCCGCTGCGATGGGTGACGTAGGTCAGGGCCATCAGCTTCAGCCGGGGATAACGCTCGAAGGCTTCCTGATAGGTACTCACCAGGCTGGCGAAGCTCACCGGGAACGGATGGCTGATCTCGATCAGCTCGACGCCGCGGTTGCCTGCCAGCCAGCGCATGGCGCCGAGGACGCTGGGGTATTCCTGGTCGCTGACCAGCAACTGATCGCCGGGCCGCAGGGCGTTGTAGTTGCGGATCAACGAATGCAGGCCGTCACTGGCGCAGCGGGTCAGGGCCACGGCCTCGTGATGGGTACCCAGCAGATCGGCCAATTGCGCGCGAATCTCCAGGCTTTCGATGGTTTCGAAGCGCTGGCGTACATGTACCGAGTTGCTGCGGTTGATGAACTCGATATGGCCTTTGTACGCCTCCACGACACTGCGGGTCATACGGCCGAAGTAGCCGTTTTCCAGGTTGATCGGGCCGGGATCGAGGTCATAGCGCGCGGCCACGCTGTGCCAGAAGTGTTCGTCGCGGGCGTGCTCTTCATTCCATGGCATGGCGGTGCTTCTCTCGACTACGGGGTCAATGGCGGGGTTTGGGTTTACCGTGCTTGGCGCGAAGCGGGTCGAGCAGGTCGGACAAGCCGTTGTGGTCGATCTCCTGCATCAAGGCGAGCAGGCCACCGAGTTCGCCGTGGGGGAAACCCTCGCGGGCGAACCAGTTCAGGTAGGGGCCGGGCAGGTCGGCGATGACCCGTCCTTTGTATTTGCCGAACGGCATTTCGCGGGTGACCAGCAGTTCGAGTTTCTCGGGATTCATGGGCGACCTTGTCTTGCGCTGTTCAAGCGTCTTGGAAAATACAGGCATTCTGCATGCAGGCCAATTGACAGTTCATGCAAATAACCGCCATACAGATTTTTTGAATATTTTTAAGTTTATGAAATATAAGTAAAAAATAATCGGTCAGGGCTTGGCACGGTGACTGCAACCGTCTTGGCTAACGTTCACCACCAGAAGGAATTGAGCCATGACCAACATCAATAAAGAAGCCGTATCGATTCTCAACCATCTGATCGAAGTCAGCAAAGATGGTCAGAAAGGCTTTCAGACATGCGCGGACGATATCCAGCATCCTGAGCTGAAGGCCTTGTTTGTACAGCGTGCCAGCGAGTGTGCGACCTCCGCGGCAGAGTTGCAGGCCGAGGTGCGCAAACTGGGCGGCGATCCGGAGACTTCCAGCAGTGTCGCTGGCGACCTGCATCGGCGCTGGGTGGACGTGAAGGCGCTGTTCACCGGCAAGGGTCAAGAGGCGGTACTCAACGAAGCCGAGCGCGGTGAAGACCATGCCAAGAAGGCCTACAGCGAAGCGCTGGTGAAGTTGGCCAAGCACAACCTGGTGGGGCTCGCCGACCTGGTGAACCGCCAGTACCAGGGGGTGTTGCGCAATCACGACCAAGTGAAAGCGCTGCGTAACATCGCCCGCGCCAGCTAGGTTTCACGCTGCCACAAAAAACGCCGGTTGATCCGGCGTTTTTTGTCGGTTCAAGAAAGTGTGAAGCCAGGCACGCTCCTGTGGCGAGCGGGCAAGACCGCTCGCCGCAAGACCGCGTTTTGCCTCAAGTTTCCTTGACTGACAGGCCCCTATGAGACCGTGATCAACCAATGGTGATCGGCGGCGGGCTGGTCAGGGTCACGGTCTGTTGCTTGCGTGGCGCGAGGATCTCGGCCTCGCCGTCGACCACCAGCTCATCACGCTGGTTGAACACGCGGGTGGCGATGCGCACGCGGAATTTCGGCAGCTTCTCGAGGATCTCCAGGCGCACGGTCAGGGTATCGCCGATCTTTACCGGCTTCTGGAACGTCATCTGCTGGCCCAGGTAGATGGTGCCCGGGCCGGGCAGTTCGCAGGCGACCGCGGCGCTGATCAGCGCGCCGCTGAACATGCCGTGGGCAATGCGCTCCTTGAACATGCTCGTCGCCGCGAACTCGGCGTCCAGGTGCACCGGGTTGTGATCGCCGGACATGGCGGCGAACAACTGGATGTCGCGCTCTTCAACGGTCTTGCTGAAGCTGGCGGTCTGGCCGACTTCAAGGGCTTCGTAAGGCGTGTTGGTAACCTGGGTCATCGCAAGGGGGTCCTGTAAGGGTGTTATTTGAAATCAGCGGATTGATTTCAACGTTGATGATTGAGCCGGCGATCATTCCGAGCGCGACGGTCGACGATGGGCCAGGGCCTGTTCCAGCCACTGGGTCACGTCGCGGGTGACTTCCTCGCGGTTGGTCTCGTTGAACACTTCATGCCGTGCCTGTGGGTAGACGTTCAATTGCAGGTTCTGGCTACCGGCGGCGCGCAAAGCATCGGCCAGATCCTTGAGACGCTTGCCCTCGCTGACCGGATCACATTCACCGCCGATCACCAGCAGCGGCAGGCCGGGATCGATCTGCGCAAGGTTCTTCGCCTTGCTGATCTGTTGCAGGCCGCCGAGCAGATCAACCCACAATTGATTGGTGCAACGGAAGCCGCACAGCGGGTCGTTGACGTACTTGTCCACTTCATCCGGGTCCCGGCTCAGCCAGTCGAAGGCCGTGCGGTTGGGTTTGAAGGCTTTGTTGAACGAGCCGAACGACAGCCAGTCGATCAGCGCGCTGCGCCCGCCGGGGCCCTGGCGCCAGCGTTCGAAACGGGCAATCGCGGCGGCCGCGCGGTACAGCGCCACCGGTTGGAAGTTCGAGCCGCTGAGGATCGCGCCCTGCAGGCTGGCGCTGTGGTGCAGCAGGTAGGCCTGGGCGATGTAGCTGCCCATGCTGTGGCCGAGCAGGATGATCGGTACCCCGGGGTGCTGTTCGCCGATGCGCTGGTTGAGGCTGGCCAGGTCACTGACCACCGCGCACCAGCCGTCCTGGTCGGCGTAGTGGCCGAGGATGCCGTGTTCGGCGGTCTTGCCGTGGCCGCGCTGGTCGATGGCATACAAGCCGTGACCGGCGGCGCACAGGGCCTCGGCCAGGCGGGCATAGCGGCCGCTGTGCTCGGCCATGCCGTGGGACAGCATGATCACGGCTTTCGGCGGGCCGTCCGGCAACCAGCGATTGACGTACAGGCTGCTGTGGTCACTCACGGTCAGCCAGAAGGTGTCATGGATCATGGCGGTTCCTTTGCACGGGGACGAGACGGACATCGGCTGGGGCGCGGTGTCGATCCATTGTATAGCGCATCCTTGCCGAGGAAGCAGGCCCTCCTGCGCATTGGCAGCAAGATTCATGATGTTAATGACTGTGTCCGGCATATTTGCCTGATGCTCGTTAACTGCTAACGTCCGCTAAGCACCGCTTTTTTCGCCTTGGCGCGCAGGCGGCCCCGCAGAGGCTCAGGTAAGAGGACAAAAACAATGCAACCTGATTTCTGGAATGACAAACGCCCCACCGGCGTACCCCTGGACATCGATCTGGGCGCCTACAAGTCGGTGATCGAGGTGTTCGAGCGCTCCTGCAAGAAGTTCGCCGACCGTCCGGCCTTCAGCAACATGGGCGTGACCCTGACCTACGCCGAGCTCGAGCGCTACAGCGCGGCCTTCGCCGGTTACCTGCAAAGCCATACCGAACTGCAACCGGGCGACCGCATCGCGGTGCAGTTGCCCAACGTCCTGCATTACCCGATTGCCGTGTTCGGCGCGTTGCGCGCCGGGCTGATCGTGGTCAACACCAACCCGCTGTACACCGTTCGCGAGATGCGCCATCAGTTCAAGGACTCCGGCGCCCGCGCACTGGTGTACCTGAACCTGTTCGGCCAGCGGGTCCAGGAAGTGCTGCCCGATACCCAGATCGAGTACCTGATCGAAGCCAGGATGGGCGACCTGATGCCCGCCGCCAAGGGCTGGTTGACCAACCTGGTGGTGGACAAGCTGAAAAAGCTGGTACCGGCCTACGACCTGCCCCAGGCGGCCTCGTTCAAGAGCGCCTTGCGCCTGGGCCGGGGCCACGCCATCCGCCCCTTGAGCGTCGGCCTCGAGGATATCGCGGTGCTGCAATACACCGGCGGCACCACCGGCCTGGCCAAGGGCGCGATGCTGACCCACGGCAACCTGGTGGCGAACATGCAGCAGGCCCGCGGCTGCCTGTCCCAGCCTGGTCCCGATGGCCAGCCGCTGCTCAAGGAAGGCCAGGAGGTGATGATCGCGCCGCTGCCGCTGTACCACATCTATGCCTTCACGGCGAATTGCATGTGCATGATGGTTACCGGCAACCACAACGTGCTGATCAGCAATCCGCGGGATATCGGCGGCTTTATCAAGGAGCTGAAGAACTGGCGCTTTTCCGCGCTGCTGGGGCTCAACACCCTGTTCGTGGCATTGATGGAGCATCCGGATTTCAAGACCCTGGATTTTTCCGGCCTGAAGCTCACCAATTCCGGCGGTACCGCGCTGGTCAAGGCCACCGCCGACCGTTGGCAGAAGCTCACTGGCTGTCGCATCACCGAAGGCTACGGGCTGACCGAGACTTCGCCGATCGCCTGTACCAACCCCTATGGTGACAAGGGGCGGTTGGGCTCGGTGGGTCTGCCGGTGCCTGGCACGGCCTTGAAAGTCATCGATGACAACGATGTCGAGCAGCCGTTGGGTGAGCGCGGCGAGCTGTGTATCAAGGGACCGCAGGTCATGAAGGGTTACTGGCAGCAGGTCGAGGCCACCGAACAGGTGCTGGACGCCGAGGGCTGGTTCAAGACCGGCGATATCGCGGTGATCGACCCGGACGGTTTCGTGCGTATCGTCGACCGCAAGAAGGACATGATCATTGTCTCCGGTTTCAACGTGTACCCGAATGAAATCGAGGACGTGGTGATGGCCCATCCGAAGGTCGCCAATTGCGCGGTGATCGGCGTCCCGGACGAGCGTTCCGGCGAGGCGGTGAAGTTGTTCGTGGTGGCGCGGGATACGGGGGTCAGCCTTGAAGAACTGAAGGCCTACTGCAAGGAAAACTTCACCGGCTACAAGGTGCCCAAGCACATCGTGCTGCGCGATTCGTTGCCGATGACGGCGGTGGGCAAGATCCTGCGGCGGGAGTTGCGCGATATCGCCTAGGGCGGACCTGGTGTGGCGTCATTGAGGGCCTCTTCGCGGACAAGCTCCGCTCCCACAGTAGATTGGCGTCGTACTCGAAATAACGGTACGACGCCAATCTACTGTGGGAGCGGAGCTTGGTCCGGGCGGCGTTCCGACGAAGCTTTTTAGCCCTGAAACCATTGATCTAGAGCGGAAATAAAGAAAATAGAATCTTTGCTCTAAAAGTGACCATTGGTATTTCTTGAGTCATCTTTATGACCGTGAGGGCCACGTTTGGCTCTAGGCGACCCTCGGCAAAGCTGCTACTCTCGGCGCGCTTTGTGACTTCTCGGCGTAAGTTAAAGCCGGTTTCACCCAATAAAAAACACAGACAAATAATAATCGCATCAAATGCGGTGCTGAATTCGCGTTGCTGAGGAGTAGGCTTCCATGATCGAAGACTTTTGGAAGGATAAGTACCCGGCTGGGATTGCTGCCGATATCAATCCTGACGAGTACCCGAATGTTCAGACGGTATTGAAACAGTCTTGCCAACGATTCGCCAGCAAGCCGGCCTTCAGCAACCTCGGCAAGACACTCACCTATGGTGAGCTGTATGAGCTGTCGGGTGCTTTTGCCGCTTACCTGCAACAACACACCGACCTGCAACCGGGCGATCGTATCGCCGTGCAGTTGCCCAATGTGCTGCAATATCCGGTCGCGGTCTTTGGCGCCATTCGCGCCGGTCTGATCGTGGTCAACACCAACCCGCTGTACACCGCGCGGGAAATGGAACACCAGTTCAACGACTCCGGGGCCAAGGCCCTGGTGTGCCTGGCGAACATGGCGCACCTGGCCGAAGCCGTGGTGCCCAAGACCGGCGTCAAGCACGTGATCGTCACTGAAGTCGCCGACCTGTTGCCACCGCTCAAGCGCCTGCTGATCAACAGTGTCATCAAGTACGTGAAGAAGATGGTCCCGGCCTATCACCTGCCCAAGGCCGTCAAATTCAACGACGTGCTGAGCAAGGGCCGTGGCCAGGCGGTCAAGGAAGCCAATCCGACCAGCAGCGATGTGGCCGTGCTGCAATACACCGGCGGTACCACCGGCGTGGCCAAGGGCGCGATGTTGACCCATCGCAACCTGGTGGCGAACATGCTGCAGTGCAAGGCGTTGATGGGGTCTGAGCTCAATGAAGGTAGCGAGATCGTCATTACCCCGCTGCCGCTCTACCACATCTATGCCTTCACCTTTCATTGCATGGCGATGATGCTGATCGGCAACCACAACATCCTGATCAGCAATCCGCGCGACTTGCCGGCGATGGTCAAGGAATTGTCGAAGTGGAAGTTCAGTGTCTTTGTCGGCCTGAACACTTTGTTCGTGGCGCTGTGCAACAACGAGGGTTTCCGCAAGCTGGACTTCTCCGCGCTCAAGGTCACCCTGTCCGGTGGCATGGCCCTGCAACTGGCTGCGGCCGAGCGCTGGAAGGCGGTGACCGGCTGCGCCATCTGCGAAGGTTACGGCATGACCGAAACCAGTCCGGTGGCGACGGTGAACCCGAGCCAGCGCATCCAGATCGGTACTATCGGCATTCCTGTGCCTTCGACCCTGTGCAAGGTGATCAACGATGCCGGGGAAGAACAGGCCCTGGGCGAAATCGGCGAGCTGTGCGTCAAGGGCCCGCAGGTGATGAAGGGCTATTGGCAGCGCCAGGACGCCACCGACGAGATCCTCGACAGTGAGGGCTGGTTGAAGACTGGCGACATCGCGGTCATCCAGCCGGATGGCTACATGCGGATTGTCGACCGCAAGAAGGACATGATCCTGGTCTCGGGCTTCAACGTCTATCCGAACGAATTGGAAGACGTGCTGGCGACCCTGCCGGGCGTGCTGCAATGCGCGGCCATCGGCGTGCCGGACGAGAGGTCCGGGGAGGTCATCAAGATCTTCATCGTCGCCAAGCCGGGTGTGACCCTGACCAAGGACCAGGTGATGGAGCACATGCGCGCCAATGTCACCGGCTACAAGGTGCCCAAGTTCGTCGAGTTCCGCGATGCGCTGCCGACCACCAACGTCGGCAAGATCCTGCGTCGCGAGCTGCGTGATAGCGAGCTTGTGAAGCTGGGCCTGAAGAAAATCGCCTGAACCGCTGAAACGACAAAGCCCCGCCATGCGGGGCTTTGTCGTTTATAAAGGTCTGATTTGCGCAGAACCTGTGGCGAGCTCGAATATCAGTCAGTTAAGAGCCATCTCAAGTCTGACCGAGATTTGTGGCGAGCGGGCTTGCCCGCGCTGGGGCGCGAAGCGCCCCTGAAATCAGTGGCCTCATGGTGTCAGGTAGAACGCGGTCAAAGATTTTACGACTGCTTCGCAGTCGAACGCGGGCAAGCCCGCTCGCCACACTCAGGGCTGCTGGAACTGTGAGAAGTCCACCCCGGTGCCGGCCGGGCGCACGTCCTTGAGAAACGAGTCCTTGTCGGCGCTCAGCTCTAGGCTCAGGGTCGGTCGGCGTTTGCCGGCGTTGCGTACCACCAGGCCTTCCATCTTCTCGCGCAGGAACGCCGTGGTCACCTTCAGGTGCAGCAACTGGTCGCTGCTCGGGGTGTGCAGCAACAGGTGCACCCATTCGTACTGGCCGATCGCCAGGCGCGCCACCGGGATATCGAACCACCAGATGTTCTTGTTGCGGTTCAATTCGGTGAAGTGACAGTTGTTGACGCCCAGCACCGCGCCGCCCAGTTCCTGGTTGCGGCGGGCGATGGCCTGCTTTTTATCGAGTTTCATGACTTTCCTACCGTTATCGATCTTCAGCGCCGAAGCCTGAATCTGGTGCGCATTCTCAGGGGTTGGCGGGCAAACATAAAGCCAAACCTGAATTCTTCGATGAAAAACCGCGGGTAAACAGCGACTGAAAAAAATGAAACTCCGCGCGCAGGCCTCGGGTCAACCTTATGTCGAGACATGACACCCGCATTTCTTACTTGGAGAAATATCATGAGCAGCACCAGCGATAAAATCAAAGGCACGGCGAACGAAGCGGTGGGTAACATCAAGCAAGCCGTCGGCAAGGCCACCGGCAATAACCAGATGCGCGCCGAAGGCAAGGTCCAGGAACTCAAGGGCGATGCGCAGAAGGCCGTCGGCAAAACCAAAGACGCCATCAAGAAAGGCGTCGACCGGGCCTGACCCTTCGGAAAGCGGATCCAGCGGCCATCCCAGGATGGCCGTTTTCGCGTGGCGGCTACACTGGATCAGATCGGGAAATGCTTTGCCAGTCGCCAACCGCGTTGCTTTGGGTTAGAAAGAGCTCTATTGGAATCACCTTTTGAGTCGCCTTGACTCGCTACCTTTATTTGCGGCGAAAGGAGACGCTATGATTTTCCCTGAGTTGCGCGACCTGCCCCTGCATCGCGTGATGATGCGCACGGTCACTGAATTCGTCGCCGACGAAATGTCGACCTATGCCTCGGCACTGGCCTACCAGATGCTGTTTTCCTTGTTTCCCTTCCTGTTGTTCCTGATCGCCCTGATCGGTTTCCTGCACCTGCCGGATTTCTTCACCTGGCTGCGCATGCAGTCGGAGCTGGTGTTGCCGCCCCAGGCGCTGGACCAGGTCAACCCGGTGATCGACCAGTTGCAGCAATCCAAGGGCGGCCTGCTCTCGGTGGGTATCGTCATTGCCCTGTGGACCGCCTCGGCCGGCGTGCGCCTGATGATGAGCGCGATGAATGCGGCCTACGACGTGGTCGAGGGGCGGCCGATCTGGAAGCGTTTCCCGCTGTCGATCTTCTATACCGTCGGCATCGCCGTGATGCTGCTGGCCGCTGCCGCGCTGATGGTGCTCGGGCCGCAGGTGATGAGCTGGCTGGCGGGGCAGATCGGCATGCAGGAGTACGTCGTCACGCTCTGGACCTGGCTGCGTTGGCCGGTAGTGGTGCTGCTGCTGATGTTCGCCGTGGCCCTGATGTACTACGTGATGCCGGACGTGAAGCAGAAATTCCGCTTTATCACCCCGGGCTCGGTGCTGGCGGTGGTGGTCTGGATCGTCGCGTCCCTGGGCTTCGGCTACTACGTAAAAACCTTCGCCGACTACAACGCAATGTATGGCAGTATCGGGGCGATCATCGTATTGCTGCTGTACTTCTACATTTCCGCGGCGGTCCTGTTGCTGGGGGCTGAAATGAATGCGGTGATCGAACACATGTCGTCCGAAGGCAAGAATCCTGGCGAAAAGGACTTCCACGAGCATGACGACACCATGCCTATCTCCGGGTTGGGGCGGGACCACTCCCTCAAGCCGACTACTGACGAAGCCTGATCATGATTCGTGAAATCCTGAAAATGGGCGATGAGCGCCTGTTGCGCATCGCCCCGCCGGTGCCGGCGGAACTGTTCAACAGCAAGGAACTGTGGGACCTGATCGACGACATGTTCCAGACCATGGAACACGTCGGTGGCGTCGGCCTGGCCGCGCCGCAGATCGGTGTCGACCTGCAACTGGTGATCTTCGGTTTCGAGCACAGCGAGCGCTACCCGGATGCCGAGGCGGTGCCGCAGACCATCCTGATCAACCCGCTGATCACGCCCCTGGGACCGGAGATGGAAGAGGGCGTTGAAGGTTGTCTCTCGGTGCCGGGCCTGCGCGGCGCGGTGCAGCGTTACTCGCGTATCCGCTACGAAGGTTTCACGCCCAACGGCGAACCGCTGGTACGCTTTGCCGAGGGTTTCCACGCCCGCGTGGTGCAACACGAATGCGACCACCTGATCGGCCGCCTGTACCCGTCGCGGATCAGCGACTTCAGTAAATTCGGTTTCACCGAAGTGCTGTTCCCCGACCTGGACCCGACGGTCGACGACTGAGCGCCGAGGCGCCCAGCCGTTGCTATTGGGCCGCCACCTTGCCGGGTTTGACGAAGCGCAGGGTCAGGCGGTCCGATTCGCCGATGGCGACATACTTGGCCCGATCCTGCTCACCCAGCTTCAGCGAGGGTGGCAAGGTCCAGACACCACCGGGGTAGTCCTTGGTGTCCTTGGGATTGGCGTTGATTTCGCTTTGAGCTTCCAGCGCAAAGCCGGCATCGGTGGCCAGCTTCACCACGTAGGCGGTGGGCAGATAGCCGCTTTGCCTGATGCTGGCCAGGTCGGCGCCGTCCTTGGCCCGGTGATCCACCACGCCGAGCACGCCGCCCGGTTTCAGTACCTTGAAGAAGGCGCTGAACATCGCCGGGGCGTCATCGGCCATGACCCAGTTGTGCACATTGCGGAAGGTCAGCACGCGGTCCGCCGAGCCCGGCTTGCCGAACACCGGTGCCTGGGGATCGAACTCGACCACTCCGGCCTTGGCGTAGTGGCTCGGGTCCTTGGCGAACTTCTGCTTCAGGTTGTCGGCCGAGCGCTTGGCGAACTCACTGGTTGCGGGTGCCTGCACGGCAGCAATGTAATGCCCGTGGTCCTTGAGCAGCGGCGCGAGCACTTCGCTGTACCAGCCAGCACCGGGGGTAATCTCGATCACTGTCTGGTTGGCCTGCAAGCCGAAGAACTGCAAGGTCTGTTGGGGATGGCGGAAGCCGTCGCGAACGCTGTTTTCCGGCGCCCGCCACGGGCCGGCGAGGACCTTGGCGTATTGCGCGTCGCTGATGGCCGCAGTGGCGGCCTGGCTGGCGAGTGGAGCGAGAAGGGCGGTCAAGGATAAAGCCACGAGCGTGCGTTTCATGATCATCCTGGTCAAAACGAGTGTGGGTTCGAGGCTAGCACGGGCAAATGCACCGTCCATCACACATTTTGCGCAGACGACCTAACTAACGGTTCTATACCCAGGGCGATCATCGGTTTACTGCGTGAGTAACGCGCCAGGCGCTCCGCCAGTGGCTGCGGCAGGTCCGGGTCGCAGTGGAATCCCAGGCGTTCATAGAGCCCGCGCAGGTCGGGATGACAGAACAGCCAGACCGGACCGTTGCAGTCGCCGAGTGCCTGTTGCAGCAACTTCGCGGCAATGCCCTGGCCGCGTTGTGACGGGGCGACGAACAGCCCGGTGAGCCAATGTCCCTGGGCAACCGGCGTCAGCGAGAGCCCGCCGATGATCTGCTCTTGCCGGGCCACCCACAGCTGCCCATCACTGGCCGCACGCATCGGTGAGTTGTGCGCGCGGTAGAATTTGTTCAGCAGCGGTCGCAAGGTTTCCGGCAGTCGCGCGTAGTCGGGAGTGGGCATGGAATTCATCGCTGGAGGGGCTGGCGCGGGATTATAAGAGAGCCGAAGTGCTCGGATGGGTGTATACCTGAGTCTACATCCATCTGGAGTGCGCATCATGAGCAAGGGCATGGATTCAAAGAAAGCGGCCAAGAAGAAACCGGCCAAGAGCGCCGACGAAAAGCGCGCGGCGAAGAAGGCCAAGAAGGTCGACGTGTTCGGTCACTGAGGGTTCTAAGGATATAACCCATCGATCTGCAAGATTTGTCGTCGGTAATCCACATCAGGGGATAAAGCCGGGGTTTATCCATCGGCTGAACCTGTGTGAAGCCGAACGATGCCCAACTATCTCGATGTTGCCCAACGCGAAGAAATCCTGCAGCTGCAGCAAACCTTCACCGGTCGTACCGAATGGCCGACCTGGCTATTGCTGATCGGTGTCTATCCAAGCTGGTTCGCCGTGCTGCTGGCCAGCCCCCGGCTGGGCCTGTGGCCAAGCACCGCCTTGCTGATCCCCATCGTCACGCTGTGGATGTCGGTGCAGCATGAACTGCTGCATGGTCATCCGAGCCGTTTCGTCTGGCTGAACAAGCTGATGGGCTATGCGCCGTTCGCCGTCTGGTATCCCTACACCCT
Organism: Pseudomonas sp. MWU13-2105; assembly: GCF_023242315.1. Classification (GTDB taxonomy): domain Bacteria; phylum Pseudomonadota; class Gammaproteobacteria; order Pseudomonadales; family Pseudomonadaceae; genus Aquipseudomonas. The sequence continues at coordinate 239,591 of NZ_JALLIY010000008.1, forward strand.
GTATCGTGACAGCCACCTGTTGCATCACCGCGACGAGGACCTGACCTTGCCCGGGGTCGACCCGGAAAGCCGCTACTTCAGCCGGCGGGACTGGCCGAACCGCTCGGCCCTGGTGCGTGCTGTGCAGCGTTTGAACAAGACGGTCCCGGGGCGTCTGCTGCTAGGGGCACCGCTGGGTTTGTTGGGCCTGGCCAGGGAAGAAGGCCGGCGGCTATGGCGCGGTGAGCGCCAGGCCTGGCTGATGTGGCTGAGCCACGGCAGCCTGACCCTGTTGATGCTGGCGTTCATCGCCCATTACAGCGTGATTCCGGTCTGGCACTACCTGCTGCTGATCAGCGTTCCGGCGCTGTCGCTGGGGGCGCTGCGGTCTTTCTACGAACACCGTCCGAGTGCCCTGCCGGAACAACGCACGGTGCTCAATGAAGCGGGCTGGCCCTGGCGCTGGCTGTTCCTCAATCTGAACCTGCATCTGGTACACCATGACCTGCCGAAGCTGCCCTGGTATTTCCTGCCGCGGGTCTATCGTGCAAGGCGCGAGGACTGGTTGGCGCGCAGTGGTGGCTACCTGGTCAAAGGTTATGGCGAGCTGGCGCGGCGGCATGCCGTGAATGTTGTTGATAGCCCACAGCATCCATTTGCCTGAGGAAGGTTGATGACTCATCGTTATGCCGAACTGTTGATGTATGTGGCGCCGCAGGAAGTGCGGGAGGCCAACGCGCGCTGGATCGAGCGGATTGTGGAGCTGCTCGGGGTGCGCCGTGGTTCCGCCGAGGGCCTGGATTTGATGGGGCTGTGGCTGTCCCCGCAGCTGTTGTTCAGCCAGACTTGCGGTTATCCGCTGATGACCCTGTTACGCGGTCAGGTCAAGTTGCTCGGGCGTCCGCGTTATGAACTGGAGCATGCCGCGGGCGGAGATCATTGCAGCCTGTTGCTGAGTCGCGAGCGCGAGGACCGTCGTGTGCTGGAGGACTTTCACGGCAGCCGCGGCGTGATCAACGACGAGGCTTCCAATAGCGGCATGAACCTGCTGCGACATTCACTGGCACCCTTGCAGCGGGAGGGGCGATTCTTCGCCAGTGTCGGACAGAGCGGTGCGCACCGGGAAAGCCTGCGCTGGTTGCGCGAGGATCTTGCCGATCTGGCCGCAGTGGACAGTGTGACCTTTGCCTACCTGGCGCGATTTGCACCCCAGGAGGTGGCCGGGCTGAGAGTGGTGGCGCGCAGCGCCTTGAGCCCGTGCCTGCCCTACATTACTCAGGTCGGATCGGGCCGCGACGAGATCGAGCGGATTCGGGCGGCGATGAACCAGGCGTTGCACGAGCTTCCCGAAGTCGCGGCCACGTTGGGTTTGAGTGAAGTATTGCCGGCGAGCGAGGCGGACTATCAGGTCCTGCTGGATTACCGGGATGCGGCCCAGGCGTTGGGATTTGCTCACGTGCGCTAGCCCGCTGTTTCACCGCCAATCCTCGCCACTGCCTCGGTTCCTTGTAGGAGCTGGCTTGCCGGCGATGGCGGCGGTGAGGCTGGCATAGCCATCGCTGGCAAGATGGTATCTACAGGATTGGGGATAACTCATTAAACAACTAAAAGGAATATAAAAATAGTTTTTAAGTATTGTTAAAGAATAAGCCGTGTTGGTAGGATCCCTGCCACCGGACCGCCGGACATACAGCGCATCTCTCTTGAATTGGAGCCACTATGTCCGGCGCCGACACCCCTCACCGCGATTACGTGGGCGGATTGTTCCGTAGTCATTACCCATGGCTGTGCGCCCGTTTGCGTCGCCACCTGGATTCCAGCGCCAGGGCCGAAGACATTGCCGCCGATACTTTCGTCCAGTTGCTGATGGCCGCCGACGCGGTGCCGATCCGTCAGCCACGGGCGTTGCTGACCACCATTGCCCAGCGCCTGATGTACCAGCTCTGGCGCCGCCGCGACCTGGAGCGCGCCTACCTCGATGCCTTGCAACAGGACCCCGACGCCGAAGTGCCGTCGCCCGAGGACCTGACCCAGATACTCGAAGCCCTGGAAAACATCGACTGCCTGCTCAACGGCCTGCCGGACAAGGTCAAGGCCACCTTCCTGCTGTCCCAGGTCAACGGCCTGACCTATCCCGAGATCGCCGTCGAACTGGGCATTTCCCAGCGTTCGGTCAGTGACTACATGGCCCGGGCTACTTGCATGGCCCGGACGGACGTCATTGCTGGCAAGCCCGCTCCTACAGGTTCGTATTCCAGGGGAAATCCCTGTGCAACACAACGATTGACCATAAAAACCAGACCACCACGAGGTGAACATGAAATCCATCAAGACCCTGTTCGGCGGCTCCCTGTTGGCCCTTAGCCTGCTGACCCAGCCAGCACCCGCCGCGGAAAAGAACGCCCCGATCCACTTCGGTGACATCACCTGGGAGAGCGGCAGCCTGATCACCGAGGTCCTGCGGTTGCTCGTCGAGAAAGGCTACGGTTACTCCACCGATACCTTGCCGGGCAGTACCGTGAGCCTGGAAGCCGCCCTGGCGAAAAACGATATCCAGGTCATCGGCGAAGAATGGGCCGGACGCAGCCCGGCCTGGGTCAAGGCTGAGAACGAAGGCAAGGTGTTCGGCGTCGGCGACACGGTCAAGGGCGCCACCGAAGGCTGGTGGGTGCCGGAGTACGTGATCAAGGGCGACCCGGTGCGCGGCATCAAGCCACTGGCGCCGGACCTCAAGTCGGTGGCCGACCTGCCACGCTACAAGGACGTGTTTCGCGACCCGGAAGACCCGTCCCGCGGGCGCTTCCTCAACAGTCCGACCGGCTGGACCTCGGAGATCGTCAACAGCCAGAAGATCAAGGCCTATGGCCTGGGCGACAGCTTCGTCAACTTCCGCACCGGCTCCGGCGCGGCGCTGGACGCGGAGGTGGCCTCCTCGGTCAAACGCGGCAAGCCGGTACTTTTCTACTACTGGTCGCCGACCCCGTTGCTGGGGCGCTTCAACCTGGTGAAACTGGAAGAGCCGCCGTTTGACGCCGAAGCCTGGAAGACCCTGGCCGATGCCAACAACCCACACCCCCGTGGTACCCGCTCGATGCCGGCGCACCTGGCGATCGGCATATCCGCACCGTTCAAGGCGCAGTACCCGGAGCTGGTGGAGTTCTTTGCCAAAGTCGACCTGCCCATCGGCCTGCTGAACCGTACCCTGGCCGACATGGCCGAAAAACGCCTGCCACCGCGTCAGGTCGCCGAAACCTTCCTGCGTGAGCAGCCACAGGTCTGGAATGCCTGGGTTCCCGCGGCGGTGGCCCAGCGTGTGAGTGGCAGTCTGTGATGTTCACCTGCCTGTGCCTGGGCACGCCGGGCTCCTACAGGTTGGTGTTCAGCTCGGGAATATCGTCGGCCCCGGATTTTTTATCGGGACCCGATCCTCAGGCTGCCAGTTCCGTCGCCAGCGCGGCAATTACCGCCGGACGCTGATCGATCCGCGCGATGAACCGTTGCAGCGCCGGCCACGGCCCCAGGTCCAGGCCCAGGAACGCGGTCCAGCGCAGCACGGTGAACAGGTAGGCATCGGCCACGCTGAAGTGTTCGCCGAGTAGATAGTCCTGCTGTTCCAGGGTCTTGCTCAGCAGGGCGAAACGCTTGTACAGCTTTTCCCGGAAAATCGCCTTCACCTCATCCGGGATCGCACTGTTGAACAGTGGCCCCATCCCGCCATGCACTTCGCCGGAAATGAAATTCAGCATCTCTTGCAGGCGCGAGCGTTCCCAACTGCCATTGGCCGGCGCCAGCCCGGCCTCGGGCTTGAGGTCGGCGAGAAACTGCACGATGGCCACGCCCTCGGTGAGCACCTGGCCATTGTTCAACTGAAGGGCCGCCACGTAACCCTTGGGATTGATCTTGAGGAAGTCCTCTCCGTGTTCGGTGACTTTGCTCTGGTTGTCGACCCGCACCAGTTCGAAGGGCAGGCCCAGTTCACGCAGAACGATATGCGGGGACAGCGAGCAGGTGTTGGGGGCGTAGTACAGCTTCATGACAATGAGACTCCCTGGGTAAGAACCGTGTTCGGCCTTGATGGCCTTGGCGAACGGCAGTGTCATATGGCGTCCTGACCTGGGTAAAATTAATTCTTGAGAAACCAGTCATAAGGTCGGCTACTGTCATGATGAATCTGCTGCATTGGCGTCTGTTGGTGGCGGTACTCGATAGCGGCACCCTGACCCGTGCCGCCGAACAGGTCGGCATGACCCAATCGGCGGCCAGCCAGGCACTGGCGGCGATGGAGCAGACCCTCGGCGTCCAGCTGTTCACCCGCCATGCCCGTCAGTCATTGCCCACCGCCATCGGCCAGCAGGTCCTGGCACAGGCGCGGGTGATGCTCGCGGCCCTGGAAAACATCCGCCGGCAGGTCGACAGCGATAAGGGATTGGTGGGCGGCAGCATTCGCCTGGCGAGCTTTCCCATGATCCTGGGTACCTTGCTGCCACCGCTGCTGCGGCAGTTCCGCCAGCGTCATCCCGGTATCGAAGTGGTGGCGCTGGAAGTCAGCGACCACGAAGTGCAGGCCATGCTCGCCAATGACACTGTGGACGTCGGCGTGGTGCTCAATCCTGATGTCGAAAGCGGCGCCCTGGAGCTGGGGCACGACACCTGGGTCGCGGTGGTTCCCATGGGCCATCGACTGGCCGCCAGGGGCGCCGATGGCTGTGTGAGCCTGGCCGAACTGGTGGCCGAACCCTTTGTGCTGGCAACCGGCGGTTGCGCGGTCAACGCCCGGAGCATTGCCGGTGAAACCGGCCTGTCGTTGCAGGATGTGCGCGTCGAGGTTCGCGAGTGGAGCAGCGCCTACACCCTGGTGCGGGAAAACCTCGGTGTGACGCTGGTCCCAGAACTGGCCCTGCCCAGCGAACGCAAGGGCCTGCGGGTGCTGCGCCTGGAGGTGCCGATCAAACGGCACTTCGGTTTGCTGCCGTCGGCTGCGGGGGCTCGCTCGGCGGCGGTGCGGGCCTTGTTCGAGATGTTGCGGTGAATTGCGGGGGATCGGCATCGAGGAGATTTTCCGCGAAGCTTTTGGCGGCCTTGAGGGCCTCTTCGCGGCGGTCCGGTTGTCGGTTTACTTCGTGGCCAGGAAGGCTCCGGCCACCTGCTGGTCGGCAGGGTTGGTCTTGTTGTCCGCGGTCTTCGCGTTGAACTCCAGCTTCATGCGCTCGGCAATCTTGTCTTCGATGCCTTTCTGTTTTTCCGGCGACATGCTTTTCAGGTCGTCCTCGGTCAGTCCCTGTTCCTTGAGTATCTGATCGCGGATGCGCTGGGCCACCGGCTTGCTCATGTAATCCTTGAATTCCTTCATCGCGTCGCTGTCGTTGCTCGCGGTGGCGGAGGGGGCCGTGCGGGTCGTCGGCGCCGTGGCGGTCAGGGTCGCCGGGAGCGCGACAGTCGGCACCGCGGCCTGCAAATGCACACGGGTCTTGGCAAAGGCCGCATTGACGTTGTCGGCGATCTTGTCGGCAGCGTTCTGTGTGCCGGGCGCGGTGCTGGCAGTAGCCGCGGCCTGGGCATTCTGGATAAAACCGCTGGACAGCGCGCTGGCGGCGGCGGTGGTCGGATCCAGGTCCGCGCGATGGCTGGGCTGGATCACTGGATTGTTACGGGCATTGACCAACATGGGATAAACACCTGGAGGTGGGGACAGGGTCAGTCCCAGCAATTTGTATGCCTGTTGGTACAAAGCCCGGGCTTATCAAGGGTTGGTGGATACATGCCAGGCAAAAACGCGGCGGCGGGAGGAGGCGCCTTGCCGCCTCGATTGCCGCTGCCGGCAACCCGGTTCCGACTTCAGCGGATCGGCAGGTCGAACTCGCGGAACGCGTCGTCCACCGGTTGATAACCCAGTACCCGGACGGTCTCGCTCAGGTCCAGGCGCTTGAAGCGGTTGTTGGAAATGCCGTGGGCCACCAAGTGTTGCACGCCTTCGACCTCGATCGCCTTTTGCAACAACTGTACGGCGTCGCGCGGGCTGAGCCAGGCACTCAGGTCGCGGGCGTTGCGCAGGTCATGGTCGTCGGGAAACTCGAAGGCGCCGATGCGCAGGACAATGGTCGATAAAGCGTGCCGTGCCGAATAGAACGCACACAGCGCTTCGCCATAGCATTTGCTCACCCCGTACAGATTGGCCGGCATCACCGGCATGCCCGGGGTGACCTGCCGGTCCACCGGGTAACCCTCGACGGCCTGGGCACTGCTGGCGAACACCACTCGTTTGCACTGGGCGTTCGCGGCGGCTTCCAGCAGGTAGGTGGTGGCCAGGATATTGTTCGGCAGCAGTTCCTCGAAGGACGAATCGGCGAAAGGAATACCCGCCAGGTGCACCACCACGTCGATGCCATCGACCAGGGCCGCGAGTTCGCCCTTGTCGGCCATGTCCAGGCGGACGAAGCGGTGATCGCCGATGGCGAAATCCGGTTGGTGACGGTCGGCGAGGACAAAGTGGTAATGGTGTTGCATGGCCTGGAAAAACGTCTTGCCGATACGACCGCAGGCACCGGTCAGCAATACCTTGAGTGTGCTCATTCAGACTTCCATGTTGATGTTTTTACTTTTGAATGAATGTTTTGTGACGCTTCAGGATAGACCATGGCCGCCAGTCTGGCTGACCGATAAATCTCTAGCCCAAGGTTCGCATGGCGTTTTAGGATAGTGGCCTGTCGCTTTCATCCAACGCTCAGAGGTCCCCGCTAGATGCACAAGGCACTGCGTAAATTCGGCTGCGTGGCCGGGTTGTTGACGCCCTTCTGGTTGCTTGTCGGGCTGGCCCTGGCCGGGGCCCTGTATCCAGGCTACAGCCATCTCAATCAGGCCATGAGTGAACTGGGGGCACTGGGCGCGCCGACCCACGAGTTGTCGCCATTGATCAACAACCTGCCGTTGGGGCTGTTGTTCTTCGCCTTTGGCGTGACGGTCTTCGCCTGTTTCGAAGGGCGCGGCCTGGCGCAGATCAGCGGGGTGCTGATTGCGCTGCACGGCATCGCCAGCCTGTTCACCGGTTATTTTTCCTGCGACGCCGGCTGCGGGCTGCAGCACCCTTCCTTCAGCCAGACCGTGCATAACAGCGCGGGGCTGGTGATGTTTCTGACCCTGGTGATCGCCAACGCCTTGTGGGTGTATCTCGCCGCTCGCTTGCTCGGTTCGAAAGCCTTCGCCTGGTTTTCCCTGGCCTGTACCCTGGTGGCCCTGGCGGCTTTGCCGTTGATGGGGCTGGCGGTAGAGGCGGGGGAGGGGTTCGGCCTCTACCAGCGCCTGAACTATGGCGCTTCGGTGGTCTGGATCGGGGTGTTTGCCGCGCTGCTGCTGGTCAGGGAAAAGCGTCGCACCGATCAGGCCTGATGCCGATCGATCCGCGCTGAGTCGGGGATCGATTCCACTGCCCGCCACCCTTCAGCTGCTCTCGCGCACCATCAGTTCAAAGCCCATGTCCTGCACCGGCTGGGCCACCGGATTGCCAGCCATCAAACTCAGCATCTGTTCCGCCGCCCGCCGGCCGATGGCCTCCCGCGGTGTGCGGATGCTGCTCAGGCGCGGGACCATGAAGGCCGAGCCGGGAAGGTCGTTGAAGCCCACTACCGCGACCTGCTCCGGGACCTTGATGCCGCAGCGTATGGCTTCCAGCAGGGCGCCCTGGGCCAGGTCGTCGTTGCCGAAGAAGATCCCGTCGACCTGCGGATGGCTCTGCAACAGTTGCAGGAACAGTTCACCGCCCAGGCCCACCGACGAGGGGCGCGGAGTCAGCAGTTCCAGATCCGGGTGATACAGCCCGGCCGCCTGCAGGGCCTGGCGAAAGCCTTCGCCGCGCAGGAGCGTGCGCTGGTCCAGTTGCGCGCCGATATAGGCCAGGTGCTTGCGACCACGGGAGATCAGGTGCTCGGCCACGGTCGCGCCGGCGTTCTGTTGCGAGAAACCGACGCAGTTGACCCCGGCGCCGGGGTCCAGGTCCATCATGTAGACGCACGGCACCTGGCTCGCCTCGATCATCCGCCGCGCACTTTCCGAGCGGTCGAAACCGGTCAGCAACAGGCCCCGTGGCTGGTAGGACATGTAATTGCGCAGCAGGTTTTCTTCTTCCTCACGGGAATAGTGATAGTTACCGATCAGTACCTCGAAGCCGCGCGGGCGCAACACCGCGTGTATGGCTTCGAGGGTGTCGATAAACAGCAGGTTGGACAACGACGGCACCAGCACCACCACCGAATGGCTCTGGGCCGAGGCCAGGGCGCGGGCGGCCGGGTTGACCACGTAGTTCAGTTCCGTTGCCGCTCGTCGGACCTTCTCCACCAGATCCGTGGCCACGCTACTGATGCCGCGCAGGGCCCGCGATGCGGTGATCGGACTGACGCCGGCCAGGCGCGCGACTTCGTTGAGGGTAGGGCGTCCCGTGGTACGGGTATTCTTGTCGGTTTTGGTGGAGGTCATCGGACGGCTTGCCAAACAAAATTCAAGGTACTAAGGTAGCGCTGTCTCGACAAGCCTGCAATTGTCCGAGCGCGATTGGCCTGATCGCGTCGGGGGCTGTCCTGGATGTTTCGCGCACCACCCCATAAAAATGACAAGAAGGCGTCGGCAGTCTGTGTTTTGTGCTTTGCTTTCCGAACAACGGAAAGCCTGACAAAGACAGCGCTGTCTGCGTGCTGAGGTGTTACATGAGTCAACCCATCACTGCCCTGGTCATCATGGGCGTCTCCGGTTGCGGCAAGTCCAGTGTGGGCGAGGCCCTGTGCCGGCTCAACGGCGCGACCCAGATCGAAGGCGACAGCTTTCACCCCGCCGCCAATATCGCCAAGATGAGTGCCGGCATCCCCCTGACCGATGACGACCGTGCCGGTTGGCTCGACAGCCTGTGCGACGAGTTGCGTCGGGTGCTGGCTGCAGGCGGGCATCCGGTGCTGACCTGCTCGGCGCTCAAGCACAGTTACCGCGAACGCCTGCGTCGCGCGGCACCGGGCCTGGGCTTCGTGTTTCTCGAACTGAGCCGCGAAGTCGCTGCCGAGCGGGTGGCCCATCGGCCCGGGCACTTCATGCCCTCGACCCTGATCGACAGCCAGTTCGCCACCCTTGAGTCGCCGCTCGGCGAGCCCCTGACCCTGGCCCTGGATGCCTCGACCCAGAGCGTCGAGCGCCTGGCGCAGGCGGCCCATCACTGGTGGCAGGCGCACGGGCTGGAACGCTCGGCCTGATTTTCGTTTCGAAAAGATAGCGCTGTCCCAATCGGCTATCGTCAAACAACGCAGCGTATAAAAACAACAAGCAGGAGACACCTTATGTTTGGACTGTCCCACGAGACCTATCTGTTGCTGGATGCAGTGGTCACGATTATCGGGCTGATCGTGTTGATCACCCGTTTCAAGATTCACCCCTTTGTCGGACTGATCATCGCCTCGGCGTTTCTCGGCCTGACCTCGGGCATGCCCGCGGACAAGATCATCAAGGCTTTCCAGGACGGCTTCGGCGGCGTGCTGGGCTTTGTCGGGATCATCCTTGCGCTGGGGACCATGCTTGGCAAGATGATGTCCGATTCCGGCGGCGCCGATCAGATCGCCCAGACCCTGATCCGCGCCTTCGGCAAGGAGCGGGTGCAGTGGGCGATGATGTGCTCGGCATTCCTGGTGGGCATCCCGCTGTTCTTCGAGATCGGCTTCGTGCTGCTGATTCCGCTGGTGTTCATCGTTGCGCGGCGTACCGGCGTGCCGCTGATCAAGATCGGCATTCCGCTGCTGGCCGGGCTTTCGGCGGTGCACGGCCTGGTACCGCCGCATCCGGGGCCGCTGCTGGCCATCGGGGTGTTCAACGCGGACATCGGCAAGACCATTTTCTACGGCCTGATCGTCGCCCTGCCGACCGCTATCATCGCCGGGCCGATCTACGGCACCTTTATTGCCAAGTATATCCCGGGCAACCCATCGCAGGAGCTGGTCGACCAGTTGGCCCGTGAACCGCAAGTGGCGGCACTGCCCAGCTTCGGCGTGACCCTGGTCACCGTGCTGTTGCCGGTGTTCCTGATGCTGCTCAAGACTTTTGCCGACATTGCCTTGCCGGACGGGCATTTCTTCCGCATCTGGATGGACATGATCGGTCACCCGATCAGCGCCTTGCTGCTGGCCCTGCTGTTGGCGCTGTACACCTTCGGCAAGCGCCAGGGCATGGATTCCAGGCGCGTGCTCAAGCTGCTCGATGCCAGCCTGGCGCCGACCGCGGCGATCATCCTGATCATCGGTGCCGGCGGTGGCTTCAAGCAGATGCTGGTGACCAGTGGCGTGGGTGATGTGATCGGGCATATCGCCGTGAATGCGCAGATTTCACCGATCCTGCTGGCCTGGCTGGTGGCGGCGGTGATCCGCGTGGCCACGGGCTCGGCGACGGTGGCGACGATTACCGGGGCGGGTATCGTGATGCCGGTGGTGGACCTGATTCCCGGGGTGAACCGCGAGTTGCTGGTGCTGGCGACGGGAGCGGGCTCGCTGATCCTGTCCCACGTCAACGATGCCGGCTTCTGGCTGGTCAAGCAGTACTTCAACATGACCGTGGCCGAGACGTTCAAGACCTGGACGGCCATGGAGACCATTCTCTCGGTGGTGGGGCTGGTGTTTATCCTGCTGTTGTCACTGGTGGTCTGAACGAGTCGGGGCCGATACCTGTGAGGGTGTCGGCCCCGATCACAAGGCGTGTTGAAGTCGAACACGGTTTTGTGGCGAGCGGGCTTGCCCGCGCTCGACTGCGAAGCAGTCGCAAAATCGGTGATCTCGGTCTGTCTGATAAGTCGAGTTCGCCGGTTACAGGGGCGTTTCGCACCCCAGCGCGGGCAAGCCCGCTCGCCACAATGGGTGTTAAGGGTTATTCCGCGGTGGCTTTCTTCAGCAGGCCATCGCTGCGGAACATCCCACGAATCCCGCGTACCGCCTGGCGGATGCGGTCGAGGTTTTCGATCAGGGCGAACCGCACATGGTCGTCGCCGTACTCGCCAAAGCCGACCCCCGGCGAGACGCAGACCTTGGCTTCGGCCAGCAGTTTCTTGGCGAACTCCAGCGAACCCATATGGGCATATTCCTCGGGAATCTTCGCCCAGACATACATCGAGGCCTTGGGGTTCTCGACCATCCAGCCCAGTTCATGCAGGCCCTTGACCAGCACATTGCGCCGTTGACGATACTGCTCGGCGATATCCTTGACGCATTGCTGATCGCCTTCCAGCGCGGCGATGGCCGCCACCTGCAACGGTGTGAAGGTGCCGTAGTCGTGGTAGCTCTTGATCCGCGCCAGGGCGTTGACCAGCTCCGGATTGCCGACCATGAAACCGATGCGCCAGCCGGCCATGTTGTAGCTCTTGGACAGGGTGAAAAACTCCACCGCGATGTCCTTGGCGCCGGGCACCTGCATGATCGACGGGGCTTTCCAGCCGTCGTAGACGATGTCGGCATACGCCAGGTCGTGGATCACCAGCACGTCGTACTGCTTGGCCAGGGCGATCACCCGTTCGAAGAAGTCCAGTTCCACGCACTGCGCGGTGGGGTTCGAGGGGAAACCGAGAATCATCATCTTCGGCTTGGGGATGGAGCCACGGATGGCCCGCTCCAGTTCGGCGAAGAAGTCCACGCCCGGCACCAGCGGCACCGAACGGACCTGGGCGCCGGCGATCACCGCGCCGTAGATATGGATCGGGTAGCTGGGGTTGGGCACCAGCACCGTGTCGCCCTGGTCGAGGGTGGCGAGCATCAGGTGGGCCAGGCCTTCTTTTGAACCGATGGTGACGATGGCTTCGGTTTCCGGGTCGATATCGACCTGGTAGCGATCCTTGTACCAGTGGGAAATCGCCCGGCGCAGCCGTGGGATGCCCTTGGAAGTGGAGTAGCCATGGGTGTCTTCGCGCTGGGCGACGGTGACCAGTTTTTCGACGATATGCGGCGGGGTGGCGCCGTCGGGGTTACCCATGCTCAAGTCGATGATGTCTTCGCCACGACGACGGGCGGCCATCTTCAGCTCGGCAGTGATATTGAATACGTAGGGGGGGAGTCGATCAATGCGCGAAAAACGGCGCGGCGAACCTTGGTCTGCCATATAAACCTCTGACACGTAAGCGCCCGGAACCGTCCGAGCGACGTCGGCCACTGCGGTGGCCTGCGGGGCAGACAATAAGGGCGATGCTGGCGATCTGTCCAGATGGCTGGCGGAAAATATTTTCGCCGGGGGCAAGCGCCGGGTCGCCAGAGCGACACGATAATTTGCTTCTATACTGCCTTTCGGAGTCGTTTCCCATATGGAGTTCTGCACCCATGGACTTAGCACATAACCTTGGCTACACGCAGGCCTTGCCAGCGCCGCGCTTCGAGCACGGCCACTTTCGATTGATCGCCGGCCTGGGCGCCCGCTTTACCGCCGAGACGTCGGGCTCCATCCCGGACCTGTGGGATGCTTTCGTGCCGCACATCGGAAAAGTCCCCGGCCAGGTGGGTGAGGTGACGTACGGTATCTGCTGCCATCCGGATGGCCAGGGCGGCTTCGAGTACATCGCCGGGGTGCAGATCAGCAAGCTCGACGACCTGCCCGAGCTGTACCGCTGGGTGGAACTGCAGGACCAGCAGTATGCGGTGTTTGAACACCAGGGCTCCCTCGACACCCTCAAGCAGACTTTCGAAGCCATCTGGAACCACTGGTTGCCGCAATCCGGTTACCTGGCCGCCGATGCGCCGGAGTTCGAGCGCTACAGCGCCGATTTCAATCCGGAAAAAGGCACCGGCACCGTGGAGATCTGGTTGCCGATCAAGGCCTGATCCCGCGCGCCGCACGCTCCCCTTCGACAGCGGGGGAGCGCTTCTATACGCCATCTTAACGTCCCCCCCGGCAATCAGTGTCCGACCTTAATACCCCCACCCGTACCCTTTGACCTGGCTTGCGGCGCCTTTGCCTGCGCTTGAGCGAGCCGACCGATTTCGCAAGGGGACACCTGTGTTGACACTCAAACTCATCTACCTGCTCAGCGGCCTTGGCGCGGCCGGCCTGTTTGTCTACCTGGGTTACGCGCTGATCCGCGCCGAAGACTTCTGATCCTGCGCACGCCTAGCCGCAGGCGCTTTGTGCGGTCCGCAAGGACCCTATCGAACAAGGAAACCAAGCATGAACGACCTGATTTTCCTGGGTGCGACCCTGGCGTTTTTCGGCGCGACAGCCTTGTTCATTGTCGCCTTGAACAAGATTTGAACGGAGCTTGCACATGTTGACCGTACTGCTGGAATTTGCGCTGGTCCTGGGTCTGATGACCGGGCTCGCCGTCTTGATGGGGCGTTGGCTGAGCCGGGTATTTTCACACCCCGGCCATGCGCTGCCGGAACGCCTGACCTATCGCCTGCTGGGCGTCGATCCACGGGAGACCATGGGCTGGGCCCGCTACGGCTCGGCGCTGCTGTTGTCCAACGGCGCGATGATGCTGCTCGGCTACCTGCTGTTGCGCCTGCAGGGTTCGCTGCCGATCAACCCGCTGGGCCTGGCCGCCCAGACCCCGGACCTGGCGTTCAACACCGCCGCCTCGTTCATCACCAACACCAACTGGCAGGCCTATTCGGGCGAAACCAGCCTGTCCAACTTCAGCCAGATGGCGGTGATCACCTTCCTGATGTTTGTCGGCGCCACTTCCGGCGTGGTCGCCGCCGCCGGTTTTATCCGTGGCCTGAGCCGGGCCAGTGCGACGGATATCGGCAACTACTGGGTGGACTTCACCCGCATCCTCTACCGGGTGATGTTGCCGTTGTGCTTCGGCATGGCGCTGGTCTATGTCTGGCAGGGCATGCCGCAGACCTTTGCCTCCCAGGCCCTGGCGACCACGCTGGAAGGCGCCCGGCAACAACTGATCGTCGGTGCGGTGGCGAGCTTCGAGTCGATCAAGCATATCGGCACCAACGGCGGCGGCTTTTTCAGCATGAACGCCGCGCACCCGTTCGAGAACCCGACGCCGCTGACCAACATCCTGCATATCTTCAGCATGTTGCTGATCCCTTCGGCGCTGACCTACGCCTTCGGCAGCCTCTTGGCCCGGCGGCGCCAGGGCTGGGTGTTCTTCGGCACCTTCCTGGTGATGTTCATCGGCTTTCTCGCGGTGGTCTATTTTGCCGAGCAGGGTGGCAATCCGCTGCTGACCCAACTGGGCGTCGACCAACTGCTGTCGGCGACCCAGAGCGGCGGCAACATGGAAGGCAAGGAGCTGCGTTTCGGCATCGCCGATACCAGCCTGTTCATTGCCACCACCACCGGCGCCACCACCGGCTCGGTCAACGCCATGCATGACTCGCTGATGCCCATGGGCGGCTTCGTGCCCATGGCGCAGATGATGCTCAACTGCGTGTTCGGCGGCGACGGCGTGGGCTTTATCAACCTGATCCAGTACGCCCTGCTGACGGTGTTCCTGGTGGGCATGATGATCGGTCGCACCCCGGAGTTCCTCGGCAAGCGCATCGAAGCCCGGGAGATGAAACTGGTCATGCTCTCGGTGCTCGCGCATCCGATCTGCATCCTCGGGTTCACCGCCCTGGCCGCGCTCTGGCCTTCGACCCTGGACAGCCTGAACAACGTCGGGCCCCACGGTTTCAGCGAGGTGCTCTACGCCTACACCTCCGGCACCGCGAACAACGGTTCGGCGTTCGCCGGGCTGAACGCCAACACGCCGTTCTTCAACACCACCATCGGCCTGGCGATGTTGCTGGGGCGTTTCTTCACCCTGCTGCCGATGCTTGCCGTGGCCGGCTCCCTGGCCTTTAAAAAGACCACCCCGGCCGGTGCCGGGACCATTCCCACCGCCACGCCGCTGTTCATGTTCCTGGTGGTGTTCGTGGTGCTGGTGGTCGGTGGTTTGACCTTCCTGCCGGCGCTCGCGCTGGGGCCTGTGGTCGAGCAACTGCAACTGCTTTCCGGCCAGACCTACAAGTGAGGATGATTGCATGACTACGCGTATTTCCACGCCGCCGCAGGCGGTGACCCAAGGGCTGTTCCGTGGCCTGTGGCGCCCGGTGTTGCTGTCCTCGGTGTTTTTCATGTTGTTGACCGGCCTGGCCTATCCGGCACTGACCACGTTGACGGCCAACCTGCTGTTTCCGTTCCAGGCCCAGGGCAGCCTGCTGGAGCGTGACGGCCAGGTGATCGGCTCGGCGCTGATCGGCCAGGCGTTCAGCCGCCCGGAGTATTTCCAGGCCCGCCCCAGCGTGACCCAGAGCGTCGATCCGAACGACGCCAGCAAGACCGTCACCACGCCGTACAATGCCGGCCTCAGCGGGGCCAGCAACCTGGGCCCGACCAGTCAACGTCAACTCGACGCGGTCAGGGAACGGGCCGTGACCTATCGCGCTTCGAACGGCCTGGACCCGCAAGCGCCAGTGCCGGTCGACGCGGTGACGGCCTCGGCGTCCGGCTTGGACCCGCACATTTCAGTGGCCAACGCGCTGATCCAGGCGCGGCGCGTCGCACCGCTGCGGCAACTGTCCGAAGACGCCCTGCTGCGCTTGGTCCGGGCCTCGACCGAGGCACGCACCTTCGGCCTGCTCGGCGAGCCACGGGTCAATGTGCTGCAACTCAACCTGGCGCTGGATGCCCTGGCGACACCCGGCCAGCGCCCTGTCGCCGTCACTGAGTAAGAGAATCGATCATGAGTGACATGAAAGCCCGTTTGCCGTTGTTCGACCGCGAGCTGTTGCTGGCGGCCGGTGTGGATGCCTTCAGGAAACTGCTGCCCCAGGCCCAGTGGAAAAACCCGGTGATGTTCGTGGTGTACCTGGGCAGCCTGCTCACCACCTTGTTGTGGTTGCAATCCTGGGGCGGCCAGGGCGAGGCTCCCAGTGGTTTTATCCTGAGCATCTGCCTGTGGCTGTGGTTCACCGTGCTGTTCGCCAACTTCGCCGAGGCCCTCGCTGAAGGCCGTAGCCGGGCGCAGGCGGCGAGCCTGCGCGGGATGAAGCGCCAGACCCTGGCCAAGGTCCTGCAAAAGCCGCGTTATGGCGCGCAATGGTTGCCGATGGCGGCCAGCGAGTTGCGCAAGGACGCCGTGGTGCTGATCGAGGCCGGCGATCTGGTGCCCCTCGATGGCATCGTCATCGAGGGCGTGGCGTCGGTGGATGAAAGCGCGATCACTGGCGAGTCGGCACCGGTGATCCGTGAGGCCGGCGGTGATTTCTCCTCGGTGACCGGCGGTACCCGGGTCCTTTCCGACTGGTTGGTGGTGCGCATCAGCGTCAATCCCGGTGAGTCCTTTCTTGACCGGATGATCTCCATGGTCGAATCGGCCAAGCGCCAGAAGACCCCCAATGAAGTAGCCCTGACCATTCTGCTGGTGGGGCTGACGGCCTTGTTCCTGCTGGTAATCGTCACCCTCAGCCCGTATTCGATCTTTGCCGTGGTCATGAGCGGCAGCGGCAGTGTGGTCAGCGCGACGGTATTGGTGGCCTTGCTGGTGTGCCTGATTCCCACCACCATCGGCGGTCTGCTCTCGGCCATCGGCGTGGCGGGCATGAGCCGGATGATGGCGGCCAATGTGATCGCCACCTCCGGACGCGCGGTGGAAGCGGCCGGTGACGTCGACGTGTTGTTGCTGGACAAGACCGGCACCATCACCCTGGGTAATCGCCAGGCCAGCGCCTTCCTGCCGGCGCCGGGCATGCAAGAGCGTGAACTGGCCGAGGCGGCGCAACTGGCCTCCCTGGCCGACGAAACGCCGGAAGGGCGCAGCATCGTGCTGTTGGCACGACACAAGTTCGAGCTCAACGAGCCGGACGTGGAGAGCCTGAATGCCAGCTTCGTCGAGTTCACCGCCCAGACCCGCATGAGCGGCGTCGACCTGGCGGATGGGCGGATGATCCGCAAAGGCGCGGCCGATGCGATTCGCCGGCATATCGAGGCGCTGGGCGGCGGTTTCCCCGCGGCCCTGCAAACACGGGTGGACGAAGTCTCGCGGCGCGGCAGCACGCCGCTGGTGGTGGCCGAGGGGGCGCGCGCCCTCGGGGTGATCGAGCTCAAGGACGTGGTCAAGAGCGGGATCAAGGAACGCTTCGGCGAGTTGCGCCGGATGGGCATCAAGACCGTGATGATCACCGGCGACAATCCACTGACCGCCGCGGCCATTGCCGTGGAAGCCGGGGTCGATGACTACCTGGCCGAGGCCCGGCCGGAAGACAAGCTGCAACTGATCCGCGACTACCAGGCCCAGGGCAAGCTGGTGGCAATGACCGGCGACGGCACCAACGACGCGCCGGCGCTGGCCCAGGCCGATGTCGCGGTGGCGATGAACAGCGGGACCCAGGCGGCCAAGGAAGCCGGGAACATGGTCGACCTGGACAGCAATCCGACCAAGCTGATCGAAGTGGTCGAGGTCGGCAAGCAGATGCTGATGACCCGTGGTGCGCTGACCACTTTCAGCGTGGCCAACGATGTGGCGAAGTATTTTGCTATTGTGCCGGCGGCGTTCGTGGCGACTTACCCACAGCTCGGCGCCTTGAACGTGATGCACTTGGGCAGTCCGAACTCGGCGATCCTCAGCGCGGTGATCTTCAATGCCCTGATCATCGTGTTCCTGATCCCGCTGGCGCTCAAGGGCGTGGCCTACCGGGCCATCGGCGCGGCGGCGCTGCTCAATCGCAACCTGCTGATCTATGGACTGGGCGGGGTGCTGGTGCCGTTTGCCGGGATCAAGCTGATCGATATGCTGCTGGTCGGCCTGGGCGTGGTCTAGGCAGCGGATCAGATCCTGTAGGCGCCGGCTTGTCGGAACGCCGCACCGCGGCGATGGCGTCCGGAGGGGCGCCGCAAGGCTCACGGGCCTCTTCGCCGGCAAGCCGGCTCCCACAAAGGGCGCCGGGCTGCTGGTCTGCACAAGGAATGACATGGATTTGAATGACGCCTCCCGCAACGGCCGCGACGGTCGACCCGATCCGGATGCGCTGCTGGAGCAACTGCAAGCAGACGAGAAGGCCGCCCAGCGCGGCCGTTTGCGTATCTATTTCGGCTCGAACGCCGGGGTCGGGAAAACCTGCGCCATGCTCCAGGCCGCGCACCGTGAGCGGGCCTTGGGCCGCGATCTGGTCGCCGGGCTGATCGAAACCCACGGACGCGCTGACACCGCTGCCTTGCTCGCCGGCCTGGAGCAACTGCCGCGCCATCGCCTGGCCCATGGCGACAACACGCTGCCGGAGTTCGATCTCGATGCGGCCCTGGCCCGTCGTCCGACGGTGTTGCTGGTGGACGAACTGGCCCACAGCAATGTCCCCGGCTCACGCCACCCCAAGCGCTGGCAGGATATCGAAGAGCTACTGCGGGCCGGGATCGAAGTCTGGACCAGCCTGAACGTGCAGCACCTGGAAAGCCTCAACGACCTGGTCAGTGGCATCATCGGCACCCGCGTGCGGGAAACCGTGCCCGATCATGTGTTCGACAGTGCCCATGAGGTAGTGCTGGTCGACCTGGCCCCCGACGAGCTGTTGCAGCGTCTCAAGGACGGCAAGGTCTACCAGGGCCCGCAGGCCGACCGGGCGTCCCGGCACTTCTTTCGCAAAGGCAACCTGCTGGCGCTGCGCGAACTGGCCCTGCGCCGCACCGCCGACCGGGTCGATGCGCAAATGCGCGTCTATCGCCGCGAGCGCGCCATCGACACCTTGTGGGCCGCCCGCGAGCGCTTGCTGGTGGGGATTGCCGGGGAGGCCTCGGATGAACGCCTGGTGCGCGAAGCCGCGCGCCTGGCGCAGAAGCTCGAAGCCGACTGGATCGTGGTGCATGTCGAGTCGGCCTCGACCGCAGGCATGGCCCTCAGGCGCCGTGCGGCGGCGGTGAAGACCCTGGCCCTGGCCGCCGAGTTCGGTGCCGACACCGCGATCCTGGCGGGTATCGATGTCGCCGAAACCCTGGTGGCCTGTGCCCGCGAACGCAACGCCAACCGCCTGTTGCTCGGCCACCGGCCCCGCCGGGTCTGGCAGTTCTGGCACCAGACGGTCAGCGACCGGATCAGCCGCCATCACCCGCAGATCGACCAGATCGTCATCGCCCATGGCGAGCTGCCGCGCACGGCGGCGCCCCGCCCGGAAGCGGAGCCGCGGCTGGCGCCGGGCAGGGGCCTGGCTTACCTGTGGGCGACCCTGGCCTGTTTCGCCGCCACTGCGGTAGCGGCGTTGTTGCTGCAAGTCTTCGACCCGGCCAACGTAGTCATGTTGTTCCTGTTGACCGTGGTGCTGGTGGCGCTACGCCTGGGACGCGGGCCGGGTGTCTGGGCGGCGATGCTGGCGGTGTTGTGCTTCGATTTTTTCTTCGTCCAGCCGGTGTTGTCATTCACCGTCAACGACACCCAGTATTTCTTCACCTTCGCCTTGATGCTGGGCATTGCCCTGATCACCGGGCAACTGACCGCGCGTCTGCGCCATGAGGCACGTACGGCTGCGGCCCGGGAGCGCCGGGCGACCTCGCTGGCGCTGTTGGCCCGCGACCTGTCCGCGGCCCTGACCGTCGAACAGCTCGGCGCGGTGGCGCTGCGCACCTTCAGCGGGGTGTTCGAGGCCCGGGTCGGCCTGGCATTGCCGGATGCCGCCGACCGGGTCAGCAGCATGGCCGGGAGTGTCTTCCCGGTGGATGAAAGCATCGCCCAGTGGACCTACGAACACGGACGCCCGGCCGGGCAGGGCAGTGACACCCTGGCTGCCGCCCCCGGTTGCTACTTTGCCCTCAAGGCGCCGATGCGTGTGCGCGGTGTGCTGGTTCTCGACCTGAGTGATTCCGAGCGCCTGAAGGACCCTGATGAACAGCGCTTGCTGGAAGCCTGCATGAGCCAGTTGGCGATTGCCCTGGAGCGGGTGCATTTCGTCGAAGTGGCGCAAAGTACCCTGGTGCAGATGGAAGGCGAGCGGATGCGCAATACCTTGCTCGCGGCCATTTCCCATGACCTGCGCACGCCCTTGACCAGCATAATCGGCGCCGCCGATGCGGCGGTACCCCATGTGCGCGACGAGTTGCTCGGCGGGCTGTTGAGCGGGATTCACGATCAGGCCTGCGCCATGCAACGGCTGATCGAAAACCTGCTGGACATGGCGCGCCTGCAGGAACACGGCGTGCGCCTCAATCGCCAGTGGCATTCGCTGGAAGAGGTGGTCGGCAGCGCCTTGCGCCAACTGCGCGAACCCCTGGCCCGACACCCGGTGCGGGCGCTGTTGCCGGCGGACCTGCCGCTGGTGGAGATCGATGCGCTACTGATCGAGCGAGTGCTGGTCAACCTGTTGGACAACGCGGCGAAGTACACCCCGGCGGATACGCCGATCGAGATCACGGCGCGCCAGGTCGATCAGCAGATTGTCCTGGAGGTCGCCGACAGTGGCCCGGGCTGCCCGTCCGGTATCGCCCCGGAGCAACTCTTCGAAGCCTTCAGCCGTGGCCAGCAGGAATCGGCGGTGTCCGGTATCGGCCTGGGACTGGCCCTGGTCCGGCGGATCGTCGAAGCCCACGGCGGGCGGGTTGTCGCCCGGCCGCAGGCCGCGGGCGGCCTCTGTTTTGTTATCAGCTTAGCGGCGGGTCAACCGCCGTCCATGGAAACCTTATGACCAGCACCCGAATCCTGATTGTCGAGGATGAAGCCAATATCCGCCGTTTCATCGGTATCGCCTTGCAGGACGAAGGCTTCCAGGTCTTCGAGGCCGATAGCAGCAAGCGTGCCTTGATCGACGCGGCGAGCCGTCAGCCAGACCTGGTGATCGTCGACCTGGGCCTGCCCGACGGTGACGGCAAGGACCTGATCAGCGAACTGCGTGGCTGGATGAGCGTGCCGATCCTGGTGTTGTCGGCTCGCGATCGTGAAGACGAAAAGGTCGCCGCGCTGGATGCCGGGGCCGATGACTATCTGGTCAAGCCGTTCGGCGTTCCCGAGCTGCTTGCGCGTATTCGCGCGCAACTGCGCCGGCAGTCGCAAAGCGGTACGGCGGCGGTGAGCAGCAAGGTGCGCTTCGGTGAGGTCGAGGTCGACCTGGCGACCCATGAGGTGCGGCGTGGCAGCGCGGGGGTGCATTTGACACCGATCGAGTTCCGCCTGTTGAGCGCGTTGATCCGCGGCCAGGGCCGGGTGCTGACGCACCGGCAGTTGCTGCTGGACGTCTGGGGGCTGGACTATGCCGATCGCGCCCATTACCTGCGGGTGCATATGGCGCACCTGCGGCAAAAACTCGAAGCCGACCCGGCGCAGCCGCAGCACCTGATCACCGAACTGCAGGTGGGCTATCGTCTGGTCGGCCTGTGACGGCTTATTTGTTCTCCCGTTGCGTCTTGGCGGCACGCCAGAAGTCGAGGTAGAGGGTGATCACACCGAACGCGCTGATGCCCAACAGCATAAGCAGGCCGATCTGGATATGGGTCATGACAGGTCTCCGGAAAACACCGCATCAGGCGGCGACCTGCAGAGAAATAGTCGAAATTCCGGGCAAATGACATCGACTATATAAAAGCTTTACGGGGTGTCCGCGCAACAATATGGGGTGGATACGCGGCGGACTTCAATGGCCTCGCCGATGCCGTTCACCGCGGCGTCAGGTCATTGTCGATGTGCGCCCGGAGAGGCAGGTTTTGCCTGCAAGGCTCATGGCGTCAGCGCTGTTTTTTCTTATTCCTGCAAGGAATGTATTGTATTAAAAACATGAATTTTCTTTATTTTTGCAGGGCGACTACCTTGGGCTGAAATCCCGGCCAAGAGAGAACGCCCATGTCGTCCGAACACCCGGATTCTGCTCGAAAGTTCGATGTTTCCCGGGCCGGCGAATACGCCGAGCAAAGCCGTATCGCCCTGGCCGGTTATGACGCCTGCCACGAGTTGGTCGCCTGCATGCTGGCGGCCAGCCTGGGCAGTGGACGCGAGGCGAGGATTCTGGTGGTGGGTGCTGGCGGTACCGCCCAGGAAATCCTCACGGCGGCGGCGCTTGAGCCGCTTTGGCGGTTTACCGCGGTCGACCCCTCGGCCCCGATGCTCGAGTTGGCGCGGGCCAGTCTGCAGGCCCGGGGGCTGCTGTCACGCACACGGGTATTCCTTGGCACGGTCGAGGAACTCACGGATGAGCTGCCCTATGATGCCGCGACCCTGATCGGAGTGTTGCATCACTTGCCTGGCGATCAGGCCAAGCAGGAGATCCTCGCGGCGATTGCCGCCCGGCTCAAACCGGGGGCTCCGTTGATTGTTGCTGGCAACCATCAGGCCTATGCCAGCCAGCCGTTATTGTTAGCGGCCTGGGGGGAGCGCTGGCGCCAGCAGGGAGCGAGCGCCGACGCCGTGCGCGTCAAGCTCGGCAAGATTCTCCAGGGTGCCGACCCGCCGCACTCGGAGGCGGCGGTTCAGCGGTTACTCGAACAGGCCGGGTTCGGCACCGCGACGCGGTTCTTTTCCAGTCTGTTCTGGGGTGCCTGGGTGGCATCGAGAGAAGCCAGGCCGCCGGCCTGATGCTTGCCTCGTCCGCTGCGGGAGCCGCTGCTCGACGCTCCCGCAGGAGCGCTGTTCTCAGTCGCCGTGGCAGCGGACTACCGCCGAATGCGTGGCGTAGCGTCCGGAGATGAGGATCTTTCCATCAGGTTGCAGTTCGAGGTTGGAGAGGTAGCTGGTGGTATTGACGATGTTGATCACGCGGCTGATGCCGTTGTCGCCAAAGTCAGGGTCCAGTTCACCGTTGCTCAGGTGGCGCATCAACCAGCAGCGGCTGCCGCTGTTGATATGACCGGCGCTGACGATTTTCCCGTCCTCCTGCACCGCGAGGGCAAAGGCGATATCCAGTTCCGGCAGCTCCCAGGGCACCCCGGCGTTGAAGCTGGCGTCCAGCTTGCCGTCGGTGCTGACGCGGGTGAGCAGGGCGATGTTATGGGAGAGATCCGCGGAGCCGCTGACGACGATCTTCTGGTCGGGTTGCACGGCGATATCGAAAAACGCGGCGCTGCCGTCGCGGGCCGGCTCCAGCTCCAGATAGCCCGCGTTACCGAAGGCCTTGTCCGGCAGGCCGGTGCTCCCGTAGCGCATCAGCATGGCCTTGCGACCCCGTCGGCCGGCCACGATCAGCTTGCCATCGGCCTGGACGTGAACCGCCTCGAAGGCGATGTTCGGTTCCGGTGCCGTGACCACGCCGCAGGTGCCGAATCGCGGGTCGAAACTGCCGTTGCGGTCGAGGCGCACGATGACATCGCGTTGCGGCTCGCCCACGGCGCTGTTCCTGAGGGCCAGGACGATAAAACCGTCCTCGGGTTGCAGGGCGAGCCGGCGACCATAGCCGACCCAGGGCGCCGTGTAAGGCAGGGTGACCTGGCCGTTATCGCCGAAGTCGGGGTCCGGGGCACCGGTTTCAGTCAGGCGGGCACAAAAGGCCTGTTCGCCGGAGCGGAAGTGGCCCAGCAGGAGAAACGTGTCGTCTTCGTCGACGACGGCCTTGATCAGCCTCCGGCTGGAACTTCCGAACGGTTGGGCGTGGTCTCGATCATAAAAGCCGTCTTCGCTGAAGTTGGCCAGGGTGATACTTTCCTGCTGGTCTTCATGCACGCCGATAAACCGATGACGACCATCGGGCCATAATAGCGAGGGGCCGACAAAGCCAGGACCTCGCTCTGAGAAAATAACCAGGCCATCGCGGTATTCGCCAAATTCCAGGTCCCGTCTTCCGGCACTCCCGGACAGTTCGATGGCGGCGCTGGGCAAGGTTTTTGGCGCGCTGTTTGAAGTTCGGCTTTGTGTATCCATGGGGATTGAGTCCTTTCAGTTTATTAAATGGCTACCTGGATTGAATGACGGCTTATCAAGTAGCGACGCGCCAGCTTCCTGGTGAAGTGGCGACGTGATCGATTTAATAACTGGAAGGTGAGTTTGCCCAGCGATCAAGTTTTACTGTAAATGACCGACTGATCTCATACTTATGGCCAGGCGGAATTTTAAAGTATCAGGGCCAAGCGCCGTTCGCCGCGATAGGCTTCGCCGGTATCGACCCAACCCTGTTTCAAGTAAAGGCTCATCGCCGCCTGGTTATCGGTTCCTACTGACAAGAGTAACTCACGCACCTGCGGCCAGGCCCGGCGTGCCGCTTCGGGCAGGGCTTGCAGGCAGGCCGCGCCGAAACCTCGGCCCTGGGCATGTTTATCGACCTGCAGGGCATGCAGGGTGGCGCTGCCCGCGGCGGCCCAGTGCGGGACGAAAGGATGGCGCTTGAGCAACAGGAAGGCCACTGGCATCTCGTCGGCGAGCAGGACGAAACCGAGCACGCCGTCCTGGGGTTCGCCGGGCAGGAAGTGCAGCGCCGCCTGGATATCGCCGCAAAATCGCAGCTGTTCAGGGTGCACCTCAAGGTTCACCAGCTGTGCCTGCTGAACAGCACTCAGATCGTCGTAGCGGGCCAGTCGGGCATTCATGGCGACCTCCGTCTCAGAGTGGCAAGGTCAGCCTGCGCTCTTCACCGACCCGGCCGTGAAAGGTCTCGCCGCTGTCGACAAAACCCTGTTTCAGGTAAAGCCCACGGGCGGTGTCATTGTCCGCGTCGACCATCAGCATCAACTGGTGGGTGCCCGGCCAGGTCGCGCGGGCGGCGGCCGGCAGGGCCTGCATGCAGGCGCGTCCGAGGCCTTGGCCCTGGTAGCTTTTATCCACTTGCAGGCCATGCAGGGTGCATACGTTGCCGGTGGCCCAGGCCGGTGATGCCGGTGGCCGCTTGAGCAACAGGAAACCCACCGGTCGCTCATCGACCAGCAGTACAAAACCCCTGACGTCATTGCCCGGGTGGGCATGCAGTACCGACAGGCCATGGCTGATATCGCTGGAAAACTCCTTCTGTGCCGCATCGACCTGGATCAATGCCAACTGCTCGCGTTGGGCGGGAGTCAACGTGTTGTAGTCGACAAGGGACGTTCTCACGGCGGTATGTCCTATTTCCGACAGTATGGGGGCGGATTCTATCGGCTTTAGCGGCTTCGATATTATTTTTCCAGCAACTTTTTACGCCTGTCGATTTCGCTCGCTTCCAGACGACTATTCGTACCTCTGCTGATCGTCGGCGGCCTTCGCCAAAGCGCGAAACAGCAGCCATAGTTGTTCGACCGCCCTGGAGACATTCCATGAAATATCTGTGCCTGATCTACAGTAATGAGGAGCTGTTGCATTCCCATCCCGAGAGTCCCCAGGACCCCGAGTGCCTGGCCTACGCCGAGTCGATCCGGGCCAGTGGTCGAATGCTCGCGGCCGAGCCGCTGGAGCCGGTGAGCACCGCCACCACGGTACGCATGCGCGGTGGCAAGCTGTCGATCGTCGACGGGCCATTTGCCGAAACCAAGGAACAACTGGCCGGGTTCTATCTGCTGGAGGCCCGCGACCTGAACGAAGCCTTGCAGATCGCCGGGCATATCCCCGCCGCGCGAGTGGGCAGCGTGGAAGTACGACCGGTGCGGGAATTGAATCTCTGAGGGGGTCGACAGCTTTCAAACGGCAATCATAAGAACAAGAGGAGCCTGAACATGAACCGCCAACCGCCAGCTCCCGCCGGCGCTGAACATGAGTTGTCCATCAGTCGCCTGATCGAGGCGCCGCGCAACCTGGTTTTTCGCGCCTGGACCGAACCTCGTCTGCTGAGCCAATGGTGGGGCCCCTATGGCTCGAGCCTGCCGGTCTGTGAAATGCAGCTATGGGTCGGCGGCGTGTTCCGGACGTTGATACGTACGGCGGAGGGTGTCGAGTATCCCTATCAGGGCGTGTTCCTGGAGATCGCCGCGCCGGAGCGGATCGTCTTCACCGATGCCTTTACCCCAGGCTGGGTGCCATCGGGAAAACCCTTCATGACGGCCCGAATCACCCTCGAGGAGGCCGGTGGTCATACCCTGTATACCGCCCGGGCGATGCACTGGTCGGCGGCGGAAAAGGCGGCGCATGAGCAGATGGGCTTCTATCGGGGCTGGGGTGAGAGTCTTGATCGCCTGGCCTTGCTGGTCAGCCAGGGGCTGCTGGATTGAGTGTCGAACCCGTTGGCATCAAGCAGCAGGTCGAGGTGGTGTACCGCCAGGAGTCGCGGCGGATCCTGGCGACCCTGATCCGTTTGCTGGGGGATTTCGACCTGGCCGAGGAGGCCTTGCACGAAGCCTTCTTTATCGCCGTCGAACGCTGGCAGCGCGATGGCGTGCCGGCCAATCCGCGGGCCTGGCTGGTCTCCACCGGGCGTTTCAAGGCTATCGATGTATTGCGGCGACGGGCGCGGTTTGCCGCTTCCCAGGCACAGTTGCTTGCCCAGGCCGAAGCGTTGGAGCAAGGCGAGTGGAGCGACGAGGAGGTCGAGGACGATCGCCTGCGGCTGATCTTTACCTGCTGTCACCCGGCGTTGTCGGCGGATGCCCAGGTGCCGCTGACGTTACGGGAAGTCTGCGACCTGACCACCGAAGAAATCGCCCGTGCGTTTCTCTCGAGCCCTTCGACCATCGCCCAGCGCATCGTGCGCGCCAAGACCAAGATCCGTGACGCGAAGATCCCCTATCAGGTGCCTTCCCTGGCGGAGTTGCCCGCGCGCCTGGACAGTGTATTGCGGGTCATTTACCTGGTGTTCAACGAGGGCTACTCGGCGTCCCTCGGCGCCAGCCTGACCCGTGACGACCTGACCGCGGAGGCTATTCGCCTGGGACGGCTGTTGCTGGAATTGCTGCCTGATCCCGAGGTCATGGGCTTGCTGGCGTTGATGTTGTTGCATGAGTCGCGGCGTCCGGCGCGGGTGTCCGAGAGTGGCGAACTGGTGTTGCTCGATGTCCAGGATCGCTCGTGTTGGGACGCGCCGTTGATTGCCGAGGGTTGTGGGTTGGTGGAGCGTGCACTGGGCACGGGACGCTTCGGGCCCTATGGCTTGCAGGCCGCGATCGCCGCCGTGCACGCCGAGTCGGCGACGGCGGAGGACACCGACTGGCGGCAGATCGTCGGGCTCTATGACCTGTTGTTGCGAGCAGTGCCCTCGGCGGTGATAGAGCTCAATCGAGCAGTGGCGGTGGCCATGCGCGACGGGCCGTTGGCCGGGCTTGAGCTGGTGGAGGGCATCCTTGGCCGTGGCGAGCTGCTGGACTACCACCTGGCGCATTCGGCGCGAGCGGATTTCTGCCGGCGACTGGGGCGGGTGGCGCCGGCGCGTGAGGCTTACCAGCGCGCGCTGGAGTTGACGCAGCAGGCACCGGAGCGGCGTTTCATCGAGCGTCGCTTGGAGGAACTGAACGGTTTCGGGTAGCGCTGGTTACTCCAGCATCTTCGCCAGTAGCCAACTGCCCGCCGGTCCTGGCGGATGCAGACGTGACCAGAGCGCATCCACCGCTACCGGGCGCGGCCAGCCGCGGACCGGCAGTTCCACCAGCGAGGCATTGTCGAAACGCTCCACCAGCCAGCGCGGCAAGGGTGCCCAGCCGAACCCGTGCTGGGCCATTTCCAGCAGCATCAGGTAACTTGACGCCGACCAGAAGCGGCCCTGGGCACGACTCTCGTAAGGATTGACGATGCTCGCCAGGCGCAGTTCGCGATGCAACTGCAGGCTGGCCTGGTCGACCTTGGGCTGTTGCGCCAGGGGATGCCCGCGGTGGACGAACAGGGCAAATTCGGTGCGTTCATCCACGGTGGCGCTGCCCAGGTCCGGCGGGTAGCTGTCCTGCCGTTCGGCAAAGGCCACCTGGGCCCGGCCCTGGCGGACCAACTCCACCAGGTCGTCGCACTCGGCGATCAGGCACTCCAGCTCGAGGTCCGGGTAGCGCGCCTCGAAGTCGCTCAGGCTGGCCTCGAAACGGTTGGATTGGTAGGTGTCGGAAATCACCACCGTCAGCTTCGCCTCCAGGCCTCCGGCCAATTGGCGGGCGCTCATTTCCAGGCGGTTGTTGGCCGCAAGGATGTCCTCGGCCTTTTGCAGCATGACATGGCCGGCCGCGGTCAGGCCGGGCTTGCGGGTGCTGCGGTCGAACAGCTCGAGGCCCAGGTCGATTTCCAGGCTGGCGACTGCCGCGCTGATGGTCGACTGGCTCTTGCCCAGCTTGCGCGCCGCGGCGGAAAAGGAACCCAGGGTCGCGGCCTGGACAAACGCCTGGAGCATTTCATTGGAAGCCATGAACTATCGCTTTTGTCGATGGTAATCGACTTTTAGTATCTATAAGGGTGGCGATAATGACAACCTTCAGACATCAATGGAGGCGTCCGTCATGACCCCCGGCAAGTCTTTTACCGAACGTGTTTTACAAGCCATCGGCTTCGAGGTGTTCGCCGTGCTCTTGTGTACGCCATTGTTCGCCTGGGTGATGGGCAAGTCGCTGCTGGACATGGGCGTGGTGACGGTTGCCAACTGTTTTATCGCCCTGGGCTGGAACGTGTTGTTCAACGGCATGTTCGACCGGATGCGCGAGCGCTTCGCCCTGGCGCAGAACGTCTGGACCCGCATGCTCCATGCCCTGCTGTTCGAAGGCGGCCTGGTCGTGGTGAGCGTGCCGCTGGTGGCCTGGTGGTTGGATCTCAGCCTGTTGGCGGCTCTGCTGCTGGATATCGGCGTGCTGCTGTTTTTCCTGCCCTACACCTACCTGTATCACTGGGCCTATGACCGGGTGCGCGAACGTCTGCTGCTCCGCACAACCCTGTAGGAGCAGCGCTTGCTCGCGAACCGCCAAAGGCGGCCATACACATTGTAAGCGAGCCCAGCCACCGACCTGGGAGGCGTTGTCGGCTGATGGGCCCCCTCGCCGGCAAGCCGGCTCCCACAGGTTTTGCGTCGCGCCACCGGGTCAGGTTTGGCGCGGACTGTGTGGGAGCTAGCTTGCCGGCGATGGCGTCAGTTCAGGCACCGGTGCATTTACAGGAACATCCCGCCCGAAGCCTCGATCCGCTGCCCGGTGATCCACTGGCCGGCGTCACTCAGCAGCAGCGCGATGGCGCCGCCGATATCGTCCGGCAAGCCGGCACGCCCCAGCGCGGTGTTGGCCGCGACATAGGCATTCAGGTCTTTGTTGTCACGCACGCTACCGCCGCCGAAGTCGGTCTCGATAGCACCCGGGGCCAGGCAGTTGACGCTGATCCCGCGGGCGCCCAGTTCCTTGGCCTGGTAACGGGTCAAGGTCTCCATAGCGCCTTTCATCGCCGCATAGGTTGCATAGCCCGGCAGGCTGAAGCGCGCCAGGCCACTGGAAATATTGACGATGCGACCACCGTCGGCGAGCAATGGCAAGAGTTTCTGGGTCAGGAAAAACGGTCCCTTGAAGTGCACGTTCAGCAACTGGTCGAACTGTTCTTCGCTGGTGTCGACGAACAGCGAATGCACGCCAACCCCGGCATTGTTCACCAGGAAATCAAACTGCTCACGGTCGAAGACCGTGGCCAGTACCTGGGCAACGCCTTCGCTGAAGGCCTTGAAACTGCCGATCAGGCTGACATCCAGTTGCAGCATGCTGGCGCGAGCGCCGAGCTTTTCGATCTGCGCCGCCACATCCCGGGCGTCATCGCCCCGGCTGTTGTAGGTGCCGATGATATCGACACCCTGGGCGGCCAGGTGCAACGCGGCACTTTTACCAAGGCCGCGGCTGGCACCGGTGATCAGGGCGATTTTACGAGTCATGTCGTGTTCCTCAAGGAGTGGATAACGCTGAGGAAAGTGTATTTGTCCGTCCATGATTGGATAAACGCCGGAAAATCGGAAACACTGATCGCCTGTTCCGAACAATAGAAAGGCGCTGTCATGAACAAGCTGGATTTGCTGCGAACCTTTATCCGGGTCAGCGAACTGTCGAGTTTTACCCTCGCGGGAGAAAGTCTCGGGCTGCCCAAGTCCAGCGTGTCCGAGCATGTCCAGGCGCTGGAGGAACTGTTGGGCACGCGGCTGTTGCAACGCACCACGCGCAAGGTGCAAGCGACCCAGGACGGGTTGGTGCTGTATGAACGCAGCAAGGACCTGCTGGCGCAGATGGATGAGTTGCAGGGCTTGTTCCGCCAGGATGCGGCCTTGCTGGCCGGGCGCATTCGTTTCGATATGCCCAGCGTCATGGCTCGTCGCGTGATCATGCCGCGTCTGCCGGAATTCATGGCGCTGCATCCGCGCATCGAACTGGAAATCAGCAGTACCGACCGCCGCGTCGATCTGTTAGGCGAGGGCTTCGACTGTGTGCTGCGGGTCGGTGCGCAACCTGATCAATCGGTGGTAGCGCGACATGTCTGCGAGCTGCCGATGGCCAATTGCGCCAGTCCCGCCTACTTGCAGCGTTATGGTCGACCGGAGTCCGTTGCCGACCTGGGCGGGCATCGGCTGATCCACTATGTCGGGATGTTGGGGGCTCGTTCCCCGGGGTTCGAGTACCTGCAAAACGGCAAGTTGCAGCAGGTGCCGATGGCCGGCAGTGTCACGGTGAACAGTACCGATTGCTACGAGTCGGCTTGCCTGGGCGGGTTCGGCTTGATCCAGGCGCCGTATCTGGGCGTGCGCAAGCATCTGGACAGCGGTGCGTTGGTGACGGTATTGCCCGATGCTCTGCCGGCGCCGCTGGAAGTGTCGTTGCTGTATGCCCAGCAACGCCATCTGCCCCGGCGGGTGCGGGTGTTCATGGACTGGTTGGGGCGGGTGCTGCAGGAGGAGTTGGGCGACGCTTGAGGATGAGCGCATGTCTGGGCATGCGCTCATCGAGGGGGCGGGGCTTAGAAAATCTGCGTGAACAACCAGTACAGGCTACCCGAGAGCAGGATCGCCGCCGGCAGGGTCAGGACCCAGGCCATTACCAGGTTGCGGATGGTGCGTATCTGCAAACCACCACCATTGGCGACCATGGCCCCGGCGACGCCCGAGGACAGGACATGGGTGGTGGACACTGGCAAACCGTACATGTCCGCCGCGGCGATGGTCAGCATGGCGACCGTTTCCGCCGAGGCGCCCTGGGCGTAGGTCAGGTGGGTCTTGCCGATCTTCTCGCCGACGGTGACCACGATACGCTTCCAGCCGACCATGGTGCCCAGGCCCAGGGCAATGGCCACGGCAATTTTCACCCACAGCGGAATGAAGCGCGTGGCGCCGTCGATCTGTTGCTTGAACAGCTGCAGCTTGGCTTGGGTATCGGCGTCGAAGTTGCCGATCTTGTCCTTGTCCATCAGGCGAATGGTTTCGCTGCTCAGGTACATGTCATTGCGCACGTTGCCCATGGCTTCGGCCGGAACCTTGGCCAGCGAGCCATAACTCTTGACCTCAGTACCGATATTGCCGGCCAGGGCGGCCAGCGCCGGGATCAGTTCCGGCGTCGGCTGTTTGCTGCGCACATACACCGAGAGCGTCTGACGCGGGTCGGCGGGGGCCGGCTGCGGTGCACTGCGTACCAACGCCTGCTGGGTAACTTCGGCGATCGCGGCGAATTGCAGTGCCTGGTCGGCCGGCATGGTACGGTTCAACGCGTAGGCCATCGGCAGGGTGCCGACCAGGATCAGCATGATCAGGCCCATGCCTTTTTGCCCATCGTTGGAGCCGTGGGCGAAGGACACGCCGGTGCAGGTCAGGATCAGCAGGCCGCGAATCCACCATGGTGGCGGTGTGTTGCCTTTGGGCGCCTTGTACAGCGCGCGGTTCTTCACCAGCAGGCGCAGGGCCAGTAATAGCAGGGCGGCGCAGAAGAAGCCCACCAGTGGCGACACCAGCAGGGCGTAACCGATCTTGGTCGCCTGGCTCCAGTCCACGCCGCTGGTGCCGTCGCGCCCGTGCATCAGCGCGTTGGCCACGCCGACGCCGATGATCGAGCCGATCAGGGTGTGGGAGGAGGAGGCCGGCAGGCCCAGCCACCAAGTGCCGAGGTTCCACAGGATGGCGGCGATCAGCAGGGCGAAAATCATCGCGAAGCCGGCCGAGGAGCCGACTTGCAGGATCAGTTCCACCGGCAGCAGGGCGATGATGCCGAAGGCTACCGCGCCACTGGAGAGCAGCACGCCGAGGAAGTTGAAGCAGCCGGACCAGACCACCGCGAAATGCGGTGGCAACGAATGGGTGTAGATCACGGTGGCCACGGCGTTGGCGGTGTCGTGGAAACCGTTGACGAACTCGAAGCCCAGGGCGATAAACAACGCCACGCCGAGCAGCAGGAAAGGCGTCCAGGTGGTGACCACGGTGCCGAAGTCGTGCATGTCATGCATCAGGCTGTAGGCGGTGAACAACAGTGCCATGGGCAGCACCGCGAAAAAGATCAGGGTGTTGACGAAGCGCGAGCGGGGAGTGCTTTCGAACTGGGGTTTACCTGCGTCCTGGGCGGGCGAGGCATTAGTCAATGACGGGGTAGCCATGCCGGGGAATCCTATTTGAGAACGGATGCCAGCCATGATCGTTTCAAAATGTTACAGGTTGACTGCGCCAGATCAGTAATCCTGACGTTTGCGAAACGCCCAGCGTCCGGCCAGCACAGTGAAGGTCACCACCAGTGCCACCAGGATCCAGAAGCCTTGCGGGTCGCCCGCCAGCGGGATGCCGCCGACGTTCATGCCGAAGAAGCCGGCGATGATGTTGATTGGCAGGGCCAGTACCGTTACCACGGTCAGGGTGAACAGGGTGCGGTTGCTCTGTTCGTTGAGGCTGGCGGCGATTTCTTCCTGCAACAGCTTGATCCGTTCGCCGAGGGCTTCCAGGTCGCTGAGGATCAGCGAAAACTCTTCGGTGGATTTGCGCAGTTCCTTGACGTCCTCCTTTTGTAGCCATTGCGGCGGACGGTTGAGCAGTCGCAGCAACGAGCCCGGTTCCAGGGCCAGCAGGCGTTGCAGGCGCACCAGTATCCGGCGCATGGCGCCCAGTTCGGCGCGGTTGTTGCTCAGGCGCAGGGCCAGCAACTGGTCTTCGATCTGGTCGACGCTGCTGCTGGTCTTGCGCACGATCTGGGTCAGCACTTCACCCTGGTCGCGCAACAGGTGCACGAGCAATTCCAGCGGCGAGCGAAAGCGTTCGCCGGCCTTGACCGAGGAACGCAGCTTGTCCACCGAGTGCAGCGGTTGCAGGCGCGCGCTGATCAGCAGTCTGCTGCGGGCACAGACCCACAGCGTGGAAATGTCCGAAGAGACCATGCTGCTGAGGTTGAACACCACGTCGTTGACTACCGCCAGCAAGGCGTTGTCGACATGTTCGATACGGGTTGAGCGCGAGCCTTCGTGCAGGGCCTCGAAAAACTCCTCGGGCAACGGCAGGTGCGTCTTCATCCAACGCTCGCAGGCGGCGTGTGCGAGGTTCAGGTGCAGCCAGAGAAACTCATCGGGATCCTCCGGTTGTTGCAGGCATTGCAGGGCGGTGGCCGAGTCGATTTCCTCGCCGCGTTCGCCGGTGCGGAAGCGAAATCCGTAAAGCAGGCCGAACAGATCCGGGTCACGATGGCTTTGGTCAAGGCTGTGGTTCATGAAGGCTCGCTGAAGTGGAACGCCTGAAACATTTTTTTACAGATTCGCGGGGTTCATCATCGCAAGGCTCTTTGACAGTTTTGTGACGGTTTCTGTGTTGGCGGGGGATGGAGCTTTTCCCAACACGCCGACAGGTATCCTGTGTTGCATTGACCGATGGTCGGCTCGGCTCAAGTGCCGTACCGCCCGGCCGATGCCATTGGATGTAAGCCACCATCCATTTGACTGTATGCCCGGTTGTCGCTGACAGGGACGTTTCGACTGCTTGTGTTCCCCACGGGGAGCATTCAATCCTTGTCGAGAGACTCCGTCGATGCTGAAAAAATCCCTGCGAGCCCAACTGCTCACGCTCCTGAGCGGCAGCCTGATCGCCATGTTGCTGATCGCGCTGACCTGTTTTCACCTCTTGTCCAATGGCGTCCAGGATTATCGGGATTTGCTCGCTGGCCCCCTGCGCACCTCGCACTTGATCGACGAGGCCAACGTGCAATTCAAGGCGCAGGTGCAGGAGTGGAAGGACGTCCTGTTGCGCGGCAAGCAACCGGAGGACCTCAACCGCTATTGGTCGCAGTTTGAAGCGCGTCAGCGCGATGTGCAGGACATCCTTGGCCGTCTGGCCAGCCAGCCGGGCATGGACGCAGGGCTCAAGTCGCAGATCGAACAGTTACGAGAAGAACATCGGGTGCTGGGCACTGCCTATCTGAAAGGCCGCGAGGCTTACCTGGCGGCCGGGTCCGACGCGAGCGCCGGTGACCAGGCGGTCAAGGGCGTCGACCGTGCCGCCAGCGAGCAGATGAAGACCCTGGTTGCCCAGTTGCGCCAGCAAGGTGATGAGCAGTCGCAGGCGATCAGTGCCCTCGCCGAACGGACCATCTGGGTCGGCATCCTGGTGTTGCTGGTTTCGGGGCTGTTGATCGGTCTGTTGAGCCTGTGGCTGGTCAACCGCAACCTGGTGGAGCCGATCCGCCGCCTGATCGACTACGTGGCGCAATTGAGCCATGGCAAGTTCGACAATCGGGTGAACGCCGATCGCCAGGACGAACTGGGTCGCCTCGCGGTAGCAGCGAATACCCTGCGCGACTTCCTGGCCGAAACCTTCAGCCATCTCAAGCGCAGCACCTCGGACCTGGATAGCGCCAGTGGCGAGCTGAAGTCGATTGCCGGCCTGATGGCCAACGGCACCCACGAACAGTTCGAACGTACCGACCAGGTGGCCACGGCAATGACTGAAATGTCCGCTACTGCCCAGGAGGTCGCCCGTCACGCCGGGGACGCCGCCACGGCGGCGGATGATGCCGATCGCGCGGCGCAGCAGGGTGAATTGGTGATGCAATCGACCATCGAGACCATTACCCGCATGCGCGGCGAGATCACCACCACTGCCACGGTCATCCGGCGCCTGGAAGCCGACAGCGGACGGGTCGGCAAGGTGCTCGAAGTGATTCGCGCGATTGCCGAACAGACCAACCTGCTGGCGCTCAACGCCGCCATCGAGGCCGCCCGCGCCGGTGAAGCCGGACGCGGCTTTGCCGTGGTCGCCGATGAAGTGCGCAGCCTGGCCCAACGCACCGCGGCGTCGATCATCGAGATCAACCAGATCATCCATTCGGTCCAGACCGGTGCGGTGGATGCGGCCCAGGCCATCGAGGGCGGGCAGGCCCGTAGCGAGGAGAGCGTCGAGCAGGTGACCGAGGCCGGTGCCATGCTCGAACGCATCACCACCGCCGTGGAGGCGATCCGCGACATGAACCGTCAGATCGCGACTGCCGCTGAAGAGCAGACTTCGGTGGCCGAAGACATTTCGCGCAACCTGACCGAGATCACCGCTATTGCCAGTACCAACCTGGACAACGTCAAGCGCACCGAAGCCGCGAGCCAGAACCTGCACGGCTTGTCGGGGCAGTTGAATGAGGTGACGGCGCGCCTCGCCGGCTGATCCGCGGCCACACGGAGGTGGCCGTGTATCGGGACGCTGACACGTGTGATACAGAATCGATCTCAATCATGTTGAAAGGTTGTCGATGACATGACTGCCCATAACTGAATCGGGAGATCCCCATGGTCAGCATCACTTCGGTCAACATTGCCCCAACGCTTACCAGCACCAGCACCAGCACCAGCGCCAACAAGACCACCGGCACCGCCGCTACCGACACCACCAGCACCAGCGCCACGGCGGCTGCGGGTAGCACCACCCAGGCCGGCGGCAGCCAAGCGGCGGGCGCCGGCGGCGCGTCGGGCGGCAGCGGCAGCTCCAGCAGCAGCTCTTCTTCCGATACGGTCAAGGAGCTGCAAAAGCAACTGGCCGATCTGCAAAAGCAGTTGCAGCAAGCGGAGCAGCAAATGCAGAAGGCTCAGGCGAGCAATGATTCCCCGGACGCCAAGGCCACCGCGGTAGCGGCCGCGGAGTCGCAGGTGTCTGCGATTTCCGGTTCCATTTCAACGGTCACCGCCGCCCTGACCAACGCCTTGCAGGAAGAAGGCAGCAGCACATCGGGCAGTACGGTGAACACCACCGCCTGAGTCAAAGGCTGTGATTGTGCAGATCGCTCACCAGCATGCAGCCCGGCGCATGGGTAATGCATAGCGGTGGGCGTGACGCTTGCACCACCGCTTGTGGGGTCACGCCGCAGGCCCAGAACACTGGCAGTTCATCGTCGGCCAGTGGCACGGCGTCACCGTAGTCGGGTGCGCCGAGGTCATGGATGCCGATCAGTCGCGGGTCGCCGATGTGCACCGGCGCGCCATGCACATTGGGCATGCGCCCGGTGATCTGTACTGCCCGGATCGCGTCGGCGGCCTTCAACGGTCGCATGCTCACCACCAGTTTGCCCTTTAGCCGTTCGGTGGGGCGGGTCTCGATATTGGTCTGGAACATCGCCACGTTGCGCCCCAATTTGACGTGACGCAGATCGATGCCGGCATCCAGCAAGGGTTGTTCGAAGGAGAAGGAGCAACCGATAGCGAAGGCCACCATATCGTCGCGCCAGAGGTGCTTGATGTTCCGCGGCTCCTCGCTCAGTTCGCCCTGGCGATAGACCCGGTAGCGGGGGACGTCGTGGCGGATATCGACGCTTTCGCCGAGGTGGCGGAAGATCGGGTCGCCGGGTTGGCTGATGTCGAGTATCGGGCAGGCCTGGCGATTGAGGGTGCAGAAGCGCAGGAACTCGTCGGCCCAGTCCCCTGGCAAGATCACGATATTGGCTTGTACCCGGCCCAGGCCCAGGCCGCTGGTGTGGCCCTGATACTGGTCGGTGGCGATATGTCGGCGCAAGGCGCGCGGCGCCAGATGGCGCAACTGATCGAAGGACAGCGCAGGCAGGTTCATCGAGTTTCTCTCCGGTGTTGGGTCGAGGCCTTTTTAGGGTGTGGCGAGCACCTCGTCCAACGAGAAAATCTGTTATTGCGAACAAGAAAAACTGATCCGCGGTTGCACGCGACACTCCTGTTTTCCGGCACAGGTCCCTGAGGGGCCATCAACTTTTCTTATGCATTGACCGGCTTTTTTCCCGTTTGACGCTGCACCGCCGCGGCGCGAAGAATCCACTCCACGATGTAGCGCATCTGCATCGGCTCTCCACGACAACGCCTTCACAAAAAAACAACGAGGCGTGTCCGTCATCTTCCTTTGCTGCCGCAGGAACCCCTCCATGGAACACACCATGACTGACCCCGTGCCTTCAGGGACGCGCCGTGCCGGCCCGTTCAGTTGGTACGGCCCGCTGAGCAAAAATGAAAAGCGCACTTTCTGGAGTTGCAAGATCGGCTATGGCCTGGACGGCATGGACACCCAGATGTTGAGCTTTGTGATTCCCACCCTGATTGCCACCTGGGGCATTTCCAAGGGCGATGCCGGGCTGATCGGCACCTCGACCTTGCTGGCCTCGGCGGCCGGCGGCTGGATTGCCGGGATTCTCTCCGACCGCATCGGCCGGGTGCGCACCCTGCAGCTGACGGTGCTCTGGTTTGCCTTCTTCACCTTCATGTGCGGCCTGGCGCAGAACTACGATCAACTGCTGGTGGCCCGCACACTCATGGGCTTCGGTTTTGGTGGCGAGTGGACCGCCGGCGCGGTGCTGATCGGCGAGGTGATCCGCTCCCAGGATCGCGGCAAGGCGGTGGGCATGGTGCAGGCCGGCTGGGCGCTGGGCTGGGGGCTGACGGCGCTGCTCTATGCCGGGTTGTTCAGCTTCCTGCCGCCGGAACAGGCCTGGCGGGCGTTGTTCATGGTCGGCCTGGTACCGGCGCTGTTCGTGCTGGTGATCCGCCGGCTGGTCAAGGAGTCCGATACCTTCGAGCAGTCCCGGGGCGAGCGTCTGAGCCAGGCGGAAAAGCCTTCGCCCTGGGCCTTCTTCGAGATCTTCGCGCCACGGATGCTCAGCACCACCTTGCGAGCGTCGTTGCTCACCACCGGCGCGCTGGGCGGTTACTACGCGATCACCACCTGGTTGCCGACCTATCTGAAAACCGAGCGTGGCCTGAGTGTATTGGGCACCGGCGGTTACCTGGCGATGGTGATCGTCGGTTCCTATGTCGGCTACGTCATCAGCGCATTGCTGACCGACGCCATCGGCCGCAAGAAGAACTTCATCCTCTTTGCCGTCGGCTCCATGAGCATCGTCCTGGCCTATACCCAACTGCCCATCGATAACACCTGGATGCTCTGGCTGGGCTTTCCCCTGGGGTTCTTCGCCTCGGGCATCTTCGCCGGCATGGGGGCGTTCCTCACCGAGCTGTTTCCGACCCGCATGCGTGGGTCGGGCCAGGGCTTCTGCTATAACGCCGGGCGCTCCATCGCCGCGTTGTTCCCGCTGTTTATCGGCGCGCTGAGTGAAACCCTGCCGATTGGCGTCGGTATCGGCGTGTTTGCCGCCGGTGCTTACGCGGTGGTGATCCTGGCGGCCCTGAGCCTGCCGGAAACCCGCGGTCGCCAGCTCGAGAGCTGATGTCCGAGGCACCTGGGTCCGGCGGGCCCAGGGACTACTGATCCTGACGTTTCAACCACATCGGTCGCGATCCCAACGCCCCCGAGAGGGTCGGCTTGCGTCCGCAATAAAGGAGCACACCATGAAGTCGTTCGATTATTTATCACGTTTGTTCGTGCCAGCCAGCGCGCTGGTGGGCCTGGGCCTGCTCTGGGCACCGGGCGCCCGGGCGGATTTCCTCGCCGACAGCAAGGGTACCCTGGAAGCTCGCAACTTCTACTTCAACCGCGATTTTCGCCAGCCGGGCTCCCGGGAAAAAGCCGATGAATGGGCCCAGGGTTTCCTGTTGCGCATGGAGTCCGGCTATACCGAAGGCACCGTGGGTTTCGGCCTCGATGCCCTGGGCATGATCGGTTACAAACTGGACTCGGGACCTGGCACCGCGGGCACCGGCCTGTTGCCGGCGGACACCCGCCACGGCGGCTCCCAGGACAGCTACGGCAAGCTGGCGGCGGCCGCCAAGGTGCGGATTTCCAAGAGCACCCTGAAGGTCGGTAGCTTCCAGATGAAGGACCCGGTGATCATTTCCAACGATACCCGCCTGTTGCCCGGGACCTTTCAGGGCGGGTTGTTGAACGTGCAGGAAATCGACCACTTGAGGCTGACCGGGGGCTCGTTCAACCAGATCCGCTACGTCGACTCCACCGATGATCAGAAGATGACGGCCAACCGCATTGGCGGTTCGAGCGACAAGTTCCAGTTCGCCGGGGCGGACTACCAGTGGTTGCCCAACCTGCTGACCCAATATCGCTATGGCAAGTTGGAGAATGTCTACCAGCAGAACTTCCTCGGCCTGGTGCATAACTGGGACCTGGGCCAGGGCCAGAGCTTGAAGAGCGACCTGCGTTACGCCCGTAGCAGCGAGGACGGCAACTTCCGTCCGTTGGATAACCGCGCATTGGGCGGGATGTTCACCTATGCGTTCAAGGGCAATGCCCTGGGCTTCGGCTATCAGCGCATGAGCGGCAAGGACCCGTTCCCGTACATCGGGCACAGCGATCCGTACCTGGTGAACTTCGTGCAGATCGGCGACTTCGCCAATATCGACGAGCGCTCCTGGCAGGTGCGTTATGACTACGACTTTGCGCAGTTGGGCTTGCCGGGCCTGACCTTCATGACCCGCTACGTCTCCGGCGATAACGTGCAACGAACGATCCCGGGCGAAGGCAAGGAATGGGAACGCAACACCGACATCGGCTATGTGTTCCAGGACGGCACGTTCAAAGGGCTGGGGGTGAAGTGGCGCAATGCGACGGTGCGCTCGAACTTCGGCAATGATCTGGACGAGAACCGGCTGATTCTCAGCTATACCGTGGCGCTCTGGTAAGCGCTGGCGGCCTATAAATCCACCAGGTGCCGCGGAACCTGCAGGAGCCTGGCTTGCCGGC
Organism: Pseudomonas sp. MWU13-2105; assembly: GCF_023242315.1. Classification (GTDB taxonomy): domain Bacteria; phylum Pseudomonadota; class Gammaproteobacteria; order Pseudomonadales; family Pseudomonadaceae; genus Aquipseudomonas. Next base: position 279,325 of record NZ_JALLIY010000008.1, read on the forward strand.
GAAGGGGGCCTTGAGGTCGCGAAAAGCTTCGCGGCGGTGCGGCGATCCGACAAGCCCTGCTCCTACAGGTCGGGTGTGGCTTTCAAGAAAGTGCTCAGTACCCGTTGGCCTCAAGAATCTGCGGTATGGTTTTCGGCGATGGGCGCTTGAAGTACTTGAGCAACTCGGACGAGCGGTTGGTGAAGATGCCATCGACGCCCGCGCCCAGCACCTTCTTGAAGTCCGTCGGTGTGTCGACGGTGTAGACATGCACCAGCATGCCCTTGTCGTGGGTGTACTGGTTCATCCAGGGTTTGACCAAGTCCGAATAGCTCTGGTCGCCGCCCTGGGTCAGTTCCGCCGACGGGCCGGTCCCGATGGCGCCCTGGGCCTTGGCGTAGTCGACCCATTTCTCGAACTCGGCCTTGTCCTTGGGCTCCTGCTTGGCGTAGTAGGCGGCCTTGGTCTTCTCGCCGGAGTCGGCGAAGCTCACTTTCGACTTGGGCTCGATGCTGCCTTCACCGACCCACAGCAGCAGGATCTTCGGCGTGTCCGGCATTTCCTTTTGCAACAGTTCCAGGCTGCTCTTCTCGAAGGTCTGCAGGATCACCTTGCCCTTGCCCTGGCCAACCTGGGGCTGTTCCTTGGACACCACCTGGGTCGGGCTCAACAGGCCGCGCTCTTGCAGTTTGTTCTTCAGCTCATGCTCGATCCCGGGAAATTGCTTGGGTTCCTTGGTTTCGATGTACAGGCCAGGCTGGTGCTTCGGATTGGCCTGGGCGATGTCGATGATCTGGTCCAGACTGAGGATTTTCAGGCCAACGTAGGCCGGACGCGCCCGTTCGGGGTAGGCCTTGTTGAACCAGCTGCCGGCGTCCAGGGTTTGCAGCTCGGCCCAGGTGAACTCGTTGGCCGGGCTGTCCTTGCGCTCGGGGAACTTGCTGGCCACGTCGGTGGTGCGCGACAGGTTGTTGTCGTGCAGGGCGAAGATCACCCCGTCCTTGCTGCGTTGCAGATCCATTTCCAGGTAGTCGGCACCCAGGTCGCGGGCCAGCGTGTAGGAGGCAGCGGTGGATTCCGGGGCATCGAAGGACGCACCACGGTGGGCAATCACCGCGGGATGGGGAATGCCGGCCGAGGCGGCGACGTTGGCGGCGCTGTTGGCCTCGGCAGTGCCCAGGCCCAGCAGCAGGCTCAGGACCAGGGCGCTTTTGGTGAAGTTGACGGGCATGCTCGAATTCCTTTCGCAGAGAGTGAATGTCAGAGCTTCCTTTTAACAACTGATTGCTACAGCGGCTATCGCGAAACCGACACAAACGTGCTCCAGATCCGGTTTTCGGTACTTTCCTCGGGTATTGTGCGCCAGGCTTTGTCGCCCATTTCCCCGCCAGAGGGACAGGCATGCCCTGCGTGTAAACCATCCATCCATGAGCCTTGTGGCTCTTCAGCGAGGTTTACCATGTCGATCACATCCGAGCTTATCTGCCAGGCCGCCGACCAACTCAGGGGGTTTGTCGGTTTCAATCGCAAGACCGACCAGTACATCGTCCGCTTCAGCGAGGACGCCTTCGGCATGGATGTGGCGGATGACGCCATCTTCCCGGCCTGCGAGTTTGTCTGGGTGCCGACCCTGGACGAGACCATGAGCCTAAGTCGCGAGCGGATTCAGTTGTTGCTGGACCAGAATATCGATGACCGGATCAACATCAGCGAGCCGCTACGGGTGTACCAGCGGCGTGTGGATGTTCCCGAGATCGTGGCGCTGCGCAGGGCGCTCAGCGCCTCCTGAGGTGACTTTGGCCGTCAATGCGAGAAAGGGTAGGCCCGCTCGACCTTGCACACCCGGGTATGAAAGGCCTGGTACCAGGTGGAGCGACCGCGTTCGCGGATTTCGCTGTGTTCGGCGTGTTGTTTCCAGGCCAGGATCGCCGCTTCGCTGCTCCAGTAGGACACGGTGATGCCCAGGCCGTCCTCGCCCCGGGCCGACTCCACGCCGAGAAAGCCCGGTTGTTGTCGGGCCAGTTCGAGCATGCGTTGTGCCGCTGCGCCATAGCCTTGATCACCCTCGGTGCGCAGGGAGGTGAAGATGACCGCGTAGTAAGGCGGTTGCGGTGTCCGGGCAATCATTGCCGATGACTCGCGCAGGCTGCCAGGAACGCGCCGGCCAGCGCCGGGGTACGGCCTTCCAGCGCCGCGCGCTCCGGTTGGAACAGGGTCGCGACGAAGAAGGGGTGGCCCTTGAGTTCGACGGCTCGTAGATCGCCCTGGGCGTCATGGCCGCTGGCGCGCAGGTCGCCGTCGAGCAAGGCGTTTTCGAACGCGGGGTTGATGCCATAGCGGCAGTGATAGTCCTCATGGGTTTCCAGGGCACCGTAGGCCTTGGCAATCAGCGTGCCTTCGACAAAGCCGATGCGCTGGTGGGCGTCGAGCAGCGAGCAGCTCAATGGTGAAATCACCGCGTGCGGCGAGTCGGGCGCCGTTTCGCCATGTTCGGCGTCCGTCCAGCCCAGTACATGGCGTGCATATTCCAGGACCGCGTGTTGGAAACCGCCACAGGTACCCAGGAACGGAAGCCGTTGTTCACGGGCGTGGGTAATCGCCAGCAGTGCTCCTTCCAGGCTGCGGTAGGGGCTGGCCGGCACGCACCAGAAACCCTCGAACAGGCTCAGGTCGGTCTGCGCCGTCAGGCTGTCGGTGGCCAGCCAATGAGCTTGCACGTTCAGCCCGGCGTCCGCGGCTGCCCGTTGCAGGGCTACGGGGATTGCGCGATGCGCGCTGACCTGCGGGTCGTGATCGCCGATCAGGGCGATGTTCAGGATGCTGTGTGGCGAGCGCTGCTCCATGGATATTTCCCCCAGGCTTGTTGATTCCTGAGGCGAACTATAAGGTGGCGGCGACGCATTCAATATAGGCAGCTCCGCAATTGATCAATGCATTGCCGCACTATCGACTGGAGCATGCCGACCTGTCGCTGATTCTCGCGCTGGTCCGAGGGCGCTCCCTGGCGCGGGCGGCGGGATTGCTCAAGGTCGATGTCTCGACGGTGTTCCGTTCGGTGCGCCGGCTGGAGGCCGCGCTGGGCCGGGAGCTGTTCGAAAAGAGTCGCGCCGGTTATCTGCCCACCGGCCTGGCGCAATCCCTGGCCGAACAGGCGGAGCGTGCCGAGCAGGCACTGGAAGTGGCCTGCGTCAGTATCGAGCAGGACGGCGAGGTGATCAGTGGCACGGTGCGCCTGACCTGTACCGACTCGGTCCTGCATACGCTGCTGTTACCGGCACTGGCGCGGTTCATGCCGGCTTATCCGGCCCTGACCCTGGAGCTCAGTACCTCCAACGATTTCGCCAACCTGAACCGTCGCGACGCCGATATCGCCTTGCGCTTGACCGACTCGCCAGCGGAGCATCTGGTGGGGCGTTGCCTGGGCGCGGTGTCTTATCGACTGTGCGCCAGTCCGGCGTATTTGCCAGCGCTCGATATCGAGAATCTGGAGCGCCAGGCCTGGATCGCCCCGGACGATTTTCTGCCCGATCATCCGAGCGTGAGCTGGCGTCGCCAGCGCTTTCCCGGGGTGGTCCCGAGTTTCCGTTGCAACAGCATGTTGTCGGTGGCGGAGCTGGCGCGGGCCGGGTTGGGCATCGCCGTGCTACCGGACTTCATGCTGGGCGAACTGCAGGGCTTGCGGCCCCTGGCCGAGGTGCCGCCGAGCTACGACACGGCATTGTGGTTGCTGACCCGTCCCGATTGCCGGACGTTGCGTTCGGTGGTGACCTTGTTCGATGAACTGGCACGGGCCATTCGCCTGGGGCAGGGTGCCGGAACACCCGCCTGAGGTGTTTCGTCAGGTTTTACGCACGAAATGTTCGTGCATCTCCAGCGTCAGGCCCTCGATACGCTCGGTCAGTTGCTTGGTCATTTCAGTCAGATGGGTGTTCTGTTCCAGCAACGTCAACAGCTGTTCGGTGGTTTTCGCTGCCGCGGCCTGGCGTTCGCTATTGGCGACAGCCAGGGCTTCGCGGTGCTGGGCGTCTGCGTCGGCGTGGGCTTTGTCGCGGGCGGCCTGGCGGGTCTGGGCCAGCAGAATCAAGGGCGCGGCATAGGCCGCCTGCAGGCTGAACGCCAGGTTGAGCAGGATGAACGGGTAGACGTCGAACTGGGTCACGCCCGTGACGTTGAGGATAATCCAGACCGCGACGATCAGTGTCTGCGCGCCGAGAAACGTCGGCGTACCAAAGAAACGCGCAAAGGCTTCGGCCTTCAGGGCAAAGGTGTCGTTGCCGAAGGTGGTGGACAAGTGGGCATGGGGGCGGTGGAAGCGCAGGTGGTCGATGGGGACGGCGGTGGTCTCGGGACTTTTCTCTGCGGGGCTTTCTAGCGACATGGCGAACTCTGCAAGGCGTGGGAATCAGGGTTCACTATAGCCCCATCCGCCACTGCTGGCGCCGTCCCTGGCGCCCTTGTCTGGCCCGCGGAGGATCAGTTGCGCTCGCCGGCGAACATGCTCACCGCCTGCACCGCATTACTGGCGCCTTCGCGAATCTGCAGGATCACCGTGCCTGCCTGGTCCGCCAGGTCGACCCCTTTGGCGGCCCGGTCGCGGGTGCCGTTCATGCTGTCGATGGCTTGCAGGGTTTCGTTCTGGATCATGCCGATCATGCCGGAAATCTCCGCGGTCGAGCCGCTGGTGCGCGCTGCCAGCAAGCGCACCTCGTCGGCGACCACCGCGAAACCGCGTCCCTGTTCGCCGGCCCGGGCCGCTTCAATGGCCGCGTTCAACGCCAACAGGTTGGTCTGGTCGGCAATCCCGCGAATGGTGTTGACGATGGCGGTGATCTGTTCGGAACGCTCGCCCAACTTGGCGATCAATGCTGAAGAACCTTCGATGTTCGAGGCGATTTCGCGCATTTCGGCGGCCGCCTGCTGGATAACGCCGGTACCGTGCTCGGCGACTTTTCGTGTTTCGACGGAAATGTGGTAGGCCTCGTTCGCACTCTTGGCATCCTGTTCGTGTTTCTCGACGCGGCTGGTCACGTCCGAGGCAAACTTGACCACCTTGCACAGCCGGCCACTGGCGTCATACACCGGGTTGTAGCTGGCCTCGAGCCACACGATCTGGCCCCGCTTGGCGACACGTTCGAACTGGCCACTGAAGAACTCCCCCTGGTTCAGCCGACGCCAGAAGTCCTGGTACTCGCTACTGTTGGTGGTGGCCGGCTTGCAGAATATCTTGTGATGCTTGCCCTGGATCTCCGCCAGGGTGTAGCCCATCAAGCTGAGGAAGTTCTGGTTCGCGGCGATCACGCTGCCGTCAGGGTTGAATTCGATCATCGCCATGGCCCGGTCGATGGCTTGCAATTTGCCGTTGGCCTCGCTCTCCTGTTGCACCCTGGCCGTGATGTCCAGGGCGTATTTGACGACCTTGCACACACTACCGTTGCTGTCCTTGATCGGGTTGTAGCTGGCCTCCAGCCAGACGATCCGGCCATCGGCCGCGACCCGCTCGAAGGTCCCGGCTTCGAACTGGCCGGACTTCAGCCGCGTCCAGAGCTGGCTGTATTCGCTGCTGCGGGCGTAGGCGGGGGTACAGAACATCCGGTGTGGCTGGCCCACGACCTGTTCCTGACGATAACCGGTGGCCTTGAGAAAATTCTCGTTGGCGCGCAAGACCGTGCCATTGAGGTCGAACTCGATCACGATCATGGAGCGCTCGATGGCACTGAGCTGGTTGGCTTGTTCGGTCAGGGACTGTTGCAGGGCACTGATGACTTTCTTATTGGCATTAAATAGCATGGCGTCTGCTCGGAGAGGGGTACAACGTGAGAGTCAGTCCATGGTCATGCGGCTTGCGGCTTGTCCGCGTACGGACAAGGGAAGCGACAGCCCGTGCCAGCGCTCCATGGCTGGCAGTTCACCGCGGCGTATGTGGCCGCAAACCATTTTCGAGTCAGAACACTGCACTGCCGCACCCATGAAATTCCTGAGCGGTGCAAATGTCCTGTACCCAAGTGATCGTTCAGAAAAATGCAGGCTGAATAGTGGCCTTTTGATATTTCTTTCTTATACAAAGCAATGTGAAACTGTACAACTGAGGGCTGGGCCTTTCAGACCGACGGGGTGGCTCAAGCCGAGTTGACCAGGTTGCACGCGCACCCCTCAGCGCTGTCTTCTTCGGCGCTGTTGACCTTGTTGCGCCCGGTGTTCTTGGCGACATAGAGCGCCTTGTCGGCTTCGTTCAGCCAGTCGCCGGCATCGTTGAAGTCCTTGCGGCAGGAGGCCAGGCCGATACTCAGGCTGACCCGCAGTTCCGGGACCTCGGCATTGCGGTAGTTGCCGAAGGCTTCACGCAGGCGCTCCATCACGTCATTGGCCCGCTCCAGTGACATCTCCGGCAGGATCACGCAAAACTCGTCGCCGCCATAACGTCCGGCCAGGTCGTCTTCGCGCAGGTTGTCGCGCAGGTCCTTGCTCAACTGGCGCAGCACGCTGTCGCCGACCAGGTGGCCATAAGTGTCGTTGATGGCCTTGAAGTGGTCGATGTCGATCAGGGCAATCACCGCCTGGCACTGGCTGTAGCGGCATTTGTGGTACTTGAGGTGCAGCAGGTCTTTCCAGGAGCCGTGATTGAGCAAGCCGGTCAGGCTGTCGGTGCGGCTCAGGGCGCTGAGCGCGCGTTTGTGTTCGGCCAGTTTGATCGCCAGTTGATAGCAGCCCATGCCAATCACCAGGGGATAGAGGATCAGCACCGGTAGCACGCTGTAGATCTGTATCGGTGTGGTCAGCGGGTTGAAGGCCGGGGCGAAGATCAGCCAGGACACCAGGATGCCGACGGCCTGGGCGACCAGCCCTTGGGCCATCAGGCGGGGCCCGCCGGCGGCGACATTGTGCATGGCCATCAAGGCCAGCATGTTGATGGTGGTCAGGGGCGTGAACTGGATGGTCGCGGCCCAGAATCCGCCCATCAGCGAATCGATCAGGATATTGCGGCGTTCAGCCCGATAGGGGAAGGGCGAGCGCTTGGCGATCTGATAGGCCAGATGCGGCCAGGCCACGGCATTGATTGCGAGCAGTACCCAGATCCACATCGGCATGGCCAACGGGTAAAGTGCGGCGATTACGCTGAAGCAGCCGATACCAACGCCTACCGTGCGGGGCAGGTAAATGCGCTTGGCAAACGATAGCCCTTTGCCTCGTTGGATTTGCATAGGTTTTTTGCGCCACTTTTTCATCTGAACACCTGGGCGGTGTTCTGCACGGAACGGCCGTTCATCGGATAAGGAGGATGAATATTCTCAAGCATTCCGTAAAGAATAATCAGTGTCCTTCCAAGCCATTTCAAAGGTCTTGAGGTGGCTTTGGCCGTCTGTGCCGGCTATTTGACGATTTCGTAGCCGGCGAGAAACAAATCCAGCGACGATTCTATGACGCGGCTCTGCGTCGATGGATCCAAAGGGGGTTGACCGAGGCTGATCTGTGGCCAGAAGGCGAAGGTCTTGAGCAGGCCGTGCAACTGCGCTGCGGCGAACGCCGGGTCCACGGGTTTGAAGGTTCCGTCAGCCTGGGCATCGCGAATCCACTGGTTGAAGGCCTCTTCCTGTTCGGCCAGGCGCGCGACCATGCCTTGGGCGCGTTCTGGGGAGTGGATGGTGGCGGCGATCGCCACCCGGGCGAGGTCGAGGAAGCTGTTTTCACTGAGCAGGCGCAGTTTCAAGGCCAACAATTCGCGTAATTGCTCACGCAAGCTGCGATCCGGGTGGTAGGACATATCCACGTGTGCCGCGCTGCTGGCCCACAGGTGGTGCATGATTTCCGCAAACAACTCTTCCTTGCTGGGGAAGTGGTTGTACACCGTGCGCTTGGAGACCTCGGCCTTGGCGGCGATCTTGTCCATGCTGGTGGCTTCGAAACCGTCGGCGCGAAAGGCCTCGATAGCTGCCTGGATGATGGCTTCACGTTTGCGGTCGGTCAGGCGTAGGGGAGCGGTCATGGGCGGCTTCGGCAGGAGAAGAAAAGTTACACTCGGTAGTTTACTTATCGGCAGCCTTGTTGCAAGCTTGAAACTACACTGTGTAGTGTAGTTGCTCTACTCGGGTATTTCCTCGGTTCAAGGCTTGCGTGCAGCGGCCATTGATCATCCAGCAGAAGAACGTGGGAACCCTTGGCGGTTTCCGGGAGTCACCTCGTTATGACCAGCCGTTCGCTTATCCGCGCCAAACCCTCGTCCTTGCAGGAGCAGGGGCAATACCGCAATCATGCGCCGACCCCCCAGGGCGGGTTTGGCAAGATGCTCGGTATCTTCTGGAAAATGCTCTTTCACAAACCCCGCAGTACCCGGCCATCCGGTAGTGTCCCGGTCCAGGGGCTGACCCGCGAGCAGTTGCTGGCGGCGGAAGATTTCAGTGTATTTCGTCTCGGCCATTCGACCTTGTTGCTCAAGCTGCAGGGCCTGTTCTGGTTGACCGACCCGGTGTTCGCCGAACGTGCGTCGCCGGTGCAATGGGCCGGGCCCAAGCGCTTTCATCAACCGCCCATCAGTCTCGAAGACCTGCCGCCTATCGAGGGCGTGATTCTTTCCCATAATCATTACGACCATCTGGACTACAAGACCGTCCTGCAACTCGCCGCCAAGACGCGCTATTTCCTCACGCCCATGGGGGTGGGCGATCTGCTGATCAAGTGGGGCATCCCCGCTGACAAAGTCCGGCAACTGGACTGGTGGGAAGAAACCCAGGTCGGTGGCATTCGCTTCGCCGCCACCCCGGCGCAGCATTTTTCCGGGCGCACGCTGTTCGACAACAACCAGACGCTGTGGGCGTCCTGGGTGATGATGGTGGCTGACCAGCGGATTTTCTTCAGCGGTGACAGTGGCTACTTCGAGGGGTTCAAGCATATCGGTGAACATTACGGTCCATTCGATCTGACCCTGATGGAAACCGGTGCCTACAACGTCGATTGGCCGCATGTGCACATGCAACCGGAGCAGAGCCTGCAGGCTCACCTGGATCTCAAGGGGCGTTGGTTGCTGCCGATCCATAACGGCACGTTCGACTTGTCCTTCCATGCCTGGCATGAACCGTTCGACCGTATCCTGGCCCTGGCCTGGGAAGGCAATGTGTCCATCACCACGCCACGGATGGGTGAAGCCTTCAACCTGCTGCAGCCCCATCGTGGGTACGCCTGGTGGCTGGAAGTGGAGCGCCCGGAAGAGGCGCCAACGCCGATCACGGCGCGCTAGGCTGTCTCACGGTTTGCATTGATTTTTCACTCAACCTGCAACCGATTGTGTCCGGCGCTTCTGACGGAAGCGCCCATTAGGATGACCGCCGCCAGTGAAATGGATCACTGGCGTCTGGTTTTATCAGGACACGAAGTCATGAATCGAATGCTCAGAAAGCGCGCCGCGGCGCTCATCCGGTTGGTGTTACTGCCCGCCCTTTGTTTGACCCCGCTTGTCAGTCAGGCGAACAGCCCCGACAAACCCGTATTCCCGGCAGTGGCCTCGATGAAAAACAATGTGTTGGCGGGGATGGTCTATGCCAGTGCCACGCAGGTGGCGCAGGCGCTGGCCGACGAGCGTTTCACTTCGCAGGAACTGGTGAGTTATCTCATCTCCCGTGCAGCCGACCTCGACTCGTTCGGTCCGGCCATCGAGGCAGTGATCGAGTTCAATCCCGAAGCCTTGTCGATTGCCCGTACGCTGGATGAAGAGCGCCAGGCGGGCAGCCTTCGCGGTCCGCTGCATGGCATCCCGGTGTTGCTCAAGGACAATCTCCACACCGCCGACTAGATGCAGACCGCCGCCGGTTCATTGGCCATGGTGGGCGCCGCGGCGGCTGACGATGCGTTCATTGTGCAAAAACTCCGCGAGCAGGGCGCGATCATCCTGGGCAAGACCAATATGAGCGAGTGGGCGAATTTTCGCGGAGATGAACTGCCTTATGGCTGGAGCGGTCGCGGTGGGCTGACCAGGAATCCGCATGCGTTGGATGGCGATGTCTGCGGCTCCAGTTCGGGTTCCGCCGCTGCGATCGCGGCGGGCTATGCACCCCTGGCGTTGGGGACCGATACCTTCGGCTCGGTGATTTGCCCAGCGTCGAAGAATGGCGTTGTCGGTCTGAAACCTTCCGTGGGGTTGCTGAGCCGCACGGGCATCATTCCCGCTTCCCGCGAACTCGACAGCGCGGGGCCGATCACGCGTACGGTGCGCGATGCCGCCTTGCTCCTGAATGCCATGGCGCTGCTCGACCCGCGGGACCCGGCTACCGCGCAAGTGCCCGCGAGTAAGGATTACACGCAAAAACTGACAGCCGATGCCCTGCAAGGAAAAGTCATTGGCTATCCCAGCCGCTTCAAGCCTGGCAGCGAAGCCTTGAACGAGCATCCGCAGTTTGCCCAGGCCCTGGATACCCTGCGCCGGGCCGGTGCGCAGCTGGTTCCGGTGGACTTGAAGGGGACCGATTGGAGTGACAACGATTGGTCGCGGGTGAGCCGCATGTTCGATATGACGATCAAACGGGTGTTGCCTGCTTACCTGGCCAGTCGCTCAGGTCTGAAAGTCTCCACCTTTCAGGAACTGGTGGATTACAACGAAAAGAATCCCGGTGCGGAAAAATACAACCAGGACCTGCTCAAGCGAGCCAATGCGCTGGTGTTTGACGAAACCGAGTACCTGAAGCTGTCGGATGGATTGCGCGATGAGGCGCGCAGCAACGTCGATAAGCTGCTGGCGGACAACGGACTGGATGCGGCACTGGGGGACCCCCACCCGTTCGCGGTGCTTGAACTGGGCAGCGCAACCTTCGCCGGGTATCCGGGGATTACCGTGCCTTCGGGCATGGACGTCGATGGCATGCCCACCTCGGTGTATTTCTACGGTGCGCGCTGGAGCGAGGATGAGCTGCTGGCGATAGCCCACGGCTATGAGCAGGCTTCGAATGCGCGGCAGGACCCGGACTTTGAATAATTCCGGGTAGTTGCCCAATGCTGCTTACTCAAGCTTGAACGCATACCTAGTGGGAGCGGATCGGGCGCCAGGTTGCCGTTAGAGAGTTTTCGTACAGCCCCCCGCCGGGGACAGGTTTACCATTGCGGTCGAGACTGGAAGCAGAGCATCAGGAACGACCATGGCCCATCGAATTCATCTCTTCGGCGCGTCGGGTTCCGGCACCACGACCTTGGGCGTTGCACTGGCCGAGCGCTTGGGTGTTGCCCATTTCGATTCGGACAATTTTTATTGGCAGCCCGCCGACAAGCCCTTCAGTTGTAAGCGCCCCCGTGACCAGCGGGTGCAGTTGTTACGTGAACAACTGGCCCAACAGGACAACTGGGTGCTTTCCGGTTCGCTCTGTGGCTGGGGCGATCCGCTGATTCCGGCGTTCACCCTGGCGATTTTCATACGCCTCGATCCCGAGGTCCGTTTGCAGCGTCTGCGGGCTCGCGAGTTCCAGCGCTACGGCGCGCAGATCCACGAAGGCGGGGAGCGTTTTATCGCGACCCGCACCTTCCTGGACTGGGCAGCCGGCTACGACAGCGGCGACCATGGCACCCGCAGCCTCAAGCGACATGAAACATGGATCAGGAACCTGGCGTGTCCGCTGTTGCGGCTGGACGCCACTGATCATCCGGTGACGGTGTTGGTCGAGCAGGTGATGCAGGCGCTGGACTGGCCGGCAGCACCGGCATGAGGCGATTATTCGATCAGTTCGTAATCCTTGCGCTTGATCGGGTCCGGCGTGGTTCCACGGATATTCATCCCGCGTCCGGGGGCGAACCCGGGGAAAAACACCAGGCCTTCGGCTTCGAAGCGAAAGGCCAGCGCCAGCCGGGTGACATCCCGCAGTGACTCCCCGGTTTCGAAGCGCTGGATGGCGGCAACCGAGACGCCGGACTCCTGGCTCAGATGCTCATGGCTCCAGCCCAGCATGGCGCGCGCCTGCAGGCAGTGCCGGGGAGTGAATTGATGCAAAACGATGCGTTCAACGGTGGTCCTCATCACATGACTGGCGGCTTGGCTGGACATGGCACTCTCCGGGCTTGATCGGTTGATTTGAAAATACTGTGTTTTTGTACAGTTGTTTTCAAAATGGATCAAACGATTTTTCAGCATTCCGATTATCGGTATCGAGCCGTCGTGCTCGTGGGGATTGGATCGGTCCCTGTGCGGGCACCGGCCGCGGGACATGCTTTGTCACGGGCTTTCTTTGCTTGGCAAAAACAATGTTGTGTAGGGTGTGTATTTTCGGCTTGATGTGAGTCATGCGCGTGCGTGCCTTACACAACAGGGCTCAAGGCGTGAGCAGGATCAGCCAGAGTGGCTGGCTGAAACAGGAGATAGAACGATATGGCCGTCCGTTGCACATCACTCGAAGAAGTTCGCGAAAACATCGACCGTCTGGATCGGCAGATCGTAACGCTGCTGGCGGAGCGGGGTAGCTATGTCACTGAGGCTGCGCGCTTCAAGAAAGACACTGATGCAGTCAGGGCTCCACAGCGCGTGGAGCAGGTAATCGCCAAGGTGCGTGCATTATCCGTGGAGTACGCCGCCAATCCCGATGTGGTCGAGCTAGTCTACCGGGCCATGATTGCGGCGTTTATCGAGCAGGAGCTGCAAGAGCACGGCAAGGCCCTCCCATCGCTCGCCTAGTCACTCAGCCCCTGGTGGAGGAGGGGCTGTTGGCGGGGGGGGGCGTTGCCGGTCAGGATCGACGGCAGTCGACCTGGCCGGTCTACAAAACCAGGGTGATGCCATCGAAAACAGAACGGACGCTTAGACGCCCGGCATAGATGGACGGGGATTCGATTGAGTCGCTTTACCTGGTTGAGACTCGGGTTCCTGCGTAATTGCCCGAGCAACATTCCAAACCACGATGGCCGCCACGATGTCCAGAATCGCCAGTACCACGAACAGCGGACTGTAGCCGATTTTTGTCACCAGAACGCCGAACACCAGGGTAAAGGCGGCGGCGCCCAGGTAGCCAAACATACCGCCCATGCCCGTGGCCGTGGCCACTTCGTTCTTGCCGAACGAGTCCGAGGTGATGGCATACAGCGCTCCCGACAGGGTTTGGTGGGCGAAGCCGCCGACACACAACAGCGCAATCGCCATGTAAGGGCTGTCTACCAGGCCGATACAGGCCGGACCAATCATGCAGGAGCAGCCGAACACCATCACCAGCTTGCGTGAGGTGAACAGCGACACATTGCAGTAACGATGGAACAGCGGACTCAGGTAACCGCCCAGAACACAGCCGATATCCGCCGCCAGGAAGGGCAACCAGGCGAACATGGCGATTTCCTTGATGTTCATGTGCCGTTCGGTCATCAAGTACAGCGGGATCCAGGCGTTGAACGTCTGCCAGGCGGGCTCCGAGAGAATTCGCGCCGAGGCGATGGCGTAGAAGTTGCGGCTGGTGATGATCGTCTTCCAACTACCTTTTTTCGGCGCGGCCTCTTTGAAGTGCGACTCCTGGCCGGCCAGGATGTAATCACGCTCGGCGTCGTCCATATGCAACTGATCACGCGGGTGCTTGTACAGCAAAAGCCACAGCGCACTCCAGAGGATGCCCAGCCCACCGACGATCAAGAACGCCAATTGCCAACCGCTTTGCAAAATGGCCCAAACCACCAGCGGCGGTGCGAGCAGCGCGCCCACGGATGAACCTATATTGAACCAACCGATGGCGACCGAGCGCTCTTTGGCCGGAAACCATTCGGTGGTGGCCTTGACCCCGGCAGGCAGCCCTGCCGCCTCGGTCAGTCCCAGCACGCCGCGGACGAATGCCAGGCTTTGCCAGCCCGTGGCCAGCGCTGCGGCGGCGCAGGCCGCCGACCAGGCTATGGCGAAAATGGCAAAACCCATTTTGGTGCCAATGGCATCAATGATGTATCCAGCCACTGGCTGCATGAACGCATAGCAGATTTGCCACGCCACCACGATTTGCGAGTACTGCTCGGTGGAAATACTCAACTCACTCATCAGCGTTGGTGCCGCGACCGACAAGGTGTTGCGGGCCAGGTAGTTGACGATCAGCCCGGCGGTCACCAGTCCGACCATCCACCAACGGATGCCTTTGATTTTCATCGTTTCACCTTAATTATTTTTAGATTGGAGGTGTACGTGCTCCGTGCCTGACGGCAGGAGTTGTCCTTGTTTTTTGGAAAATCGAAGCGTTATACGTCGTCGTACAACAAAGCGGTTTATAGCCAGTTCAATTAGGCACTGTCAATCGGAAAAACAACCGCCTCCATCACCGGCACGGTTCAAAACCGTGCGAACTCTCGCCCATGGGACTCGATGCGAAATCGCCACGGTTTGATTTTCAGGCGGTTGACAATGGAGCAGGGATGTTTTAATAATCAAAATACGTTGTACGACAACGTATGTCATAAATAAAAATAAAAAGGAGATACTGATGACGCTTACCTCCCCCCATACCCCTTCTTCTCATTGGCATCCGACAGTCCGCTCGCTCTGTATCGCGCGCTCACGCTCGCAAGCGATTTCGTAAGCCACTTCGCACGCTAATCAGGCACGACTCAACTCCCGTTCAAGTCGCTGTCGTGGCTGCACGCCGTGTTCCGCTCACAGAAGGCTATTCATGGCCCCGCGGAATACGTTCGCTTAACAAGGAGCACAACAATAATGATCATCCGTCCTACTCGACTCACCCCTTCGCTCGCAGTCACAGGCTTGCTCTTTGCCCTCCCGCAGATATGCAGCGCAGAAGGCTTTCTCGACGATGCCCAAGCCGGCCTGAATCTGCGTAACGCCTACTTCAACCGAAACTTCACCAATCCGGCTCATAAGCAGAGCACCGCCGCAGAATGGACACAGAGCTTCATTCTTGATGCGCGCTCAGGCTACACGCCAGGGACGGTCGGTTTCGGGATGGACGTTCTGGGCCTGTATTCGGTCAAGCTGGACGGCGGACGAGGCACCGGCGGTACACAGTTGTTGCCGCTGGACAACGACGGCGAGCCTGCCAGTAACTTCGGTCGACTGGGCGTGGCCGCGAAGGCAAAGATCTCCAAAACGGAGCTGAAGGTTGGCGAATGGATGCCGGTGTTGCCGATCCTGCGCTCGGACGACGGCCGTTCGCTGCCGCAGACCTTTCGTGGCGGCCAGATCACCTCGAAGGAAATCGCGGGCCTGACGCTTTACGGCGGCCAGTTCCAGGACAACAGCCCACGCAACGACTCGAGCATGACCGCCATGTTCATGAACGGTAAGCCGGGCATTACTTCCGATCGCTTCAACTTCCAGGGCGGCGAATACAGCTTCAATGACAATCGCACGATGATCGGAGTGTGGAATGCCCAGCTCAAGGACATCTACAGCCAGCAGTACCTCAATCTGGTGCATAGCCAGCCGCTGGGCGATTGGACCCTGGGCGCCAACCTGGGCTTTTTCTACGGCAAGGACGACGGTAGCGCCAAGGCCGGCGAACTGGAGAACAAGACCTGGTCCGGGCTGTTCTCGGCCAAGTACGGTGGCAACACCTTCTATGTCGGCTTGCAGAAACTCACCGGTAACAGCGCCTGGATGCGCGTCAACGGCACCAGCGGCGGTACCCTGGCCAACGACAGCTACAACTCCAGCTATGACAATGCACAGGAACATTCCTGGCAGCTACGCCACGACTACAACTTCGCTGCCCTCGGAGTGCCGGGACTGACCCTGATGAACCGCTATATCAGCGGCGACAATGTGCACACCGGGACCATCACCGACGGTAAGGAACGGGGGCGTGAGTCCGAGCTGGCGTACACGATACAGAGTGGAACATTCAAGAATCTCAACGTGAGATGGCGTAACTCGACCATTCGCAGCAGCTTCAATATCAACGGTTTCGATGAAAACCGCGTCTTCATCAGCTATCCGATATCCCTGCTCTGATCCGCAAACGATGAGCGCGTGACGCCTCGGCTGCGAGCTACCGGCACCCGAGAGCGTCTTGCCCCTGGGGGACGTTGACAGCTATGAAAATGGCTGTTGATAATCAAATATGTTGTACGACAACACATAATGCAGACCGCAACACGTGAGAGAGCGAGCCCTAATGACTAGCGCAACGACGGAGCATCAACCCTTCAATCGCCTTCTGCTGACGGGGGCCGCCGGAGGACTCGGCAAGGTGCTGCGCCAAAGCCTGCGGCCGTTCACCCGGATATTGCGCCTCTCCGACATTGCCGAAGTGGCACCGGCGCTGGACGCGAGCGAAGAGGTTCAGCTCTGTGATCTTGCTGACAAACAAGCCGTTGACCAATTGGTCAACGGCGTGGATGCCATCCTGCATTTTGGTGGTGTTTCGGTGGAGCGTCCTTTCGAAGAAATACTCGGTGCCAATATCTGCGGCGTATTCCACATCTATGAAGCCGCACGTCGCCACAATGTAAAACGAGTGATTTTCGCCAGTTCCAATCATGTGATCGGTTTCCACAAGCAGGGTCATCGACTGGACGCCCATTCCCCGCGTCGCCCTGACAGCTACTACGGCTTGTCGAAGTGTTACGGCGAAGACATGGCCAGCTTCTATTTCGATCGCTACGGTATCGAGACCGTCAGCATCCGTATCGGCTCTTCGTTCAGCGAGCCGCAAAACCGCCGGATGATGAGCACCTGGTTGAGCTACGGTGACCTGACGCAATTGCTGGAGTGCGCGCTGTACACGCCGAACGTAGGCCATACGGTGGTCTATGGCGTTTCGGACAACCAGAATGTCTGGTGGGACAATGGTTATGCCGCGCACCTGAATTTCAAGGCCCGGGACAGCTCCGAGCCTTTCCGTGGCCAGGTCGAGGCGCTGCCCATGCCGGCGGCAGACGATCCGATCCTGGTCTACCAGGGCGGGGCGTTCGTGACGTTGGGGCCTTTTGGCGATGACTGAGGCTAGTGCAAAAGGCTGCCTGTAACGACCACCTGACTGGAACGGCCATGGATGTTGAACTGATTCTCGACGCCGCTAACGCCACCGGCGAAAGCCCTGTCTGGAGCTGTCGTGAACAAGCGCTGTACTGGGTTGATATTCCCGCCGGGCGCTTGTTTCGCTGGGATCCGGAGAATCGCTCCAGCCAGAGCTGGGAGGCGCCCGAGATGCTCGCCTGCATCGCCGCGTGCCCTGACGGCAGCTGGATTGCCGGCATGGAAAGTGGATTGTTTCGACTCACCGTCAGTCTTGATGACGATCTGCAGTGCAACCGCCTGAGCAGTGTGAGCCATGCCTTGCCGGGCATGCGTTTCAACGATGGTCGTTGTGATCGCCAGGGCCGCTTTTGGGCGGGCACCATGCAGGTCGAACTGACGGCGGGGGCAATGGCTGGTGCGCTTTATCGCTATGACGGCGGGCAAAGTAGCCTATCGGGCCCTCGGCTTGACGGCTTCGTGGTCCCCAACGGCTTGGCCTTCAGTCCCGACGGCAAGGTGATGTATTTGTCCGACTCCCATGCGTCGGTACAACTCATCTGGGCGTTCGATTACGACATCGATAGCGGCACCCCGTACAACCGGCGCATCTTTGTCGACATGAACCAGTATCCAGGTCGGCCGGACGGCGCGGCCATCGACAGCGACGGTTGTTATTGGATATGTGCCAACGATGCCGGGATGATTCATCGCTTTACTCCCCAAGGCCAGCTGGAACGCTCCATTACCTTGCCAGTGAAGAAACCGACCATGTGTGCCTTCGGTGGCCGCAACATGGAAACCCTGTTCGTCACCTCGATCCGTCCGGCTGGCGATCTGAGTGACCAGCCGCTGGCGGGCGGTGTTTTTGCTGTCCAGCCGGGTGTTCGCGGGTTGGCGGAGGCGTTGTTCGGCGGATAGTCCCTCGCCACTGCATAGACCTTGAACCGCACGCCATGGGACTTGTGCCAGCCACTTTATCGCTCCCGTGGCGTTATTCTTTTACCGCTGTTTCCCGACAGCTATCCAGCATAGTCCGGATGTTCGGTCACAGACACAACAGGTATTGCGGTTGTGCGTGGCCTTGATTGAAGCCCGTTCATTGTGCCGACGGGCTTGATCGTAATTGCAAGCATCCGGGAGAGATATGAACGAGGTTTTAATTCCTGCACCAGACGTTGAGCACGTCGGGCTCGTAGCCGGGCTGCAAGCCAATCCGCAACTGGATCAATTTGTCCGCGAGCGCGGTGTGCTGTTGCCCGATCCCGCCAAAGTCGCCACAAGCCTGATTCGTCAGCATGCCCAGTCGCAGTGGCAGTTGGATCTCGATCCCGAAAAGACCTTGCTGGTCAATCTGCACTATCGCCGACAGGGCAATGTCGGGACCCTCGGCCAGGTGGTTTACCAGCAGACGCTGACCCAGGCCATGCTCTCCAACTATCAGGAGGGTAATCATTTCTTGCAACGCCTGTTGCCAGGGCGTTTCGAGTTGGCACCGCCGATCACACCGGTCGAAAAACTCCCCGAAGTCCAGCTCAATCCGTTGGATGTCGACTACCTGAAGACACACTACATCGACTACCGCGGTATTTATCGACGTGTGACGCCGCAGCACTATGGCCCCGACACGCAGCTCGATATCAATCCACGGGATTTCCAGCAGTTTGTCTGGGATACGGATTTCTACAATCTTTACACCCCTGGGCAAGATGCCTATTGGCGTGAGCATGGGCAGGATTATCGCGATTTACTCAAGTGCGCATTGCTCAAGGCTGCGGACTTGCAGTGGTATGAAGGTTCGCTGAAGTGGGAGGATCGCAATCTGGTCTGGCGTGCGGCCGGGCTCAATCACTGGCAGTGCTGGCATGAACTGAGTGTCGCGCAGATACAGGCGGCGTCGGTGCCCGGAGCTTATTGCGAGGTTGCCCTCCTGGCGATCTACGGGTACGCCGCCACCGACCTGGTGCTGTTTTGCGATCGAGCGTTCGGGCGGGTCGTGCTGTATGTCCCGGGCAACGCTTCGCCCCTGCACGGCTTCGCCGAAATCGGCTTGATGAAGGCGTGGCTCGCGCGCCAGGTCAGGATTCCGGCGTTGCGCCAGAAGTTGGCCAGTCATTTCGAACTGAGTGATCGTCCCGACGGCCTGTCCTACAGCGGACTGGAGACGGCTCTGGTCGGTTTGTCCAAGTACCCCAAGTTGCACATGTTGCCCTACGACCGCCCGGGGTTCACGGCCTCGGGCGTGTGGGACCCGCAACAATATGTCGGCACAAGCCCGATCATCACTGGCGATCCTTTCGAACATCTGCGTGACTTGCAGCGTCGTCGCGCGGTGCGTGATATCGACCTGATCGTCCGCAGCGATGCCAGTGTCGTCAAGACCCTCTGGCGTCACTGTCTCGAGTCCGTGGCGAATGCCGCGGGGGCACTTGCGTTGGCCTGTCCCGAATTCGAGCTGGTGGCCGGGTTGCTCGGTTTGGCTGAGGCGGGAATGGGCCTGGAGCAGGTGGTCGAGGCTCATTCCACGGACGAGCGAGCGGCCGGGATGACGCGGGTTTTCTTCGGTTTGCTCAATGCCGCGCCGCTGGCCGCGCGGGCGAAGCTGCCCGAGGTGTTCGCGCAGCCCTTGCCGGATCAGGCCGGGATGTCGCCGACAACGCCTGTCGAGCCGCTGCCGGAGCGCGCCCCTCCAGTCGCAACGCTGCCAGAGCCGCCACAATCCGCCGCGATTGAGGTGGCCCTGGTCAATCGCCTGCGTCCGGGTCAGGCGCGGATTATCCGTTCGCATGCCGTGGGCAATGTCTCGCTCAAGGGGCTCAAACCCAATGCCGAGGGGATTTATCAGGTCGGCGAACAGGGCTTCTATATTCGCTATACCGATCCCGAGGGGTATTCGGGGATCTATGAGATACGCAGCGATTTCAAACTGCGCGACGGTATCGTGCAGGTGATCGACCCACAGACTCGCAAACCTGTCGGACTCACCCTGCAGCGCGGAAAAGCCCTGGGGCTGCAGGGCGCGGGGCTCAATCCACACTGGGATCCGGAGTGGGAAATCTACCTGAGCGGGGCGGGTCCGCAGCATTCGCCTGCGGTGGCTGGGCCGTCAGATGCCGCACTGTCCGAGCCGCCGTCGCCGCAGAGCTCAGTCGACTCGCCGGCCTCCGATTCGGGCAGCGTGAGTTCCGGCGATGACTACGAGGTCTATGACGACAGTGAGTTGCTACGTGACAATCCGTTCAAATCCCAGGTGATTCTGCCGCCGGGTGGCCACTTCAATAGCCGCGGCATGATCCAGCGAGCGGATTTCACTGAGTTGTTCCGGGTCGAGAAAAAAATGCGTGTCGAGCGCCGTGGCGATCCGCTGGATTATGGCTTCAGGGCCTCGAATTTCTTTGGTGGAGTTCCGAAGATGCTCGATGGGGAGGTGTTGATCGTCTCCCGAACCCGCGCCGGAGCGCAGGCCTATGGGCGTTCCGAGTTCGGTTTTGGCGAATACCAGTGTTACCGGATCGACGCCCGGGGGCTGCCCGCCGTCTCCTATGGGGAAAATCTGCAGTACAACGCGCAGTTCACTCGTTTACGGCAGTCGGCCGAGGATGATATCCAGGGCGCCTTGACCTTTGACGAGGTCCATGTGTCCAACGCTGCCCTGGATCACAGGCGTATTACCTACGCGGGCTGAAGGTCCGTCGTGTCAATACGGTCGGTGTGGATTCCGCTTGCCTGGCGATATGTCCGGTGCGGGACTCGCCGGCCTTATCGCCCCAGGGCGTTGGACAATGGGGCTGAAATATTTCAAGGTCTTGAGCGCTTACGCACCGACCATTCGTTGATGCAAATCAGGGAACAGAAGTTGTGCAAACCAGATGGGCAAACCGGGATACAGGTCACGGGCTTTGGGGCTCTGGCTCTCTACAAGGCCCAGCTTCACGAGCGCGGTGAGTTGATCGCTTGCCACCCGATCACTGAGGCCGGTGAACACTTTGAAGTCAGCACGACTGACGGCTCCTTGGGTCAGCAGTATCTGCAGCGCTCGGGCTGACTCCGGCTTCAACCCGACCTTCAGGAGGCGTGGGTCCCATTTGAATATGATCTCCAGGCGCCCTTTCAGGTGAGTAATATTCAATGCCCGTTCTGTATAGCGCATCTGATCCAGGCAGGTCTCCAGCATGAACCCGATGAACTCGAATAACCCGGCTTGAGTGAGTTGTCCTCGCCCATCAAGGTCACCCCGTCGGGGTTTGTCTGCATTGGCAAGATAGGCGTAATAGGCTTGCTGCTGTCGCGCCAGCCCCCTTGAAAGGGACCAAAGCGGTGATGCCAGGCCGAGCTTATGCAGTTGCAGGTGAGTAATCAGCCTTACGCTGCGTCCGTTACCGTCCACGAAAGGATGAACCCAGGCCAGCCGGTGATGATAGGCCATGGTGGCAAGCAAGCGGCTGCGGGCATCGGGGAGTCGTCCGTAGACTTGTTGCATCCGCACCCGCATGGAGGTGACCGCGTTGCTGGCTGGGGCTGTGTGATTTCCCACCAGAACATCCTGTTGAGCTTCGTCGCGCAGTTGCCCGGGTACCAGCAATCGGCCCTTACTCAGGTGCAACTGTTCCTGGTCGACACCGTCAAAAAGGCGCTTGTGTATGCGCGCTATGAACTTCGGATCAAAGAGGGTCGGCCAGGGAGATTCAGGATAAATCTTGAGTGCTCGCTCAAAAGCTTCCTGGGCACCGATATGGGTCATCGCCAGTTCTGACAGTTCTTAACGGTTGCGCTTCGGTGATGAAGGTGCCAGCGTCATGGGCTCGGTAAACTGGCCTTCGATCAGGTTGCTGTAAAAACTATTGGTTACCCGCAGGAGTCCGCCGACACGGATAGCTGTCTCTGGAGGGATCATTCCGGTCAGTTTTCCTGCCAGGAATGGTACCTCTTCAGCCAGTTTCAGAATTTCAGCCGGAAAGGTCGGCATGAGAGGCTCAAGCCAGTGATTTCCTGTGACTAACTCGGTCGACATTTTGACTCCAGTCGCGGATTTTTTTGCGGATTTTTTCTGATGGAAAATCAGCGTCGGGATTCTCTTTTCTGATCGATATCCTGCATTGCACGAGGTTCTCTACATCGACCGCAATGCACCATTGGTTGATCTGCATGCCTGCGTCAGCGAGCGCATGCGGGCGGTCAACAAGTTGAAGACCTTGTTCACCTGTAGCCGACTGAGCGATAGCGATCCACGGGGCCTGGGCAATATCGCCGCGATCTCACGGCTGTTGTTACAGGACGCCAGTGACGTATTCGACGTGATCGAAACACGAGGGCTGGAAGCAAAACACATGGCTTCATAACGCAGTGATCAGGCGCAAACAAAAAAGCCCTGAACAGGTTCAGGGCTTTTCGGTATTCCAGTCTATTCACCCAAGGTGAACAGCAGCATCAATCCCAGCTCAATGCACCGCCAGTCTGATACTCGATCACACGG
>NZ_JALLIY010000080.1 GCF_023242315.1 Pseudomonas sp. MWU13-2105
CTTCGTCAACGACGCTGGTATCGAAGCCTTCCTGGCTGCCGGTTTCACGCGGCGCAACGTGCTGGAAGTGGTACTGGGCGTCGCCACCAAGGTCATGAGCAACTACACCAACCATCTGGTGCACACCCAGCTCGATCCGTTCATGAAAGGCAACGAATGGACCAAGCCAGCCTAAAACCTGCCTTCGGCCTTCACTCCGCCAGCCCCCTGCACAGGCTGGCCCCAGGAGCACTCATGAACAATCGAACCTTTTTGATCACCGGCGCCAGCAAGGGTATCGGCCTGGCGTTGGCACAGACACTGGCAAACGCGGGTCACCGCGTCGTGGGCATCGCCCGGCACGCTGAGGGTGTCGATTTCCCCGGTATTTTGGTACCGGTTGACCTGGGAGATCGCAAGGCGACCGAACAGGCCTTGGCGACGTTAACCCAGCAGTATGCTTTCGACGGGCTGGTGAATAACGTCGGTCTGGTTCGCCCGCAGGTGCTGGGTGAAGTGGATCTGGACGATTTCGATGCCGTGATGCGGGTGAATCTGCACTCGGCGCTTCTGGCCACTCAGGCGCTGCTACCCGGTATGCGCGAGCGTCAATGGGGCCGGATCGTCAACATCTCCAGCCTGACCGTACTGGGCATTGCCCATCGCACCGCCTATGCTGCCGCCAAGGCCGCA
>NZ_JALLIY010000081.1 GCF_023242315.1 Pseudomonas sp. MWU13-2105
TTTCGTCAACGACGCCGGTATCGAAGCCTTCCTGGCTGCCGGTTTCACGCGGCGCAACGTGCTGGAAGTGGTACTGGGCGTCGCCACCAAGGTCATGAGCAACTACACCAACCATCTAGTGCACACCCAGCTCGATCCGTTCATGAAAGGCAACGAATGGACCAAGCCAGCCTGAAACCTGCCTTCGGCCTTCACTCGGCCAGCCCCTGCACGGGCTGGTCCCAGGAGCACTCATGAACAAGCGAAGCTTTTTGATCACCGGCGCCAGCAAGGGCATCGGCCTGGCGTTGGCACAGACACTGGCAAACACGGGTCACCGCGTCGTGGGCATCGCCCGGCACGCTGGGGGTGTCGATTTCCCCGGTATTTTGGTACCGGTTGACCTGGGAGATCGCAAGGCGACCGAACAGGCCTTGGCGACGTTAACCCAGCAGTATGCGTTCGACGGGCTGGTGAATAACGTCGGTCTGGTTCGCCCGCAGGTGCTGGGTGAAGTGGATCTGGACGATTTCGATGCCGTGATGCGGGTGAATCTGCATTCGGCGCTTCTGGCCACTCAGGCGCTGCTGCCCGGTATGCGCGAGCGTCAATGGGGCCGGATCGTCAACATCTCCAGCCTGACCGTACTGGGCATTACCCATCGCACCGCCTATGCCGCCGCCAAGGCCGCG
>NZ_JALLIY010000082.1 GCF_023242315.1 Pseudomonas sp. MWU13-2105
CGCCTTCCTCACCCCGCCAGCACTGAAGCTGACAAGCGCGCCCTGGCCCGCACGGTATATCCACCGACAGGAGATGTCGTTCTCACTGATCACTCGGACCCGGTCATCAGTGACCTGGTTGTTTCCGGCCAGTACCCGAACGCCAGCCAAATCATGCGCGAAGGACTTCGTCTGTTGGAGCCGCATGAGGCCGAAGAACGAGCCAGGCTCGAGGCTTTGCGTCAGACTACGTCAGCAGGACTGATGGACCTGGAGGGAGGTCGTTTCATCGAGATGGGTAGTGAGCCGTTGGGAGAGTTCCTGGCTGACATCGGCGAACGAGCGGCCCTCTCCGTAACCAGGAACCGTTGAGCATGGGGAAGTAGGTGTCTTCGCCGGACGGGAGCATCGTTTTGCCTCTACTGTTGCACGATGGGAGCGTCATGCAAAAGATGCCCATCGTGAAGGACTACGCAGAGACCGTGCATCTGCATACGTATCGCCCAGCAAAGGCCTGTCCCTCGAACAGCATGGCTCCTACACTGTTGGCGGAACCGAACTTGTAGTCCTGGCCCCTGCTCTATTGCTGCGCCAAGAACCTGAAAAAGCTTGTAGCAGTTGGGGTTTTGACAGCC
>NZ_JALLIY010000083.1 GCF_023242315.1 Pseudomonas sp. MWU13-2105
GAACTGCTCAACCCAACCAACTCCACCCTGATCCTGATCGACCACCAGCCGCAGATGTCCTTCGGCGTGCAATCGATCGATCGCCAGACCCTGAAGAACAACACCGTTGGCCTGGCCAAGGCGGCGAAGATCTTCAACGTGCCGACGATCTATACCTCGGTGGAAACCAAAAGCTTCAGCGGCTACATCTGGCCTGAGTTGCTGGCAGTGAACCCGGGTGCACAGCCGATCGAGCGCACCTCGATGAACTCCTGGGAAGACAAGAAGCTTGTCGAGGCGGTGAAGGCCACCGGGCGCAAGAAGCTGATCATGGCCGCGCTGTGGACCGAGGTGTGCCTGAACTTCCCGGCCCTGGAAGCCATGGCTGAAGGTTTCGAGGTGTACATCGTCACCGACGCGTCCGGCGGTACCACCCAGGAAGCCCACGACATGTCCGTGCAGCGGATGATCCAGGCCGGTGCCGTACCGGTGACCTGGCAGCAGGTACTGCTGGAGTTCCAGCGTGACTGGGCGCACAAGGAAACCTATGACGCGGTGATGGATCTGGTACGCGAGCACAGCGGTGCCTACGGTATGGGCGTGGACTAAGCGG
>NZ_JALLIY010000084.1 GCF_023242315.1 Pseudomonas sp. MWU13-2105
GTTCAGCCAGCAGCAGGGCCTGACCCCGTTCATGACCCTGCTGGCGGCCTGGTCGATCCTGCTGTCGCGCCTGAGCAACCAGGCGCAAGTGGTGGTCGGCACCCCGGTCGCCAACCGCCCGCGCCAGGAAACCGAGGCGTTGATCGGTTTTTTCGTCAACACCCTGGCCTTGCGCGTCGATGTCCAGGCCGGCAGCCGCGTCGACCAGTTGCTGGCGCAGATCAAGGCCACCACCCTCGACGCCTACAGCCATCAAGACCTGCCTTTCGAACAGGTGGTCGAAGCCCTGCAACCGGAGCGCAGCCTCGGCCATAGCCCGCTGTTCCAGGCCATGCTGGTACTCGGCAATACCCCTCGCGACCAGGCCCTGGCCCTGCCCGGCCTGGAACTGACCCCGCTGCCCCAGGCCACCGGCACCACCCAGTTCGACCTGAGCCTGTCGCTCAATGACGACGGTGAAAGCATCCGTGGCCAGTTCGAGTACGCCACCGATCTGTTCGACGAAAGCACCATCGCGCGCTGGAGCCGTCACCTGCTGCACCTGCTCGACGCCCTGCTCG
>NZ_JALLIY010000085.1 GCF_023242315.1 Pseudomonas sp. MWU13-2105
TCCAGCGCATGCACTTCTTCATCCGTGAGGCAGGGACGTCGCCAAACGATCTCAGAGGGGCCGACAACACCTGAGAGCACCCGTTGAATATCAGCGCTGCCATAGATCGCAGAGCATGGTCTGGTGAGCTCTGAGAGGGTGTAGTAGACCTCAACCGAACGTGGGTCAAACGAAGCCGCCGCACTCAGTTTCGGATAAGCATGCAGCTCCTCGAACCGTGAGGTACAGAGCACAATGGCGTCTTCAATCAGACCCGCATGCCCCACCTCGTACGCGCCGGTGACTTGGTAGTAGCCCACACGCGGTGCTTCTTCCGGCAAGCGCATCACACCGCTGCAGATGATCGTGAACTGGCGCTGGAACTCGTTCAGGCGCAGAAACGAATCGGGGACGTAAGGGTTCCGAATGAACAGAAACGGTAGGCACAACACATTCAATGGCTTTCCCATAAAGCACTCCTGGGGGCGGGACTGAGCTCGCCCCATAGGGCGAGAATCCCTATGGATGGATGTAAGGTTTAAGTCGTGGTCAGGCGCCG
>NZ_JALLIY010000086.1 GCF_023242315.1 Pseudomonas sp. MWU13-2105
GCCACCATGGTGCGCTGGCCCTTGCCGACATGGGCCATGGCGTTGCGCATGAAGTGTACCCGGCAGCGTTGCCAGGTCGCATGAAACACTTTGGATACGGCGGCTTTGAGCCCTTCGTGGGCATCAGAGATCACCAGCTTTACACCGCGCAAGCCACGTCGCATCAGGCTTCGCAGGAAGTCCGTCCAGAACGGCTCTGCTTCCGAAGGGCCGACGCGCATGCCCAGGATTTCCCGGCCACCATTGGTGTTCACCGCCACGGCGATTATGACGGCGACCGACACAATACGCCCGGCCTCCCGTACTTTGACGTAGGTGGCATCAATCCAGAGGTAGGGCCAGTCACCTTCAAGCGGGCGATCCAGGAACGCGTTGACACGCTCGTCAATCTCGCCGGCCAGTCGCGAGACCTGGCTCTTGGAGATGCCGGTCATGCCCATGGCCTTGACCAACTCGTCTACGGAGCGAGTTGAAACACCCTGGATATAGGCTTCCTGAATCACTGCGGCCATGGCTTTCTC
>NZ_JALLIY010000087.1 GCF_023242315.1 Pseudomonas sp. MWU13-2105
TGCCGATATCGGCTTTACCCTGGCCGAGCACGACCTGCGCGCCCTGGCTGGCGAGGCACAGCAACAGCAGGTCGAACAACTGACCCGGGCCGAGACCCACGCGCCTTTCGACCTGAGCGTGGGCCCGCTGGTGCGTGGACGCCTGCTGCAACTGGCCGGGGACGAGCATGTCCTGTTGGTCACCCAGCACCATATCGTCTCCGATGGCTGGTCCGTGGCGGTGCTGATCGACGAGTTCAACCGCCTGTACGCAGCCTTCAGCCAGGGTCTTGACGATCCGTTGCCGCCGCTGGCCCTGCAATACGCCGACTATGCGGCCTGGCAACAACAGCACCTGCAAGGCGAACGCCTGCAAGCCCAGACCCGTTTCTGGAGCGAACACCTCAGCGATGCGCCAGGAATGCTGGAGCTACCGAGCGACCATCCACGACCACAAGTACAAAGCTATATCGGTGCCAGCTTGCCCTTGGAGCTGCCGATTGCCCTGAGTGCCAAGCTACGGCA
>NZ_JALLIY010000088.1 GCF_023242315.1 Pseudomonas sp. MWU13-2105
CGCCGCTATCGGCTTTGCCCTGGGCGAGCAGGACCTGCGCCTGCTGCCCGACGAAACCCGTGAACAGGCGGTCGAACAACTGACCCAGGCCGAGGCCCTCGCTCCGTTCGACCTGAGCCAGGGCCCGCTGATTCGCGGGCAACTGCTGCAACTGGCCGAAGACGAGCATATCCTGCTGGTCACCCAGCACCATATCGTCTCCGATGGCTGGTCCGTGGCGGTGCTGATCGACGAGTTCAACCGCCTGTACGCAGCCTTCAGCCAAGGTCTTGACGATCCGTTGCCGCCGCTGGCCCTGCAATACGCCGACTACGCGGCCTGGCAACAACAGCACCTGCAAGGCGAACGCCTGCAAGCCCAGACCCGCTTCTGGAGCAAGCACCTCGGCGGTGCGCCGGGCCTGCTGGAACTGCCCACCGATCATCCGCGGCCGCAGGTACAAAGCTACCTCGGCGCCACCCTGGACCTGGAACTGTCGGCGAGTTTGAGTGCCAAGCTGCGCCG
>NZ_JALLIY010000089.1 GCF_023242315.1 Pseudomonas sp. MWU13-2105
GTCAACGCGAGCTGGAGTGATGTCACGCTCAATGGTGCCAATGGATCGGTCATTGGGACCTACGATGTGCTGCAACTGGCCGGTTCCGGAGACTCTGTCGTTGGCGATTGGAGCTCAATCAGCTTCGATACTGCGGCCGGTGCCGTAGAGTCCATCTCTGGTAGTAGCAACACGATTAACTTCGGTGCTGGAACCACAGCATCGGTCACCGGCAGTAACGACACGATCAACCTGGGTACAGGCTCAAGCCTGACGAGCAGCGGTGGCGGTGGCGACACCATCTACGCGACCTCGGATGATGCCCTGGCCCTGAACGGCGCTGCGGGTAATATGGAAACCTTGCACGTCAGTGATGACCAAAACATCACCCTGGGCGGCAACTCGGCGTTCAACGTGATTGGCAGTGACAACACACTCAATGCCGGGGCCGGGGATCTCTTGGTCGCGAGTAATGACGCGAT
>NZ_JALLIY010000009.1 GCF_023242315.1 Pseudomonas sp. MWU13-2105
TTGAACCTGCCGATGATCACCGGTTGATCTGTCGACCAGGGCACATGGAGATGGGGCCGCCGTCCAGGCTGAAACCATTATGGGTGCGAATTAACCGGCTTGACTGGCAGGTTGGGTTTTAGGGTTTTGTCTTGTCCGCACAACAATCCTTGTGCGGACAAGCATTGGAGATTCGGCCTGAGCCGGATCAGTTCGCAACACTCCATTGATTAGGCAGGAAGTTATCAAGATGTCGAAGAAATCAAGCTGGTTGGGTTCTGTAGCGCTCAGTGCAATGGTTCTGGCCTGTGCTCCGGCACTGCAGGCCAAGGAATGGACCTCGGTGAATATCGCCACCGAGGGCGCTTACGAGCCGTGGAACCTGACGCTTCCAGGTGGAAAAATCGGCGGCTTCGAACCGGAACTGATGGATATCATCTGCCCGCGCATGAAGCTCAAGTGCAACGTCGTGGTCCAGAACTGGGACGGGATGATCGCCAGTCTCAACGCCGGTAAATTCGACGTGCTGATGGACGCCATCGTCATCAACGAAGAACGCCAGAAGGTCATGGCCTTCTCGACGGCTTACGCCCAGACCCCGGCCAGCTTCGTCTCGTTGAAAGCCGATCTGCTGCCGGGCAAAACCGGTGACGCCGCCGCCATCACCCTGGGCACCGATGCCAAGCAAGTCCGTGCCGGCGTCGAAGAGCTGCGCAAGGCCCTCAAGGGCAAGACCATCGGTATCGCCTCCGGCACCATCTACACCTCGTTCATCGACGAGAACTTCAAGGATGTCGCGACCATTCGCGAGTACGGCAGCTCGGCCGAAGCCATCCTCGACCTGCTGGCCGGTCGTATCGACGTCGCTTTCGACGACGTAACCTTCTTCAATTCGGTCATGGACAAGCCAGAGAACAAACCGCTGGTCTTTACCGGCCCGGTCATCAAAGGCCCGATCTGGGGTGATGGCGAAGCACTGGGCTTCCGTCAGAAAGACCCGGAGCTGAAAGCCAAGTTCGACGCGGCGCTCAAGGAAGCCATGGCAGATGGCACCATCAAGAAGCTGAGCGAAAAGTGGTTCAAGGCAGACCTTACCCCCAAGCAATGATCTTGAATGGCCCGGCAGCGTAAAGGTTGCCGGGTTGCTTGAACTTTCATCATAAGTGGGACCTTCTATGAACCTCTTGCAGCTACTCAGTTTTGGTGACTCAGGCTGGGGAATGGCGCTGCTCAAGGCAGCGGGCATGACCGTGGTATTGACCCTGGCGGCGCTGCTGGTGGGTGCGGTATTTGGCAGCCTGGTCGCGGCGGCCAAGCTATCCCGGCAGCGCGGCCTGCGCTGGCTCGGAGACCTGTATTCGATCCTGTTCAGGGGCATCCCTGAATTGCTGGTGATCTACCTGTTCTACTTTGGCGGTGCCAGTGTGGTCACGGCGGTGGGCCATTGGTTCGGCGGCGAAGGCTATATCGACGTGCCGCCTTTTCTCGTCGGGGCCCTGGCGGTCGGGCTGATTTCCGGTTCCTACCAGGCGGAAGTCTATCGTGGCGCTTTTCTCGCGGTCTCGAAGGGCGAACTGGAAGCCGGGCTGGCCATCGGCATGACCCGGGCCATGCGTTTCAAACGAATTCTGGTGCCCCAGGTGCTGCGCTTTGCGCTCCCCGGGCTGGGCAATGTCTGGCAAATGAGCCTGAAGGACTCCGCGCTGATTTCCGTGATCGGCCTGGTGGAGTTGATGCGCGCCAGTCAGGTCGCGGCCGGATCGACCCGGCAATATTTCACTTTCTACATCATCGGCGGCATCGTCTACCTCGTGCTCACTGGCCTGTCCGGTCGGCTGTTCAACATGGCCGAGGCTCGCGTGCGTCGCACGCGGCAGCGCAGCCCAGTCTAGTTCGAGTCGAGAGGACTACTTATGATCGATTTTCCGTTCCTCGCTGACACCATGCTCAAGCTTTTGGCCGCGTTGCCCACAACGCTGACGCTATTTTTCTGCTCATTGGTGATCGGCCTTACCCTCTCCGTCGGCATTGTCAGCCTGCGGGTCAGCCGCTGGTGGTTCTTCAGCTATCCGGCACGCTTCTACATCATGTTGTTTCGCGGCACGCCGCTGCTGATCCAGATGTTCCTGATCTACTACGGCCTGGGCCAGTTCCCGGCCATCCGCGACAGCTTCGCCTGGGTCCTGCTCCGCTCGCCCTATGGCTGCGCGGTGGTGTCGCTGGCCTTGTGCACCGCCGGTTACACCGCCGAAATCATTCGTGGCGGACTGCTCAGCGTGCCCCAGGGGCAGATCGAAGCAGGCAAGGCCGTGGGCATGTCGCCCTGGGAACTGCTGCGCCGGATCATTGCCCCGGTGACCCTGCGCCAGGCCCTGCCGGCCTACTCCACCGAAGCCATCTTGCTGGTCAAGTCCACGGCACTGGCCAGCCTGGTGACCGTGTGGGACGTCACCGGCGTCGCGCAACAGATCATCCAGCGCACCTATCGCACCATGGAAGTGTTCATCTGCGCGGCGGTGATCTATCTGGTGCTGAATTTCCTGGTCGTCCGTGCTGTCGCCTGGCTCGAGTATCGCCTCTCGCCGCACCTGCGTGAACGGCCGGTCGACACGATCAAAAAAGCCGCCCCTTCGCTGCCTACCCATTCCTGATTTGATACGGAGCCTGCCATGAGCACTCAGTCCGCTTCAGCCCTGTCGGTGACTAATATCCAGAAGTCCTTCGGCAACGCCCATGTCCTCAAGGGCATTTCCCTGGACGCCCACAAGGGCGACGTGATCTCGATCCTCGGTGCCAGCGGATCCGGTAAAAGTACCTTCCTGCGCTGCATCAACCTGCTGGAAACCCCCGATCAAGGCATCATCACCGTCAATGGTGAAGTGATCGAAATGAAACAGCACGCCGACGGCCGCCAGACCCCGAGCAACGCCCGTCAGGTCGAGCGCATGCGCAGTTGCCTGGGCATGGTGTTCCAGAGCTTCAACCTGTGGTCGCACATGACCGTGCTGCAAAACGTCATTGAAGGCCCGATGCGGGTGCTCAAGCGCTCCCGTGCCGAGTGCGTCGAGGAGGCCGAGGCGCTGCTGCACAAGGTCGGCCTGTACGACCGTCGTGACTACTACCCGGCGCATCTGTCCGGTGGTCAGCAGCAACGCGTGGCGATTGCCCGTGCACTGGCGATGAACCCGCAGGTGATGTTGTTCGACGAGCCGACCTCGGCCCTTGACCCGGAGCTGGTGGGCGAAGTGCTGCGGGTGATGCGCTCCCTGGCCGAGGAGGGCCGCACCATGCTGGTGGTGACCCACGAAATGGGCTTTGCCCGCCACGTGTCAAACCGGGTGGTGTTCATGCACGGTGGCCTGGTCGATGTCCAGGGAACGCCGGCGGAACTGTTCGAAGGCTTGCCGACCGAACGCTTCAAGCAATTCGTCTCCAGCCATCAGGAGCGCAGTGCCGAGTAAGCAAGCCCGACGCGCTGGACTGGCGAAACGACAACGGCCCCTGATTCGGGGCCGTTGTCGTTTCCAACCGGCGATTGATGCGGAATCTGGCAACAGTGTTTGTCCAACAGGCCGCTATATGGAGGAATAACAAACACCTAATATCGTCTCTACCGAGTGAGCCAATACAGTCAGCCTCAACCACTCACCCGGTAAACACTCGGAAACTCCGTTCCAGGCTTTACGACCATTGCGCTCGCAAAGCAACCGACCCAGACGATACGGTGAACATCATGAACTTCTCGAAAATCGCACTTATCCTTGTTCTTGGCAGTACTGCCGCGCAGGCATTTGCCGACGACGGTTACTCATCGGCAGCCAGCAGCCAGGTCCCTGTCGAAACCTACACTTACGCAGCAAAGCCCGATATCGAAAAAGTCGTTTCAATCACCGAGGCCGCCGATCAATGCGCGCCGGTCCCAGTGCAAATGACCTATGAAGACTCGCACGGCCAACGCCACATCCTGCAATATCAAGTGATGGGCACTGGCTGCTCGAACGGTTGAGCCCTGTTGTGGACGATGGAGGGTCGACACTCCTTCCCCGCACGACCTGCTGAAAAAAGTCATTATCGTTGTTGTGAACCGACACCTTCCTTATTCGATGCCAACAACTCCGGAATCACGCCTTTGAGAAACTCGAGCCAGGTTTTTATCTTGGCATCAAGAAACTTTCGCGAGGGGTAGATTGCAAACAGATTCAACTCTTCAAGATGATAGTCTGGCAATACCCGCAGCAACGTTCCGTGCCTGAGCCCCTCGACAGCCGAAGCAATAGGTTGTATTCCGATGCCCATCCCGCTTTTTATCGCGACGGTCATGCCATCGGCGGTATTGATGTGCAAGGGAGATAATGGAGTGCTGACACTTTCCATACCTTTCGGCCCCTCGAATATCCAGTTTTCAGCCGGCATTACCGTGTTCACGATTCTCAGGCAATCGTGTGCACAAAGATCCCCCGGAGAATCCGGGTATCCGCGTTTTTCCAGGTAGGCGGGCGAAGCGCAAAGAATGCTGTAGGTGCTACCGAGCCGCTGCGCGACAAACCCTGAGTCGGGTAAATCCCGCGCCAACACAATCGACATGTCATAGCCCTCCTCCAGCAAGTCAGGCAAGCGATTGGTCAGGACCAGATCAAACATCACCGAGGGATGCGTCTCCCGATACTTGGCAATGGCCTGGATCACATAGTGATTGCCAATGGCCGACATCGCATGAATCTTGAGCCTGCCAGACGGCATCACTTGAGCGGTACCGGCCTCCTCGTCCGCTTCACGCACCTCATCGAGGATTTTCTCGCAGCGCTGCAAATAACGCAGACCGGCCTCGGTCAATGCCAGGCGGCGAGTCGTGCGGTTGATCAGGCGGGCTTGCAGCCTGGCCTCAAGGCTGGAGACTGCTTTGGAGACGTTGGCGGTGGTGGTGTTCAGGATCTCGGCGGCGCCGGTAAAGCTGCCGCTTTGAGCGACCGCCGTGAAAAAACGCATGGTCTGGAACACGTCCATCGTTTCCACCTCGGGAAATCAGTAAAAATACCATAGGCCTGGTTTGAAGCAGCGCTCGCGCAAAAAGGGACGGCCCTGCAACAGCCGCCCCCGGCCACACATTATTTTTTGCGCGGAATAAACCCGGGCACGCCGGTTTCCACCACCGAATTGAAGCGTATCCGGGTGGTGATATCGTCGCGAATTTCCGCCATGGCCCGCTGCGGCAAGCTCGATATATCAAAGTTTTCCTGGATATGGCTCGGCGATACGGAGGTGGTCAGGAAAGCGACGCCGCGCTGTACCGCCCAGGCCAGCGCCACTTGCGCCGGGGTTTTGCCCAAGCGCCGGGCGATCCCGGTCAGCACCGGTTCTTCCAGCACATTAGGTTCCATACCATGCCCGAGTGGCGCAAACGCCAGGAGGATAATGCCGTGCTCCTGGCAAAACTCGAGCAGTTCCCATTCTGGCAGATAAGGGTGGGATTCGACCTGCACCACCGCGGGTTTTATCCGCGCCACGGCCACCAGCTCTTTCAAGGCCTCCAAGCTGATATCGGACAAACCGATGGACCGGCAGCGGCCTTCATCCACCAGGCGCTCAAGCGCCCTCCAGGTCTCGATCAAGGTGACGCCCGAGTCATAGATCACATGCCCCTGAAAATCCCTTGGGTCCTGGTCATCGCCGGGCTGGAAGGCAAAAGGTGTATGGACCAGATAACAATCGATGTAATCCACCTGAAGTCGGCGGCAACTGGCGGCAAAAGCCGGTTCGACGCGCTCGGGACGATGGTTGGTATTCCACAGTTTGGTGGTAATGAACAGCTCTTCCCGTCGAACCTCACCGGTCTGCAAAACCGCCTGCAGAGCAATGCCGACGCTTTCCTCGTTGCGATAGCGCTCGGCACAATCGAAATGTCGAAAACCCGCCTCCAATGCGGCCTTGACGGCTTGCGTGGTTAGCGAAAGGTCTCGAAACAGCGTACCAAAGCCCACCGCCGGCATCTCACCGGTTCCATGAACGATGGGAAATCGGGTGTCGCGAAGAGCATCGTGATAGGTCATGTCTTTACTCCATTGCCAAGGGCCACCACCGCGACAACGGCAGTGCCCGTTCATAAAATTTCGCCAGGCCGGACAGGGTCCGTGAACAGATGACTGAGCGGTGGACTCGAAGCTGACCGCTCTTAGCGAGCCGCCACTTTTTGCTCAAGGACACCGACGCAATTACCGCCGAGCGCGACGAACAAGCGCACCGTGTCGAGATAGCGCGCGGTCTTCACCCGGATCTGTCCCAACAGCGCCTGTTGATAGGCACGTTCGGCCTCCAGCACTTGAAGAACGCTGTTCTCGCCTTGCGCGTAGGCTTGCTGGTTCAAGCGCAAGCTGGTTTCGGCGGCGCTTAACGCGTCGCCTTGGGCGAGACTTTCCTGCTCGTCATGGTTGATGGCCTGCAAGGTGTCGGCGACCTGGCCGAACGATTGGATGAGCGTCTGCTGGTAGCCGGCGAGGGACGCCCGGTAACCGTCGACGGCCGCCTGGCGTTCAGCCTTGAGCGTCCCGCCATCGAAGATCGGCCCCGCCAGCCCCGCCGCCAAACCCCAGAGTGCCGCGCCGCCATTGCCGGAAGCGGCCTGCGCCAGCGACGCGGACAGCGCCACATGGGGATAAAGGTTCGCGGTCGCGATCCCCACGGCGGCGCTGGCCATATGCAAGTCAGCCTCCGCTTGCAGGATATCGGGCCGGTCGTGGGCCATTTCCGAGGGCAGGCTGACGGGCACGCTGGAGGGCAAGGCAAATTCGGCCAGGTCGAAGTCAGGCGCGATCCAGTCGGCCGGGCCTTTTCCAGCCAGAATCGACAGCGCATGGCGTGCCGCATCTCGTTGCTGGGCCAGCGGCGGCAGCAGCGTGCGATCCTGCGCCAGCCGTGTCTCGGCCAGTGCCACATCGATCTGCGTGGTGCTGCCGTTGAGACGGGCCATGCGCACCAATTCGAGATTTCGACGGTCATTGGCCAGCAGTTTCCCGACCGCGGCCATCTGCGCGTTGGCAGAAGCAACCAGCAGCGCCTGGCTGGCGACGTTGCCGGTCAGGGTCAGATACGCAGCCTCGTAGCGATGCGTCTGAAGATCGACCAGAGCGGCTTGTTGTTCGACCCGCCGCTTGTTAGCGCCGAAGGCATCAAGGTCAAAGCTGACCTGTGGCCCGACACTGTAGAAGTTGGCCACCGAAGGCTGGGCGCCGGTGTGGACCCGTTGGCGACCGCCCTGGGCGGCAAAGTCGACCTGCGGATACAGCGCCCCCTGCGCGGCAAGCACGGACGAAGCCGCCTGCCGCAGGGTGGCATCCGCCGCCACCAGTTCAAGATTACCGTCGATGGCCCGCCGGACAACCTGGTCGAGCTTCGCCGATTGAAAAGCCGACCACCAGTCACCGCCGGCCTTCTTGCCCAGGTCGATCTTGCCGCTGCGACCCAGCCCCGACTCGGCCTGTTGGTCATAG
Source organism: Pseudomonas sp. MWU13-2105 (assembly GCF_023242315.1). Lineage (GTDB taxonomy): Bacteria > Pseudomonadota > Gammaproteobacteria > Pseudomonadales > Pseudomonadaceae > Aquipseudomonas. Next base: position 7,464 of record NZ_JALLIY010000009.1, read on the forward strand.
TGCTGCGACAGGCTGGCCACCGGTGCCTGATAATCAGGCCCGACGGTACAGGCCGACAAGAACAGAGCCGCCGACAGCGCACCGACCATCATAGGCAACAGCGGTCTGTCGAGGACGAACATATTGGCTTTCATTTGCCAGACTCCACGAAAACTAGTTGGTCGGAACGGGTTTGCGAAGAAACACCACCAATGGAGCCACCACCAGCATCGCCCACATCAAAATCTTGAACTGGTCGATGATGGCGATGAAGGCCGCCTGGCCGGTGATCATTTCGTTGAGCGCGCCCAGCGCCGGCAAGGACGTTGCTGCCGCCAGCCGATACGCGGTCAGATGACTGGCCAGTGCCTGGTGCATTGCCTGCGTGTTGTTGAAGAAGCAGGCTTGCACCACCGCCACGCCGAGCGTGCTGCCGTAGACCCGGGCCAGATTGAAAAAACCAGTGCCTTCCGCGCGCAGCTTCGGGTCCAGGGTACTGAACGCCACCTTGCTCAGCGCCGGCATCAACACCCCGAGCCCCGCGCCCTGCAGCGCACCGGCCAGCGCCACTGGCCACCAATCCATCAACGGCGAATAACCGAGCATCAGCCAGTTGGCATAGATCACCACGGCGATACCCAGGGCCACGAAGAGGCGGCGGTCGAGACGCTCGGGAACACGGCCCATCAGCAGGAAGGCAGCGAGCAGCCCGACACCCCGCGGTATCGTCAGATAACCCGTGGTATCCGGCGGGAAGCCGAGCAGTTCATCCAACATCGGCGAGGTCAGCGCCATGGTCGACAACAGCACAAAACCGAGGGCGAAAAACATCACGGTCGACAGCACGAAGTTGCGGTCCCGGAACAACCCCTTGCTGAGGAAGTGCACCTTCGCGGTCAGCGCATGCACCACGAACAGGTACAACCCCAGCGCACAGGCCACGGCTTCCAGGCAGATTTCCGCGGAAGCAAACCACTCAAGGCGTTCACCGCGATCGAGCAGCATCTGCAGCCCGATCATGCCCAGCGTGAAGCTGCCGAAGCCGAAGAAATCAAAGGGCGGACGTTGCTCGGCCTTTTTCTCCTCCAGCAACAACGTCACCACGAGGAAGATCAAGGCCGACAGGGGAACACTGATGTAGAAGATCGAGCGCCAGCCGTAAAGCTCACCGAGCCAGCCGCCGAGACTCGGGCCACTGACGATGCCCAGCAGCACAATGGCCGTCCACCTCGGGCCAAATGTCCCGCGTCGTGCCGACGGTAACGTCTCCATGGCAATGGCCATCGACAGCGGTGCCAAGACACCACTCGCGGCGCCCTGGATAATCCGTGCGCCGACAAACCCCAATGGCGTCGTTGCCTGGGTTGCGAGCAATAAGCCAAGGACAAAGCAGGCTATCGCGGCCTGATACACCACCTTCAAGCCGTAGCGGCCGGCGAGCCACTGCGCCATCGGCAGAGTAATCGCGCTCGCCGCCAGATACGAAGTGAAGACCCAACCTGCCTGGTCGTCGCTCATCGACAAGGCACCCTGGATAAACCTGAGCATCGCATTCGGCAGCGGCAGGCTGGCAGACTGCATATAGGTCACGAACAGCGCGGCAAGCCTGAGCGCACGCGCGCCCTCCTCTCCGGGGTTGGCGTTCATTGATCAGTCCCCGCGGTCAACAGCGCCTTGAGCGGTTGCCACCAGGGCGAGCGATAGCCGGTATCGACCCTGACCGTAGCGCTGGTGCCGGAAAACAGCGGCAGCTCCGGATCGACCTGATCGAGTTCGAGTCGAACCGGAACCCGCTGGACCACCTTGACCCAGTTGCCGGTGGCATTTTCCGGCGGCAGCAGGGCGAAATCCGCGCCGGCCCCAGGGCTCATGCTGATAACGTGGGCCTTGAACGGGTGCCCCGGATAGGTATCGATACGGATGGTCGCGGCCTGGCCCGGATGCATATGGGTCACCTCCGTTTCACGGAAGTTGGCCTCGATCCAGACCCGCCGGGACAACAGGGCAAAAGCCGGCGCCCCATTGCTGAGAGCGTTGCCGACCTGCAAATCGTCGACCTTGGCGACGATGCCATCGTCCGGCGCATACACCGTGGTGTATGAGAGGTAGAGCAGCGCCTCGTCGAGCTGCGCCTTGGCCTCACGGATCGCCGGGTGGCTATCGACCTCGATATCCGGATTGCCATTCAACGCAGCCACCGTGTTGGCAATCTGCTGCTCGATAGACGCCACATGTTGCCGGGCCATTTTAAGGTCGGTGTCCGCGCGCTCATAAATAGACCGCGAGACAAACTCCGTCGCCACCAATGCCTGCTTGCGGGTGAACTCCTTTTGATCGAAGCCGGCCGACTCCTTGGCCGCTTGCAGTTCGGCCTGTTGCTGGCGGTAGCTGGCCTTGAGTCCCTGGATGCGCAGCCGCGCCACGCTCAGTTGGGCCTCGGCGCGATTCACCGCGATCTGGAACGGCTGCGGATCGATCCGAAACAACACCTGGCCCTTGCGCACCGGCTGATTGTCCTCGACGGCGATCGCCACCACCTGCCCGGAAACCCGAGCGTTGACCGAAGCCTTCGCCACCCGGGCGTAGGCGTTATCGGTCGAGACATACGGCTCGCCCACCAGATAACGGACATACCCGAAGGCCGCGAAAAGCACCGGCACACCGACCATCAGCCAAGGTCTTAATTGCGCTTTGAGCGGTTTCCTGACGGGCATCCCGGCCGGGGTCTGACCCGGATGCTCGAACGTCTGCGAAGCGGGGATATCGAACGGTTGAGTCATGATCGAATGCACCTTTAACCGGGGAATCGGGCCGCAAAATCACTTGCGGCCCGGGGGATCGATAGTTGCTGTGAAGAAGCAGTCCATGCGCGGTCTGGAGGATGGCTCCAGCCCACCTGTTTCATCGCAGCACCAGCCGGTTCGAGCTCCGCCACAACAAACTTGAGATTCAGGAACTTCTGGTTCCTTAATTTTGTGCGATGGTGTAAGAATATCCCCACAGCGGTTTCCACTCAAGGATTTTTGTACATCATGGCACAAAATAAAATTACCGAGGGCAAGGGCCGCGGCCGGCCCCGCGCGTATGACCCGCAGACGGCGCTGCAGCAGGCGCTTGGGGTTTTCTGGAGCACCGGGTATGCCGGCGCCTCGCTGGACAGCATCGCCACCGCGGCCGGGATGAACCGTCCAAGCCTTTATGCAGCGTTCGGTGACAAGCACGCCCTGTATATCAAGGCGTTTGAGCAATACTGGCAGCAGGCCTCCGCCGCTGTGCACGAGGCACTGACGGACAACCGGCTGACCTTGCGCGAGGCATTGCTGGGGTTCTACGAGGGGCAGTTGTCGATCTACTTCTCGGGTGACGGTCAACCACGGGGCTGCTTTGTGATCGGCACCGCGACCACCGAGGCGGCCGCTGATCCCGAGATACGCGACATGCTTTCTGATCGCCTGGGCAAGCTCGATGCCGATCTCGAAACACGCCTGCGAGCGGCAATCAGCGCCGGCGAGTTGAGGCGCGATGCCGACCCGGCAGCCCTGGCCGTCCTCGCCTCTTCCCTGCTGCACAGCATTTCGATCCGGGCCCGGGCGGGGAAATCCCGCGCCGAATTGACGGAGCTGGCCCGCAATGCAGTCAACGTGATCTGCGCATGAGCCTGAATCGACTGTCCGGCAACTGCCGGGCCAGCGAGGTGCGGGGTGAGTGAAAAACTCGAAGACCTCCTCGCCGCACAGCTGGCGGTGATTTTCTGCGGCATCAACCCGGGACTGATGGCGGCCGCCCAGGGGCATCACTTTGCCGGGAGAAACAATCGCTTCTGGCGGACGTTGCACCTGGCCGGTTTTACCCCGGAGGAAATCCGCCCGCAGAATGATCGGACAATCCTGCGCCATGGCTGTGGACTGACCGCCGTGGTTGAACGGCCCACGGCACGCGCGGACCAGCTGTCATCCGCTGAATTCAGCGCGATCGCCAGCGACTTCGAACACAAGATCGCCCGCTACGCCCCGCGCTTCGTGGCCTTTCTCGGCAAGGCGGCGTACTGCGGGTTATCCGGCCAACGAGACGTCGCCTGGGGGCTTCAGCCACACACCTTTGGCAATGCCGCAGTGTGGGTCCTGCCCAATCCCAGTGGACGCAATCGGGCATTCACCCTTGAGCAACTGGTGGTCGCCTACCGTCAACTCCACCTGGCCGCGGGCGAAGCCCTGGCGCATTCCAGGCAGTTCCCGGTCCTGGAAGACAGCGAATCCTAATTTCTCGATACCCCGCCCTATTCATCAAATTGCTCCCCCCCACCGGCAATGGCCTAATCGAAGCTTTGTCATGCAAGGCTTACCAATGGAAAATGCTCGAGCTGCAAGCACCCACGCCGCAGGGTTGATGGTCAGTGTGGTGTTGGTCGCCCTCAATCTGAGGCCATCCATGGCCGCTGTCGGGCCGCTGTTATCGGCGATTCGCGGGGACATCCCCTTGAGCTTCAGCGCCGCTTCGTTGCTGACCATGCTGCCGGTCATGGCGATGGGCCTGGCAATGTTCCTCGGCCTGCGCATCGCCCAGCGTTTCGGCGAACACCGCACCATCGCCCTGTCCTTGCTGGTCATCGGCCTGGCGACGGTTTCGCGGCTGTACCTGGACAGCACCGTCGAACTGATCCTCAGCGCGGTACTGGCGGGCCTCGGGATCGCCCTGATTCAAGCGCTGATGCCGGCGCTGATCAAGTCCCGCTTCAGCAACAATGTGTCGCTGTACATGGGGCTGTACGTCACCTCGATCATGGGCGGCGCGGCGCTCGCGGCAGCGTTCTCGCCGTTTATCCTGGCGCGGAGCGCAAGCTGGCGGATCAGCCTGGCCAGTTGGGCGCTGCTGGCACTGCTCGGCCTGCTGGCCTGGTTCGCCCAAGGCTCGGCGGTCGCCGACTTGCCACAGGCACCGGCAAGCGGCCGACAAGCATCATTCTTCGGTAATTCACGGGCCTGGCTGCTGGCGATATTCTTCGGCCTCGGTACCGCGTCCTACACCTGCGTGCTGGCGTGGCTGGCGCCCTATTACGTGGAAAAAGGCTGGAGCGAACAAAGCGCCGGCCTGCTGTTGGGCCTGCTGACCGCCTTGGAAGTGGTGTCAGGCCTGGTCACCCCGGCGCTGGCCAATCGCAGCCAGGACCGGCGCCTGGTGCTGGTGATATTGCTGGCCTTGATCATCGGCGGCTTCTGCGGACTGATCCTCAGCCCGCAACGCTTCACCCTGCTCTGGCCCTGCTTGCTGGGCCTGGGTATCGGCGGCCTGTTCCCGATGAGCCTGATCGTCGCCCTCGATCACCTGGACAACCCGCGCCGCGCCGGCGGCCTGACCGCCTTTGTACAAGGGATCGGCTATCTGATCGCCGGTCTCTCACCGCTGATTGCCGGGGTGATTCGCGACCGGCTGGGCAGCTTCGAGTGGGCCTGGTGGTCGCTGACGGCGGTGATGGCCGTGATGATCGTGATGGTCCTGCGCTTCAATCCGCAGCATTACGCACGGCATATCCAATAGTCGTCAAAGAGCCGTTGGAGATCTCCTCGCGGACGGATCAGCCGGCCGTGGAAGCATCAGGTCGACGACGCCTCCCGGTGGTCGCGCCTCGGTGTTGCCAACGATCCGGCCGACCTCAACGAAGTGCATAAAACGGCCGCTCCGGGCAACGCCGGCGAGTGCAACGCGGGAGACACATACTTGGTTCACGGTGATTTTCTTCTTGGCGTGGATAACACAAGGGCCAGCCCCCTTATATTGAAGCAGTCGCCACCCGCTATTTAAAAAACAGATTCCATCCACTAATATACCAATAGACTGCCTTGCCACAAACATGAACAAAAGTCACAACTATGGAACCTGACCGAGACGGATCTTATGCTCAATAGCAATTTGCTCAGAAAGCTGGACATGCAGGACCTGATGGTATTTGTCGCGGTATATGAGCAGAGCAGTGTCACCGAGGTTTCCGAAATCCTTTGCGTCAGCCAGTCCACCGTCAGCTACTGCCTGAAAAAGCTGCGGACCAGCTTCGAGGACGAGCTGTTCATCCATACCCGCAATACCATGTGGCCGACCAGCAAGGCCACCAGCATGTACAGCCATGTGGTCAACATCATAAAAAACATCAATCTGTGTCATTCCGGGGCCAACGCCTTTGAACCTAGCGAACAAGAGATCACCTTCAATATCTGCGCACCGGAGTATTTCGAACTACTGATTCTCCCCGCCCTGTTGAAAAGTTTTATCAAGAGCCATCTTCCTATCATCGTAAACGCCCATAAATTCCACAAGGATGTGCCTGTCGATGAACTGGCGGACGGGCGCATTGACCTGGTTATTTGTGCCGGCCCGAATTTCCATCATGACGCCAAGCACTTCAAATCCAAGATACTGCTGGACGATGACCTGGTGTGCGTGGTCGACAAGCACTTCACCCCGCCGGAAAACAAGTTCAGCCTGGAAACCCTTGTCGCCCGCCAGCATATTTTCCCGACGCCGTGGACGTCAGACACCAACATGGTGGATGGCTGGCTTGGCAAACAGGGTTATACCCGGCAGATTGTCGCCCGTACCAATAGTTATGTCGCGGCACTTGAGATGGTCAGCGGAACCGATCGGGTGCTCATGTTGCCTCGCCGTCTCCAGCGGCGGATCTGTGACGAAACCAAGTTCGCGGCCTGCCAGCCACCTGTCGGCTTGCCCGGTTTCACAATAGACATGCTGTGGGACAGGAAAGCCGAGCAAAACAGCGCCAACACCTGGCTGCGCGAGCAGATTGCCAAGATCTGCGCCTAGGGCGACTTGGGGCGAAGCCTCGACAATCCCCATACAGCGTCAGCGCACGCCCCTGGCAACAGCCAGCAAAACACCGAAGCCCACCAGCAACCCGCCGAACGCACGGTCGATCCAATGCCGCACAGCCAGCAACCGTTCGCGCACGGCGCTAGCCGAAAAGCACAAGGCAACCACGCTGAACCAGGCCATATGCGCCCCCGAGATAAAAGCCCCATAGCCGATCTGCACGGCCAGCGGCGTATCGGCACGGACCACCTGCATGAACAGGCTGATGATAAAAATCGTCGTCTTCGGATTGAGGACATTGGTCAGGAAACCCGTGCGCAGTGCGGCAAAATCCGATAGCGGTGCAACAGCACTCTCGGCCAGCGCGCCACTGGGCTGGGTCCGCAACATCTTCACACCCAGCCAGATCAGATAGGCCGCCCCGGCCAGCTTGATGCTGTTGAACAGCCACAGCGACTGCTGGATCAGCAGGCCCAGGCCAACCAGCGTGTAGCTGACGTGGACCAGCACGCCCAACCCTATGCCCAAGGCCGTGAGCACACCCGCCCGGCGTGACAACATCAGGCTGTTGCGCGTGACCATGGCGAAGTCCGGGCCAGGGCTGATGACAGCCAATAGGGTGATGGAGATCACCGCCAACAATTGCGCCATAGCCAATCCTCTGAAAATCCTATTGAACCAATGGCACAGGTGTCAGGACGGGATGCCCGGAAAAATGCGCCTTCAAGTTATCAATGACCAATTGCACCGTGGCGGTGACGGCCTCCGGTGATCGCCCGGCGATATGCGGCGTCAGGATCACGTTATCCAGATTAGCGAATTCCACCGGCACATCCGGTTCACCTTCCACGACATCCAGTGCCGCCCCGGCAATGTCCCGGTTTGTCAGTGCAGCAATAAGCGCAACCGTGTCCACAACGCTACCGCGGGCGATATTGACCAGATAACCGCTGGGACCAAGGGCCTTCAGTACCGCGGCGTCGACCAGATGAAAGGTACCGGCACCGCCGGGCGTGGCGACGATCAGGAAATCGGCCCAGCCGGCCAAGGCTACCGGCGTATCAAAATAGGTAAAGGGTGAGTCGTGTCGAGGATGACGACTGTGATACCCCAGCGACATCTCGAATCCACCGACAGCGCGCCGGGCAATCTGCTGCCCGATATTGCCCAGCCCGAGAATCCCCAGGTTCTTTTTCGAGAGCATGGGACGCGGTTGCCTGGATTGAGACCATTGGCCACGACGGACCGCGGCATCGGCCTGCGGAATACCCCTGACAATAGCCATCAACAGCGCGATGGCATGATCGGCAACCGAGGCATCATTGGTGCCCGGGCCATGTGTCACGAGGATATTGCGGGTGCGAGCCGCAAGCAGATCGACCTTTTCATAGCCCGCGCCCTGGGCGCAGATGATCCGGAGTTGAGGCAGGGCGGCCATTTCAACGGCCGAGAGCCCCGTGGATCCGTTTGTCAGAACGGCCTGAACCTGAGGGCCCAAGGTCTTCAGCGTGTCGACCTTCGCTTCAGCCGACACCGCCACGTGCGCCTTGAAGCCGGCTGCTTCCAGGCGGGCAAGGCTTTCGGGAGCCAGCTCGATCAGAACCAGGAGATCTCGAACCATGACCAGGTACTCTTGATTTAGCCTGCGCGGGTTGGGTGCGCTCTACTCCATAGACTACATGATTAGTTGCAAGCGACCCGCCCCCCTTTGCCCGATCAGATGGACATTGCCGTGCCAGCAATCACCGTCGGCGAAGTCGGCCTGAACGGTTTCGTTGATCAAAATCAAAACCGGAAATCATATTGATATCACGCTGAACAGCACGGGTTGCGCGGGCTACGCTCACATCAACGGCAACAAACCATGCTCGCGCCCGTACGGCAATGGACCGCTGTTACCCACAATAACAATCTGCGGTTTACCTTGAGGTAGTCCTTGATGAATCTTTCTCATTTGCTCAGCCGAACCCGTTCCGCTTCCTCAGGCACCCTCAGCGTGCTCAGTACCGCCAATGAGCTACAGGCCAAGCTGCAGGCAGTTCGCCTGGAGCCGGTATTCATCTCCGGCTTCGTGTCCCCTCACCTGGACCTCGAACAGATCGCCCGCACGGTGCGACAGCGCTTCCCGGGCTGCGTCATCAGCCTGTGCACCACCTCCGGCGAACTCTGCAGCACCGACAGCCAGCTTTACTGTCCGACCGGCGAACGCTGGGACCGGATCGTATTGCAGTTGTTCGACCGCAGCGTGATCGCCAGCGCCGAAATTGCCATGGTGTCCCTGGAGTGCAGCGACATCCGCGGCGATGGCAAACGCATCAGCATGCGTGAACGCATCGCCCGCCTGGTGCAGAACCTCAAGAGCGTGCAACTGCGGACCCAGATCGATCAACGTGACACCTTGGCCTACATCCTTTTCGACGGCTTGTCGGCGTCCGAATCCTTCTTCATGGAAGCCCTTTACGAATCCGGTCGCTTCCCTTGCCTGTTCGTTGGCGGATCGGCGGGCGGCAAGGGCGACTTCAAGAAAACCCTGATCCACGATGGCTCGCGCAGCTACGAGAACCACGCCCAGATCGTCTTCCTCAAGTGCCCGCCCGGCATTCGCTTCGGCGTGTTCAAAAGCCAGAACTTCCAACCCTCGACGCTGACCTTCAACGTCCTGACCGCCTCCCTGGAAGATCGCACCATTCACCAGGTCATCGATGCCCAGGGCAATATCAAGACCATGGTCCAGGCCCTGGCCGACGCCTTCAAATGCGCGCCACAGGCCCTGGAGCAGCACCTGGGCGACTACTCCTTCGCCATCCGCGTGGGCGACGAGCTGTTCGTCCGTTCCATCGCCCGTATCGACCCGACGCAAGGCCTGGTGCACCTGTTCTGCGACGTGGCGCCGGGCGAAGAACTGATCATGGTCAAACGCACCTCGATCCGCGATGCCACCCGCGCCGACTACCAGCGCTTCCTGCAGGGCAAAGGCAGCCAGCCGATTGCCGGCATCCTCAACGACTGCATCCTGCGCCGGCTCAACAACGGCGCGGAGCTGGGCTCAATGACCGGCCTGTTCGGCGACGTGCCGCTGATCGGTTTTTCCACCTTCGGCGAGATTCTGGGGCTCAACCTCAACCAGACCCTGACCGCGATCTTCTTCTTCCACGTCGCCAACGGCGCCAGCTTCGAGGATGACTACGTCGACCGCTTCCCGATCCACTACGGTGAATTCAAGGCCTTCTTCCTCCGTCGCCAGGTCAAGAAACTGGTCGGCCTCAACCATGTCCTGGTCAAACAGATCGAAGCCTTCAAGAACAACAACTTCGCCAGCACCCTGGATGTGAGTGGCCTCGATGAAAACCTGCAGCCGGTGTTCCACGGCCTGACCGACCTGGGCGCCGTACTCGACCAGGCCAACCGCCATCAGGAACAGATCACTGGCGAGCTGCAGCACTATTCCCAGGAGTTGCACCTGTCGATGGACGACCTGACCACCACCATCGACCGCCAACACGACGTCGCCGCCGAAGCGCGCTCGACCTTCGACGGCCTGTCCACCCAGGCCGAGGAAGTGGTCGGTGGGGCACGCGAACTGGCGCAATCGAGCCTGCGCATCCAATCGATCGTCCAGGTCATCCAGCAGATCGCCGGCCAGACCAACCTGCTCGCCCTCAACGCCGCCATCGAGGCTGCCCGGGCCGGTGAAATGGGCCGCGGTTTTGCCGTGGTGGCCGACGAAGTGCGCAAACTGGCGGAGATTACCCGCAAGAATGCCGGGGAGATCGGCGTGGATATCGATCGGTTGTCGTCCGAGATCCAGAAAGTCGCGGTGCAGATCGAAGACCAGTCCACGGCCGTGGGCACCCTGAGGGGCTTGCTCGATGCCCTGGAAGACTCCGGCCAGATGACCGAAGGAACATCGCGGCGGACCAAGACAATTGCCGATACACTGACCGGGCTGACGCGGCGCGGTTGAAGGCCTGCCCAGCAAGAGCAAACCCGGGGGCTACGGGATGGCGTCAGCCAGACGTCCCAGTCGCCCCCCATTGCTTCATCATCGCCACAGGTATTCCCATGTCTATCCGGATCTCATCAAATGCCCACCCGGCCAAAGCCAACGCTTAACCTGCGCACTCTCATCCTGCTGATTGCACTCCTCTCCGCCGTAACGACCCTGGCCAACAGTTTCTGGGTTATCTACAAGGTTCAGAAGCAGGAGTTGATCAGCAACGCACTCGATAACAACAAGGACTACGCATCAAGAATCGCCGCCGGTATCGAGCAAGTCCTCAGCTCCGATATTGAAAAACTCAAATACAGCGCAGGTGTCATTGGCCGCGACTTTGACAACCAGGGCCGCCTGGATGACGAAGCCCTGCGACTGCTCAAGCAGGACAGCAGTTTCAATTCCATCCTGGTGGCAAACACCACCGGCACAGTAGTGACATCAGCGCCGGAAAGTCTGAACATCAGTGGTCAGGCGCTGCGTGACAAAGAGCCGCTGCAAAGCCGTGTGCCCAAGATCAGCAACTCATTCAAATCCATCGCCGGCAATCTCGTGATCTTCATCTCTTATCCCGTATTCGGCGCACGGGGAGAATACCTGGGGCTCATCGGCGGGACCGTTCGACTCGACCAGGAAAACGCCTTGAACACCTTGGTCGATCAACATGTTCGCCATGACGGCGCGCATGTTTATCTGGTCGACAGAACACGCCGCGTGCTCTATCACCCGCAACCCGACAACATCGGAGCCATCATCGGCGATGACGCCATCGTCGATGCCGTCTTACAACGCAAGAACGGTACTCTCCAGGCGCACGACGCCAGCGGTATCGAGATGCTGGCCGGCTTCGAAACCGTTTCCAGCAGCGGCTGGGGCGTCGTTTCGCAACAGCCGCTCAACAGTACCCTCGCCATGCTGAATAAACTGATGAACAAGGTCGGCCTGGGGATAGCCCCGGTGGGCTTGCTCGGACTCGTGCTCATCTGGTGGTCGGGGACGAAGATTGCCAGCCCGCTGTCCATGCTGGCCAAGTATGCGAAACGCCTGGATGCGCCTGAGAGCTACAAGCGTATCAGTGCGGTTTCGGCCTTTTTTAACGAGGCCTGGCAAATCCGCCGCGCCCTGCTGTTCAGCGTCGGCTTGCTGCAGGAGAAGATCGGCCGACTGAACCGGCAGGCCCAGAGCGACGCGCTGACCGGGCTGGCCAATCGCCGGGCCATGCAAGACGCGCTGACGCTCTGGGAGGAAACCGGCCAATCATTCGCGGTTGTCTCCCTGGATATCGACCACTTCAAGCGGGTCAATGACAGCTTCGGCCATGGCGTCGGCGATGATACCCTTCGCGTCGTCGCCGACCTGATGAAGCAGAACTCGCGGGAGAACGACCTGCCCTGCCGGGTGGGCGGTGAGGAGTTTGTCCTGCTGCTTCCGAACAGCTCACTCAGGACCGCGGCCGAAGTGGCCGAAAGGCTTCGCGCCTCGATCGAGCGCACGACCATCGAAACCGTCGGACATATCACGGTTTCGTTCGGCGTTGCCCTGTGGACACCAGAGAAGGCCTCCGTCGCCGCGGTCTTCGAGAAGGCCGATAAGCTTCTTTATCAGGCCAAGCAACAGGGGCGCAACCGTGTGGTGGTAGAAGAAATGAATTTGCCCGAGAGAACATAGCTTGGCGGCGGGTCGGGCAAGTGGTCTTTCGGTGCACAGTCCAGGACCACCAACGACATCAAATTGATATTGCAGCTTCAGAATTGTCAGCTAGCCTAATCGGCCAGGAGGTTTGAATCTCCCAGCCCCGATAACCGGCCAATCACGCTGCTCCTCTTTCATGGAAGAATGACATGGCCAGCCCCGGTGTCACCTCGAGTGTGCGACACCTGCTCTTCCCCCTGACTGCCCTTCCCCTGCCGAGCCGGGTTACCCCGGCCTTCGCTGACAGCAGATTCCTTTCGCCTGCACCAGCGCACAACCGTGCGCAGGTACAGGTGCGCTCGCCCCCCCACCACCTGGTTTCCATAGAGAGAGACGACATCATGACGTCATCGCAGCTTGCGCATCCTCCTGTTCCCGTGCCCTCGTCCGAAGTGGTCCTGCACCTGCCCAAGGACCAGTACCTGCACGTCGGCGCACCGACCGAATGGTGGTGGCATACCGGCACGCTCAAGGCGGGCGGGCGGGTCTTCGGCTTCGAGATCAACGCTGCGGCGTTCTATCCGCTGGGCTTCTTCCAGGTGATGCTGACGGATGTAGAGAACCAGAAGCACTATCAACTGACCGCCTTGATTCCGGGTATCAAGGATTGGGCGGAAAGCGACCCGAGCAAGGACTGGTGGGTGAAACAGACGGGCCTCGACGGTGTGTCGTATGTGACGATGAAAGCGCCCCAGGCTGATCCGACAAAAAACATGCAGGTTGAGGCGGTGATCGTGGACGCGGCCACCAAGACGGTCGTGAAGTTTTCGTTGAGGATGTCCCAGGAAGGACACCCGCTGTTTGTATGGGGCCGTGGTGTGCTGGACTATCCGGAAAAACCGGGTGGCCTGCAGCAGAACAACTACTACTACTCGCTGACGCGGATACACACGGAGGGGACACTGACCGTCGGCGACGATGAGTTTGCTGTTACGGGGCTTACGTGGATGGACCACGAGTATGGCAACTTCGGAAACGCGGCCAACCCGACCCTGTGGTTCCTGCAGGCCATGCAACTGGAGAACGGCGTGCACATCTCGCACTACACGACCTTCATCAAGGGGGCTCCTGCGCCAAAGCTCGATGTGCCGGTGCCGAGCAAGGCAACGATCGAATTCCCCGATGGGACCACCTACTACCAGACGGATTGCACGATGACGCCGACCGGAAGAACCTGGACCGGTCCGACCGGCGTGGTGTTCTTCATGGAGTTCAAGGTCGAGATTCCAGCGTTCGATGCCGTGCTCCATGTCGTCAGCCTGGTGGATGCGCAAGACTTTCCCTTCCCCAGGCTTCCTGGCACCAATCCCAGTGATACCTATGAAGGCGTGGCCAGGGCCAGCGGTACCTTCAAAGGCGAGCCGGTGCAGGGCACGGCCTGGAACGAGCAACAGTCGTAGGGGATGGCCCCGGTGTCTTTGTTTCAGACATTGGGGCCGGTCTTGCTTCCACCCTCGGGAGTCTGGAATTTGTTTTGCATCTACCTGGCCGACAAGAACGCGAATGGGCGCCCTTTTTCCGTATCACAATTCATCGGTGACGGGCACCACCAGATGAAAGACGCAGAGCAAAACAAATAGTATCCCCAAGTACTGGGGGAGTTTGAACCATCTCTGCAGGGCTATTGGAACAGGTTCAAGCTCCTGCTCCGTGAGCAATCCTCGCCGTATGTAAAGCTTTGGAAACATGAAAAATGAGCCAACAAAAAGCACCCTCATGACTCGACTGTCATAGGAGTTACCACCCCACCAGCGGTGATGACCGATCATCGTCGCATTATCCTTAAAATATGCTTCGACTACATCAAGCTTGGTTTTGGCAAGGTAGGCCAACAAACCGATACTAAAGAAGCTCGAAAACATGAACAGAACAGCAACAGCGTTATGCAGCATCGTCATCAGCGCCCCCCTCATAAATCAAATCACCGAAACGTTCTCCCAGTCCTCCACCGATGATCCCTCCGCCATAGCCACCGGCAGCGCCGCCAATAATTCCGCAAGTCAAAGCGCCCCACCCTCCAGAAACGATGCCGAGTCCAAAGACGCATACAGCTCCACCGGCGTGGGCTCCAAGCTTTCCTCCGATATAAGACCCCATAATTCCTCCCGACGCCTTACCGCCCTCCACATACCGCGCTTTCCTACACTGCTCCTCCCGCCCCGTCGAACACGCCTCCTGAATCGCCAGCCCCGCCGCCCCCACGTCCAGCGCCATACCCACATAGCCACCTTTGCTCAGGAAACGGGAGGTGCTGGCAATCTTGTTGATCCGTTGTGCATACCCGTCGATTTCCTGGCGATGCAGGTAGCTCCGGGTGGAAATGCCGAGCATCTTCTTGATCGACTTGTTGTGCCGCAGGCTGGTGCCGTAATGACCGACGCCCTGGAGTTGCATGTCCAGCTTCTGGAACAGTGCCTGGCGCTTGACGATGAACTCGGCCCTGGCCGAAGCGCCGCCTTTCAGATGCTGCTGAAGCAGCTTTTCGATTTCCTTCAAGGTGTCCTCCACCCCGGTCAAATGCCGCCCCCAGGCCGCAGTGGAACTGCCGATACCAATCGAGCTATAACCCAGCAACCCCTGCAACAAATCATAGTTGTTCAGGATCTCGACACCTGCCCTGGGTTCGAGGCTCAGGGCCAGATCGATTTCCCGGGCTCGGGTCATCAACCAGGCCTCTTCAAAGGTGCAGGAGGCCGTGCTGTCGTCGGGTACGATCACCAGTTGCCCTGGGGTGACCATCGAGCGGCGCAGGTGACTATTAATTGTGTCGAACTTGGTAAGTGCATGTGAGCCGCGCTGTATCAACAACTGGCTCTTTAGACTGGGGTAATGAGTGGTCTTTTCATTGATGAATCCATGCGCCATGTTTCACATCCTTTATGTGTGAAAAACGGCGCTAGATATAACGACAGATAAACACTAAAAGAAGAGCAATACCGCCACCCGAGACAACTCCCAATCAACTATCAGAAATATCCCACAGACTAGCAAAGCGAAGCTCCCGTAGCCTGTCAATAATGTTAGCCACTCTTCTTTTAATATCCGAAAGGAGCTCTTTCGTGACGCATATTTTACTGTCACAAACGGTCTTAAGCATTTCCAACCTGAAGAAAAAACCAGTGGACTCCGTGACGGCTGACGGCGATTTCTCTGTGACAAACCTCAATCGCAACGGGCCGGCACTCTACTGCGTTCCCGACTCAGAATATGAAGCCATGATGGAGCGCTTGGAAGACATGGAACTGGCCGCTATCTGCCATGAACGTGGGGGCGCCCCAACAATAAAGATTTCCCTTGATGCTCTATGAGCAGGGACTCTGAAAAAAGGACGGGACTTCCGAAACCTGGTGCCAGCTGCACCTTGGTCACGCTAACCACCTACGGTAAAAGCGCCACCGAAAACACATCTGCAAACATACGGCGCAAAATCACCAAGGAGCTGAATCATGCCCCTGACTGAAAAAGAACTCACGGAACGGGATGCCAAACGTAATATCAGCGAAGAGCTGTTGGCGTCCATTCGGGATGTGAAAGTCGGGCTGGTACAGGAAGTTGATAACGGCAAATTCGCCACGGATGAGCAGGTTGGGACGATACGTGTCCGGTGCTGGAGCCAGAACGCAGACTCGACTAACCGCTGACTGGTGAAATGGCTTCTAGATAAACACTGGTTTGAGTCCTTACTGGCCAAGCACCACTTACTTAAGCAACCGAGTATCCAGCCCAAACCGCTCTTGCGACACAAGCCTGAACTGCTCAGCCGCCAAATCGCAGCTCACCAGCAAATTCCAGGAATGCCGAGTCACCGCCGAAGGGATCAGCACGAAGGGATGCTGAGCCAACAACTCATCAGCAAACTGTCGCTGATTGGGCGAGGGTAACGAAGGGACAAGCCAGTTCGGGTTCGGCACATCTTCTGGCTGCACAACCTTGATAAGCGATGAATCCAGTACCTCAAAGCACGTCAGCACATGGGGCACCATATCCAGTGCATCGAACCCCAAGTGGGCCGCGACTTCCAGAATAGCCGTGGACGGGTCCGACGACGCATAAATCACCCGGCGGCCGGGTGGGTTCCATCGGCCACCGGATCGCTGCGCGCCAATGCCACTGTCCCACGTGTCCTTGTAGATCTCGCGGTCAAGGCGCCAAGCGTGCCACTGCCCGTCCCAGGGCAAAGGATTCATTGATAGACCCCGTGTTCAATCCGGGTCAGGTAATCTTCCACCACCTGGAAGCCAAGCGAGTTCTCGATCAGTTCCAGCGGGACATTACCGTCCAGGTACTTGCAGGGTTTCTGCAGCCAATCCTCAGCCAACTGCTGGCTGCCAAACACGTTGGTGGCGTGCTCCAAGGTCTGGGCATACTGAAACGCAACCGTACTTTGTTGCTGGTTCAGGCGTACTGGCTTGGTCTCTTTCGCCAAACGCTGGACGGTCCTGACAGACTTCCCTGTAATGCGCTGAACCAGGCCGTGCTCCATGTACAGAGCGGATGTTGAAAGCATGTCCCTGACGTCACTCAGGTCAAAGCCTTCCTGCGTGTACCGGATGATCAGCATGCGCTCATCACCTTTGCGGCCATGTAATAGCACCTCAGTAGGTTTTCTGGTGATGTTCGCTGTCCTTGGCACCGCTACCCCTTTTCCTGTGGATTTAACGGTTGGCTTGTTAGCTGGCTTCGCTGCGGACATAGCGGTGACCTCCTACGACATTTGGCACAATCATAGCGCCAAATGTCGCGATGCGAGCAGCTGAGTTTACCGGCCTAAGCGTCGCGCTCTTCATCTGCTTCCAGCGCGGCATCCAAGGAGAGTGCTTTCGCGCAATACAGCAGAAGGGAGAATGGGCAGCAACAATAAGGGTAGTGGAGCACTCGAAGCGCTCAAGCCAGAATTTGAAGCGAAACATTTCAAACGCCTGCTGCGCTTGCCAGCCCCGGCGATCAAACCCATTTCCTGATAAACTGCGCCCCATTCAGCCTCACGCCACTCAAGCCCGCGCCCTGCCCCATCCGCGCCGGCTGCGTCTACAGCGACAGACCTTCCATGCCTTTGAACGACGCTACACCTTCCCACTCCGAGCCATCTCGCCGCTTCAGCGTTGCCCCGATGATGGATTGGACTGATAGACACTGCAGATTCTTCCTACGCCTGCTCTCCAAGCACACCCTGCTCTACACCGAAATGGTCACCACCGGCGCCATCCTTCATGGCGACCATGAGCGTTTCCTGCGTCACAACGAGGCCGAGCATCCACTGGCCCTGCAACTGGGCGGCAGTGTGCCGGCTGATCTCGCCGCCTGCGCCCGTATGGCCCAGGACGCCGGCTACGACGAAGTGAACCTCAACGTCGGCTGCCCCAGCGACCGGGTGCAGAACAATATGATCGGTGCCTGCCTGATGGGGCATCCCGAGTTGGTAGCCGATTGCGTGAAAGCCATGCGCGACGCGGTGTCGATTCCGGTCACGGTCAAACACCGCATCGGTATCAACGGACGGGACAGCTACGCCGAACTCTGCGATTTCGTCGGCAAGGTGCAGGAAGCCGGTTGCCGCAGCTTCACCGTGCACGCGCGCATCGCGATTCTGGAAGGCCTGTCGCCGAAGGAGAATCGGGATATTCCGCCGCTGCGTTATGACGTCGCCGCTCAGTTGAAGCGCGACTTCCCGGCGCTGGAGATCATCCTTAACGGCGGGATCAAGACGCTGGAGCAGTGCCACGAACATCTGCAGACGTTTGACGGGGTGATGCTCGGCCGCGAGGCGTATCACAACCCGTATCTGCTGGCCGAGGTGGACCAGCAGTTGTTTGGCAGTGACGCGCCGGTGATTTCACGGGCGCAAGCGTTGGCGCAGTTGCGGCCTTATGTGGAAGCGCATATTGCTGATGGCGGGGCGATGCACCATATCACCCGGCATGTTTTGGGGCTGGGTACTGGGTTTCCAGGGGCACGGCGGTTTCGGCAGTTGCTGTCGGTGGATATTCACAAGACCAAGGATCCGCTGGCATTGCTGGATCAGGCTGGGGAGTTGTTGGAGGGGCGGTAACGCGATCGACTAGGGACCGCGTTATCGTTCTTCGCGGGCAAGCTCCGCTCCCACAGGGGACCGCGTAGGACCGTATTGTCGTTTATCGCCGGTTCAAGCCGGCTCTAGGTTCGAGAGAAGCGCAAAAAGGGCGGCACCTGGGAAGGTGTCGCCCTTTTTTGTACGCGCTTGGCGTCAATCGGTCAGGAACGCTCCAGCGCATTCACCAGGTCGTGAAAGGCTTCGCGGTTCGAGTCGTTCAGGCCCATCAGGATCTTGTGCGCTTCCAACACCTTGACCCGCACCACTTCTTCCGACTGGTCCTGCGACGGCAGGTCGGTCAGGCAATCCGTGCACGGAATCGGGTGGTTGACGATGTTGAAGACCTGGTCGAAACCCATGGACTGCAACAACCGGGTGATGTCGTCGTGGGTGGTGACCACGGTCGGCAACAAGCCCACCTTCTGCCGCGACAAGATCGACAGTTTGGCCAACAAGCCCAGCGTGGTGCTGTCGATGCTGCGGGTTTCCGTCAGGTCGATCACGATCGCCGAGAAGTTCAGCGCCGTGAAGATCCTTTCAATTGTTGCATCCAACGCTGAACAGAGGGTCAGGCGAACTTCACCGACGAACTTCAGAACGAAGGTGCCATCCTGCTCGGCGAACTGGATTCTACCGGTACTCATCAAATGTTCCTGCTCAACACTAACAGGGCGATATCATCCGGCATCTCCCCTAGCGTGGCCAATCCAAAGACCTGGCGCAAGCCATCCAGGCTGCCCCCGGCTGTTTTTACCAGTTCAGGTAAAGCAGCCTCTTTCTCTTTGAGTGTATCTTGCGTCAAAAGGTCCAGAATGCCATCTGACATCAGCGTCAAGCTGAACGCCGGCGGCAGCTCCAAAATGTGATCTTCATAGGTAGCTTCGTTGAACAAGCCCACCGGCAAACCACGCCCTTCCAGGTAACGCACGCTGTCCGGGGTGTAGAGCACCGGCAACGGCAAATGCCCGCCAATGCTGTAGGTCAACAACCCGGTTTCTTCATCGATCACGCCACCGACCATGGTCACGTGCTTACCCAGCTTGCAGTTGATCAGGCCACGGTTGATATGGCCCAGCACTTGCGACGGGGTGAACTCCGGCAAGGTGCCGTTGCGCTTGGATTCGAACAGCAGGCGGGTGGTCATGAACTTCAGCAGCACGGTAACGAACGCCGACGACGCACCATGACCGGAGACGTCCGCCAGGTAGAACGCCACGCGGCGCTCATCGACGCGGAAGTAGTCGACGAAATCGCCCGACAGGTACAACGACGGAATGATCTGGTGCGCGAACTGGAACTCGTCGATGCTCCACGGGCTAATCGGCAGCATGTTCATCTGCACCTGGCGACCGGCGTTCTGGTCTTCCTGGAGCAGGTGCAGGCTGGCTTCGAGCTCGCGGTTGGCGGTTTCCAGCTTCTCGCGGTAGCGCTGGTTCTCCAGCAGCAGCCGCGCACGATCCAGCGCCCGGCGCACGGAGTGCTCCAGGACGGCCAGGTCCTCAAGGGGCTTGATGAGGTAGTCGGCGGCACCCAGGCGCAACGCTTCGACAGCGTCGTTCATGACGCCCGCGCCGGACACCACGATCACCGGCGTCTGCGGCGAAAGCTCGGTCACCTGACGAATCAGCTCAAGACCGCCCATCTGGGGCATGCGCAAGTCGCAGATGACCAGGTCGGGCTTGGACCGCTCGAATACCTCAAGACCCTGCAAGCCATTGCCGGCCTGCAGGACGCTGAATCCGCTGTCTTCCAAGTAGGCCGCAAGGCTTGCACGCACTACTTCGTCGTCATCAATTATCAGCAGCGTGGCACTGGTTTTTTGCATGTGGGCAAACGGCGCCAGAATTAGGTTGGCGTAGACAGCAAGGCAACGTGCCCGACTCGTACTACTGGATTCGCTTTCTAGCCTCTCTGTCTCGATTGTGTCGAACGTTCACGTCCGGTGCATCGGTATCAGAGGTGCCCTTCTAAGGCGCAGACGGTACTCCCATCCGCCGGGCGTTTCAAGCTCATGCCGATGGTCGCTTGACGTCTTTACACCTCAAATCACCGGGAGTTATAAGAACAGTGCAAACCACAACGGAATTGAAGGACTGCCCCCATGAGCCGAACCGATCAGGACTACAGTGAAAAGCGTGATTACATCCGGATGCGCGTCGAGGCCGACGTCACGCTGATCCACGCCGGACTGGAGATTTCCGCCACCTGCCTGGACCTGTCGAGCAGCGGCATGCAAATCGCCGCGCCAAGGGCCTTCAAGGCCGGTGACCAGTTGCTGGTACGCATCGAGTCCGACCACCCGTCCCTCAAGGGCCTGGAGGCCGAGACCGAGGTGGTCTGGGTCCACGACGAGGGCGGCGGCCAGCGGCTGGGGTTGCAGATCCTCAAGATGAACTGAAGCCTGCCGGACAGAAAAAAGGCGACCCCTCGAGGTCGCCTTTTTCATTGTTCCGGTGACGATCAGAAGTCGTCTACAACCTTGCCGTCCTTGACCTTGAACTCGCGGTTCTGCAGGTAGGCGTTGCGGATGAAGATGTACTTGTCGCCGGTGATCAGTTTCTCGCTCGACAGCAGGCTGGTGCGGGTGTCGATCACCTCCGCGCCGAGCGCCATGTTGCGCGCCGGAATGTCGTTCATGTAGCGCCATGGCTGGGTATAGGTGTCGACGTACTTCGACGGCGCGTCACGCAAGGTGCTCGGGCCGAAGAACGGAATGACCACGTACGGGCCGCTGCCCACGCCCCAGTGTCCGAGGGTCTGGCCGAAATCTTCGTCGTTACGCTGCAGCCCCATTTTGGTGCCGACATCGAAGAAACCGGCGACCCCGAAGATGGTGTTGAAGAAGATCCGCGAGGTATCGACACCCGCTGCGTGTGGCTTGAGCTGCAACAAGTCGTTGGCCAGGTTCTGCACATCGCCGATGTTGCGGTACATGTTGTGGATGCCATCGACCAGGAACTGCGGCGTCACCGCCTGGTAGCCCTGGGCCAAAGGTTTCAACGCATAGGTGTCCAGCACATCGTTGAACTTGAAGATGGGGCGGTTGACGCTCTCCCACGGATCTTCGTCTGCCGCCTGTGCGGCAAATGGCACCAGCGCAACACTGGCACACAGGGACAGCTGAGCTAGACGATTGATCCAGCGCATAAAAAGAACTCCTTGGATAAAACGGGGCTGGGCAACCGCGCCCACGAAAAGCGGCCAGTATAAAGCGGATAACTTCGATTAGGCAGTATGGTCGGGACAAGTCCTACAAAGAAATGCAGACCGGGCAAGCGAGGCGAACGTCATCCAACTGTCATGGCCGTGACTTAACCTGCGGAGTCATTTCAGGGACGTTGCCATGCCATTACCCGCTGCCGTACCGCTGCCCGCGCCCACCGCCCTGCTCTTCGGCCTGAGCGG
Source organism: Pseudomonas sp. MWU13-2105 (assembly GCF_023242315.1). Lineage (GTDB taxonomy): Bacteria > Pseudomonadota > Gammaproteobacteria > Pseudomonadales > Pseudomonadaceae > Aquipseudomonas. The sequence continues at coordinate 29,423 of NZ_JALLIY010000009.1, forward strand.
TTGCCTGGTGGATTTCGGCGCCCGCGCCCGCTCGCACCTGGACCCGGGCGAGCATACCCACGCGACGCCGGGTGCGCTGGAGATACTGCAGGGCCTGCAACAGCGCGGCGTGCCTTGCGCCTGGCTGGATGAATTACCCCACGCGGTCAGTCAACCGCTCGCCGCGACCCTGCCCAACTGGGTCAAGGCCGCCCTCCCCCCCGCCAACAGCGCCCAATGGCCGGCACCCAACGCCTGCTGGCATGCGTTGATGACCCTCGGCGTGCAGCAACTGGACGGCTGCGTGCTGGTCAGCGGCGAACCGCGCCTGCTGCAATCGGGCCTGAATGCCGGCTTGTGGACCATCGGCCTGGCCTCCTGCGGCCCCTTGTGCGGCCTGTCGCCGGTGGAGTGGCAGGCACTGCCGCAAAAAGACCGGGAAAGGAAACGCGGCAAGGCCACCGTGGAGCTGTTCGGCCTCGGCGTGCATTCGGTGATCGATCACCTCGGCGAACTGGCGACCTGCCTGGACGACATCGCCTTGCGCCGGCTCAAGGGCGAGAAGCCCTGACGCGGCGATCTTGATCAAGGTCATGCAGGCCGCGCGGGAGTGGATTACTCTGACATCAGGTACAGACCTTTATCGCCACATGGCGGTCTATGTGCCAGTGATTATCCAAAGAGGAAGTACCACAATGCCTGCCCGCGAACTGCAAGACCAACTCACTACCCTGCGCGAGCAACTGGAGCAGAGCCCGCCCCTGTCACCGGAAGAACGTGAACACCTGCAAGTGCTGATGCAACAGATCGAAGCGCAGATCAAACTGGAAAGCTCGACCCAGGACTCCAGCCTGGCGGACGGCGTCAACCTCGCCGTGGAGCGTTTCGAACTCGAACATCCCGCCATCGCCGTGACCTTGCGCAATATCGTCCAGACCCTGGGCAATATCGGTATCTGAAGCGCCCCACCACCGGGCCCGGTGCCCCCCCTTGACGGGAGCACCGGGCACAGGCTCGTTTACAGGTCGAAGCTCTCGCCCGCTGGCACTCGCGCCAACGCCTCCCGGGTCAACTGCTCCAAGCCATTTTTTCGTTCCCCGGCAATTGCTTCGAGCGTGCGCATGTACACGGCGTCGCTCATTTCCTGGTCGACGGGAATGTCTTCCCGGGCGATCCCCAGGGTGGCCGCGTTGCCCTGCACCGTCGCCATCCATTCAGCCCGCTCCTGCGCCGCGGCCTGCGGCTGCCGCGCCAGGTCCTCCAGCGCCGCCCGCAGGTCTTCCAGTGCACTCAAGTGTTGCTGCGCAGCAGCGGCGTAGTTCACCACCTCGGGCCGTTCCTCCAGGTAGTCCATCCACAGGGGCTGCTCAAGCAACAGTGCGATCCGCTTTTCCAGTGTGTTTTCGGCTGCCAGCACCCGGGTACCGGCCTCCCCGGTCATGTCCCGCGAGACATTGCTGGCCCCACGATACAGCATCGACAATGGCTGCCAGGGCAATCTCAGGCGCTTGGCGAGATCGACCCGATAGGCGAGGAAAATCTCCACCTCGTCGATGTCCGGCCAGCGTTCGTTAGCCGCCAGGGCCGCCAGGCGCCCCGCCTCCGCGATCTCGACCGCACCGGCCTGACGCGCCCTGGCAACGCTCATTGCCTCTGTCCTGGCCTGCTCTATGCGAGTCGAGCGGAGGATCTCCTGGTTGGCGGTCTCGACCTGTGCAATGTCGTTCAAGCGCCCCAGCCGCGCACGCCCCTCGGCCAATTGCAGATATGCCCTCTCCCGGGCCTGGCCGGTCAAGCCGCGCGCTTCGTAGAGCAGCACTTCGGCGCCCAGGCGACTGAAGACCTCGGTGAAACCGTCGGCACAGGTTTCCAGCTCGCTCGTCCAATCAAACAGGGCCTGGCGTAACTGGGTGTCGCGGGCTGCGGCTTCGATCATCCGCCAGACCCGCCGGGTCAACTGCGCACGGAATTCAAGGCGATAGTCAGCCGACTGACGCAACGCCGCGATGGCGCTCAGGAAGGTTTCATGCCCGGGTTCATGGGCGACCAGGTCCCACAATGTCCGTCGGCGTTCCTGCTCCGCAACCGAGAAGCTGCTGTCCAACCAGTTCTCGACCACCGGAACCAGGTCCGGCACGCCCTCTACGAGCCCTGTTTCTCCCGGTAAGGTGAAGCGTATCGAGGGCCGATCACGAAACAGGGTGATGTTTTGTTGCGTCACTTCATCCAGCGGATTGCCATACAACAGGACCGTCCTCATCCGCTGACTGCTCAGGGCATAGAAGTCCCCCGGGAGGGAGGTCAGGCGGTTACCCTGGATATCCAGCAGCATCAGATCCAGCAACTCCAGCACCCCGACCGGCCAGGCAATGAGCTCACTGCGCTGCACCTGGAGTGCTCGCAGTCCGGGCATGCCCCGGGCATCGAACGTGCCCAGTGGGTTGCCATTCAGGTTCAAGCGCCTCAACAACCTCAGGCTGCGCAATTGCGCGCCCAGCATCTGGGTCCAGGCGATTCGGTTGCCATTGAGCTGCAAGTTGCTCAACTCACTCATCTGGCCAAGACTCGCCGGCAGTTGCACCAGCCGTCCGCCGGTGATCTGCAAACGGCGCAACTTGGGAAAGTGCTTGAGAAACTCATTGAGGTCATGGCGATCGCGCAGGCCCACCAGGGACAACTTCAACGAGACCACATGGTCGAAATCCTCTTCCAGTTCGGGCAACTTCAGCAGGTTGATCCCGGAGAGATCCAACTCATGCCCCAACACCCGCCCCCTGGAGTCGATCATTGCCTGCGACTCCCGGCGCCAGCACCGTTTTATGCGCTCCACCGCGGCTCTTTTAACGACGGTATTGATATGCCAGCCGCCGACCCCGCCACGATCACTTTCGTACTCGGGGTTCACCCGCCAATACTCCAGCAACAGTTTCAACTTCTGGTACTCGATGTGCCGCCGCTTCAGGGCCATCAGGAAGACCTTGTCATCCTGCCCCTCCACTGCCAGGAACCGCCGAACCTCCTCCAGGCCCTGGCCGGGATAGAGTTTGTCCACCAGGCGCAGCAGATGGCTGGGCAGCACCTGCTCGGCAGTCTGCTGGCCCCCGAGCGGGTACCCGAATCGCCCATCGCTCAAGCGCATCGGCGACCTGAACCCCGGCTTGATGGCTGGCAGGTGCAGCAGCGCGCGAATCCGCGTCCGGGACAACTTCAGGCGTTGCACCACGGCCCGTTCGAGCTGCCGCGCTGGCGTGGTTCGCGAGTACCCCAGGGAGTTGAGTGCCGTATCCGGCAGGACACGCAACAAAGTGGCATACAGACCCTGCGGCGGCGGTGCCGTCGGCCCGAGTTCTCCGTCCATGACGTAGCCGTTCGACTGGCGGACCAGCACCAGCCGCTTTTCAGCCGAGGCCGGCGCCCCCAGACGGTCAATCAAGCGCAGACCGCCTGGCGCCAGTTCGGATGGCTCGTACAGCTCAATGCACCAGGTTTGCGACCACCCCGGCAGGTTTTCCAGGGAGTGCAGAGACAGCCGGTCGGCATCCAGGCTGACCGACGATTCGAGGAACATCCCTTCATAAGCCCGCGCGATGCGCACCTGCTGCAGGTACCAGTGGCTTTCCTCGGCCAGCCGCAACGGCACCTTGCCCGCCTCGAGCAACTCGACTTCATAACCATTGGCCGCACTGGCCACTTCATCGGCAACCGCCGTCGGCAGGCCCGGGAACTGACGCCTCAGTAAAGCAACGAAAGGATTTGTCGAGCGGGTCCGAAACTCGTAATAGTTCTCGAACAATGCGCTGCGCTGATTCTGCGCCTCATCAGCCAGACGCCGGCTCAGGGCGGCCCGTTGTTGCTCGGCACTCAACGGCGGAGCGTCGACGCGCCGGCCCAGTATCGTATCGATCTCCTGCGCAGCCAGCCCTTGCTGCACCTGCTCCAGCAGATGGCCGGCACGGATCTGTCGGGCGCTGATCGATAGCACCGGCAGATGGGTTTTATCCGCGGGGCCGTACTCCTTCAGCACGCCCCCCTCGCCATCGAGGAAGCGCAGAACCCTCGAAGAGGGCCACAAGGTCTCCAGCAGTTGTTCCTGGATGCGCCAATCCACCAGGCCACCGTTGGTGCTGCCGGTCTCGATAAAGCGCTGGATATCGGCATTGACCCGGAAGCGCGCCAGCGTATCGCTGAGCAATGCCGGTGTCTTCATCTGATCCAGGTAAACCGGACGCAAGGCATCGGCCTCGACGCCACTGACGCTCATGATCCGCCCGACCTGCTCCCAGGTCATGTGCTTGAAATCGGCACCCAGGCGCTCGAACAAGGTGCATTCGTCCCAACTGAGCGGGTCTTCCAGCTCATGCACCCAAGCGCCCGAGCCGTTGTGCCTGAAGAGCGGTTCATAGCTACTGCGAACCGGGTGCTCGGCACGGAACTCATTGGCCAGTTGGCCAGGCTTGAGCTTGTAGTAGGCCCCTTCGAATGGCAGATAGGTACTGGCACCGTGGCGGTGGAGTCCGGACTCGTCAGGCTTGAGCCCTTCTGGCAACTCCAGGGTGTGCCGATAGGGCTTGAGGTCGGCTTGCCATAAACGCGTGTCGCCACCTGGCACCTTGACCCGCTTGAGCCTATTGATAAACGCGGCGGCTTCACTGTTGTGCCCCAGCCCCTGCATGAAGGCCCCCAGTTCCAGGGTCAGCACCACCCCGAGAAAGGTCAGCACCGCCTGTTTTTTATCACCGTGCTCCCACTCTTCGATCCCCTCATAGAGCTGCACCAGTAGTTGCGCGCCGGCGACCGCCAGCATGGCTTCGCCCAGGCCCGGGACAAAAAACAGCAGGTTGACGCCCCAATTCAGGAAGGCTTGCCAACGGGCGCGACGGCTCTTCTTGTCCTCCTCATCGGTCGACACCGCCAGCACCCGGGCGTCGTCGAGTATCTTGACCAGATGCTGCGTATAGAGCTCGGTGAAAAGATCGGCAAACAGGGGGGCAGTCTGCAGTTGCAAGTCGGCGCGCTGATCCGATAGCTGTTGACGCACTCCCGGGCGCAAGGGGTTGAGCCGCTCGTTGAGAGCCGTGAAAAAAAACGGCTGGGTGCGCAGATGGATATAACGCCGGAAGCTGCGCTGATAATCCAGGTTACGCAGGCGGACTCGCAACTCATCCTCGAAGGCCGTCAGGTTCGGGTACTGCTTGAGTGCCTGCTCCGGATCACCGGACAGGTACACCACACAAGGGCGAGCCTTGGCCGATTGTCGGGACTCCGAGCAGATCAACAACACGCCCTTGAGCAGCGCCCCTCGGTAACCGCTTTCAGGAACAGCTACGTTGAGGAGCTTGAGGTCATGACATGCCACCGGGTCCGAGCCCCAGAACGGGCGCGGATCGCCGCCGACCAGACCTTTGAGCATGCGATAGACCGCTTCGTCGATATGCCCTTTCATCAGCGCAATATCGGCCTGCAGCGCCAGCTCGGACGTCTCGCAGGCCAGGAACAAACGCCGGAATTCGTCACCTCGTTGACCCGAGGTGTTCTTGCGCAAGAGGAACGATTCAATATGTTCCTTATATTGCCCCCCGAGATCCAGGCGTCGACATAACCGGGCAAAACCTTGCAGGGTCAGCGGCGTCTTTAGAACACCGCGGCTGTCACGGATGATCTCCGAACCTCGGTCGAAGCCAAAATCCGCGGTTTCACTTTTCTCGAAATTTTGCAGCGACGCCTGCAATAACGTCTGCTCGGTCACGCTCTCCTGATAGGGCGTGGAGAGTGTTTGCGCCGCCAGTATATGAACGTGCCGGAGCCTGTCACGCTGAATATCCAGGCCCGGCCCGAAGGCCTTGTCCAGCGCCTCTTGCAAGCGCGGCGCGGCAAACGCCTCCGGGGTCTGCAAACCCTGCAGGTAAGCCGCCAGACGGGTTTTATCGGCCTGCTGCAAGCGCATGTTATCGACGTAGGAACGTCGATGCCGAGCGGACGCTTTTTTCAACCAGCCAGGCAACCAGCGCTCCACGCTTGCATAATAATCTTCGACTTCCAGGGGAGCGCTGACATCCGTTTCGTCGACTGTAGAAACAACCATATTCGGAAAACCTTAAAGAACCTCGTTCACTTCGATACTAATCTTCACCATCGAGGAAAAAGTCTAAATAATTAACCATCCAGATAAATCTTCCAGGCAAACTACTCACGAAGAAAACAACTATTTACCGCCACTTCCAAAGTTGTTGTTTTCAAGTGCCATCCCGCTCACTTTCCAGGCAAAAAAAAGCCCCGCTTCTTACGAGGCGGGGCTTCTTTTCAACGCAACGCTATCAGTCGATTACTGCCCCGACTGACCGCTCAACGCCAGGTCCATCAGCTCACGGTTGGCCACCGCGTACATGGCGTAGTCGGTGCCGCTGGCGGCACGGATTTCCACCAGCATCGAACGCCAGCGCTCGGCCATGCTCGCGTTGCGCTCCAGCCACAGGGCCACGCGGGCTTCCATGTCTTGCGGCGCGTCGGCCAGCTTCAGCACCGAGATGGTGATCGCCCGTTGCTGCCAGTCCACATCGTCGCGGAAGGTTTCACGGGCCTGGGCCTGCCAGTTATTGCTCACCCGCAGGTCGCTGATCTGCTGGGAGTACCAGGTCAGGTCCAGCTCACTGCCCACCGCGAAGTAGGCCTTGGCCACTTCGGCGGCATCGTGGCCGGAAACGTCAGCGGCTTCGATGATCGGCAACAGGGTGTACAGGTGCGTGGTACCGGCGACCATGCGCGCCAGCAGCTCCGGCACACCGGCCTGGACATAAGCCTGGTAACGCTTCTGCCAGACTTCCCGGGTCGGGCCTTCCAGCAGTTCGTCGAGTTTCAGGCCCAGGGCCGCCAGGTGCGGACCGAAGTGCGCGACATCGCGGGCAGCATCCTGCTCGTTGCGACGGCTGCGCAGGAACCAGCGCGTGGCGCGACGGCCCAGGCGCATCAGCTCGTCCATCAGCTCCAACTGGGTCTCGGCCGAAACCTTGTAGTCCAGGGCTTCGATCTGACGGAACCAGTGCGGGAGGTGGAAGATGTCACGCACGATCACATAAGCACCGGCCACGTTCGCCGGGCTCATGCCGGTGGACTCCTTCAGGCGCTGCACGAAGGTGATGCCCATGTGGTTGACCAGGTCGTTGGCGATCTGGGTGCTGACGATCTCGCGCTTGAGGCGGTGACGGCGCATGGCATCGGCGAACTTGCTCACCAGCATCGGCGGGAACGCGGTTTCCATGTCGCGGGTCAGGTACTCGTCGTCCGGTACCTTGGACTCGAGCAATGCCGCCTTGAGGTCGATCTTGCTGTAGGAGATCAACACCGACAGCTCGGCACGGGTCAGGCCCTGGCCCGCCGCGACGCGCTCGACCAGTTGCTCTTCCGACGGCAGGAACTCGATCGCCCGGTCCAGCTTGCCACGGCCTTCCAGGTCGCTCATCAGGCGCTTGTACTCGGCGATCCGCTCGACTGCGCGACGGGCCGCCAGGGACAGGGCCTGGGTCTGCTTGTAGTTGTTGCCGAGGACCAGGCTGCCGACTTCGTCGGTCATGCTGCCGAGCAGCTGGTTACGTTGCTTCTCGGTCATATCGCCAGCCTGCACCACTTCGTTGAGCAGGATCTTGATATTCACTTCGTGGTCGGAGCAGTCCACGCCACCGGCGTTGTCGATGAAGTCGGTGTTGGAACCGCCGCCATTGAGGCCGAACTCGACACGACCGAGCTGGGTCATGCCCAGGTTGCCGCCCTCGCCCACCACCTTGCAGCGCAGTTCGTTACCGTTGACACGCAGTGCATCGTTGGCCTTGTCGCCGACATCGGCGTGGCTTTCGCTGCTGGCCTTGACGTAGGTGCCGATACCGCCGTTCCACAACAGGTCCACCGGGGCCTTGAGCAAGGCATTGAGCAGTTCGGTCGGGGTCAGCTTGTCGGCGCCAATGTCGAAGCGCTCTTTCATCTGCGGGGAAATCGCGATGCTCTTCGCGCTGCGCGAGAAGATACCGCCACCTTCGGACATGAGGCTGGCGTCGTAGTCGGACCAGGCCGAGCGCGGCAGGTCGAACAGGCGCTGGCGCTCGGCGAAGCTGCTGGCCGGCTCCGGGTTCGGGTCGATGAAGATGTGCAGGTGGTTGAAGGCCGCGACCAGCTTGAGCTTGTCGGACATCAACAGGCCGTTGCCGAACACGTCGCCGGCCATGTCGCCGACGCCCACTACCGTGATGCTGTCTTCCTGGACATTGATGCCGCGCTCGCGGAAGTGGCGCTGTACGCCGACCCACGCGCCCTTGGCGGTGATGCCCATTTTCTTGTGGTCGTAACCGGCCGAGCCGCCGGAGGCGAAGGCGTCGCCGAGCCAGAAGCCGTAGTCGATGGCAATGCCGTTGGCGATGTCGGAGAAGGTCGCGGTGCCCTTGTCCGCCGCCACCACCAGGTAGGGGTCATCGTCGTCATGGCGCACGACGTTGGCCGGCGGCACCAGGGCGCCGTCCTTCAGGTTGTCGGTGATGTCCAACAGGCCCGAGATGAAGATACGGTAGCAGGCGATGCCCTCGGCCGCGATCTCGTCACGACCGCCACCCAATGGCAGGCGCCGCGGCAGGAAGCCGCCCTTAGCGCCCACCGGCACGATCACCGAGTTCTTCACTTGCTGGGCTTTGACCAGGCCGAGGACTTCGGTGCGGTAGTCTTCTTCGCGGTCCGACCAGCGCAGGCCGCCGCGGGCGACGTTGCCGAAACGCAGGTGCACGCCCTCGACCCGTGGCGAATAGACGAAGATTTCGAACTTCGGCACCGGCTTGGGCAGCTCGGGAATCGCATGCGGGTTGAACTTGAAGCTGAAGTACGACTTGTTCTGGCCGTTGGCGTCGGTCTGGTAGAAGTTGGTCCGCAGGGTCGCCTTGATCAGGTCAAGGTAGCGACGCAGGATGCGGTCTTCGTTCAGCACCTGGACCTCGTCCAGCGCGCTCAGGATCGCTTGCTCCAGGCGTTGCTGCTTGTCGTCGAGGTCTTCGACGCTGAGCTTGCGCGCCAGGTAGAAACGGGTCTTGAACAACCGGGTCAACTCGCGGGCGATGTCGGTGTGGTTGTTCAGGGTGCTGGCGATGTAACCCAGGTCGAAGCCCAGGCGGATCTGCTTCAGGTAGCGGGCGTAGGCACGCAGCAGCGCCACGTCGCGCCATGGCAGGCCGGCGGTCAGCACCAGGCGGTTGAACGCATCGTTCTCGGCATCGCCACGGACGATGTGGACGAAGGCATCCTGCAGGGTGTCGTTGAGCTGCTGGATATCCAGGTCGAGGCCTTCGGCCGCGGTGAAGGCGAAGTCATGGATCCAGAACTCGCGACCGTTGTGGTGACGCAGGCGATACGGGAACTCGCCGAGCACACGCAGGCCGAGGTTTTCCAGGATAGGCAGGACGTCGGACAGCGCCAGCGGCGTGTCGGCGTGATACAGCTTGCAATGCAGCTCGCGCTGGCCGGCAACCTGGCCCAACGGCTGGTAGAAGCTCATCACCAGCGGATTGCTGTCGCTCAGGCTCAGCAGGTGCTGCATGTCGACCACGGCCGAGTGCGCGGCGAAGCGCTCGCGGTAGCCGGCCGGGAAGCCTTTCGGGAAGTCCGCCAGCACGTTGGTGCCCTGGGCCTCGCCGAAGCCTTCGACCACCAGGCTCTTGTAGTCGTCCTGCCAGCTGCGGCAGGCCTGGATCACTTCGTTTTCCAGTTGCAGCGGGTCGATGTCCAGGCGGTTCTTCGGATCGACCCGCAGGATCAGTTGCACACGGGCCAGCACGGACTCGGAGAAGAAGGTCCAGAACTCGCAGTCGGTGGCTTTCAGGCGATCCATCAGCACTTGCTGGATCTTCTGCCGCACTTCGGTGGAGTAGACGTCACGCGGCACGTAGGCCAGGCAGTAGCAGAAACGACCGTACGGGTCCTTGCGCAGGAAGACGCGGATCTTGTTGCGTTCCTGGATCTGCACGATCGACATCACGGTGTTGAACAGCTCGTCCACCGGGGTCTGGAACAGATCGTCGCGAGGCAGCACTTCGAGGACCTGGGCCAGTTCCTTGCCCAGGTGGGCCTTGGCCTGGAAGCCCGAACGGCGCTCGACTTCGGCGACCTTGCGGCTGATGTAAGGGATCACCCGCACGCTTTCGCCGTACACCGAAGAGGTGTAGAGGCCCATGAAGCGGCATTCCTTGATGACCTTGCCGGCGGCGTCGATCTCACGGATCGACACATAGTCGGGGTAGGCATTGCGGTGCACGCGGCTCGGGTGAGCGGCCTTGGCGAACGACAGCGGCGTCGGTTCGCGCAGGTAATTGACGGCGTAGTCTTCGATGCGGGTGTCGTCGGCGGTCAGGCCGGCGCGCAGCAGTTTGGTCAGGCCGAGGAAGGAGTTGGCGTCATATTCGATATGTCCACCGTCCTGCTCGTCACGGACCACGAACTCTTCGTAGCCGAGGAAGGTGAAGTGGTTGTCCACCAGCCACTGCAGGAAGGTCTTGATCTCGGCCTTTTCTTCCGGGTCGATGGCGAACTGGCTGGCGTCGATACCGGCCAGCAGCGCCTGGACCTTGGCCTTCATCGGTTCGAAGTCGGCGACGGCGATCCGTACTTCGGTCAGGACCTGCTCCAGCTCCTTGGACAGCACGCTCAGCTCGGCGGCGTTGGCGCAGCGATCGATTTCCAGGTACATCAGGGATTCTTTGTCGATCCCCTCGCCCTGGGTGCCCTTGGGCAGGACTTCGAGCAACTCGCCCTTGCTGCCGCGACGCACGCTCAGCACGGTGGTTTGCAGGGTGTGGATGCTGTAGCCGCGGCGGTTCAGTTCGGTGCGGACCGAGTCGACCAGGAACGGCAGGTCGGGGTGCAGGACCTCGACGGCGGTGTGGGTCGACTGCCAGCCATGACGCTCGTAATCCGGATTGTAGGCGCGAACCTGCGCCTGGGTGTGGTCGAAACGCTCCAGTAGACGCCAGGCCGAAAGGGTGCAGCCGGCGAGATCGGAGAGCCGGCGCTGGGTCAGCTCGTCCAGGGAAATGATGCCGAAGAACTGCTCAGCGAACAGCGCCACTTGTGGCAGTGCCTGTTCGTTGATGTGCTGCGCCAGTGCCGCCTGCAGTTGGTGCTGGAAGTCGGCTTTGCTGGCTGCGGTGAAGAACGCCATCTGTGGTACTCCGCTTGGGCTTGTTATATAGAGAGAAGCGTCGCGTTTTCTTCCCCGGAAAAGGGGACCTGCATCACTCTGCAGGGTAAAGCTGGGCAGTACAGAGTGACAGGTTGATGAAGCTGGCCGCGACCCAGGGGTCACATTCACGTTCAAGATAGTCGCACACGTCGACAACGGCCGGATGCACAGGCGGTATTTTCGCGGGCGACGCTCCGTTGCGCAGCTTAACGAGTGCGCGAAGGCCACTGCTTGCGGTGCTGCGACATATTCGGACATTGGCTGGTAGCACAGGGCGATGCGGGGTGTTTTCAGCCTGGGCGACCGGGGTGGCAGGGCCAGCCGCTGCTGACCTCAGCGTTTCGAGCGGCCAGGGCTCTTGATCCGGGCCACTTTATCTTCCAGTGTCCGCTTGAGTTTATTCAGCTGCGCCAAGTGGGTCATCGGATCGCGGGCGTACTCGAGAAACTGAGCCTGGTATTTCCCATACCTCAACTCATCCAGCTCCAGTTGATTTTCAAAAAAATCGCCGCCGGGTATCTCGCTCCGGACGGCCTGCATGCCCTTGCGCAAAAAAGCCACGCCTGGGTAAACATGCAGCTCTTCAACGCCCCAGTCGGGAAGCAGCGCTTTCACCGGTTCAGAAAGCAGATTGTTTCGGTTGATAATATCAATGGATTGCTTCAGCCAACGGACAGGGGTATCAAGAAAATCCTTGGCCAAGGTCGACCCGTCATAAACAGGCCAATACGACGTGAAATAGTCTTCAAGGACGTAATAACCACCCGGCACAACGCTTGAAACAAGAGTAAACAAGCTGGTTAGCTGATCAGAACGCTTGTGACTGCCATCATCAATGACAATGTCGAACGGCCCGTGTTTTTCCACAAATTCATTCAAGGCGAGCGCGTCGCCCTGATCGACGATAAACGTCTTGACCCTGTCGCGGTCCAAAACACTTTTATCGTAAATATCCAGGCCATAGATTTCCGCCAATGGAAAAACCTCGGCCCAGAGCTGCAAGGAAGCCCCGCCTGGTTCGCGCCCCTCGCCACCGACACCGATCTCGAGCAACTTGAATGGGTGATCGACATAGTCTAGAAAGTGAGTCGCATAGAACCGGTGATAGTGGTGGGGAACGACCTTATCGCAGCCACAGTCGATACCAACCGCCTGGAGACGCGCCTCAAGCTGTTTTCTGTTGTGCATCGCTGAAAACCTCCAGAATAAATTCCCGATGCTGATCCGTCCAAGTCTCTGCCCAGGACTTAGGCCAATTGACCGAGGCATTTGCATAACGTGCCTGGGTATCCCGGGTTCGCTTGGCGCCCTCGATAATGGCCGAGGACAACGGGTACAAGCCGGGGTGCGCCGGAATGATGTTTTTTGAAATACCGGTCAGGTAATCCGCTGTCTTGGTTTCAAAGGTGTTGGTGACCACAATGGCGCCTGAGGCGGCGAGGTCCATGGGAATCAGGCTGGGATGCGGCGAGGACATCAACGTTAGGCACAAATCAAAGGTCTTGGTGATCGCTTCATACTCATCCAAAGGCAATCTGGGCAACTGGGTCACTTCTACACCGTCGGCCAAGCGCACCGTCGTATTGCCGATCCCCATCCCATAAAACTCCCACTCGCCCTCCTCGAAGGCACCTTTCTTGAACGCATCAATCAAGGCCAATGCCGCCATTTCAAACATATTCCGGTTCACCGCCGGGCGGCTATAGAACACAAAGCGCTTGGTATTTTTCTGTTTCTCCAGATGAAATTCATTTTCCGGATAGATTGAGGACGAGTAAGCATTATCAAAACTCATCGACTTGACGGCTGCGCCTTGAGGAATGATCGCGTTGACCTCAAGATACTTTAGCAGTGCACTCGACGATGACAAGGTATGATAGTTGAAACCGTAGGAGTCCCTGGAAATACAGTACTGACTATTAAATGGATAGAAGGCCGCCTCAAAATCCTGAATCAGATACAAGAACGGGCGAGTGCCAGTTAACTGCGCGATTTTATTCGCAAAATAGGCACTGTACCAAACGGTGGCGACACAATTATCCCTGGGCGACACCCGCAGCGGCACAATCCGCGAGCCGATATATTCAATCTCCAGTTGCTCGAACAGATGTTCCATCGAGGGAAACTTTTTGAGTGCGCTACGAAACTCTTCCTCGACATAGTAAAAATTATCAAACAACACCAGGCGCACACGATAGCCTTGTTGCGCAATAAAAAGGGCCACATTGAAAACACCAAAAAAACCCGCGGAAATAGTACTAATGGTAAAGGCCGGCACCAGCACATTGATACGCACCGGTTCCTGATTGCTGACCCGTACCTCCGGTAGGTCATAAGCTCTATTGACCATCAGGTTCAGCAGATGCTCGTCGTAGACCTGCGGACGTTCAATTTCCGACTTCTCCTGTTCACGCATGAGCGAAGCCAGTGGAAGAAATACATTCGCGACCTTGAGTGAATAGTAGGCGAGCTTGACTCTAGGCGGTAGATTCGCAGGCGACTTACGTTCGCGCAACGTCGCCAGGGCAAGCCGGCAAGCGTAGGGACTTAGCAGCTCAAAAGCGGTAGCTTTAGCGATCCTGAAAAATGCGGCTTTACTCATACCCCCTCCTCAATCGAATCAATATCAACAATACTGCCCGACTCGAGCTTGATGGTTTTATTGCAGAACTTGTTAATCAGCTCCCTTGAATGAGAGGCCATCACCACAATTTTTGAGCTTTGCATAATGCTTTCCATTCGTTGTTTGGCTTTCTCCTGGAACGCTTCATCGCCGACCCCAAACACCTCATCAATCAGGAGAATGTCACTGGGATAAAGCGTCGACACGGCAAATATCAATCGCAACTGCATACCCGAAGAATAAGACCTGATCGGCAGGTCCAGATACCCGCCCAGCCCGGAGAACTCTTCAATCTCAACAATATCCTCTTGTACTTTTTTTAACGGAAATCCGTACAGGCGCGCCAAACGGTCAATATTCGCACGCCCCGACAATTCATGATCGGTACCGACCCCGAGTTCAAACAATGCCTGCACGCTGCCTTGTAAATATCGAGTTCCACTGGAAGGCATATAGATCCCGGCCAGGGTTCGCAGCAGCGTGCTTTTACCGGAACCGTTGTGCCCGATCAGCCCCACTCGATCGCCATCATTAAGGGTCAGGTTGATATTTTTCAGCGCCTGAATATGCACCGTGTGCGAATGATCACTGGAGATCACCCCACCGGTACTCATTTTCACCAACTGTTTTCTCAGTGACGCACCGGTTTCAGTGATCACGGGAAAGGTCAGCGACAGGTCTTTCAACTCTATCAGTGCCATATCAAATCCAGAAAACAATATGTTTTTTGTGCCGGCCAAAAAACCTGATCGCCACTACCCAGCCGACCAGACAGAAAACCGCCATGCTCAGATAATCAAAGGGCACGACAGGCAACGAAAGTAATGGATTTTTTACCAGGGAAAACAGCGTGGCAATCGGGTTATAGGCAAACCAGTTGATGGTCGCAGCAACATCGGATTTTTTATACAGAATCGGTGTCAGAAAAAACAGCACCGGCATTAATGCATCGATAGAGGGTCCCAAGTCCCTGAATCGGGCCCCCAGGGTCGCCACCAACAGGGAGATCCAGCACAAATTCAACATCACCAGCAGGAAACCAAGTAACGCCCAGGCGAAATTGATCGACGCTGGAAAGCCATAGATAAAAAACACGACCACTACAATGGACAGGTTATGCGCAAAATTAATCAAATGTTTGGACAGCAAACGCAAGATATGCAATGACAACGGCAGTGAGTAATTCCTGATAATCGCTGACTGATTAATAAAACAATTGGATGACTCTGATATCACCCCCGAAATCATGAACCATAGAATCAAACCCACGGCAAGATTCGGCAGCATCGTATGCAGATCAACGCCCATCACCGCGCTCCACACCAAGCCCAAGCCAATGACTCCAAGCGCGGTGCCCAAGGTTATCCACCACGGCCCCAAGGTGCTTCGTGCATAACGAGCCCGGGTATCACTCAAGGCGAAACTCAACCAGATATCTCGCCTGGCGATAGATTCAAATAAATCTCTAATCCCCTCCATCATTGAGCACACTCTTTCCTGGTCGGATACATAAGACGCCTCACTGACCTGTCACGTTGAGACTGATAGTGATAAATGGACTGTCGATGATTCCGGTCGCCACGGGATCACGCTGCGACCTGATCAACAGGGCTTCGTGGCACCAGTGCAGTGGTTGGTGATCATGTTGCTCGCCGTTGGCGATCACGACCTGAATCACATAGTCGCCCTTGGCCAGCCAAGGCATGATGAACTCGAACTCCGCCGACAATATCGAGCCCGCCGGGGCGCTACGATCCTTGCCGATCTGGCTGATATAGGTGTTGTCGCCGAACAGCGTCTGCCCCAAGCGGTCCTTGAGAAAAAACTCGATGATCGGGCCTTCCAGCCGAACCAGAGCATGCGCCTCGACGCGGAGCGTGACGCGTTCGCCCGCCAGCACCCAGGTCAATCCGGCCCCCGTGGAGTCGCGGAGCCGGGCGTCGACAATACGCGCATCGCGCCCACCAAATGTATCTACGCCGGGTGCCTGCGGGTCGAACCGAAAAACTTCCAACTCATTCGAATTGATCGGCTCGGCACGCTGATCAAGCCACCCCAAGCCAACATGAGCATGGCCCTTGGGCAGGCGCTTGTGCCCCTCGGCACGAACCAGAGCCGGCTCCGCGAGTTCGTCATTCATAGAGCGAAATAAATCGTCCAGGTACGCCTCGCAGACCCACGAGGATGGACCCGTCTGCTTTTCTTCCCCGTGCTCCAGCCAGATCACCCGATCACACAGATGGATAATGGCCGCCGTGTCGTGGCTGACAAAAACCAGCGAACGCTGCTCCTTGAACTTGCGGATAAACCGCATGCACTTCTTGAAAAAACAGGCATCGCCCATGGACAGGGCTTCGTCGATTACCAGGATATCGGCATCCACGTGGGCAATAACCGCAAATGCCAAGCGCACGTACATCCCGCTCGAGTAGGTCATGAGCGGTTGCTCCATGAACCCGCCGATATCCGCAAAGGCCGCAATCGCGGAAAAACGCTGATTGATTTCCTCGTGACTCAGCCCATACAGCGAAGCTGCCATATAGACATTCTCACGTCCGGTAAACCCGGCATTGAAACCGGCCCCCAATTCCAGCAGCGCCGCAACACGGCCCTGGACGCGGAGAACGCCGGAGGTCGGGCTCAAGGTTCCATAAATCAGCTGCAGCAGGGTTGATTTGCCAGAGGCCTTTTGGCCGATGATGCCAATGGCTTCGCCCCTTCTCAGCTCGAACGAGACCTGCTTCAGCGCCCAAAGCTCGCGATAACGACACTTTCGCCCCAGCGACAGCTCTTGAAAGAGCCGATCACTGGCTTTGTTGTAGATCGGATAGCACTTGCTGAGCCCCTCGGCGCAGATGGCAATATCAGAGGACATCGGCAAATCCCCCACGGGTTCTCTGGAAAAAAACCAGCCCGAGCCAGGCAAGCAGGCCACTGACCAGCAACGACAGGCACCAGGCGCCGAGATCGGGCAGCCGCTCCCAGATCAATACCGATCGGGCATTTTCAATCACCTGAGCCAATGGATTCAGATACATGAGCGGCTGGAATCGCTCGGGTAATGCGGTGACGGGATAAAAGATCGGTGACAGGAACAACAGTGCGCTGAGCAATGCGCCAACCCGCCGACCGATATCACGCAGGTAGGTCCCCAATGACGCCAGGACCCAGGACAGCCCCAGGGTAAACAACAGCAAAGGCAGTATTACCAGGGGTAGCAGCAGTGCCGTCAGATGCAGCCGTTGGAAAAACAGCACATAGAACAGCAACCAGACACATAGATTGACCAGGAACTGAAACAACGCCCCCACCAGCAATACAACCGGCAGGACTTCAAGTGGAAACACGATTTTCCTGACAGAGCTGCTATGGGCCAACACCACGCCGGGCGAGCGACTGACACACTCCGAGAACAGATTGAAAACCATCATGCCGATAAAAAGAATCAGGGCAAACTCCAACAGCGAACGACTGTCGGCTTCCCAACGGAACTTGAATATTCCACCAAAGACAAAAGAGTAGATAGCCAACATGAACAGCGGATAAACCAGCGACCGGAGTAGCCCCAGCCACGATCCTCGATAGCGCCCGCTAATATCACGTCGCGCCAACATCAAGGCGAGGCCTCGATGACGCCAGACGCCCCTCGACATCTCCTTCGACCTGCGGGTGAACTCATCCATGCGATCAATGCCTCTGAAAGTCAAATAACCACGATCTCTCGACCTGGCCAAACAAACAGCCCATCACCGAAGAACTTCAAATCTTTCGGATCACGGCGGCAAACAGCAGCCCCAGATTGCCGCCGAGCGTCTGCCGATAGACGCCGGAACGGCGAATACCGGCGATTCGATGGAACAGCGGCTGATCTCGTGCTGATTTAAAGTTGGCGAGGGTTTCGATATTTTGCTTATCCAGCAGATGACTCATCGCTTCCAACGCGCGGATATTTTTCCTGTTCCACTCATGAAAGCGTCCATGGATAACCATCCACAGTCGATAAAGACGCGCCAGCCAACCGGCATTGCTACCGACCAGATTGCTCTTGTGCTGACGATAGAGGGTCCTGGCATGCGGGTCGTAGAAGACCACACCGCCCTGGGCGCCAGACACCAGTTGATAAGCCCACCAGTCGTGGGAAACAACAGGAATATACGGACCGGCTTCGCGTAAAAGTTCCCGGGCAGCATGATTGAACACCATGGTATTGCCACCACCGATATTCTGTACCAGGGCATTGGCAAACTTCGGCGGCAGAGAAAATCGCGGGGACTGGCCGACCGCGATGCCCAACTCACTGATCAGTTGTGTGCGCCCACAATAAAGCGCCGGGACCTGCTCCTGGACACTTTGCAGCCACATCAAGGCGGTTTCGAGTTTGTCCTCGTTCCAGATATCGTCCTGATCGGACCAGGCATAAAAATCCGCCTGGACTTCAGCACGACAGGTCAACGAGAGAAAATTGGCCGCAAATCCCTTCTTCGGCCCGGAAAAAACTTTAAGGCGTTCCACCGGCCAGTCACTGGCACAACTATGGATGATATCCAGGGTTCCATCGGTAGAACCGTCGTCGGATATCGCCAGGCTCCAATTGAAATGGCTTTGACGCTCAAAAGAGTTGATCTGTTCGGCCAGAAAACGCTGGCCGTTATAGGTACACATCAAGATTGAGACTTTCAAGGCCTGATCCTCCGCTAAAAGATTTTTATGAAAAATCTTGAACCGGACAACGCTGGAACTCGGCCTGGCGGAGATTATCAAGATTTCGATCGGTATCGTCTACTGTCAGAAATG
This sequence comes from Pseudomonas sp. MWU13-2105, assembly GCF_023242315.1. Classification (GTDB taxonomy): domain Bacteria; phylum Pseudomonadota; class Gammaproteobacteria; order Pseudomonadales; family Pseudomonadaceae; genus Aquipseudomonas. Next base: position 48,022 of record NZ_JALLIY010000009.1, read on the forward strand.
ACAGGTATATACGAGCCTTCCGATTGAGAAATGGAAGAAATAGAAAACTCTATAGGACATTTCCCACAGCAGCCGAACACCCGCCAAAAAGCGCCCTTCGAGTCTTTCAGCCGCCTAGCCTTGAAAAATGAGGCAAAATAGCGCTCCCCCCGCCCAGACAGGAGCCTGCCCATGCAGCTCAGCACCGCCCACCTTATCGCCAACCCCTGCGACGATGAAGAAGACAACATGGCCATGCTCTGCTGCCATAGCGACAAGGGCGAAATGTTCCTGATGACCCGCTACCCCGACGAGGATGAGCTGGAGATCACCCTCGATGGCGAACCCTCCACACTGGAAGGGATCAAGGTCACCCTCGGCGCCACACGCCTGCTGATTGAAATCGCCGCCACCGACGCCGATGCGCTCAATGGCGACGATCATCTCGAAATCCTTCACCAGACCGCCGCGGCCGACCTGGCGGAAGTCGAACAGACGCTGAAAAACATACTCGCCGGCACCGGCACCTATGTCAGCGAATTGGGCTGACACCGGCCCGCCTTGAAACATTTGTGATCAGAACCGACACAAAAATGCACGAAGGGCTGGTTTAGAGTGCCCGGGTTTTTACTTCTGATCAGGAAAGCAGCATGAGCAAGTGGCGGAAAACGGTAGGGTTGGCCTTGGTGGTCGTGGTACTGGCGGCGGGCTCCTGGCTGATCTGGGGGCTCGGCAAAGGCAACGCGCTCTGGCAGATTGTCAGCCAGCAATGCGTGCCCCACCAGCAGGACGCGCAGAACCCCGCGCCGTGCCTGAGGGTGGATCTGCAGCAGCACGTGGCCTTGCTCAAGGATCGCCAGGGTCCCCTGCATGACCTGACCATACCGACGGACAGGATCACCGGCATCGAGAGTCCGCTGCTGCTCGAGGACAATGCCTACGCCTTTTTCGCCAGTGCCTGGCAGCAACGCGGGCGACTGTCCACCGAAGCCGGCAAGCCGATCAAGGACGAGCTCCTCTCGCTGGCAATCAACTCGCCATACGGTCGCTCCCAGGGCCAGTTGCATATCCACCTGGCCTGCCTGCGCCCCGAGATCTACCAACAACTGCTCGCCCAGGCCCCGCGGGTGACCCAGGCGTGGCAGCCCCTGGCGGTCAAGCTGAACGGCCATGAGTACCTGGCAAAACGCCTGAACGGCCAGGACCTGAAACAGGAAAACCCGTTCAAGGTGTTGGGCGAATATGCCCGCCAGCAGGGTGACAGCATGTCCCGTTATGGTCTGGCCCTGGTGGTAGCACCCGGCGGCGACCTGCTGTTGCTGGCGAACCGCTTGAGCCTGAGGGATTTCAGCCGCGGCTCCGCCGGAGAGATCCAGGACTATGGCTGCGCGCTGGCCCAATAGCCCGTGGCACACCCTCGCCTCGCCCGGTGCCCCCCACAGGGCGGGGCCACCCGCAGGAGATAACTCCGAACAAGATAGGACTTTTCCTCAAAACCCATAAAAATCCCCATGGCCGTTAGTCGCCAGCCCCCCCGATGCATTAAAGTAACGCCCCCAGCCGTGGCATTCATTCGAATGCCGTCGGCGACCCTCTCCAGGAACACTCATCGATGGAACATCGTGAAGCGCTGCTAGCGCTGCGAACCTTTCTTTCAGCGCAGATCCTCGGCCAGGAAAAGCTCGTCGAGCGCCTGTTGATCGCGCTGCTGGCCGACGGTCACATGCTGGTCGAAGGCGCCCCTGGCCTGGCCAAGACCAAGGCCATCAAGGAGTTGGCCGAAGGCATCGAAGCAGAGTTCCATCGCATCCAGTTCACCCCCGACCTGCTGCCCGCCGACATCACCGGCACCGAGATCTATCGCCCGGAAACCGGCAGTTTCGTGTTCCAGCAGGGCCCGATCTTCCATAACCTGGTGCTGGCGGATGAAATCAACCGGGCGCCGGCCAAGGTCCAGTCGGCCCTGCTCGAAGCCATGGCCGAGCGCCAGGTCAGCGTCGGGCGCAGTACCTACGACCTGTCGCCACTGTTCCTGGTGATGGCGACCCAGAACCCGATCGAGCAGGAAGGCACCTACCCGTTGCCCGAAGCCCAGCTCGACCGCTTCCTGATGCACGTGAAAATCGGCTTTCCCGATGCCGCGGTCGAACGGCGCATCCTGCAACAGGCCCGGGGCGAAGCCCTGAACGGCGAAACCAAGCCTGAGCGCCGGGTCAGCCAGCAGGCGATCTTCGCCGCGCGCAAGGAGATCCTCGGTTTGTACATGGCCGATGCAGTGGAGGAGTACCTGGTGCAACTGGTGATGGCGACCCGTACGCCGGCCAAGTTCGACCCGGAAATGGCCGAGTGGATCGCCTACGGCGCCAGCCCGCGCGGCTCCATCGCCCTGGATCGTTGTGCACGGGCGCATGCCTGGCTGGCCGGGCGCGATTTCGTCAGCCCCGAGGATATCCAGGCGGTGCTGTTCGACGTGCTGCGTCACCGCATCATCCTGTCGTTCGAGGCCGAAGCCGCCGGGATCGACCAGGACCGGGTGGTGCAGCGTATCCTCGATGTCGTCGCCGTCGCCTGACCCGGACAATGATCGCGCCCCTACCCGCCGAACCCGGCATCCGCACCACCCTCGCCGAATTGATCGAGATGCGCCATCGCGTGCGCGAAGTGCAGCTGTTCTCGACGCCGAGCCAGCGCAGCCCGCTGATTGGCCTGCACCATTCGAAGTTGCGCGGACGCGGGGTGGACTTCGACCAGGTGCGGGTCTACCAGGCCGGCGACGATGTGCGCACCATCGACTGGCGCGTCACCGCCCGGACCCAGGAGCCCCATACCAAGCTTTTTCACGAAGAGCGCGAACGGCCGATCTTTATCCTGGTGGAACAGAGCCGCCAGCTGTTCTTCGGTTCCGGGCTGACCTTCAAATCGGTGCTCGCCGCCCAGGCCGCGAGCCTGATCGGTTGGGCCGCCCTGGGCCATAACGACCGGGTCGGCGGCCTGGTCTATGGCGACAACGAACACTACGAAATCAAGCCACGGCGCAGCAAGCAAAGCCTGTTGCAACTGCTCAACCGCCTGGTGCGGGTCAACCACTCGCTGCACACCGAAGCCGCCGCCGAACCCAATGCCCTGGGCCTGGCGCTGATCCGCGCGCGCAAGGTACTGCGCCCCGGCAGCCTGGTGATCGTGATCTGTGATGAACGGGCCTTGAGCGATGCCGCCGAACAACAGCTCAGCCTGCTCTCGCGCCACTGCGACCTGTTGATGCTGCCGGTTTCCGATCCCCTCGACCATGCCCTGCCCGCCGCCGGCCTGCTGCGCTTCGCCGAACGCGGCGCGCAACTGGAACTCGACACCCTCAACCTCGAACTGCGCCAGACCTACCGCGCCCAGGGTGAAGCACGGATTGCCCGCTGGGAGCTGCTGGCGCAGAAACTGCGGGTGCTGCTGATGCCCTTGAGCACCCAGAGCGAGATGGTCGAGCAACTGCGCGAATACCTGAACCCCCAGCGTCCGGGGAAACAGCCATGAGCAGCCTGGAGCAACTGCAACCGCTGATCACCCCACCGATCCAGGGTTTCTGGCCGCCGGCCCCGGGCTGGTGGCTGCTGCTGGCATTGATTCCGCTGCTGGGCGTCGGGCTCTGGTACCTGCGCCGGTTCCTCCCGGTCAAGCGCCCCGTCGCCCGCGCCGAACAGCCCCTGGACCCGGTGCGCCTGGCCGCCCTGGCGGAACTCGCGCAGTTACCCAAACCCTATGACGGCGCCCCGGCCGGGGCCTGGTTGCAGCAACTCAACGGCCTGCTCAAGCGCCTGTGCCGCAACCATTACCCCTACAGCCAGAGCCATACCCTCAATGGCCGCCAATGGCTGGCGTTCCTCGACAACCGCTGCCCGGCCGCCGGCCTGACCCGCTGGATGGTCCTGGTGGAAGGCGCCTACAAGCCCGAATGCAAGCTCGACGACAAGGCCATCGCCGGGTTGAGCCAGGCGATCGACACCTGGATCCGCAAACATGTTTGAGTTCGCCTGGCCCTGGCTTTTTGCCCTGCTGCCGCTGCCCTGGCTGATGCGCCTGCTGTTGCCAGTGGCCGACAGCGGCGAAGCGGCGCTACAGGTCAGCTTTCTCGCCGACCTGGAAAGCCTGGCCCGGCGCCGCGCCCGGGTCAGCCTGCCGAGCTGGCGCCAGCAATTGCCGTTCATCCTGCTCTGGCTGCTGCTGCTGTCCGCCGCCGCGCGGCCGCAATGGCTGGGCGAACCCTTGCCGGTGGCCGCCAGCGGTCGCGACCTGCTGGTGGCCGTGGACCTGTCCGGCTCCATGGAATACCCCGACATGCGCTGGCAGGACGAAGACGTCAGTCGCCTGAGCCTGGTCCAGCACCTGCTCGGCGATTTCCTCGAGGGTCGCGAAGGCGATCGCGTCGGCCTGATCCTGTTCGGCAGCAAGGCCTACGTACAGGCACCGCTGACCTTCGACCGACGCACCGTGCGCATCTGGCTGGACGAAGCGAAAATCGGCATCGCCGGCAAGAACACCGCCATTGGCGACGCCATCGGCCTGGCCATCAAGCGCCTGCGCCTGCGCCCGGCGCAAAGCCGGGTGCTGATCCTGGTCACCGACGGCGCCAACAACGGTGGTGAAATCGATCCGATCACCGCCGCGCGCCTGGCCGCCGAGGAAAGCGTGAAGATCTACACCATCGGCATCGGTGCCGATCCGCAACAAACCGGGACCCTGAGCATGCTCGGCCTGAACCCGAGCATGGACCTGGACGAACCGTCCCTCAAGGAAATCGCCGGGATCACCGGCGGTCGTTATTTCCGCGCCCGCGACGGCCAGGAGCTGCAAGCCGTCAAGGCAACCCTCGACCAGCTTGAACCGGTCGCCCAGCAGCCGACCCAGGCCCGCCCCGCCCGGGCGTTGTATCACTGGCCGCTGAGCCTGGCGCTGCTGCTGAGCATGTTGCTGGTGATCCGCGAACGCTGGCCGGACAATCTGCTGCAACGTTGGCTGGCACGGCGCCAGTTCCTGCCGCAGCACCCGGAATGGCGGCAGCGCCTGGAGCGCTTGCGCTTGCGGAGGCGTCGATGATCGAAGCCCTCTGGCCACACTGGTTCCGTCCTGCCTGGCTGCTGGTCCTGCCGCTGCTGGGCTGGCTGCTGTGGCAACTCTGGCACCGGCAGAAGCGTGCCGGGCGCTGGCAGATGATCCTGCCGCCGGCCTTCCATCGGGTGCTGCTCAAGGGCGGTAGCGGCAGCAACAGCAAACTGCCGTGGATCGCCCTCGGCCTGGGCTGGACCCTGGCCGCCCTGGCCCTGCTCGGGCCGAGCTGGCAACGGGTCGAGCAGTCCACCCAGAAACCCGCGGACCCGCTGGTGGTGCTGCTCGAACTGACGCCGGACATGCTCGCCAGCGACGTGGCCCCGAACCGCCTGGAACAGGCGCGGCGCAAACTCTTCGACCTGTTGCGCGCGCGCAGCGATGCGCAGACGGCGATCATCGTCTACGCCGGCAGCGCCCACACCCTGGTGCCGCTGTCCGATGACCTGGGTACCAGCCGCAACCTGCTGGAAGCGATCAAGCCGTCGATCATGCCCGAGGCCGGCCATCGCGCCGACCTGGCGCTGAAAAAAGCCCTGAACCTGCTCGACCGAGGCGCCCAGGGCCAGGGCCGCTTGTTGCTGATCGGCTCGTCCCTCAGCGAAGAGGAACGCCAAGGTATTCGCCAGGCCCTCGGCGGCAAGCCCCACAGTTTGTTGATCCTGGGGATCGGCACCCGCGATGGCGCCCCGGTGGCCCAGGAAAACGGCGGTTTCCTCAAGGATGCCCAGGGCATGATCCTGGTGCCGCACCTCGACAGCCAGAGCCTGAAGGATTTCGCCGCTGAAATCGGCGGCCGCTACCGCCAGGGCCGCCTGGACGACAGCGACCTGCGCGGCCTTGGCCTGCTCGACGGCCCGCGGCAGTTGCGCAAGGACGGCCAGACCGTGCAACTCGACACCTGGGCCGACCAGGGTTACTGGCTGCTGCTGCCACTCCTGCTGCTGGCCGCTTGTGCCGGACGGCGTGGCTGGCTGTTCTGCCTGCCGCTGTTCTTCCTGTTCCCGCAGCCGAGCCAGGCCTTTGAACTGACCGATCTGTGGCTCCGGCCGGACCAGCAGGGCCAGCAGTTGCTGGAACAACAGCAGCCGCTCGAAGCCGCCCGGCATTTTGACGACCCGCAATGGCAAGGCATGGCCCTCTATGCGGCCGGCGACTACAGCGCCGCCGCAAAGAAATTTGCCGAAGGCGACGATGCCAACGCCCACTACAATCGTGGCAACGCCCTGGCCCGCAGCGGCGAGCTGGAGGCGGCGCTGGACGCCTACGAACAGGCCCTGGAACGTCAGCCGGACTTGCGACCGGCGTTGCAGAACCGGACACTGGTGGAAGAATTGCTCAGGGAAAAGCAGGCCAAGCCGCCGGCTGAACCGAGCAAGACCAGCGATTCCGCAGAAACCGCCAGCGAACAAAGCGCGGCCCAATCGGCCCCGGCCGGTACGAATTCGTCCAGCACCGCCACGGCCGAGTCCGCGCCCCAGGAGCAGAGCCCGGCGACCGGCAATCCGCCGCCCGACACCCAGGCCAGCCAGGCGGGCAATCAGCCGGGCAGCAATGAAATACCGGGCAGCGAGCTGGGCGACGAACAGACCACCCACCCGCCCTTGCGGGCCGCCGCCGAGATCATCGACAGCGAACGCCATCAGGCGTTGGAACAATGGCTGCGACAGATCCCCGATGATCCGGGAGAGTTGCTGCGGCGCAAATTCTGGTATGAACAACAGCTCCATCAGGACAAGACCCGATGACCCTGCGCTTCTCCCTGTTCCTTACGCTGCTGCTCTGCGCGAACCTGCCGGCCCAGGCCGAAGGTTTGCTGGCCAGCGTCGATCGCACGCGCCTGAACTCCGGCGAGTCGGTGGAGCTGACCCTCGAATCGAAGGATGTCACCCAGTTCGGCAAACCCGACCTGGCCCCGCTGGATGCCCAGTTCGAAGTGCGCGGTACCCGCCAGGTCAACCAGTTGACCATCCTCGGCGGCGAAAACCAGGCCACTACCCGCTGGATCGTCACCCTGACCCCCAGGGAAAACGGCAACGTGGTGATTCCGCCGTTGCACCTGGGCGAGCTCAGCAGCGAACCGATCACCCTGCAGGTGGTGCAAGGCGAGGACCAGGCCCCGGCGAGCAACCTGGCACCGGTATTCATCGACGCCAGCCTCGACCAGGACAACATCTACGTCCAGGCCCAGGCCGTGCTGACCCTGCGCATCTATCACTCGGTGTCGCTGTATGACGACAGCAGCCTCACCCCGTTGCAGATCCCTGATGCCCGTGTCGAGCAACTGGGTGAATCGCGCACTTACGAAAAACTGATCAATGGCGTGCGCCATGGCGTGATCGAGTGGCGCTATGCGATCTACCCACAGCACAGCGGCGAACTGGCGATCCCCACGCAGGTGTTTACCGCGACCCTGGTGGACGCCCAGCCGAATCAGGGACAAGGCCAGGTGCCCCAGGGCGCCAAGCCCGGCAAGCTGATGCGCGTCAGCTCCGCGCCGATGCTCCTGCAGGTCAAGCCACAGCCCGCCACCTGGCCGGCCGAAGCGCCCTGGCTGCCGGCGCGCAGCCTGAGCCTCAGCGAAAGCTGGAGCCCGGAACCGGATCACAGCCAGGTCGGCGATTCCCTGACCCGTAGCCTGACCCTCAAGGCCGAAGGCCTCTCCAGCGGCCAGTTGCCGCCGCTGCCGGCCACCACGATCAATGGCTTGCGGCGCTACCCGGATCAACCGCAACTGAGCAACCAGAACAGCGAACGCGGCCTGATCGGCACCCGCGCGGAACGCGAGGCGCTGGTGCCGACCCACAGCGGCAGCTTCGACCTGCCGGCGGTGGAAGTGCTCTGGTGGAACACCCATGAGGACCATATGGAGCGCAGCAGCCTGCCGACCCGGACCCTGCAGGTGGCGAACAACCCGAGCCTGGCGGTGGACACCCCGGTGAGCAGCGCCGTCAACAACGCGCCGCCGCAACCGCCACTGCTGTGGGCCTGGAAGCTCAGCACGCTGCTCCTCGCCTGCACCACCCTGCTCGGTTTCGGCCTCTGGTGGCGGGCCCGCTCGCAACCGGCGGTGCACCGCGCCGCGCAGACCGGCCCGAGCCCACGGACACTGCTCGACGACCTCAAACGGACCTGCCTGGCCAACGATCCGCAGGCCACCCGCCAGGCCCTGGATGCCTGGGCCCGGCAGCAACCGGAAACCCTGGCCGACATGGCCGCGCGTTTCGTCACCCTGTCCGATGCGCTGGATGGTCTCAATGGCGCGCTCTACAGCGAAAGCGGCCAGTTCTGGCAGGGTGAGGAACTGTGGCGGGCGATCCGCGCGATCCCGGTCGCCGAGCGCGCCCAGGACCCGCTGAGCGACAGCAGCCTGCCGCCGCTCTACCCCAAATAATCGACAAGTTGGAGTTTGCCTTGCGCCTGTTTCACACCTCCGACTGGCATCTTGGCCAGAACCTTCATGGCCAGGAGCGAGATTTCGAACATGCTTGTTTCCTCACCTGGCTGCTGGCCCAACTCGGGCAACAGCAGCCCGATGTCCTGCTGATCGCCGGCGATATCTTCGACACCGTCAACCCGCCGGTCAAAGCCCAGGAACGCCTCTACGACTTTATCGTCAGCGCCCACGAACAACAGCCGCTGCTGACCATTGTGATGATCGCCGGCAACCACGACTCCGGTTCGCGGATCGAACTGCCCGCGCCGCTGATGCGCCGCCTGCGTACCCACGCCCTGGGGCGGGTGCTGTGGCTCGACGACGGCCAGTTGGACAGCGATCGCCTGCTGCTGCCATTGCCTGCCGCGAACGGCGAAATCGCCGCCTGGTGCCTGGCCCTGCCCTTCCTGCGCCCGGCCGAAGTCACCGGCACGCAGCTGGGTGACGACTACCTGAAGGGGATCGGCGAGGTGCATCGACGCCTGATCGCCGCCGCCAATGCCAAGCGCCAGCCGGGCCAGGCCCTGGTCGCCATCAGCCATGCGCATATGGCCGGCGGCTCGGTCTCCGAGGACTCGGAACGCAGCCTGATCATCGGCAGCGCCGAAGCCCTGCCGGCGAACCTGTTCGACGCCAGTGTCAGTTATGTCGCCCTCGGCCACCTGCACAAGCCGCAGAAGGTCAACGGCGAAGAACGTATCCGCTACAGCGGCTCGCCGATCCCGCTGTCGTTCTCCGAGATCGCCTATCAGCACCAGATCCTCGAGATCGTCCTCGACGGCGAAACCCTGGTGAGTGTCGACAGCCGCCTGATCCCCCGCGCCGTGAACCTGCAGCGCCTGGGCCCGGCTCCCTTCGCCGAGATCCTCGAGCAGTTGGAGAAGCTGCCGGATGTCGACCTGCTGGCCGACCTGCAACGCCAGCCCTGGCTGGAAGTGCGGGTACGCCTGGACGAACCGCAACCGGATCTGCGCCAGCAAGTGGAAACCGCCCTGCAAGGCAAGGCCGTGCGCCTGGTGCGGATCGCCGCCGAATACGCAGGCTCGAACGCCGGTGAAGGCGAAACGGACAATGAGCGGCTGATCAACCTCGACCAGCTCAGCCCGCAGGAATTGTTCAGCCGTGCCTGGCAGGACAGCTATGGCAACCCGGTGGACGAAGCAACCCTCGATGACTTCGCCCTGCTGTTGCAGGAAGTCCAGCTGGAGGGTGAGCAGCCATGAAAATCCTCGCCATCCGCCTGAAGAACCTGGCTTCCCTCGCCGGCCCCTTCGAACTGGATTTCACCGCCGAGCCGCTGGCCAGTGCGGGACTTTTCGCGATTACCGGCCCCACCGGCGCCGGGAAAAGTACCTTGCTCGACGCCTTGTGCCTGGCCCTGTTCGGTGCCGTGCCCCGGCTGAACAACGCCTCGCGCGATGCCAAGGTGCCGGACGCCGACGGCGAGATCAGCACCGGCGACCCGCGCACCCTGCTGCGCCGTGGCACCGGTACCGGTTATGCCGAAGTCGATTTCGTCGGCATCGATGGCCGCCGCTACCGCGCCCGCTGGGAAGCCAACCGCGCCCGGGACAAGGCCGGCGGCAAGTTGCAGGCCAGCCGCCAAAGCCTGCGTGACCTCGACAGCGATCAGTTGCTGGCCAGCCAGAAAGGCGAATACAAGGCCCTGCTCGAAAGCCGCCTGGGCCTGAACTTCGAACAGTTCACCCGCGCCGTGTTGCTGGCCCAGAGCGAGTTCAGCGCCTTTCTCAAGGCCGACGACAACGAACGCAGCGAACTGCTGGAAAAGCTCACCGACACTGCCCTCTACACCCGCCTCGGCCGCCGGGCTTTCGACAAGACCAAGCAGGCCCGCGAAGCCCACAAGCTGTTGCTGGACCAGGCCGGCGGCGTCGCGCCCATGGACGTTGAAGCCCGGCTCGAGCTGGATCGGCAATTCGCCGAAGCCCAACAACAACTCAAGACCCGGCAGGCCCAACTCAAGCAACTGGAGTTGCAGCACACCTGGCTCAAGGAGTTGCTGCAATGGCAGGAACGACACCAGGCCGCCGTCGAACAACTGCACGGCGCGGAACAGCACTGGCTGGCCCGCGATGCCGAGCGCCAGCAGCTCGCCCGCCTGGAGCAACTGGCGCCGCAGCGGCATCAGTTCGCCCGTCAGCGCCAGTTGGACGAGCAACTGACACCCCTGGCGATACAGATCCAGCAGCATATTGATCAGCAGGCCGACTTGCAGGCCCGTCAGCAACAGCTGGAACAGAGCCGCTCGAATGCCCACGCCCAGTTGAGCGAGGCCCTCGTCCGGCAAAACGACAGCGCTCCACTGCTGCGCCAGGCCTTCGATGAACAGGCCACGCTGGCCCACCTGGGCAAAGACCTGGGCGATGCCGAACGGCAGAAACAGACTGCCGAACAGACCAGCGCCGAAGGCCGCACCCAGCTCAGCGCCTTGCTTGATCAACAACGGCAGGTCGCCACGCGCCTGGAGCAGATCGCCGAACAATTGCAGCACAGCGCCGCCCTCGCGCCGTTGAGCGAGGCCTGGAACGCCTATCGCGATCGGTTGCAGCAGTTGATGCTGATCGGCAATCGCCTGAACCAGGGCCAGCGCGAACTGGCACAGTTGCAGGCACGGGTCGCCCACACCGACCGACAACTGGCCGAGCAGCGTGGCGCGCTAGAAGTGCTGTACAGCGAAGCCGGGGCGGAGCCGGCCGCCGTCGGCGAACAGATCCAGATTCTCGGCAGCCTGCTGCAGGACAATCGCAAGCAACTGCGTGCCTTCGAAGAACTGCAACGGCTGTGGGGCCGCCAGCGTGAGCTGGACCAACGCGCACAGCAGTTGCAGGAGCGACTGCAAGGTATCCAGCAGCAACGCGACGAACTCAATCGCGAAGGCTTGCAGACACGGGACGAACTCAAGGTCGCCGAGCAAACCCTGACGATTACCCGGCAACTGCTGGAACGTCAGCGCCTGGCCCGCAGCGCCAGCGTCGAGGAATTGCGCGGGCAGTTACAGGACGACCAGCCGTGTCCGGTGTGTGGCAGCCATGAACATCCCTACCATCAACCCGAGGCCCTGCTGCAAAGCCTGGGGCGTCACGATGAGCGCGAAGAAGCCGCCGCACGGCAGGCCGTCGACACGCTGACGGAAAAGCTCAACCAACTGCGGGAAAAGGTTGGTGGGCTGATTGCCCAGCAGAAAGAGCTGCTCACCCAACAGGAACAGTTGGCCCAGCAGCAACAGGAACTGGCGCCGAGCCTGCAAGCGCATCCACTGCACGCCAGGCTGCTGGAGCAGGATGACGCCCGCCGTGAGGCCTGGCTCAACCAGCAGTTGCAGCAGTTGCAGCAGAACATCGGCCAGGACGAGCAACGGCAAGGCGCCCTGCTCACCCTGCAACAGGATGCCGCACGGCTCCAGCAACAATTGCAAGCGGCCAACGAAGCCAGCCAGGCCGCACACCAGCAGTTGCTCGATCAGCAGCGCCAGATGGACACCGATCAAGAGCGGCTGGAGCAGGAACTGGGCACCTTCGCCAGCCTGTTGCCGGTCGAGACCCTGCAAGGTCTGCGCAATGATCCGGCGTTGACCTTCATGCGGCTCGATCAACAGGTCGCGCAACGCCTCGGCCAGTTGGACCAGCAGCGCGAGGAGCAACAGGAACAGCGCGAACGCCAGGAAAAAATAGAACTGGAGCAGCTCCGCCAGCAGACCCGCGAGCAGCAATACGCAGAGCTGACACAACGCTGCGCCGTGTTGCTTGGGCAGCAGCAGGCCAGTCGGCTCAAGCTGGTCGACTTGATCGGTGAACACGCCAGCGTCGAAGCCTGGCAGCAGCGAATGGATCAGGCGGTGGAGCACGCGCGGCAGGCCGATACCTCGGCCAACCAGCAGCTGCAAGCACTCGATAGCCAACGGATCCAGCTCGGCGCCGACCTCAAGGCTCGCCAGGAGCGCCAGCAGGCCCTGGAACAGGAACGCCTGGAGCTGGCGCAACAGGTCGCGGACTGGCGCGCTCGCCACCCGGAACTGGACGACGCCGGACTGGAGCAACTGCTGGCCTGCGACGATGAGCACGTCAGCCAACTGCGCCAGCAATTGCAGGCCAGCGAAAAAGCCGTCGAGCAGGCCAGGGTATTGTTGCAGGAGCGGGAAAAGCACCTCCAACACCATCAGGCCCAGCACAACGGCAACCTCGATGCACCGACGCTGGACGCCGCCTTGGGCGACCTGCAAACCCAGCTGCTTGCCAGCGAACACCGCTGTGCGGAACTGCGCGCGCAACAGACCGAAGACCAGCGGCGCCAGGACGCCAACCAGGAGCTGCAGCAACGGATCGCCGAAGCCAACAGCGAGTATCAGCGCTGGGCGCGCCTCGACGCGCTGATCGGCTCGGCCACCGGCGACCGCTTCCGTAAACTGGCCCAGGCCTACAACCTCGACCTGCTGGTGCACCATGCCAATGCGCAATTGCGCCAACTGGTGCGCCGTTATCGCCTCAAGCGCGGCGGTAGCATGCTCGGGTTGTTGGTGATGGACACGGAGATGGGCGACGAACTGCGTTCGGTGCATTCGCTGTCCGGTGGCGAAACCTTCCTGGTCTCGCTGGCGCTGGCGCTGGGCCTGGCGTCGATGGCTTCCAGTACGCTGAAGATCGAATCGCTGTTTATCGACGAAGGCTTCGGCAGCCTCGATCCCGAATCCCTGCAACTGGCGATGGATGCGCTGGACGGCTTGCAGGCCCAGGGCCGCAAGGTCGCGGTGATTTCCCATGTGCAGGAAATGCACGAGCGCATACCGGTGCAGATCCAGGTGCGCCGCCAGGGCAACGGGCTGAGCACCCTGGAGGTGAAATGACGCCGGCCACGCTGTATTCGTTCCGGCGCTGCCCTTATGCCATGCGCGCACGCATGGCGCTGCATTATTCGGGGGTAGCAGTAGAAATCGAGGAGGTCAGTCTCAAGAACAAGCCGGCACGGATGCTGGCGTTGTCGAGCAAGGGCACGGTGCCGGTGCTGGCGTGTGCGGATGGACGGGTGATCGAACAGAGCCTGGAGATCATGCACTGGGCACTGGCCCAGCATGATCCGCAGGATTGGCTGCTCAGCCGCGATCCGCTGGCGGCACAGGCCACGGCGCTGCTGATCGAGGAGAACGACACGGTTTTCAAACAGTGGCTGGACCGCTACAAGTACGCGGTGCGCTACCCGGAGTTTGCCCTGGAGCATTATCGGCAACAGGGCGGGCAATTTCTCTTGAAGCTGGACGGTCTGCTTGCGCGTAACGGCCATCTGTTGGCCGAACACCTGAGCCTGGCGGACATTGCAGTCGCACCTTTCGTGCGCCAATTTGCCCATGTGGATCAGGTGTGGTTTGCGCAAGCGCCGTACAAACATCTACAGGCCTGGCTGGAACAGTTCCTGGCTTCGGAACTGTTCAATGCGGTCATGGCCAAGCGCTGATGTGGACTTGCTCACTTAAACGCATTCAATCTGAAACGCGCAACTTGACCTGAGCCAGGACGCATACCTTGTGGGAGTGGTGTGAGAGCGGTGCCTGCCGGCGAAGCTTTTGGTGGCCGCAAAGGCCTCTTCGCAACGGTCCAACTCCCACAAGGTATGCGTCCCGGCCTGATGCTCAGTGCTGGGCTTTGTGATCCAGCGCGGCATAGAAGTTGGCGCTCTGTTGCAGGTATTTCTGGGTGTAGCTCTGGGTGTGGCTTTTCGAGCTGTTGATTTCCACGCTGGCGCTGGCAGGCAGGGCCACGGTGGCAGAAACAGCGGAAGCGGCGATGATGGAGAAAAGATTGAAGTTCATGGCGGTAACCCTCGATGTCAGTTGGCTTGCTTGCCCTTTCAGGCCGTGAGTCAAAAGTACATCCGAGGGCTTGCATCGTTGAAATTCATTGCAGCAGTAGCGGATATCAGCGTCATTAATAGAAGCGCAAGTCCCTGATTCATCAGGGGCTGCGGTCTATTGTCGCAGCGCGCGCACCTCGGACGACGAGGTGAACCGATGCGGCAAACGCCTTATTCCTCTTCTTCGTCGCGCCCGGTGAAAGCGCTCATGCAGACCAGCCGATGCTCGCTGGAGTCGTCGCTCAGGGTCCAGCTTTGCAGGGCCTCGTCGAAGGTCGCCGCTTCAAGCTGGGCACGGGTGAAACTCCAGCGTTTCTCGGCCCGGCCATCCATGCACTCGATCAGCAGGCGGCTGTCGTCGAGGGTGAAATCGAAGGCGTGCAGGCCGTCGACTTCAAGCATGTTGCAGGTTTCAAGGGCACTGAGCAGGGTGTCGGTTGCAGCGGTCATGATGTTCTATCGTGTTTGGGGAAGTGCTCATGATAGGCGATATTGCCCTGCAGCGGAGCCACTACCTGTGGGAGCGGAGCTTGCCCGCGAAGAGGCCCTTGATGCCGCCAAAAGCTTCGCGGGCAAGCTCCGCTCCCACAGGGGGGATTCAGCACCTGCACATCAGGTGTTCTCAATGGGAAAACAACGACCCACCGACCTTCCCCGCCAGCTTCTCCGGCTTGATCAGGAACCGCGCCAGCGCCGGCAACAGCCACAGCGCGCCGAACATGTTCCAGAGCAGCATGAAGGTCAGCATCAGGCCCATGTCGGCCTGGAACTTGATCGCCGAGAAGATCCAGGTGCACACCCCGATCGCCAGGCACAAGCCCGTGAACAGCACCGCCTTGCCGGTGGATTTCAGCGTCTGGTAATAGGCTTCCTGCAACGGCAGCCCGGCACGCAGGAAGCTTTCCAGGCGACTGTAGATGTAGATCCCATAGTCCACGCCGATCCCCACGCCCAGCGCCACCACCGGCAAGGTCGCGACCTTCACGCCGATGCCCATGAACGCCATCAACGCGTTCCCCAGCACCGAGGTCAGCACCAGCGGCAGGACGATGCACAAGGTCGCCGCCCAGGAGCGGAAGGTGATCATGCACATGGTCGCCACGCAGAGGTACACCAGGACCAGGATGGTCAGTTCCGACTCCTTGATCACTTCGTTGGTGGCCGCCTCGATCCCGGCGTTACCGGCGGCGAGGAGGAATTCCAGGCCGTCCTTGTTGTTCTCCTTGGCGAAATCCTGCACCGCATGCACCGCGCGGTCGAGGGTCGCGGCCTTGTGGTCGTTGAGGAACACCAGCACCGGGGCCAGCGAGCAATTGTTGTTGTACAGGCCGTCGGCGCGGGCGATGGAGTTGTTCAGCACATCGGGGTTGCGCGACAGGGTTTCCCATTTCAGGTTGCCCTCGTTCATACCCTTGATCATCTGCTTGGATACGGTCACCAGGGAGATCGCCGACTGCACGCCCTCGGTGTTCTGCATCTTCCACATCAGCTCGTCGATGGGCGCCATGGCCTCATAGTGCGAACAGCCCTCGGGCGCGGTCTTGACCATCACCACCAGTACATCGGAACTGGTGGAGTAGTTGTTGATGATGAAACTGTTGTCCTTGTTGTAGCGCGAATCGGGACGCAGCTCCGGCGCGCCCTGGTCGAGGTCGCCGATCTTCAGGTTCTGCCCGTACCAGAGGCCGCCACCCAGGGCCAGCAAGGCCAGGACGATGGACACCGGGGCGACCCTGGGGCTGGCGAAATTCGCCAGCAGGCGCCAGAACGGGTGCTCGCGGGTCGCATCCTTCTTGCTGCGCCCGACCGCCCGCTTGCTGATGCCGACATAGGAGATCGCCACCGGCAGCAGGATCAGGTTGGTGAACACGATCACCGCCACGCCGATGGAGGCGCCGATGGCCAGTTCGCGGATCACGCCGATGTCGATGATCAGCAGGGTGATGAACCCCACGGCGTCGGCGAGGATCGCGATCATCCCCGGCAGGAACAGTTGCCGGAAGGTCCGCCGGGCCGCCGTCAGGGCGTTGTCGGCGTCGCTGGACTGCAAGGCGATGCCGTTGATCTTCTGCACCCCATGGGAGATACCGATGGCGAAGATCAGGAACGGCACCAGCATCGAGTACGGGTCCAGGCCGAAGCCAAACGCGTGCATCAGCCCCAGTTGCCAGACCACCGCCACCAGGGTGGTGATCAGCACGGCGATGGTGCTGCGGATACACCAGGTGAACCAGTACAGCAGCACCAGGGTGATGACGAAGGCCACGCCGAAGAACAGCACCACCATGACCAGGCCGTCGATCAGGTCACCGACCTTCTTGGCGAAGCCGACGATATGCACCTTGACATTGGGGTTCTGTGCTTCGAACTTGTCGCGGATCTTCTCTTCGAGCTGGTGGGAGAACTTCTGGTAGTCCAGCGCCAGTAACTTGCCCTGGTCCTGCGGGTCCGGGTAGGCCTCCAGCAGTGGGATATCGACAATGCTCGACTTGAAGTCGTTGGCCACCAGGCGCCCGACCTGACCGGACTTGAGTACGTTGTTGCGCAGTTTTTCCAGGCTGTCGGCCGAGCCGTTGTAGCTCTGCGGGATCACTTCGCCGCCAGCAAAGCCCTCCTCCGTCACCTCGGTCCAGCGCACGCTGGGGCTCCACAGCGACTTGAGGCCGGAACGGTCGACACCGGGAATGTAGAACACTTCGTCGTTGACCTGACGCAGGGTCTCCATGTACTCCTTGCTGAAGATATCGCCGTCCTTGGCCTCCAGCGAAATCCGCACGGTGTTGCCCAGGTTGGCGAGGTCATTGCGGTGCTCCATCATCTTTTCAATGAACGGATGCTTGAGCGGAATCATTTTCTCGAAGCTGGTGGACGGCCGGATCAGCGTGGCTTGCCAGAACAGGAAGGCGCTGACCAGCAGGCAGATGACGATCACTGCCGGGCGGTTGTTGAAAATCAGGCGCTCGAGAAACGTCGCCTTGTCTTGATGATGACTTTGCTGACTGCTCATAGATTCCCGCCTTTCTTGTTATTGGCCCAGCTCAGCGCCGGTCGGCGTGGTGGTGTGGGCGCCGCCCTGGCCGACGAGGATCAGGTTGCCGTTGCCGGCCGCCGTCACCGCCGACAGGGAAATCCGGTCGGGACGGTTGAACACGCTGAAGGTCACGCCGTCATCGCTGCTGCGGATCACGCTGCCGCCGTTGCCGACGATCACCAGCGAGCCGTCGGCCAGCAAGGTCGCGCCGGACAGACCGAACTCCAGGGCGCCACGGGCGGCCCTGAGTTCCACCGGCTCCCAGCTGCTGCCGAAGTCAGTCGAACGGTAGAGATTGCCGCGCAAGCCGTAGGCCAGCAGCGTCGAGGGTTGGGCGGTGCCGATCACGCCGAACAGCGAACCCTGGTACGGGCCGTCGACGTGTTCCCAGGTCTGGCCCCAGTCGGCGGAGCGGAACATGCTGCCCTGCTCGCCCACGACGAACAGCCCGGCGTCCTTGACCGCGGCGATGGCGTTGAGGTGGAACTGGTCGGGGTTGTCGATGCGCTCGCTGACGTTTTCCCAGTGCTGGCCGCCGTCGGTGGTTTCCAGCAAGGCCCCGTAGGCGCCCACGGCAAACCCGGTGCTGGCGTCCTTGAACCAGAGGTCGAGCAAGGGTGCTTCACGCTTGAGGTCCTGGTATTGGCGGGTCCAGGTGGCGCCGCCGTCGCTGCTGGCGAGGATCTGCGCGTCGTGGCCGACGGCCCAGCCGTGCTGGTCATCGACGAAATAGACCGCGGTGAGCATCTGCCGGGTCGGGACCCGGGCCTGGGTCCAGTGGCCGCCCTGGTCGTCGGAGAAGAGGATGTGCCCGCGATCGCCGACGGCCACCAGCCGCTTGCCGGCGTGGACCACGTCGAGCAGCAGGCCCTTGATGGCCTTGGAGGATTCGATGGAGTAGACAGTGTCGGCAGTGCCGGGCGCCGCCGCGTATGCGCTGGCCGGCAGTGCCGCCAGTCCCGACAGCGCCAGCGCCGTCACCAGCAATGCCGTGCCGCGCCATGTCGGCGGACAGCAAGAACCCGTAGGCCTCACAGGCTCATTCATAGACCTTTCTCCCCATTATTATTGTCAGGTCATACAACCTTTGAGGGCGCCTTCAAGGGCGTTTTCATGACTGCCTGGTCGTCTGGAACCGGCAATCTAGAGCCCCTTCTAAAGCTGGAGCTATCCTATCGGGCTTTGGAATCGTCTGACAATCGACGCCACGTTATCTTTTGTTAACCCGGGGCGTTGAGGGCAGGCCTGAATGATGGGGCATCAGGCGAGGTGATGAGCAAAGGCCACGGATGTGGCCTTTGTGGAGGTGAGTCAGGTGTTTCAAGGGTGTTTGTGCCGACGCAGGCAAACAGCTTAAGCCAGGCTCTTGCTGACAACCTCGTAGACATCCGCCGACAACTCGCCCGAACCGCGAATCCGCTCCAGCTCGGCCTTCATCAGTGCCTGGCGGGCACCGTCATACTTGCGCCAGCGGGTCAGCGGCGCCAACTGCCGGGAGGCGATCTGCGGATTCAGCGCATTGAGCTGGATCACCAGGTCCGCCAGGAAGCGATAACCGGAACCGTCCGCCGCGTGGAAGTTGATCAGGTTCTGCCCGGCAAAGGCACCGATCAACGCCCGCACCTTGTTCGGGTTCCGGATGGTGAACGCCGGGTGCTCCATCAACGCCTTGACCCGCTGCAAGCCGCCCGGTAACGGGCTGCCGGCCTGGACGCTGAACCACTGGTCCATGACCAGCGGATTGTCCTTGAAGTGCTCGGCGAAACTGGCCAGCGCCAAGGCCTTCTCGGCCTCGAACGGCGAGTTCACCAACACCGCCAGGGCAGTCAACCGCTCGGTCATGTTGTCGGCAGTCTCGAACTGCTCCAACGTCGCCGCCAGCACTTCAGGCCTGCCGCTGAGCATCAGGTACGACAGCGCGATGTTCTGCAGGGCACGCCGGGCGAAATGCTCGTTCTCGGCCACGTAAGCGGTGGTTTTCGATACCGCGCGATTGGCCTGGTAACGCTGCCACAAACCGTCGAACAACTGCTCGGCCAACTGCCGGCGGACGAACTCGCGGGCCGTGTGGATCGCCTCGACATCCGCCACTTCGCTGATCTCGGTGAGGTAGGCCTCCCCCGGCAGCGAGAGCATTTCGGCAACCATCGCCTGATCCAGCTGCTCGTTGCCCAGCACGCTGCGCAAGGCCGTGACCAGACGCGGATCGAGCACCAGCGCTTGACCCTGTTGATGCTGGCCGATCAGTTCCTGCAACACCTGCACCGACAATTGCTGGCCGGCGTCCCAACGGTTGAAACCGTCGCTGTCGTGCTGCATCAGGAACATCAACTGGTCGCGATCGTAGGGGAAGCCCAGCTTCACCGGTGCCGAGAAGCCCCGCAGCAGCGACGGCAACGGCTTGGCGGCGATGCCGACAAAGATGAAGGTCTGTTCGGCTTCGGTCACCGAGAGCACCCGGCTGGTGGCGCCGGCGGCCGCTTCACCGGCCAGTTGCAGGGCAATTTCAGCGCCCCGGGCATCCAGCAGACCGATCTCCACTGGAATCACGAATGGCAGTTTTTCCTGCTTGTCCGGAGTCTGCGGGCAGCTCTGGCGGAAGGTCAGGCTGTAGGTCTTGGCGCTCGCATCGTAACTTTCACTGACGGCGAGACGCGGCGTACCGGCCTGGCTGTACCAGCGCTTGAACTGGGTGAAATCGACGCCATTGGCATCTTCCATGGCCTTGACGAAATCGTCGCAGGTCACGGCCTGGCCGTCATGGCGCTGGAAATACAGGTCGCTGCCTTTGCGGAAACCTTCGGCGCCGAGCAGGGTGTGGATCATGCCGACCACTTCCGAGCCCTTCTCGTATACGGTCAGGGTGTAGAAGTTGGAGATCTCGATAAAGCTGTCCGGACGCACGGCGTGGGCCATGGGACCGGCATCTTCGGCGAATTGGTGGGTGCGCAGGTAGGCGACATCCTGGATCCGCTTGACCGTGCGCGAGTTCATGTCGGCGGAGAAGCCGGCATCGCGGAACACCGTGAAGCCTTCCTTGAGCGACAGCTGGAACCAGTCGCGGCAGGTCACGCGGTTGCCCGACCAGTTGTGGAAATATTCGTGGGCGACGATCGCCTCGACCCGCTGGTGCGCGGCGTCGGTAGCGGTTTCGGCACGAGCCAGCACGGCGCTGGAGTTGAAGATGTTGAGGCCCTTGTTCTCCATGGCGCCCATGTTGAAGTCATTGACCGCAACGATCATGAAGATGTCCAGGTCGTACTCGCGCCCATAGACCTCCTCGTCCCAGCGCATGGACTTCTTCAGGCTGTTCATGGCGTGCTGGCACTTGTCGATATTTTCCGGCTCGACATAGATGCGCAGCGCGACGTTACGGCCGCTCATGGTCGCGAAGCTGTCTTCGACGCACCACAGGTCGCCGGCCACCAGCGCGAACAGGTAGGCCGGCTTCATGAACGGGTCTTCCCAGGTCGCCCAGTGCCGCCCGTCGTCCTGCGGACCGTTGCCCACCGGGTTGCCGTTGGACAGCAGCACCGGATAGCGATGCTGCTCGGCGATCACCGTGGTAGTGAACTTGCTCATCACATCCGGGCGGTCGAGGTAGTAGGTGATCTTGCGAAAGCCTTCGGCCTCGCACTGGGTGCAGAACATCGTGCCGGACTTGTACAGGCCTTCCAGGGCGGTGTTGGTTTCCGGGTGGATCTTCACGCTGGTGTCGACGCTGAAGCGCTCGCTGGCCGGGTGCAGGGTCAGGTGGCTGGCGTCGATCTGGTAGTCGTTGCCCGACAACACGCGGTCGTCGAGTTGCACCGACAGCAGTTCCAACAACTGGCCATCCAGCACCAGCGGCGGCAGCCCCGCGCCGGCTGCCGGGTTGCGGCGCATCACCAGCTGCGCATGGACCAGGGTATGGTCCTCGAACAACTCGAAGGTCAGGTGCGTCTCGTCGATCAGGTAGTCCGGTACCTGATAGTCCTTCAGATAGATCATCTTCGGTTGTTCGGTGCGCATGAGGGCGTCCTTCTACTGATGCACGGCGAGCTGGTAGGCCGTGTATTTACGGATATTGATCACGCCGGTGTCGAAGATCAGGTACTGGCCCTTGATCCCCATCAGCGTGCCTTCGGCAATCGGGTCTTTGTCCAGGTTGAAGCTGACCACCTTGGTCGGGTAGTGCTCGATCGGGTAGCGGATTTCCAGCGGTTCGAGATCATGTACCGGCTGGATCGTCTGCAGGCCGAAGCGCGCCTGCAAGGCGGCAAGGCCCTCGGCACAGGACTCGAACAGTTGGTCGCGCACCGCCTTGAGGTCCACCGCCGGCGCATCGCCCTTGAGCAAGGCGCGCCAGTTGGTCTTGTCGGCCACCTGGCTACGGAACAGGTCCTCGACGAAGCCGGACTGCTGGCGGGTCGCCACACGGACGATCGGCAGCGCCTGGCTGGCGCCCTGGTCGAGCCAGCGGGTCGGCAACTGGGTGGCGCGGGTGATGCCGACCTTGATCCCCGACGAATTGGCCAGGTAGACCACATGCTCGGTCATGCAGAATTTTTCGCCCCAGGACGGCTCGCGGCAGGTGCCGGCGTCGTAATGGCAGCGTTCGGGACTCATGATGCAGGTGTCGCACTGGGCCAGCTTGGTCATGCACGGGTAGCAATAGCCCTGGCTGAAGCTGGTCTTGGTCTTGCGTCCGCAGTGGGTGCAATGAATCGCCCCGAGGAACTCCAGGCGCAGCTTCTGGCCGATCAACGGATTGACCGGCACCTCGCTGTCACCCAGGCGAAAGGCGTACTGCACCTGCGCGCCTTCAAGGCGCGTCGACATCTTGCTGATTGCACCGCGGCCAAGCTCGATCAATGGATGGCATCCGACTTGAACAGGATGTTCGGCACCGGGGCCGACTTCGAGGCGCATTCCTGCACGCCCATGTAGCCGGTGCGCTGGTCTTCCGGCAGGTTCTGGGTTTCCCAGGCGATCATCGCCTGCAACGACAGCTCGCGCTGCTCGGCGCTGAGCTTGCGCCCGTCCGACCATTTGCCGATTTCCACCGCCAGTTTCAGGCTCTGGTAGATCTCGGGGGTGATGTTTTCAATCATTTCGATAAAAGAGGACATGCGCTCTCCACGCGTGAAAAAAGTCGACTAGATGGCCAGTTTACGACGAGACCAGAGGCCGCCCAACAAGCCGCTGAAACATCCGATGAGCAGTCCGCCGACATGGGCGCCGTTGGCGATTTCGCCGAAGCCGATCATCGACACCAGGCCCGACAGGCACAACAGCAGCCAGACCAGCATCATCACCAGCACACCGCGCGGCAGACGATAGGCCGGGTTCGGCGACACCCATTGGTAGATCCAGCAATGCCCAAGCAAACCGTAGAGCACCCCGGACAGGCCGCCGAACAGGGTCGGGCCGCTGACGTAATACTGCGTGTAATTCGAAACCAGGCTGAACAGCAACGTCAGCCCCAGTAGGTTGATGCTGCCCTGGCGCAGCTCGATGCGCCGGCCCAGTTCCCAGTACCACATGCCGTTCATGGCGATATGCAGGATGCCGAAGTGGATCAGCATCGGCGTCACCAAACGCCACCACTGCCCCGCCGCCAGGCCGTCGGCCAGGGGGCTGAACTGGACGTAGTTGCCGCGGACCTGGAAGTCGAGGAAGGTGAACCAGTGCAGGGTCTGCAGGTTGTCACCGAGCAGGGTCACGCCGGCGATGATCAGGCTCAGCAAGAGGATGCCGGCGGTGGTCGGGCTCTGGCGGACCTGGGTGAGAAAGTTCGGCCGGGTCATGCCCAGCGGCTGGTCCGGGACTTCCAGCTGGTTGTCCGGATCGCCGGCGGGGAAACGCTGGTACAGCGACAGCACGTCGGCGCTGATCGACTCGGGCACCCACAGCACCTGCTCGCCGGACTCCTCGTTGACCCGGTGCGGCACCTGCATGCGCTCCAGCAGTTTGACGAAGCCACTCAGATCAGTGCTCAACGGCAGGCGTAAGACAGCAGTGGCACTCATCGCAAAGCCTCGGGACGTTCGACGTCGACCCAGACGAATTTCTGCGGGTCGAGGGTGGTTTCCTGGTCCAGCCGGTAAGCCGCCAGCTTGCCGTAGAGCACCGCGCTGTAATCCAGGCAGGCCAGGTTGGGACGGATCGGTGCGGGCTTGCCGCTGCGCCAGTAGTGACCGACGAACAGCATCGGCTCGTCGAGGCCGTAGCGCAGCAAGGCATTCTTTTCGGTCGAGGACAGCGGTTTGCTCGCCACCATTTCAGGCAAGGCATCCGGCTGGAAGACGATATCGCCGTAGGTCTGCGGGTCGTCCTCCCAGAACTTGGTGCGGAAGAACGCCCGGGTCAGGCCGTCGCCGCCGGTCAGCGTCAGGCCGTCCGGCAGGCGCATATCGGTGCCGCGCAACAGGCGGTCGAACACCGTCGCGGCAAAACTGCCGGGCAGCGCTGAATCCTTGAGGAATGCTTCGTCGATCCGGCCGTCGGGGTACTGCGCCCGCAAAGGCGCGATCAAGCCGCCATCCCAGCAGGCATGCACCACGCGGAAACGTCCGGCATCGACGAACAGCGGCAGCTCGTAGAACCAGGCGAGGAAATCATGCCAGTCCGCCGGGTGTTGTTCGAACTGGACCAGGGTTTCCTGGAGCAGCCGGGCGTGCCGTGGTGTGTGTTCGCGGACGAACTGCTTGCCGCTGCCCGCCGCGGCCGGCGTGCTCCAGCCCAGGGCATTGAATTCGTGGTTGCCCATGATGCACAGCGCCTGCCCGGCCTCGACCATGTCATGGACGATATGCAGGGCCTCGCGGATGCGCGGGCCACGGTCGATGATATCGCCGAGGAATACCGCCATGCGCGACGGATGACGCCAGGTGCCGCCCAGCTTCTGGTAGCCGAGCATGTCCAGCAGATGTTCGAGGGTATGGGCGCAACCGTGCACATCACCGATCAGATCGTAGCCACGCGCGGGATCGAGCATCAGTCGCCTCCACCACCCAGCCGACTGCCCCAGCCGAGCTTGGTGCGGCAGACTTCGTAATAGTTGTGATCCAGCGGATGAATCAGCCGCAGCTTCTGCGGTTTCTTGCTGATGGTCACCGTATCGCCGGGCGCACAGGTGAAATGGTTCTGCCCGTCGCAGGAAACCTGCGGGTAGATCTGCATGTCCTTGGACACCACGATTTTCAACTCGCTGTTGCCGTCCACCACAATGGGGCGGCTGGACAAGGTATGGGGGTACATGGGCACGATCACAATGGCATCGAGCTTGGGATGCATGATCGGACCGCCGGCGGACAGCGCATAGGCAGTGGAGCCAGTGGGCGTGGCGACGATCAGGCCGTCGGCCTTCTGGCTGCAGACGAACTGGCCGTCGATGTACAGCTCGAACTCGATCATCCGCGTCGACTTGCCGGGGTGCAGGACCACGTCGTTGAGCGCATCGCCCTGGCCGATGGCTTCGGCATGCCGGCGCACTTCGGCCTGCAGCAGGAAGCGGTTTTCCACCAGGTAGTGGCCGTCGAGGACCTTGGCCACTTCGACTTCGAGGTCGTCCGGGCGGATATCGGTGAGAAAGCCCAGGTTGCCACGGTTGATCCCCAGCACCGGAATATTGTGCCGGGCCAGCGCGCGGGCGGCGCCGAGCAGGCTGCCGTCGCCGCCGACGACGATGACCATGTCGCAGACTTCGCCGAGCATCTTGCGCGACGAGGTTTGCAGGCCGTGGCCCGGCAGGACCTCGGCGATGGTGTCCTCGAGGATGACGTGCAGGTGCCGCGCCAGGAGGAATCTCTTCAACCGGCGAACGGTTTCCAGCACCTGCGAACTGCCCAGGCGGCCAATGATGCCGATATTGCGAAATTGCTCCATGGGGCTCCTGCGGGGTCTGGGACGAGCAAAGGGGAGATTATGGGCGAAAGCCGGCCCGAGACAAAACCCTTTCAGCTATGCTCGCAGGATGATCCTCTTCCCCGACTTGCTCAACCTGCCCCGACAGTTGCGCCATCCCGAAGTGCGCGACCTGGCCTGGGTCATCCTGGCGCCACCGATGCTGGAAGACACGCCCTGGCCGCAACGCCACCCGTTGGCCGGCAGTGACTGGGTGCAGGCACCGGAGCGGCTGGAGCAGTGGCTGCATGGGCTGGATCGCGATCCGCTCGAGCTGCAGGCTTGGCTGGTGCGCGGGGCGACCCGGCGACTGGGCCTGTATTACGAACGGTTGTGGCAGTTCGCCGTGCAGCAGGCGCCCGGGATAGAGCTGATCGGCGCCAACCTGCCGATCCGGCGCGAGGGCCATACCCTGGGTGAGTTGGATTTGCTGTTGCGCGATCGCGATGGCGTGCACCACCTGGAACTGGCGATCAAGCTGTACCTGGGTCCGCAGCACGGCGGCGGCGAAGACCCGGCACGCTGGCTCGGGCCGGGTTGCCATGACCGGCTGGACCGCAAGCTGGCGCACCTGAGCGAGCACCAGTTACCGATTTCCGCCCGCCCGGAGAGCCGCGCGGCCTTGGCGACGCTGGATATCCATCAGTTCAGTGCGCAATTGTGGTTGGGGGGGTACCTGTTGTATCCGTGGCCCGGGACGGCACTTCCTCCGCGGGGGGCTCATCCGCAGCATCTGCACGGGCGCTGGTTGCATCAGCGCGACTGGGCGGACTTTATCAAGCGCAGCCCGGCGGGCCGTTGGCAACCCCTGCCGCGCCATGCCTGGCTGGCACCGGCGCACTATGCCGAGGCGGATGCCTGGCCACGGGAGCAGTTGGCTCAGTGGCTGGAGGAGCTGGACCCGCATGCTCCGGCGCAGTTGCTGGTGCGCCTGACCCGGAATGCGCAAGGCGACTGGGAAGAGGCCGAGCGATTGTTCCTGGTGGCCGATCTCTGGCCGAATGTGCCGGGCACAGGTTAGATACTGTGGTGTCCTTTCGGGCCTCTTCGCTCGCGCTTCATCAAACCAGCGACAAACGCAACGCCAGGGCCGCCAGGGTCACCAGCAGCACCGGCAGGGTCAGGACAATCCCGACCTTGAAGTAGTAACCCCAGCCGATGCGGATATCCTTGCGCTCCAGCACATGCAGCCAGAGCAAGGTCGCCAGGCTGCCGATGGGGGTGATTTTCGGGCCCAGGTCGCTGCCGATGACGTTGGCGTAGATCATCGCCTCCTTCACCACACCGCCGGCCTGACTGGCATCGATGGACAAGGCACCGATCAGCACCGTGGGCAGGTTGTTCATGACCGAGGACAGGAAGGCGCTCAACAGCCCGGTGCCCATCGCGGCGCCCCAGACCCCGTAACTGGCGAAGTGATCCAGCCAGCCGGCCAGGTAGCTGGTCAGCCCGGCATTGCGCAGGCCATAGACCACCAGGTACATGCCCAGGGAGAAAATCACGATCTGCCACGGCGCCTCTTTCAACACCTTGCGGGTCGAGATCTTGTGACCGCGCGCGGCGATCCCCAGCAGCAAGGCCGCGCACACCGCCGAAATCGCACTGATGGGAATCCCCAGCGGCTCCAGGGCAAAGCAGCCCACCAGCAGGATGATCAACACCCACCAGCCGGCAATGAAGGTCGCCTTGTCATGGATCGCACTGGCCGGTAGTTCCAACTGCCGCGGATCGTAGTCACGGGGAATGTCGCGGCGGAAGGACCACAGCAGCACCAGCAGGGTCGCCGCCACGCTCACCAGGTTCACCGGCAGCATCACCGAGGCATAGGCATTGAAGCCGATCTTGAAATAGTCGGCCGAGACGATGTTCACCAGGTTCGACACCACCAGCGGCAGGCTCGCGGTGTCGGCAATAAAGCCGGCGGCCATGACGAACGCCAGGGTCGCCGCCTTGGAAAAACGCAGGGCCAGGAGCATGGCGATAACAATCGGCGTGAGGATCAGCGCCGCGCCGTCGTTGGCGAACAACGCCGAGACCAACGCTCCCAGCAGCACAAAGGCGGCGAACAACTTGCGGCCGCTGCCCTGCCCCCAGCGCGCCACATGCAGCGCCGCCCAGGCGAAGAAGCCGGCCTCATCGAGCAGCAGGCTGATGATGATCAGGGCGATAAAGGTGCCGGTGGCATTCCAGATGATCTCCCATACCAGCGGAATATCAGCGAGATGGACTACACCACAGAGCAAGGCCAGCAGCGCGCCCAGGCAGGCGCTCCAGCCGACGCCCAGCCCCTTGGGCTGCCAGATCACCAGGGTAATGGTCAGCAGAAAAATCAACGCCGCAATCAACATGCACAACAACCTTCATGGTTAGCAAGAGGGGGGGACAGTGGTTCAGCAACAGCGCAGTGGCCGGTCGTTCATGGCCTGCAGGCGTTGGATATCCGCGGCCAGCCAGTGCCCGCTGGCCTGCAGGGTGCCTTGCACCAGGGTCGAGACCCATTGGGGTAGCCCAGGGTGCAGGCGATAAAACACCCACTGGCCCTGACGACGATCGGCCAGCAGCCCGGCCTGGCGCAATTGCGCCAGATGCCGGGATATTTTCGGTTGGCTCAGTTCAAGTGCCGCGGTCAATTCACACACACAGAGTTCACCTTCACGGGCTACCAACAGCACGATCCGGCTACGGGTTTCGTCAGCCAGGCATTTGAAGAGTTCCACGGGGGAGGCAAAACAGGACATCGCAGCAACTCATATATGGAAAATCGAATATATGGATAGTCATATATGAAAGCAAGTACCAATCACGAACAACACGAGGTAAACCCTGACTCAGCGCAGACAAAACGCTTAAAAAACCATTAGAGTATAAAAACTCCATCGCTCAAGAATGGAGGTTCCAGCCCTGATGACCCGAGGAACACGCTATGCCCTGGAAGAATACCGACAGCCGCTATAGCAGCATGTCGATTGCATTGCACTGGCTGATGCTGGTGCTGCTGGCGGTGGTTTACGCCTGTATCGAGTTTCGCGGGATTTTCCCCAAAGGCAGTGGCGGCCGCACATTGATCGTCGAAGCGCACTATATGTTCGGCCTGACCGTGTTCGTGCTGGTCTGGTTGCGTTTGCTGGCGCGCACCCTCGGTGTAGCACCGAAAATCATCCCCGCGCCACCGACCTGGCAGATGCTGCTGTCGAAGCTGATGCACTGGGCGCTGTATCTGTTCATGATCGCTACGCCGCTCCTGGGCTGGCTGGCCGTGAGTGCGCAGGGTCATTCGGTGATGTTCTACGGCATCGAGCTACCGGCGCTGGTGACCGAGGACGCTGCGTATGCCAAAGAGGTCAAGGGCTGGCATGAACTGCTGGCCAGCACCGGCTACTGGCTGATCGGCCTGCATGCCCTGGCCGGGTTGTTTCACCATTACTTCGTGCGGGATAACACCTTGCTGCGCATGTTGCCCAAGCGTCGTACCTGAGCCCTCTTGCTCACAATGGACGCCCACGATAACGCGGAGTATCTGTCCCCCCGAAACCTGTAGGAACCTGGCTTGCCAGCGAAGCTCTTGGCGATCTTGAGGGCCCTTCGCGAGCAAGCTCTGCTCCTACAAGGAGCGGTTTACAGAGTAAAGCCCCGGCGACCTTGCAAACCGCCGGTGTGCAAGAACACCAGGCGCGTGCCCGGGACGAAGCGTCCGGCACTCACCTGTTCCTGCAGCGCCAGCAACGCCTTGCCGGTATACAGCGGCTCCAGCGGCACAGCGCTCTGTTGCTCGCTTTGCTCGATGAACCCCAACAATGCCGGATCGACCTTGGCAAAACCGCCACGGCAGGCGTCGATCAATTCAAAGGCAGGGCTCATCGCCCCACCCTCCTCCAGGATCGCCGTGACCAGTGGCGCCACGCCATGGTCGGTCGGCACCGCCAGCGCGCCATATACCGGTCGGTGTCCGGCTTCGGCCAGCACCAGCCCAGCCAGGGTGGTCCCGGTTCCGGCGGCCAGCCAGCAGCCGTGATAATCGTCCCAGCCGAGCGCCGGCAATTGCTCAGATAGCTGATCCAGCAAGACCCCACAGCCGCGCGCGCCTATCAAGCCACCAGCACCCTCCGGCACGCCGTGCAGGTGTGGATAGCGCTGCTGCCACGACGCCCAGAAATCCGGCGCATGCCGCGCCCGATAACCGCCATAGCCAAGCCAGTGCAGCTCCATGCCGAAGGCCTGGAGGTCGCCAACGGTGGGGGTTTGCACGGGATGCCCACGCAGCAGGCCAACGGTGGGAAAACCGAAACGCTTGCCCGCCGCCGCCAGGGCGTGAAGATGATTGGAATGCGCCCCGCCCAGGCTGATCAAGCCCTCGGCGCCGGCTTGCCGGGCCGCCGCCAGATATCCGCTGAGCTTGAACCACTTGTTGCCGCTGATCAGCGGATCGATCAGGTCGAGGCGCAGCACGGCCACCTCGACCCCGGCCCGGGTCAACCAATCCAGATGCAGCGATTCGAGGGGTGCGCGGGGTTGCCAGTCGGCAGGGGGGAGCATTCGAGGCAGTCCGCTGGGAGGGGACTGCCAGTTTAACAGTTCGGGGCTTTCGAGGGCCTCTTCGCCGGCAAGCTCCGCTCCCACAGGATTGAGGGCAACCACAGATTTTGTGTGTGGCGCAAGATCTGTGGGAGCGGAGCTTGTCGGGACGCCGCACCGCCGCGAAGAACGATAATGCGGTCGACCTGGAAAACTACAGCCCAGCCGCCAGGCGCGACCCCTGGTTGATCGCCCGCTTGGCATCCAACTCCGCCGCCACGTCCGCGCCACCGATCAGGTGCACGCTCTGCCCGGCCGCGAGCAAGCCGTCCTGCAACTCGCGCAACGGATCCTGCCCCGCGCAGATCACCACGTTGTCCACCGCCAGCAACTGCGGCTCGCCACCGCCGATACTGATGTGCAGGCCCGCCTCGTCGATGTTCAGGTACTCGACGCTGTTGAGCATCTGCACCCGCTTGTTCTTCAAGCCCGTGCGGTGAATCCAGCCGGTGGTCTTGCCCAGACCATCACCGACCTTGGAAGCCTTGCGCTGCAACAGGAACACCTCGCGGGCCGGCGCATGGGGCTCGGCCTTGATCCCCGCCACCCCGCCACGCGCCTCAAGCCGGGTGTCGATGCCCCACTCCTTCCAGAACGCCTCGCGATCCAGGCTGGTGGCCACGCCTTCATGCACCAGGAACTCCGAAACGTCGAAGCCGATACCGCCGGCCCCGATCACCGCGACCTTGTGACCCACTGGCTTGCGCTCCAGCAGCACATCCAGATAGCTGAGGACCTTGGGGTTGTCGATACCGGGAATCGCCGGCAACCGCGGCGCGATGCCCGTGGCCAGGATAATCTCGTCGTACCCGCCGGCCACCAGTTGCGCCACATCCACCCGCGTACCGAGACAGACCTCGACATGGCTGGTCTGCAGCTTGCGCTTGAAGTAACGCAGGGTTTCGACGAACTCTTCCTTGCCCGGCACCCGCTTGGCGACGTTGAACTGGCCACCGATTTCACTGGCCGAATCGAATAGCGTCACCTGGTGCCCACGCTCGGCCGCCACGGTAGCCGCCGACAGACCGGCCGGCCCGGCGCCGACCACGGCGATTTTCTTCACCTGGGTCACCGGCAGGTAATTCAGCTCGGTTTCGTGGCAGGCCCGTGGGTTGACCAGACAGGAGGTCAGCTTGCCGCCGAAGGTATGGTCCAGGCAGGCCTGGTTGCAGCCGATGCAGGTATTGATTTCGTCGGCACGCCCTTGCGCCGCCTTGTTGACAAACTCCGGGTCGGCGAGGAACGGCCGGGCCATGGAGACCATGTCGGCATCGCCGTCGGCAAGGATCTGCTCGGCCACTTCCGGGGTGTTGATCCGGTTGGTGGTGATCAATGGAATGCCCACCGAACCACGCAGTTTCGCGGTGACCTTGCTGAACGCGGCGCGCGGCACCTTGGTGGCGATGGTCGGAATCCGCGCTTCGTGCCAGCCGATGCCGGTATTGATGATGGTCGCGCCGGCCTGCTCGATGGCCTTGGCCAACAGCACGATTTCATCCCAGGTGCTGCCGCCTTCCACCAGGTCGAGCATCGACAGGCGGAAGATGATGATGAAGTCCGCCCCCACCGCCTCACGCACCCGGCGCACGATTTCCACCGGCAGGCGCATGCGGTTCTCGTAGCTGCCGCCCCAGCGATCGGTCCGATGGTTGGTGTGGGCCGCGAGGAACTGGTTGATGAAATAACCTTCCGAGCCCATGATTTCGACGCCGTCGTACTCGGCATTCTGGGCCAGTACCGAACAGTTCACGAAGTCGGCGATCTGTTTCTCGATGCCTTGCTCATCCAGTTCTTTCGGCTTGAACGGGTTGATCGGGGCCTGGATCGCACTCGGCGCCACTTGTTTCGGGCTGTAGGCATAACGCCCGGCGTGGAGGATCTGCAGGCAGATCTTGCCGCCGGCCGCATGCACCGCATGGGTGACGATACGATGCTGGTCCGCTTCGGCCTGGGTGGTCAGCTTGGCCGCGCCGGAATACACGCCGCCCTCGTCGTTCGGCGCGATACCGCCGGTCACCATCAGGCCGACACCGCCCCGGGCACGCTCGGCGAAGTAGGCCGCCATGCGCTCGAAACCGCCGGACTTCTCCTCAAGACCGGTGTGCATCGACCCCATCAGGGTGCGGTTGCGCAACGTGGTGAAACCCAGGTCGAGCGGGGCCAGCAGGTGCGGGTATTGGGCGGCGGTCATAGAAACTCCACAACGGGCAAGATCACGGAAATGCGGGAAGCTCCAAGGCCCCCGTCAGTTGTATGACTGGCACATTAAAGAGCCCCCGGCCCCGGCTCAATGACCGAAACTGACAACTTATTGATCGAAACGTGCAGCAGCCCTTGGCAAGGACGCCCGCTGGACCTACCCTAGTCAATGACTCCCGCACCCGGTCGTTCGTTATCCGCCCCCATGCGCAAATTCCTGCTCTTCTCCCTATTGATCCTGCTGCTCGCCACCGTCGTCGGTTACGGCGTGTGGACCCAACAGCGCGGCAGCGGCCACTACCTCTCGGACCTGCGTATCCGCCTGGCCGTGAACCAGGGCGTGGCGGGCGGCCACGGCAACCTGCTGGGCCTTCAACCAGAGCTGTTTCCCAACGACTACCAGAGCCCGGCGCGCCTGCACCGCAAACTGGCCGCCTATCTGCAGCAGGCCCGTGGCCTGGGACTGCTGAACGACAAGACCATTGTGGTACTGCCGGAACATATCGGCACCTGGCTGCTGCTGCACGGGGAAAAGGACGATCTGTACCAGGCCATCGACCAGCAAGAGGCAATGAACTGGCTGATGCTCGGCAACCCGCTGAAGCTGCTCGGCGCCCTGTTCAATGCCAAGGGCCGCAGCTTCCTCGAAGACGCCCGCCTGCGCATGAAGGCCAGGGCCATGGCCCAGGATTACCAGGCGGTGTTCGGCGGCCTGGCAAAAGAGTTCGGTGTCACCCTGGTGGCCGGTTCCATCGTCCTGCCCGACCCCAGCGTCGAGCAAGGCACCCTGAAAATCGGCAAGGGCGCGCTGTACAACGTCAGCCTGGTCT
Organism: Pseudomonas sp. MWU13-2105; assembly: GCF_023242315.1. Taxonomy (GTDB): domain Bacteria; phylum Pseudomonadota; class Gammaproteobacteria; order Pseudomonadales; family Pseudomonadaceae; genus Aquipseudomonas. Next base: position 80,912 of record NZ_JALLIY010000009.1, read on the forward strand.
TCGCCGCCGACGGACGCCCCCTCGGCCAGCCCCAACGCAAGCTCTACCCGACCTTCGACGAACGCGGTTATATCAAGGGCGGCGGACGCCAGGAACTGAATGCCGTGCAGACCCCGGCCGGGCGCCTGGGCGTGTTGATCGGCAGTGACAGCTGGTACCCGGACAACTACCGTCGGTTTGACGAGCTCGGCGTGTCACTGATTGCCGTGACGGCCTCGCTGCCTGGCAAGAACAGCTGGGAGCAACCCTGGCGTGGCTTCAAGAACGCGGCCACACCGCAAGAGATCAGCCTCAGGCCCGGCGAGCTCGGAGAAGGCGAGGCCTGGCATCGCCTGACCCTGAGCAGCCGCGCTCCCGCCAGCCGGTCACTGGCCGGCATGACCGTGTTCCTGCGCGGCCAGTTCTGGAATCAACGCTATTCCGGGCAGAGCTTTATCAGCCAGGACGGACGCGCCATCGACGGGCAGGACGGCAGCGATCGCGGTGCGCGCCTGCTGAACCTGTGGCTGCCATGAAGCCGGTGTCGATGCGCCTGGGCGACCTGTCCGTGAGCTTCGTCCACAGCCTCGCCGACGCGGTGCGCAGTCACGGCCAGGACCCTGACCTGCTGCTGCAGCAGTACGGACTGGACCCGGCGCGCCTGGCCGAACCCAATGCACGGTTGTCGATTCCGCGCTATATGCGCCTGGGGCACGCGGCGATCCAACTCACCGGCGATCCGGCCCTGGGTTTGCGCATGGGCCGCTGCAGCCGCCTCAGCCAGGCGGGCCTGGCCGGCGTCACCGCCGCCCAGGCCCCAACGGTACGCGAGGCAGCACGAACCTTGACCCGCTTCGAGGCACTCTACGGCTCCAACTATCGCGGGCAATCGAGTTTCCACGAAGACGCCGACGGCGCCTGGCTGCGCTTCTACTCCATCAGCCCGTACAACGCCTACAACCGCTTTGTGGTGGACTCGATCATCGCCGGCTGGTTGCAGCAACTGGCCAGTGTCGGCGGCGAAAAGCTGCACGCCGAGCGTATCGATATCGAATTCGCCGAGCCGGACTACGCCGCGGCCTACAAGGGTCTGGGCGACTGCCAGGTGCATTTCGCCGCCGAGCACAATCAACTGCGCCTGGGCCAGGCCAGCCTCGGCCTGCGCAACCCGGACCATTGCCCGAGTACCTGGCGACACCTGCTGCAACTGTGCGAACGGGAACTGGAACAACTGACGCGCACCCGCAGCCTGCGTGAACGTATCACTCAGTTGCTGGGGCCTTTGCTCAATGGAGGCCGGGAACCCGACCTGGAAGAAGTGGCGGCACGCCTGAAGCTGCCGACCTGGACACTGCGTCGCAAACTGGCCGAGGAAGGCACGCAATTTCGCGCCATTCTCAACGACACTCGCCGTGACCTGGCGATGACCTATATTCGCGATACCGAACTGGCCTTTGGCGAAATCGCCTACCTGCTCGGGTTTGCCTCAGCCGAGGCTTTTCAACGGGCTTTCAAACGCTGGAACGGCCAGACACCCGGCGAGTTCCGCCGCAGTCAGCGGCATTCGGCCTGAGCCGAAAAACCACCGCCTACAGCTCGGTCGCGTCTTCGGCCGGCTCAACCGGGTCCAGCTCGAAAGCCCGGAACTCCAACAGCTCTTCTTGATAGTCATCCATCGTCAAACTCCTTTTTCGCTCGAAGGTAAACCGCGGTTTTACTAACCATTACTAGCAGCTCAACAAGATCCTCGCCGGAGCCGGTTTGCGGGCTCCTGCAAATCGGGGCCAAGCGCAAAATATCGCCGCACTCGTCCCGAGCACCGCGCCTACAAGTAGCAGCGGGCCGGATCCAGCATAGGGGTCCCATGTGAAGGAAAAATGAAGCCCCCCTCCTGCCCAGGCGCCTGGACAAGGGTCTGAAATAAAAAATTAGCAGAACGGTCAGGATTTACCCAGTTTTATTTTACCGGCGGCGTCCCCCCCTCGCGAGGCCACGGGATCGAGGTCGACAAACCCGATCCCGCCGCCTGGTACCGGACTTACTGAGCCGGGGTTGCCGACTCGCTGGCGGCCGGTGCCGGAGCGGGCGTCGGTTCGGCAGGGGCTACCGGCGCGACTGGGGTGGCCGGGGCTTTCTCAAGCGGTGCAGCGTCAGTCGGCACGGCGACCGGCTCGGATGCAGCAGGCGTAGCCGGGGTGGCAGGAGCAGCATGCACCGGCTCCACGCTCTTCGGTGCCGGTACAGACGGCGATTCCGCTGGCTTGGCTTCCGCAGCCTTGTGCTCCGCCGCCTTCGGCTCCGCCGGCTTGTCCGCCTGGGCCTTGGCCGGGACCGCCTCGGGCATCCCCAGCTCGGCCTTGGGTTTCTCGTCGGTATGTTTCTCTTTCTTCACTTCAGGCGGCAGGAACAGTTCCACCAGGGTGAAGAAACGGTCATAGAAGGTCGCCGAGGACACGGTCTCGCTGGCCACCTTGACCATCGAGTCATCCGTCGAGCCGATTGGCATCGACACCGAACCCAGCACACCCACGCCCAGGCTGGCGGAGTTGTTGACCTTCTTCAGGGCGTAGCGGTCCTGCAAGGCGTTGGCGAACATGGTCGAGCGATGATTGGCACTGCCATCCGCCGCACAGACCACGCTGAAGCTGATCTGCATATGGGTATCGCCAGTCTGCTGGAAGCTCTTGTTGCCGCTGATCAGTTTCGGGTCGCTACTGGTGATGATGTAGCCCTGGCTGAGCAAGGCGCGCCGGGCCGCTTCACAGGACGCCGCGTCGCTCACGCCGTAGTTGCGCGAGAAGGTGCCGGCGTCGTCGAAATTTTCCCGTTCGTAAACGGCGGTCTTGGTGGTCGACGAGCAGCCTGCGGCGCCCGCTACCATCAGTGCCAATGCAACGGCACGCAAGTGGAATGATGTCGACATTGAAAATCCTGAGGAAAAACGGTCCGGGGCGTATTGTGCATCAGATCGACATCGCTGAGCGCACACTGAACTGGTTGTGACAGCGAATTTTCAGGAAAATGCACCTCAGCGTCCTTCCATCTGATAACGCACCTTGTACAACTCATTGTCGCCACGCAGGCCGAGCTTGCGAAATGCCGCCTGCTTCTGCGTGCTGATGGTCTTGATACTGCGCGAGAACTTGCGCGCTATGTGCGTCACCGACAAGCCGTCGAGGCAACAGCGCAACACCTCGTGCTCACGCACCGTCAATTCGGAGGTCCTGGCCAGCACGTCGAGGCTGGCGAGCTCAGACTCCGAGGCCGGCGTGGCGATATCGAGCCGCGACACCTCATGCACCTGCAACGCCTCGACCATGTCCGGGTGCAGGTAGACCTTTCCGGCCGCCACCTGCCGAATGGCCAGGACGAACTCGCCGGAATTCAGCTCCTTGCCAATAAAGCCGCTGGCCCCGCAGCGCAGCGCCAGGGCCACCGTCGCCGGTACGTACAGCGACGAGATGATCAGCAGCCGCAACCGCGGAAAGCGGATCCTCAAGGTGCGAATCAGGTTCAGGCCGTCGACTTCGCCCGAACGCAGGGAGTAATCCATCACAACCAGGTCGACCTCCTGCTCGCGCAAGGCGGCCATCAGCGCCGAGCCCCGGGTGAAACTGCCCAGCAACAGAAGATCGGCCTCGGCCTGGATCTTGATCTCCATGCCGCACAGGACCAGGCTGTGATCATCCAGAATCATGAGGCGGGTAGGCTTTTTCTCGAGCATGGACTCTCCTGCACTGCTGCCAATGAAAAACTGACTCGGCAGTGGTCAGGTCCGACCGACGCGAAATCGTTGGGCGAACCGCCACCCCTTCACCGTGGCATCCTGCCCAACCGCTACATCCCCTGGTCCCCCTACGCCAGAAAAATCTTCCCGGCCCGCCGCGCCACGATGGCCAGCGACGCCCTGGGGTGGGTTATGGGCGACCATGCTAAACAGTCATCGGCGCGTTCGACATAGGACATTTCCACAGGATCATTTCGAAACCGACCTTCATCTTGCGGGACAGGCCAAATACCTACAGTCGCTACGCCGAAGGGCATCGGAAATCGCTGAGGATCTTGCGGCCGAAGGGATGGTCAAGACTGGCACTGCGCAATTGCAGCACCACCTCGACATCCTCGAAGCCCAGGGTCAGCCAGTAGCCCTCCCCGCTCGGCGCCGGCACCAAACGCCCCTGCTCCATAAAGCGGAACCAGGCCCAGGGCCCTTCGGCCGAGCGCACCAGGCTGCGACCATCGAGCAGTGTGACCACCATCCTCAATTGGCTGCCCAGGGCCCGGGTCGGCCAGGTAAACAGACTGGGCCGGATCGGGCCGTGGGCGTAGTCGAGTTGCAGCTCATCCAGGCTCAGGCGCAGCTGGGCGATGCTTTCATCCATGGACACAGGACTGAGCTCGAAATCGACCCGCGCGACGTCGGACGTACCGGGGAAAAACGCCCGGCGAATCTGCTCCGCGCGCCGGAACTGTGCTGCCACCGTGCCATCCAGTAGCGTGACGTGCGGATGACGCTGTTGAAAATCCTGCAACAGCCCGGCAGGAGCGAACAAGCGGTTGAAGTCGGCCAGCGATAGCTGCTCTCGGGCCTGCCGCTCAAAGGGATAACGCTGGGCGAGCAGGCGTGAGCATTCGGGACCCAGTTGCTGATTCAGGCCGACGCCAACTGTCAGCACGGTCTGCCGCTGCAAATGTTGCCGGCTGACACTGACGATCTCGGCAAACAGCGGTTGCAGCATCGGCGGCAGACTGTCGACCTGCCGTTGCAGTTGCTCCAGGCCGTCCACCGGCGGGCTCGGCAAACCCAGCAGCAATGCCTGCTCCCGGGCCTGCAGGTAAACCGCGGCCTGGGCCAGGGCTTCGCGCAATGCCTCGAGCGGCGCGCCGGCGCCTTCGCTCAGCCGCTGCAACGGCGCAAAATGCCGGTTGACCGGGTGCTCCTCGGCATCAAGCATAACCGGGAGCGCCTTGCTCGCCGCCGAAGAAAGGCTGGTGGCCAGTGACGAAACCTGCTGGCGCGCCCGGTCGAGCAGACGCTGCGGGGCCTCGCTGAGCTCCAGGCGGGTCTCACGTCCTGCCGCGCGCAGCAAGCTGAACAGCGCCGAGTCGGCCCGCGCCAAACGCTCGAGCCTGAGGGCCAGTGACTCGGGCTGGTCGAGGCCGACCAGGCGCAGGTCGGCGAAGAACTGCTCCCAGTGGCGGATATAGTCCTGCGCATAAAGCGCGGACACTTCATTGTGCAAGGTCAGCGCATCCAATTGAAGCCCCGCGCCCATGACCCAATCTTCATCCTTGAGCGCCTCGGCCACCAGCAATGGCAGGTGGCTGAGCAGCCGCTCATAGCCCTTGGGACTGAAGCGTGGCGGAACGCCCCGATTCAAGGGCGCGCCGCTGCGTCGGGACAGACTCAGCAAGCCCTCGCTGCCACTGGCCGCGACGACACTGAAATCCTCGTCGTCGGCACTTCCCGGCATCTCGCTCAGTCGAGCGTAGAGGCGCTGCTGTGCCGGCTCGCGACGCAGCTCTTGACGCACCCGCTCGACCCACTGCGGATCGACACTCAGCACCGGCCCTGTCGCCAGCAGCGGTATCAGCGCCTGGATGTGAGCCAGCAATTGCTCGCGTTGTGCCGGCGCCAGCGACTGCGCGAAAGCGCCCGGCACCTGGGCTGACAGCCAGTCGTCGAAGGCCGCCGCGTCGAAGCGGCCCTGGCCACCCAGCATCAGGTAAAACCGCAAGCGCTCCAGGTTCTCGCTGTACAGCCCATTCGGCGCGGCATCCTGCAAGATCTGCACAATGCCGGGCAGCAACTCATCAAATAATGCCCGCTGATACAGGCTACCGGTCTGCTCCAGCAATCGCCGATATTCGCCCCCCCAGAAAGCCGGCTGCGGCCAGCCGTCCGCAGGGGGATAGGCCAGGTTCCTGAAGCGCCCCAGGCGTTCGAGCAGCGCTGGCGTCACCCGCGTCCCGGCGGCGCCGGCCGGCAACGCCGCGAGTCCCCTTTGCTGCTCGACCAACCATTGCAGTTGCCGAGTCTGCTGCCAGTAACCAGTGCCGAGCAGCGTCGCCAAGAGCATGACCAGGACACTCGATCCGAGCGCAAGAAACCAGCGCCTCCCGCCAACACTCGACGGCAAAAACCTCGACCAGCGAGCGTGGCGGCGACGCTGCTGCAAGCAGCGAACCAGGCGCTGGCTGGCGGTCCGGGTACTCGGCTCAACGCGCAGGTGGCCGCTGCAACGCAGCGATTGCAGGTGCACCTGCGCCACCCGCGGCTGCTCGAAAAATGCCGTCTGCAGATAAGGCTGCAAAACCTCGCCGAACTGGCGCCACAACCGCGCGAAACCGTAGAGCCGAACCCGCGCCGAGGTCTGCGCCTCGCCCTGCAAACGCTCGGGGAGTGCCTCTTGCAAGGCCGTAAAAGCGCTGACGAGACGTTCGGCCAGCCGCGCCAGGTTGTGCCGATTACGCCTGCGGACAAAGCTTAGCGCCAAGTCCCGCTCGGCGGCCGGCAAGGCCAGCAGCGACGCCTCGAAGCCCGGCAAACGATCACAGTGGGTCACGATCACCTGCACCGGCAAACCGCGACCGAACTCGGCCGCCAGTTCTTCCAGCCGCGCCCGCAGGATCAGCGCCTGGGCATCGCGGGCGGCGGGAGCCAGGCGTAGCAGATGCAGCACATTGAGCACCAGCACTGCCCCGGCGACAGCTATCCCCTGGCGGCGCGAGCCTTTCAGTTCATCCAGCAGGCAACGCCATAACCGAGCGCAACCGGGGTCTGCCTGGGCCAGCAGCGCCGCACTTACGGCCATGACCGAAAAGGCGCCGATACGCCCCGGCTGCACGTCATCGGGCGGCGCCCCCGCTCCCCCATCAAGCTACGCTTGCCGGCACCGGCCGCCCCCAGCAGCAGGAATACCGGACCGCTGGCGCCGGCCTGGCTTTCCAGGCGCCAGCGCTCCAGCCGTTCACGCAGGCGGCGTTCCCGGGCACACGGCGGCTCCAGCCCCTGCAACGCCTGTTGCGCCGCCTCGACACGGTGCAACTCCCGACGCTTGCGCTGGCGCCGGGCCCAGCAGAAATAGAGCAGCCCACCCAGGTACAAGGGCCCCAGCAGCAACCACTGCTGCCAGTCATGCGCCAGCGGCGAAACGGCGTCGATGGACAAGCGTGGGCCATGGCCGCGCACCAACAGGGTCAACAGATAAAGACCCACCACCAGCGGCAGTGCCCGCAGCAGGTTTTTCAGCAATCTCAGGAGCATGATGGCAGTCATCCGACGGGGCAAAGAGGTGACGCGCCCTAGGGTTGGGCGATGTCGGTCATGATCGATTCGAAGACAATCTCCACCCGGCGATTGCGCGCGCGATTGTCCGCGCTGTCATTCGCTACCCGTGGTTCGCTGGCGCCAAGCCCCAGGACCTGCACGCTCGCACGCGGCGGCGTTGCACCGAACATTTCCGCCTGCACGGCACGGGCACGCCGGAGCGAGAGCTCCACGTTGGAGACCTGGCCCCGGCCGACCGGCGTGTCATCACTGTGGCCGATGATCCGGATACGCCCAGGCCGATCCGCCAGCACCGTGGCGATACGTTTCAAGGTCGCCCTGTGCCGTGGCGCGATCACACTGGCACCCGGTGCAAACAACTCCGTGGTTCCGAGCAACAACCGAACGCCGTTGGCCTGACTGTTCAACGTCAGGCGCCCGGCCTGGATATCCTCGGCCAGATGCCCAGCCAGACTCTCGGCCAACGAGGGCCATCGCGCGGGAGCAGCAGGCTGCGTGTCCATGGCCGACAACGCCCGCGCGACGTTACGTATTTGCCGGTCGGAGCGCACTTGCACGTCGTATGCGGCCAGCATCGCGAGGATGGGCGACAGCACCAGCAGAATGTACGCGCCCCAGCACAGGACGCGCCGCCAGCGCTGTCTCATCCGCACCGGCCTGGGCAGCGAACGCGGATAACGCTCGCGGTACAAGCGCAGGGTTTCGTAGAGCCGGGCACGCTTGAGAGCCAGTATCGACTGACCTTCACGCTGGATTCGATAACGCCCCTCCAGGCCCAGCGCCAGGCACAGGTACATCAGTTCGAGCAGCGCCAGGTGCTCCAGCGGCCTGAGCTGGGCCTCGTCCAGATAGGCGAAGAAGCCTTCGCCACCCTCGCTTTGCTGGTGAAAGGTCATCAACAGGCTGTGCTGTGACCAGGCGCCGCGAGCCCATTCACTGCTGGCGATGACCTCATCAAGCAAGGTGCACAGGGCATAACGGGCGCGCAGCACAATGTGCGACTCGATACCGTGAGCCAGGGACTGCTGCTGGAAGGTCCGCATCCGCGTGATCAACCGCAGGCGCAGCGCCGGCAGGTCGGGCTGGCGCGTCAGGCGCTGGAACAGCACCACTTCATACAGCAGCTCGTCAGCCAGCCGGCAGAGGTGTTCGGCGGCCGCCGCCGGCCGTGCCTGAACAGGCTCATGGGTGTTGTTTTGCGATACGGGAACCGCCCTGACAGGTGCCATCACGGCTCCCTGATGGCCCAGAACGCCAATTGCAGTCCCGGGAACGAACCGGCCACATGCAAGCCAAAACCGCTGGTGTCCACCAGGTCGGCCCACAGCGGGTGATCACTCGAGAGCTGGAAATAGCTGAAACCGGGATAGTAAGGCAGCTCCCGGGGCGCCGTCGGCAACACCTGGATCGCCAGTCCGGGCAATTGCAGATTCACCAGGTCGTGCAGGCGCTCGGCCGGGCCGATCTTCAAACGGCTGGGGAAGCTTTTGCGCAGTTCCTCGTCGGGCACCTGCGCGCGCACCGCGAGAATAAAACGCGCCGATTGGTACAGGTTGATATCCGCCACCTGGGCAAAACGAAACCCAAAGGCCCCGGGCTTGAGGGCCAGGGCGACCACATCGGCGCTGGCTGGCGCACTCAACGCCTGGAGCAGATCCTGGATCAGCGGCACAAAGCTCTCGCCCAGGCGATCATGCCGATACGGCGGGTACACCCTGGGCCGCTTGCGCTCCTGGCCGAAGATCGCCAGCTCGCCGGCCAGCCGCACCAGCTCGCGGTACAGAAGCTCGGGGTGCAGCGCCGGCTGGCTGGCCAAATGCAGCAACAGGCTTTCAGCGCGGTTGACGCTCTGCAGCATCACGTACTGCTGGATCTCCGTCATCCCGCCGAGCCCGCCCTGGCCCAGCCCCTCGGCCAGGGCGGCGCCGCGTTGCCGGGCGCGGGCGATCAGTTCATCGACGGAGCGGGCCAATACCGGCGAACAACGCCAGGCCAGCAACGGCGCGACCTGTTGCCGGTCAAGCACCACCAGGCCGGCGGCCGTGCGCTCGACTACCCGGGCCACCCGCAAAAAAACATGGGAAGCGGCCACGTCAGCTTCTCGCGCCAGCTTCAGGTGCAGCCGACTGACCTGCAAACAGGCGGGCTCGCCGCCCTCGCTATTGGCGTCGGCCACCAGCACTTCGCTGATCCGGTAACGGGCCAGGCTGTCGTTCGCGGGGGCGCTTTCGGTGTCCGCCGAGCCTGGCTGATTGAGCGCCAGGGCCAGCACCAATTGCACATCACGCTCGTTGTCGGCCACCGGATAACGTAGCCGCAGCAACTCCTCGTCCGTCAGGACGAAGAGGCTGCCATCGGGCATGATCCCTTCGCAGGCACTCAAGGCCAGGCTGCCCAGCGCCAACTGCGCGGCATCGATTTTCAGCGCGGCAAACCCCCAGCCGTGGGGCCGCACGGCGCGCAGGACCTGCGCCAGCCGGGCCCGGTGATGGCGCTCCTGCTGCTGGAAGTGCTGCGGCAGCAGAAACATGCCTTCGGACCACACGACGCTATCGTGACTACTCATCAGCCTTCTCCTCCAGGGGCGCGGCGCTCAATGCCACGCGCTGGCGACCGATCAGGCCCGTCAGCCGCGCGGGCCGCGTCGGGTCGATTTCGGTCCAGGCCCACCACTGGGCATGGTCGATGTCGCGGTACTCGGCCACCAGCGCGATAAACCGGGTGCCGGGCGTCGGCAGGAAACCCCGCGCCTGCAACTGGCCAGGGCGCAGCAACAATGATTCCTGCCGGAGCAGGTCACGGCCCAGCGCCTGCTCGGCCGCGGCTTCCGACTGGAACAGCTCGACCTGCTCCAGGCGCTTGCTGTCGGCCAGTTGCAGGAGCCTGACGATCACCGGTGACGGCCGGCCATGCAGGTCGGGATTGCTGTCCAGTGTCGCTTCCAGGGACAAGCCGATATACGGTTCAGACGCCGGCGGCTCGTCCGCCCAGAACCAGCTACACCCTGGAAGTGCCAGCCCCGGCAGCAGGCACAGGCCCCATCGACACACCCGCTTAATCACGCCCATCGTCAGCCTCCCTGGGCTGCTTGACCGCCGCCGGTTTCGCCGCCCTGGCCGAGGTCGTGGCGGCGCTGGCACCGCCATTGATGTCAACCGAGGCCGAGCCGTCGAGGCTCACGCTCTTGCCGTTGATCGCCACGCCCGCGGCACTGAGCACCAGGGTGCTGGAACCGACCTTGAGGGTCAGGCTCTTGCCGGCTTCCAGCACCAGCTTGCCGTGGGCCTTGAAATCCATATCCGTCGCTGTCGACTGCCATTGGCCGGCAATCCTGCAATGGCTGTCGCCACCGATATCCAGCGAATGATCGGCGTCGATCCGACTGTTGCGCTTGCCGCCCACCGACTCATGGAGATCGTCCTTGACCTTGAGCAACTGATTGGCACCGATCGTCAGGTGCCAGTCGTTGCCGATGCTGGCAAAAGCATCGTTGCGCACCGTCAGGTCCTGGTTGCGCCCGGCATGGATCAACAGTTGTTCGCGACCGGCCTTGTCCTCGAAGCGCAGTTCGTTGTACACCCCCGGCTCGCCCAGGGACTGCGACTTGAGACCGCTGCGGGCCGCCTGTCGCGGCAGCCCCCAGGGCGGCCTATGACCAGCATTGTAGAGCCCGGCGGTGACCAGCGGCCGGTCGGGATCGCCACCGAGAAACTCCACGACCACCTCCTGCCCGACCCGCGGTACGAACAGCGCGCCCCAACGCTTGCCGGCCATCGGCTGGGCGACCCGGACCCAACAGGAACACTGCTCGTTGCGCTGTCCGCTGCTGTCCCAATGGAACTGCACCTTGATCCGGCCGAACTCATCGACCCAGATCGGCTCACCGGCCTTGCCGACCACAAAGGCCGTCTGCGGCCCGGCGATCAGCGGACGCGGCGTCTGGATCGGCGCGCGAAACACCTGGGCGGTGGCGATCGCCTCGACCTCGCAGCGCAATTGCGCCGTATCATCCAGTTGCAAGGTCGCGGCCACGATCAGGTAATCGCCGTTCTGCTCGGCGCGCGGATGATCGACCAGGGTAAAGCACTGTCCGGGCGCCAGATACGGCGACTGACTGACGCCCCGGCGCCATCGTTGGTTGGCATGCGCGGCTTCGAGCCGAATCCGTGCCTGGGCTTCGCCAGAATCACGACGGCTGAATCGCCCGGGAAAACCTTCCTGTCGATAGTTGCCATGGCGCGCTGTCGCCGCGACCGCATGGCTGGCCGAGAGAACACTGGTCTCACGGTTGCTGGCCTTGGTGAAATCGAAATCCACCAGGCTGACCATCCCGGGCCGCAGTTCGCCGTGGGACTCCCAGACGAGCATGCTGCCCGGGACCTTGTCCTGACTGGGCCGGTAGTTCATTTCACGCAAGTGCGCTACCGGCTTGTGGGCACTCATCGAGTCGGCAATCACCAGCAGATGGTCGTCGGCTGAATGTTCGAAGAAATAGTAAAGTCCCGCGTCCTCCAGCAAGCGGCTGCAAAAGGCAAAGTCGCTTTCGCCGAACTGCACGCAATACTCCATCGGCCCCGGACATTCGGCCTGCCAGTCGAGACTGCCGGGATAGTCGCCGAAGACCTCTTCGAGCACCTGCCTGAGGGTCAGGTTCTGGAAAATACGCTGGCGCCGGGACTGCGTCAGAAACCACAGCCAGGGCCTGAGGGAGAGCCGATAGCGCGCCTCGCGCTCGACCTGGCCAACGGCGCTGAAAGCCGTGATGTAGCCATGGAGGGAACGCACCCGTTCACCTTCGATCCCGAGGTTCAGTAGCAACGGGCGGCCCAGCAGGTCATCGCCCTGCAAGCCGTCATCCACGCTGGCAATGGTCAACTCGTACTCACCGAGCTGGCTCAACCCTTCCCGGCCACTCAGTTCGAGCAGCGACAGCTTGGCATCGACGCCAGGCACCTGGACGCGGTGGTAGGTGTTTTCGGACATGGTGACAAGGGCTCGCTCAGGCAATCGTGGTCTTGAGGGTGGCGCTGGCGTCGACGCGGATCTGCCCGCCCCAGTTGCACTGGCAGGTACAACGCTGGTCCAGCGCCGGCAGCTTGGCGATCCGCGTCCGCGCCGCGCCGGGCTGCCAGGGTGTGACCGTGGCGGGCACGCAGGGCATCGGCGTCAGCACGCCCATGGCGGCGGCCGTCGCCGCCGCGACCTGGGGGTTGGCCGGGCTGCGGCAGAGGCCGAAGGGCGGAATATTGACCAGAGGTTGGTGATCGAGAATATTCGCCGCCGGTTGTCCTTCGGCCGTGACCCGCCCCAGCGGCAGGACATTCAGGCGGGCCGGCGCGGCACCGAACGAACAGGAGAGCAAGGCACCCATTACAACTTGCTGATTCATGCGTGCTCCAGACAGACATCCATGGAAAGCCCATGCAGTGTCAGTGAAGGCGCCCGCGCGGGGTATCGGATAACTCCTAAATCAGCCCCCGGGGGGCGCGGCTGAGCGCTGGAAGCGTGCCGGCTCGAAGCGCCAGCCCGCTGCAGTCGCGCACTTGCGCCCCAGCCAGCAGGCCCGCCCCAGGCCTTGCCGCGCGCCCAATTGCAGCGCGGGTCGCTGCGCCGGTTGCAGGCGCAGGTCGAGGTCCCATTGATAGGTCGGACCGACATAGCATTCGACCAGCGGGCACAGGGCCTCGAAGTAGCGCCCGCCGGGCAGCAGGTACTGATAGTCCGACCAGGACACCGGCCCCAGGTGCAGGCAGAAACTGTGCTGGATATTCCACTGCCGCCGCCCCAGCAGCGCGGCCCCACCCAACTGCGCCGATGCGCTCCGCCGGCCGAGTTGCAAGCGCTCGTCGAATGCCAGGACCGCCCGATGCCGGCCCAGGCTGCTCAGCGCCGCCGGCAAGCGCAGCAGATCCCGGACCAGGGCCAGCAAACCGGCGGCACCGCGGCGTTGATCGATAAACTGCGGTGCGTAGAAGCGCGTGCCACTGGGCAAGGTGCCAGTCTCGCCCGGGGAGAACGCCGACACATAGTCGGCGAAACGATCGTCGGTCGGACGATCGGCCCAGACCACCGGCCGCACCCGCGCCCAACTGCGATAAAGCAAGCTCAGCAAACGGTGGTGAAACACATCGAGAAAGTGCGCCAGGGTGCTGTCGCCATGGTTGATCTGGCGCGACAACACATCTTCGCTGAAATGCAGCGGCATCGGCCCATTCGCCCCCGTCAGGCCGAAGAAGTTCACCGCCAGCAGCGCGGCGCGGCCCTCGCGCAGGCGCAACTGGGCGATCATCGCCGGCTCGAACGCCAACGAGACATGTTGCGCCAGGCGCAGCGGGTCGTCGCCCAGGCGCTGCGCCGTGCCCCAGCGCGGCGCATGGGGGTAAGTGCACTCGAGCAGACGCATCGCGGCGAAAAAATCGTAGCGCCAGGGCTCGGCGAGCAGTTCCGGCGGCGCTACCAGATCATGCATTGGCCGGCCCGCGCCTCCCAGGTCTTGATATGACCCCGGCTCACGCTGTGCAACTCGGTCTGCATAAAGGCGTTGAGCGCGGCATAGCGGACAAAAAACCGCTCCAGCGCGGCCCCGAACAGATAGCTCCCGGTACCTTCGCAGGCGGCATCGTCGAGAACCAGTGTCAGGTTCAGGCCGCGCCCGAAAGCCACCGGCCCGGGCCCGGGCAAGCGCCGGGTGACGACCTGCGCGCGCAACGAGACGATGCCTTGCAGCAACTTGTGTCCGCTGCTGTCGTCCTCGGGCAGGTAATGCGCCAACAATTCGCGCAAGGCCCGGGCTCCGGCCGCCCCCTCGCGGTGAGCCAGGGGCAGGTAGTTACGCGACAACTGCCGCACCACCTGCCATTGCCGATCGCCCTGGGACGGCGCCGGTAGCGGACGCGAGGGCCCGGCCACACAACGGATCGCCAGCACCGGCGCGCCCACATCGAGGACAAAGTCGCTGTTGCCCGCCCCCAGGGGCAGGCGCAACGGCAGGTCGCGGTTGGAGCACAACACATCCACCGCCAGGCGCTGCAACTCGGCATCCGCCTGCAGTGCCAACACCAGGCTGGCATCGCAGCCTCGGTAACGCCGCTGCCCGTCGACGAAATGCTGCGGGACCCGGCTGGGGCTGCGTTGCATCTGGTAGAAACCCGCCGGGCGAGCCGCGCCAGCGTCCAGCCGTGGCGGGGCATACAACGGCAGGATCACCTGGCGCTCCTTGGAGCCGGCGGCATACCCATGGACCGCCAGCACCTCCTGGATCTCGTAGGCCAGCGGTCGCGCCTTGTCGACCAGCAATGGCAAATCGTGCCGACAGGGGTCGACGACGATACGCTCGACCCGCTTGCTGAACAGGTTGATCACCGGTGTGCAGAACAACCCGAAGTGGCTGGCATTGACCAGTGCCGACAGCGGTTGCGGCAGCGGCGCAAACACCACCACCAGTTCCACGCTGTGCGCCGGACAGTCGCGCAACGCCGGCCCCAGGCCACCCAGGCTGACGAACCGCTCGCCCTCGGCGAAGGCGAGAAAGGTCTTGAGCTGCGCACACACCGCATCGCTGTTCAACGACCGCGCATACTGGCTGGACGCCGGAGGCGCTGACGGCTGGCGGATATGCCCGGGGTCGATTCGCCGGCTCCACCGGCCCTCGCCTTCGCCGCAACGCACGAACAGGCCTTCGGCACGCGTCAGCAGGGCTTCCTGGACAGCCAGGGGCAACGAGCCATCGCCACGCAGGAACAGCGTCAACTCTTGCAGCGCCAACTGATCGAAAGACAGCCCGGCCGTGGTCCGCAAACGCAGGCGCAAGGCACCACCGTCCTGCTTGAGCACACTGGCCGGCAAGCCCTTGAGCAACCCGGCACTGGGCAGGTAATCCGCCGACTCCAGCGCCAGGGGCCAGAGCGTGACCGGGCGCAGGCTGCGAAATTCGCAACGCGGCTCTTGTCCGCCGGCCTCACCCAGCGAGCGCACCACGGTGTCGACCGGCAAGGTGAAACCCGAGGCCAGCGAGCCTTCCTGCAAGTCCGGGGAAAACTGCAACACCGCCATGGACGGCACCGGTAGCAATTGCTGCGGCTGCACCAGTTCCAGCAGGCTCTCGGTGAAACGCGGGAATTCGGCTTCCATTTGCAGTTGCACGCGGGCCGTGAGAAAACTCAGGCCCTCCAGCAAGCGCTCCACCGACGGATCGGTCACCTCCTCGGGACGCAGCCCCAGAGTGGCGGCGATCTTCGGGTAGTCCTCGGCAAACTCGGCACCGGCTTCCCGCAGGAAACTCAGCTCACGTTCATAGTGACGCAGCAGCCGCTCATCCATGAGATGCCGGGCGCCCATAGGGCCGGACCCGTACCTCGCCACTCTCGGTATTCCAGGCCGACTCCAGGCGAAAGGCATGCAACGCATCGAGGCCACGAATCTCGCCTTCGATCAGAAAATTCAGGCTGGCGCTACAGGGCGTCGTCGACAGCAGTTGCACCGCGACGCTGTAACGCAGGATGCGCGGCTCGAAATCCAGGACGATTTCCCGGATACGGCTCTCGAGCTTCTGCGTATCGATGCTCGACAGCACCACTCCGGCCAGGTTGCCCAGGCCGTAGTTGAGTACCGAACGGGTGACATGGGGCTGGCTGCCCAGCGGACAGATCGCCCCCAGCCCGGTGGCATTGAACAGTAGCGTGAGATCCCGGCACAGGTGTTCCAACTCTGGCCGCGCGCCCGCGCCAGGCCGGCGCCGGGGCATCTGGTCGCCAGGGTTGGCGAGGCAGAGCAGACGTTCGAGCAGCGGTGTCATGGAAGTGCTCATGAAAATCCTCCCGAAAAAACCCAGGCGCCAACGGGCCCCGCGGCACACCGCGGGCCCCGCCGGCGTTCGATCACACGGTGGTGTTGCTGAGCAGGTCGTAGCTCTTTGCAGGGGTCGCGACAGCCTTGCCATCGATGAAGTGCTTGTACTGATACTTGATGGCGGTGAAGCTGATCTGGATGGTTTCGCTCGGACGATCACCGCTGCCGCTGATCGCGTAGCTGCTGATGATCGGCGCCGTCAACGTGAACTCGACATAGGGTTCGTTCTTGCCCGTGGAACTGCCGCTGGTCTGGATAATGCGCAGGGTTGCCTCGCCCAGCGACTTGCCGCTGACCGACTCGATAAACAGATAGGGCGAAGAGACGTCGGTGGCCTTGTTCAAGGTGATCTCGGTGACATGCCCGACGCTCGGCTCACGGTCATTGCCAATGGAGATGGAACGACCACTGCTGAAGCCCCAGGAGTCGATTACGATCCAGTCCTCGTGATCCTTCTCCTGGCAGTTCCCCTTAATCTCGGTTTTGAATTTCAATACAATCATGCGGACTCCGACATCTATTTATTTGAATGGTTAAGCACCTTTTCCGGAGCCGGGCCCCGGTCGGGCGTGAACCCCTCAGCCTTTGACCGAGGGCAGTTGAGAGACCAGTCGCAGGGACACGCTCAGGCCTTCCAATTGATAGTGCGGACGCAGGAAGAACTTGGCCTGGTAAAAGCCCGGGTCGCCTTCCACTTCCTCCACCACCACTTCGGCACCCGCCAACGGCTTGCGCGCCTTGTCGGCGTCGCTGGCGGTCGCCGGGTTATGCTCGACGTACTTGACAATCCAATTGTTGAGCCAGATCTCCATGTCTTCGCGCTCGCTGAAGGAGCCGATCTTGTCGCGCACGATGCACTTGAGGTAATGGGCAAAACGGCAGGTGGCGAACAGGTACGGCAAGCGCGCCGCCAACTGCGCATTGGCGGTGGCGTCGGGGTCGGCGTATTCCTGGGGACAGTGCAACGACTGCGCGCCGATAAACGCCGCCAACGAGGTGTTCTTGCAATGCACCAGGGGCATGAAACCGTTCTTGGCCAACTCCACTTCGCGCCGATCACTGATGGCGACCTCGGTCGGACAGGTCATGTCGACGCCACCCTCTTCGGTCGGATAGGTGTGGACCGGCAGGCCGCTGATGGCCCCGCCGGACTCGATGCCGCGAATCCGCGAACACCAGCCGTACTCCTTGAAGGAACGGTTGATATTGATGCCCATGGCGTAGGCCGCGTTGGCCCACAGGTAATTCCGCGCCTGGCCTTCGGTGACTTCCTCGAAGGCGAACTCCGCCACCGGCGCGGTGCGCGCGCCATAGGGAATGCGTCCGAGGAAACGCGGCATGGTCAGGCCGATGTAGCGCGAATCCTCGGAACGCCGCAGATTGCGCCAGGCGGCGTGCTCGGGGGTGAGGAACAGCTTGCTCAGGTCGCGGGGGTTGGCGACCTCGCGCCAGGAGTCCATCAGCATCACCGCCGGTGACACCGCGCTGATCAGCGGCGCATGGGCCGCCGCGGCAATCTTCGCCAGGGACGCCAGCAACTCGACATCCGGCGGGCTGTTGTCGAAATAGAAATCAGCGATCAGCACGCCGAACGGCTCGCCGCCCAGTTGCCCATACTCATGCTCGTAGATTTTCTTGAACAGCGGGCTCTGGTCCCAGGCCGCGCCCTTGAATTTCTTGAGCTCGCGGGCGACTTCATCCTTGGCGACATTGAGGAAGCGGATCTTGAGCTTGCCGTCGGTCTCGGTGTTGCTCACCAGGTAGTCGAGGCCGCGCCAGGCCGATTCGACCGCCTGGAAGTCCGGGTGATGGAGGATGTCATTGACCTGCGCGGACAGCCGGGCGTCGATTTCGCCGATCAGTGCCTGGATGGTCCCGATGGTGTCGTGGGCAATCAGTTGGGTCGTGCGCAGCGCCTGTTGGGCCAGGGTCTGCACCGCATTTTCGATGGCTTCGCGCACCGGCTCGCCACGCGGCTTGAACTCGCGTTGCAGCAGGTCGTTGAATTCACTGGGCGACAGTTCTACCGTCGGATCGATGCCGGACTGATTCTGAGATGTAGCGGACACGGATAGTTACCTGTTTCAGGGAGCGATCATCGAAGGCATCAGTCTTCGGATTCGGTGGCCGCCGGCTTGGCCTGGGCCAGCAGCGATTGCATCAGGGCCGGGTTTTCCAGCAGGCGGGCCATCAGTTGCTCGGCGCCGCTCTTGCCGTCCATGTAGGTCAGCAGGTTGGCCAGTTGATTGCGCGCCTCCAGCAGCTCGCGCAGCGGCTCGACATTGCGCGCCATGGCCCCGGGCGAGAAGTCGTCCATGCTCTTGAAGCCGAGCGACACCGCCATCTGCCCTTCCCCCGTCAGTTGGTTGGGGACATTGATCTGCACCCGGGGGTGGATGGCGGCCATGCGCTCATCGAAGTTGTCGATATCGACTTCCAGGAACTTGCGCTCGGCCAGCGGTGGCAGGTCGGCCCGATTGGCTCCCGAAAGGTCGGCGAACACGCCGTTGACAAAGGGAATCTCGACGGTCTTTTCGGCGCCGTACAACTCGACGTCATATTCGATCTGGACCCGTGGCGCACGGTTGCGCCCAATGAAT
Organism: Pseudomonas sp. MWU13-2105; assembly: GCF_023242315.1. Classification (GTDB taxonomy): domain Bacteria; phylum Pseudomonadota; class Gammaproteobacteria; order Pseudomonadales; family Pseudomonadaceae; genus Aquipseudomonas. The sequence goes on from NZ_JALLIY010000009.1 coordinate 99,629, forward strand.
TTCTGGCTGTTGTTACTGGACATACAGATAAACCTGAGCAGGGTGGGAAAGGTTAGTCATGGGCAATACCGCCCAGGGCATGCAGGTCGGCGAGACTGCCGGGCACCAGCTCGGCGATCGCTTCGAGAAAACTCATGGTGGCGAGCCGGCGCGTCCTGGCCGCCAGCAGCGGCACCGGGCTCGACGGCTCGTGGTGGGCGTAGTAGGCGCAAATGGCGTCCAGGGCACGGACTACGTCTTCGCGGGACTGGCAGACGCCGCGCCAGGCGGCTGGAGCGCGGTTTGCCGGCTCGCTGGGCGGAGCCGCTGGCGAGTCCGCGAGCGGCGGCGACAAGACGCCGCGGCAACGCTCTTCGGCGACGCGACACCACTTGTCCAGGGTCCGCCCGAGCCCAGCCAGGGGGGAAATACCCGGTGCCGCGGTTTTTTCCTCGAGGCAAATGTCGATCTGCGCGATCAGCTCGACCAGCGCCCTCAGCGAGCGCAGGTTCTCGAGCAACTCATCGCGGGCCGCGGACTCGACCAGGCCGACCAGCCGCGCCAGCCCCTGTGCCCGAACCTCGTCTTGAGCGGATTCGGCGATGTTGGCCAGATCGGCCAGATACAGCGGTTCAAGGCCCACGGCGCCAGCCAAGGGTTGACGCTTGAGCACCAGGACCACACTGCTGGGCACCGCCAACTCGGCGAGGGTATTGAGCCGCATCAGCGGATCGTGATCATCTTCAGCCAGGAGCTGGGGGTGAACATCCTCCCAGCGCTCGTGCAGCAGGCTGTCGATCAACCGCAACCCATCGACAAAACCGGACAACCCGCGCACCTCCAGCAAGGCCCGCGCCAGGCATACCGCGACCCGCAGGTCGAGGGAATCTTCCAACAGCACCAGGCACAGCGCGCGTACCCGTTGCCAGTCCACGGGCGTGGCGGGATACACATGATCGCCATATTGAACTTCGTTGCCGCCCTCTATTTCTTGTAACAGTTGAATAAAGTCCGCCCGATATTCCAAGTTCGGGCCACATGACCTGTCAGGCAGGGTATTGATATAAGGAATCAGTTCTTCTATCGACATATTCCAGCCCCATGACAAATGCCCTTCAGGCATGCTCAAACACAATGACAAGCTCTAAACCTCAACGCCTTGTGCACACGGCACGCCAGGCGCTGCGGGGATTCACTCTAGTCAAAGGGTGGGGCCGAAAACATAGGAATAATCCGAGATCGGACAACCACGAAGTTCCGGATCAGCGGCGAACAACAGGGGAAGTTTGTAACTTGCAAATAAACAGCAAAGCAGCAAGTTACATGACACTGTTCAAACATCTGGCGGACAGTGAAGATGTCATAAAGCAACGAGGAGAGGAGCGCTGCAAATCAGTGCAAGAAGCGCAGGGGCCATTGGCAAAAAACAGGCAAAAAAAAGCCCCGGCAAGCCGGGGCATTTTCTTTTGCTTCAAGGAGTTCAAGGGCCTTGAAGCGGTGTATGGCGCAGCGGACGGGACTCGAACCCGCGACCCCCGGCGTGACAGGCCGGTATTCTAACCGACTGAACTACCGCTGCGTATCGCTCGGACTTGCGTCCGTTGAAACCTTTGAATCCTGAAACCCGTGATCGACAAGCTTCGGTGCTTTCCGATCGCAGACCGCGCGAGGCGATCTGTACAAATATGGCGCAGCGGACGGGACTCGAACCCGCGACCCCCGGCGTGACAGGCCGGTATTCTAACCGACTGAACTACCGCTGCGCGTCGGTTGGAAGCTCCTTGCGGAACATCCGATTCTCTTGCGAGAAACTCAACGATTGGTGGGTGATGACGGGATCGAACCGCCGACCCTCTGCTTGTAAGGCAGATGCTCTCCCGGCTGAGCTAATCACCCTTTGCTTCGTTGAGGCCGCGAAATTTACGCAGGTAGCGGACCTAAGTCAATAGCCTGCTTGAAGTTTTTCATAAAAAGACAGATTCGTGTCACAGGCAAGGCCATCAAGCCCCGCTCTCTGCGGGAGCGCGCTTGCTCGCGATGGTAGCCGGAACACTGCGGGCCGGCAGACTTCCCGCGTTATCGTTGACGTCCATCGCGAGCAAGCTTGCCTACCGGTAGATCATCTTGCGGCTCATGCCGCCGTCAACCACGAACTCCTGGCCGGTGACAAACCCCGCATTCCTCGACAGCAGCCACGCCACCAGCGCCGCCACATCCTCGACCGTGCCTACCCGGCCGGCCGGATGCTGGGCATGATCGGCATCGCTCAACGGCTCGGCCCGCCGTAGCGAGGGATCACGCGCATCAATCCAACCCGGGCTGACCGCGTTGACGCGGATCTCCGGCCCGAGGCTGATGGCCAGGGCATGGGTCAAGGCCAGCAGGCCGCCCTTGCTCGCTGCATAGGCCTCACTGTCGGGTTCCGACTGCGCCGCGCGGGTGGAAGCCAGGTTGACGATCGCGCCGCAGTGGGCCCGCAGGTAAGGCGCACAGTGCTTGGCCAACAACATCGGCCCACCGAGATTGACCGCCAGCACACGATTCCAGTGCGCCAGGTCGAGGCTTTCCAGGGTGCTGTTGTGCGGGTCGGCAAGCGCCGCGTTGCACACCAGCGCATCGATCCGGCCGAAACGCCCCAATACCTCGGCAACGCCCTGGGCCACCTGGGCTTCGTCAGCCACGTCCATGGCAATAAAACAGGCATTCTCACCCAGGACCCGGGCGACCTTGCCGCCCCGGCCACGATCGAGATCGGTGAGCACCACCTGCCAGCCTTCACTGATCAACCAGGCCGCAATCCCCAGGCCAATGCCGCGCGCCGCGCCCGTTACCAGGGCGACGCGGCCGTTGTTGGCAACGGCCGCGTCCAGGGACCACTCGATCACAAGGCCGCCAACCCGCGGGCCAGGTCGGCTTGCAGGTCGGCGACATCTTCAAGGCCGACGGCGACACGGATCAGGCTGTCGCGAATCCCCGCGGCCTCACGTTCCTGCGGCGCCAGGCGGCCGTGGGAGGTGGTGCTCGGGTGGGTGATGGTGGTCTTGCTGTCACCCAGGTTGGCGGTGATCGAGATCAACCGGGTGGCGTCGATAAAGCGCCAGGCGCCCTCTTTGCCGCCCTTGACCTCGAAGCTCACCACCGCGCCGAAGCCGCGCTGCTGGCGCTGGGCGAGCTCGTGCTGCGGATGACTCTTGAGACCGGCGTAATGGACCTTCTCGATGCCGTCCTGCTGCTCCAGCCACTCGGCCAGGGCCTGGGCATTGGCACAGTGGGCGCGCATGCGCAGGTTCAGGGTTTCCAGGCCCTTGAGGAAGATCCAGGCGTTGAACGGGCTGAGGGTCGGCCCGGCGGTACGCAGGAACCCGACGACTTCCTTCATCTGCTCGCCACGCCCGGCGACCACGCCGCCCATGCACCGGCCCTGGCCGTCGATGAACTTGGTCGCTGAATGCACGACGATGTCCGCCCCCAGCTTCAACGGCTGTTGCAGGGCCGGTGTGCAGAAGCAGTTGTCGACCACCAGCATCGCGCCCTTGGCGTGGGCGATTTCGGCCAACGCGGCGATATCCACCAGTTCGGCCAGCGGATTGGACGGCGACTCGACGAACAGCAACTTGGTATTCGCCCGGATCGCCGCGTCCCAGCCGGACAAGTCGGCCAATGGCACGTAGTCGACTTCAACGCCGAAGCGCTTGAAGTACTTCTCGAACAGGCTGATGGTGGAACCGAACACACTGCGCGAGACCAGCACATGGTCGCCGGCACTGCACAGGCTCATGACCACGGCCATGATCGCGGCCATGCCGGTAGCGGTGGCCACCGCCTGTTCCGCCCCTTCCAGGGCCGCGATACGCTCTTCGAACGAGCGCACGGTGGGGTTGGTGTAGCGCGAATAGACGTTGCCCGGCACTTCTCCGGCGAAACGCGCCGCCGCATCGGCGGCGGTGCGGAACACATAGCTGGAAGTGAAGAACATCGGGTCGCCGTGCTCGCCTTCCGGCGTGCGGTGCTGACCGGCGCGGACGGCCAGGGTGTCGAAGGCCACGCCCTCGAGATCGCTGTCCAACCGACCGGCATCCCATTCCTGACTCATGCTGCCACTCCTTGCTCGATTCTCTTGAAGATTAAAACCGGCCCCTCGCAAGGACACCCCTGCAGAAACAGGGCTTGCATGGATGCCCGGCCCCTACAGGGGATGCGGTGTTTTCAGGACCGCGGCCACACCCCGGAGCCGGCTTTTACTCAGTTGTTGTACAGGTCGATGATCGCGCTGACCGCCTGGGTCTTGACCTTGGACGCATCGTTACGCGCCTGCTCGATCTTGGCCAGGTAGTGCTCGTCGATGTCGCCGGTGACGTACTTGCCGTCGAACACCGCGCAATCGAAGTTCTCGATCTTGATCTTGCCACCACCGACGGCCTCGATCAGGTCCGGCAGGTCCTGGTAGATCAACCAGTCGGCGCCGATCAGATCCGCCACGTCCTGGGTCGTACGGTTGTGGGCGATCAGTTCGTGGGCGCTTGGCATATCGATGCCGTAGACGTTCGGGTAACGCACCGCCGGGGCCGCCGAGCAGAAGTAGACATTCTTCGCGCCGGCTTCGCGGGCCATCTGGATGATCTGCTTGCAGGTGGTACCGCGCACGATGGAGTCGTCCACCAGCATGACGTTCTTGCCACGGAATTCAAGCTCGATGGCATTGAGCTTCTGGCGCACGGATTTCTTCCGCGCCGCCTGGCCCGGCATGATGAAGGTGCGGCCGATATAGCGGTTCTTCACAAAGCCTTCGCGGAACTTCACGCCCAGGTGGTTCGCCAGCTCCAGGGCCGAGGTACGGCTGGTGTCCGGGATCGGGATGACCACGTCGATGTCATGCTGCGGACGCTCGCGCAGGATCTTCTCCGCCAGCTTCTCGCCCATGCGCAGGCGCGCCTTGTAAACCGACACACCGTCGATGATCGAATCCGGACGCGCCAGGTAGACGTGTTCGAAGATGCACGGGGTCAGCGACGGATTGGTCGCGCACTGCCGGGTATGCAGCTTGCCGTCTTCGGTGATGTACACCGCTTCGCCCGGTGCCAGGTCGCGGATCAGGGTGAAACCGAGCACATCCAGGGACACGCTTTCGGAAGCGATCATGTACTCGACGCCTTCGTCGGTGTGACGCTGGCCGAACACGATCGGGCGGATGCCATGGGGATCGCGGAAACCGACGATACCGTAGCCGGTCACCATCGCCACTACCGCATAGCCACCGACACAACGGTTGTGCACGTCGGTCACCGCGGCGAACACGTCCTCTTCGGTCGGTTGCAGCTTGCCACGCTGGGCCAGCTCGTGGGCGAACACGTTGAGCAACACTTCCGAGTCGGAGTTGGTGTTGACGTGGCGCAGATCGGACTCGTAGATTTCCTTGGCCAACTGTTCGACGTTGGTCAGGTTGCCGTTGTGCGCCAGGGTGATGCCGTATGGCGAGTTGACATAGAACGGCTGGGCTTCAGCCGAGGTCGAACTGCCGGCGGTCGGGTAGCGCACATGGCCGATACCCATGTGGCCGACCAGGCGCTGCATGTGCCGCTGATGGAATACATCGCGGACCAGGCCGTTGTCCTTGCGCAGGAATAACCGGCCATCATGGCTGGTCACGATACCGGCAGCGTCCTGGCCGCGGTGCTGGAGCACGGTTAGCGCGTCATACAGCGCCTGATTGACGTTCGACTTACCGACGATACCGACGATGCCACACATGCGACGCAACCCCTACTTAATGAATCTGAACTGAACAGCCCTTACTGCGGCGTTTTGGCCGGCAAGAGATGCTCCTTGAACGGAAGATCAGCGGGTACGCTGATTCCGCTGGCTAGCCACTGACTGCTCCACCCCAGGATGAGGTTCTTGGACCAGTCGGCGACCAATAGAAATTTTGGCACGAGCTGGGAGCTCTGCCACCACGAATCCTGTTGGACCGGCCCCAGGCTCAGCAGCCCGACGGCCACCACCACCAGCAACGCGCCACGCGCGGCGCCGAAGGCCATGCCGAGGAAGCGATCGGTCCCGGACAGGCCGGTGACGCGAACCAGTTCGCCGATAAGATAGTTGATCATGGCACCCACCAGCAGGGTGGCAACGAACATGATTGCACAGCCCGCGATCACGCGCGCCGAAGGTGTCTGGATATAGTCGGTCAGGTACACCGACAACGAGCCACCGAACATCCAGGCGACCGCGCCGGCAATGATCCAGGTGAGCAGGGACAGGGCTTCCTTGACGAAACCACGGCTCAAGCTGATCAACGCAGAAACGACGATTACCGCAATAATCGCCCAGTCAACCCAGGTAAATGGCACAGTGCAGCCTACAGACGGATAAGGCGGCGCATTTTAGCAGAGCGCCGCCCCACTGGTAAGGCGATTGTCAGAGCATTTCGATACAAAGCCGCTGGCTTAACCGCGCTCCGGTTGGAAACGCACGACAAAGCCCTTCAGATTCTGCTGGCGACCCAGCAGGTCACGCAGCCGATCGGCCTCGGCGCGCTCGATCAGCGGACCGACAAATACCCGGTTCTTGCCATCGGCGGAACGGATATAGGCGTTGTAACCCTGGCTGCGCAGGTTTTTTTGCAGGCTTTCGGCACTGTCGCGACTGGACAGGCTGGCCAACTGCACCGACCAACTGATCGGCAGGCCGTTGGGATCCACGCGATTTTGCGTGGTATCGAGCTTGGACGGCGCCACCGCAACCACCTGCGCCGGCGTTTGCGTCGGCGCCGGAGCTGGCTTGGCGACAGCAACCGGGGCTGCCGGCTTGGCCACCACGGCCGGAGCGACAGGCTTGGCTGCCGGTGCCGGCGCGACAGGCACCGGGGTCTGCTCGAGCTCGTCATCGCTCGGAACCGGCTCCTGGGGCAACGCCTGCGGCTCGGGAACCGCTACCGGCTCGACCTTGACCTGTGGCAGCGCCGAGGCCTGGGGCGCCGTGGGTGCCTCGACACGCACCTGACGCTGCTCGTCCTGGCGGGAAAACAGCATCGGCAGGAAGATCACCGCCAACGCCACCAACACCAGTGCACCGACCATCCGTTGCTTGTACGCCTTATCCAGCATTGCCATTGGCAGCCTCCTCCGTGGCGCGCCGGGCCAGCCACTCCAGCGCCTCGGCAACACAAAAAAACGATCCGAACAACAGAATCTCGTCATCGACGCCAGCCTGGGCACATTGCCCTTCCAACGCAGCGGCGACACTCGCGTAAACGCTCACCGAAGCACCGCGCGCGACCAAGGCGACCTGCAGGTCGGTGGCCGGGCGGCTGCGCGGCGTCTGCAAGGACGTCACCGCCCAATGCTGGACATGCCGCTGAAGCGGTGCAACCACACCCTCGAGGTCCTTGTCCGACAACAACCCGAACACCGCCAGGCGCCGCCCCTTCAAGGGGCTGCGCGCCAGGCGCTCGGCCAGGTATTCGGCGGCATGGGGATTATGCCCGACATCCAGCATCAGGCTGAGCGACCGGCCTTGCCAGGTCAGCTTACGCCGATCCAGGCGCCCCACAATACGGGCATCTTGCAGCGCCCGGGCAATCCGCTCCGGCTGCCATGGCAGATCCATCAGCAGATAGGCCTGCAGGGCCAGGGCGGCGTTTTCCATGGGCAGGTCAAGCAGCGGCAAGTCATGCAACTCGACCACCTGCCCCTGGAGATCGACGCCACGCCACTGCCAGTTCGCATCGGTAAGACCGAGATCGAAATCCCGACCACGCAGGAAGAACGGGCAGCCCAGCTCGCGGACCTTGTCCAGCAGCGGCTGCGGCGGGCTCAGGTCGCCACACAGCGCGGGCACGCCCGGACGGAAGATCCCGGCCTTTTCGAACGCCACCGACTCACGGGTGTTGCCCAGGTATTCGGCATGATCCACACCGATACTGGTCACCAGCGCCAGATCGGCATCCACCACGTTGACCGTGTCCAGGCGCCCGCCCAGACCGACTTCCAGCACCACCACATCCAGGCCCGCGCGCTCGAACAGCCAGAGTGCGGCCAGCGTACCCATCTCGAAATAGGTCAGGGAGGTCTCGCCACGCCCGGCGTCCAGGGCGACGAAGGCTTCGCACAACTGCGCGTCCGTCGCCTCGACCCCGTTGATCTGCACACGCTCGTTGTAGCGCAGCAGGTGCGGCGAGCTATAGACGCCAACCTTGAGTCCCTGTGCTCGCAGCAACGAGGCGACAAAGGCGCAGGTCGAGCCCTTGCCATTGGTGCCGGTCACGGTCACTACCCGAGGCGCCGGCTTGCCCAGCCCCATGCGGTTCGCTACCTCTTGCGAGCGCTCCAGCCCCATGTCGATGGCCGATGGGTGCAATTGCTCCAGGTAGGCGAGCCACTCGCCCAGGGTACGTTCGGTCATAGGCTTGCAGGCACCGGCGGGACAATCACAGTTTCGACCGGCACGGCAATGTACTCGGGCGTCGGCAGGCCCATCATCTGCGCCAGCAGGTTGCCCAGGCGCGGACGCAGTTCCTGGCGGGCGATGATCATGTCGATGGCACCGTGCTCCAGCAGGAACTCGCTGCGCTGGAAGCCTTCAGGCAGCTTCTCGCGCACGGTCTGCTCGATCACGCGCGGGCCGGCGAAGCCGATCAGCGCCTTGGGTTCGCCGACGATCACATCGCCAAGCATCGCCAGGCTCGCGGACACACCGCCGTAGACCGGGTCGGTCAGCACCGAGATGAACGGCAGGCCTTCTTCCCGCAAGCGCGCCAGAACGGCCGAAGTCTTGGCCATCTGCATCAGCGAAATCAGCGCTTCCTGCATCCGCGCACCACCGGAAGCGGCGAAGCAGATCATCGGGCAGCGGTTTTCCAGGGCATAGTTGGCGGCACGGACGAAACGCTCGCCGACGATGGCCCCCATGGAGCCGCCCATGAACGAGAATTCGAAGGCGGAAACCACCACCGGCATGCCCAGCAGGGTGCCGCTCATGGACACCAGGGCGTCTTTTTCGCCGGTCTGCTTCTGGGCCGCGGTCAGGCGATCCTTGTACTTCTTGCCGTCACGGAATTTCAGGCGGTCCACCGGCTCCAGGTCCGCACCCAGTTCGACGCGACCCTCGGCGTCGAGGAAGATATCGATGCGGGCACGCGCACCAATGCGCATGTGGTGGTTGCACTTGGGGCAGACGTCCAGGGTCTTTTCCAGTTCCGGACGATAGAGCACCGCATCGCACGATGGGCACTTGTGCCACAGACCTTCAGGCACCGAGCTTTTCTTCACCTCGGAACGCATGATCGAAGGGATCAGTTTGTCTACTAACCAGTTGCTCATGCTTTCTTTCTCCAATTCGTTTTCGGCCCGTCGGACAACCGGGCCCGCCTGTTTTCTGCGGCGGTATGCATGGACGGCGGCAGGCTGCCAGCCGTCACATTGGCGCTGCGCAACCGCGTACGGCCCGCATGAACGCCTCGATCTTGGTACGATCCTTGATGCCCTTGCCCTGCTCCACTCCGCCACTGACATCCACGGCATAGGGCTTGACCCGGGCAATCGCCTCCGCCACGTTGTCGGCGGTCAGGCCGCCGGCGAGGATAATCGGTTTGCTCAGGCCCTGTGGTACCAGGGACCAGTCGAACGCGGCGCCGGTTCCCCCGGGAACGCCTTCCACATAGGTATCGAGGAGAATCCCGCTGGCGCTCGGGTAAGCCTCGCAAGCCGCGGCGATATCGTCACCGGCCTTGACCCGCAACGCCTTGATATAGGGACGGTGATAACCCTCGCACTGCTCGCGGGTTTCATCGCCATGAAACTGCAACAGGTCCAGCGGCACCGCGTCGAGGATTTCCCCCAGCTCGCAGCGGCTGGCATTGACGAACAGGCCGACGGTGGTCACGAACGGTGGCAAGGCGGCAATAATCGCCCGCGCCTGCCGGACCGTCACCGCTCGCGGGCTTTTCGCATAGAACACAAAACCAATCGCATCGGCCCCGGCGTCGACGGCGGCCAACGCATCTTCAATGCGGGTAATCCCGCAAATTTTGCTGCGAACGGCGGGCATATCGTAAAAACCCCAGGTATTTTGCCGAGAAAGTCCCGGATGGTAGCAAATGCTTTTCCGGGCGTCAGCCGTCAAGTTCCGAGAACCCGGTGAGAAAGTGCGGCCCGATGTAACGCTGCGGCAGGGCAAACTCGTCGCGATACTCCACCTGCACCAGGTACAGGCCGAACGGATGCGCGGTGACGCCGCCAGTGCGCCTGACCCGACTTTCCAGGACTTCCCTGGCCCACTCCGCCGGCCGCTCGCCCGCACCGATGGTCATCAGCACCCCGGCGATATTGCGCACCATGTGATGCAGGAAGGCCCCGGCACGGATATCGATGACGATCATCTTGCCGTGGCGGGTGACCCGCAGGTGGTGCACTTCCTTGATCGGCGACTTGGCCTGGCACTGGCCGGCACGGAAAGCGCTGAAGTCATGGGTGCCGATCAGGTGGCGGGCGGCCTCGGCCATGCGCTCGACATCCAGCGGGCGGTGGTTCCAGGTGATTTCTTCGTTCAGGTGGGCCGGACGGATCTGGTCGTTGTAGATCACATAGCGATAACGCCGGGCGATGGCCTTGAAACGTGCATGGAAGTGCGCCGGCATCACCTGCGCCCAACTGACGCTGACGTCATGGGGCAGGTTGATATTGGCACCCATGACCCAGGCCTTCAGCGAGCGTTCGGCGCGAGTGTCGAAGTGCACCACCTGGCCACAGGCATGCACGCCGGCATCGGTGCGCCCGGCGCACATCAGCGAAACCGGCGAATCCGCCACTTTCGACAAGGCTTCTTCCAGGGTCTGCTGCACCGTCGGCACACCGGAGGCCTGACGCTGCCAGCCGCGATAGCGCGAGCCTTTGTACTCGACGCCCAGGGCGATCCTGAAAAAGCCGTCGGCCGCCATTTCGGCGATCGGGTTATCTATATTTGCCAAGAACTCACAGCCTGCTGGTTTACGCAAAGGCGGGCATTATAAGGCCAGCCGGCCGAGACGCCATGCGTGAGGGACTTTTAGTTCATCCCAGCGGCAGATGTCGTGGGGCTTGAACCGCTGTCGCCAGCAAACCGGCGCAAGGATCGTGGCGAGCTACAAACAACAACGGCAGCCCTGGGGCTGCCGTTGTTGTTGAAGCGCCGATCAAGCCAGGCGTTTGAGCATCTCTCGCGCTTCGTTCTTCTGCGCTTCGCTGCCTTCGTTCAGCACCTCGGCGAGGATATCCCGCGCCCCATCGCTGTCGTCCATGTCCATGTAGGCCTGGGCCAGGTCGAGCTTGGTGGCCGCTTCGTCGGTACCCGACAGGAAGTCGAACGACTCGTCCTCGGGCAATTCGCCAGCCGCCAGGCTCGGTGCCGCGAGCGGCGGTTGCTCCAGGCTCTGGGACAAACGATCCAGCTCGGCGTTGACGTCATCCAGCTCGTCGGTGAAAGCATTCGGGCCGGCGTGCGCCTCCAGCTCGTCCGCCAACGACAGATCGAAATCCGCCGGCAGATCCAGATCATCCAGACCGCCCGTGCCCAGGGTCGGGACCTCGGCGTCGGAATCCTTCAGGTCTTCGGTCAGGCTCAGCAGGAAATCTTCATCCGCCGAAGTCGACAGCGGCGCCTCCCCGCCCAGGTCCAGGTCGAAATCCGCCAGGTCGTCGAGAGCCGGCTTGGCCGGGGCCGGCTGCTCCAGCAGCGAGTCGAAACTCAGATCGTCATCCAGGGCCGGCGTGGCCCCTGCCTGCTGCCCCAGAATCGATTCGAAACTCAGGTCGTCATCCAGCTGCAGGTCATCCAGGTCCACCTTGGCCGGCGCCACCTGCGCCGGCGAAGCCGCTTCGAGATCATCCAGGCTCAGGTCGAAATCACTGTCGAAAAGATCATCCGCCGCCGGGGCCGAGGCCGCAGCCGGGGCCGGGGCCGCAGCCGGGGCCGGGGCTGGAGCTGGAGCTGGAGCTGGAGCCGGCGGTTCATCTGCCAGCAACTCCTTGACGTAATCCTCGCTCAGTTCAGCCGCCACCGCCGCTGCCCCGAGTCCCGCCACCGCCGCAACGGCGATCATCGACGGAAAACGACTCTTGAGCTGCTCGACCTCGGCCTGGTGTTGGCCGGCCGGCAACTGCCGTTCCTGGGCGATGAAGGCATCCCGATCACCCTGCAGACCGTAGACTTCCATCAATTTCAAGCGCACATCGGTACGCTGCGGTTCGTACTTCACCGCTTCTTCAAGCAAGCCGGCCGCCTGGTTCAGGTGACCGCGCTGGATATGCAGGTTAGCCTGGTCCACTACATCGGTAGGACGCTCAGCGGCCGGGACCGGGGCCGGAGCGGGTGCCAGCTTTACGCTGGGCGGAGGGACCTCCAGACCCTCGAAGCTGCTTTCAGGCATATCCAGCTCTTCGGAAAAGCCGCTTTCCTCGTTTAGCGCCCGAGCCATACGCAGGTGCTTTTCCGCTTCCTGCTTGGCCTTGCGACGACGCGCGAGGAACAACAGGAGCAGGAGGAACACCAGCACCACGGAACCGGCCAGCAAGCCCATCAGGATCGGACTGGACAGCAGGTCATCGAGCTTGCGCTCCTGCGCCACGGCGCTGTCTGGCTGGATCGGCGCTGCAACCGGCGCCGGCTTGGCCACCTCGGCGGCCGGCGCCACCACAGGCGCCACCTCCGGCTTGGCGGCCAACTGGGCCGACATGGCATTGGCCGGGGCCGCTGCGGCCGGCGAACCTTCGGCCTGCAACTTGGCCAACTGGTCGTTCTTCAGCTGAATCAGGCGCTGCAACTTGTCCAACTGGCTTTGCAGGTCTTCCATCCGGCTTTTCAGCTCGGCGTTGTCGCGCCGGGTGGTGTCCAGGCTTTCCTGGGTCACCGCCAGCTTGTTGTTCAAGGCCTTGTTGTCACCGGCGGCGCCTTTGCCGTGTTTCTTGCCGGATTCGGCGGAGACCAGGCTCAGGTTGTCCTTGCCAGCAGCCTTGGCCAGAGCGCCCTCGGCCCCCTTGTGTCGAGTGGCATCGATCTGCTGCTTGCCACCATGCACCGAGCGCCGCCCCGCACGCCAGGCGGCATTCTGCGCGGCCACCTCGGCAATCGCCCGGGGCTGCGCCAGCGCGCGGCTTTCCACCCGATCAGGCAGGCGCAGCACCTGGCCGGTCTTCAGGCGGTTGATGTTGCCGTCAAGGAAAGCTCCCGGGTTCAGCGCCTGGATCGCCAGCATGGTCTGCTGCACGGAAGCGCCGTTGCTCTCCTTCAAGGCGATGTCCCACAAGGTGTCCTTGGGGCCGGTGGTGTATTGCTTGGCCTTGGTCGGTGCGGTGACCGGCGCGACAGGCGCGGCCGGTGCCTTGGCGGCTGCGACGGCGGGCTTGGCGGCATCGGCGGGCGGGGCGTATTTCGACGGATCGAGCAACACGCTGTAGTCGCGCATCAGCCGACCGTTGGGCCACTGCACCTGCACCAGGAAGCGTACATAGGCTTCGGACAGCGGCTTGCTCGAGGTGACCCGCACCACGCTGCGACCGCTGGGATTGATCACCGGAGTGAAGGTCAAGTCGTTGAGGAAATCCTGGCGACTGACCCCGGCGTCGGCGAAAGCCTGCGGCGAGGCCAGGCTCGGAACGATATCCGAGGCGCTGAGGCCACTGACATCCTGCAATTCGATTTCCGCCAGCAACGGCTGGTTCAGAGTTGACTTGAGGGTCACTTCCCCCAGCCCAAGCGCATGTGCCATACCGGAAGACAGCGCCGAAGCGGCCGCTATTGCTAACACCAGTTTGCGAACTTGAACCATAGCCTCTTCCTTTGTTTGTGCATTCCTCGGCTAGCGAGAAGGTGGTGTCGCCCGCCTTTCGGCAGTGTGCGCGCCCTTGAAAACATCGCCGCAGCGCGCGGTTTCAGCCGACGCCCTTGCAAATGCCCGAGGACAGGTTCACCTCCAGCAACCAGCCTGAGCATAGCGTCAGGCTAGAATCATTCTGCAAATTGCCGCCAAGTATCTTTTACAGCAGGTCTTTTATCAACAGCTCTGCCAGTTGCACAGCGTTCAATGCCGCACCTTTGCGCACATTGTCGACTGTCAGCCACAGATTCAACTCGCACGGGTCGTCCACACCGCCACGTACCCGTCCGACATAAACCACATCCTGCCCCACCGCGTCACCCACCGCCGTCGGATAGTCGCCGGCTTCCACCAGCTCGATCCCCGCCGCTGTTTCCAGCGCAGCGTTCACCGCGGCCAGATCAACTTCGGCGGCGGTTTGCAAAGAGACACTATAGCTATCGCCGAAAAACACCGGGGCTTGAATGCAAGTCACTGAAATTTTTAACAAAGGTGCCGCGAGCAGTTCACGAAGTTCACTGACCAGGCGTTTTTCCAGCGCAACATGCCCCAGGGCGTCCGGTTTGCCGACCTGGGCCAACAGGTTAAAGGCCATCTGCCGATCGAAAAAACGCGGTTCCAGCGGACGGACGTTCAGCAACTCCGCCGTTTGTCGGGCCAGCTCGGTCACCGCCTCGCGGCCCTGGCTCGACACCGCCAGGCAGGCCGTCAGGTTGACCCGCAGGATATCCAGGCCCTTGAGCGGCGCCAGTACCACCGCCAGTGCCGTGGCAGCGGCGCTCGGGCTGCCGACCTGCACCGGCTTGCCCAGGCTCGCCAGCACCTCGGGATTGGCTTCCGGCACGACATGGGGCACGGGCAAGGCACCGGACAGGTCGATCACCGTACAGCCCGCCGCCGTCGCGCGCGGGGCAAAGCTGATGGTCACCGCGGGACCGGCGGCGAAGAACACCAACTGGACTTTGCCGAAGTCGAACTCGTCGACCTCGCGCACCCGCACGTTCTTGCCCCGAAAGGGCACCGAATGCCCCGCCGACTCGCTGCTGGCCAGCAGGTGCAGGTTGGCCACCGGAAAATCGCGCTCCTCGAGGATCTGCACCAGGGTCTCGCCGACGGTGCCGGTGGCGCCGATCACGGCAATATCAAAGGACTGGCTCATGGGATGACCTCAGGTGAAACGGGGGGGAGCGGCACTTTACCCGTGACTGAACGGTCAGGCAATTGAATGCCCGTAGGTCACCCCTTGTGGCGAGTGGGCTTGCCCACTCGCCACAAGGGGTTGCGCCAACCGAAACCTGCCAATAAAAAACCGCGACTCTGACGAGACGCGGTTTTTTTCAAAGCCTCGGCGGATCAACGCTCCAGCAGGATCCGCAGCATGCGCCGCAGCGGCTCGGCCGCGCCCCACAGCAGTTGGTCGCCCACGGTGAAGGCACCAAGGAACTGCGAGCCCATGTTCAGCTTGCGCAGACGGCCCACCGGGATATTCAACGTACCGGTGACCTTGGTCGGACTCAGCTCCTGCATGCTGATTTCGCGCTGGTTCGGCACCAACTTGACCCAGGGGTTGTGCTGGCTGATCAACCCTTCGATATCGGCGATCGGCACGTCCTTGTTCAGCTTGATGGTCAGCGCCTGGCTGTGGCAACGCATGGCGCCGATGCGCACGCAGATACCGTCCACCGGGATCGGGCTCTTGAAGCGACCGAGGATCTTGTTGGTCTCGGCCTGGGCCTTCCACTCTTCGCGGCTCTGGCCGTTCGGCAGTTCCTTGTCGATCCACGGGATCAGGCTGCCGGCCAGCGGCACGCCGAAGTTCTCGGTCGGGTAGGCTTCGCTGCGCATGGCCTCGGCCACCTTGCGGTCGATGTCGAGGATGGCACTGGCCGGGTTGGCCAGTTCATCGGCGACCGCCGCGTGGGTCGCGCCCATCTGCTTGATCAGCTCACGCATGTTCTGCGCGCCGGCACCGGAGGCCGCCTGGTAGGTCATGGCGCTCATCCACTCCACCAGCCCGGCTTCGAACAAGCCACCAAGGCCCATCAGCATCAGGCTGACGGTGCAGTTGCCGCCGATGTAGTTCTTGGTGCCGGCATCCAGTTGCTGGTCGATGACCTTGCGGTTGACCGGGTCGAGGATGATCACTGCATCGTCCTGCATGCGCAGGCTCGACGCGGCGTCGATCCAGTAGCCCTGCCAGCCGGCTTCGCGCAGCTTGGGGAAAACCTCGCTGGTGTAGTCGCCGCCCTGGCAGGTCAGGATCACGTCGAGGGTCTTGAGCTCTTCAATGCTGTAGGCATCCTTCAGCGGAGCAATATCCTTGCCCACCGACGGGCCTTGGCCGCCGACATTGGAGGTGGTGAAAAACACCGGCTCAATCAGGTCGAAATCCTGCTCTTCCAGCATCCGCTGCATGAGCACGGAACCGACCATACCGCGCCAACCGATCAGACCTACACGTTTCATCGCAACTACACCTTTTACAAAAGTGGGTCACCGCTTCCGGGGATGAAAGAGGCGGTGGGCCCGAGAGATTACAGATTCCGCAGCGCGGCGACTACTGCGTCGCCCATTTCCTGCGTACCGACTTTAGTGCAACCGGCCGACCAGATGTCGCCGGTACGCAAGCCCTGGTCCAGCACACGGCTGACCGCGGTCTCGATCGCCTGCGCCGCCTCGTGCAGATTGAAGCTGTAACGCAGCATCATCGACACCGACAGGATGGTCGCCAGCGGGTTGGCGATGCCCTGCCCGGCAATGTCCGGCGCAGAGCCGTGGCACGGCTCGTACATACCTTTGTTATGGGCATCCAGGGACGCCGACGGCAGCATACCGATGGAGCCGGTGAGCATCGAGGCTTCGTCGGACAGGATGTCGCCGAACATATTGTCGGTGACGATCACGTCGAACTGCTTCGGCGCCCGCACCAGTTGCATGGCGGCGTTGTCGACATACATGTGGCTGAGTTCGATGTCCGGGTAATCCAGGGCAACCTGCTCGACCACTTCACGCCACAGCTGGCTGGAGGCCAAGACGTTGGCCTTGTCCACCGAACAGAGCTTCTTGCCGCGCACCCGCGCCATGTCGAAACCGACCCGGGCAATGCGGCGGATCTCGCTTTCGCTGTACGGCAGGGTGTCGTAGGACTGGCGCTCGCCATTATCCAGCGTGCGGGTGCCGCGTGGCGCGCCGAAGTAGATACCGCCGGTCAGTTCACGGACGATCAGGATATCCAGGCCGGCGACTATTTCCGTCTTCAGGCTGGAAGCGTCGGCCAGTTGCGGGTAGAGGATCGCCGGACGCAGGTTGCCGAACAGGCCCAGTTGCGCGCGGATTTTCAGCAGGCCGCGCTCAGGACGGATATCCCGCTCGATCTTGTCCCACTTCGGCCCGCCGACGGCGCCGAGCAGCACCGCATCGGCGCCGCGGGCACGCTCCAGGGTCTCGTCGGCCAGGGGCACGCCGTGTTTGTCGATGGCCGCGCCGCCGATCACGTCGTGGCTCAGTTCGAAACCGAGGCTGTACTTCTCGTTGGCCAGCTCCAGCACCTTGACCGCTTCGGCCATGATTTCCGGACCGATACCGTCGCCTGGGAGAATCAGAATCTGCTTGCTCATGCGTTCCTCATGTCATCTGTCGGCGCGCCCATGCTCACGGGCGCGCCTGGAAAAAGTCTATCGCTCGGCCCACAGCACCAGGACATCCGTGCTGAACGAACCATCGGCCTCGATCTCGAAATATTCTCGCACTTCCGCGCCCATTGCCTGCTGCAAATCGCGAATGGCCACCCGCAGTGGTTGCGGGGTGCGCATACGCTCGACCCAGGAGCTGAACTCCAGGCGCAGGCGCTGACGCTGGGTGCTGCGTACGTGCAGCCCGGCCTCGTTGACCTGACGCAACCACTCGCCCGCCGAATAATCGCGGACATGGCTGGTGTCGCGCAAAACCTCGACGCTTTGCAGGTAGGTGTCGAACAAAGGGCTGCCGGGGGACATGACGTCGATAAAGGCCGCCACGCCGCCGGGCTTGAGGACCCGGCGCACTTCGCGCAAGGCCTGGCCCAGGTCGCTCCAGTGGTGCGCCGAGTAACGGCTGAAGACGAAGTCGAACTCGCCGTCGGCGAACGGCAGGCGCTCGGCCGCGCCGCACACGGTGGTGATATTGTTCAGGCCGCGCTCGGTAGCGGCAGCCGCGACCACGTCGAGCATTTGCTGCGAGAGGTCGTAGGCGGCCACTTTCTTGACCAGCGGGGCGACATTGAAACTTACGTGGCCGGCGCCGCACCCCAGGTCCAGGACCCGGGCCTCGGAGCGTCCGACCAGTTCGGCCTGGAGCAGGGCGAACTCAGCGCCCTGGGCGTGCACGGCGCTGCTCAGGTAAGCGCTGGCCTGTTCGCCGAATTGCTTTTGAACGACTGCGGTGTGAGCTTTGCCGGTCATGGGGTTATCCTTTTTGCCGAACGTTGTGTATTGCCGATCAGGCCGTCTTCGCGGGCAAGCTCCGCTCCCACAGTGTTGCGTCGAACAAAATCGGCGAACGACAGAAGACTGTGGGAGCGGAGCTTGTCGGGGCGCCGCATCGCCGCGAAGAGGCCGGCCCTGCCTACCTCAAATCAGGCGTCGCGAAACAACCACGGCTGGCTGGTCCGGTGCTTGGCTTCGAACGCCGCGATCGCCTCGCCGTCCTGCAAGGTCAGGCCGATATCGTCCAGGCCGTTGAGCAGGCAATGCTTGCGGAACGCATCGACTTCGAAGTGGTAGACCTTGCCGTCCGGGCGGGTCACGGTCTGGGCCTGCAGGTCGACCGTCAACTGGTAACCCGGATTGGCCTCGACCTGCTGGAACAGCTCGTCGACTTCATTGTCGCCAAGGATGATCGGCAACAGGCCGTTCTTGAAGCTGTTGTTGAAAAATATATCGGCGTAGCTCGGCGCAATGATACTGCGGAAACCGTACTCCTCCAGGGCCCATGGCGCGTGCTCACGGCTGGAACCGCAGCCGAAGTTTTCCCGGGCGAGCAATACACTGGCACCCTGGTAACGTTCGGCGTTCAACACGAAATCCTTGTTCAACGGCCGCTTGGAGTTGTCCTGGTAGGCATAACCCACGTCCAGGTAGCGCCACTCGTCGAACAGGTTGGGACCGAAGCCGGTGCGCTTGATCGACTTCAAAAACTGCTTGGGAATGATCTGGTCGGTGTCGACGTTGGCACGATCCAGAGGCGCGACAAGACCGGTGTGCTGGGTAAAGGCTTTCATGCTGCGCTCCTCAGATCAATTCACGAACGTCGACAAAACGACCGCTCACGGCGGCGGCGGCGGCCATGGCCGGGCTCACCAGGTGCGTGCGACCACCGGCGCCCTGGCGCCCTTCGAAGTTCCGGTTGGACGTCGAGGCGCAATGTTCGCCGCTTTCCAGGCGGTCCGGGTTCATCGCCAGGCACATCGAGCAACCCGGCTCGCGCCATTCGAAACCGGCTTCGAGGAAGATCTTGTCCAGGCCTTCGGCCTCGGCCTGGGCTTTCACCAGGCCCGAACCCGGCACGACAATCGCTTGCTTGATGGTCGAGGCGACCTTGCGGCCCTTGGCGATCACCGCCGCCGCACGCAGGTCTTCGATCCGCGAGTTGGTGCAGGAGCCGATGAAGACGCGGTCCAACTGGATGTCGGTGATCGCCTGGTTGGCGGTCAAACCCATGTACTTCAAGGCGCGCTCGATCGAGCCACGCTTGACCAGATCAGGCTCGCGGGCCGGGTCCGGCACGTTCTGGTCAACCGCCAGGACCATTTCCGGCGAAGTACCCCAGCTGACCTGCGGCTTGATCTGTGCGGCATCCAGTTCGACCACGGTGTCGAACACCGCATCGACGTCGGAAACCAGGTCTTTCCAGGCTTCGACGGCCAGGTCCCATTCCGCGCCCTTCGGTGCGAAAGGACGGCCCTTGACGTAAGCCACAGTCTTTTCATCGGCGGCCACCAGGCCGACGCGGGCACCGGCTTCGATGGACATGTTGCAGATGGTCATGCGGCCTTCGACCGACAGGTCGCGAATCGCGCTGCCGGCGAACTCGATGGCATGGCCGTTACCGCCGGCGGTACCGATCTTGCCGATCACGGCGAGGACGATGTCCTTGGCGGTCACGCCAAACGACAAGGTGCCTTCGACCCGCACCAGCATGTTCTTCATCTTCTTGGCCACCAGGCACTGGGTGGCGAATACGTGCTCGACCTCGGAGGTGCCGATACCGTGGGCCAAGGCACCAAAGGCGCCGTGGGTCGAGGTATGGGAGTCACCGCAGACCACGGTCATGCCCGGCAAGGTCGCGCCCTGCTCCGGGCCGATCACGTGGACGATACCCTGACGCACGTCATTCATCTTGAATTCGGTGATGCCATATTCATCGCAGTAATCGTCGAGGGTCTGTACCTGCAAACGCGACACCTGGTCGACAATCGCCTCGATCCCGCCCTTGCGCTCCGGGGTGGTCGGCACGTTGTGGTCCGGGGTGGCGATGATCGAGTCGACACGCCAAGGCTTGCGCCCGGCCAGGCGCAAGCCTTCGAAAGCCTGGGGCGAAGTCACTTCATGGATGATATGACGGTCGATATAGATCAGCGACGACCCATCGTCGCGCCGTTTCACTTCATGAGAATCCCAGAGCTTGTCGTAAAGCGTTTTGCCGGCCATCAGACGTTTCCTCATCAACTTGTTTCTATGCCCCGGGTTATTGATGACTGTTCTCAATAACCCCTTGGCTTGTGAGGTCGATGCTATGGGGTTAGAGTGAATAACTCAAATTCATATTTTTTATGCTTTGGATAACTATCTGGAATACAGACCATGGATCTCGCCAATCTCAATGCATTTATTGCCGTCGCCGAGACCGGCAGCTTTTCCGCCGCCGGCGAGCGCCTGCACCTGACACAGCCGGCAATCAGCAAACGCATCGCCGGCCTTGAGCAGCAGCTCAATGTCCGCCTGTTCGATCGCCTGGGTCGCGAAATCGGCCTGACCGAGGCCGGCCGGGCCCTGCTGCCACGCGCCTATCAGATTCTCAACGTGCTGGACGACACCCGCCGGGCGCTGACCAACCTGACCGGCGAAGTCAGCGGCCGGCTGACTCTGGCTACCAGCCATCATATCGGCCTGCACCGCCTGCCGCCCCTGTTACGGGCCTTTACCCGGCGTTATCCGCAGGTGGCGCTGGATATCCAGTTCCTCGATTCGGAGGTCGCCTACGAAGAAATCCTCCACGGCCGCGCCGAACTCGCGGTCATCACCCTGGCACCGGAACCCCATGGCCTGGTGCGCGCCGTGCCGGTGTGGGACGACCCGCTGGATTTCGTCGTCGCCCTCGAACATCCGTTGGTCAGCCACGGCCCGGTCAGCCTCAAGGACATTGCCCATCACCCGGCGGTTTTTCCAGGCGGTAATACCTTTACCCACCATATCGTCCAGCGCCTGTTCGAAGCCCAGGGCTTGACGCCGAACATCGCCATGAGCACCAATTACCTGGAAACCATCAAAATGATGGTCTCCATCGGCCTGGCCTGGAGTGTCCTGCCCCGAACCATGCTCGATGACCAGGTGGCCCGCATTCCGTTGCCAGGCATACAACTGACTCGCCAGCTAGGCTATATCCTGCACACCGAGCGGACACTGTCGAATGCCGCGCGCGCCTTCATGGCCTTGCTGGATGCGCAGAGTGATAGCCCAGGATTGACGACATAAGGCAAGCCTGCTTTATTCCAAACAGTTTTTTGCGGCACAACGCTCCTTTCATCCCAAGGACAGCTGTAAATGCCCAAGCACGCCAGCCGTATCCCACCCCTGCCACGCATTCACGCACTCGACCCCCAGGTGTCGGAACAGAGCTGGGAAAGCGCCTCGCAACTGCTTGCCGCCCTTAACGGCGCGCGCCTCGGTGCCTGGTGCTGGGATATTGAAAGCGGCCAGGTCAGTTGGTCCCGTGGCACCCAGGCGCTGTTCGGCTTCGATCCGCACCAGCCACTGCCCAAGGACATCGACTACCTTGACCTGCTGCCGGTCGAGGACCGCGCACGCGCCTTGCGAGCCTTTCATGCGGTATTGGAAGGGGAGCCCGTCGAACAGGCCATGCATCACCGCATCCGCTGGCCCGACGGCAGCCTACACTGGCTGGAAATCAATGGCAGCCTGTTGCCGGACAAGAATGGCAAGCCACGGATGATCGGCGTCATCCGCGAAATCACCCACCAACGCCAGCGCGAGCATGCCCTCAGCAGCTCGGAAAAACGCTTCGCCACCCTGTTTCACCTGTCACCCAACATGGTGCTGCTGACCCGCGAAGAGGATGGCCTGATCAGCGAGGCCAACCAGTACTTCGAAAGCCTGTTCGGCTGGCCCGCCCTGTCAGTGATCGGACGGACCACCCTGGAGCTGGGACTCTGGGTCGATCCGGAGGAGCGAGGGCGCCTGGTCAAGTCGCTCCGAACCAAGGGCGAGTCGGTCAGCCAGGAGGTGCAACTACGGGCCAGCAACGGGAAAATCCACGACGGCATCCTCAGCGCCCAACGGGTCGAACTGGAAGGCCAGGCCTATCTGCTGAGCACCTTTCTCGACACCACCGAACGCAAGAACGCCGAGCAGGCCCTCAAGGATAGCCAGGAACGCCTCGACCTGGCCCTGGACTCGGCGCAACTGGGTACCTGGGACTGGCATATCCCCAGCGGCATGCTCTATGGCTCGGCGCGGGCTGCGCAGTTGCACGGCCTCGAGCCACAGCCGTTCCATGAGTCCTTCGACGCTTTTTTCGAGGGTGTGCCCGCCAGCGAACGCGAAAGCATGCGCCATGCCTACCGCAGCCTGCGCGAAGGCCCGGAAGGCAACTATCAACTGACCTATCGGGTGCCATTGGAAAACGGCACCTCGCGCTACCTGGAAAGCCGCGCCCGCCTCTACCGCGACGAACAGGGCAACCCCTTGCGCATGGCGGGCACCCTGCTGGACATTACCGATCAGGTCGAGCGCGAACAGCGCCTGGTGGCCTCGGAAGAGAAATTCGCCAGTCTGTTCCAGGCCAGTCCCGATCCGATCTGCGTCACGCTCCACGAAACCGGACAATTCATCGAAATCAACCCGGCCTTCACCCAAGTGTTCGGCTGGAGCATCGACGAAGTACGCAATCGCAGCGCCGAGCAGATCGGCTTGTGGGACGACTCGGCCAAACGCCTGCTGCGCATCCAACAGGTGATCCGTGACCAGGCGCTGAACAATGTGGCGGTGATCGTCCACCACAAGCGTGGCCACGCCCTGACCTGCGTCATCAACAGCCGGCAGATCATGGTCGAGGAACAGCCCTGCATCGTCACCACCCTGCGCGACATCACCCAGCAGCAACGGGCCGAGGCGGCGCTCAAGGCCAGCGAGGAAAAATTCGCCAAGGCATTCCACTCCAGCCCCGACGCCATCACCATCACCGAGCGCGACAGCGGCCGCTACCTGGAGGTCAACGACGGTTTCTGCCGGCTGACCGGCTACACCAGCAACGAAGTCATCGGCCGCACCGTGTATGAAATCGGCGTCTGGGCCGATCACAAGCAGCGCACCGCGCTACTGGCGGAATTGGCGGAAAAAGGCCATGTCCCGCACCGCGACATGCTCGGACGCAACAAACGTGGCGATGTGCTCACCGTCGAAGTCTCGGTCGAACCGATCATCCTCAATGAGACCGCCTGCCTGTTGCTGACCGCCCGGGACATCAGCCTGCTGAAGAACGCCCAGGCGCAGATCCGCCACCTTGCCTATCACGATCCGTTGACCAACCTGCCCAACCGCGCCCTGCTGATGGATCGCCTGAGCCAGCAGATCGCCCTGCTCAAGCGCCATAACCTGCGCGGCGCCCTGCTGTTCCTCGACCTCGACCATTTCAAGCACATCAACGACTCCCTCGGCCATCCGGTGGGCGACACCGTGCTCAAGGTGATCACCGCCCGCCTGGAAGCCAGCGTGCGCACCGAAGACACCGTGGCGCGCCTCGGTGGCGACGAGTTCGTAGTACTGCTCAGCGGCCTGGACGGCTCACGCAGCGAGGTCACGCAAAAGGTTCGCGAGCTGGCGGACACCATCCGCGAGCTGCTGGCCGAACCGATGTTCCTCGACGGCCAGCGCCTGCAAGTGACCCCGAGCATCGGCGTGGCACTGATTCCCGACCACGGCACGACCCCCGCCGACCTGCTCAAGCGCGCCGATATCGCGCTGTACCGGGCCAAGGATTCCGGGCGCAACATCACCCAGCTGTTCCACAGCACCATGCAAAAAGCCGCCAGCGAACGCCTGCGCATGGAAAACGACCTGCGCCAGGCGCTGTCCCGCGGCGAATTCAGCGTGCACTTCCAGCCCCAGGTGGACGCCCGCGACAACAGCATCATCGGCGCCGAAGCCCTGGTGCGCTGGCACCACCCGGAACTCGGCGCACAATCGCCGACCGAATTCATCAAGGTCCTGGAAGACAGCGGGCTGATCCTCGAAGTCGGCACCTGGATCCTCGACCACGCCTGCGAGGCCTTCGGCATCCTGCTGGGCGACGGCCTGATCAGCCATGCCTTCAGCCTGTGCGTGAATATCAGTCCGCGACAGTTCCGCCAGACCGATTTCGTCGAACGGGTGGAGCACACGCTGACCCGCTACAACGTGCCGTCCTCGATGCTGAAGCTGGAAATCACCGAGGGCATCGTGATCCAGAACCTGGAAGACACCATCAGCAAGATGCGCCGCCTGAACAAGATCGGCGTCAGTTTTGCCATGGACGATTTCGGTACCGGATATTCGTCGCTGACCTACCTCAAGCGCTTGCCGGTGGACGCCTTGAAGATCGACCAGTCGTTCGTGCGCGACGCGACCCACGACCCCAACGACGCGGAAATCATCCGGGCGATTGTCGCCATGGCCCGCAGCCTGGGGCTGACGGTGATTGCCGAAGGGGTGGAACTGCCGGAGCAACTGGTGTTCCTGGAAGGCCTGGGTTGTCATCTGTACCAGGGCTACCTGCACAGTCGACCGCTGCCTTTGGAGGAGTTCAAAATGCTCCTGAAGTCCCCCGGCCCTGAGCACACCATCGACCTGTAGGAGCGGCCGGTCGACGCCCGATTGCCCGCGAAGCTTTTGGCGGTCTTGCGGCCCCCTTCGCGAGCAAACTCTGCTCCTACAGGTCGGTGGCGCCTATGAATTCTGCGCACGGCATCAACAAAGAACCCCGCCGAGGCGGGGTTCTCTTGAGCAGGCTGCCGCTTAGTGCTGCAGTGCTGGCTGTTGCCCGGCATTGATCGCAATGCGCTTTGGCTTGGCCTCTTCCGGCACGACCCGCAACAGGTCGATATTCAACAGACCGTTGCTCAGGCCCGCGGCCTTGACCTCGATATGGTCGGCCAGGCGGAAGGACAACTTGAAGGCACGCTGGGCAATGCCCTGGTGCAGGTAGCTGACGTTTTCGGCCTTGGTGTCACGCTTACCGCCACTGACGGTCAGCACGCCCTTCTCGACCTGCAGCTCCAGGTCCTCTTCCTGGAAGCCGGCAGCGGCCACGACGATGCGGTACTGGTCGTCGCCATGCTTTTCAACGTTGTAGGGTGGGTAGCTGCTGCCCGGCTCGTTGCGCAGCGCGGTTTCGAACAGATCGTTGAAACGATCGAAACCGACGGAAGAACGGAACAGTGGAGCCAGGGAAAATGCGGTAGTCATGTCAATCTCCTGAAATTCAGCGAGTGGTTTAGTCCGCGACCCGAATTCGGCATCGCGTACACCCTAGATAGGAACGCGCCCACGCTTTTCAAGAGATTGTCGTGAAATTTTTCAGGCCGCTTCCGGCAGCGGCACGTGCAGCAGGCGCCCGACCGCGTCGCAATCGGTCTCGCGGCGCAGGTGGCTGAACAGTTCCACGGCCTGCGGATAATTGCGCGTCAACATCGCCAACCACTGCTTCAAACGGCCCGGCGCCTGACGTGGCGTCAACTGCGCACGGGCCTGCGCCCAGAAGTCGCGCAGCAGCGGTTGCAGCTCGGCCCAGGTCATCTCCAGCACCTCTTCGCCGGCCCGCGCCGCGGCAATCTGCCGGGCCAGGTCCGGGCGCGAGACCAGGCCGCGACCGAGCATGATGTCCTCGGCGCCGCTGATCTCGCGACAGCGTCGCCAGTCGTCCACCGACCAGATATCGCCATTGGCAAACACCGGCACCTTGACCACTTCCTGCACCCGCGCCACCCATTCCCAGTGGGCCGGTGGCTTGTAGCCGTCGACCTTGGTCCGCGCGTGCACGACGATCTGCGCGGCGCCGCCTTCGGCCAAGGCCGTAGCGCAAACCAGCGCCCCGTCCGGACTGTCGAAGCCCAGGCGCATCTTGGCCGTCACCGGGATATGCGCCGGCACCGCACGCCGCACCTGCTCGACAATGGCGTTGAGCAGCTCCGGCTCCTTGAGCAATACCGCGCCGCCCCGCGACTTGTTCACGGTCTTGGCCGGACAACCGAAATTCAGGTCGATGACCTGCGAACCCAGCTCGCAGGCCAGCGCCGCGTTTTCCGCCAGGCACACCGGATCGGAACCGAGCAATTGCACCCGCAGCGGCACACCGGCCGCCGTGCGGGCGTCGGTCAACAACTCGGGGGCGAACTTGTGGTAGTAGGCCGGCGTCAACAGCGAGTCATTGATCCGGATGAACTCGGTGACGCACCAGTCGATACCGCCGACGCGGGTCAGCACATCACGCAGGATGTTGTCGACCAACCCCTCCATCGGGGCCAGGGCAATTTGCATGGGGACTCTCATCGAAAAAAGCGGTCATCGAAAAAGTGCGGCAGTTTACGGCGTTCCGGCACAAACCGGTACGCCCTCAGACCGACTGCACGGCAGGTCCGTAACCTTCGAGGAATTCCGTCGGCATGCGCTTGGGCTTGCCGCTGGACAGCTCGATACAGACAAAGGTGGTCTGCGCGCGCAACAGGGTCAGGTTGTCGCTGGGGCGGACCAGCTGGAAACGCCGGGTCATCTTCAGCCGCTGGTCCCAGTCGACGATCCAGGTCGCCAACTGCAACTCGTCGCCTTCGTAGGCCGCCGCCAGGTAGTCGATCTCATGGCGAACCACCGCCATGGCCCGGTCCAGACGTCGATATTCGCTGAGATCCAGGCCCAGGCGCTGCGAGTGACGCCAGGCACAGCGCTCCAGCCAGCTGACATACACTGCGTTGTTGGCATGTCCGAGACCGTCGATATCCTCGTCGGCCACTTGCAAATCGAGGATGAAGGGTGTCGCCAGATCCCAACTCATGTACCGCTCCCGGTCAAATCAAAGACCGCGGCAGTGTAACGGAAGCGCCCTCAGATGACCGCCGTTTTGGCCGCCCGCAACAGTCGATCGGACAACTCACCGGGCCCCAGCGCCCTGGCCACGGCCAGGCCGCCGATCATCAGGGCGATATCGGCCAGGGCCTTGTCGGTATCCTCGGGACTGGACGCCAGTTGCGCGACCATCAGCTCGACATGCTCGTTCAGGACCTCGCGAAAGCACTCCGGCAGGTTGCACATCTCGCCGACGATCGAGGGAATCGGACAGGCCTGCTGGACCGCATCACGGTGCTTGCGCGACAGATAGAACGCCGCGAACAGGGCCCGCCGCTCCTCGCCCGGCAACTGGCTGTCGACCTCACTCATCTTGGCCCGCCGCTGGGCGAGCAGTTGCTTGAACGCCTCCAGCATCAGCGCGTCCTTGCTCTCGAAGTGCGCGTAGAACCCTCCCACGGTCAACCCGGCGGCGCCCATCACTTCACTGACACTCGGCTCGACCGGACCGCGCTGGATCAGGGCATTACTCGCCGCCTGCAGAATCCGCTCGCGGGTTTGAGCTTTCTTGTCGTTCATTGCCACCTCCAGACATCACAGAGAAAATATTATTCGCATAATATTTTTCCGCAAGGCTTTATTTTGACCACTGGTCCGAGCCACAGGTATTGAAAAATGGATTGCAGGGAGCAAAGGGTCAAACGCCGGACAAACAAAAGGGTCATTCAATAATTGAATGACCCTTATAAAATCCCGCAGAGCGGGCAATCGTGGCGTCCCCTAGGGGACTCGAACCCCTGTTACCGCCGTGAAAGGGCGGTGTCCTAGGCCACTAGACGAAGGGGACACAAACCCTTCTAACATGATCAACGCTGAGTGTTGATCGCCTCAAGGCCGGTGTGGCCAGGCCTTGAAGTGTAAATTGGTGGAGCTAGACGGGATCGAACCGTCGACCTCTTGCATGCCATGCAAGCGCTCTCCCAGCTGAGCTATAGCCCCGGATTTTTCGCCTCGGAGGCGGAGCGACATCAAGTTGCAACATCGCTTCTGTGATACTGGCGTCCCCTAGGGGACTCGAACCCCTGTTACCGCCGTGAAAGGGCGGTGTCCTAGGCCACTAGACGAAGGGGACGCAAACCCTTCTGTACAACTGATCAACGCTGAGTGCTGATCGCTTCAAAGCCGGTGTGGCCAGGCCTTGAAGTGTAAATTGGTGGAGCTAGACGGGATCGAACCGTCGACCTCTTGCATGCCATGCAAGCGCTCTCCCAGCTGAGCTATAGCCCCTCATCGGTGAGGACGGGGCGAATCTTAAGGGCGTATCGGGGAGCTGTCAAACTTATTTTCAAACTTTTTGAAAATTTTTTGTCGGCATAACAACCACTTACCGCCCTGCCCCGGTAAAACCGGGGGTAAAACGCCATCCCTGCACGAACAACCGATCCACAGAGCACGCGGTCTTGTGGGAGCGGAGCTTGCCCGCGAAGCTCTTGGCGGCCTTGAGGGCCCCTTCGCGGGCAAGCTCCGCTCCCACATGGCCTCACAGAAACAGGACGGTCTCAGGCAATCGCGCCCAGCAGCTTTTCCCATTCCTTGTTTTCTTTCTTCGACACCCCACCCAGCAGATCCAGGGCCTGGCGCAGACGGAAACGCGTGAGGTCCGGGCCGAGGATTTCCATGGCATCGAGTACCGACACCGAACTGGCCTGCCCGGTGATCGAGGCGAACATCAGCGGCATGGCATCGCGCAGTTTCAACTCCAGGGCGTCGACTACCGCCTGGATGGTCGCGGTGATGCTGTCCTTTTCCCACTGGCGCAGGCTTTCCAGCTTCCACAGGATCAACTGCATCAGCTTGCGCACATCGTCGGCCGAGAGTTTCTTGTGCTCGAACAGCTTGGCGTCCAGCGGCAGGCTGCCGGCAAAGAAGAAGTTCGCCAACGGCGCGACCTGGCTGAAGGTCTCGACCCGGCCCTGGACCAGCGGCGCGATCTTCATCAGGTACTCGGGATTCAGCGCCCAGTTCTGCACCCGGCTGGCGAATTCTTCCACCGGCAGGTCGCGCAGCCACTGGCCGTTGAGCCAGGACAGCTTCTCGATATCGAAAATCGGCCCGCCCAGGGAGACGCGGGACAGGTCGAAGTGCTCGACCATTTCCTCCAGGGAGAACTTCTCGCGCTCGTCGGGCATCGACCAGCCCATGCGGCCCAGGTAGTTGAGCATGGCTTCAGGCATGAAACCCATGCGCTCGTAGAAGGTCACCGAGGTCGGGTTCTTGCGCTTGGACAGCTTGCTCTTGTCCGGGTTGCGCAGCAGCGGCATGTAGCACAGCTGCGGCTGTTCCCAACCGAAGTATTCGTAGAGCAGGATCAGCTTCGGCGCCGACGGCAGCCACTCTTCGCCACGCAGCACGTGGGTGATACCCATCAGATGGTCGTCGACCACGTTGGCCAGGAAGTAGGTCGGCAGGCCGTCGGTCTTCATCAGCACCTGCATGTCCATGCGGTCCCACGGGATCTCGACATCGCCACGGAGCATGTCCGGCACCACGCAGACGCCTTCGCTCGGCACCTTCATGCGGATCACATGGGGTTCACCGGCGGCCAGGCGGCGGGCCACCTCCTCCTTGGACAACAGCAGCGCACGACCGTCGTAACGCGGCGTCTCGCCACGGGCCATCTGCTCGGCACGCATCTGGTCCAGCTCTTCGGCGGTGCAGAAGCACGGGAAGGCGTGGCCCATGTCGACCAGTTGCTGGGTATATTTCTTGTAGATCTCGCTACGCTCGCTCTGCCGGTACGGGCCGTGGGGACCGCCGACATCCGGGCCTTCGGCCCAGGTGATACCCAGCCAGTTCAGGGCATCGAAAATCTGCTGCTCGGACTCGCGGGTCGAACGCAACTGATCGGTGTCTTCGATCCGCAGGATGAACTCACCGCCGTGCTGCTTGGCAAAGCAATAGTTGAACAAAGCGATGTAGGCGGTGCCGACGTGGGGATCGCCGGTGGGCGATGGCGCGATGCGCGTGCGAACGGTGGTCATGGGCGTTCTCGAAATGGAGATAAAACAAAGGGCGAATGGTAACAGGCGCAGCCGTCCGGGCTCCAGCGCAGGGCATCCGACAGAGGGCATATAAGCCAAGCTTCGGTCTAAAAATGGCTCAAGACCGCGAAAACCGGGCTTTCTCGGTTGCTGGCATTTACCCATTAGGACTGCTGTGCCAGATTCGTCTACCGTAAAATTCACTTACACATTGATGTCTTAATACCCATGCCCTCCCAACTCAAACGTCGACTATCTGTTTTCCTGCTCCTGGTCCTGTTGATTGCCCTGGGCTTTTTCGCCCAGTGGTTCTTCAAGGGACGCTTTTATGAAAGCACCGATAACGCCTATGTCCAGGGCGAGATTACCCGGGTCTCCAGCCAATTGGGTGCGCGCATCGACCAGGTCCTGGTGGCGGACAACCAGCATGTGGAAAAGGGCCAGTTGCTGGTCCGGCTCGAAGGCGCCGATTTCCAGCTCGCCGTCGACCGCGCCAATGCCACCCTCGCCACCCGCGAAGCCGAACGCCTGCAAGCCCAGAGCAAGCTGACCCAGCAAGCCAGCCTGATCGCCGCCGCCGATGCCCAGGTGGCGTCAAGCCAGGCCAGCCTCGGTCGTTCGCAACTCGACCTGAACCGCGCGCAGACCCTGCGCAAGCCCGGCTATGTTTCGGAGGAGCGGGTCACCACGCTCGCCGCCGACAACCATATCGCCCGCTCGCAAGTGGCCAAGGCCCAGGCCGATCTGCAAGGCCAGCGCCAGCAGGTCACGGCCCTGAGTGCCGAGCTCAAGCGCCTCGACGCGCAGCTCGCCAATGCCCGCGCCGACCTGGCCCAGGCCGAACTGAACCTGACCCGCAGCGAAATCCACGCGCCCATCAGCGGCCTGGTCGGCCAGCGCGCGGCGCGCACCGGCCAGTATGTGCAGGCCGGCGCCTACCTGCTATCCATAGTCCCGGACCAGGACATCTGGGTCCAGGCCAACTTCAAGGAAACCCAGATCGGCCACATGCGCGCGGGCCAGAGCGCGACGCTGACCTTCGACGCCTATGAAGACACGCCGATCCAGGGCCGGGTCGAGAGCCTGTTCGCCGCCTCCGGCGCGCAGTTCAGCCTGTTGCCGCCGGACAACGCCACCGGCAACTTCACCAAGGTGGTGCAACGCATTCCGGTCAAGCTGACCTTTGCCGCCGACAACCCCTTGCAGGGCAGGATCCGTCCGGGCATGTCGGTCACCGTCAAGGTCGATCTGCGCGACGCCCAGCATGGCCGGTGATCAACTGATCCGACCGGTGGGCGAGCCGACCCGCCGGGACTGGATCGCGGTGATGAGCGTGATGCTCGGCGCCTTCATGGCGGTGCTCGATATCCAGATCACCAACTCCTCGCTCAAGGATATCCAGGGCGCCCTGTCGGCGACCCTGGAAGAAGGCTCATGGATTTCCACGTCCTACCTGGTGGCGGAAATCATCATGATTCCCCTTACCGCCTGGCTGGTGCAATTGCTCTCGGCGCGGCGGCTGGCGGTCTGGGTTTCACTGGGTTTCCTCGGTTCGTCGCTGCTCTGTTCCATGGCCTGGAGCCTGGAAAGCATGATCGTGTTCCGCGCCATGCAGGGCTTCACCGGCGGCGCACTGATTCCCCTGGCGTTCACCCTGACCCTGATCAAGCTGCCGGACCACCACCGCGCCAAGGGCATGGCCATGTTCGCCATGACCGCCACTTTTGCCCCATCCATCGGCCCGACCATTGGCGGCTGGCTCACGGAGAACTGGGGCTGGCAGTACATTTTCTACATCAACATCCCGCCCGGCCTGATCATGATCGGCGGCCTGCTCTACGGCCTGGAGAAGAAAGAGGCCCATTGGGAACTGCTCAAGAGCACCGACTACGCTGGGATCGTCAGCCTCGGCATCGGCCTGGGTTGCCTGCAAGTGTTCCTCGAGGAAGGCCACCGCAAGGACTGGCTGGAGTCGGACCTGATCGTGACGCTGGGCAGTATCGCCCTGCTGAGCCTGATCACCTTCGTCATCCTGCAGCTGTCCAAGGCCAACCCCTTGATCAATCTGCGCATCCTGCAGAACCGCAACTTCGGCCTGTCCAGCATTGCCAGCCTGGGCATGGGCGTGGGCCTGTATGGCTCGATCTACCTGCTGCCGCTGTACCTGGCGCAGATCCAGAACTACAACGCCCTGCAGATCGGCGAAGTGATCATGTGGATGGGGGTGCCGCAGTTGTTCCTGATTCCGCTGGTGCCCAAGCTGATGAAGTTCATCTCACCGAAGTTGCTCTGCACCCTGGGTTTCGGCCTGTTCGGCCTGGCGAGTTTCTCCTCCGGGGTACTCAACCCGGATTTTGCCGGCCCGCAGTTCAACCAGATCCAGATCATCCGGGCGTTGGGCCAGCCGCTGATCATGGTAACCATCTCGCTGATAGCCACCGCCTATATCCTGCCCCAGGACGCGGGGTCGGCGTCGAGCCTGTTCAACATCCTGCGCAACCTTGGCGGGGCCATCGGCATCGCCCTGCTGGCGACCTTGCTGGATGCGCGGACCAAGATCTATTTCGACTATCTGCGCGAGGCGATCGTGCCGGGCAACCCGCAGGTGGCCGAGCGCCTGACCATGCTTTCGGAGAAGCTCGGCGGCGACGGCGCGGCGCTGGGCAAGCTGAGCGAGATCACCCATCAGCAGGCGTCGATCATGGCCTATAACGACGCCTTCCACTTTGTCGGGATCGCGCTGGGGATCAGCATGTTGGCGGTGCTGCTGACCAAGGCGCTGCCGGCGGGGATCAAGCCGGGAGAGGCGCATTGATGCTGCCCGCGAAGGGGCCAGAACAGGCCCCCCCATGACTACACAGGCTGACCACTGCGTTCCCTGATCAACTCGATCAATGCCCGCAACCCCGCAGGCACATGCCGGCGTCTGGGGCAATACAATGACAAGCCACCATAAGGCGGTGTCCACTCCTCCAGCACCGGCGGGAATACGGGACCTTCAGGCTGGAGGCGCTCCTCGATCCAAAATCAGTTCCGGGAGCAATTCATACTCCATAACCAGTTCACTCTCCCCCAGCAGACCAGTGCCTGCCAGGGGATAGCACCCTAGCGCGCCAGCCACTGCTCGGCGGAAACCACCGTGGCATAACCGAACGCCAGGGAGGCCATGAACGCCCCGTGTACATGGGCCGCGGGCACCGTCAAGCCATTGAACTCCAGGTCCCGTGAAGCACAGGCGTCGTGAATCACCGTAACCGTATAGCCCTGGTCAGCCGCCGCGCGGGTGATGGCATCGACGCACAGGTGACTCATGCTGCCAACCACCACCAATTCCTTGATCCCATTGCGTTCCAGCACCGCGTTCAGTTCGGTGTCGCGAAATGAATTGACGAAATGCTTGAGTATCACCTGTTCGTCGGCGCGGTTGAGAACCTTGGCGTGCAGCCGCGCCCCTTCGGAACCCGGGACAAAGAACGGTGCATCGGCGCTGGCGAACTCATGACGGACATGCACCACCAGGTCGCCCGCCTCACGCGCGGCGGCCAGAATCGCGGCGGCCTTGTCAGCCGCCGCATCGGCGCCGCTCAGGGTCCATTTTCCACCCGGGAAATAGTCATTCTGGATATCCACCAGGATCAGCGCTTGTACGGACATATCATCTACCTCGATTGAGTGGTGCAGCGTTCGGTTGCTTTGCTCTACCGGATCAAGTATCCAGTTCCCACGGTGTTCCGGGGATTGGCCGGACCGACACTTTCGAGGGGAAAACTGACAATGGACGCGCCCACGGCCGCCATCGAGCACACCATCACAGCCGAAGGGCGCAACGACAGCGCCACGGCCGAGATCGGCCTGCTCCTCTATCCCGGCGCGCAGACCGCCGCCATCCACGGCCTGACCGACCTGTTCAGCGTGGCCAATCGCATGGTCGCCGAATACGGCGATACCGCCCGCCTGTTGCGTGTCAGCCATTGGGCGACCCGCGCCACCGGCGAATCGCTCGAACGGATCTACGACAGCCATCCGGGCACGGACGGCCAGCCGGTCGCCGTGGTCATTCCACCATCGCTGGGCGATACCCCCTCGCCCGCCTCCCTGCAGCTCAGTGCCGGTTGGGTCCGCGAACAACATAGCCGCGGAGCGATCATCGGCTCCGTGTGCCTGGGCGCTTTCGTACTGGCCCAGACCGGTCTGCTCGACCAGCGTCGCGCCACCACCCACTGGAATTCGGCCAAGGCCTTTGCCACGCTCTACCCGCAGATACGGCTCGATACCGACAAACCGATCATCGACGACGGCGACCTGATCACCACCGCCGGGCTGATGGCCTGGGCCGAATTGGGCATGCGTCTGGTCGAACGGCTGCTGGGGCCGGGGATCGCCACGCGCACCGCCCGCTACCTGTTGATCGAACACCGTGACAACAGCGAATGCGCCGGCAACTTTGCCCCGATCCTGGGACACGGCGACGCAGCGGTCCTCAGGGTCCAGCACTGGCTGCAAAGCAGCGGTGCGCTGGAGGTCAGCGTGAATGCCATGGCCGACAAGGCCGGCCTGGAAGAGCGAACCTTTCTGCGCCGCTTCCGCGCCGCCACCGGCCTGCGGCCGACGGAGTACTGCCAGCACCTGCGGGTTGGCAAGGCGCGGGAAATGCTTGAATTCACCAACGCCACGGTCGACCATATCGCCTGGACCGTGGGTTACCAGGACCCCGGCGCGTTCCGTTCGACCTTCAAGAAAATCACCGGTTTTTCTCCCAGAGACTACCGAGGTCGCTACGGTGTCAGGGCGACCTGAGCTTAACCACCGGCAAGACCATGGCTTACCGATCATTCTTATTGATACGCCCCGGAGAAACACATGAGCAACGTGCTGCTGGTACTCGTGGAAACCGTCGACGACTACCTGCCGATCATCCAGAAGCACGGCTTCGAGCTGATCCTGGCGCCGACCCAGGCCCTGCGGGCGCAAGCCATCGCCACCCACGGCGAGCGCATCAACGCCGTGCTGACCCGTGGCCCGCTGGGGCTGTTCGCCGATGAAATGGCCGCCCTGCCCAAACTCGAAATCATCTGCGTGATCGGTGCCGGCTATGAAAAGGTCGACCTGCACGCCGCCGCACAACGCGGCATCGTCGTGACCAACGGTGCCGGCGCCAACGCCTCGTCCGTGGCCGACCATGCCATGGCCCTGCTGCTGTCACTGGTGCGCGATATTCCCCGCGCCGATGCCTCGGTGCGCCGTGGCGAGTGGCGCAAGCTGATGCGTCCATCCCTGGGCGGCAAGCGCCTGGGCATCCTCGGCATGGGCGCGGTGGGCCAGGCGATTGCCCAGCGCGCGGCCCTGGGTTTCGGCATGACGGTGAGCTATCACAACCGGCGACCGCGCACGGATATCGATTACCACTATTGCGCTACGACCACCGAACTGGCGCTGGCCTCGGACTACCTGATCATCGCCACCCCAGGCGGTGCCAGTACCGACGGCCTGATCGGCCGTCAGGCTCTCGAAGCCCTCGGCCCGCAAGGTTTCCTGGTCAACATTGCGCGCGCCAGCGTGGTGGTGACCGCCGACCTGATAACCGCCCTCCAGCAAGGTCGCCTTGCTGGCGCGGCACTGGATGTGTTCGACGACGAACCGAAGGTGCCGGAGGTCCTCAAGGGCCTGGACAATGTGGTGCTGACCCCGCACGTGGCCGGTCTGTCGCCGGAAGCCTCCGAAGCCACGGTGGCGCTGGTGGCCGAAAACCTGCTGGCGTATTTTTCCGGCAAGCCGGTACTCACGCCGATAGCCCTTCCCGGATGACGGCCAACGCGCCAACACATTATGATCAGCACCTTCCCATACGCCTGATGGACACCTCCCGCATGGAACGCACCGCCCGCCTGCTGCCCTTTGCCTGCCTGCTGCTGAGCCTCTCGCCCTTGACCTTTGCCGCCGAGGCAGCGGTCGATTGCGCCGCCCTGCATGAAAAGGCCAATGCCGAAGCCGGCAGCTACCGCCCGCCCGTCGAAGGCAAGGTCATCGGCCAGGGCCGGGCCTACTTTCACAGCGCGCCCAACAGTGCCTGCATCACCAAAAAGGTCTTCGTCGTACCCGGCGACGGCCTCACGGTGTACGCCAGCACCGAGGACGGCTGGGCCCAGGTCATGTACATCGCCAAGAGCGGTGATGACTTCAGCGGCTGGGTCGAGGAGAAACGCATCGAGCTGGGCCAGCACTACGGCGGTGATCCGGCACCCGAAGACACTCCGGAGCAATAAGCGCCGCTCCGCCGAGGAATGCCAGTCAGCTCGATAAGTGCATTCGATTTCCCATGAAGGTTGGCTGCATGTCGGCCAGATTGTCGATGCCACTGGCGCGTTTTGTCGGCACCACCGATCCGCGCTGGCTGGCGACCCTGAACGCGCTTGCTGACCCCATACCTTGTGGGGGCGGTGTTTGTGTGGAAGCGGAGCTTGCCGGATTGACTGTCTTTTTCAATCACCTCGATAGCTTGGGGCGCGCCTGCCAAACGTCTAAGCTGGAACCTCCTCGCCTGTCGTCCTGGAACACCGTGTGAAATTCAGCCTGCCGAAAGTTGCCACCGCCCCCTTCTGCCCTTCTGAAGTGAACGGTTCGATTGCCGTCGATCGCGGCGCGCCGTTCTTCAAGCGGGTCCTGCGCTTTGCCGGCCCCGGCCTGCTGATTTCCATCGGCTACATGGATCCGGGCAACTGGGCCACGGCGATCGAGGCCGGCTCGCGTTATGGCTACAACCTGTTGTTCGTGGTGCTGCTCGCCAGCCTCGCCGGGATGGCGGTGCAGTGCCTTTGCTCACGCCTGGGGATCGCCACCGGCCGCGACCTGGCGCAGCTCTGCCGGGAGCGCTACAGCCCGCGCTCGGCCAGGCTCCAGTGGCTGCTGGCGGAAATCTCGATCATCGCCACCGACCTGGCCGAAGTCCTCGGCTGCGCCCTGGCCTTCCATCTGCTGCTGGGCTGCTCGCTGACCTTCGGCATTGCCCTGACGGCATTCGACACCGTGCTGATCCTGGCCTTGCAGAACCGCGGCTTCCGGCGCCTGGAAGCGATCATGCTGGTGCTGGTGGCGACCATCGGCGTGTGTTTCTTCATCGAGCTGGTGCTGATCAAACCCTACTGGCCGGACGTGTTCCAAGGCTTCAAGCCATCTCTCTCGGCCATCAGCGACGCCGCGCCGCTGTACCTGGCCATCGGCATTCTCGGGGCCACGGTGATGCCCCATAACCTCTACCTGCATACCTCGGTAGTGCAGACCCGGCTGATCGGCACTGACCTGGCCAGCCGCCGGGACGCCGTACAACTGGCGCGCATCGACACCCTCGGTTCGCTGGCCCTGGCCTTGCTGGTCAATGCCGCGATCCTGATCCTGGCCGCGGCGGCCTTCCAGCAGACCGGGCATACCGCAGTGGTGGAAATCCAGGACGCCTATCACCTGCTCGACCCACTGGTGGGCGGTGCGTTCGCCAGCACTCTGTTCGGCATCGCGCTGCTGGCATCCGGGCAGAGCTCGACCTTTACCGGCACCATCGCCGGCCAGGTGATCATGGAAGGCTACCTGAACCTGAAGATTCCCTGCTGGCAACGTCGGCTGATCACCCGTGGCCTGGCGCTGATCCCGGCCTTTGTCGGGGTCTGGATCATGGGCGAAGGCGCGGTAGGCAAATTGCTGGTGCTGAGCCAGGTGGTGCTGAGCCTGCAACTGCCCTTTGCGCTGTACCCGTTGATCCGCATGACCAGCGATGCACGCTTGATGGGGCCCTTCGTCAATCGCTGGTACACCAAGGCCTTGGCCTGGGGCCTGTTCACACTGATCAGTGGCGCGAACGCCTGGCTGATCGTGCAGTTGTTTGCCGAGTGATCGCGGGCAGGCCCCGCTCGCCCGCCTCAGCCGCTCAAAGCACCCCCAGCAACGTCCAGACCCGTCGCGCCTCCGCGTCGGAAGAAATCAGCTCCGACAGCAGCTCGTTCAACGGTTTGTTGCCCCACTCCACCGCCTTCTTGACCACGTAGGGCACCGGGCTGTGGGGCTCGGTTTTCGCCAGGTAATCGGCGATCAGCAGCAACTGCCGATACGCCTCTTCCCGGCTGCGCGGCGCCGCCAAGTGCACTGCTGGCTCCGGCAGTTCGTCGACTGTCGGCGCCGCAGCCGCCTCGATCTCGATAGTGACCGCCGGCGCTTCCGGCTGCTGAGGGTGCATGTCAATAAACTCCCGGGTCAATATGCCAAATGCCTGCATGACATCACGCAAGGGCCCGCAGGTCGGGGCCAGCGCCCCCAGAAAACGATCGGTCCATTGCTCCAGCGCCTGCAACTGGCGCAACGACGCCAGCAACAGATTCTGACTGTGCAGCCACCAGGACAACGGCGTCGCGCGAATCAACTCGTTGACCTTTTGCTGCTCGAGCCGCGCCGCCTCGACAATCGCCTTGGCGTTCTTGTGGTCCGCGACCAGCACTTGGCGCACCTGCAACTGCTGCCAGCCATACAGGCTCAGCCCGGAAAACCCGCTGCCGCCACCCGGGGCAAACAACGGCACCCGGGTATGCAGCACTTCGGCGTAGCGCCGCACCAACCAGTCCACCGGGGTCACCCGCCAGGACTGGTCGCCCTCCTCGGCTTGCGGGTGCACCTGCTCGGGATAGCGCTCGCACAACCCCAGCAGCAACGCCAAGGCCGCCTGCAAGCCCTCCAGGCCATGCCGATGCAACCAGGCCTCGCCGAGCCAGGCCGCCACCATCAGGTCCTTGCTGCGTCCCCGCAGGATCTCGCTGGCCAGCTGCTCGACACTCGCCCACTCTGCCCGCTTGATTTCCTTTTCCCAGACGCCGTTGGGCAAACTGGTGTCATCCTCGCGCCGCAGTTCGCGTAGCCGGTCATAGTCGGCTTCATAGCGCAGGTTCTGCCCGCACGGCGCCTCCTCGGAAATCGCCTCCAGCAGAGGCGCCACTCGCAGCGACAGCTCGGCGACCGGCTGGCTCATAATGCCCCCTGATCAGCAGCAGCCGTACTCGCCGTGCCGAAATTCGAAAAAGGTGACAAGGGTGCCCGCACCGGCAGCGGTGTCAGGGCCAATGGCAGCTTGCCTCCCTGAGTCATCAACGACAGGCGGATAAACATCGTGCTCTGGGCTGCACCGTTGGTCGAACCCCGTACCGGCAGGTGCAAGGTCAGTGGAAAATCGGTGTAATCGATGTTCGGCTGCCGGACCACCGACAGATGCGAGCGCATCATCCGCAGCAGCGACCAGGGCCCACCATACTCCCAGCCGGCCTCCAGGTCGCTCACCGCCAGGCTCGGCTGTACCGGATCGCTGACCGGCCGCTCCAATCCGTTGCGAGCCCAGCGCAAGGTCAACCGGATCGGTTGTCCGACCATCCAGCGCAAGCGCTGCTGGGTATCGCCCGGGTAGTTGATCTGTTGACTGCCGGCATTCAGGCCCCAGGCAATCACCTGGTCGGCACCGCGTTCCTCATCCCGATCGGTGCGCCAGCGTACGTCCATGTCGAAGCCGATCATCCCGCTCGGGTCACGCTGGAACAGCGGCCCGAGCCAGGCCCGGGCCTGTTTCAGGCGCTCGAGGAAATCAGCCGCAGCCAGCCGGTCGGGGGACTGGCTCGATGCCAGGCCGGCCTGGGCTTTCGGCAAGCGGGTGTCGATCAGCTCAAGCAGATGCTGGACCCGCGCGGGCTCGGCATCCACGGTTTGTAGCCCATGGGAGAACGGAAAACGCTCGGCCAGGTACTGGTTGAAGTAGCCGGCCAACTCGTTCCAGGCCCTGACCGCCTGCTCCTGCTGCAAGCCCTGGCAGCGGCGCATGGCGCTCTGTTGCAAGGCTTGCACCCGCAACGCCAGTTCACCCTGGCCGGCCGGCAGGTTGGCCGACGACAGGATCTGCGTGCAGGAGCCGGCATCCATGTCGATAAAGTCACGACTGACCAGTTGTTCCATCAGCGCTGGCGAACTGGCCGGATTCTGCTCCTTGTACTTGAGCAGTTCATCGTACAAATCGTTCAATCGCATGAACCGCTCGAAATCACCCGAGCCCAGGTTCTGCTGCTGGGCCCTGAGCCACTCCAGCGCCGGCGCCCGCGCCTCGGCAATGGTCTGCATACTGGTGAACTGCTGCTTGAGATCCAGCTTCAAATCCTGCGCATCATTGGCCCTGAACAACTGCAGGCCGAGGTTTTTCGAACCGTCCCAACTGCTGATATCGACTCGCTCATGGAACACCGACTGGGCATTGATTTGCTCCAAGCCGCTGCCGACCTCGGCCAGCGCTCGCCGGTTGAGGGTGTTTTGCAGCTTGCTCGCCAGGTCCGTGCGCTTGAGTTCGATAAACGCACTTTGTAACGCCAGCGCCTGGTCGGTCTTGATATTGAATGCCGTCGCCCCCGGCGACGGGCCACCACTGCTTTCCAGGCTCAGCCACATAGCCTTGGCCGCCGCACTTTCGGCGATGCGCAACATCGGCCCGCGATAGGCCGGCGGGATGCGCGGCATCTCTTCGCTGGCATAGCTCTTGTAGCTGGCGAAGTAGCTGAGAGCGGTGTTCAGACCATCGCTGTCGAGTTTCTGATAGATGCCGCCGGTGCTGTCATCGGCGCGCATGGCCATGGCCACGAAATCGCGGCGAAACAGCGCCGCGATCGCGTTGTTCAACTGCAGCACATGCTCTTGCAACAGCAGTTGTCCGCTGCCTTGCTGGGTCAGCAGATTGCCCCGGGAGCCGGCCTTGGCGATCCACTGGTCGCGAAAGCTCTGTTGCAACTTGGCCGCCTGATCTTCCAGACTCTGCTCCAGCGGGGCACCGAGCAGGGCACTCTGGCGCACTTTGTCCATCAGCGCGCTGTAGCCGGGGACCAGGTCCTGGCCCTTGCCACGACTCCAGGCCGAGTTGGTCAGGCTGACCACCGACTGCAAGTCGTCGATCATCGCCTTGAGATCTTCCAGCTCGGAGAGTGAGCTCACCGCACCGGATTCCAGCTGGTCCAGGTGCAACCTCAAGTAGCCGGCCTGACGCACAAAGTTCTCGGCCAGGTAGTACTGATCCAGCCACCGACCCATCAATTCCTTGAAGTTGGCGGCAACGGTCAGGCGCTCGACCGGCAGGTCCAGGTGGATCAGGTTGGAGATATCCATCTTCGCCAGGTGCTGGTTATAGAACGCGGCCCGGTGCAACGTCCCGGCATTGAGGTTCAGCCCCAGGGCCAGGTTACTCAGGGTGGCCAGGTCGTCCAGCGGGGTCTTGTGATTGTCCATCGCCTTGGTCATCCACTGGTTTTGCTGTTCCAGTGCCGTGGCCCGCTCCACCAGATCCTTGGACTTGATATAGGTCTGCCATTGCGCCGGGTCTTCGCTTTCCAGGTTGGAACGCCGGTCGGTGCTCTGGATCGCCTTGAGCTGCGTCAGGTTCGCCTGCAACAGATCGCGCAGCGGCACCATCATATGACTCATGGCAACACTGCGCAGCACCTGGTCACGTTCATGATCGAGGGAAGAAAACCAGGACGTCGGCAACACCAGCGAGGCAAAGTGCCAACGCGGCGACTGTTCCATGAGTTGCCAGAACGTCTGTACATTGCGCCGGGTCGGCCCCAGCCGGTGGGATTCATCGACCACCGTGACGTAGCCCTTCTGTGCCTCCTGCAGCAGGCGCGCCAGCTCACGAGCATCCTTGAGCGAGTCTTGCCAGACCCAGACCATCGCCACCGCCCAGACCAAGCCGACAATCGCTGCCGTCACACCGACGACCCGCTGCCAGCGCTGACGCAACCGCAACAACCGCGGGACCACCTGGGCCAACCCTTGCTCGGCGACGATCCGGCGCCGCCAGAGTTGCCGGGCGAAAGCGCTTTGCAGCAGCGGAATATCGCTGGCCGAAAAAACCGGCGCCGAGCTCGGCGCTTCACTGGCGGTGAAATACAGCCCGCGAAAGCGCGCGGCCTCGCTCTGTGCATTGCCCTGGAAGACCGGATCGAGCAGGGTCTGCAGGTTTCGACGCAAGGCCTCGAAACGCTCCGGCAGGCCATACAGGTCTTCGCTCAGGCGCCCGGACAGCGCACCGACCTCGGTGATCGCCTCCACCAGCACCCGGGTAATCTGGTCCAGCGCCTGGTCACTCCATTCCGATTGCCAGAGGGTTTCCGGGGCGAACGGCGAAGTCCAGCCCAAGGTCCGCTCACGGGACTCTTTAGGCAGCGCGGCGATCAGTTCCTGGAAGCCGGGAACCTGCTCCATATCGGTGACTACCACATACACCGGCAAGCTCAGGCCCAGGCGCTGCAGCAGGTCGAGAAAGCGCCGGCGCGCAGCGATTCCCAGGGCCGCCGCCTGTTCGTCGTCCCACAGCCGGCTGGCCGAGACGTTCCAGATCACCCCGTCCAGCGGCCGCCGGGCACGCAGGCGCAGGATCAGCCCGAGCAGGCGCCACCAACTGCCACGTTTGAGCTTCAGCCGCTCATCGGGCAGGAACAGCGACTCCGGCACCACCAGCACCGCGCCATCGGGGTCGGACCACCAGCGTCCGAACCAGGCCGGCTTGTCCGTGGGCAACAAGTGCCAGCTGGAACAGAGTTGCGCGCCCTGGGCATCATTGCCCAGCATCAGCAGCCAGGGTGACTGATAACGGTCCTGTACCCCCTGCTCCTGCTCCATATTGCGCACCGCCGCGTAGAAGCTGCGAATCGCCGCGCCGCTCTGGGTGCGCAACCACCAGATCGCCACGGCCAACAATGCCAGCACCAGCAACACGCCAGCCACCCACGCGACTATCGCCAGCGGACTCATGGGTTCTGCTCCTCGGGTACGTCGGGATTGGCCTGCTGTATCACCGACTGTGCTTCCAGGTTGATGGAGTACCAGAAGTAGTGACTGACGCCGATCATCAGCAGCGTGACGCCGAGAATCACCAGGCCCAGGCGCAGGCTATCCGGTAGCGACTGGCGAATCGGCAGGCGCCGCGCGGGCACGCTGCTGGGTCGTTCGAGGCAATCGCTGACGTCGACGTAGTCCGGATCGCGCTGCCAGGCGAAGGCGAACAGCGCGTGACGCCATTTCTCATGTTGCGCCAGCCCGGCTTCCCCACGCAGGCGCCCGTGGAAACCGAGGATCAGGCATTGCAGGTAGACATTGGCCAGGTCGCGACTGGCCGGCACTTCGTCGGCCAGCAGTTTCTCGATCGCCTGGGGCAGGTGCTCGCCGGCATGGCGCGAGGCATACAGCAGCGACTCGAGGGGATCATTCTGCCAGGTCTGCTGCCCCGGCCAGGTGGCGTATAGCAGGGTTTCATCCACCAGCGCGACAAAGGCATACACCGTGGCCTTGACCTGATGCTCCGCCGAGTCGCCGACACTGGCAAAGGCGCTGCGCCAGAGCTTGCGGCTGATCTTCGTGGAGAACTCCACCACGCTCCCGACCTGCCGCGTCACGTCCTCGTCGTCCTTGTTCAAGCCGTTCCAGGCCACCAACCACTCCAACCAGGCCTGGCGAAAGGCATTGCTCAACGGTGACTGCTGCAACCCTGTGCCGACGCTCCCCTCTGGCATTGCCTTCCCCTTCCTTGACTACAGTATCTCGGTGGTCTGCTCGACAAACAGGACGATCTGCCATGGATTGACGGCCAGCTTGGCGGCCGGCGCGATAATGTGCAGCCGTTGCTCGGGGTTGAACCACTCGCCTCGGGCTTCGATGACAAACAACCGGGTATCACTGCCGACGCTGTAGGCCACCTGCTCCTGGCGACTCATGACCTGGTGCCGCAGACCGGGCATCCGCTGGCGGGCCAACAGGGTCAGGTTGCTGTCGGAGGCGATGATGGTGCGCTCCAGCCATTCGATCGCGGCGCTTTCGTCGGCCCCGGCGGGCATCCGCAAGCCGATCACCAGGCGCTGCTCGGGCTGACGCTCGGGCAATTGCAGGGAGAACAGTTCGCCGGCCTGCTCGAATGGCAGGCAGCGATAGCCGACGCGGATCAGTTCCAGCGCCAGTTCGAGCCAGTTGAGTACTTCCTCGTAACCGCGTTGCAGATCCAGATAGTCCAGCGGCATGAATGCCGGCACCCCCGCCAGCGGGTCGAGCACCGACCAGCCGCCGGCCATCCCGAGCAGTTGCCCGTGCAGGTCCCGGGGTGTGGCGACACGGCTGCTCAGCAGGCCTTCGACTTCCGGCAGACGGGCCCAGAGCGCACCAAGCTGGCGACGAATTTCCGTCGCATCCTCCTGGCTGCCGGCCTGCTGCGCCTGACGCAGGCGGCCGGCGAGAAACAGGCACTTCTCGCGGGTCCGCGCGCACAGCGCCGCCACCC
The DNA here is from genome assembly GCF_023242315.1 of Pseudomonas sp. MWU13-2105. Lineage (GTDB taxonomy): Bacteria > Pseudomonadota > Gammaproteobacteria > Pseudomonadales > Pseudomonadaceae > Aquipseudomonas. The sequence continues at coordinate 144,131 of NZ_JALLIY010000009.1, forward strand.
GCCGACCCAACGGCGACTCCGGCAGCAACCTGGGGCTCGGCGGCACATAAGGGACCTGGACAAACCCGCCGCCTTCCTTGCGGATACGCAGCAGCGGCAGGCAGATCGAGTCAGCCTTGGTCAAGTCCGTGCACAGGTGCGGATTCGGTCGCCAGACCGTGATCGGTTGTGGGTTATGGCCACTGGTAAGGTCCGGCAATGCCTCGCTGGTGAGCGATTGCAGGCGCCCCTTGAAATCGCGCAGTTGCCCCGCGCGCCACAGCGGGCTGACCGCCAAGTATACCGTGACCATTGAATGAATCGAGGTGGCGATCGCATCGCCCACGTCCAACTCAAGCTGCGCGCCGTCGGCGGCGCTGAGACTCACCGGCAGACCATCGGGCAAGGTGGCTTCCAGGGACAGGATGCGTACCTGCCCGGCGCACAGCGCGGAAGGATCGACCTCCAGTTGCCCGACCCCCCAGAACCAGGGGTTGCCCGCCTGGGCGAAATGCGCGGCCAGGGCCTCGGCCCGCAGTCCCTGCAACTGGAAGTGCTGGGGCTGCAGTTGCATGCCCTCGTACCAACAAACCGCATCAGGTAACAGACTCATACAACTCCCTTCGGCATCCGATAACGCTACCGAGCGGCCCCGATCAGTGATCAGTCGGGTTCAACAGACTCATTTCCCGGCTGTCGAACTTCAGCCAGGCTTCATGCTGATCATCTAGCCTGAGCCGGTGCGCACCGGGAGTGTTATAGCTGGCGAACACCAAAAGTCCAGCGGCGCTCTGGCCCTTCAACGGGAAGTCCTGCTTGGCGACAAACTGCCCGGGGACCAGTTCCAGTCCCCACACGCTCAATTGCTGGCGATAATCGCGCTGGAACTGCTCACGCTCGCCGAACCACTGTTTCGCGCTCATCCCGGCCAGTTGCTTGAGGAGGTCGGGGTCTTTCACCGCCACGAAATCCACGGCAATCGGTGTGTTGTCGTTGGCCAGGGGCGCTACGTCCAGCGTGAGACTCGCCACATCGACCTTGGGCCCGAAAAATGAGCAGCCTGCCAGGATCAACACCACCCCGTATGTAAGGATTTTCTTACAACCCATGGAATTTCCTTTTCTCTTGCCGGTCATATGGCGTTTTGCCTTGCTTTTTTATAGACCTGTTCTAGCGTCTTGGGTAGTTCGTCTGCATGACGAATTGGAGGGACCGTCGAAAGATTGACAGGATCGCATTCTCCACCCCCTGTCTGACTTAGCGGTTCGGCAAGGGATGCGATCACGGGTAACCGATGCATTGCGCCCGCTCAATGCATCGGAGTCAGTCAACATGGCCGAAAGTACCCAGCACAAGCTCGACCGGATTCGTCCGCCGCGCGTCCAGATAACCTATGACGTTGAGACGGGCGGCGCCATCGAGAAAAAGGAACTGCCCCTGGTAGTCGGCATCCTCGCCGATTTGTCCGGCAAACCAGAAACTCCCCCGACGAAACTGAGTGACCGCCGCTTCGTCGAGATCGACCGCGACAACTTCAACGAAGTCCTCGCTTCCATCGCTCCGCGCTCGGTGCTGCAGGTCAGGAACACCTTCGCCACGGACGACAGCAAGCTCAATATCGAGCTCAAGTTCAACCATATCGACGACTTCGATCCGGTCAAAGTGGTGGGGCAGGTCGTCCCGCTGCGCCGCCTGTTCGAGGCTCGCCAGCGCCTGCGCGACCTGCTGACCAAACTCGACGGCAATGATGACCTGGACAGGCTGCTGCGTGACGTGATCGCCAACACCGAAGGCTTGCAGGAGATCAAGTCATCCGCCCGCGTACAGGAAGCCCCAGCCGCCGACAAAGACGCCGCCGCCCCTGCCGAAGAACCACAAGCCTGATCGCCTATCCATTCCAGGAGGATTTGTCATGCCCAGTTCCGCCAGTACCGAAGGTTCAAGCAGCGAGAACAGTACCCAGACCCTGTCCCTGTTGGACAAGATCATTGCCGATGGGCGCATGGCCCACGACGATAGCCAACAGGAATATGCCCGTGACATGCTCGCGGAGTTCGCCACCCAGGTCCTCGACAAGGACATGGCGATCGACAAAGACACCGTGGCAATGATCAATGATCGCATCAGCCAGATCGACAAGCTGATCAGTGCCCAGCTCAACGAAATCTATCACCACCCGGACATGCAGGCGCTCGAAGCCTCCTGGCGCGGCCTGCACATGCTGGTGCAGAACACCGAGACCAGTTCACGATTGAAACTGCGGTTGCTCAATGTCAGTCAGAAGGAGCTGCAGAACGACCTGGAAAAAGCCGTCGAATTCGATCAGAGCGCACTGTTCAAGAAGATCTACGAAGACGAATACGGCACCCTCGGCGGGCACCCCTACAGCCTGCTGGTGGGGGACTACACCTTCGGTCGTCATCCGCAGGACATCGGTCTGCTGGAGAAACTCTCGAATGTCGCCGCTGCCGCCCACGCGCCGTTCATCGCCGCCGCCAGCCCGAAACTGTTCGATATGACCAGCTTCACCGAACTGGCCGTGCCCCGTGACCTGTCGAAAATCTTCGAGAGCCAGGAGCTGATCAAGTGGCGCTCCTTCCGCGAGAGCGAAGACTCGCGTTATGTCTCCCTGGTGCTGCCGCACACCTTGCTGCGCCTGCCCTACGGCCCGGACACCAAGCCAGTGGAAGGCATCAACTACGTCGAAGACGTAAACGGCTCCGACCACAGCAAATACCTCTGGGGCAATGCTGCCTGGGCCCTGTCCCAGCGCATCACCGAAGCCTTCGCCAAGTACGGTTGGTGCGCGGCCATCCGCGGCGCCGAAGGCGGCGGCGCGGTGGAAGGGCTGCCGGCCCATACCTTCCGCACCAGTTCCGGTGACTTGTCGCTCAAGTGCCCGACCGAAGTGGCGATCACCGACCGTCGCGAGAAAGAGCTCAATGACCTCGGTTTCATTGCCCTGTGCCACAAGAAAAACAGCGACGTGGCGGTGTTCTTCGGCGGCCAGACCACCAACAAGTCGAAGCTCTACAACACCAACGAGGCCAACGCCAACGCGCGGATCTCGGCGATGCTGCCCTACGTGCTGGCGGCATCGCGCTTCGCCCACTACCTGAAGGTGATCATGCGCGACAAGGTCGGCAGCTTCATGACCCGCGACAACGTGCAGACCTACCTCAACAACTGGATTGCCGACTACGTGCTGATCAACGACAACGCGCCCCAGGAAATCAAGGCGCAATACCCGCTGCGCGAAGCCCGGGTCGACGTCACGGAAATCGCCGGCAAGCCCGGTGCCTATCGCGCCACGGTGTTCCTGCGGCCGCACTTCCAGCTGGAAGAACTGACCGCCTCGATCCGCCTGGTCGCCAGCCTGCCACCGCCGGTTGCAGCCTGAGCCTGTGCCCGCCGGCCGCGTGGCCGGTGGGATTTCCCCTTCCTTCTAGTGCGAACACTTTCTGGAGTTTCAGGCGATGGATGCAATCATTCTCGACCTCGGCGGCGATATCAAAGGCGACAGCCTGCTCGAGGGCTACAAGGACAAGATCGAAATCATGTCCTACAGCCACAATGTGGCAATGCAAGTGACCAACGACGTCAGCAACTCGGAGAGGACTTCGGGCAAGCCGCATATCGGCGAGTTCACCCTGACCAAGTTCGTCGACACCTCGACCCCGTCGCTCAATGAATACTGCTGCGCCGGCAAACCCATCCCGGAGGCCAAGATCACCATCGGCCGCAACGCTTCCGAGGGCAGCGGGCAGTTGCTGCCGTTCATCATCTACACCCTGACCAACGTGGTGCTGTCCAACGTAAGTGTCAGCGGCGGCGCCGGCGGCAAACCGGTGGAAACCATCTCGCTGAACTTCACCAAGATCAAATGGGAACTCACTGCCCAGAAAGACGACGGCACCAAGGAAGGCACTGCCGCCTCGACCTGGGACATGGCCGCCAACAAGCTGGTCAAGTAAGGGAGCCGGGCGGCCATGTCTGCGACCGGTATTCTTCCTCCCCTGTTCGAACGCCTGGCTTCCCACGAAGACCAGGCATCGTTCGTCGAGGCCTACGACCGCCAGGCGCTGGCCGACTCGGTACGCAGCGAATTGCTGCGGCTGCTCAACACCCGCCGGGCGCGCGTGGCCATGACCTCGCCGCCCAGCATTCTCGACTACGGCATCGCCGACTGGACCGCACTACAGGGCCAGCGCAGCGATGACCGACGCAAGCTGGCCCGGGAAATCCGCCAGGCCGTCGAACACTTCGAACCGCGCCTGGCACTGGATGAAGTCGATGTGCAGCCGGTGGAAGGTCACCCCCAGCAGTTGAATATCGTCCTGCATGGCGCCCTGCGCAGTGGTCGTCAACATTGGCCGGTGGCCTTTGTCATCGAGAAAACCCGCCAGGGCCTGGAGGTCAGCCATGAGCGACTCGATTGACGCCGAACTGCTTGACTACTACCAGCGAGAACTGACCTGGCTGCGGCATGCCGGCGGTATCTTCGCGCAGCAGTACCCCAAGGTGGCAAGACGCCTGGAACTGTCGCCCGGCGAATGTCCCGACCCGCATGTCGAACGTCTGCTGGAAGGCTTTGCCCTGCTGGCCGCGCGCCTGCAACGGCGGCTGGACGATGACTACGCGGAATTCAGCGACGCCCTGCTCGAGCAACTCTATCCCCTGGCGGTGCGGCCCCTGCCCTCCTGCGCCATCGTCCAGTTCCAGCCGGACCCGAGCAAGGGCAACCTGGCGGCTGGCTATCGCCTGCCCCGGGACACGCCGCTGTTCGTCACCACCCAGAAGGGTGAAAGCATCCATTTTCGCAGCAGCGCCGAGGTCAATCTGTGGCCGCTGGAAATCACCGAGGCGTTGCTGCTCGACAGCGATGAGGCCCAAGCCCTGACCGGGGTGAATCAGGCGCGCTCGGCCCTGCGCCTGAGCTTTCGCTGCCAGGGGAAAACCCTCTGGTCGGAGCTGCAGGCCCAGCAGTTGCGCCTGCACCTGGCAGCCTCGCCCGTGGTCAACGCCAGGCTGTATGACCTGCTCGCGGCCCACACCACCCAGATACTTGCCGGTCCACCCGGCAGCCCGCCACGCGCCCTCGTCGGCTTGCCGCAGATCGTCGGTTTCGCCAGCAACGAAGCCTTGCTGCCGGAAGAGGACGGTGTCCATCCGGGCCTGCGCCTGCTGGCCGAATACTTTGCCTTTCCGGACAAATTCAGCTTCTTCGACGTGCCCTTCGGCGGTGGTCGGGATGATAGCGAAATTCTCTACCTGTATCTGGTCTTCGACCATACGCCTGGCAGTCGTCTGCATCTGCAAGCCAGCGATATCGTGCTGGGCTGCAGTCCGGTGCTCAACCTGTTCCCGCGTACCTCCGAGCCTCTGCGCCCGGACGGCACCCGTAGCGAACACCGTTTGATCGCCGATAGCCATCGGGAAAACAGTGTCGAGATCCACAGCATCCGCGGCCTGCGCGCGATGACCCCGCATGGCGTGCTGAAAGTCCCGGCCTACTACGGCAGTCAGCACGCACTGGGCGAAAGCCGCCTTTACTGGCATGCCCGGCGCATCAGCGGCCTGACCCCCAATCGGCTGGGCAGCGACCTGATGCTGAGTCTGGTGGACACCCAGTTCAAGCCTCGCGAGGACGCGCCGGACTACAGCGTCACCGCCGAGCTGCTGTGCACCAACCGACATCTGGCGCAAAGCCTCGGGGCCGGTACGGCGCTGGGCTTCGAGCGCCCGGGACCGGTGGCCTGGGCGCGCCTGCGCAACCCGCCAACGCCGCAGAGCCTGCCGCATCTGGGCGGTGAATCACGTTGGAAGCTGGTGTCGCAATTGACCCTCAATCACCTGTCGTTGGTGGAGGGCCCCCAGGCGCTGGACGCCCTCAAGGAAATCCTCGAACTGCATAACCTGCGCGACGAGGCAAATGCCCGCCGGCAGGTCGAAGGTTTGCTGGGGCTGACCTGCGCGCGAGTGGTCGCGCATGTCGGCGAGGATGCCTGGCGCGGCTGGCGCAATGGACTGGAAGTGCGTGTGCAACTCGATCCGCAACTCTTTGTCGGCAATAGCGCGGTGCTGTTTTCCGCGGTGCTGGCACAGTTCTTTTCACTCTATGCCACCGCCAATCGCTTTGTGCGAACGGTGCTGGTCCAGTCCGACAAGGAGGTCAAGACATGGCAACCCCAACCCGGCCAACCACTGTCCCTCTGAGTCAGCAACTGCGGGATGACCCGCAAGCCTTCGAATTGTTACAGGCGCTATTACTGCTCGAGTGTGAACATCCGCAGGCCGTACCGCTGGGCACCGGCACCGCGCCCCAAGCCGAGGCAGTGCGTCTGCGCGGACCGCTGACGCCGCTGTTCCCCGGCAGCGAAGTGGAAAGCCTGAAGGAAACCGCAGGCCGGCAACCGGTACTGACCACGCCGGTGTTCGGCCTCGGCGGCCCCGACGGGCCGCTGCCTTACGCCGACCAGGAATGGCTGCAACAACGAGCACGGCAGAAGGACCACGCGCCCGCCGAATTCCTCAACCTGTTCCAGCACCGGCTGATCAGCCTGCTGTATCGGGTGATGCGCAAACACCGGATCGCCGCGGGCTTTTCTTCGCCCACCGCGACGCCGGTGCACAACCAGTTGCGGGCCCTGAGCGGATTGCTGCCCAAGGCCCTGCATGATCGTGGGGCCCTGCCCGATGCCGCAGTCTTGGCACGCAGTGCACTGTTTGCCGGCGGGCGTCGTTCATTGGCAGGGTTTGCGGCGGTGGTACGCCAGCATTTCAATATACCGGTGACGGTCGAGGCGTATGTCGGTGCCTGGCGGGATATCCCCCAGGCCAGTCGCAGTTGCATGCTTGCCGGTGGCCGTAATCTGACGCTGGGCCGCGATGCCGTGGCGGGAACGCGGGTCTGGGATGAACATGCCGGCATTCGCCTGACCCTCGGTCCCCTGCCTGGCAGCCAGGCCGTGCGTTTTCTCCCGGACGGCGGCGCCCATGCGGCCCTGGCCGCACTCGCCGCCCTGTACTTCGGCCCCGACCTGGATTGTACCCTCGCCGTGCTGATACGCGGAGCCTCGCCGATGATCCTCGACAGCGCCGCCCCGCCACAACTGAGTTGGAACGGCGGCCTGCAGCAGCAGCCCACTGACCATGTACAACGGATCGAAACCCGTTTGCGCCAATTGGAGATCGCTTGAACATGGAACTGGGCAGCCTGATCGGACGCCTCAACGCCGACAACCGCCGTGCCCTGGAAAGGGCCGCCCAACGCTGCCTGCAACGGGGTCATCACTATGTGGAAATCGAGCACCTGTTGCTGGAGCTGCTGGAGATCGAGGGCGGTGATTTTGCCTGGTTGCTACCGCGTTTCGGGCTGGAGCGGGATGCCTTGTCGGCGGAGATCAACAAGGCGCTGGAGCTGTTCAAGTCCGGCAGTACCCGCACACCTGCGCTGTCGGCACAGACGGTCGGCTTGCTCGAGGACGCGGTGGTCCAGGCCAGCGTGCTCGGGCTCGAGAGCATCCGTTCCGGTTTGTTGCTGCTGGCACTGCTTGACCGTGATGAGCGACGCAGCCTGCTGCTCAATAGCGCTTCGTCACTGCTGAAGATTCCTCGCGACGCACTGCGCAGCCATTTGCTGGAGTGGACGGAAAACTCCCGCGAACATACCGGACCGAAACGTTCGGCGACAACAGTGGAAAAGCCCGCCGCCCGGAACACAGCGCAGGACTCGGTTCTGGACCAATACACCCAGGACCTGACCGCCGATGCCCACGCCGGGCGCATCGATCCCATCGTCGGCCGTGATGGAGAGATCCGCCAGTGCATCGACATTCTCCTGCGTCGTCGGCAGAACAACCCGATCCTGGTGGGTGCCCCCGGTGTCGGCAAGACCGCGGTGGTCGAGGGCCTGGCCCTGCGCATCGCCGCCGGGGATGTGCCGCCATCGTTGCAGGAAGTCAGCCTGCGGGTGCTGGACCTGGGTTTGTTGCAGGCCGGGGCCGGAGTCAAAGGCGAGTTCGAGCAACGCCTGAAAGGGGTCATCGATGCAGTCCGCAGCGCGGAAAAACCGATCATCCTGTTTATCGACGAAGCCCATACCCTGATCGGCGCCGGTGGCGCGGAAGGCGGCAGCGATGCGGCCAACCTGCTCAAGCCGGCCCTGGCCCGGGGCGAGTTGCGCACCCTCGCCGCCACCACCTGGATGGAATACAAGAAATACTTCGAGAAGGACCCGGCCCTGGCCCGGCGTTTCCAACTGGTGCAGGTGGAAGAACCGGACGAAGCCACTGCCGTGGAAATGCTCCGGGGCGTAGCGGCCAAGCTGGAACAGCACCATGGCGTGCAGGTGCTGGATGCGGCGATTCATGATGCGGTGAAACTGTCCCACCGCTATATCTCCGGGCGGCAACTGCCGGACAAGGCCATCAGTATTCTCGACACCGCCTGTGCCCGGGTAGCCCTTGGCCAGCACGATGTTCCGCCACCGCTGGAAAGCCTGCGTCATCGCCAGCAGAGCCTGAAGGAAGAGGTCGACCGCCTGCGCCGTGAACAGGCCACCGGGCTGGATCATCGCGAGCGCATCACGGCGCTGGAGAGTGAATCCATCGGCAATCTGCAAGCCATACGTGAACTGGAAACCCGTTGGGGCGAAGAGCGCGAGGCCGTGCGCGAACTGCTGGAAAAGCGCGGTGAGCTGCTGATGTTGAGCGACCGTGTGGAGAGCGGCAAGTCCGATGAAGACACCGATGGCCGCATCGACACCCTGGCCGCCGAGTTGGTTCGACTGGAGGCCGGGCTCGATGCCATTCGCCAGGATGATCCACTGGTACCGGAACAGGTCGATTCAAAAACCGTGGCTGCGGTGATCGCCGGCTGGACCGGGATTCCCGTGGGCAAGATGCTCGCCGACGAAGCCCATGCCGTACGTACCCTCGGCCAGCGCATGGGCCTGCGGGTGATGGGCCAGACCACGGCGCTGGGGACCATTGCCCAACGTTTGCAAGCCTATCGCGCCGGGTTGACCGACCCGCAAAAACCGGTCGGGGTGTTCCTGCTGGTCGGCCCCACGGGCGTCGGCAAAACCGAAACCGCCTATGCCCTGGCCGATGCCCTGTATGGCGGCGAACGCAACCTGATCAGCATCAACCTCTCGGAATACCAGGAAGCCCATACCGTCAGCCAACTCAAAGGCGCGCCGCCTGGCTACGTCGGCTATGGCAGTGGCGGCGTGCTGACCGAAGCGGTACGGCGCAAGCCGTATTCGGTGGTGTTGCTGGATGAAATCGAAAAGGCCCACCCGGATGTGCTGGAGGCGTTCTACAACGTGTTCGACAAGGGCGTGATGGAGGACGGCACCGGTTTGGTGGTGGACTTCAAGAACACGGTGATGCTGGCGACCAGCAATGTCGGGGCGGAGTTGATCCTCGATACACCGATGGCGCAATTGGCGACCGATGCGTTCAACGAACAGTTGCGCAAGGTCTTGCTGCAGGCCTTCCGCCCAGCGTTCCTGGCACGGATGACGGTCGTGCCATATTACCCGCTGGATGAGACGACATTGGAAGGGATTGTGCTCGCCAAGCTCGAAAAACTGCGTGACCGATACAAAGCCGCGACAGGGAAACCATTCGAGTTCGATGCCGGAATCGTCAAAGCGGTACTGGCCAAGTGCAGTGCGGCGGGCGCGCGCGATATCGAAAACGTACTGATGACCCAAGTGACCGGAAAACTGGCCGAGTGGGCGCTGGAATAACCGTCGGAGGAACCCGCCATGGCAATTACCATCTTGATCGGAACAGGTATCTCATCAGCAGCCTATCTATTGTCCGTGACACAGTATCTGAGGTCCTTGAATCAAACGCTTGGAGCTGTGGGTGTCATGGGTGGCCCCGACCTCTGGCAAAGAATGAGTCATGCACATGCCATGGGCCAACCCAAACAGCTGCTGACGGGGAATCTTCTGGGTCACGGCCGGGCTGATCACGGATTTACCGCCGAACAATTGTCGCAGAGGGAATATTTGAGCGCAGGGCAGTTTTCAACAGCGGTCCAGCATTATCTGACTCAACACTCCTGTGCCCAGTTGCCTGATTCATTTATTTCCAAAATAGTCAAAGACGGCCCCAAATACGTACTGGAAACTTTCCTTGATGGCGCGCTTGCCGGAACCCTTCGCTGTGACCGCGTCATCGTCGGAGCCGGACCAGGTGCACCGCGGCCATTGGCAACCGAGGAAGGCAACCTGACGGAAGAAAATATCCGTGACTTTGCTGGAAGGGTGATCAAAGGCAACGATTTCATGGCCCCGGACTGGACTTCGCCACTGCACATCCGCCCTGAAGAAACAACGGTCGCAGTGTATGGCGGCTCAGCCACTGCCGCCTGGGCAGTTGAGCTGGCGGCCATACGCAAAATGAAAGTTATTTCCTGGTTCACGCGCCCCGGACGTGGAAACGGTGCCTGGAGCGCCGAGACCAGGTTCAGCGAAGCCTTTCCGGCGGGTGACCGAAACAACACGGTAGAAGAAGATTACCGAGATGTTCGACATGTTTATAAATTGCTTCGCGTAGAGTCCGTGGCAGAAACGACCAAGCTTCGTCTTGTCTTCCAGCAGTCGGAAGGTGCCGAGGATATCGTCATAGTGCTGGTGGATCTTCTGATCTATGCCCTCGGCGCGGAGCACACGCCCGATCAAGGCATCAGGGCCATTCTGACGCCCAGCATCACCGACAACCTTGTGGCCTTTTACGACAGAAACCTGGCGATCAGTTCCCGACCTTCGTTATTGGCCGTCGGCACACCCGATCGCACGTTCATGATTGTCGGCTCGGCCATGAGCAGCGCCGCGGGGTTCGGGCCCACACTCGGGGTACAAGGCGAGCCTGGTCGAAGCCTCAGGGACCTGACAAGTTACAAGGAAATCAGCAGTACACTTCCCGCCGCCGCCAGACCCACCGAGGGTATTGCCATGGTCATGGCGGGTATTGAAGCCTTGAATGAATATGTACCGGTAAAACCTGTCCGCGGCGGACGCACACGTACCTACTCCGCCCCGCGCTTTACGACGAGTGATGGTGCATTACCCAAAGGTTCTCCAAACCCGCATTTCGGTGATACCTCCAGCCATGATCTCGATTTCGGATGGGACATCAACTTCAATACCAGCAACCGCACGCAGCTTGCGATCTATATCGCTCAAACAACCGACCTTGCGCCATTTGCCGCCAACCTGGCCGTTGCGTTGATTGTGTTTTTCAGGACTCGCCCGGAGAGCGTACGCGGGCTGAGCGACCCACAAGTGACCACCATCATCAGCGTCGCCAACGCCATCTACAAACGCTTGACTGTCTTGAATCACGATCTTGACGCACAACTGCTGCACTTCGATAAATTGTGGGGCACCGACATGCATGTTAACAACTGCGTTGGCTACGTAACGACGACAGCGGAGTGGAAATCACTCTGGCGAAACCACGGAATCACATTGGCATAAAAACCTTCGGAACCTGGTTCCCGTAGCCCCACCCCACTGCCCCTGCGGGAGCATTCGATGCCACGCTCCGTCGATACCAACACCAGTCTGTCCTTGACCGCCTCATCGCTGGCAACGCTGTATCCCGAGTCTATTTCCAGCGAAGAAATTCTGAATCAGCTCGGCCAGCACGTCCTGTTTGGCCTCAACGACGGCTCAGCCCTCACCCTGGCCAGCGCCATCGCCAGCCACGTCACCAGCACCTTCCACAACGACGCCCTGCTGCGTCCCCTCGACGCCCTGGTCGCCGAAATCCGCCAATTGCCCGCCGATGCGACTGCCGAGCGCTATCAACTGCTACTCAGACCCTGGCTCTGGTGGCTGACCCTGGCCAGCAACAACCGCGTGTTCCAGAACCTCAGCACCGCGGATATTGTCACCACGATCTTCAAGGCCCATGCCTTCAGCGACTTCAAGCTCTCGCTGAGCGGCAGCTACACTCCACGCGAATACTGCATCCAGTACGGCGAGACCGATTTCGCCTTTGTCTCGAGGCTGCTGGAAGAAGAAGGCATCTTCTGGTTTTTCACCCACGAGGACGGTAAGCACACCTTGGTCTTGGCGGACAGCAACGATGCTTTCCCACCAATCCCTAACGGGCCAAAAGTGCCTTATCTGGGCCAGGGCATGGGCGAACGCGAACTGCACGGTATCCGCTCCGGCCAACAGTCCCTGCAAGCCGTCGCCGGTACTTACAAAACCACCGACTACGAATTCACCACCCCTACCACCTCGCTCTACGGCCAGGCAGAAGCCGTTGCCGGACCGCGCTCGATCTATGAGCACCCTGGCGGCTACAGCGCCAAGGCGCGGGGCGATGCGTTGAGCAAACAGCGCGTGGATGGCCTGCGCAGCCAGGAAAAACGCTTTGTCGGCGAAAGCGATTGCCGCTGGCTGGTGCCGGGGCACTGGTTCACCCTGACCGGCCATGATGACGCCAGCCTGAATATCGATTGGCTGGTGACCGCGGTGACCCACGAAGCCAATCACGAGCACTATCGCAATCGCTTCGAGGCGATTCCCAAGGCCACGCCCTTTCGCCCGACGCGCAGCACGCCAAAACCGCGCATGCACACACAAACCGCCTTGGTGGTGGGTAAATCCGGCGAGGAAATCTGGACCGACGAATATGGCCGGATCAAGCTGCAATTCCCCTGGGATCGCGACGGCAAGAACGACGAAACCAGCTCCTGCTGGGTCCGCGTGGTGCTGCCGTGGAGCGGCAAGGGCTTCGGCATGCAATTCGTGCCACGGATCGGCCAGGAGGTGATTGTCACCTTTATCGACGGCGACCCGGACCGACCGCTGGTCACCGGCTGTGTCTACAACGGCGACAACGCCCTGCCCTACGCGCTGCCGGCCAACCAGACCCAATCCGGGATCAAGACCAACTCTTCCAAGGGCGGCGGCGGTTTCAACGAGCTGCGTTTCGAGGACAAGAAGGACGCCGAGGAGGTGTTTCTCCAGGCCCAGAAAAACTTCAAGACCAACGTGCTCAACGACACCACCGTTACCGTCGGCCACGATGAAACCCTCACCGTGCAGAACGCCCGCACCCGTACGGTGAAGGAAGGCGACGAAACCGTGACCCTGGAAAAGGGCAAGCGCAGCGTAACCATCCAGACCGGCAGCGATACCCTCGACGTGAAGGACAGTCGCACAGTGAAGGTCGGCGCCGACCAGACCCACAGCACCGGCGGCAATTACGAGCACAAGGTCACCGGCAACTACAATCTGACGGTGGACGGCAATCTGACGATCAAGGTGACCGGCACCCTGACCCTGCAAAGCGGCGGCAGTTTCGCACTCAAGAGCGGCGCCGACCTCGCGGCCCAGGCCAGTACCTCCATCAGCCAGAAGGCCGGGACCTCGCTGAGCAACCAGGCCGGCACCTCCCTGGAAAACAAGGCCGGAACCACCATGACCAACGACGCGGGCATCAGCCTGACCAACAAGGGCGGTGCCGAGCAGACCGTGGACGGCGGCGGCATGCTGACCATCAAGGGCGGCCTGGTGAAGGTCAATTGAGGAGCCGGCATGAGTGAGTCGATCAAACTGGACCTGACACGCGGCGACAGCCATCTCACCGGGCGCCTGCTGGACGATCAGCTCGAAGGCCCTCTGAAGATCGAGGAATCCGGGCGTCCCCAGGCCAGCCTGAGCTACAGCCAGGGCGAGTTGCAAGGGTTGTCGACGCTCTATCACCCCAACGGCAAGGTCTCGGCGCAGGTGCCCTATGTGGCCGGAAAAACCCACGGCATTGCCAGTTTCTTCAGCCCGGAAGGCGGCTTGCAGCGCAAGGCGGGTTATCGCAACGGACTGCTGCATGGCGAGGCGACCAACTACTTTGCCGATGGCAGCGTGGCGGACGTCGAGCACAACCGTGACGGCGTGCGCGATGGCCTGTACCAGCGCTTTCATCAGAACGGGCAAATCGCACTGAGCAGCCGTTATCTCAATGGTCAGTTGCTCGATGCCGGGCAGCCCTATGCCGAGGACGGCCGCCCGCTGGATGCCGAGGGCAAACCGATCTCGCGCTGGCGCTGGTGGTGGTTGCGGCGTGAAGGCCCGGAGGAAGCCTGAGCCTCAGGGAATCAGCATCTGCACCTGGCCGGGCACGACGATCTTGATCACCCCGCCCCACATGCACATCACGCAGCTGTTGGCGTCCAGGGCCGGCATATTGCCCAGCAGCAGGGTCGGCGGACCGCCGGGAATCCAGGGCGCGGCGGTGGCCGGGATGCACGGCATGGGTGTCAGGACGCCAAGGGCGGCGGCGGTCGCCGCGGCCACCATCGGATTGGCGATACTCTGGCACACGGCAAAGGTGCCGATATTCACCAGTGGGATGTAATCCATGATATTGGCGGCGGGCATGCTGCTGGTCAGGGCGCGGTTGATCGGCAGCACGTTCAGCATGCCGGGCGCGGCGCCAAAGCTGCATTGCAGGGTGGCGCCGCTGCAGACCTGGGGACTGCCCATGGGGATCTCCTTTTCCTGTTGGCTGCGCAACACTGCCAGCGTAGACCACAATCGCCCGACAAGTCTCGTTACTCAGATCTGCAAGCTAGCAGGAAATGTCCCACAAATGAGCTGTCAGGACTCAACCAGGGTGAAGAACAGACACATATTCCCTCTTTAAATCTATACGTGAGTAGCGTACAAATAATGAATGCTCTGTTTATCGAACTACCACCCTTCGAGCGTCATCGCAGAGCCTACCTGGGCGACGAGGCGTTCCCATCATGAAGCGTGACATTTTTGCAGAACTGGTCGAGGGCTTCGACGCCCTGGCCGATGACCGCCGGGGCAAAGTCACCCTGCGCAACCACAAGGTTCAGTTGAACAAGCTGCAACCGATCGGCGCCGACGAGCTGGTGGCAATCCGGACCCAACTGAAGCTGTCGCGGGCGGTGTTCGCCCTGTACCTGCGCACCAATACCCGGACCCTGGAAAACTGGGAGCAGGGCCGGGCCCGGCCCAATGCCCAGGCCACCACGCTGATCCGGCTGGTCGAGAAGTACCCCGAAACCGTGGAACGCCTGGCGTCCCTGGCCTGAGGCGACAGGCGAGTTCGCGCTGCGGCGCCGTCGCCCCGCTGCCCTTTTGCACATAACTGCTGTTCCCGTAGAGGCCTTAATCCACGGTGACGTGCTTCGTATAGTGAGTGCCCTGCGCCCATAACCACAACGTCGAGAGGCCCGAGCATGAACCGTCAACAGCCGATGATCGCCAGCACTGAACTGCCCGCCTGCGAGCAGGATGCCGAGTACTTCGAATACAGCAAGGCCGCCAACCCGATCAGCGCCGGATTGATCTCGCGCATCCCCTACCATGACTTTCCCGCCTCGCTCTACGACAGCGGGCCGTCGCGGCTGGTGCCGCTGGACCTGAGCCAGGCCCTGGGCTGCGAAGGCCCGGCCACCGGCCCCGGGCTGTGCGCGAACTTTATCCGCTTGAATGCCGGTGACTCGCTGACACTGCAGCCCAACGCCACGTCCCAGGTACTTTATGTGATTGCCGGGCATGGCCGCCTGGTGCAGGGCGAGGCCCGATTCGACTGGGACAAGGGCTGCTTTATCGCCCTGCCCGGCCGCCAGGCGGTCGAACTGGCCGCCAGCGAGGACAGCCGCTTCTACTACGTGCATGACGAACCACTGCTGCGCTACCTCGGCGTCAGCAGCCAGCAGGACCGCTTCAGTGCCACCCTGTACCCGGCGCAAACCGCCAATGCCAAACTGCGCGAAGCCGCCGACGATCCCCGCGCCCAGGACCGCAGTCGGATCAGCATCCTGCTGGGCAATCGACACTTCCCCCAGACCCGCACCGTGACCCATGTACTCTGGGCGATGTACGGCATTCTGCCGCCAGGCTCGGTGCAGAAACCGCACCGTCACCAGTCGATCGCCCTGGACTTCATCATCGACTGCCCGCCCGGTTGCTACAGCCTGGTGGGCACCGAGGTCGACGAGCACGGCCGGATCCGCAACCCGACCCGGGTCGACTGGGCTCCCGGGCTGGCGTTCGTCACGCCGCCGGGCTACTGGCATGCCCACTACAACGAGGCGGACCGTGAAGCCTTCCTGATTCCGATCCAGGATGCGGGCCTGCAGACCTACCTGCGCGCCCTGGACATTCGCTTCAGCTGAGCGGACTCAACGCTGCCAATAAGGTGGCGTACCGATACGTTCGAGCATGAAGTCGATGAAACTGCGCACCTTCGACGAGACGGTGCGCTTGGGTGGATAGACAAACCACAGCGACGCGGCGATCTGGGTAGCCTGGGCCTGCCATTCAGGCAGCCAATGCACCAGTTCGCCTCGCCTGAGCAGATCGGCCACCAGCCAATCCGGCAACAACGCCATGCCCAAGCCCTGGCGCACCGCCAGCAGCTGCGCATCCAGATCGTTGATCCGCAGATGCCCCTTGATTGCAACGCGTTCGGCCTGGGCGCCAGGGACCTGCAGCGGTACGAAAAACACTTCGTCAGGCAGATTGCCATTGAGTATCGCGGAACACTCCGCCAGTTCCAGTGGCGTGCGCGGCGCCGGATGTTGCCGGGCATACTCGGGGCTGACGCACAGCAGCGTGTGTTCGGCCGCCAGCTTGCGCGCCTTGAGCGACGAGTCCGGCAACACTCCGACCCGCAGCGCCAGGTCGACACCGGCACTGATCAGGTTGACGTGACTGTCCTCCAGGGTCAGTTCCAGGTGGATTTGCGGGAAGCGTGCGGCAAAGTCGCCGAGCTGCGGCAGCACATGGTGCCGGGCAAAGGCCGGTGGCAGATTGAGCTTGAGCAGCCCGCGGGGTTGCTGGTTGAGGGCCGAGGTCGCGGCCCGGGCCTGATCCAGTTCGGCGAGCACCCGCAAGGCATGGTGCAGGAAGGTTTCGCCGCCCTCGGTCAGGCGCAGGGTGCGGGTGGAGCGATTGAACAGGGCGATGCCCAGGTCCTGCTCAAGGTCCTTGATATAACGCGATACGGTCGAGGCCTTGATCGAAAGCTTCTCGGCCGCCCGGGAAAAATTGTTGGCCTGGGCGGCCTCGACAAAGGCGGTGAGGGCGGCGAAATAGTCCATGCAGGTATCCACTCGGGTGCGGCTCAATGCGTGAGCCCGCGCAACACCTGAATAGATAGCGTTATCCGAGGCCTTTGAGCAAGCCCACCTCGAAGCGATCCGCCAGGAACGGCGTGATATCCAGCGGCAACGATTCCTGATGGACCAGCCGCTCCAGTATCACCCCGGTGATCGCCGAGGTCAGGATACCGGTACGGAAATGCCCGCAGGCATTCAGATAGCCCTCGACACCCGCCATCGGCCCGAGTATCGGCAGTTCGTCAGGCGAGCCCGGACGCAAGCCGGCCCAGCAGCGCTTGAGGTTGATCTCCTTGAGTTGCGGCACGCAGCGTATGGCCCCCTGGACCAGGCCAGCGACTTCAGGGAACGTCGTACTGACATCGAAGCCCTTGTCCTCGGTGGTGCTACCGATGAGGATTTCACCGTTATCCTTCTGCGCCATATAACAATCGCTGGTGGTCAGGCAGCCTTCCAGCAGCTTGGGCATGCGCTCGGTCAGGAGGATCTGGCCCTTCACCGGCTTGACCGGCAGCCTGATCCCGGTGGCCTGCTCACTGAGCTCGGCAGCCCAGGCCCCGGCGGCGTTGATCAACGTGGCGCAGTGGAAGCTGCCTTGCTCGGCGGTACGCACACCGCCGACCCGGCCGCCCTCGTGCAGGACGCTGGTGACGTTGGTGTTGAAGTACAGGTCCACACCATTCTGCCGCGCGGCCTCGCTGTAGGCGTCCGCCAGGCGGAACGGACTGACCTGGTGATCGCAGAGAAACTCCAGCGCGCCCTGCGCCTCGTGGCTCACCGCAGGCTCCGCCTCGCGCAACGCTGCGCGGTCCAGCCAGCGCAACTGGTCCGCCAGGTGCGGAATCCGCGCAACGATGTGCTCGGCGTACAAGCGATCTTCCGCGTCGTAGATCACGTACTTCAAACCAGTGCGTTCGAACTTGAAGTCCATGCCATGGCGTTCGATCAGTTCGCGGTGCAACTGCGGATAAAGGGCGTTGGACTGCAGGGCGAACTCGAAGAACGCCGGCGGCAGGATATGCGGGGTACTCGCCTCCACCGCCACCGCCGCACCATGGGCCTGGCGGCGCTGGGCCGACATCATGCGAAAGAAGATCACCCCGCAGCCCAGGCCCACCGACTCACCGATGGCCCACAGGCCGCCGGCCGAAGCGCGGGTCGCATTGCCCGGGCGCTTGGCGTCGATCAGGGCGATCCGAAGATTCTGCCGCCGGGACAGATGGTAGGCACAGGAAGCACCAATCACCCCGCCACCGGCAATCACCACATCGTAGGTTCTGTTCATGGTTCAGGCGTCCTTGCCCAGGTGCTCGAAGGCGGAAAAGGGAATCGGCTCGATGGGGAAGCGTGGACGCAACCAGCCGACATCGGCACGTCCGCTGGCCTGGCGCAGACGGTCGCTGCAATAACCGACGCACATCCGTCCCTGGCAATCGCCCATGCTGACCCGTGTACGCATCTTCAGCGCGGCCATGTCCTCGACCCCCTGGGACAGGGCTCGATCGATATCGGCGCGGGTCGCGTGTTCGCAACGGCAGATCACCGTGTCGGCCCGGGGCAAGTCGATCTGCCGGATACCGCGCCGGGTGTAGCGATCGACGCCGGCGCGGAACTTGCCGATCTTCGCCAGCTTGTCCAGGTAGACCTGGCGCCGGGCCAGGGCGGACTCGGTGTCCAGCACATCGCGCTGCAGCAGGATCGACACGGCGGCAATCCTGCCGGCCAGCATCGCCGCCTCACCGCCGCGAATCCCGCTCATATCGCCGGCCAGATGAACGGACGGCTCGCTACTCTGCTGCCAGACATTGCTCTCGGGGCGCAGGCAACCGTCCTCGCCGAAGCCATGGACCAAGCCCATCTGCTGGCTGAGCTGGCTGCGCGGGACAAAGCCATAACCAACCGCCAGCGTTCGTGCCTCGATCCGGCGTGTCCGGGTCAGGTCCGGCTGCCAATCGCTGGAGTACGGTGCCAGGGTCACGCTGGTCAATTCTTCCCGGCCCTGGGCCTCGACCACCCCCCAACCGTAGTACAACGGGATGCCGTGCAACTTCAGATAAGCGAGCATGCTCAAGCCATCGAGAAACATCTGCGGCTTGTTCAGCAGGACCAGGCTTTCCCGGGCGATCCGAGCGAATGCGCTGGCTTCATAGACTCCCGCCACCGCTACCCCGGCGGCGTGCAACTGGCAGGCCAGCAAGGGTAGCAAGGGCCCGGTGCCGGCAATCAGCGTGGGGCCCAGAGGCTTGACCACGCCACTCTTGATCTGCAACTGCAAACCACCGAGCAGCATGACCCCGGGCAAGGTCCAGCCGGGGAACGGTACGTTGCGCTCATGACAGCCGGCCGCCAGCAGCAGTTGCGAATACGCGATCTCCTGCAGGCGCTCATCGGCATCCAGGGCCATCAGCGTTCGCATGCCCTCGCCCCCGAGAATCCGCGTGCCCAGACGCACATCGACCCGATCGGAATAACGCGCGAACTCACCGTGCAGCCGCTCCAGTACCTCGCGGTAGCGTGTGCCCAGATAGCCGAGATCGACCCCGCGACGCAGCGGCCCGCGATAGACCACGCCGCCCAGGCGCGACGCTTCCTCGAACAGCACGCTGGACACCTCGTGTCGGGCCAGCTCGGCGGCGGCGGCCATGCCGGCCGGCCCGCCGCCGACAATCACCACGGGCAGGCGGCTCATAGCACCTCCAGCACAGGGAAGCGACTGATGCCGGTTTCGATGTACATGCCGGGCCGTACCAGCGTCTGGCAGGCCCGGCGCTTGAGCCGGCCGTCGATCGAGACCAGGCAGCACTGGCAAACGCCCATGCCACAGAAGGCTCCGGCGACCTCGCCATGATCGTTGCGCGCCAACTGGCGCAGGCCGACCGATTGCAGCACTGAGAGTACGGTCTCGCCCGCGGCCGCTGGCACCGGCTGACCGTTGAGGTGGACGGTCATGTCCACCTGGGAAAGGGGTTGGATATCGTGTTGTCGATCCAGGTTTTGCATAGGTGCATCGTCCATGACTAGCGTGAAAGGTGCACGCTAAGGGATTCGGCACTTCGGCAATTTGATCCAGGCCAGTAAAGAGGAACAAAAACCCTGGGGGCCGCTTCGGCGCTCCGATGGTGTCAGAGGTTCCGTGTCGCGCCGTTCGCGGGCGACACGGTCCATCGCTCTAGCGCCGACGCTTCATCAACCAATACGCCGCCGGCAACACCAGCATCGACAACAAGGGCGCGGTGATCATGCCGCCGACCATCGGCGCGGCTATCCGCTTCATCACCTCGGAACCGGTACCGCTGCCCCAGAAAATCGGCAGTAGACCGGCAATGATCACCGCCACCGTCATCACCTTGGGCCGAACCCGCAACACCGCGCCCTCACCGATCGCCTCGAGCAAATCACCGTCCGCCTCCCGTCCGGCATCCAGACGCACCGTCCAGGCGTTCTTCAGATACAGCAGCATGATCACGCCGAACTCCGCCGACACCCCGGCCAGGGCAATAAAGCCCACACCCGTGGCCACCGACAGATTGAAGCCCAGCAGGTAGAGCAACCAGACACCACCGGACAGCGCGAAAGGCAAGGTCAGCATGATCAGGCCGGCTTCGCTGAAACGCCCGAAGGTCAGGTAGAGCAGCACGAAAATGATCAGCAAGGTGGCCGGCACCACCCACATCAACCGGGCATTGGCCCGCGCCAGGAACTCGTACTGCCCGGAATAGGAAACGCTCATCCCGGCCTTGAGCTTCACCTGTTGCGCCACCTGTTGCTGCAGGTCCCGGGCGGTCGAGGCCAGGTCGCGGCCACGGACATCCACGTAGACCCAACCGGACAGCCGACCATTCTCGCTGCGCAACATCGGCGGCCCCGCGCTTACAGCGATATCCGCCAGCGCACCGAGGGTGATCTGCTGCCCGCTGGCGGTGAGCATCGGCAACTGCTGCAAAGCCTGCGGACTGTCGCGCCATTCCCGCGGATAACGCAGGTTGATCGGATAACGGGCCACGCCCTCGACCGTCTCCCCCACCGTACTGCCGCCCACCGCACCGGACACCACCGCCTGCACATCGGCAATGCTCAATCCGTAGCGGGCCGCCGCCAGGCGATTGATCCGGATGTCGAGGTAGCTGCCTCCGCTCAAGCGTTCCGCCAGGGCCGAACTGACCCCCGGCACCTGCTTGGCTACGGCTTCGACCTGGTGGGCGATCTCATCGATATCGGCCAGTGACGTGCCGGCCACCTTGACCCCGATCGGGCTCTTGATGCCGGTGGCGAGCATATCGATACGGTTACGGATCGGCGGCACCCAGAGGTTCGACAGCCCCGGTACCTTGACCGCCTGGTCCAGCGCTTCGATCAACTTTTCCGGGGTCATGCCGGCGCGCCATTGCCCACGGGGCTTGAACTTGATGGTGGTTTCGAACATCTCCAGCGGCGCCGGATCGGTGGCGCTTTCCGCCCGCCCGGACTTGCCGAAGACATGCTCGACTTCCGGTACCGTGCGGATCATCCGGTTGGTCTGTTGCAGCAGCTCACTGGCCTTGCTCGCCGGCAAACCCGGCAACGCCGAAGGCATGTACAACAGATCCCCCTCATCCAGCGCCGGCATGAACTCCCCACCCAACTGGCTCAAGGGCCAGAGACTGGAAAGGAAGATCAAGAGCGCCAATGCCAGAGTCAGCTTCGGCCAGTTCAGCACCGCGTCCAGCAGCGGACGATAGGCCGCGATCAGCCAGCGATTGAGCGGGTTCTGCTGTTCATTGGGAATATGACCGCGAATCCAGTAGCCCATCAGCACTGGCACCAGGGTCACCGACAACCCCGCCGCCGCCGCCATCGAATAGGACTTGGTAAACGCCAGCGGGCCGAACAGCCGCCCCTCCTGGGCCTCCAGGGTAAACACCGGAAGAAACGACAAGGTGATGATCAACAGGCTGAAAAACAGCGCCGGCCCGACCTCCGCCGCCGCCTCGCCGATGACCCGCCAATGGGCCTCACCTTGCAGCTTCTGGCCGGGATGGCGCAGTTGCCAGGCCTCGATATGTTTATGCGCGTTTTCGATCATCACCACCGCCGCATCGACCATCGCGCCGATGGCAATGGCGATGCCACCCAGGGACATGATGTTGGCGTTGACGCCCTCGATGCGCATCACGATAAAGGCCATCAACACCCCCAGCGGCAGGGTGATGATCGCCACCAGGGACGAGCGCCAGTGCCAGAGGAACAGCAGGCACACCAGCGCCACCACGCCGAACTCTTCCAACAGTTTGACACTCAGGTTGTGCACGGCACGGTCGATCAGTTGCGAGCGGTCGTAGGTGGTGACCAGCTCGACCCCGGACGGCAGGCTGCCGCGCAAGCTGGCGAGGCGGGCCTTCACCGCCTGCAGGGTTTCGTCGGCGTTCTTGCCCGAGCGCAGGATCACCACGCCGCCAACCGCCTCGCCCTGACCGTCCAGTTCGGCAATACCACGGCGCATCTCGGGGCCGATCTGGATCGTCGCCACCTGGCCGAGCAACACCGGCACGCCTTGTGCCGAGGTTTTCAACGGAATATCGCGAAAGTCCTCCAGGCTCTGCAAGTAGCCCGAGGCCCGCACCATGTATTCACGTTCGGCCAGTTCCAGCACCGAGCCGCCGGCTTCCTGGTTGGCACTCTTCAACGCCTCGCTGACCTGCTGCTGGGTGATGCCGTAGGCCACCATCTTCTGCGGATCGAGGAGTACCTGGTACTCCTTGACCATGCCGCCGATGCTGGCAACTTCGGCGACATTGGGCACGCTCTTGAGCTCGTACTTGAGGAACCAGTCCTGGATCCCGCGCAACTGCGCCAGGTCATGCTGGCCAGTGCGGTCCACCAGGGCGTACTGATAGATCCAGCCGACGCCGGTGGCGTCCGGGCCGAGGCTACTGGTGACGCCCTGGGGCAGTCGCCCCTGGGCCTGGTTGAGGTATTCCAGGACCCGCGACCGGGCCCAGTACAGGTCGGTGCCGTCTTCGAAAATCACATAGACAAAGGAGTCGCCGAAGAACGAGTAACCACGCACGGTTTTCGCCCCGGGGACCGACAGCAAGGTACTGGCCAGCGGATAGGTGATCTGGTTCTCGACGATCTGCGGTGCCTGCCCGGGAAAACTGGTGCGCACGATCACCTGGGTGTCGGAGAGGTCCGGCAGCGCATCGAGCGGCGTGTTGCGTACCGACCAGATGCCCCAGGCGACGATAAACAGGGTCGCCAGCAGGATCAGGAAACGATTGCCGATGGACCAGTGGATCAGGCGCTTGATCATTGCATGCCCTCCATCGCTGTGCCCGGTGCCATTGATGCCGTGGGCGCCATTGGCTCATCGGTTGGCACAATGCCCTGCAGGCTGGCTTCCGAATCGAGCAGGAACTGGCCGGAGGTCACCACCTTCTGGCCCTCGCTCAAACCGTCGAGCACTTCGATACGTCCGACGGACTCGCGCCCGATCCGTATCTCCCTGGGCCGATAACGGCCCTCGTCCTGCGCCAGCATCACCAGGGTACGTTTACCGGTGCGGATCACCGCTTCGCTGGGCACCAGCAGGCTCGGGGCCGGATCGGGATCGGCGAGGCGCACGCTGGCAAACATGCCCGGACGCAGCTTGCCGTCCGGGTTGGGCAGTTGGCTGCGCACCGTCAGGGTCCGGTTCTGCGGATCGACACTGGGCAATACTGCCACCACCCTCCCCGCCAGCGTTTGTCCGGGATAAGCGGACAAGACCACGGACACCGGGGCGCCCACCTCGACCGAGGTCGCCTGCGCCTCGGGGATCGCGGTGTCGAGCCAGACGCTGCCCAGGCCGTTGATCCGGGCCAGGCTCATCCCGGCGGACACGCTCATCCCGGCGCGTACCTCCAGGCTCTGCAACTCACCGGCAATCGGCGTCGACAGGGTCAACAGCGGGCGCACCTTGCGGGTCTTCGCCACCTGGGCGATCAGCGCCTCGGGCATGCCGAGCAATTGCAGGCGCTGGCGCGAGGCCAGGATCAAGCGGCTATCGCCGCTGGCCAGGACCGCGACGAACTCCAGTTGCGCGGCCGACCATTCGGGGATCAACAGATCCACCAGCGGCGCACCGGCCGGCAGCACATCGCCGGGCGCACGATCATAGACGCGCTCGACAAACCCCGCCGCCCGGGCTTGCAGGTTGGCGATAGAGCGCTGGTCGTAGCCCAGCGAACCGACGGCATCCAAGCCGCCGGGCAGGCGTTCGCGGACCACCGCGGCGGTGCGCATAGCGAGGTTCTGGGCCAGTTGCGGCGACACGCTGATGGACGACGTGTCCTCGGCGCCATCGACATACTTGGGCACCAGTTGCATGTCCATGAACGGCGACTTCCCCGGGGCATTGAAGTGCTGGGTCGGGTACATCGGGTCGAACCAGTACAGGGCCGGGCGCTCCTTTTTTGCGCCATCAGCCGCAGCGGACATCAGGGTCCCGCCGTGGCCGAGCCAGTAGCCCGCGGTAACACCCAGTCCGGCCAGCGCGAGGGTCAACAGGGAATAACGGAGCGTCTTCATTTGAGGCCCTCGACATAGGCGTAATAGAGGCTGGCGGACAGCTGGCTTAACTGACTCTGTTGGCTGACGCTGCGCAGCTGCGTCTCGATCAGATCGCGACGGGCGCCGATCACTTCGTTCAATGGGCTCTTGCCGGCTTTATAGGAGGCCAACGCAAGCTCGGCGCGCCGCGCGGCCAGGGGAATCGCTGACTGCTGCGAACGTTCCAGGGCCTTCTTCAAGCGCTCGAGTTCGGCCAGGCCGCTTTCCAACTCGGCCTTGTGTTCACGCAGCATGACCTCCTGCTCAGCTTCCCGTTGCTCGACCTCATGCTGCCGCGCATTGATCCGCGGCCCCTGGCGGGACCCCGTAAACAACGGCAGGTCGAAGGTGAATTGCAGCGACGCCATATCGCCGCCGAACTGCCGGTCACGGTGACCGTAGACCAGCTCGACGCCCCAGTCGGGCTTCTTCTGGGCGATGGCATCGGCCAGTCCGGCATTGGCTTCGCTGACCCGGGCCGTGGCGGCCTGCAGATCCGGATGGCGTCCCAGGGAGTGCTGGGCATGTGGCAGGATCGGGCCCCAGGTCGGCGGACCGTCGGCCAGGGGTTGATCGGCATCGGCACCGATCCAGCGGCGCAACTTGGCCCGGGCCACGGCGATGTTTTGTAGCAATTCGTCGCGGCGGTCAGCCAGGGCCAGGGCCTCCTGATCGGCCTGCAGTAAATCGCCCGGCTGTGCGCTGCCAGCGGCAATACGCGCCGGTGTGGTGCTGCGCAACAGCGCGAGCTGATGATCCAGCTGATCGAAGTGTTTCACGCTGAGTTCGGCGTAATAGACATCCAGCCAGGCCAACGCGGTTTGCCGTCTGACTTCCAGCAGCGAAGCCCGGCGCTCGGCCTCGGCAACGTCCACGCTGGCCAGTGCCAGCTGCTTGCGGGCCAGGCGCTTGTCACTGTTGGGTATCTCCTGGCGCAGGCCGATCTGGCGCTCGGTCATCGAGTCGCCGTTGAACGAATAGCGCCCGGAGCCCTGGATCGGCAGATCCTGGATCCCCAGCATCAACTTGGGATCGGGCAACGCATCGGCGGGGCCGACCGAGGATTGTGCCGATTCGACCTGGGCCAGGCGAGCGAGGTGTTCGGGGGCGGTGTTTTCAGCCAGGTGCTGGGCTCGCGCAAAACTCAGCGGTTCTGCCCTGACGGCCAGCAGCGGGCTGGCGCCCAGGACAACAGCGATCACACCGGCCAAGACGCGGTGTGAGGGAAGGAAAGCCAACATGCTTTCGTCTCCAATGCAGGATCGACGCGTCCGCTGCAAATAGCGGGCGCGATGGCCCCTACGCCGTCTCTTGCAGGCGTGCGGGGGTTCGGATCAAGGCATCAGACGGAGCGCGGCGGGCGCCACAGATCGGCGGGCGCGGACTGGAGCACGGCGGGCGCTTGCAGGGTGAGCGGGAGCGGCGGAGCCGGGCTGAAGGTCCTGATCGTCAGGACCTGGAGCAGCCCACCGATCTTGCACTCTTCGCCGGACTTGCAGGGCGACTTGGCGGCGGCACCCTGTTCCATATCATTGCAGCAGGGTGCACCGGTGACTTTCGACCCGCCGTGGTTCATCGTCGGCATCGGACAAGGTTCGGCAAAAGACGCGGCCGCGGCCACGCTGCCGAAGATCGGCAGCATCAGGCTGAGCACCAGGGTCAAGATCAGCTGAAACCTGAACATCGAGGACGCCAACACGTGAAGGTTGCGGGAAAAGAGCGACTACTTGAATGGTTGCAGGTTAAGTGAGCATTAATCTTCGTTCCAGAGGCGCTTGCCTGCGCGTTATTCCGCGACCGCCTGCAACATCCATTCGCCTTCCTGCTCGACGATCAGGCCACACGCCAGCAGCAACGGACGCAACCGGATATGCAGTTCCGGTGTCACGAACTCATGCACCCTGGACAAGTCCAGCACACCGGGAATCTCCAGTTCGCTCTTGAAGAACGACAACCAGGCCTTCTTCAGCACCAGAAGTACCTCGCTGGGGGTAGTCCTGGCGAACTGACGGTTGACCACCTTGCCCAGCTCGAAGGTATGCTGGAAGGCATAGCCGCTTTCAACACCCGCCGCTTCCACACAGCGAATACATTTACACGGCCCGTCGGCAAACGCCTGGAGCAGGAAGGCATTGAAGTCCGTCACCGGCTTGAGGGAGAGTCGCTTGTCCGTCTGAAACAAATCGTCCTGCTGTGCCATTTCCGTCATCGTGCCCTTCCCTAACATTCAGTGCCCGCCCCCCTTTGGAGCGACGGGTAAAAAGCCGCGAAGTTAATCCCTTGACCGCTTGATGTCAAAGCAGCGGGCCAGCGCCTGTCCGGACCTCTTCGCGGACCACGCCCTGCTCTTCCAGCAGGCGCACGAACATGCCCAGGCTTTGTGACACCGTGCCCCGGCGCCACACCAGCCAGGTTCGCAGATAGCGCATGGACTCGGTCAACGGCCAGACACTCACGGTGCTGCAGCCCGGCATGCTTTCCAGCATGCTGCGCGGCATCAGCGCCAGGCCGGCCCCGGCACTCACACAAGCAAGCATGCCGTGATAGGACTCCATTTCATGGATCTTGCCGGGTACCGCGCCATCCATGGCAAACCAGCTTTCGAAGTGGTGCCGGTAGGAACAGTTGGCGCGAAAGGCATAAATGCTCTCGCCGTTGACCTCTTGCGCCCGCCGGACGGGCGCATGCTGCAACGGCGCAATCAGCACCATTTCCTCCTCGAACGCCGGCACCCCTTCCAACGCCGGATGCAGCACCGGCCCATCGACAAACGCAGCCGCCAGGCGCCCGGACAGCACCCCATCGATCATGGTCCCCGACGGGCCGGTGGACAGGTCCAGGTCGACCTTGGCATAGCGTTGGTTATAGGCCGCCAGCAGTTGCGGAATACGCACCGCCGCCGTGCTCTCCAGCGAGCCCAGGGCAAAGGCGCCTTGCGGTTCCTCGCCGGCCACGGTGGCCCGCGCCTCGTCGACCAGGTCGAGGATACGCCGGGCATAGTCGAGAAAACTCCAGCCTGCCGGTGACAGTCGCAGGCGACTTTTCTCGCGGATAAACAGATCCACCCCCAGATCCTGCTCCAACTGCTTGATCCGCGTGGTCAGGTTCGACGGCACCCGATGGATATGCTGGGCGGCCGCGCTGATACTGCCATGCTCGGCAACGGCTTTGAAAATCTCCAACTGGACCAGATCCAAGTCATTCTCCAATCGTGAACGATATGCTCATCATTATTCAGTTTCCAGAAAACTAACACCACCGTAATCTGAGGCCATACTCACCCAGCAGGACGGTCACATGCCTTCGATCTCCAGCCTCACCCATGCGCTTTCGATCAACCCCGCCAACGGCGAACAGATCGGCCATTACCCTTTCGAATCCGATTCGGCCCTGGATGCCGCCCTGTCCCGGGCCGCGGCCGGGTTCTCACTCTGGCGCCGTACCGCGCTGGAACAACGCTCACAGGCGTTGATCGCCCTGGCCCAGGCGCTGCGTGACAACGCCACGAAAATGGCCGAGATGATCACCCGCGAGATGGGCAAGCCCATCGTCCAGGCCCGCGGCGAAATTGAAAAATGTGCGCAGCTCTGCGTGTGGTACGCCGAAAACGGCCCGGCCATGCTCAGCGCCGAACCGACCCAGGTGCAAGGCGGCAAGGCCCGTATCGAATATCGCCCGCTGGGCCCGATCCTCGCCGTGATGCCGTGGAATTTTCCGATCTGGCAAGTGTTGCGCGGCGCGGTACCGACGCTGCTGGCCGGTAACACCTTCGTGCTCAAGCATGCGCCCAACGTCATGGGCAGCGCCTACCTGCTGCTGGACGCCTTCAAGCGCGCCGGCTTTGCCGAAGGGGTCTTCGAAGTCATCAATGTCACCCCGGACGGCGTCTCCCGGGCCATTGCCGATCCGCGTATCGCCGCGGTCACCCTCACCGGTAGCGTGCGTGCCGGCATGGCCATCGGCGCACAGGCCGGCGCGGCCTTGAAGAAGAGTGTGCTGGAGCTGGGCGGTTCGGACCCGTTTATCGTGCTCAATGACGCCGACCTCGACGAAGCGGTCAAGGCCGCCGTGGTCGGTCGCTACCAGAACACCGGGCAAGTCTGCGCGGCCGCCAAGCGCCTGATTGTCGAGCAAGGTGTCGTAGAAGCCTTCACCGACAAGTTTGTCGAGGCCACCCGCCGCCTGGTCATCGGCGACCCGCTGGCCACCGACACCTATATCGGCCCCATGGCCCGCTTCGATCTGCGTGACGAACTGGACCAACAGGTCCGGGACACCCTGGCGCAGGGCGCGACCTTGCTGCTCGGCGGTAAAAAAACCGAAGGGCCTGGCAACTTCTACGAACCCACCGTATTGGCGAATGTCACTGACCAGATGACCTCGTTCAAACAGGAACTGTTCGGCCCGGTTGCGTCGATCATCACCGCACGCGATGCCGCCCATGCGCTGGCACTGGCCAATGACAGCGAGTTCGGACTCACGGCAACCGTGTACACCGCGGATCTGGAGCTGGCCGACAAGTTCGCCGACGAGCTGGAAACCGGCGGCGTGTTCATCAACGGCTATAGTGCCAGCGACCCACGGGTCAGCTTCGGCGGCGTGAAAAAAAGCGGTTTTGGTCGCGAACTGTCGCACTTCGGGATACGCGAATTCTGCAATGCGCAGACGGTGTGGCTGGATCGCCGCTAAGACCAGCGCGTGGACCGGGAGCCTAGTGCTCCCGGTTCCGCTGCTGGCAGCGCCGAAAAATGCGCAAAAAAAAAGCCTGCATCGCTGCAGGCTTTTTCTTCTATCTGGCTCCACAACCTGGACTCGAACCAGGGACCCAGTGATTAACAGTCACTTGCTCTACCAACTGAGCTATTGCGGAATGACGTGTATGTTACTGATATAAAAAGAGAAGTCAAGCAGTTGTCGAATGGTGTCGACGAAATCAGTCGACGCCGACAATCATCTCGGCGGCCAGCCAACTGGCAAGCAGCGCCCCGGCCTTGGCAATACCGGCGGTTTCGCCAAGGCGTTCGACGAGCCATTCGCAGAGTCCGGCAAACCGGCCGTCTTCCCGCAGGTGCAGCAGCGCCTGGTGTTCCAGTGCATCCACTGGTCGCAGCCGCACAATCAACTGCCGGCGCCAGACCAGCAGGCCCGCGGCCTCGGCCAAGCGCTCAGGCGCGGGTGGCGACAGCCCGTCGCTAAGGGCCGACCAGATCGGCTCGGCGTTGCTGGTCAGGACGTGGCTCCTGAGGGACGGCGTAAATCTCAGGCACGCCGTTTCCCAATCGACCTTCTCCAGCGCCGCCATGGGCAGCGGCCCGGCATCGGCGGCCACGAACGAGTCGTCGAGTGCCCACTCGATCCAGGCCAGTTCGTGCACTTCGGGGTTGTCGGGAAACAACGTCGCCAGGGTGGCGCCGAACCCTTGCGGATAGGCGTCCAGGGTCCAGGCCCGGGGCGGATACTGATCGATATGACTGACCGCGGCGGTGAAAAAGGTCTCTTCGCCGATCCATGCGCGGACCAGGGGAAAGGCCTCTTCAAGGCATCCCAGCAACTGCTCGCGATAGTTGTTCTGGTAGACGGACAACCCGGATCTCGCCGCCGCGCCCAGATTGGTCGCGGCCTCCTGCGAGGCGTTGACCAGCCAGTCGCGCAGCTGCCGCTGCCATTGCGCCAGGTTCATGCGCCACTCCGTGAGCAGGCTCGTCCATCGAGGGCGCCAAGGGTCCGGGCAATCGCCAGCTCCTTGAGCAGATCGGCCAACGGCGGGATCCGGTCGTCGCGCTCGATCATCGTCGCCAGCGGGCCGAAGCGGGCCATCGCCAAGGTGTATAACGCCCAGACCTCGGCACAGACCGGGCTGTCATGGGTATCGATCAGCAGTTCCTTGCCCTGGCTGTGGCCGGCCAGGTGGATCTGGCGCACCCGGTCAGCCGGCAGACCATCGAGAAACGCCAGGGCATCGAAGCGGTGATTGCTCGCACTGACAAAGAGGTTGTTGACGTCGAGCAGCAGCTCACAGCCGGTGCGCCTGGACATGGCCGTGATAAATTCCCACTCGCTCATCGAGGCCCCATCGAAGGCCAGGTAGCTGGAGGGATTTTCAAAGAGCATCGTGCGGCCCAGGACATCCTGGGCGCGGGAAATATTCTCACAGACCAGATCCAGTGCCTCGTCGGTGTAGGGTACGGGTAGCAGGTCATGGGAATTGAAGTGATCGATGCGCGACCAGCTCAGGTGGTCGGACACGAACAGCGGTTCGATCTCATCGACCAGTGCCTTCAAGCGCTTCAGGTAAGCGCAGTCGAGCCCGTCCGCCGAACCGATGGACATCGATACACCGTGCAAAGCGACTGGATAACGCTCGCGGATCTGGCGCAGGATATGCCGCGGCTGACCACCGTCGACCATGAAGTTCTCCGAGATCACCTCGACGAAATCAACCGGGACCCGGGTCTCCAGGAAGTCCCGGTAGTGCTCCTTGCGCAGGCCCAGGCCGTAGCCCGAGAAGGGAGAAGTGGACATCGCATGTACTCGGTTTGAGAGAGGAATACCGTCTTGAAGACACCGTCTGAGCTGTAGAAGCCTGGCTTGCCTGCCAGTTGAGGAGATCTGAAACCGGGTGCGTCCCTGTGGCGAGCGGGCTTGCCCGCGCTCGGCTGCGTAGCAGTCGTGATACCTGTGACTGCGTTCTGCCTGACACAATGAAGTCGCTGATTTCAGGGCCGCTTCGCGGCCCAGCGCGGGCAAGCCCGCTCGCCACAAAACCGTGCCTGGCTTCAGATCTCCTTAATTACCAGCAAGCCCTGGCCTTACTTCGCCTCGGTCAGGGTGCCGCCGGCCTTGAGGCACTCGCTCGGGGTCTTGACGATAACGCCCTGCCCCTTGCAACTGTTCAGCCCCTTGCAGTCGCTCTTGGCAGTGGCGCAGAGGCTTTCGCCCTTGCAACTGTTGACGCCGTAGCAACGGCCCGGCTGCTCTTTCTCGGCGGCGCTGGCCGATACGGCAAAGGACGCGGACGCCAGTGCGATCAACGCGGCGGCGGTGGCGAGGCTCAAACGGGATGCGGTGGTAGCCATGATGTTTCTCCAGGTTTCAGTCAGGGGGACAGCAGTGATGATTCAGAGGTCGGAGGGCGTCACTTGACGTTCAGCGCGGCCTGTTGGATGACTTTCGCCACCGCTTCGGGCTGCGAGATGTACAGCGTGTGGCTGCCCTTGATCTCGGTGACCGCGGAACCGGCGCGCTTGTACATCCAGCGCTGCAGATCCGGGTTGAGGGCCTTGTCCTCGCTGGCGACGATCCCGTAGCTCGGTTTCTGGTGCCAGGCGGCGGCCCAGGTCCGTGCGCCGAAGGTCGAAGTGGTCGCGGGGACTTGCGAGGCCGCGAGGAAGTCGGTGCGATTAATGGTCTGGTCGGCGGCGAAGTCTTCAGCGAACTTGGCGCGGTCGACGAACAGGTAGCCGTCACGGGTGGCGTGGATGTCGTTGCTCGGCGCCGGCATGGAGCCCAGCAACTGGGTCAGGCTCTCGCCCACCTCCGGTTGCAGCGCGGCGACATACACCAGCGCCTTGACCTTGTCGCGCTCACCGGCCATACCGATGACCGCACCACCGGAGCTGTGGCCGACCAACACCACCGGACCGACCTGCTGGTCGAGGACCAGACGGGTGGCGGCGATATCCGCATCCATGCTGGTCGCCGGCAGGTGCACGACGGTGACCTTGTAGCCCTTGTGGATCAGGATGTCGTGAACGACCCGCCAGCCCGATCCGTCGACGAAAGAACCGTGGACAATAACGATGTTTTTCGCCCCCGCGGGCGGCGTCGCATCGGCGGCGCCGGCCCACATCGGTGTCGCCAGGGCCAGTGCGGCCAGGGCCAGGGTTGGAAGCTTGCGCATGATGTTTCCCCACAGGCCGCCAGGGCCTGATGTGATGGTGGATGATGGGTGGTGCGTTACCGATATTGGCGCTGCAGCAGCGCATCGACGGACCAGCGACCGCCGCCATAAGCGATCAGCGGCAACAGCAGGCCAGCCCAGGTCAGGTGCGTCGGCCAGGCAGCGGGATAAACGAAGATCTCGATGACCAGGGTCATCCCCAGCAGTGCGGCGGCGGCCGGTCGTGTCAGCAGGCCCAGCAGCAGCAGGATGGGCAACAGGTGTTCGGCATAGGTCGCCAGGTGCGCCGCCAGGTCGGACGGGATCAACGGCAACACGTACTCCGAACGGAACAGCACGTAAGTCGACGGCTTGATCGTCAACAGGCCTTGTACCTTGGTGCGCCCTGAAAGGAAGAACACCGAGGCGATCCCCAGGCGCGCCACCAGCAGCAACAGCGGCTCGGGCAGCACGCGTCTCAAGCCGGCGCTCGCGCTGCTGTTGCCGCCGCTCACGGTTGTTCCGTCAGCGAGCCGACACCCTTGGGTGTCTTGATCTGGGTGCAGGTGCCCTTGTCCACCAGGACCCAGGCATTACCTTGGTAGTCGGCCTCGGCAGTACCGGCGCAGGACGTACCTTTGCCTGCGGCACAGTCGTTCTGGCCGGCCTTGGACACGCCGTAGCATTTTTCCTTGGGGCTCTCATCGGCGGCATGGGCGCCGCTGGCGAGGACAGTCAGCGAGAATGCAAGGCTGGCGGCAAGGGCCGCGTAGGGGCGTTTCATGGACATCTCCCGGTCAACAGTGGATGACGCGAATCAGCAGCGTCGTGGGCTGCGTGGTTCGACCGGGTAAAGTTAATCGCGAGCGTGTATCCCTTCTGTGTCGCGGAACCGGGCGGGAAGTCGCGGGATGTATCAGCCGCCGGTTCCTACACACTGTGATACATGACCCGGTGTGCAGCGCCAGCCATCGCGCCATGGCCGCGGCTCGACGGCCCGGCGAGAGACCGTCATATAAGCTTCATATTGCGCAGATAGCATTGTGCCTTCACCTCGCCCGGCGACCTCAGCATGCGCGCAGAAAACTTTCCCTTTATGCGTCCACAGCGGCCTAGAGATCATCGCTGCGCCGGTGACTTGTGCATTGAAGTGCCAGTGATCGACTCCAGCAGCAGCAACGCCCTGGTGATGGAGACCTTCAACGCGCATAAGGAGATCGTCTGCCTGGCGGTGCTCGAAGACGAGCGCCCGATCGGCCTGATCAATCGCAACATTTTCCTGTCGATGATGAGCAAGCCGTTTCACCGCGAGCTGTACGACAAGAAAAGCTGCATTGCCTTCATGGACAAGGAGCCGTTGATCGTCGATGCCGGGATGAGCATTGAAGAGTTGACGTTCAAGACCGTGGAATTTGGCGAAAAGACCCTGGCGGACGGTTTTATCATTACCCGCAATGGCCAGTTCGCCGGACTGGGTAGTGGTCTGCAATTGATGGAAGTGGTCGCGGCCATGCAGGCCGAAAAAAATCGCCAGATCATGCAGAGCATCGAGTATGCCAGCGTTATCCAGCGCGCCATGCTGCGCGCTTCACGGGATGCCCTGAAGTCGACCCTGGACGATGCCACCCTGCTGTGGGAACCACGGGATGTGGTCGGGGGCGACTTCTATCATTTCTGCGCCTACCCCGATGGCTGGTTCGGAGCGATTGCCGACTGTACCGGTCACGGCGTTCCTGGCGCCTTCATGACCCTGATCGCCTCCTCCTCGCTGACCCAGGCGCTGGTCCAGCTCGGACCGCGCGATCCTGGCGCACTGTTATCGGCGGTGAATAAAAGCGTCAAGGAATTGCTCGGACAGGTCCAGGGCGTCGATGAAACCCCCGAGTCCGACGACGGCCTGGATGCCGCCTTCTTCTGGTTCGACAGCGCCAGCCAGACCCTGAGCTTTGCCGGCGCGCGCATGTCGCTCTACCTCTTGGCGCCGGATGCCCAACAGTTGGAAACCCTCGCCGGCCAACGGGTAGGTGTCGGCTACGTGGACAGCGACATCGACTACCAATGGCCGGTGAGCCGCGTGACAGTGGCGCCGGCCAGCCTGGTGTTCATTGCCACCGATGGCTTGACCGACCAGATTGGCGGCCCACGCAATATTGCCTTCGGCAAGAGCAAGACCTTCGACACCATACTGGAACACCGCAATCAGCCAGCGACCGTCATCTGCGAAGCCTTGCAACGCACGCTGGCCAATTGGCAGGGAGAGCAAACCCGGCGTGACGACCTCACCCTCTTCTGCGCGCGTCTTGGAAACAATCATGATTAATTCGAATACGGCTCACGCCGATTGCCACTTCTTCGACCTGGCCCAGCAGCGCAATGTGATTTTTTATCACATGGGGTATTTCTCGCACACCATCATTACCGCCATGGCCGAGGTCGTCCGCCTGCAGCTGGAAATCTCGGGGGTGAACGGACCGACGCGACGCAAGCTGTTTTCCTCCTTCGTCGAACTGTCGCAAAACATCATTCACTATTCCTCCGACTCGTTGCCCACCGAGCCGTGTGAAGAGTCCTCGCTGCGCCAGGGCGCGGTGTGCATCAGTGCGGAGGGTGATCGGCACCTGATGCTCTGTGCCAACCCGATCGCCACCAGCGACGTCGATCGCCTGCGGGAAAAGCTCGAGCCCCTGCGCAACATGTCGCTTGAAGAGATCAAGCAAGCTTACAAAGTGACTTTGCGTGCGGAAACCCCGGTGGACAGCAAGGGGGCCGGCCTGGGCTTCCTGACAATGGCGCGCGATGCCTGCGCCCCGTTGGAATTCGATTTCTACCCAAGAGCGGACGAGCCGGGAACCACGCTGTTCTGCCTTAAAGCCACCATCTAAGTAGAGTAACCCGATCGCCATGGATAATTTCTACATTGAAGCAACCGCCACATCACCGGAAGTCGACTTTCGTTTCGATCAGAATCTGCTGACGATAAAAGGCGAGTCCTACCCGGAAAATGCCGCCGCCTTCTATGCCCCCGTCCTCCAGCAACTGCGCAGCTACCTCGCCGCCCGCGAGGACACCACCATCACCATTCATATTGCCCTGGCTTACTTCAACAGCTCCAGCACCAAGATGCTGTTCAGCATTTTCGATGCACTGGACAAGGCCGCTCAATCGGGTAACGAGATGCAGGTGAACTGGTACCACGACGAAGAAGATGAAACGATCTTCGAATTCGGCGAAGAGCTGAAGGCCGACTTTACCGCCATCATCTTCAACGACCACGCAACGACTCTCCAGTGATTCCTGGAGAAGGATGGTGAGCATGACCGCTTCAGTCACTTCCGCCGGCGCACAGGATGACGCGGCACACGACCTGTTCAGGAGCGAAACCGACGCCCTGGAACACGCCCGTTCGATTCTGGCCCTGACTGAAGCTGACGCCCCGGTGTACCAGCAAGCCCTTGGCGAACTGACCGTGCACTTCGAGCGGCTTATGCGCGAGACGCGCCGACTGATACGCCGCAGCGACCGGGCCGAGCGCGAAATGAACACGCTCAACGCGCAGTTGCAGACCCTCGCCCGCCAGCTCGAGTACCGTGCCACCCACGACGCGCTGACCGACGTGCTGAACCGTGGCGCGGTGATTGACCTGACCGTGCAAGCACTGCGTAAAACCGGCGCGGCGATGGTGGTGCTGGACATCGACCACTT
This sequence comes from Pseudomonas sp. MWU13-2105, assembly GCF_023242315.1. Taxonomy (GTDB): domain Bacteria; phylum Pseudomonadota; class Gammaproteobacteria; order Pseudomonadales; family Pseudomonadaceae; genus Aquipseudomonas. The sequence goes on from NZ_JALLIY010000009.1 coordinate 180,387, forward strand.
TAAACAGATCAATGACGAATACGGCCATCCGGCGGGCGACGCGGTGATTCAAGGCATCGTCGGTTGCTTGCGCCGGGCCGTGGGCAATGCGGGGTTTATCGGTCGGGTGGGCGGGGAGGAATTTACCGTACTGATTCCCGCCGGCACGCTCGAGGAAGGCCTCGATCTTGCCGAGACCCTGCGTGACTGCATTGCCTCGCATGTCTTCGGACAGCCGGTGAACCGACAGATCACCGCGAGTTTCGGGGTCAGTGCCAGCCCCATGGGCACCAGCTTCGACACCGCCTATGGCTTGGCGGATGCCGCCCTGTACCAGGCAAAACGCTCGGGCAGGAATCGGGTCGAGGCGGCGCGGGCCGAAGCTGACGCTTGCCCGCTGAAACAACAGGAAGAAGAGCGCCTGAGCCCTCCTCTTCCGACCCCGTGATCAGAAGATCGAGATAGGGTAATCGGCGATCAGGCGCAACTCGTTGTTGCTACCTTCAGGCTGATCGGCGTTGGCCCGGTGGAACGACTGGCGCAGGCGTAGCGACAGATCCTTCACCGGACCACTTTGCACCACGTACTTGGCTTCGAAGTCGGTCTCGTGGTGGGTACCGTTGGCACCGTAGTGCAGTTGGTTGTACGCGCTGTCCGCCGCCATCCTGGTGCCGTTGATATCGTCACCGTAGATATAACGGGTCATGAAGCTCAAGCCCGGCACCCCATAACTCAGCATGTTCAGGTCATAGCGCGCCTGCCAGGATTGCTCGCCCGGGCCGTTGAAGTCCGAGTACTGCACGGAGTTGGCCAGCATGATCGAGTCGCCACCGTCACCGGGGCCGTTGGTGCCGAAGCCGACATAGTCGAATGGCGTGTCACCGTGGATCTTCTGGAACGCCAGGGTCACGGTATGCGCGGTCAGGAAGGTGTAGGCCGTGGCGAAGGAGAACGCGGTGTTGTTGATCGGGCCGGCCTTGGCCGCACCGATATCATTGGTCTTGTACAGGTTGAAGTCGAAGTTCAGCGACTGGCCCGGCGAGAGTCCCAAGGTATAGTTGCCGTTGGTGTAGTACTGGCGCCAGACGTCTTCGAACTCGGAACCGTAGAGGGTGAAGTTCAGGTTGTCGTTGACCTTGTACTTGCCGCCGAGATAGTTGACAGCGCTCGCGGTAACGTTGGCGTAGGTGGCATACAGCGAGTGATCGTTGCTGGTGGAAACCACCCCGGTACCGCTGGTGAAATGCCCGGCTTCCAGGTCCAGGTCCTTGATCTCGCTGCTCAGCAGGTTGAAGCCGGTGGCGGTTTCCGGAATCAGGCGAGTACCGCCGGCGGCGAAGACCGGCGCGGTCGGTTGCATATCGCCGTAGAGCAATTCGGTCTTGGAAATCCGCATCTTCACCGCGCCGCCGGCCTTGGCGTAATCATCCTCGGGTTCACCGTTGCGGCCCACCGGCAGGTTACCGGTACCGGCCGTGCCCGCGCCGCCATCGAGCTTGATCCCCCAGTAACCGAAAGCATCCACACCGAAACCGACGGTGCCCTGGGTGAAGCCGGAGCTGTAGTTGCCGAAGACGCCCTGGGTCCAGTCCTTCTTGTCCGCCGGACCGTTTTTCACGTCACGGTCGAAATACTGGTTCTTCAGGTGCAGGTTGAGGCTGCTGTCCTCGACGAAACCCTTGGCGTCGTCTTGATCCGTCACGCTGGTCGCCATGGCGACCTGGGCCATGCCCAGCGAGACCGCCAGCGTCAGGAAGTTGAGTTTGGTCGACATCATTGTAATTCCCCTGGTTGATAATGTTTCAGCCTCTTGTTAGTGCGGAGGACGGGTACACTCCGTCCTCCGCGCGAAGGGCTGGAAACGTAAAGCGGTAAAGGGCAGAAAGTGCCCGAAGGCAAGGACAATCTTCGTGTCAGCGAAGGAGGTGGAGGGTGCAACATTGGCGATTTCCCGGGTGTATCGACGACCCCCCGCAGCCCTTTGAAGCGGGCTTTCAGTGCTGTTTTCCCTGGAGTTTCCCAATAAGATCCAACGCACTTTTAACCGTCAACCCATGGCCTCTTTTGTTATTGTGATTGCCACCACCTATATATAATTTTTTGCCCGCCGCCTTGATGAACACTGATTTAAATAGCGGTGAAGATTTCTTCACCGAGTTTTAAGTTGCGATTCATGTTTCTCACAGACGAAAAAAAGGCCTGCATCGCTGCAGGCCTTTTTCCAGGTGACATTCAGGTACTACGGGGAGGCTCAGATCACCTGGACGATCGCCTTCACCACCGCTTCGATATTGCGCTGGTTCAACGATGCCACGCAGATACGACCGGTATCCAGCGCATAGATGCCGAATTCGCTTTTCAAGCGCGCTACTTGCTCGACGGTCAGACCGGAGTAGGAGAACATCCCACGCTGGCGACCGACGAAACTGAAGTCACGCTTGGCGCCGTACTGGGCCAGCAGGTCGACCATCTGCATGCGCATGCCACGGATGCGCAGGCGCATTTCCGCCAGTTCCGCTTCCCACTGGGCGCGCAGCCCCGGGTTGTTCAGCACCGCCGCGACAATGGTCGCACCGTGGGTCGGCGGGTTGGAGTAGTTGGTGCGGATCACGCGCTTGACCTGGGACAGGACACGGGCGGTCTCTTCCTTCGACTCGCTGACGATCGACAGCGCACCGACACGCTCGCCGTACAGCGAGAACGATTTGGAGAACGAGCTGGAGACGAAGAAGGTCAGGCCCGACTCGGCGAACAGACGCACGGCGGCGGCGTCTTCGTCGATACCATCGCCAAAGCCCTGGTACGCCATATCGAGGAACGGCACCAGGTCCTTGGTTTTGACGACGTTCAACACGTCCTGCCAGTCGGCCGGGGTCAGGTCGACGCCGGTCGGGTTGTGGCAGCAGGCGTGCAGCACGACAATGGACTTGGCCGGCAGCGCGTTGAGGTCTTCCAGCAGGCCGGCACGGTTCACACCGTTGCTCGCGGCATCGTAGTAGCGATAGTTCCGCACCGGGAAACCGGCGGCTTCGAACAGCGCGCGGTGGTTTTCCCAGCTCGGGTCACTGATGGCAACGGTGACGTCCGGCAACAGTTGCTTGAGGAAGTCGGCACCGATCTTCAGCGCACCGGTGCCCCCGACCGCTTGGGTGGTGAGAACGCGACCGGTGGCGATCAGCGGCGAATCCTGGCCGAACAACAGGGTTTGCACGGCCTTGTCATAGGCGGCAATACCGTCGATCGGCAAGTAGCCACGGGAGGCATGCTGAGCCGCGCGCTGGGTCTCGGCTTCGACAACGGCCCGCAACAGTGGAATCTTCCCACTTTCGTCACAGTAAACACCTACACCCAGATTGACTTTGTCGGTACGGGTATCGGCATTGAATGCTTCGTTGAGGCCCAGGATAGGATCGCGTGGTGCCATTTCGACAGCGGAGAACAGGCTCATTATTGCGGCGGCTCTGAATGGGGGGTGGAGGGGGTGACAACGCTCCGGCCGATTGCACTAGAGCGGTGCACAAACGGGGAGCTAGTATAGAGGCCATCACCGGTCAGGGCGACCGACTATTGTCGGAATCTGACAAGTTTTTTGATTTATTTGCAGGACGCCCGTCCAATTGCAACAAGCCGTCCGGGTAACGCCTGCCTTGAAAGCTGTCCTCCCGGGCACCATATCCAGCATTATCATGTTTTTTCCCTACGACATCAGTCGTAAGAGGTCTTTCTCATTTTCGCCGTGACCGTCAGGCGGGAATGAACCCAGAGGTAGGTTATGTCCGAATTCCAGCTCGTCACCCGCTTCCAGCCCGCTGGCGACCAGCCCGAAGCCATCCGTCAGATGGTCGAGGGCATCGAGGCCGGCCTGGCTCACCAGACCCTGCTCGGGGTGACCGGCTCGGGCAAGACCTTCAGCATCGCCAACGTGATCGCCCAGGTGCAGCGCCCGACCCTGGTGCTGGCACCGAACAAGACCCTGGCCGCGCAGTTGTACGGCGAGTTCAAGGCGTTTTTCCCGAACAACGCCGTGGAGTATTTCGTTTCCTACTACGACTACTATCAGCCGGAAGCCTATGTACCCTCCTCCGATACCTTTATCGAGAAGGATGCATCGATCAACGACCATATCGAACAGATGCGCCTGTCGGCGACCAAGGCGCTGCTGGAACGCAAGGACGCCATCATCGTCACCACGGTGTCCTGCATCTATGGCCTGGGCAGCCCGGAAACCTACCTGAAGATGGTCCTGCACGTGGACCGCGGCGACAAGCTCGACCAACGCGCCCTGCTGCGCCGCCTGGCCGACCTGCAATACACCCGCAACGACATGGACTTCGCCCGCGCCACCTTCCGCGTGCGCGGCGACGTGATCGACGTCTACCCGGCCGAATCCGACCTGGAAGCGATCCGCATCGAACTGTTCGACGACGAAGTGGAAAGCCTCTCGGCCTTCGACCCGCTGACCGGCGAAGTGATCCGCAAGCTGCCGCGCTTTACCTTCTATCCGAAAAGCCACTATGTGACACCGCGAGAGACCCTCCTCGGCGCCATCGACGGGATCAAGGCGGAGCTCAAGTTGCGCCTGGACTACCTGCGCGACAACAATAAGCTGGTGGAAGCCCAGCGCCTGGAACAGCGCACCCGCTTCGACCTGGAAATGATCCTTGAGCTGGGCTACTGCAACGGCATCGAAAACTACTCGCGCTACCTCTCCGGCCGTGCTTCCGGAGAGGCGCCGCCGACCCTCTACGACTACCTGCCGGCGGACGCATTGCTGGTGATCGACGAGTCCCACGTCAGCGTTCCGCAAGTCGGCGCCATGTACAAGGGCGACCGTTCGCGCAAGGAAACCCTGGTGGAATACGGCTTCCGCCTGCCCTCGGCACTGGACAACCGACCGATGCGCTTCGACGAGTGGGAAGCAGTAAGCCCACAGACCATTTTCGTTTCCGCCACCCCCGGCAACTACGAGGCCGAACACGCCGGCCGGGTCATCGAGCAAGTGGTTCGCCCCACGGGCCTGGTGGACCCCCAGGTGGAGATCCGTCCGGCGCTGACCCAGGTCGACGACCTGCTCTCGGAAATCAGCAAACGCGTGGCCGTGGAAGAACGCGTGCTGGTCACCACCCTGACCAAGCGCATGGCCGAGGACCTCACCGACTACCTCGCCGACCACGGCGTGCGGGTGCGTTACCTGCACTCGGACATCGACACCGTGGAACGGGTGGAAATCATCCGCGACCTGCGCCTGGGCACCTTCGATGTGCTGGTGGGGATCAACCTGCTGCGTGAGGGCCTGGACATGCCCGAGGTGTCGCTGGTGGCGATCCTCGATGCCGACAAGGAAGGTTTCCTGCGTTCCGAGCGCTCGCTGATCCAGACTATCGGGCGGGCGGCGCGTAACCTCAACGGTCGGGCGATCCTCTATGCGGACCGCATCACCGGTTCCATGGAACGGGCGATCGGCGAGACCGAGCGCCGGCGCGACAAGCAGATTGCCCACAACCTGGCCAACGGCATCACGCCCAAGGGCGTGTTCAAGGATGTCGCCGATATCATGGAAGGCGCCACCGTGCCCGGTTCGCGCAGCAAGAAGCGCAAAGGCATGGCCAAGGCCGCCGAGGAAAACGCCCGCTACGAAAACGAACTGCGTTCGCCGAGCGAGATCGCCAAGCGTATCCGCCAGTTGGAAGAGAAGATGTACCAGTTGGCCCGCGACCTGGAGTTCGAGGCGGCGGCGCAGATGCGCGACGAGGTCGCCAAGCTGCGCGAGCGTTTATTGACCGTGTAGATCAGGAGCACACCAAAAACCCTGTGGGAGCGGAGCTCCCACAAAGGCTGGGTCTACACCCCGGGAATCGGGTCAGTTCAGTAACATCGCCAACAGCACCAACGCCAGTAAGCCGATGTAGATCCTGGCATGCGAGCGATCCGGAATGCGCCCGATCAACGGCGTCGCCAGGCGCATCCCAGCCAGCGATCCAAGCATCAGCAGCGCGAACGCCAGCAGATCCACATACCCGGCAAACCAGGGCCCCAGCCCCCGCGGACGAAACCCGGCCAGCGCGACATAGGTCAGGGTCCCCACCACCGCCACCGGCACGCTCAGCGGATTGGCCATGGCCGTCGCCAGGCTCATGCTCAGGCCGCTGCGTCGCAACAGCGGTACCGTCATGACGCTGCCACCGACACCGAGAAAGGTCGCCACGGCACCGATCAGCAGGCCACCGCCCACCGTGACCGAGGGCTTGAGCGGCTGCGCCGACAGCGTCGCGCCAGGCTGCATGAACCCGCGACGCGCCAGGCAATCGACAATGGTCAACGCCAGGTAGACGACAAAGGCCCAGCGCACCGCTTCACTGCTGACCAGGCTCGCCAGCACCGCCCCCACCACTGAACCGAGGCCGATAAACCCTGCCAGTGGCCAGATATAGGCACGCCGCAGATTACCGGCACGCCGGTGCTTGCCCGTGGCGATCAGGGCATTGACGATCATCACGCAGGTCGAGGTCGCCACGGCGATCTGCATCGCCACGGTGCTGATTGCCGGGTCCTGGCTACCGCTCAGGGTCCAGTACAACAACGGCACCACCACGAAACCGCCACCAAAACCGAACAGCACGCTGGTCATCCCAGCCAGCCCGCCAAACACTGCCAGCAGCCCATAAAGCATCACGTCGGGTCCTTTCAGGAAAAGAGAAGCCCAACCTTAAGTAGCTGACACTTGGCGTGCTTGCGCAAGTCCGTCAATACTGTTTGCGTTTCGGCCAGATAAATACCGTCATGCGCAACACTTCCCTCGCCCTGTTCGATCACCTGCCCCGGGCCGTAATCGCCATCGGCACCGATTACCCTCACGGGCACCTGCTGGCCCGCCATCAGCACCGCCGGGCGCAATTACTCTATGGCGCCACGGGAGTGATGCATGTACTCACCGATGGCGGCAACTGGATCGTTCCGCCGCAGCGCGCGGTGTGGATTCCCCCGGCTGTGCCCCATCAGGTGCTGATGCTCGGTGTCAGCACCCGCAGCCTGTACATCGACCCCGACGCCGCCGGCCAGATGAGCCAGGCCTGCCAGGTACTGGCAGTCTCGGCCCTGCTACGGCAGCTACTGATCGCCGCCGTCGACATGCCGGCGGACTACGACGAACAGGGCCGCGACGGTGCGCTGATCACCCTGTTGCTACATGAACTGGCCACTGCCAACAGCTTGCCGTTGCATATCCCGCTGCCCCAGGACCGGCGCCTGCTGCCGCTGTGCCAGGCCTTCGTCGAGCAGCCGGATATCCGCCAGTCGCCCCTGGCCTGGGCGGACCGCCTGTACCTGAGCCTGCGCAGCTTCGGGCGATTGTTCCAGGAACAGACGGCCCTGAGCTTTTCCCAATGGCGGCAACGGGTCTGCGTGGTCCTGGCCCTGGCCCGGCTGAGCCAGGGCGAATCGGTCACGCGGATTGCCCTGGACTTCGGCTACCAGAGCCCGGCGGCATTTTCGACCATGTTCCGTCGAGTTCTCGGGCGATCTCCAAGCAGTTTCCTGCAGACTTCGGATACCTTATGACGACACGTACGACAAGGAACCCGCCCATGCATATCCTCAACGCCAAGCTGCGTCACCGCGAAGGCCTGTATGACCTGCACCTGGAACACGCACGGATCGCGAGCATCACTCCGCAAAACGGCCCGTTGAGCGTCGACCCGAACGATCTCGACGCCCGGGGCAACCTGGTGGTCCCGCCTTTCGTCGAGCCGCATATCCACCTCGACGCCACCCTCACCGCCGGCGAACCGCGCTGGAACATGAGCGGCACCCTGTTCGAAGGCATCGAGTGCTGGGGGGAACGCAAGGCGACCATCACCCATGACGACACCAAGGCCCGCGCCAAAAAAACCATCCGCAGCCTCGCCGCCCATGGCATCCAGCATGTGCGCACCCATGTCGATGTCACCGATCCAGAGCTGACCGCGCTCAAGGCCATGCTTGAGGTGCGCGAGGAAAGCCGGCACCTGATCGACCTGCAGATCGTCGCGTTTCCCCAGGAGGGCATCGAGTCCTATCGCAATGGCCGGGAGCTGATGGTCGAGGCGATCAATCTCGGCGCCGACGTGGTCGGCGGTATCCCGCATTTCGAATACACCCGCGACCAGGGCGTGTCCTCGGTGAAATTCCTGATGGACCTGGCGGAAAAAACCGGCTGCCTGGTGGATGTGCACTGTGACGAAACCGACGACCCGCACTCGCGCTTCCTCGAAGTGCTGGCCGAAGAAGCCCGCAGCCGCGATATGGGTTCGCGGGTGACCGCCAGCCACACCACGGCCATGGGTTCCTACGACAATGCCTACTGCGCCAAGCTGTTCCGCTTGCTGAAGGCCTCGGGGATCAGCTTTGTGTCCTGCCCCACCGAAAGCATTCATTTGCAGGGGCGCTTCGATAACTTTCCGAAACGCCGGGGCGTGACGCGGGTCAACGAGCTGCTCGATGCCGGGATGAACGTCTGCTTCGGCCAGGACTCGATCGTCGACCCCTGGTATCCGCTGGGCAACGGCAACATCCTGCGGGTGCTCGAGGCCGGGCTGCATATCTGCCATATGCTCGGTTATCGCAACCTGCAAAGTGCGCTGGACCTGGTCACGGACAACAGTGCCAGGGCCATGGCCCTGGGCGAACGCTACGGACTGGAAACCGGGCGCCCGGCCAACCTGCTGATCCTCTCGGCGGACAGCGACTACGAGATGATCCGCAGCCAAGGCTTGCCGCTGTACTCGATCCGTGGCGGCAAGGTCCTGGTGAAACGCGATCCGGCGCAGTTGCAGTGGCAGGACCCGCTATGAAATTCGACAAGGCCTATAGCATCAGTCTCGACGAAAAACTGACGATCTACGACGTCCGCGATCTGAATTTCGACGAGACGGTGGAGTTCGATTCAAGCCGGGAAAGCTTCCAGTGCCCGAACGATGCCTGCCGCGCCGCGTTCGACAGCAACAACCGGCTGACCACCTACAACGCCAGCAACCCACGCTTCAAACGGACTCCGCACTTCAAGAACATGCCCAGTACCCGGCACCTGGCGGACTGCCCGTACCTGAGCGCGGAAACCGCACCGGGCGTACTAGATCCGGAGCACCCGCTGGACAATATCGAAGGCGAACAGAACTTCCCCGTCGAGCTGCTGCTGACCCGCCGGACTTACACGCGCAAGCCAGCGACCGCCAGCGACGCCCGTCCGCCGCGGCCGGCAGCGGACCCGGCGCCAGCTCTCAGCAGTATCCACGCCGCCGAGGAAGCCAAGGCGCCACCCAATCGCACCAGCGTGTTCGCCCATCCGGTGGAGTGCTTCGTCTCCAACCACGCCAACAAGGACCTGCTCAAACGCATGCCCCTGACCATTGGCGAACTGACCCTGAACTACAACGCCTTCTTCAAGAAGGTCGAATACTGCCAGGACCGCGAGGGCCTGATCTACTGGGGCAAGATCAAGGAAATCAAGGACTACAAGACCAGCTTCAGCGTGGTCTTCGACAAACCGCTATGGGCCGACAAGAAGCGCTATTCGATCAATGTCTACCTGAGCAAAAGCCTGATCGAAAACTACCGCCAGCGCACGGTGTTCCTCGAAGAGATCAATAGCGTCATCGACCAGGCTGAAGACCTGTATTGCTTCTTCTACGGTGTCACACCGCAATTGAAACAAGTGCCGAGCAAGAAAAACCCCGACCAGACCTTCAGTGTGTTCAGTTGTGAGATCGACAACCTGGATCACTTCCTGATTCGCCAAGCGCCAGGACTCGATGCTTCTTGAGTCGGCTCAGTCGACCGCGCCGGCGCGCGCGGTCGAGGCACCGGCCCATTGGTAGGTCTTGTGCGCGGCACAACGGGTATCGCCGGCCACTGAGCGATCAAACACGAACTCGAAGGTCACCGCGCCCTGATAGTCCGTGCGCACGATCCGATTGACGTCGAGCAGATGCCAGCTGCCATCCTGGCGCATGGCGTCCGGCGAGCGGTATTGGTCACTGGCCCGGACCACGCCCTGCTTATTCAAGGTGTCCAGGTGAAAGTTCACATTGGCCTTGTTACCGCCGCCCTGGCCGCTGCTGCGAACAATCCGGTACCTCACCGCACTGACATCGAAGTACGCCGTATTGCCGGCAGAGGCGAACACCACCCGGGCCTCAAGCTCTCCGCGGAAACGGCCGACCGAGCAGGAGAAATAATCGGTGCGACTGCCCTCCAGCAGTTCCGCCGGACTGGACTCGACCGCGTCGGTACTGCTGGAGGAAGCCGGTTTCTTATCGCTGGCGGCCGGTTCGGGCACCAGTTGGGCGCAAGCGGGGCCGACGCCGCAAACCATCCCGACACACACCAGCGCGCTGAATAACCCTTTAACTGCTCTCATCGTAAATTCCCTTTAAACGAGTCGGAAATTCGGCGCCGTGGTCACGGGCCGAACAGGGCAAGGCGCTCGCCAGCCTTCAACCCCGCCAACTCATCAAGCCAAAACCGCCAGGGCCGGACAAGGGCAAAACGGGCCTGTCGAGGAGGGGCTTTTTCTGCTGATGATGTCGGTATCCTGCCCCGCCCTTCAGGATTGACGCCGGGCCGCGCCAAACAGATGGACACTCTGCAACTCGTCCTCCAGCACCACCAGGCGGATCGGCGCCGTACCGCCCGGCATGCCGACCCGGACTTCGCCGGCCTCGACCCAACCGACCCGCCAGGCGGCACAGGCCACCGCGCTGGCGCTGGTGCCGGAAGACGCCGTCGGTCCTTCGCCGCGCTCGAACACCCGGGCCTGCAACTGCCCCGGCGCCCGCCGAGTCGCCCATTGCAGATTCACCCCCGCCGCACAGGGCTCGCCAGTACCGACCGGTGGAGCGAAAGCAATGCGCGTCAAGCCAGGCGCGAGTGCCGGCTCGTTCATCTGCGCGTTGCTCGGCAGCGACGCCACCTCGTCGACCAGGGTCACACAGTGCGGATTGCCGATGCGCACGAACTGGCTGTGCCGCCAAGCCGCATTCAGGCTCGACAAGGCCGCGACATGGCTCAACGGACAGCCATTCAATTCAGCCTCTCCCACACCCCGGGCCGCCACCGCCGCCGGACCGAACGCCGGCTTTCCCAGGTCCAGCCAGAACCCCGGCTGCCCCTCGACCCGCGCCGGCTCGACCGAGGTCGCGAGCGGAGACAGGCCTCCCGGCTGATCGTGATGGACCCGCAACAGACAAGCGCCCTGAACCGGCATCAGGCCCTGCTCGGTCAGTGCCTGGGCGAAAATCGTCAAGCCGTTGCCACTGCGCTCGGCCAGGGTGCCATCGGTATTGATGATCAACAGATCGAACGGCGCCTCGCTCTGGAACGGCCCGACCAGCAGGCCATCGGAACGATGCTGTTTGCCCGCGCGCGCAGGCGCCTGCCCTGCCCAGCCACAGAGTGCCTCCACCGCATCGAGCGCCCAGGCCTGACGCAGCAGCGCTGCCTGCGCCGCATCGGCCGGCACCTCCAGGCCCAGCCCGCGCACTTCAGCGGGGCTGGCCACGGCATAGATATTCCCACGTGCGTCGTAAAACGTCGGCATACAGCCTCTCTGCAAGCATTCTCTCCAGCCCGCTACTCTACGCGTCAACGGCGAGCAGATCATCGCCGTGGCGCGCTGCTGCGCCGAACAGGCTTCAGCGCAACAGACAGGGGCGCTTGTTGTTGAACGACCAGCCGGGAATCAGGAACTGCATCGCCACGCTGTCGTCCCGGGCGCCGAGCCCCATGTTCTTGTAGCACTCATGGGCCTTGGCCAGCGCGTCCATATCCAATTCGATGCCCAACCCCGGCTTTTGCGGGACCTGGATAAAACCGTCGACAATCTGCAACGGGTCCTTGGTCAGGCCCTGGCCGTCCTGCCAGATCCAGTGGGTATCGATGGCGGTGATCTCACCCGGCGCGGCGGCGGCCACATGGGTGAACATCGCCAGGGAAATATCGAAGTGATTGTTGGAATGCGAGCCCCAGGTCAGGCCCCATTCATGGCACATCTGCGCGACCCGGACCGAGCCCTGCATGGTCCAGAAATGCGGGTCGGCCAGGGGGATATCGACGGCATGCAATTGAATCGCATGGCCCATTTCCCGCCAGTCGGTGGCGATCATATTGGTCGCTGTCGGCAGGCCCGTGGCCCGGCGGAACTCGGCCATGACTTCACGGCCCGAGTAACCGTTCTCGGCACCGCAAGGGTCCTCGGCGTAGGCCAGCACATGATGCTGATCACGGCACAGGGCGATGGCTTCCTTGAGCGACCAGGCGCCGTTGGGGTCGAGGGTGATCCGCGCCAGGGGGAAACGCTCGGCCAGCGCCGTGACCGCCTCGATTTCCGCGGCACCGCTGAGCACGCCGCCCTTGAGCTTGAAGTCATTGAAGCCGTAACGCGCCTGGGCGGCTTCGGCCAGCCGGACGATGGCCTCGGGGCTCATCGCCTCTTCATGGCGCAGGCGGAACCAGGCGTCATCCGCCTCGGCTTCGTGGCGGTAGGCCAGGTCGGTCTTGCCGCGATCACCGATATAGAACAGATACCCCAACACCTTCACCGCATTGCGCTGCTGCCCTTCCCCCAGCAGGGCCGCTACCGGCACGCCGAGGAACTGGCCGAGCAGGTCCAGCAACGCGGCCTCAAGGGCCGTCACCGCATGAATGGTGATCCGCAGGTCGAAGGTCTGCTGGCCGCGTCCGCCGGCATCGCGCTCGGCGAAGGTACGACGCACCTCGTTGAGCAGCTTCTGGTAGTTACCAATGGACTGCCCCAGCAACAATGCACGGGCATCTTCCAGGGTCGCGCGGATACGCTCGCCGCCTGGCACTTCACCGACGCCGGTGCGGCCGCTGCTGTCGGTGATGATCACGATATTGCGGGTGAAAAACGGACCATGGGCACCGCTCAGGTTCAGCAGCATGCTGTCGTGGCCGGCTACCGGGATGACCTGCAAACTGGTGATGACGGGGGCCTGGCCGGCTGCGTGCAAAGTATTTGTCGTCATGATTCGTACCTGTGTTCAACCGCAGTATTCAATGGGATTTGTTCAGGGCCGGGCTGACCGCTCCCGGCAATGCGTGGCTCGGCTTGGGCTGGGTACGGGCAAAGAACACCAGGATCGCGGCGATCACCGAGGCCGCCGCCAGGCCGTACAAGCCGCCCTGGATCGAACCGGTGCGCTCCTCCAGCAAGCCGAATGTGGCCGGCGCGACGAAACCGCCGAGGTTGCCCGTGGAGTTGATCAGGGCAATCACTGCCGCGGCGATGCGCGCATCCAGGTAAGCCTGGGGAATCGGCCAGAACAGCGACGAGGCGGACTTGAAGCCGATGGCCGCGAAGCACACCGCGACAAAGGCGAAGATCGGCCCGCCGGTGGTGGACATGAACATCCCCAGCGCCGCGATCAGCAATGCCGAGGCGACCCAGGCCTGCTGGTGTTTCCACTTGCCCGAGGCCGCCGCGAAGGCATACATGGCGATGATCGAGATCAGCCAGGGAATCGAGTTGAAGAAGCCCACCTGCAGGTCGCTCATCTGGCCCATCTTCTTGATGATGCTCGGCAACCAGAAGGTCGCGGCGTAGATGGTCAGCTGGATGCAGAAATACAGCACGCAGAACAACAGGATCTGACGGTCCTTGAGCAGGCTCCAGATCGACGGCTTGACCGGCATCGAGGCATCGCGCTCGCGCTGCTCGTCTTCGATGACCTGCACCAGCAACTGCTGCTCGGCGACGCTGAGCCACTTGGCATCCTTGGGCGTGGAGTCGAGCCAGAACCAGGTGAACCCGCAGAGCACCACCGAGGCCAGGCCCTCGATGATGAACATCCACTGCCAGCCGTGCCAGCCAAAGCCTTCGATCTGCAACAGGGCCCCGGACAGCGGGCCGGAGATCAGCGAGGCCACGGCCGAACCGCTGAGGAAGATGGCGATCGCCTTGCCGCGCTCAATCCCTGGCAGCCAGCGGGTGAAGTAGTAGATCACCCCGGGGAAGAAGCCGGCCTCGGCCACCCCCAGGAGGAAACGCAGGATATAGAAGTGGGTTTCGTTCTGGACAAAGGCCATGGCCGTGGCCACCAGCCCCCAGGTGAACATGATACGGGTCAGCCAGAGCCGTGCGCCGACCTTCTGCAAGAGGATGTTGGACGGGACTTCGAACAGTGCATAACCGATAAAGAACAACCCGGCACCGAAACCGTAGGCAGCGGCACCGATTCCCAGGTCATGTTCCAGGTGCGTGCGCACGAAGCCGATGTTCACCCGGTCGATGTAGTTGACGATAAACATGATGACGAACAGCGGCAGCACATGGCGCTTGACCTTCGCCACGGCGACGGCCAGCAGGGAATCGCGCTCCGCTGTTGCGGACGGATCTAGGGTGTTGTTCACGACAGGTCTCCCACGGGTTATTTTTGTGTGCGGGGTGCTGGATCAGACGAGCCAGTCGACAGTCATCATACGAGTAGAAAAATAACGCAACAAGTGCCCCGGCCACGATTTATGCTTAGAAACCGCCAATAGCGAACAAAAAAATCGCCTAAATATTATTAAGTAATTGATTTATAATAATTTTATTTAAATAATAAATATTTTTCGGCATCACACAGGAACGCCTGGCCAATCCCATTGGCCGGAAAGAGCCGCATCTGGCTTCAAGTTGTCATACATGCTGATGGTCATTGCTACGCCTCTTGTCATACGAGTGTTAAGCTTTGCCCATGAACACTGAAACCGCTCCCCCTGCGCCACGGCGCAAACGCAGCCCGAACCTGGCCCACGACCTGGTCGATCACCTGACCCAGCAGATTCGCCTGGGGCATTTGAAACCGGGCGACAAGCTGCCGTCGGAAAGCGCCATCGTCGGCGAGCACAAAGTCAGCCGCACGGTGGTGCGCGAGGCGATTTCCAAATTGCAGGCGGCGGGCTGGGTGGAAACCCATCATGGTATCGGCAGTTTCGTGCTGGAGCGCCAGGAGCCCCACGGCCTGCGCCTGAATGTGGAAACCGCGCTGAGCGTGCGCGATCTGCTGGAACTGCGCCTGGGCCTGGAGACCCAGGCGGCGGCACTGGCGGCACGCCGACGCAGCGATGAACATCTCCAGCAGATGCGCGCGGCACTGGACGAGTATCGGAGCCTGTTGGCCAACAACGACAGTTGCGTCGCGGCCGACCAGCGTTTTCACCTGCTGATCGCCGAAGCCACCGGCAATGCCTACTTTTCCGAAATCCTGCTGCATCTGGGCAGTTCGATGATTCCGCGCACCCGGGTACCGGGCGCGGAGCGCGGCGATGCCGACCTGGCGCAACTGGGCCAGCTCGCCAGCCTGGAGCACGAAGCGATCCTGAACGCCATCCGCCGCCAGGACCCGGATGCGGCGCGAGCAGCGATGTGGACGCACCTGAGCAACAGCCGCGAACGCTTTTCCCGCGAATAACCCGCCCTCAAGCATCACCGAGGGATCTGTAGGAGCAGCCGGTCGACGCTCGATTGCTCGCGATCAGCCGGCAGGCTGAGCTTTTAGCGGTGCTACGTGAATAGCCATCGCCAGCAAGCCGATACCTACAGTTCGACGACGGGGTCAGGAGTGGCGGCGGTCACGCACCCGCCACCGGAATCCGCCGGCAATCCTCCGGCCCCAGCAAGCGTCCATCCTCGGCACGTAGCTCCAGCGGTCGCAGCGCCGCACCTTGCTGCCGATCCACCATCACTGAATGGCGCTCCCCTGCCTCGTAGAGATACTCCTCGCCCCACTGGCGCAGACCTATGATCAGGTGGAACAGGCCCTTGCCCTTCTCCGTCAACACGTATTCCTGATACGCGCTGCCGTCAGACGCCGGGACGATTTCCAGTACGCCATGGGCCACCAGGTTTTTCAGGCGTACCGCGAGAATATTCTTGGCCATGCCCAGATTGCGCTGGAATTCGCCAAAGCGGTGGATGCCGTCGAACGCATCACGAATGATCAGCAACGACCAGCCATCACCAATGGCATCCAGTGCTCGTGCCACCGGGCATTCGCCCCCCTCCAGACTCGAACGCTTGACCATGGCCTGAAGCTCCGTTGGAAAATGTGGTTGCAATATAAAACCAGCATCTCTAAGGTACAAGTAGTTTCAAAAAGAAACCACTTGTACCCGGAGTCGATCATGGAATCTGAAGCATCGTCTACCTCCGCCGCCCTGGACACCGCCACACGTTTGCCCGGGGCGGTCGTGCTGCTGTTTGCTGTCGCCTGCGGGCTGTCGGTCGGCAATGTCTATTACGCCCAGCCACTGCTGGACACCATGGCCGAGACCTTCGCCATGGACCCTGCCAGGGTGGGCATCGTTATCAGCCTGAGCCAGATCGGCTATGGGCTGGGCCTGCTGTTGCTGGTCCCGCTCGGCGACCTGTTCAACCGGCGGCGTCTGATCGTCGGGCAGATGCTGCTTTCGGTGGCGGCGCTGCTGGTCACCGCCCTGGCCCCGACCAGTGCCTGGCTGCTGCTGGGATTGGCCGGCGTCGGCCTGCTGGCCGTGGTGACCCAGGTACTGGTGGCCTACGCCGCCCATCTGGCAGCGCCGGATGAGCGCGGCCAGGTGATCGGGACGGTCACCAGCGGTATCGTCGTCGGTCTGTTGCTGGCCCGCAGTGTTGCCGGCGGCATGGCCGACCTGGCCGGCTGGCGTTCGGTGTATGGGCTGTCCTGTGGCTTGACCTTGTTGATGGCGGGCCTGTTGTGGCGGGTACTGCCGCGGGTCGAGCCTCGGCGGCCCCAACAGGCCTATGCTGCGCTGATCGTTTCGCTCTTCACCTTGTTCAAGGAGGAAAAGGTCCTGCGGGATCGGGCCGTGCTGGCGATGCTGATCTTTGCCGCCGGCACAGTGCTGTGGACACCGCTGGTCTTGCCCCTGAGCGCCCCACCGCTGTCGCTTTCCCACACCGAGATCGGCCTGTTCGGCCTGGCCGGAGCCGCCAGCGCCCTGGGCGCCGCCCGGGCCGGGCAACTGGCGGATCGTGGCTGGGCGCAGTGGACCAGCGGCGGCGCATTGTTGCTGATGCTGTTGTCCTGGCTGCCGACTGCCTTTACCCAGTCGTCACTGTGGGCCTTGCTGCTGGGGGTGATTGCCCTGGACCTGGGATTGCAGGCGACGCATGTCACTAGCCAGACGCTGATCTATGGCGTCAGGCCCCAGGCCCGGAGTCGCCTGGCGGCAGGCTACATGCTGTTTTATTCGGTGGGCAGTGCGGCGGGGTCGATAGGGGCGACGGCGATGTATGCCTGGGCGGGTTGGGTGGGGGTTTGTCTGTTGGGGGCAGGTATCAATGCGGTGGCATTGGGGTTTTGGGGGTGGTCGCTGAGGGCGGTGAAAAACCCTTGAGTAGGCGTTGTCAGAGCCGGCCCGCGAAGAGGCCGGTCCGAACAACCGATTTCTTCAATCCTTACCGCGCACCATGCTCTCCAACACCCCATCCCGACGAATCCAGCCATGGAACAAGGCCGCCGCCAGGTGCATCAACACCGTCAGGAACAGCAGATACGCCAGGTACCCATGGGCCCTGCGCAAAAAGGCAAAAGTCGCCGCGTTGGCGGACACGATCGCCGGCAACTGCAGCGAACTGCCCAGCATCACCGGATCCCCCGCCGCCGAAATCATCGCCCACCCCAGCAGCGGCAATACCAGCATCAAGGCATACAGCAGCACATGGGACAGCTTCGCCGCCAGCACCTGCCAACCCGGCAAGTCACTCGGCAGTGGTGGCTGCCGAGAGCTGAAACGCACCAGCAGACGCACCACCACCAGCAACAGAATCGCAATTCCCAGCGGCTTGTGCAGGTGCAGCAGCCACTCATGCCGCTCGGACACCGAGGCCACCATGCCGGCACCGATAAACAACATCGCCAGGATCATCAGCGCCATCAACCAATGCAGCAGGCGCGCCAGGGGCGCGAAGTGATTCGAAGGGGCGCTCATGGGCGGGACTCCTGTGACGAATGGGCAGCGGGCAAGGCGCCGACTTCACTGGTGCGACGCAGATAGGAACTGGCATAGGCCGCCGAACGCGCCGCCAGCAAGGGATCGGCCGAGGCTTCGATGCCACTCGGCAGGATCAGCGGGTCGTAATTGATATCACGGCAATCGCCATCGTCCTGGGACTGGGTGCTTTCCAGCACCAGGGTGCCGGCGTTGAGCACCCTGTGTTCGCCGGTCCATTGCCGACTGGCATCCTCCGTCGGATCACCGGGATTGGCCAGGGTCAGGCGCAACTGCCATTTCAGCGGCCCTGCCGCCAGGCGCAGGGCCAGGTCCCTGGCGAGGAAGTCGGCGCCGTCCGGCGCAGTCGCCCCCGCGGCATCCTGGCTCAGCGGCACCAGCCCCCAGCGCACGGCCTGGCGCCGGCCGGCCGCGTCAACCAGGTAGAAGGCATTCAGGCCGTTGTAGCTTTCCGTGGCATAGCTGGCCGAAGGCTTGGCGGTCTTGACCCATTTCAGGAACGGCGCGGTTTCCGGGTGGCTGGCAAAGAACGCCGCCATGGCCGCCGGGTTCGGCTTGCCGGTGCTCGGGTCGGGCGAGGCCGCCTTGAGCTGCTGGAAAAACGCTTCGGGAGTGCCCACCGGAAACACCGGCATGCTGTTCATCCCGGTACGCCATTGCTGGCCGTTGGCCTGGGTGAAGCGCAAGCCCAGACTACGAATCGGCACGCTGCTGTCCGGCGCGTAGGGGTTGCCGCTGGGCAAGGCGAAGCGCCCTTCCACCGGCACGCTGCCTTCGCGAAAGACCTGGGCGGTGGAATAGGCACGGGCGGCATCAGTGCTTTCAAAGTACCCGGCGACACACACGCCCTTGGCATGATTACGCCTGAAGCCGGCATGCAGGCCGTTGTTTTTTTCGAACGTATTGACGATCCGCCCGGGCGTCAGGCGCACCGGATCGAGCCGCCCGTTGACATAGGCAAAGGCCCCGACCAGGGCCGCGAGCACGGCGGCGATACCGGCCAGGCGCAAGACCTTGCTCGATCCGCTGAGGGGCGGCGGTGTGTGATCTACCATGAAAAAACTCCAGGGCCTCAGGTGGCCACAGGGTGAAGGAGCTATAAGACGAAGGCCGGGCCGGTTTATTCCAGGTCCCGGTTCATTTTTTCGAATATTTATTTTCCGGCCGCTGGAATAACCTTCGAAGCCAGGCGTCTTGCTAGTCCAAGCGTAATGACAAGAACCCGCAGGATTCCATGAACGATCTCGATGAGCAGTTGCGTGAACTGATCCCCCGGATGCGGCGCTTCGCCGTGTCGCTGACGCGCAATCCCAGCAGCGCCGACGACCTGGTCCAATCCAGCCTGGAGCGAGCCCTCTCCAGTTGGGGCGCCAAGCGTGCGGAAGGCGACCTGCGGGCCTGGCTGTTCTCGATCCTGTATCGCCAATTCATCGACTCCCACCGTCGCGGCAAACGCTATGCGCGGATGCTCGAGTTCTTTACCGGCCGCGACGACGCCCAGCCCTCGGTGGAGCGCACGGTGGTGGCCCAGTCGACCCTGGAAGCCTTCGAACTGCTGCCCACCGAACAACGGGCGCTGTTGCTCTGGGTCTCGGTGGAAGGTTTGAGTTATAAGGAAGTCGCCGAGATTCTCGACGTCCCCACCGGCACCGTGATGTCGCGTCTGTCCCGCGCCCGCCAGGCCCTGCGCCAGCTCAGCGAAGGCGAAATCACCAGCCCCTCCCTGCGGATATTGAAATGATCACTATTCCTCCAAGCGAACGCGACCTGCACGCCTACGTCGACCATCAACTCAGCGAAGCCGACCGGCAGTTGCTGGAGACGTACCTGGCGAGCAACCCGGAACTGGCCGAACAGGTCCGCGACTGGCAGCGCGATGCCCAGCACTTGCGCGCGGCCCTGGGCGGTACCCTGCAGATGCCGGCGAACCCGGCGCTGGACCCGAGCGCGATTCGCCGGCGCCTGCGCGGCCAGTCCCGGCGGCACCTGGCCAGCGCCGCGGTGTTGTTGATTGCCGTGAGCCTCGGCGGGGTCAGCGGCTGGCAAGCGCGACAGATGACCTTCCCGCTGCCCGCGCCGATGGCCGATGCGGTGCAGGCCTATCGCATGTTCGCCACTCAGGACATCCTGCCGGCGGACTTCAAGGTCGAGCAGAGCGGCGACCTGCAAGGCTGGCTCGACCGTTATTTCACCCAGGCCAACCGCCTGCCGAACTTGCAGACTGCCGGGTTCAAGCCGGTCAGCGCGCGCTTGCTGAGTACCGAGCAGGGCGCGGCGGCGATGGTGTTGTATGAGAACCCGCAAGGCCAGCGGATCAGCTACTACGTGCGGCCACCGGGACCGCAGAATCATTTGCTGGAGCGCGGTGGGCGCCGTGATGGTGAACTGCAGGCCGAGTACTGGTCCGGCAGCGGCTACAACTACGCCATGGTGACCCCGGCGGACATCCCGGCGGCGCAGTTGCTGCGACAGACGACCAGGTTCTGAGGACTCCCAGGTAAAAGATGACACCTGTGGCGAGCGGGCTTGCCCGCTCGCCACAAGACCGCGCTCGACTTTTGATGGTCGAACTGTCATTTCTGCTCGAAGACTTGCGACGGCCGCCGCAACAACGGATCAAACGGATTGATCCGCGACCCGATCGCCGCGGCTTCGCGCTTGAGCAACTCCACCACCGTCGGCAGACGGTCCGGCCCCAGGCGGTCGCTGATGGTGGCCACGCTCAGCGCCGCCACCGCCCGCCCCTCGCGATCGAGGATCGGTACCGCGACCCCGGCCATGCCTTGCAGCACCCCGGTGTTGCGCCCGGCGTACCCGAGCTTGCGCACATTCTCCACCTCGGAACGCAGCAGCACTTCGTCATACAGATGAAAATCCCGCAGCCGCGGCAGGTTGTAGCGGATCACCGTTTCGCGCTCCTCTTCCGGCAGGAAGGCGAGGATCGCCAGGCTGCCCTGTCCCACGCCCAGGGCCACGCGTCCACCGATATCGCCGGTAAAGGTGCGGATCGGAAACGGCCCTTCGCTACGGTCCAGACAGATCGCATCGAAACCGCTGCGGGCCAGCAGGAACAACGAATCCCCCAGCGATGCCGACAAGCGCAATAACGCCGGGCGCACCAGTTCACGCAGGTTGCCGGTCTGCCCGGCCCGAGCCGCCAGGGCAAAGAAATCCAGGCTCAGGCGATAGCGTTTGCTGCGCCCGTCCTGCTCCACCATACCCTCGTCCACCAGGCTGCGCAGCAGCCGGTGGGTGGTCGGCTGGGACAAACCGACCCGTTCTGCCAACTGGGTCACCCGTTCGCCGCCCTCCGGCGTCTCCCCCAGGCTGCGCAACACGGCAAACAGCCGCGACACCGCACTGACACCCACTTCGTTCTTCTTTTCATTCCGCTCAGTGGAATTCATTGACGATCTTCCCGCCTGAAAATTTATTCAATGAATGAAAATGAAAATAATCATTCTTTCAGTGAAATTCACTCTTTCGCACATCCTAGGCTTCGTCCTACTCTGCGTCCACAAGGGGCGATTCGAACAACACCGGGAGCCGACACAAGTCGAGCACCACGCACCCCGGCAACACCCTTTCGTCTCTGCCCATGACAAAAAAATGCGCCCCGGCGTATACAACAACACACAGGTGGAACGCAGTTATGGCCTTTCTACGACTTGAAGGCGTGTGCAAGCGCTATGGCGAGATCGATGCCGTGGTCGCCACGCATCTCTCGGTGGACAAGGGCGAGTTCGTCTCGCTGCTCGGCCCCTCCGGTTGCGGCAAGACCACTACCCTGCAAATGATCGCCGGCTTCGTCGAAGTCAGCGCCGGCGCAATCATTCTCGACAACCGTGATATCACCCACGCCAAGCCCAGCAGTCGCGGCCTCGGTGTGGTGTTCCAGAGCTACGCGCTGTTTCCCCATATGAGTGTCGAGGACAACGTCGCCTTCGGCTTGCGCATGCGCAAGGTACCCGCCGCCGAGGTGCGCAAACGGGTGGCGACGGTGTTGCAACTGGTGCGGCTGAACCAGCATGCCGAGCGTTATCCACGCGAACTGTCCGGTGGCCAGCGCCAGCGGGTCGCCCTCGCCCGCGCCCTGGTGATCGAGCCGCCGGTATTGTTGCTCGACGAACCGTTGTCCAACCTCGATGCCAACCTGCGCGAAGAGATGCAGTTCGAGATTCGCCGCATCCAGCGCGAAGTCGGCATCACCACCCTGATGGTCACCCACGACCAGGCCGAAGCGCTGTCCATCAGCGACCGCGTGGTGGTGATGCAGGCCGGGCGCATCACCCAGATCGACGAACCCTACAAACTCTACGAACACCCGCGCACGCGCTTTATTTCCGGCTTCGTCGGCAAGGCCAACCTGTTGCCGGGTGACCGCGATGCCAGCGGTTGCCCGCAAGTCCGGCAACTGCCGGGCGAAGGCGAGTTGACCCTGAGCCTGCGCCCGGAAAAGATCGATCTGCTGGCTGCCGGCAGCGGGCGCTTGCCCGGCCAGATCCTCAGCCGCTTCTTTCTCGGCAGCCAGTGGCTGTACCGCATCGACACGACGATCGGCGAACTCACGGTGGTGCGCCGCAATGACGGCTCGGCGCCGCTGAACGAAGGCACGGCGGTGGGCCTGGATTGGCCGGCCGAGCTGCTGCGGGTGCTGGAGCACGGCGAGGTGCCGGCATGAACCTACTCACGCGGATGCGCCAGGGACGGCGCGGCTACCTGTTGTCGGCACCGGCCCTGCTGCTCTACCTCGGCCTGCTGATCCTGCCGCTGGGCCTGACCGCGGTGCTGTCGTTCAATGTTTTCGATTACCAGACCGGGGTCAAAAACGACGCCTACACCCTGGAACACTACGGTGTGCTGTTCAGCGATCCGTACTTCTATGAAATCTTCCTGCGGACTTTCTGGATCAGCGGCCTGACCACTCTGCTCTGCGTCCTGATCGGGGTCCCCGAAGCCTACATCCTCAGCCGCATGGGCACGCCCTGGCGCTCGATCTTCCTGATCCTGATCCTCACCCCGTTGCTGATTTCGGTGGTGGTCCGCGCGTTCGGCTGGAGCCTCCTGCTCGGTGCCGACGGCCTGGTCAACCAGAGCCTGCAAGCCGTTGGCCTGGCGCCGATGAAGCTGCTCTACACGCCATTCGCGGTGGTGATCGCCCTGGTCCACGTGATGTTGCCGTTCATGATCATCCCGGTCTGGACCTCCTTGCAAAAGCTCGATCCTGCCGCCGAACAAGCCGCGTTGTCCCTGGGCGCCAGCCACGCCAAGGTGATGCGCCTGGTGGTGTTGCCGCAGGTCATGCCCGGGGTGCTCTCCGGCACGCTGATCGTGTTCGGCCTGTCGGCCAGCTCCTTCGCGATTCCCGGACTGCTCGGCGGACGCCGCCTGAAAATGGTCGCGACCCTGGTCTACGACCAGTACCTCTCGGAGCTCAACTGGCCGATGGGCGCGGCGATTGCCGTGGTGCTGTTGCTGCTCAACCTGCTGATCATGCTGTCGTGGAACCGGATGATCGAGCGTCGCTACAAAAAATCCCTGGGGGCCGTGTAAATGTCCAGAAACGGCCCGTTGGCCCTACTGTTCCATAGCCTAATCGTGGTGTTCATGCTGGCGCCGCTGGTGGTGGTGTGCCTGGTGGCCTTCACCCCGGAAAACACCCTCAGCCTGCCGACCACGGACTTCTCGTTGCGCTGGTTCCGCGCGGTGTTCGAACGCGCGGACTTTGTCCAGGCGTTCTACAACAGCCTGATCCTGGCCTTCAGCGCCGCCAGCCTGGCGACCTTGATCGCGGTTCCGGCGGCCCTGGCGATGACCCGTCATCAGTTTCCCGGGAGGGACTTTCTCAATGGCCTGTTTCTCTCTCCGATCATCATCCCGCACCTGGTGCTCGGGGTCGCGCTGTTGCGCCTGTTCGCCCTGATGGGGGTCAACGGCAGCTTCGCCTGGCTGATCGGCGCCCATGTGCTGGTGATCACGCCCTATGTGTTGCGCCTGGTACTGGCCGCCGCCATCGGCATGGACCGCAGCGCCGAACAGGCCGCCGAATCCCTCGGCGCCGGACGCTTCACCCTGTTCCGCCAGATCACCCTGCCGATGATCCTGCCCGGCGTGGCCGGCGGCTGGCTGCTGGCCTTTATCAACAGCTTCGACGAAGTGACGCTGTCGATCTTCGTCACCTCCCCCGCAACCCAGACCCTGCCGGTGCGCATGTACGTCTACGCCACCGAATCCATCGACCCGATGATGGCGGCGGTCTCGGCCCTGGTGATCGCGCTGACCGCGCTGACGATGATTCTGCTCGACCGGGTCTACGGCCTGGACCGGGTACTGGTAGGCAAACAATGAGGCCGACATGGCACTGCTGACACGACTGGCCGAAGGCGACCGCCCGGCCCTGGACTTTACCCTCGACGGCGAACCAGCCAGCGGTTTGCAGGGCGATACCCTGCTGACCGCGCTGCTCACCGCCGGTGAATACCTGCGCCACAGCGACTTCAGCGGCGAGCCCCGCGCCGGGTTCTGCCTGATGGGCGCCTGCCAGGATTGCTGGGTCAGGCTGGCCGACGGACGCCGGGTGCGCGCCTGCTCGACGATGCTCGAAGCCGGGCAGCAGGTTCGTCGAGAAGGGAGAAACACGCCATGACGTACATAAAATCTCCCGCGGCAGGAGCGAGCTTGCTCGCGATGAACGCAAGGGCAGCGCGATTATCCAGGGACCCCATGTTTTCGTTGACGCCCATCACGAGCAAGCTCGCTCCCACAATGCGGCGGGCTGCCCATGTCTGAGATCGTTGTCGTCGGGGCCGGACCGGCCGGCATTCGTGCCGCGCAAACCTTGGTTGCCCATGGCCTGCGCCCCTGCCTACTGGATGAAGCCGCGCGTGGTGGCGGGCAGATCTATCGGCGTCAGCCGGAGAACTTTCGTCGTTCGCCGGTAAAACTCTATGGATTCGAAGCCCGCAAGGCGGCGGCGATCCACCAGACCCTGGAGCAGCTGCGCGAACAGCTCGACTACCGGCCCGACACCCTGGTGTGGAACGCCGAGGACGGCGCCCTCGATACCCTGCAACAAGGCCGGGCCGGACGCCTGGCCTACTCGAAGGTGATCGTCGCCACCGGCGCCACCGACCGGGTGCTGCCGATACCCGGCTGGACCTTGCCCGGGGTCTACAGTCTCGGTGCCGCGCAGATTGCCTTGAAATATCAGGGCTGTGCCATCGGCCAACGCGTGGTGTTCGCCGGCAGCGGACCGCTGCTGTATCTGGTGGCCTACCAATATGCCAAGGCCGGAGCGAAGGTGGCGGCGGTGCTCGACAGCACGCCGTTCAGCGCCCAGTGCCGCGCCCTGCCCGGTTTGCTCGGGCAACCGCTGACCCTCGCCAAGGGCCTGTATTACCGCAGTTGGCTGACAGCCCACGGCATCCCGGTACACCAGGACGCCCATCCGCGGCAGGTCGACGGCGAACGCCGCGTGCAATCGCTGCGCTGGCGCCAGGGCGGCTACCTGCGCTCCATCGACTGCGACGCGCTGGCCTTCGCCCACGGGCTACGCAGCGAAACCCAATTGGCCGATCTGCTGGGCTGCCGTTTCAGTTGGAACCCCTTGAATCGCGCCTGGCTGCCGGAGCGGGACAATGCCGGACGCAGCAGCATGGCGGGTGTCTACCTGGCCGGCGATGGCGCCGGAATCATGGGCGCCGATGCCGCGGAAATGGCTGGCGAGCGAGCCGCCCTGGCCCTGCTGGAAGATCTGGGGCGCATTGTCGATCCACAGCGCACAGCATTTCTGGAGACTCGCCTGCAACGCATCAGTGCCTTCCGCCATGGGCTGGAACAGGCATTCCTCTTCCCCGAGCACTGGGCCACGGAAGCACCGGACACGCTGATGCTGTGCCGCTGCGAAGAAGTCAGCGTCGGCGAGGTGCGCGCGGTGGTCCGCGAAGGCCATTGGGAAATCAATCGGGTCAAGGCCCATTGCCGGGTCGGCATGGGCCGCTGCCAGGGCCGGATCTGCGGCGCGGCGGCAGCGGAAATCATCGCCTGCGAAAGCGGCCTGGGCCTGGACAGCATCGGCCGGCTGCGTGCCCAGGCGCCGATCAAACCGCTGCCCTTTGGCGTGGAGGTCGCGCCATGATCGAAGTCGACGCGGTGATTCTCGGCGGTGGCATCGTCGGCGCTTCGGCGGCCCTGGCCTTGAGCCGCCAAGGTCGTAGCGTGGTGCTGCTTGAGCGGGACTTCTGCGGCTCGCACTCCAGCGGCGTGAACTACGGTGGCGTGCGCCGCCAGGGTCGACCGCTGTCGCAGTTGCCACTGTCCCAACGCGCCCACGGAATCTGGGCCCGCCTGCCAGAACTGATCGGCATCGACGGCGAATACCAGCGCTCGGGGCATCTCAAGCTGGCCCGCAGCCTCGACGATCTGGCCGCCCTGCAAGCCTATGCCGACAGCAGCCAGGGCTTCGGGCTCGCTCTGCAAGTGCTTGACCGCGAGCAGCTACGCCAACGTTTTCCATGGGTCGGCCAGGTCGCCGAGGGCGCCTCCTTCTGCCCCGACGATGGCCACGCCAATCCCCGGTTGGTGTCCCCGGCGTTTGCCCGCGCCGCCCGTCAGCTCGGTGCAACGGTGCTGGAACAGAGCGAGGTGACCCAGGTCGAGCACGACGGTCGACGCTTTATCCTGCGCACCCGCACAGGCCTCGAGGTCCGCGCGCCCTGGCTGCTCAATTGCGCCGGCGCCTGGGCCGGCAGCCTTGCCGCGCAGTTCGGTGAAGCGGTGCCGATGTATTCCGGTCATCCGGCGATGCTGGTGACCGAACCCTTGCCCCTGGTGATGGACGCCAGTACCGGCGTCGAGGGCGGCGGCATCTATGCCCGCCAGGTCTGTCGCGGCAATTGCGTATTGGGTGGCGGTCAGGGCTTTGCCCTCGACCACGCCCGCGCCCGACCAGGGCAGAGCGCCGTGCTGGAGATTCTCCGCCAGGCCGTCGAGCTCTATCCGTTCCTGCAAGGGGCCCAGGCAATTCGTACCTGGAGCGGCACCGAAGGCTACCTGCCCGACCGCCAGCCGGTGATCGGCCCGAGCGATACCCAACCCGGCCTGCTGCACGCCTTCGGTTTCGCCGGAGCGGGCTTCCAGATCGGCCCGGCGGTGGGTGAGGTCCTCGCCGAGCTGGTGTGCCAGGGCCAGTCGTCGACGCCGATCGAAGCTTTTTCCATTACCCGTTTCCAATCCACTCCCGCCGTTTGAGCGGGCCGTCAGAACCCAGAGGAAGATCGCGCCATGAAGAAGACTCAACGCAATGCCCTGATCGGTTTGTCCTGCCTGCCTCTCATGGCCCTGCTCGGCGCCGCGCCGGCCCAGGCCGAGCCCACGCTGTACCTGGGCATGAACGGCGGGACCATGGAACGTTTGTACAGCGACAAGGTGCTACCACCCTTCGAAAAGGCCAATCACGTCAAGGTGGTCATTGTACCGGGCACGTCCGCCGACATCCTCGCCAAGGTCCAGGCGAGCAAGGACAACCCGCAGTTGCACGTAATCTTCCTCGATGACGGGATCATGTACCGGGCGATCTCCATGGGCCTGTGCGGCAAACTCGAAGACAGCCCGACCCTGGCGCAGATCCCGGTCAAGGGGCGGATCAAGGACCAGGCGGTGGCGGTCAGCCTGGGAGTGACCGGGCTGGCCTACAACACGCGGTTGTTCAAGGCAAAAGGCTGGGCCGCGCCAACCTCGTGGATGGACATGGCGGACAGCAAGTACAAGGACAAACTGGTGTTCCAGTCGATGTCGTCCTCGACCTTCGGCCTGCACGGTTTCCTGATGTTCAATCGGATCCAGGGCGGCAGCGAGAGCAATGTCGAGCCGGGCTTCAAGGCCTGGCCGGGCAGCGTGGGGCGCAATGTGCTGGAGTACATCCCGAGTTCGGCCAAGCTTTCGGAGATGGTCCAGACCGACGAGGCGGCGCTGTTTCCGCTGACCCCGACCCAGGTCACCGCGCTCAAGCTCAAGGGCATCCCGGTGGAGTACGCGCAACCCAAGGAAGGCGCGGTGGTGCTGAACGTCGCCGAGTGTGCGATTGCCAACAACACCGAGCCGGCGCTGGCGCAGAAACTCGCCGAGTTCCTCCTGACTCCCGAGGCCCAGGCGGCGGCGCTGGAGGATGGCGACCAGATTCCGTCCAACCCCAACACCCCGACCACCGACAAGACCCGCGGCCAGGTCGAGGCCATGAAGCAATACCTGGACACAGCGGTGGCCATCGACTGGGACCAGGTCAACCTGCTGCGGCCTGAGTGGAACGCGCGCTGGAACCGCAGTATCGAGCGCTAGAAGCCACGGTCACTCATCTGAGAGGGCCATCACGGTGTGGCCAGCTCACGCACTCCAATCCAGTATCAGCTTGTCAGTAGAGGACCGGCTGGCGGCGTGGCCTGGCCGACACACCGGGGATTGGTTACATTAGCGCGACCATCGGCAAGATGGCGCTGACCTTCGCCGGGTGCGATGCTTGTCACACCACCATGACCCAGCCGCTCTGGTTTTTTACGCAAAGGGATCCTCTCCGTTGGCCGCTCCGCCCCCCGATCGCCCTGGCATGAAACCCCGTTGGCCAGCCTTGCGCCGTTTCTTCGGCAAGGCTTTCGCCGGCAAGGCCAGCGTCGTAGCGCCGTCCCACGACGTGCACGAGTATTTCCGACGCAAGGCCAACCACCAGGGTTACACCCTGAGCCTGAGCCAGCAGCGGGTTATCGAACGCCTGGCGCAGCAGGCCAGCGCGCTGCTGGACGGCGTGCCCCAGGGCCGCCAACGCAGCCTGTACCTGTACGGTGCGGTCGGACGCGGCAAGAGCTGGTTGCTGGACGGCTTTTTCCAGGCCGTGCCGATTGCCGAGAAACAGCGGGTGCATTTCCACGATTTCTTTACCCACCTGCACCAGGGCATGTTCCGTCATCGGCAAACGCCGGATGCCCTGGGCCGGACCCTGGACGAACTGCTCAAGGATTGCCGGCTGCTGTGCTTCGACGAGTTCCATGTGCATGACATCGGCGATGCCATGCTCATCAGCCGACTGTTCAAGGCCCTGTTCCAGCGCGGCGTGCTGGTGTTGCTCACCTCCAATTACCCACCCGAAGGCTTGCTGCCCAATCCGCTCTACCACGCCCGCTTCAAGCCGGTGATCGACCTGATCAACGCCCGCATGGAGGTCATGGAGATCGGTGGCCCGCATGACTACCGCAGCCAGCCACGCAGCCATACCCAGCAGCAATTCACCCAGGGCCAGTACGTCTGGCCGGGCTGCCCGGCACAACGCCAGGCGCTGCAGCTACCGCAACGCCAGGCCCCGGCCTTCGGCCTGCGGGTGGGGGCCCGGCAACTTAACGTGCGCCTGTGTGCCGAGCGCACCGTGCGTTTCGAATTCACCGACCTG
The DNA here is from genome assembly GCF_023242315.1 of Pseudomonas sp. MWU13-2105. Taxonomy (GTDB): domain Bacteria; phylum Pseudomonadota; class Gammaproteobacteria; order Pseudomonadales; family Pseudomonadaceae; genus Aquipseudomonas. The sequence goes on from NZ_JALLIY010000009.1 coordinate 209,791, forward strand.
TGCGACCAACCCACCGCCGTGATGGACTACCTGGAGCTGTGCCGACGCTTCGACACCTGGATCATCGATGAGCTGCCCAACCTTGAAGACTGTTCGATCGCGGCCCAGCAGCGGTTCATCAACCTGATCGACGTGCTGTACGACCAGGACAAGCGCCTGCTGTTGATCGGCGAGCGGCCGCTACGTGACAGCCTCGGCGGCAACGCCATCGACCTGGCGCGGACCCGCAGCCGCCTGGGGCAGTTGCTCGAAGTCGGGCCGGCGGCCAGCAGCCTGGGCTGATCCACGCCCCGCGCCCGCTCATCAGCGCGCCTCGGCTCAACAACATTGCTATCATGACGATCTTTTTTCGATGATCGCGACGAGTACTCACGCCCGCTTATGGATACCCTTGCCCAACTGCGCGCCGGCCAACTGACCGGTATCAAGCGACTCGACCTGTCCTGCGGGCTGAGCGAGTTCCCCCGGGAAATCTTCCAGTTGGCCGACTCCCTGGAAATCCTCAATCTGAGCGGTAACGCGCTGAGCAGCCTGCCGGACGACCTGCACCGGCTGACACACCTGCGTATCCTGTTCTGCTCGGACAACCTGTTCACCGAATTGCCGGCCTGCCTGGGCCAGTGCGCCAAACTGAGCATGGTCGCGTTCAAGGCCAACCGCATCGAGCAGGTGTCGGCTGCCGGCCTGCCTCCCCTGTTGCGCTGGCTGATCCTGACCGACAACCGCATCAGCGAACTGCCGGAAGAACTGGGCCGCCGACCGTTGCTGCAGAAGCTCATGCTGGCGGGCAATCGCCTGCGCGCCCTGCCCGCCACCCTGGCGGACTGTCATAGGCTGGAATTGATCCGCATCGCCGCCAACCAGTTGGACGAATTGCCGCAATGGCTGTTGACCCTGCCGAGCCTGGCCTGGATCGCCTATGCCGGTAACCCGAAGCTTGATCACACCGGCGAAGTGCTGGTCGGCGACCGCACGCCGACCATCGACTGGGATCAACTGCAACTTGAACAGCGCCTGGGCGAAGGTGCCTCGGGCGTGATCAGCCAGGCGCGCTGGAGCCGCCCGGCGGCATCGGCCTTGTCGGTGGCGGTCAAGCTGTACAAGGGCAGCATGACCAGCGACGGTTCGCCGCAGAATGAAATGAATGCCTGCATCGCGGCGGGCCGGCATCCGAACCTGATCAAGGTCGAAGGACGCATCGCCGGCCATCCCGATGGCCAGGCCGGGCTGGTGATGGAACTGATCGATCCGCGCTTCGCCAACCTTGCGGCATTGCCGAGTCTCGATTCGTGCAGCCGCGACGTGTACCGGGGCGAGACCCGCTTCAGTGCCGGGCAGGCCTTGCACATGGCACGCGGGATCGCCTCGGTGGGTGCGCATCTGCATCGTCTGGGGCTCTGCCATGGCGACCTGTACGCACACAATATTCTCTACAACGAAGCCGGCGATTGCCTGCTCGGGGATTTTGGCGCCGCGTCGTTCCATGCACCGACCGACAGCCTGGAAACCCGCGCACTGCAACGGATCGAGGTGCGTGCGTTCGGGATTTTCCTGGGGGAATTGCTGGAACGGATCGACGGGGAGATCGAGGCGCGCGAGCTTGAATTGCTCAAGGACCTGCAGGTGCGCTGCATCCAGCCGGACGTACTGGCGCGGCCGGGGTTCGAGGCGATCTGCGCAACCCTGGCGTAATCGATCAGGTAGCGGGCAGGCTTGCCCCATAGCCGTCAGATAAGGGCGTGGGATATTGAAAGCGCCCCCTGACTCATGTGGGAGCGCGTCAGACCTCAACCGAATGGCACCAGGGCTTTCCCGCTCACCACAAGGGGGCCAGGATCAGCCGGCCAGGCCGACAAACATGTCTTGCACGTCGTCGTGGTTGTCCAGGCCTTCGAGGAAGGCTTCGACTTCGGCCATCTGCTCGTCGCTCAGGCCGCTGACCGGGTTCTTCGCCTGGTAACCGAGCTTGGCTGACAATACGGTGAAGCCTTGCTCCGGCAGGGCTTTCTGGACCGCATCGAGGTCGGTCGGTTCAGTGAGGAACAGGGTCGCCCCCTCTTCGCCCGGCTCGAAATCCTGGGCGCCCGCTTCAATCGCCGCCATTTCCGGGTCGGCATCCGGGCTGTCCGGTGCCGCTTCGATCAGGCCGACATGGTTGAAGTCCCAGGACACCGAACCCGATGCACCCAACTGGCCCTTGCGGAACGCCACGCGGATTTCCGCGACGGTGCGGTTGATGTTGTCGGTGACACATTCAACGATCAGCGGCACCTGGTGCGGGGCGAAGCCTTCGTAGGTCACGCGGTGATACTGCACGGTTTCGCCCAACTGGCCCGAGCCTTTCTTGATGGCACGTTCCAGGGTCTCGCGGGGCATCGAGGCCTTTTTCGCCTGCTCGACCACCAGGCGCAGGTGTGCGTTGGTGGCGACGTCGGCACCGTTGCGCGCGGCGATGGTGATTTCCTTGACCAGCTTGCCAAAGATCTTGCCCTTGGCGTTGGCCGCCGCTTCTTTGTGTTTAACCTTCCACTGTGCGCCCATTACTCACTCTCTCGATCAGAGGCGTCGTGACATTTATTGGCCGACGCTTTGCCGCCCAGTTTATACGGCCACAACCGACCAATCGACCAAAACCTGACGAAGATTACGACTCTACCCTGATGATCGTAGGCAATTTCCCAAACATCGTTTTGCAGTGTCCGGGGGGCCACGGCTTTTCGTACCCTCTGCCGCAAAATTCATGGAGAACAGACGAAATGCCCCAGGACAAGGAACGACAGATCTCACTGACCATCGGTCTGCTCCCTGAGCCCTTGCCGGTCATCCGCTTCAAGGGCCGTGAAGCCTTGAACGAGCCCTTTCGCTTCGAGATGGAGTTGCTCGGCGACACCGCCCTGGACCTGGAGCCCCTGCTACATCGCCCGGCCCTGCTGAGTATGGGCCGCGGGCAGGCCAGTTGGCATGGGATCATCGAGCAAATCAGCAGCCGCTACCTGGAGCCATGCCTGTATCATTATCAGGTGCTGTTGGTGCCGCGCCTGCAGGCCCTGGCGCGTTGCCCGCGGCGGCGGGCGTTCTGCGACCTGAGCGTGCCGGCGATTCTCCTGCGGCTGCTGCAGGCCCACGACCTCGAGGCCGCCGATTACCGCTTCGAACTCGAGCGCGGCCTGTACCCACGCCGCGCCCTGTGCCTGCAGCAGGATGAAAACGACCTGCAGTTGCTGAATCGGCTCTGCGAGGAAGAAGGCATCCACTATCACTTCGAACAGACACCGCAACGGCATGTCCTGGTGTTCGCCGAAGACCCGCAGAGTTTTCCCGAACGGGCCGGCGTGGTGCCCTGTCACGACAGCGCCCCGACACCTGAACGGGCGTTTATCAGCCAACTCTACGAGCGTCACCAGATGCTCGCCAGCCATGACAGCCGACTGTCCGGGCATACGCCCGCCTGGCCGCAACGGGCACCCGACGACGGCGCCGCCAACCAGGCGCGCGCCTATGGCCTGCACGCCGCCAGCCCCACGCCAGGCCAGCGACACGAACAGCAACGCAGCCAGCGCATCCTCGAACGACTGCGCTGCGAACAACGCCAGATCCAGGGCTACAGCAACCTCGATAGCCTGCGCAGCGGCGAAGTGCGGCGGATCGGCGGGCATCCGCGGCAAGCGCTCAACGATCAATGGCTGATCACCGAAGTACAGCATCGGGGCGAACAGGGCTGGGACAAATGCCCTATCGACGCGTTCAGTGTCGAGGACAACGATGGCCTGCATGACGAGTATTTCAGCGCCCATGGCTACAGCAACCACTTTCGGGCCATCCCCTGGGCAACGCCATTTCGTCCTTCCTTGCGGCAGAAACCCGCGGCCGCGCAGGGTTATCAGATCGCTACCGTGCTGGGCGAACATGCCGGCAGCGCCCGGCCGGATGCCCATGGACGCCTGCGTGTACAGTTGCCGAACAGCGTCCAGGCCGAGGATAGCGCGCCGGGCTGCTGGGTATCGCCGGGAGCCGCGCAAAGCCAGGCCCCCCGGGTCGGCAGCCAGGTGCTGATCGACTTTGTCGAGAACCAGCCCGACCAGCCGGTGATCTGTGGTTTCCTTTCCGAGCGAGACCTGTACGCCGCCGTTGACCCGCCGCCCCTGGCCGATCTGCCAGGCGCCGGCACCGCGCCGTGGCAGGTACAGGACAACATCGGCGCGGCGGACGACGATCCCGGGGAGTTCTACCTCTATGAACTCCCCTACGAACCACCGCCCGCCGCCGCACTCTGCCTGTGCGAAAACATCTGGTACATCGTGCGAATGCCCCGCCCCGGACTCAAGGAACTGGCGCGCCTGAGTCGCGATGACATCCTCCTGGAAGGCCGCAGTGACAGCCGTGGCGCCGCCCTGCTGGGGCCCGCCAGCAGGCGGCGACTGGCCCAGGAGCTGGCCGCCACGCCGGAACAGCTCTGGCTCCTCTACCCCGGACAATGCGTGGCCGTGCACGAGTACATCCAACAGCACTGGAACCTGCGCCAGCGCCAGGCTTTTCTTCAGGCCGGGCTGGGCACCGCGACGGTTTCCGGTACCAGCCCGAGAAACGCCTGAATCAGCCGCAGTTCCTTGCGCCGCTCCAGGCAGCCGATCTGGTGTCGGTTGCCCAGGCCGTCAGCGCTGATCGGCAGCGCCCGCACCCGGGGGTCAGGACTGACTTCCAGCGACGAGACGATGCCCACCCCCAACTCCGCGGCCACCGCTTCGGTCACCGCCTCGCGGCTGTCCAGTTCCAACAGTACCCGGGGACTCACGGCGGCCTGTATACAGGCCCGGTCGAAGGTGCGCCGGGTGATCGAACCCGGTTCGCGCAGCACCATGATTACCTGGTCCAGTTGCGCCAGGGCAATGCCCCGCGGCTCGGCCAGCCATGGATGCCCGCATGGCACCAGCGCACAGATCCGTGATTCGCTCAGGGCTTGCAGGTACAGGCCCTTGCGCGGCTCGACCTCGGTCAGCAGCGCCACGTCGGCATGCTCGGACAACAGTGCCGCCAGGGTTTCCTGGGCATTGCCCAGCCTCAGGTTGACGGTGATCCCCGGATACCGCGCGCGCAGCCGGGCAAGCATCGGCATGACCATATGCGGCCCGTCCGCGGCAATTTCCAGGCGCCCGGTCAACAATTGTCGATTGGCTTCGAGCATGGCCTCGGCTTCCTCGGCCAGACCGAACATGGCCCGGGTAATCGCCGCCAGCCGGGTACCCTCGGCAGTCAGTTCGACGCGCCGCGCCGTGCGCCTGAGCAAGGTGATCTGGTAATGCTCTTCCAGGGCCTTGATATGCCCGGTTACGGCCGGCTGGCTGATAAACAGGCGGGCCGCGGCGCGGGTAAAGCTACCCTCGCGTGCCACGGCATCGAATGCACGCAACTGGAACAGGTTCATAGTTATCAGCCTCACTTATAGCTCGCATAACAACAAACAATTTGATTGATAACAAGTCAAACGGCAACTTATGCCCTGTATCCCGTCAACGATCCCCGCCGCGAGAAACCCGCATGCGTACTGCCGCTCCCATCCTGCTCACCCCGGGTCCGTTGACCACTTCGGCCCGCACTCGCCAGGCGATGAACCTGGACTGGGGCTCCTGGGACGAGGGCTTCAACCAACTGACGGCCAGTCTATGCGAGCAACTGCTGGCGATCGTCAACGCTGCCGACAGCCATCATTGCGTGCCCTTGCAAGGCAGCGGCACCTTTGCCGTGGAGGCCGCCATCGGCACCCTGGTGCCACGGCACGGCAAAGTCCTGGTGCTGATCAACGGCGCCTACGGCCAGCGCCTGGGGAAAATCTGCGAGGTACTGGGTCGTTCGTTCAGCACCTTCGAAACCGCTGAGGACCAACCCACCACCGCCGCCGATGTCGAACGCCTGCTGCAGGCCGATCCGGCCATCAGCCATGTCGCGCTGATCCACTGCGAAACCAGCACCGGCATCCTCAATCCGTTAGCGGAAATCGCCGACGTGGTGGCCCGCCATGGCAAGCGGTTGATCATCGACGCCATGAGCACGTTCGGGGCCTTGCCCATCGACGCCCGCCAGATGCCGTTCGATGCCCTGATCGCTGCGTCCGGCAAATGCCTGGAAGGCGTACCCGGGATGGGCTTGGTCTTCGCCCGCAAGGACGCCCTGGCCGCGGCCGCCGGCAACTCGCATTCGCTGGCGATGGATCTGCACGATCAGCACGCCTATATGGCCCGGACCGGCCAATGGCGTTTCACCCCGCCGACCCATGTGGTCGCGGCGCTGCACGAGGCGCTGTTGCAATACAACGAGGAAGGTGGCCTGCCCGCCCGCCTCGGCCGTTATGCCGACAACTGCCAGGTGTTGCTGGAAGAAATGAGCAAACTCGGCCTGCGCAGCTTCCTCCCGGCGGCGATCCAGGCGCCGATCATCGTCACCTTCCATGCCCCGAAAGATCCGCGTTACCAGTTCAAGGCGTTCTACGAACGGGTCAAGGCCAAGGGTTTCATTCTTTATCCGGGCAAGCTGACCCGGGTCGAGACGTTTCGCGTGGGTTGTATCGGCCAGGTCGGGCGCCGCGATATGCAGGCGGCGGTCGCCGCTATCGCCGAGGTCATGCGGGACATGGAAGTGCTGGATATCTAGAAACTCGACAGGTCCCTTGCTGGCGATGAGGTCCGCAAGTTTTGCAGCGACTATCCGGCTGCCATCGTCGGCAAGCCGGCTCCTAAAGGTCCGTATTTCCACCCTTATTATCGTATTCAAGGCTGACCGACATGAACTACCGCAACCCCACCCAGCTGCAAGCCGCCATTCTCGACTGGGCCGGCACCGTCGTCGATTTCGGTTCGTTCGCACCGACCCAGATCTTCGTCGAGGCCTTCGCCGAATTCGACGTCTCGGTCTCCATCGCGGAAGCCCGCGGTCCCATGGGCATGGGCAAGTGGGACCATATCCGTACTTTGTGCGACCAACCGGCGATCACCGAACGCTACCGCAAGGTGTTCGGTCGCGCCCCGAGCGATGACGACGTCACGGCCATCTACGAGCGCTTCATGCCCCTGCAGATCGAGAAGATCGCCGAACACTCGGCGCTGATTCCCGGGGCCCTGGAGACTATCGCCACACTGCGCGGGCAGGGCCTGAAGATCGGCTCGTGCTCGGGTTATCCGGCCCGGGTCATGGAAAAAGTCGTGGCCCTCGCGGCCGGCAACGGCTATGTCGCCGACCACGTGGTGGCCACCGACGAGGTGCCGAACGGTCGCCCCTGGCCGGCCCAGGCCCTGGCCAACGTGATAGCCCTGGGCATCGACGATGTCGCCGCCTGCGTCAAGGTCGACGACACCGTCCCAGGGATCCTTGAAGGCCGCCGGGCTGGCATGTGGACCGTTGCCCTGGTGTGTTCGGGAAATGCCTTGGGGCTGACCTACGCACAGTACCGCGACCTCGACCGGGCGAGCCTGGATACCGAGCGCCAGCGTATCCACGAACTGTTCGCCGGCTCCCGGCCACACTACCTGATCGACACCCTCAACGATCTGCCGCAGGTGATCGTCGACATCAACAAGCGCCTGGCGAAGGGTGAAATGCCGCAAGGCAACTGATGTGGGAGCGGAGCTTGCCCGCGAAAGGGCCCTTGAGATCGCCAAAGGTTGCGCGGGAAGCTCCGATCCCACAGGGTATGTGTTCACAGCATTGCACCGGCATCGGGATTTCAGAGCTTGATGATATTGCCCTGGGCCGGCGGCACCTGCCCGTGATAGAGCCGTGAGATCAGTTGCTGGGCGGCGGCGAAGCCAGTATCGACAACCACCTCCAGCAACGGCGTCGGCCCTTCACTCACCGTCCGGTAGAAACGTTGCAGGCCCTCGCCGATATAGCCGCTCACCCGTTCCGGCCCCCATTCGGCGTTACGTTTACGGATCTGGATCGGCGCGAAGAAGAACACTGGCTGCGGCCCTTCGATCGCCGTGAGTCGCGCCTCGCCCGTGGTTTGCGCGGAACCGGCGAAGCAACTGTAGAGCAACTGCCGGCCCAGGCGCTGATGCACCCGGTCACGCAGTGCCAGGTCACCGGAAAAATCCACATACAGCGTCGGCTGGTCGGTTTCCAACAGCTCCAGTTCTGCATAGGCCAGGGTCTGTTCATAACACCCCAGGCCGGCGACAAACGCCCGGTTGGCCGGGGACGTCAGGGCGACACGGGTCAACTCGGGCCGGCCCTCCAGGCACACCGCCGTACCAAAGGCGGTCTTGCTCGATGCACTGGAAAACACCAGGCGCGTGGCACCGAAGAAGCGGTTGTCCTCGAGGAAGTCGGCGAGCATCGCCGAGGTCAGGAACAACGGTTTGAGCAGGATCTGCAGATCCTCGGTGCCCGTGCCGTAGTAAGGGTCCCAGCCGCAGCGCGTGTACTGGTTATAGGCCGAGGTCAGGTCCTTGCGGTGCTCGGCGGCGTCATAAAAGCCCCGTTCGGTCACCCGCTCCGGCTTCATCCACAGATGGCTGGCAATCGGAAAGTAACCGTAGAAGCGTTCCCCCACCGTCACCCCATCGACATTCGACACCAACACATCGGCAAAACCCCATACCGGTATCTGGCCCCACTCCGACTGCCCGGTAGGGAAAAAGCCCCAGTAACTCATCGAATCGCCATAAGCGGCGTAGGTTATGTTATTGGTGGTCAGGGCGCAGCGTTCAACCTTGAGGATCGCCTCGCCGGGAGCGGCCACCAGGCTTCGTTCCTGCACTTCGATGCGGCTCTGGTCAAGGCCGTTCTTGCGGGTGATCAGTCGTGTTACCGTGCTGGCACTGGGCATAATCAGACTCCTATCTGCGACGATTGCGGGTGGGACCAGCTTAATGGCAGACCATGAAGAACGGGTTCGGAAACGCCGGCAAGCCGGCTGTGCACAGCCTCAAGCCCCGCGCCAAGCCGCTCAAGCGACCCAGCCAGGCGCGAGCGATATTCACCGTCGAGGCCATTTACGAGGCCTTTGTTCGGATTTGGCAACGCGGCGGCTGGTCCGCCCTGACCACCCGTGCGGTGGCCCTGGAAGCCGGTGTTGCCATCGGTACGTTGTACGATTATTTCCCGAGCAAGGCTGCGCTGCTGTCCGGTTATGTGCGCCATAGCGTCGAGCGCCTGCTACGCCAGCTCGATGACCAGGTGATCCGTGCCGAGGGCCTGGGCTGGCAGGCCCGCGTCGAACGACTGGTGCATCTCAGTGCTCATCCGGCCAGTCCGAATCAGCCGTTGTTCGATTACCCGCTGCTGATGCTCGAACACCAGATCGCCGAGCCCAAGCACCATCAGCGGGTCTTCCAGGAGCTGTCGCAGAAATGGCGGGAAGCCTTCGATGCCTGTACCGACCTGGCCTCCCGCCCCTCGCGGGAAGCGATCGATGCCTGGCTGGTGCTGATCTGGGGTGGGCGGCGCTACTGCATCACCGCGCAATTATCGGCGGAGCAGATTGATACCTGGTTACAGGAAACCCAGGGGCTGATCCGTCAGCGCCTGGAAAACCCGCTCTAGGCCTTCTTGTTGCGCTCAACCCATTGCCCATAGGCATTGATAAAGCTCTGCAGGAAGGGTTTGACCGACTCCGACGGTTGCCCGGCCTCGTCGAATGCACTGCCCGCACCGCTCAGATAAGCTTCCGGCTGTTGCATGCACGGCACATCGAGGAACACCAGGGACTGGCGCAGATGGTGATTGGCGCCGAACCCGCCAATCGCACCCGGCGAGGCACTGATCACCGCGCCCGGCTTGCCGCTCCAGGCACTTTTGCCATAGGGCCGGGAACCGACGTCAATAGCATTCTTCAAGACCCCGGGCACCGAACGGTTGTATTCCGGGGTGACGAACAGCACGGCGTCGGCGGACCGGACCCGTTCGCGAAAAACCTGGTAGGCCGCCGGCGGCGCGTCGGCATCGATATCCTCGCTGTAAAGCGGCAGATCGCCGATCTCGACGATCGCAAGCTTCAGGTTCGCCGGTGCCAGCCCGGCCAAGGCCAGCGCGACCTTGCGGTTGATCGATTGTTTTCTCAAGCTGCCGACCAGGACAGCGACCGTGTAGACGTTGCTCATAAGAACTCCCGACTATCTGGGCGAAGGAACAGTAGTTATAGATGATCACGCGCCACCGGCCCGACGATTTTTCCCCCGTCAGTCCACTGCTTTCCCCATCAATGCCCCGGAGCCTGTAGAGTGGAGCGACTATTTTTTCCCCAGCGCAAAACTTCCCCCGCCAAACCACGGTCTACTGAGCCGCAAATCGGGTGTTCATTTCCAGAGGTTCTAAACAGATGGCCGCAGTACTCGTTGGACAATTTCATGCCAGAGATGCGGAAGGTCGCGTCTATTCCGTGCATGAATTCCAGGAATCCACGCCTTCGACCGAAGGCCTGGCCGGCACGGAGCCTGTCACCACCTACAAACTGGCCATTGGCGATCGCGTTAACAAAATCGACGACAATTCCTTCCAACTGGTTCAATCCGGGGTCACGCTGATCCGCGAACCCGAGTCCTCGACTGCTGCTTCCTGATCCGGGACAACAGGCGCAGGCAGCCACCTGAAGTCATGTGAGCAGACTTGAGTTAGGATCAGTCCACTGACCCCCTCCCGGCTGGACACGGACTTCAAGCATGCGTTTACGCCATATCGAAGTAATCCAGGCCCTCCTGCAGACCGGCAACCTCGGCGCCGCCGCCGAGTTGCTGCAACTGCCAACGGCCACCGTCAGCGCGACCCTGCAAGACGCCGAGCAACAGCTGGGTTTCCTGCTGTTCGCCAGCGTGCGTGGACGGATGCAGGCCACCCGGGAAACCCGCGAGCTGCAACCCCTGCTACACCGCCTGTACGCGGAAATGGAACCGCTACGGCGACTGGCCAGCAGCCTGCGCCAACATCAGGACCCCGCATTGCGCGTGGTCTGTACCCCGACCCTGGCCCAGCAACTACTGCCCCAGAGCCTCGCGGCCCTGCGCCGACGCTTTCGTGAAACCCCCTGCACCCTCGCCAGCCAGCACACCCGCGAGATTGTCCGCGGCTTGTTGCTCCGTGAGGTCGAGTTGGGCCTGAGCCTGCACAACCCCGATCATCCACAGATCCACGCGCAGTCCCTGGCCGAGGGCAAGTTGCAATTGCTGGCGCCCCATGGCTGGTTGCAACCCAGGCAGAAGTACATCGCCCTGCAGGAGTTGGCTGGGCAATCCATGGTCGGCCTGGAAGAGCAGGATACCCTGAGCCTGATGCTCGACGGCAAGCTGCAAGCCTTGCGGCCGGCCCCCCAGGTGCAGACCCGGGTGCAGACCTACCAGATGATGCGCAGCATGGTCGAGGCCGGTGAGGGGCTGGCGATCGTCGATCCGTTCACGGCCGTCGGGGCCAGGGCCGGCGGGCTGGATGTCTGCCCGTTGTCACCGGCCATCGGCGTCACGCTTTATGCCCTGACCCTGAAAGACCGCGAGCCGAGCGCCGCCTTGAAGGCGCTGTTGGAAATCGTCGGCGAAAAAGCCACGGCGATGCTGCTCTAGAGCCGGCCGCCCTTCAGGGCTGCCCGGCAAACAGCAAATACCAGAAGACCGCCACCTCGGCGGTCTGCGCATCGATCCCGCGATAACGCAGATGATCGATCCCGCCCAGCACGTAGCCACAGCGCTCGTACAGGCGACAGGCACCCAGGTTGTTGTTCTGGGTTTCCAGCATGATCCCCGGCAGGTTCTTCTTGTGGCTCCAGAAACGCACCACATCCAGCAGCGCCCGGGCCACGCCATGGCGCCGCGCCGAGGCATCGACCGCCAGTTCGTCGACATGGGCAAAGCCGTTCCAGTTGGTGCTGACCACCACATGGCCGACCGCGCGACCGTCCAGGTAAGCCATGAAGATTTCGCTGTCCACCGCCGCGCGATAGCTGGCGAACTCCTCGGGGTCGATACCGTAGCACTTGCGATAGGGAGCCACCGGGACCAGCGGCCATTGATCGACCCGCTTGCCGATTTCGGCCAGGCCATGGGCCTTGACCTGAAAGCTGAAATCGCTGCCCCAGATGTACTCGGAGAAACCAGCGTCAGCTACACGGACCGATACTTCGGGATACTTCGGGTTCGTGACTAAATGCATTGGGCCAACCATCCTCAAGCCTTGATGTCACGGTGCACGATCGGGAGGGGAAACGTCGAATTCCTGCCCATGGGACATCCGGTCCCCGGACGGTCGACTCCGCTGCACCGGCCCCTTCAGCTTAGAAGGTCAATCGCCGGTACACAAAGGATCATTCGCGAGCCGCTCAGTGGCGCTGCGCGTCGGCCTCGGCCAGTTGGGTCCAGAGCGCCGGGGCGCCGGCGGACTTGGCAATGGCCTCGAGGCGCACGAGGTGTTCGGCCAGGTCGCTTTCGCTGGCGCGAATGATCCGCGCCGGCTGGCGATCGGCCGGCAGGCGGCGGATTTCGCTGGCCTGGTTGCCCGAACCCTCACCGGAACCGTTGCCATCGCTGGCGTTGCCCGCCAGGGACAGGCTGGTCTGGCCACCGGTCATGGTCAGGTAGACGTCGGCGAGAATCTCCGAGTCGAGCAAGGCGCCGTGCAGTTCGCGGCCGGAGTTGTCGACGCCGTAGCGCTTGCACAGGGCATCGAGGCTGTTGCGCTGCCCCGGGTGCCGCTCCCGGGCCATCAGCAGGGTGTCGAGGATGCTGCAGTGCCGGGTGATATCGGCCCGGTCCTGCTGGCCCATCAAGGCAAATTCGTTGTTGATGAAGCCGACGTCGAACGCCGCGTTGTGGATGATCAGTTGGGCGCCCTTGATGAATTCGAAGAACTCATCGGCCACCTCGGCAAAACGCGGCTTGCCCACCAGGAATTCGTTGGTGATGCCGTGTACGCCGATGGCGCCTTCATCACTTTCGCGGTCCGGTTGCAGGTACACATGGAAATGCCGGCCGGTCAGGCGGCGCCCCATCAGTTCGACGCAACCGATCTCGATGATCCGGTGGCCATCGGTGACCGGCATGCCGGTGGTTTCGGTATCGAGTACCACGCTACGCATGCTTGATCCCCCGTATTTCATCCACGCCACGGTTGGCCAGTTGGTCGGCACGCTCGTTGCCGTGATGGCCGATATGCCCGCGGACCCACTTCCACTTCACCGTATGACGACTGACCTGCTCGTCGAGCAGTTGCCACAGGTCGGCGTTTTTCACCGGTTCCTTGGCCGCGGTCTTCCAACCGCGTTTCTTCCAGTTGACCATCCACTCGGTGATGCCTTTCATCACGTACTGCGAGTCGGTCACCAGCAGGACCTCGCAGGGACGCTTGAGTTCTTCGAGGCCGCGAATCGCCCCCATCAGTTCCATGCGATTGTTGGTGGTGTTGGTTTCACCGCCCCAGAGTTCTTTCTCGACGCCCTTGCAGACCAGCAAGGCGCCCCAGCCGCCCGGGCCGGGATTGCCCTTGCAGGCACCGTCGGTGAAGAGTTCAACAGTATCGCTCATTACAACCTTTCCATCGAAAATGACCCCGTGGCACGCCGGTAACTGACCGACGCATCCCGGGCCGAGCACGCTCGACCCGCAAGGAAAAAATGGTTACTGCTCGCTTTGCCGCCGATTGACCTTGGCCATCGGCAGCGGTACCAGCTTGCCGACCGGTTCACGACGCACCTGGCGCACGGGCCGCAGGCCGACCACGATCTTGCGCGCGACCAGCAGATAGAAACCGCCGCCCGCCAGTTGCCAGCCACCGGCAACCCGCTCCCAGCCCGCCAGCCGCGCTTGCCAGGTAGCCGAAGCCAGCGGCGGACGATAGCACCCGAAGCGGCGTTTCTCCAGCGCAAAGCCCAGCAGGTTGAGCCAGTCGGCGACCCGCGAGGGTGAAATACAGCGGGCCTTGCGCAGCGCGTCGTGGGCGAACACCCGGCGCAGCCCCCAGGCGCTCCAGGGATTGATGCCGAGGATCAGCAGGTGCCCACCGGGACGCACGGCCGCCGCCGCCTCGCGCAGCAAACCATGGGGCGACAAGCAGAAATCCAGGCCGTGCTGCAACACCACCACATCGGCGGCATGTTCGCTCAGCGGCCAGGCCTGCTCCTCGCAGACGATCTCCACCCCCGGCAGCGGCGCGCCGAGGCGCACGTTGCGGCGCACCTGCCCGGCCTGCGGCGGGGTCTCGGCCGACGGGCCGTAATGCACCAGGTAGCCGCCGAAATAACGCCCCAGCTCGTCCTCGAGCATGCGCCGCTCCTCGTCGAGCAGCAGCTGCCCCAGTGGGCCGGACAGCCAGTCGCGGGCCGCGCTGATCAGAGCCAGCCAGTCAGGATCAGCCTGAGCGAACGCTTTATCGGTCATTGCCTTCTCCAACTCGCCACAAGTGCTTTACAAGCACTAAGATGCGCCATTGTTTTGCGCTTGGGAATTGCACCATGATACAGATCGACGCGCTGCCCGCCTTCACCGACAACTACATCTGGTTGTTACAGGATACCGCCCGCCGCCGTTGCGCCGTGGTCGACCCCGGCGATGCCGGGCCGGTGCTGGCCTGGCTGGAAGCGCATCCGGGCTGGCAGCTCGAGGACATCCTGGTCACCCATCACCACCACGATCATGTCGGCGGTGTCGAACGCCTGAAACAGGCCAGCAGCGCCCGCGTAATCGGGCCGGCCAGCGAAAACATCCCGGCCCGTGACCTGGCGCTGAACGATAACGACAGCGTCACGGTACTCGGCCTCGAGTTCCGGGTGTTCGCCGTGCCCGGCCATACCCTCGGGCATATTGCCTTCTACCACGGCGACGCCATTCGACCGTTGCTGTTCTGCGGCGACACGCTGTTCGCCGCCGGTTGCGGCCGCCTGTTCGAGGGTACGCCGGAACAGATGCACCATTCGCTGAGCCGACTGGCGGCACTGCCGGCAGATACAGGCGTGTACTGCACCCACGAATACACCCTGAGCAACCTGCGCTTCGCCCAGGCGGTCGAGCCGAACAACCCGGACATTGCCGAACGGGTGGCGCAGGTCAGCCAATGGCGGGCCGAGGGACGCATCAGCCTGCCGTCGAACCTGGCCCTGGAGTTGAAGACCAACCCATTCCTGCGGGTCGGCGAAACATCTGTTAAAGAAAAAGCAGACGAACGGAGCGGCCTCGATAACACCTCTCCGAGTGAGGTTTTTGCGGCCTTGCGCCACTGGAAAGACAGCTTCTGACAGCGGCGCGGTCAAGGTTAAAAATCTGAATGGTTGACCGCACCCTGAGCGCTTTCTAGAATCGCCCGACATTTTCGCCCGGAACTCACTTCCAGCCAATGTCGTCATCCAACCGTAAACCCATCAGTTCAGACGCATTGACGCGATTGGCTCAAGCTATCGCCGTGGCTGTGTCCGCCACTCTGGCGGGTTGCTCAGGCTTTCATCACCCTTCGGACAGCAACAACGAACCGACCCCGAATCTCAGCGCCCGGATCAAGCAGAAACCGATCTGGCTCAACGAAAAATCCAGGCCCACCCCGCCCCAGGACGTCTGGGAGCGCATGCGCCAGGGCTTCCAGTTGCAGGACGGCCTCGGGGTGAACCCGCGCATCGAACAACAGCGCCTGTGGTTCGCCAGCAACCCGTCGTTCCTGGAAAACGCCAGCTCGCGCGGCAGCCTCTACATTCATTACATCGTCGAGCGCCTGGAAGAACGCAACATGCCGCTGGAGCTGGCCCTGCTGCCGGTGATCGAAAGCGCCTACAACCCGATGGCCTACTCACGGGCCGATGCCGTCGGCCTGTGGCAATTCATTCCGTCCACCGGACGCTCTTTCAACCTGCGCCAGGATCGTTTCTACGACGGGCGCAAGGACATCACCGCGTCCACCTTGGCGGCCATGAGCTACCTGACGCGCCTGCACGACATGTTCAACGGCGACTGGCTGCTGGCCCTGGCGGCCTACAATGCCGGCGAAGGCACGGTCAGCCGGGCCATCGAGCGCAATGAAAAGCTCGGCCTGCCCACCGACTACTGGAACCTGCCGCTGCCCCAGGAAACCCGCGACTACGTGCCCAAGCTGCTGGCCCTGTCCCAGGTGGTCATGGCTCCCGAAGCCTATGGCGTGAACCTGAACCCGATCGCCAACGAACCCTATTTCGCCACCGTCGAAGTCAACCAGCCCATGGACCTCAGCCGGGTCGCAGCCCTGGCCGAGATCGACGAAGACGAGATGATCCAGCTCAACCCGGCGTTCAAGCAGAAAGCCACGATGGACGGTCCGCAGCACCTGTTGGTACCCAGCTCCAAGGCGCAACTGCTGACAGCCAGCCTGTCACGGATGAAACCCGAAGAGCTGGTCAGCCTGCGACCGAAGAAACCGGTGTTCGAATCCCTCGCCGACAACCCGCCGGCACGCCTGACCCGCCGCTACAAGGTAAGGACCGGCGACAACCTGGTCTCGATCGCCAAGGCCAACCGGGTCGACGTCAAGGACCTGCAGCACTGGAACAAGCTTTCGGGGCGCCATCTCAAGGTCGGCCAGACCCTGGTCATGCAGGACAATACCCGGGCCGCCGCAGGCAAGAAGGCCGCCACCACCTACAAGGTGCAGAAAGGCGATTCGCTGTACATCGTCGCCAAGCGCTTCAATGTCGAGATGCAGCACCTCAAGCGCCTCAATCCGCGCACCGGCCAGGCCCTCAAGCCCGGGCAGATCCTCACGGTTTCCGCGCCACGCTGACAGCCGGCGCCCTCAAAATATCGCGCCCCCTGTGTAGCAGCCGACTTGCCGGCGATAGGGCCCATGAGCCTTGCATCGCCTGGTCGGCCGCCATCGCCGACAAGCCGGCTCCCACAAGGTTCGAGTCTGCTGAGCAACGCCTTTTTCCTCCCGATACAAGCTGTTAAGGTACTGGCCCATAGCCCAAGCCGCCCGGATCGGATCTCTGCCTTGACGCGTCCCCTCCTCCTGCTGTTCATCAGCCTGGCCTTGAGCTCTCCCGCAAGCGCGACGATCAGCGAAAGCCATGGTTATGCGCAGTTCGGCACGCTCAAGTACCCCGCCAGGTTCACCCACTTCGACTGGGTCAACCCCGACGCGCCCAAAGGCGGCACCTTGCGGGTGATGGCGTTCGGTACCTTCGACACCCTCAACCCCTACACTTTCAAGGGCACCAGCCCGGTCACCACGGCCAACTTCCTGCAGTATGGCGTCAACGAACTCAACGCCACCCTGATGGCCGGCACCGGCCAGTACGCGCCCTCGGGAGATGAGCCAAACGCCAGCTACGGCCTGATCGCCCAGTCGGTGGAGTACAGCGAGGACCGTAGCTGGGTGGTGTTCAACCTGCGTCCCGAGGCGCGCTTCCATGACGGCACGCCGATTAGCGCCTACGACGTGGCCTTTTCCTACCGCCTGCTGCTCAAGGAAGGTCATCCGCAATACCGCACCAGCCTGCAGGAGGTGGCCCGGGTCGACGTGCTCACGCCCCAGCGCATCCGCTTCGTGTTCAAGCGCTCGGGTAATCCGCTGCTGATCCTGCGCCTGGGTGAACTGCCGGTACTGGCGCAACACTATTGGCAAGGTCGCGACTTCACCGCCACCACCTTCGAGCCGCCACTGGGCAGCGGCCCTTATCGCATCAGCAAGGTGCAACCGGGGCGCCAGTTGGTGTTTGAGCGGGTAAGGAACTGGTGGGGCGAAAATCTCCCGGTCAATCGCGGTAAATACAATTTCGACCGCGTCGAAGTAGAGTTCTATCGCGACAGCGACGTCGCCTTCGAAGCCTTCAAGGCCGGTGAGTTCGATATCTATATCGAACACCAGGCCAAGAACTGGGCCAATGGCTACAGTTTCCCCGCCGTTGATCGGGGCGAGGTGATCAAGGCGCAGATTGCCCACCGGATCCCGACCCAGACCCAGGGCCTGTTCATGAACAGTCGCCGCGCCAGCTTTGCCCAGGACAAGGTGCGCGAAGCCCTGGGCCTGATGTTCGACTTCGAATGGACCAACCGTACGCTGTTCGGCGGGGCCTACCAGCGGGCCATGAGTTTTTATCCCAACAGCGAGTTTGCCGCCAACGGGGTCCCGGCCGGCCAGGAGTGGTTGCTGCTCGCGCCTTACCGCGAACAACTGCCCGCGCGGCTGTTCAGCGAACCGTTCAGCCTGCCGCGCACCGACGGCCGCGGCATTCCCCGCGAAACCCTGCGCCGCGCCCTCGTCCTGCTCGGCGAAGCCGGCTGGAAACTCGACGGCCAGCATCTGTTGAACAAGAACGGCCAACCCCTGCGCTTTGAAATACTGCTGGTCAATCCGAGCCTGGAACGGATCCTCCAACCCTACGTCGAAAACCTCGCGAGCATAGGTGTAGACGCCCGCTTGCGAACAGTGGATCGTGCCCAGTACAAACAACGTCTCGACCAGTTCGATTTCGACATGATCCTGATGACCCTGGACCAGACCCTCAGCCCGGGACTCGAACAGTGGCAGTACTTCCATTCCAGCCAGGCCGGTGTCAAGGGCAGCAAGAATTACGCGGGGGTCGCCAACCCGGTGGTAGACCATCTGCTCGAAGCCCTGCTGGCGGCGCATACCCGCGACGAACAACTGGCGGCTGGCCGCGCCCTGGACCGGGTCCTGCTGTGGCAACACATCATGATTCCCAACTGGTACCTTGACTATCATCGCCTGGCCTACCGTAATCGGTTCGCCTTTGTCACCACGCCGCCGTACACCCTGGGCCTGAGTGCCTGGTGGATGAAAGCTTCGGAGAAAGCCCCATGATGTTTTCGCGTGTCCTGTTCCTGCCCGTCAGCGGCCTGCTGTTCAGCGCCCTGGCCGGCCTCGCCGACGCTGCCCCGCAACATGCCCTGACGCTCTACAACGAACCGCCGAAATACCCGGCCGATTTCCAGCATGTCGACTTCGTCAATCCCGACGCGCCCAAGGGCGGGACCTTCCGCCAGTCGGCCATGGGCGGCTTCGACAGTCTCAACCCCTTTATCACCAAGGGCGTGCCGGCCGACGGTCTCGACCTGATCTACGACACGCTGATGCGCCAGGGCCTGGACGAACCCTTCACCGAGTACGGCCTGGTGGCGGAAAAAATCGAACGGGCCCCGGACAACAGCTGGGTGCGTTTTTACCTGCGTCCCGAGGCGCGTTTCCACGACGGCCAGCCGATGCGCGCCGAAGACGTGGTGTTCAGCTTCCAGACCCTGATGAAGGATGGCGCGCCGCTGTACCGGACCTATTACGCCGACGTCGACGAGGTCATCGCCGAAGATCCGTTGCGGGTGCTGTTCAAGTTCAAGCGCACCACCAACCGTGAACTGCCGCTGATCCTCGGCCAGTTGCCGGTGCTGCCCAAGCACTGGTGGGCCGACCGTGACTTCAACAAGGGCAACCTGGAATTGCCCCTCGGCAGCGGGCCGTACAAGCTGGCCGAGGTCAAGGCCGGCCGCTCGGTACGTTATGAGCGGGTCAAGGACTACTGGGCCAAGGACCTGCCGATCAACCGCGGGTTCTACAACTTCGATGTCATGGTCATGGATTACTACCGTGACAACACGGTAGCCCTGGAAGCCCTCAAGGCCGGGCAGTTCGATTTTTGGCTGGAGGTCAGCGCGAAGAACTGGGCCAACGCCTACAACACCCCGGCGGTCGCCCAGGGTCGGCTGATCAAGGAACAGATCACCAATCGCAATCCGACCGGCATGCAGGGCTTTATCTACAACCTGCGCAAACCGATGTTCCAGGATATCCGCGTGCGCGAGGCCCTGAGCCTGCTGTTCGACTTCGAATGGACCAACAAGCAATTGTTCAACGGTGCCTATCACCGCACCCGCAGTTACTTCGAAAACTCGGAAATGGCCGCCACCGGCCTGCCGGACGCCACGCAGTTGGCGATTCTCGAACCGCTGCGAGGGCGGATTCCCGAGCAAGTCTTCAACCAGGCCTTCGAGCCCTCGGTGTGCGACGCCAGCGGCATGATTCGCCCGCAACAACGCCGTGCCTACCAGCTTTTGCAGGAGGCCGGCTGGCGCATCGTCGACGACAAGATGGTTGACGCCCACGGCAAGCCGGTGAGCATCGAGTTCCTGCTGGCCCAGACCGAATTCGAACGGGTACTGCTACCGTTCAAACGCAACCTCGCCGACATCGGCATCGACCTGGTGATTCGCCGGGTCGATGTTTCCCAGTATATCAACCGCCTGCGCTCGCGGGACTTCGACATGGTGGTCGGCAGCTTCCCGCAGTCCAACTCTCCGGGCAACGAGCAACGCGAATTCTGGAAATCCTCCAGCGCCGACAAACCCGGCAGCCGCAACCTCATGGGCCTGAAGGACCCGGCAGTGGATGAACTGGTGGAAGCGCTGATCGACTCCGACTCCCGCCAGAGCCTGGTGGAACATGCCCGCGCCCTGGACCGGGTGCTGCAATGGGGCTTCTACGTGATTCCCAACTGGCACATCAAGACCTGGCGCGTGGCCTACTGGGACCATATCGGCCATCCGCGGGTCTCGCCGGCCTACGATATCGGCCTCAATACCTGGTGGATCAAGCCGGATGCCAAGCCGGCGGTATCGCTGCAAACCGATAGCACGAGTGCGGAGCAATAAGATGCTGGCCTATATTTTTCGCCGACTGCTACTGATCATCCCGACCCTGTTCGGCATCCTGCTGATCAATTTCGTGATCATCCAGGCCGCGCCCGGCGGCCCCGTGGAGCAGATGATCGCCAAGCTCGAGGGTTTCGAAGGCGCCACCAGCCGGATCGCCGGTGGCGGCGCCGAAGTCTCGGTGGCCGGCTCCAGCTATCGCGGCGCCCAGGGCCTGGACCCGGCCCTGATCAAGGAAATCGAGCACATGTACGGCTTCGACAAATCGGCGCCGGAACGCTTGTGGATCATGATCAAGAACTACGCGAGCCTGGACTTCGGCAACAGCTTCTTCCGCGATGCCAAGGTCGTCGACCTGATCAAGGAAAAAATGCCGGTGTCGATTTCCCTCGGGCTCTGGAGCACCCTGATCATGTACCTGGTCTCCATCCCCCTGGGCATCGCCAAGGCCACCCGCCACGGCAGTCATTTCGATGTCTGGACCAGTTCGGCGATCATCGTCGGCTACGCGATTCCGGCGTTCCTGTTCGCGATCCTGCTGATCGTGGTGTTCGCCGGCGGCAGCTACCTGAACTGGTTCCCCTTGCGCGGCCTGACCTCGAACAACTTCGAACACCTGAGCTTCGGCGGCAAGGTCCTCGACTACTTCTGGCACCTGGCGCTGCCGGTCACCGCCCTGGTCATCGGCAACTTCGCCACCATGACCCTGCTGACCAAGAACAGCTTCCTCGATGAAATCAACAAGCAGTACGTGGTCACCGCCAAGGCCAAGGGCCTGACCCAGCGCCGCGTGCTCTATGGCCACGTATTCCGCAACGCCATGCTGCTGGTCATCGCCGGCTTTCCCTCGGCCTTCATCGGCATCTTCTTCACCGGTTCCTTGCTGGTGGAGGTGATTTTCTCCCTCGACGGCCTGGGCCTGATGAGCTTTGAAGCGGCAATCAACCGCGATTACCCGATTGTCTTCGGCACCCTGTTCATCTTCACCCTGCTGGGGCTGGTGGTGAAACTGATCGGCGACATTACCTACACCCTGGTCGATCCGCGGATCGACT
Organism: Pseudomonas sp. MWU13-2105; assembly: GCF_023242315.1. Classification (GTDB taxonomy): domain Bacteria; phylum Pseudomonadota; class Gammaproteobacteria; order Pseudomonadales; family Pseudomonadaceae; genus Aquipseudomonas. The sequence goes on from NZ_JALLIY010000009.1 coordinate 231,431, forward strand.
TCGAACATCGGGAGCATTGAGATGCAGTTATCCCCCCTCAATCGCCGACGTTTCGCACGGTTCAAGGCCAACAAGCGCGGCTGGTGGTCGCTGTGGCTGTTCCTGCTGCTGTTCGTCCTGAGCCTCGGCGCCGAACTGATCGCCAATGACAAGCCACTGCTGGTGCACTACGACGGCGCCTGGTATTTCCCGGCCCTCAAGCGTTATCCGGAAACCACCTTCGGCGGCGAGTTCCCGCTGGAAGCCAACTACAAGAGCCCCTACATCCGCGAACTGCTCAAGGCCAAGGACGCCTGGACGCTGTGGGCGCCGATTCCGTTCAGCTACCAGAGCATCAACTACGACCTGCGCGTCCCCGCCCCGGCGCCGCCGTCGGCGGACAACCTGCTGGGCACCGACGACCAGGGCCGCGATGTGCTCGCCCGGGTGATCTACGGCTTCCGCATCTCGGTGCTGTTCGCCCTGACCCTGACCGTGCTCAGCTCCATCATCGGTGTGATCGCCGGCGCCTTGCAGGGCTTCTACGGCGGCTGGGTCGACCTGGCCGGCCAGCGTTTCCTGGAGATCTGGTCCGGACTGCCGGTGCTCTACCTGCTGATCATCCTCGCCAGCTTCGTCCAGCCGAACTTCTGGTGGCTGCTGGGGATCATGCTGCTGTTTTCCTGGATGAGCCTGGTGGACGTGGTGCGCGCCGAGTTCCTCCGTGGGCGCAACCTGGAATATGTCCGCGCGGCCCGGGCCCTGGGCATGCAGAACGGCGCGATCATGTTCCGCCATATCCTGCCCAACGCCATGGTCTCGACCATGACCTTCATGCCGTTCATCCTCACCGGCGCCATCGGCACCCTGACCGCCCTGGATTTCCTCGGCTTCGGCCTGCCCGCCGGTTCGCCGTCCCTGGGCGAACTGGTGGCCCAGGGCAAATCCAATCTGCAGGCGCCCTGGCTGGGCATGAGCGCGTTCGCCGTGCTGGCCTTGATGCTCAGCCTGCTGGTGTTTATCGGCGAGTCCGCTCGCGATGCCTTCGACCCGAGGAAGTAAGATGAATCAGGACAATCTGATCGAAGTGCGCGACCTCTCGGTGGAGTTCGTGGTCGGTGAGCAGCGCCAGCGGGTAGTCGAAAACGTCAGCTTCGATATCCGCCGCGGTGAGACCCTGGCCCTGGTGGGTGAAAGCGGCTCGGGAAAATCGGTTACCGCGCACTCGATCCTGCGCTTGCTGCCCTACCCCCTGGCCCATCATCCCAGCGGCACGATCCAGTATTCCGGGCAGGACCTCCTGACCCTGAAAGAGAAGACCATTCGCCACATCCGGGGCAACCGCATCGCAATGATCTTCCAGGAGCCGATGACCTCGCTGAACCCGCTGCACTCCATCGAGAAGCAGATCAACGAAGTGCTCGGCATCCACAAGGGCCTGACCGGCAAGGTGGCCACCCGACGCACCCTGGAGCTGCTGGAGCTGGTGGGCATCCCTGAGCCACACAAGCGCCTCAAAGCGCTCCCACACGAGCTCTCAGGCGGCCAGCGCCAGCGTGTGATGATTGCCATGGCCCTGGCCAATGAGCCGGAGTTGCTGATCGCCGACGAACCGACCACCGCCCTCGACGTGACGGTACAGTTGAAAATCCTCGAATTGCTCAAGGAGTTGCAGGCCCGCCTGGGCATGGCCCTGCTGCTGATCAGCCACGACCTCAACCTGGTGCGCCGGATCGCCCACCGCGTCTGCGTCATGCAACGCGGTCGGATCGTCGAGCAGGCCGACTGCGAAGCCTTGTTCCAGGCCCCGCAACATCCCTACACCTGCGAGCTGCTCAGTGCCGAACCGCGTGGCGAACCGGCCCTGACCCAGGTCGGTGAGCCGCTGCTGGAGGTGGACGACCTCAAGGTCTGGTTCCCGATCAAGAAAGGCCTCCTACGCAGCACCATGGACCATGTGAAGGCCGTGGACGGCATCCGCTTCAGCCTGCCCCGGGGGCAGACCCTGGGTATCGTCGGCGAAAGCGGCTCGGGCAAATCCACCCTCGGACTGGCGATCCTGCGCCTGATCGGCAGCCAGGGCGATATCCGTTTCGAAGGCCAGTCATTGAGCTGCCTGTCGCAGAAACAGGTGAGGCCGTTGCGCCGGGAAATGCAGGTGGTGTTCCAGGACCCGTTCGGCAGCCTCAGCCCGCGCATGAGCGTCAGCCAGATCGTCGGCGAAGGCTTGCGTATCCATAAGATCGGCAACGAGCAGGAACAGGAAGCGGCGATCATCGCCGCCCTGAAAGAGGTGGGCCTGGACCCGGAAACCCGCAACCGCTACCCCCACGAATTCTCCGGCGGGCAACGCCAGCGTATCGCCATTGCCCGGGCACTGGTGCTCAAGCCAGCGCTGATCCTGCTCGATGAACCGACCTCGGCCCTCGACCGCACGGTGCAGCGCCAGGTCGTCGAGCTGCTGCGCTCGTTGCAGATCAAGTACAACCTGACCTACCTGTTCATCAGCCACGACCTGGCCGTGGTCAAGGCGCTGAGCCACCAGTTGATGGTGGTCAAGCATGGCAAGGCCGTCGAACAAGGCGATGCGAAGGACATCTTTGCCGCGCCGCAACATCCTTATACAAAACAGTTGCTGGAAGCGGCATTCCTGGTGCCCGGAACGAGCCCGCTGTAGGCACCTCGGGCGACGGCTCCTGCTTCCCAGCCATAAAAAAGACCACTCGATGAGCGGTCTTTTTTATACAGCGGGCCTCGGCTGAATCAAGTGCCTTAGAAGCGCTTGATGTCCGCCTGGCCTTCCAGCTGCTTGCGGTACGCCGCGAAGTCCTGCTGACCGGCACGGGAGGCGAGGAAACGACGATAGGACGCCTTCTCTTCTTCGCTTGGCGCCGCGCCTTCGTTCACGCCGCTCAGACGCACCAGCACCAGGCTACCATCGGCCAGGGTCACGGTACTGAAGGTCGGCTTGTCCTTGCCTTCAGGCTTGGGCATGCGGAACAGCGCTTGCAGCACTGCCGGGTCGACCCCTTCCTGACCACGGGTGACGGCTTCCTGGGTTTTCCAGGCCTGGCCGGCCGGCAATGCCTTGCCTTCACGCAGGCTGGCGATCAGTCCGTCAGCCTTGACTTTGGCCGCCGCCGTGGCGTGCTCCTTGGTCAATTGCTTGCGAATCGGCGCATCCACGCTGGCCAGTGGCAGTTGCTCAGGTTTGTGGTGTTCCTTGGCACGCAACACGACGATGGTCTCCGGGTCCAGCTCGATGGCGGTGCTGTTGGCACCCTCATCCAGCACTTCCGGACTGAACGCCGCCGTGACCACGGCACGATTGGCCGCCACACCCTCACCACCTTCACGGCCGAACGGCGCGGAGGTGTGCACCTTCAGGTTCAGATCCTGGGCCGGCTGGGCCAGGTCGGAGGCTTCGAACGAGGCATCTTCGAGCTGCTTGGTGGCCTCGACGAAACGCTGCTCCACTTGCTGGGTTTTCAGCTCGCGGGTCAGCTTGTCCTTCAGACTGGCGAAGCTCGGCACCTGGGGTGCCTCGACGCCCAGCAGCTTGATCAGGTGATAACCGAACTCGCTACGCACCGGTCCCGACACCTGGTCCTTGGTCAAGGCATACAGCGCCTTTTCAAAAGCCGGGTCATAGACGCCCGGGCCGGCGAAACCGAGGTCACCGCCATGGCTGGCCGAACCCGGGTCCTGGGAGAACTCCTTGGCCAGGGCATCGAAATGCTCGCCCTTGGCCAGGCGCTGCTGGATCTCTTCGATCTTCGCCTTGGCCTGGGCGTCGTTCACCTTGTCATTCACTTCGATCAGAATGTGCGCGGCCCGACGCTGCTCGGCGAGGTTCGCGGTTTCTTTCTGATACAGCGCTTGCAGATCTTCATCCTTGACGCTGACCTGGTCGAAGAACGACGACTTCTTCAGCTCCAGGTAATCGACCACCACCTGGTCCGGCGTCATGAATTCCTTGGCGTGCTTGTCATAGTAGGCCTTGACCTCGTCATCGGTCAGCTTGACCGACGACAGATCGACCGGGACATTCAGCGACGCGAAATCACGGGTCTGCTTTTCCAGGCGGGCAAACGCCAACACCTGGGCATCGGTGACGAAACCACTACCGGCCAGGCCCGCGCGGATCTGGCCGATCAGCATTTCCTGGGCCAGCATCTGGCGGAATTGCAGGCGACCGTAACCCAGCTGACGAATCACCTGGTCGAAACGATCTGAACTGAACTTGCCGTCCACCTGGAATTCAGGGGTCTGCAGGATGACCTGGTCCAAAGCACCCTCGGAGAAAGCGAATTTCGACTTCTCGGCGCCCTGAAGCAGCAGCTTGCGCTCGATCAGCCCCTTGAGGGCGGACTCGCGCAGCATTTTCTCATCCAGCAACGAGGCATCGAAATCCTTGCCCAGCTGCTGCATGAGTTGGCGACGTTGCATGTCGACCGCCTGGCTCAGCTCGGTCTGGGTGATCTCGTCACCGTTGACCTTGGCCGCGTCCTGACTAGTGGAGGTGGCCCTGAAAATGGCATCGAAACCGGTCAGCGCCATCAATGCGACGATGACCCCGATGATGGTCTTGGCAATCCAGCCTTGTGAATTGTCCCTGATATTTTGCAGCATGCGTCCCCCAGAAACGGTTGAACTTCAATGTGGGCAACCGTGGAGCGTGGGTAGAATCCGGATAGAAGAAAGGCGCATCCGAGGATGCGCCTTCTCGTAACTGGCGGAGCGGATGAGGGCTCGAATACGCGTCCCTCGGCGTGTCAGGCCGGCCCTGAAAAGGACCATGGCCGACCGCTTCACCGCTCCGCGGCCAGATCAGGCAAGAACCCGACCCGGATAGGCAAAGGCTTGAACGAGTGTCAGTTGACAGCTTCTTTCAGTGCTTTGCCGGCTTTGAAACCTGGCTTTTTGGCAGCAGCGATTTCCAGCGTCTTGCCGGTCTGAGGGTTGCGACCGATGCGAGCAGGACGGTCGGTCACGGAGAAAGTGCCGAAACCTACCAGTACAACGGAGTCGCCAGCCTTCAGAGCGCCAGTGACGGATTCGATAACTGCATCCAGCGCACGGCCAGCAGCAGCTTTCGGGATATCAGCGGATGCAGCGATAGCATCAATCAGTTCCGACTTGTTCACTCTAAGTCCCCTTATATCTATTGAGTATATTTCTAAGTTTTTGGGTGAAAGCTAAACCTGTGCTGAATGGCCTACAGACACTTAAGAGCCGCTTTATAACAAGGGCTCTAAAAAGCTGTCAAGGAAGCCACCCAGGCTTGAACCGTACTTAATGCGTGCTGATTCTTTCCTTAGAATCGGAGTCGCGCTTCTCATCTTTCGCGACGATCTCCGGAACCACATCTGGCAAGGGCTCCGGCGCGTATTGCAGCGCAATTTGCAGGACCTCGTCAATCCATTTAACCGGTTTAATCTGAAGATCCTGCTTGATATTGTCAGGAATTTCCTTCAGATCGCGCACATTCTCTTCAGGAATGATCACGGTCTTGATCCCCCCGCGATGTGCCGCCAGCAATTTTTCCTTCAAACCGCCGATGGCCAGCACCTGACCGCGCAAGGTAATTTCACCAGTCATGGCCACGTCGGCACGCACAGGAATGCCAGTCAAGGCTGACACCAGGGCCGTACACATTCCTACGCCTGCGCTAGGGCCGTCTTTCGGCGTCGCCCCTTCCGGCATATGGATATGGGTGTCGCGCTTCTCATGGAAGTCCAGGGGGATGCCCAGGCTCTTGGCGCGGCTGCGTACCACGGTCAGTGCGGCGGTGATGGATTCGACCATGACATCGCCCAGGGAACCGGTCTTGATCAACTGCCCCTTGCCCGGTACCACGGCGGCTTCGATGGTCAACAGCTCACCACCGACCTGGGTCCAGGCCAGGCCCGTGACCTGACCGATCTGATCCTGTTGCTCGGCCAGGCCGTAACGGAATTTGCGCACGCCGAGGAAATGCTCCAGCAAGTCGGCCGTGACCTTGACCGAGAAGCGTTTTTCCATCGCATGCTCTTTCACCGCCTTGCGGCAGATCTTGGCGATTTGCCGCTCCAGCCCACGTACACCGGCTTCGCGGGTGTAGTAGCGGATGATGTCGCGGATCGCCTCGACCTCGAATTCCAGCTCGCCCTTCTTCAGGCCGTTGGCCTGGATCTGCTTGGGCGACAGGTATTTGGTGGCGATGTTGATCTTCTCGTCCTCGGTGTAACCCGGCAGGCGGATCACTTCCATCCGGTCCAGCAGCGCCGGCGGGATGTTCATCGAGTTGGAGGTGCAAAGGAACATGACATCGGACAGGTCGTAGTCAACTTCCAGGTAGTGGTCGTTGAAATTGTGGTTCTGTTCCGGGTCCAGCACCTCGAGCAGGGCCGAGGCAGGATCGCCACGCATGTCGCTGCCCATCTTGTCGATTTCATCGAGCAGGAACAGCGGGTTGCGCACGCCAACCTTCGTCATCTTTTGTATCAATCTTCCTGGCATCGAACCGATGTAAGTCCGCCGATGACCACGGATTTCCGCTTCGTCACGCACGCCGCCGAGAGCCATGCGTACGAATTTTCGGTTGGTCGCGTGAGCAATCGACTCAGCCAGGGAGGTTTTACCCACCCCAGGAGGTCCGACCAGGCACAGCACCGGACCGCGAATTTTCTTCACGCGCTTTTGTACGGCGAGGTATTCGAGGATCCGTTCCTTGACTTCGTCCAGACCATAATGGTCCGCGTCGAGAATATCTTCGGCCCGCGCCAGATCCAGGCGTACTTTGCTCTGGGCCTTCCACGGCACCTGCACCAACCAGTCGAGGTAGGAACGCACCACGGTCGCTTCGGCGGACATCGGCGACATCTGCTTGAGCTTGTTCAACTCGGCCAGGGCTTTGGTCATGGCATCTTTCGGCAGACCAGCGGCGTCGATGCGCTTTTTCAGCTCCTCGACTTCGTTATGGCCTTCATCGCTGTCGCCCAGTTCCTTCTGAATGGCTTTCATTTGCTCATTCAGGTAGTACTCGCGCTGACTGCGCTCCATCTGCTTCTTGACGCGACCACGAATGCGTTTCTCGACCTGCAGCAGGTCGATTTCGGCATCGAGCAAGGCCAGCACGTGTTCGACACGGGCCGACAGGTCGACGATTTCGAGGATTTCCTGCTTCTGCTCGATCTTCAGGGCCATATGCGCGGCCATGGTGTCGACCAGGCGGCTCGGCTCGTCGATGCTGTTCAACGACGACAGCACCTCGGCCGGGACTTTCTTGCCCAGCTGCACGTACTGCTCGAACTGTGCCAACAGGCTGCGGACAAAAACTTCGGACTCACGGTCCGGGGCATCGGCCTCTTCGATCAGCGCCACTTCGGCGCGGCAGTAGCCGTCGACCTCGCTGAAACGCTCCACAGTGCCGCGCTGCTCGCCCTCGACCAGCACCTTGACGGTGCCATCAGGCAATTTGAGCAATTGCAATACGGTGGCGACTGTACCTACGCGATAAAGCGCATCTTCGCCCGGGTCATCATCGGCAGGATTACGTTGGGCCAACAGCAGGATCTGCTTGTCGCCCGTCATCGCGGCCTCGAGGGCTTCGATAGATTTCTCGCGCCCCACGAACAGCGGGATAACCATGTGCGGATACACCACGACATCGCGCAATGGCAGGAGAGGCAATTCGATGGTTGTCTTCATGATTTCGCCTCTACGGCGGCCGTACGGCCGGAAACAGGTGGATAAGCTTGAAACCAAGATGGGGGCTTGTTCGGAAAAAAACAAGCGCCAAAAGAAAAGGGGCCCGAAGGCCCCTCTTGTCAGGTCACAGTCTGCCGCACTCAGGCGTCAGGCGCGGCCTTGGCCTGCGGCTCGCTGTTCTCGTAGATGTACAGCGGTTTGGATTTCCCCTCGATCACGCTTTCATCGATCACCACTTTGCTCACCTCCGACTGCGAGGGGATTTCATACATGGTGTCGAGCAGAACGCCCTCAAGGATCGAACGAAGGCCGCGAGCACCGGTTTTACGCTCCAGGGCACGCTTGGCGACGGATTTCAGTGCGTCGGCACGGAATTCCAGGTCAACCCCTTCCATTTCGAACAGCTTGGCGTACTGCTTGGTCAAGGCGTTCTTCGGCTCGGTGAGGATCTGCATCAACGCAGCCTCGTCCAGCTCATCCAGCGTGGCCAGGACCGGCAGACGGCCGACGAATTCCGGGATCAAACCGAACTTGACCAGATCGTCAGGCTCGACTTCACGCAGGGATTCACCGACCTTCTTGCCCTCTTCCTTGCTACGCACTTCGGCGCTGAAACCGATACCGCCACGGGTGGAACGGTTCTGAATAACCTTTTCCAGACCGGAGAACGCACCACCGCAGATAAACAGGATGTTACGGGTGTCGACCTGCAGGAACTCCTGCTGCGGGTGCTTGCGACCGCCTTGGGGCGGAACGGAGGCCACCGTGCCTTCGATCAACTTCAGCAAAGCCTGTTGCACGCCTTCACCGGAAACGTCCCGGGTAATCGACGGGTTATCGGACTTACGGGAAATCTTGTCGATTTCGTCGATATAGACAATGCCCATCTGGGCCTTTTCCACATCGTAGTCGCACTTCTGCAACAGTTTCTGAATAATGTTTTCCACGTCCTCGCCCACATAACCCGCCTCGGTGAGGGTGGTTGCATCGGCGATGGTGAATGGCACATTCAGCAGACGGGCGAGGGTTTCGGCCAGCAGGGTCTTGCCCGAACCGGTCGGACCGATCAGCAGGATGTTGCTCTTGCCGAGTTCGACGTCATCACTTTTCTTGTCACGCTGGTTCAGACGCTTGTAGTGGTTGTAGACCGCTACCGCCAGAACCTTTTTCGCACGCTCCTGACCAATCACATACTGATCAAGGATGCCGCTGATTTCTTTAGGCGAAGGCAATTTATGCGCGCTGCTTTCGGCCTGTGCTTCCTGCACCTCCTCACGGATGATGTCATTGCACAAGTCGACGCACTCGTCGCAGATAAAGACCGAGGGGCCGGCAATCAATTTGCGTACTTCATGCTGGCTTTTGCCACAGAAGGAGCAATAAAGCAGCTTGCCGTTGTCCTCGCCGTTGCGGGTGTCAGTCATTCGTTCGATCCAAATCCGATAGGCTTGCAACACAAGATGAAGGCTATTGCGGGCTTTTTCAAGCCCGCTGGTGATCGGAGCAACCGACCAGCCCTATTTTGAGCTGCTTAATATTAAGCGGGGCGCTTGTCGATCACTTCGTCGATCAACCCGTAGTCACGCGCGGCGTCTGCGCTCATGAAGTTGTCACGGTTGGTATCGCGCTCGATTTCTTCAAGGGTGCGCCCGCTATGCTTGGCCATCAGCGTGTTGAGACGCTCGCGAATGAAGAGGATTTCCTTGGCATGGATTTCGATATCCGACGCCTGGCCCTGGAAGCCGCCCAGAGGCTGGTGAATCATCACACGCGAGTTCGGCAGGCAGAAACGCTTGCCGTGGGCACCGGCCGTCAGCAGGAACGCGCCCATGCTGCACGCCTGACCGATACAGGTGGTCGACACGTTTGGCTTGATGAACTGCATGGTGTCGTAGATCGACATGCCCGCCGTCACCGAACCGCCCGGGGAGTTGATATAGAGATGGATGTCCTTGTCCGGGTTTTCCGCTTCAAGGAACAGCAGCTGCGCACAGATCAGGTTGGCCATGTAGTCTTCTACCGGGCCCACCAGAAAAATCACCCGCTCCTTGAGAAGGCGCGAGTAGATGTCATAGGCGCGTTCGCCACGAGCGGACTGCTCGACAACCATCGGGACCAGGCCGCCTGCGGCCTGGATATCAGAGTTCTGCTGAATATAAGAATTACGGAACATGCTCTGCAGTCACTCCCAAATAGTCATGTCTTGAATACGCATAAGCCAGCGCGAGGCTGGCTTATGGTGTGTATTTCCTAACGAGTCAGAAAATCAGTCGGCTTGTGGAGCTTCCACCGGCTTGACTGCTTCTTCGTAGGATACCGATTTATCGGTCACATTCGCCTTCTGCAGAACAGTATCCACAACTTGTTCTTCCAGCACAACCGAACGGACTTCGTTCAGTTGCTGGTCGTTCTTGTAGTACCACGACACAACCTGCTCTGGCTCCTGGTAGGCCGAGGCCATTTCCTGGATCAGCTCACGCACGCGGGTTTCGTCAGGCTTGAGTTCGAACTGCTTGACCACTTCAGCCACGATCAGGCCCAGCACGACGCGGCGCTTGGCTTGTTCTTCGAACAGCTCGGCCGGCAGTTGATCAGGCTTGATGTTGCCGCCGAACTGCTGGACGGCCTGCACGCGCAGACGGTTCACTTCGTTGTCCAGCAGGGCTTTCGGCACTTCGATCGGGTTGGCGGCCAGCAGACCGTCCATCACCTGGTTCTTGACCTTGGATTTGATCGCCTGGCGCAGCTCGCGCTCCATGTTCTTGCGAACTTCGGTGCGGAAGCCGTCCAGGCCGCTTTCCTTGATGCCGAACTGGGCGAAGAAGGCTTCGTTCAGCTCTGGCAGGGTCGGTGCGGACACGGTGTTGACGGTAACGGTGAACTCGGCGGCTTTGCCAGCCAGGTCCAGGTTCTGGTAGTCAGCAGGGAAAGTCAGGTTCAGAACGCGTTCTTCACCGGCTTTTGCGCCTACCAGGCCATCTTCGAAGCCCGGGATCATGCGGTTGGAGCCCAGCACCAGCTGGGTGCCCTTGGCGGAACCACCGGCGAAGACTTCACCGTCGACCTTGCCGACGAAATCGATATTCAGCTGGTCTTCGTTCTGGGCAGCGCGATCGGCCACTTCGAAACGGGTGTTCTGCTTGCGCAGGATTTCCAGCATGTTGTCCAGATCCGAGTCCGCTACGTCGGCGCTCAGGCGCTCGACAGCGATGGAGTCGAAACCGGCAACGGTGAACTCAGGGAACACTTCGAAAGTAGCAACGTATTCCAGGTCCTTGCCCTTCTCCAGCACTTTCGGCTCGACAGAAGGCTGACCGGCCGGGTTCAGCTTCTGCTCAACCACAGCTTCATAGAAGGAGGCCTGGATCACATCGCCCACGGCTTCCTGACGGGCATCCGCCTCATAACGCTGGCGAATCACGCTCATTGGCACCTTGCCAGGACGGAAGCCTGCAATCTTGGCCTTTTGGGCAGTCTGCTGCAGACGCTTGTTGACCTGGGTCTCGATGCGCTCAGCTGGCACGGTGATGCTCATGCGGCGCTCAAGAGCCGATGTATTTTCAACAGAAACTTGCATGGATATTCCTCGTTGCACAGACATTAGCCGGCCGTTTCCGACCTCAGAAGCAAGGGCAAGCATTCTAGTGGGTCGGACTCAAGAAGTCACCCTACTGAAAACGGGTAAAAACAGCCGGCCATAATTGGACATCAGCCACCTTTGAGCCAGGTGTCCCGGACAGGCGGTCAAGCAATCGTCTTTCTATTATATAGACGGCACGCAGGAACAGCTCACACCGGCACCGCGCATAAGCCACCGCCCTTGTCGGACAACCCACCGAACACCTCCGGATCCAGGTTCGCCGGGCCCTGCGGGGCAGCGCCGGCCTGGATTATCGCAACCGCCACCCCACCCCCACAGACCGGTAATCCAGCTTTTGCGCCAGCAGGTTAACGGTTACGCTACGCCGCTTTATAAACAGGCGATGCGCCGGAGCAACCCATACCGATGACATCACTCAAACTTGAGCAGCCGCCGGGGAAGACCGCCAGTCATTCGCCGATTGCGTATCGCCAGGACATCGATGGCCTTCGCGCGATTGCCGTTATCGCCGTCATGATTACCCATGCCTTCCCCTCTCTGCTTGGCGGCGGGTTTATTGGCGTCGATATTTTCTTTGTTATTTCCGGTTTCCTGATTTCATCCATCCTTTTCAGGAACCTGCAGAGCGACACCTTCAGCCTCGGACACTTCTATGCCTGGCGAATAATACGAATATTCCCCGCCCTCATTGCCGTGCTGGTTTTCTGCCTGGCTTTCGGATGGCTGGCACTGCTCGCAGACGAATACAGCTTGCTGGGAAAGCATACGCTGGCAGGCTCTGCCTTTATCTCGAACCTGATACTCTGGAGCGAGACAAGTTACTTCGATGTCGCGGCAGAAGCCAAACCACTCCTGCATTTATGGAGCCTTGGCATTGAAGAGCAGTTCTATCTGGCATGGCCATTGATCCTGCTGCTGCTCTGGCGAAGCCGCGCCAGCCCGGGCCTGGCTATTGCCGCCCTCGCTACCCTGTCATTTGCCCTGAATATCCACCAGGCAACCCACAACTCCACGGCCGACTTTTACTCACCACTCAGCCGTCTCTGGGAGTTACTGGTCGGTGCAATGCTTGCTTGCGCGACTGGCAAATGGAAACCCACCACCAGCATCAGCAACAGCCTGTCCCTCGCCGGAACCCTGCTGATTACCAGCGGCCTTGCCACTATTACCCGCTCCAGCGTGTTCCCCGGAACCCTCGCACTGTTACCCGTCATTGGCGCGACACTGCTCATTGCCGCAGGCCCGCAGGGGCTGATCAACCGCACAATCCTGTCCAACAGACTCCTGGTCGGCATCGGACTCATCAGCTATCCGCTTTACCTGTGGCACTGGCCCCTGCTGTCGTTCACCCGAATCATCGAGAGCGCCACTCCATCCCTGGAGAGCAGAATCGCCCTGCTCATCCTCGCGTTTGCACTGGCCTGGGCGACCTACCGATTCATTGAAAGACCCATCCGCCTTGGCCGTTTCAACAACCCGATGACGGCGAAACTCCTCGTCGCGACGATGATCCTCGTCGCGCTCACGGCACTGACCATCCAGGCCAATAATGGATTCCCGTCCAGGACAGGCGCCAACCCGGTGAGCATCTACCCGGACGATCTCGGTCGCGATCCCTATATCGCCTATCTGAACAAACATTTCTCCCGGTGCTCGGACGAAAAGCTCAAAAGTTTCTCGGCCTATGATCCCGGCGCCAACGGCTACCGCTGCTTCCAGTCGAAACCGTCCGGCCCGGTCGACATGCTGCTGATTGGCGATAGTCACGCAGAGCACTTGCTGCCCGGACTGTCAGAACAGTTCAAGGACTTGAACGTAGCCTCTTTCATTCACGTCGATATACCGGTTATAGACAGTGAAAAATTCAAGGATGCATTTGAGATCGTCCTCGCGGACAAGAGCATCAAGACGGTGATTATTTCTGCCGCCTGGGAAGGGAAAATAGTCCCCTCGCTTGATAACTTGCCGAGCCGCCTGAAAAACACCTTTGACGCCTTCAAGCACTCGGGAAAGAAACTCTACGTACTGGATGACATACCGTCATTCCTGTTCGACTCCGCGAAATGCAAGTACGGCAGACGTTTCAGTGGCAGCGGCCAGACCTGCTCATCGGAGCTTGCCGAGCATCTCAACCGGCGAAAATATTACTACGACACTCTCCAATCAGCGGTCACCGCGAGCGGTTATCCAACACTTATTCAAACCTACAAATATTTCTGCACCGAAAAATCCTGCGGCATGACCCGGGACGGTTCACTGCTCTATCGCGACAGCAACCATCTCACGATATCCGGCTCAGAATACCTGGCGCGCAGGCTTCTACAGGACAAGGCGCTTTGACTCGGCAAGATCGACCGCGCCACCTGACACCCCTCTCCACCCGATAAAAGGAGGGAAGAGGAAGGGAAACGGGAAAACAGCAACCAAGTAAATTCCGATCGAGGCGCAGAGACACCCCTGGCGAACAAGCTGGAAACTGGCCCAAGACAACGAAGAATGGCGAAACTCGAGGCAAAAAAAAAGCCACCCAAGGCAGCTTATTTACCGGGCTTTGCAAAAGTCAGCGGACCTTGGCGAAACCGGACAAAAAAAAACGCCAGATGATTAATCTGGCGTCTTTATTCGAATATGGGGTGGACGATGGGGATCGAACCCACGACAACAGGAGTCACAATCCTGTGCTCTACCAACTGAGCTACGCCCACCATATTGCCTGTTCAAAAAGATCGATCAGATCGACCTCCCTGCTCAGCCTCAGCAACGCCAACCGGCCTTGATGAAACTCTATTTGGTGCGGATGAAGAGACTCGAACTCTTACGCCTCGCGGCGCTGGAACCTAAATCCAGTGTGTCTACCAATTCCACCACATCCGCGCATGAAGCTTTTAAAGCAAAGGCGCCAGACTGTTCATCTGGCGCCTTTTCGAAATATGGGGTGGACGATGGGGATCGAACCCACGACAACAGGAGTCACAATCCTGTGCTCTACCAACTGAGCTACGCCCACCATATTGCGTTACTTGTGCCAAAGCTGCCTAATGGCGCACCCGGCAGGACTCGAACCTGCGACCATCCGCTTAGAAGGCGGATGCTCTATCCAGCTGAGCTACGGGCGCCTTATTAATCTGTATTCGTTGACGACTACAAACCAAGTGCTTCAATCTTGCTGAGCCAGACATCAACTCTGCTCGACCTTCTCAACCAGTGCTAGGCTATGCCCGACAAGCGCGACAGATGTTATAGACGAGTCGAAAGGTCGTCAACTCCTTTTTGAAAAAAACTCAGAAATATAAAGGGCTTAGGGGAATATCCGGACCAAGCGCCTTTGCCCTCGCGCCACGACATGCGAGAATGCGCACTCTTTTTCAACCCCTCTCGATGGTTAATCACGCGTCATGACTGCACAACTAATCGACGGCAAAGCGATCGCCGCCCGTCTGCGTCAGCAGATCGCCCAACGTGTCGCCGAGCGTCGCCAGCAGGGCCTGCGTACGCCAGGCCTCGCGGTGATTCTGGTCGGCAGCGATCCTGCCTCTCAGGTTTATGTTTCGCACAAGCGTAAAGACTGCGAAGAGGTCGGCTTCATTTCACAAGCCTATGACTTGCCCAGCGACACTACGCAACAGGCGCTCACCGATCTGATCGATCGCCTCAATGACGATCCGCAGATCGACGGCGTGCTGCTGCAGTTGCCGCTGCCGGAACATCTGGACGCCTCCAAGCTGCTGGAACGCATTCGCCCGGACAAGGACGTCGACGGCTTCCATCCTTATAACGTCGGCCGCCTGGCCCAACGCATTCCGCTGCTGCGCCCGTGCACGCCGAAAGGCATCATGGCCCTACTGGAAAGCACCGGGGTCGATCTGTACGGGATGGATGCGGTGATTGTCGGCGCCTCCAACATCGTCGGACGCCCGATGGCCATGGAGCTGCTGCTGGCCGGCTGCACCGTGACCGTCACCCACCGTTTCACCCGGGACCTGGCCGGCCATGTCGGCCGCGCCGACCTGGTGGTGGTCGCCGCCGGCAAGCCGGGCCTGGTCAAGGGCGAGTGGATCAAGGAAGGCGCCATCGTCATCGACGTCGGCATCAACCGCCAGGCGGACGGCAGGCTGGTGGGTGACGTAGTCTACGAGACTGCCCTGCCCCGCGCCGGCTGGATCACTCCGGTGCCGGGCGGCGTAGGCCCGATGACCCGCGCCTGCCTGCTGGAAAACACCTTGTATGCCGCTGAAACGCTGCATGCCTGAGGCGATGGAGCCTTCAGCGGCGCTACAACGCTGAAGGCCTTCACCCAACAAAAAACCGCCTATTGGCGGTTTTTTGTTTTCACAGGAGCCCGACTCAGTCAGCCAGGCGCCAGGTCGTTCCGCCCTTGCCGTCTTCCAGCACCACGCCCATCGCAGTGATCCGGTCGCGGATACGGTCGGATTCCGCCCAGTCCTTGTTGGCCCGAGCCGCCAGGCGCGCCTGGATCAACGCTTCGACTTCAGCCGCATCGACCCGCCCTTCGGCGCCCGCCTGCAGGAAATCGTCGGCTTCCAACTGCAAGACACCGAGCACGCTGGCCAGCTCTTTCAGACGCGCCGCCAGAGCGGCCGCCGCCGCAACATCGCTCTCACGCAGACGGTTGATCTCGCGCACCATCTCAAACAGCACCGCACAGGCTTCCGGCGTGCCGAAGTCGTCGTTCATCACCCGGGTGAAGCGCTCGACGAACGCTTCGCCACCGACTGCCGGTACATTCGGCAGGCCCTTCAGCGCATGGTAGAAACGCTCCAGGGCGCCCTTGGCATCCTTGAGATTGTCTTCCGAATAGTTGATGGCACTGCGATAGTGGCTCGACACCAGCAGGTAACGCACGACTTCCGGGTGATATTTGTCCAGCACGTCGCGAATGGTGAAGAAGTTGTTCAAGGACTTGGACATCTTCTCGCCATTGATGCGAATCATGCCGCAGTGCATCCAGGCATTGGCGTAGGTCTTGCCGGTGGCCGCCTCGCTCTGGGCGATTTCGTTTTCATGGTGCGGAAACTCGAGGTCGCTGCCGCCGCCATGAATATCGAAGGTCTCGCCCAGGCAGCAGGTGGACATCACCGAGCATTCGATGTGCCAGCCCGGACGCCCGGCGCCCCACGGAGATTCCCAGCTCGGCTCACCGGGCTTGGTGCCCTTCCACAGGACAAAATCCAGCGGGTCTTGCTTGGCTTCGTCGACTTCGATCCGCGCACCGATGCGCAGGTCTTCGATCTTCTTGCGCGACAGCTTGCCATAACCCATGAACTTGGCGACGCGATAGTACACGTCGCCATTGCCCGGAGCGTAGGCGTAACCCTTGTCGATCAAGGTCTGGATCATGGCCAGCATGCCCGGGATATGATCCGTGGCGCGCGGTTCCATGTCCGGCTTGAGGATGTTCAGGCGCGCCTCATCCTCGTGCATCGCCGCAATCATGCGTTCGGTCAGCGCGTCGAACGCTTCGCCGTTCTCGTTGGCCCGATTGATGATCTTGTCATCGATGTCGGTGATGTTGCGCACATAGGTCAGGTCATACCCGCTGAAGCGCAACCAGCGGGTCACCAGGTCGAAGGCCACCATGCTGCGACCATGGCCCAGGTGGCAGTAGTCATACACGGTCATCCCGCAGACATACATGCGCACCTTGTTGCCATCCAGCGGTTTGAAGACTTCTTTGCTCTTGGTGAGCGTGTTGTAGATCGTTAGCACAACGCTTTCCTTAAAGAATCACTGGCCCCACGAATCACGCAAGGTCACGGTACGGTTGAATACCGGAGCACCGGGTTTCGAGTCCTTGATATCCGCGCAGAAGTAACCTTCGCGCTCGAACTGGAAACGGTCTTCCGGCTGTGCATTGCCCAGCGAGGGTTCAGCACGACAACCAGTGAGCACTTGCAGGGAGTCAGGGTTGATGTTGTCCAGGAAACTGGCGCTGTCTTCGGCCTTCTCGGGGTTGGCCGAACGGAACAGACGGTCATACAGGCGCACTTCGCACTCGACGCTCGCCGCCGCCGGCACCCAGTGGATCACACCCTTGACCTTGCGGCCCTCGGGGTTCTTGCCCAGGGTCTCCGGGTCGTAGGAGCAACGCAGTTCGACAATGTTGCCGTCGGCATCCTTGATCGCCTCGTCGGCACGGATCACGTAGCTGCCGCGCAGGCGCACTTCACCACTCGGTTCCAGGCGCTTGTAGCCCTTGGGCGGCTCTTCCATGAAGTCTTCGCGATCAATGTAGATCTCACGGGCGAATGGCAATGCGCGCACCCCCATGTCTTCTTTCGGGTGGCGCGGCAGCTCGAGGTTCTCGACCTGGCCTTCCGGGTAGTTGGTGATCACAACCTTCAGTGGGCGCAGCACGCACATGGCGCGCGGGGCACTGTGGTCAAGGTCGTCACGGATGCTGAATTCCAGCATGCCGAAGTCAACCACGCCATCGGAACGGTTGGTGCCGACCATTTCGCAGAAGTTGCGGATCGATTTCGGCGTATAGCCACGACGACGGAAACCCGACAGCGTCGACATGCGCGGATCGTCCCAACCATTGACGTGCTTCTCATCCACCAGTTGCTTGAGCTTGCGCTTGCTGGTGATGGTGTAGTTCAGGTTCAGACGGCTGAACTCATATTGACGCGGATGCGCCGGCACCGACAGGTTGTCCAGGAACCACTCATACAGCGGACGATGGCTTTCGAACTCCAGGGTGCAGATCGAGTGGGTGATGCCTTCGATGGCATCCGATTGACCGTGGGTGAAGTCGTAGTTGGGGTAGATGCACCACTTGTCACCGGTCTGGTGGTGGTGGGCATGGCGAATGCGATACATGATCGGGTCGCGCAGATTCATGTTCGGCGACGCCATGTCGATCTTGGCCCGCAGCACCCGGGCGCCGTCCGGGAACTCACCGGCGCGCATGCGCGCGAACCAATCAAGGTTCTCTGCCACCGAACGCTCGCGGAACGGGCTGTTCTTGCCCGGCTCGGTCAGGCTGCCACGGTATTCCTTGGCCTGCTCGGG
The DNA here is from genome assembly GCF_023242315.1 of Pseudomonas sp. MWU13-2105. GTDB lineage: Bacteria > Pseudomonadota > Gammaproteobacteria > Pseudomonadales > Pseudomonadaceae > Aquipseudomonas. The sequence goes on from NZ_JALLIY010000009.1 coordinate 249,735, forward strand.
GGTCAGGTCGTCGACATAGGCCTTGCCGGCCTTGATCAGTTCCACCGCCCAGTCGTGCAGTTGGTCGAAATACTGCGAGGCATAGCGCACTTCACCGGACCACTCGAACCCCAGCCACTTGACGTCACTTTCGATGGCGTCGATGTATTCCTGGTCTTCCTTGGCCGGGTTGGTGTCGTCGAAACGCAGGTGCGTGACGCCACCGAACTCCTGGGCCAGGCCGAAGTTCACGCAGATCGATTTGGCGTGGCCGATGTGCAGGTAGCCGTTGGGCTCGGGCGGGAAGCGCGTCACGATCTGAGTGTGCTTGCCCGAGTCCAGGTCCGCCTGAATGATCGGGCGCAGGAAGTTGACCGGGACAGCCGGTCCGGTCTTGACATTCGAGGTAGGGTCGACAGTGGGCTTGCTCATAGGATCCTTGGGCTTGCGGGTGCGCGGCCGGGGGCGGCCTGATCAATCAAAACGGGTATCATAGCCGATGCGATCAAGGCCCTGACAGTGGCGCGCCGAAAACGACGGCTATTAATGGCGCACGGATGAAAAAACCGCCTCGAAATTCCCGCGCCGCACGCTAAACTGCGCAACCTGGTGGATTGATGCCAGACCGGTTCGCGTCCGCGGGCGCCACCCGCACTCCGAAACCCACGAATTCCTTCAAAGAGTAGCCAAGATGACCCAAGTCAAACTGACCACCAACCACGGCGAAATCGTCCTGGAACTGAACGCCGAGAAAGCCCCGATCACCGTGGCCAACTTCATTGAGTACGTCAAAGCCGGCCACTACGAAAACACAGTGTTCCACCGCGTGATCGGCAACTTCATGATCCAGGGCGGCGGTTTCGAGCCAGGCATGAAAGAAAAGAAAGACAAACGCCCGAGCATCCAGAATGAAGCCGACAACGGCCTGCCGAACGAGAAGTACAGCGTCGCCATGGCCCGTACCATGGAGCCGCATTCGGCCTCCGCGCAATTCTTCATCAACGTCACCGACAACAGCTTCCTCAACCACAGCGCCAAGACCGTGCAGGGCTGGGGCTACGCGGTATTCGCCAAAGTGATTGCCGGCACTGACGTGGTCGACAAAATCAAAGGCGTGGCCACCACCATGAAGGCCGGTCACCAGGACGTTCCAGCAGAAGACGTGATCATCGAGAAAGCCGAGATCGTTGAGTGATACTGCTGATTTCAGATTTGCATCTGATCGATACGCGCCCGGACATTACCCGGGCGTTTCTGGATTTCCTCGCCGGCCGCGCCCGTTCGGCACAAGCGCTGTATATCCTGGGCGATTTTTTCGAAGTCTGGATCGGCGACGATGCCATGACCCCCTTTCAAAGCTCGATCTGCGCCGCCTTGCGCACGTTGAGCGACAGCGGCACGCAAGTGTTCCTGATGCACGGCAATCGTGACTTCCTGCTGGGCAAGGCCTTCTGCAAAGCGGCCGGAGCCACCCTGCTCAAGGACCCGAGCGTGGTGAAGATGAATGACGAACCAGTGCTGCTGATGCACGGCGACAGCCTGTGCACGCGGGACGAGGCCTATATGCGCCTGCGTCGTTATCTGCGCAACCCCATCACCCTGTTCATCCTCCGGCACCTGCCGCTGCGTAGCCGCCACCAGCTGGCGCGCAAACTGCGCAGCGAAAGCCGCGCGCAGACGCGGATGAAGGCCAATGACATTGTTGATGTGACACCGGATGAGGTGGTGCAGGTCATGCAGCAGCATGGCGTGCGGACCCTGATCCATGGTCATACCCATCGACCGGCCATTCACAAGCTGCAACTCGGTGCGCAAGCGGCGAAACGGATTGTGCTGGGGGACTGGGACCGCCAGGGTTGGGCCTTGCAGGTGGATGAGCAGGGTTTCCAGCTGGCGGCGTTTGATTTCACCCCGCCAGGCTGAGCACAGAATCCCTTGTGGCGAGGGGGCTTGCTCCTCGCCAGATCAGTACCTGACCGTCAGTGTCCGGCCGCCGCCGGCCCGGCCTTCGCCGCGAACGGCGGCTTGGCCAGCCACACCAGCAGCATCAAGGCCATGAAGCCCCAGCCCAGCAGCGTGAAGTAATCCACGGTCGAGAGCATGTACGCCTGGCTGGTGAGCACCTGTTCCAACTGGGCATAGGCCCGGCTGCCCGCACCACCAAGATTGCCCAGCGCATCACGCGTCGCCGGATCGAAGGGGGTGATGCTTTCACTCAGGTAAGCATGGTGCTGGTCCGCGCGGCGAATCCAGATCCAGGTGGTCAGCGAGGCCGCGAAGCTCCCCCCCAGCGTACGCAGGAAGGTCGCCAGGCCGGCACCATCGGCAATCTGGCTCGGCGGCAGGTCCGACATCAGGATGCTCAAGGTCGGCATGAAGAACAGCGCCACGCCGATGCCCATGAACAGTTGCACCATGGCGACATGCTGGAAGTCCACCTCATTGGTGAAACCGGCGCGCATGAAGCAACTCAGGCCGATTGCCAGGAACGCCAGGCCGGCGAGCAGGCGCAGGTCGACCTTGTTGGCATATTTACCGACGAAAGGCGACATCAGCACCGGCAGGATTCCGATTGGCGCCACCGCCAACCCGGCCCAGGTCGCGGTGTAACCCATCTGGGTCTGCAGCCACTGCGGCAGGATCAGGTTGATGCCGAAGAACCCTGCATAGCCGAGGACCAACACAATGGTCCCGATCCGGAAATTACGGTAGGCGAACAGGCGCAGATTGACCACCGGATGCTTGTCCGTCATCTCCCAGATTACGAACACCGACAGGGCAATCGCCGAGATGACCGCACCGATCACGATGAAGTTCGACTCGAACCAGTCCAGGTCATTGCCCTTGTCGAGAATCACCTGCAAGGCCCCCACACCGATGATCAAGGTCAGCAAGCCGACATAGTCCATGGGCTGGCGACTGATCTCCACCGGTCGGCTCTTGAGTTGCTGGCGCACCACCAGGGCGGCAAAAACGCCGATGGGGACGTTGATAAAGAAGATCCACGGCCAGCTGTAGCTGTCGGTAATCCAGCCGCCGAGAATCGGCCCGGCAATCGGCGCGACCACCGTCACCATCGCCAGCAGCGCCAGGGCCATGCCACGCTTGGCCGGCGGATAGACCGCGATCAGCAGGGTCTGGGTCATCGGATACAACGGCCCGGCCACCAGCCCTTGTAGCACGCGGAAACCCACCAGTTCGGGCATCGAGGTGGAAATACCGCAGAGGAACGACGCCATGACAAACAGGATCGTCGCCCAGATAAACAGCTTCACCTCGCCAAACCGCCGGCTCAGCCAGCCGGTCAGCGGCAAGGCGATGGCGTTGCTCACGGCAAAGGAGGTGATGACCCAGGTGCCTTGCTCCGAACTCACGCCCAGGTTGCCGGAAATGGTCGGCAAGGCCACGTTGGCGATGGTGGTGTCGAGCACCTGCATGAAAGTCGCCAGCGACAGGCCGATGGTACTGAGCAACAGGCTGGGCGGAGTGAAAGATGCGTTCGAGCTCATCGCGAATCCTTGGAAACGAGGCAGCTGCCGCGACGTTCAGGTCGCGGCAGGATTGGCGACTCAGCGTTGCGCGGTTTTCGCCGCGGTGGCGCTGTTTTCATGGATCAGACGGGTGATCACCGCATCGGCATCGACCAGTTGCTGGGTGTACACGTTGGTACTGAACGAAGCTTTTTGCGGCGGCTGCTGGGCCAGCACCGGACCACTCTGGTCATGCAGATTGACCTCGACCTGGGTCGACAGGCCGACCCGCAGCGGGTGCTTGGCCAGCTCTTCGGCGTTGATGTGAATACGCACGGGCACCCGCTGGACGATCTTGATCCAGTTGCCGCTGGCGTTCTGCGCCGGCAGCAAGGCAAAGGCGCTGCCGGTGCCGGCACCGAGACTGTCGATGGTGCCGCTGTATTTTACCGAACTGCCATACAGGTCGGCCTCGATGTCCACCGGTTGGCCGATGCGCATGTCGCGTAGCTGGGTTTCCTTGAAGTTGGCGTCGATCCACAGCTGATCCAGGGGAATTACCGCCATCAGTGCAGTACCCGGCTGGACCCGCTGGCCCAGTTGCACGGTGCGCTTGGCGACATAACCGGTGACCGGTGCAATCAGGGTGGTCCGCGCGTTGGCCAGATAAGCCTGGCGCAGTTGCGCGGCCGCGGCTTTGACATCCGGGTGATTGGAGACCACGGTGTCGTCCACCAGGGCGCTGCTGGTGTTGAGTTGATGCTGGGCGTTGTTCAGGGCGCTCTGGGCAGAGGTCAGGTCGTCACGGGCGTGGGCCAGTTCCTCCTGGGAAATCGCGCCACCGGCCGCCAGGTTCTTGCGGCGAGTGAAGTTATCCTGGGCTTTCTGTACCGCGGTCTTCTGCTCCGCGACCTGGGCCTTCATACCGTCGACGTTGCTGTAGAGGCCGCGCACCTGGCGCACGGTCTTGGCCAGGTTGGCCTCGGCGCTTTGCAGGCCGACCTCGGCATCGCTCGGATCGAAGTTCAGCAGCACCTGGCCTTCGTGCACCAGGTCGCCATCATCGGCGCCGATGCTGACCACGGTGCCGGTCACCAGTGGCGTGATTTCCACCACGTTGCCGTTGACGTAGGCGTCGTCGGTGCTTTCGTTCCAGCGCCCGTAGACTTCATGCCAACCCCAGACACCGAGGCCGCCAAGGATCACCAGCAGGGTGAGGCCGGTCAGCATGACTTTGCGCTTGCGGGAATTGCCAGCGTCCTGGGTTGTTTCAGCAGTGTTCGTTGCAGTGGCCATGGCAGGTACCTTGAATTAATAAGTCTGAGCCGAAGGGCTGGTGGCGTTCGCGGCGATGTTGTCGGCCTGGAAACCACCGCCCAGGGCCTGCATCAACTGGATGGAGAAATCGATCTGCTGGGCATTCAGGTCCGCCAGCTGACGTTGGGCCTGCAACAGGGTCTGCTCGATGGTGAGCACGTCCAGGTAGTTGCCGATGCCGGCGCCGTAGCGTTGCAACACGGTGTTATAGGAATCCTGGGCGATATCCGCCGCATGCTGCTGGGCCACGATCTGCTGGCCGAGGGCGCGCAACTGCTGGAGGGTGTCACTGACATCGCCCAGCGCCTGGACCAGGCTCTTGTTGTACTGCGCCACCGCCAGGTCGTAGTCGGCATCCTTGGCATCGAGGCCGGCGCGCAGGCGACCGCCATCGAAAATCGGCAATGAGACGGTCGGCGCAATGCTGAAGAAGCGACTGGCGGAGCCGAACAGGGCGTCGCCCAGCAGCGGTTCGCCACCAGCCGCGGCACTCAGGTTGAGATTGGGATAGAAGCGGGTCTTGCCGGCGGCAATGTCCTTGCTCGCGGCCTCTACGCGCCAGCGTGCGGCCACCAGGTCAGGACGCCGTCCCAGCAGCTCCGCCGGGAGCACCGACGGCAAGGCCACGGCGCTCGGCTGGAGAATCTTCGGTCGGGCAATTTCATTACCGCGATCCGGCCCCTTGCCCAACAATACAGCCAGGGCGACCTTGGCGCTTTGCAGTTTTTTCCCGGCGTCAATCACCTGTTCCTCGGCACTGGCGGCCAGGCTTTCGGTCTGCTGGTACTGGTAGTGACTGTCAATCCCGGAGCTCAGCCGACGCTTGCCCAGGTCCAGCAGTTTGTGGGTGCGCTGCAGGTCATCATTGGCCAGGTCATAGACGATATGCGCCTGCCCCAGATTGCTGTAGGCCCGCGCCACGTCGGCGGCCAGGGTCAGTTGCGCGGCCTGGCGGTCGACTTCGGCGGCACGCGCCTGGCCCAACGCAGCCTCCCAGGCATCACGCTGGCCGCCCCAGAGATCGAAGCTGTAGTTGAAGCTGACACCCAGCTTGCGCACGGTGTCATAGACCCCGCCGCGACCGCTGGGGTCCTGGTCCCGTGCCAGGCGCGAACGACTGACACTGCCGCTGGCATCAAGGGTCGGCATCCGCGCCGCATCGGCGGCATAGGCCGCTGCGCTGGCCTGGTGCGCCCGCGCACTGGCGACCTGCATATCGGGGCTGTCATGCAAGGCTTCGCGAATCAGACCATCGAGTTGCGGATCGCCGAGGCTTTTCCACCAGTCGTTTTTCGGCCAGGCCGCTGGTGACAGGGTCACGCCCTTGAGGGATTGTGCGGCCTTGAGGTTTTTCGCCTCGAGGCTGACGCCTTCGGTGTGCAGGCCGCTGTAGCTGGCGCAACCGGCCAGGAGCATCGACAGGAACACCAGGCTGAAGCCGCTACGCAGGGTTTTACTGCTCATTTTTTTCACCCACCCGCAGCAGGGTGATCGAGTCCCCGGCCGCCAGCAAAATTTTCTTCAGGATGCTTTCCAGAGTCCGCAGCTCTTGCTCGGTGACAGCCCCCGCCAGCTCGTTCATTGCATCGGCACCGATTTCCGGCAAACGGTCGGCGAGAACCTGCCCCTGCGCCGTGAGCACCAGTTGCACCTGGCGCCGATCCCCTTCCGAGCGCCGACGGGCAAGCAGGTCTTTCTGCTCCAGGCGATCAAGCATGCGGGTCATCGAACCGCTGTCCAGAGACAAATGGCGGCACAGCTCGGCCGGGGTATCGACCCCGAACTGGGCCATGATGATCAGTACCTTGAACTGCGCGGCCGTGATGCCGTACGGCACCATATGGGTGTCGATGATCCGGTCCTTGAGCAACGCGGCACGGCCCAGGAGCAGGCCGAGATGGCAGTTGTGAAAGTCGTCCGGGGTGAAATGTTTCATAAGGCCACCAAAAGCTGCTTAGGCAGGGAGTTGTCGAGATATTACTGCCTAGGCAGCTAATGTCAAAGCATTAGTTAGCTGGCTTTTTATTTACCCGATAAAAGGCCAGGTCGCGAATAGATAACTCTAGACACACCTTTGAATTCGATGTTTGATAACGGGGCGGCTAGGATTCCCTGACATACCTGACAAGGAGTCACAGGTGAAAAGCAGGGATTTGATCGCCGAACTGGAGGCCGCTGGCTGGATACTGCAACGAATCAGCGGCAGTCATCATGTTTTCGGCCACCCCGGCAGCCCCCACTCGATCCCCGTGCCGCATCCGAAGAAGGATCTGCCGCTCGGGACCATCAGAAACATCAGAAAACGAGCGGGCTTGCTATGAACCCGTTCAGTCAGGAGACCATCATGCAATATCCCATCGCCATCGAATGGGGTGATGAACACACCGCCATCGGCATCCAGATTCCGGATATTCCGGGTGCCGTGACCGCCGGCGATACCTTCGAGGAGGCGTATAACGCCGCCCTGGAAATCGCCCACATCCTGCTCGAGGAGATCGTTTCGAACGGCCAGCCCGTACCGACGCCATCGCCCTCCTTCACCCATCGGAAAAATCCCGAGTTCGCGGAGATGGGCTGGGGCATGCTGGAAATCGATATCTCGCCCTATCTGGGCAAGACCGAAAAGGTCAACGTGACCCTTCCCGGCTTTGTGATCCAGCGCATCGACCGCTATGTGCGCGACCACCGGATCAAGAGCCGCTCATCGTTCCTCGCGGACGCCGCGCTGGAAAAGCTGGTGCGTACTTAAGCGCCAGCAAAGGCCGGGACACCGCTGTGGAAGCGGAATTCGCCGTCGGGCGACTCGATCAGTTCCTGCTCGACCGCCCGCACCCGCTCGATGACCCGGCCGATGTCCTCGGCGTCGCCATACTGATAAGCCAGCTTCAGGTACCCCTGGAAATGCCGGGCTTCGCTCTTGAGCAAGCCGAAGTAGAACTTGCCAAGCTCTTCGTCCAGGTGTGGCACCAGGGCTTCGAAGCGCTCGCAACTACGAGCCTCGATAAAGGCCCCGACCACCAGGGTATCCACCAGCTTGACCGGTTCGTGGCTACGGACCGCCTTGCGCAGCCCTGAGGCATAACGACCGGCGGACAACTGCCGCAACCCGATCTTGCGCCGCTTCATCAGCCGCATGACCTGCTCGTGGTGCACCAGCTCTTCCCGGGCCAGGCGCGACATCAGGTTGATCAGGTCGACATGGGAATGGTACTTGGCGATCAGGCTCAAGGCGGTACTCGCCGCCTTGAACTCGCAGTTCTTGTGGTCGATCAGCAGCGTTTCCTGATCCGCCAACGCTGCCCGCACCCAGCCTTGCGGGGTCGGACAACCGAGGAACTCGTGGATTTCCGGCAAATTCACAGGAAAGCTCCCGTCATGGGAAAGACTTGGCAGGGGTGCAACACGGGATTAGTCGACATGGGACTCACAAAACCGGGGATCAGGCAGGACAAGGCCGCCGATTATACGGGGCGCGGGGCAGATCGCCAGCCGTCGCCCTTGATATGCATCAAGGTCGCAGTCGGCAGACTGCAACTATAGTTGTACCAAGTCGTCTTCAGCCTTCCCCGGAGCACCCCGACCATGCAAGCCATCCGCAGCATCCTGGTGATACTCGACCCTGACCACGCCCACAGCCTGGCCCTCAACCGCGCCAAGCTGATCGCCGGAGTCACGGATGCGCACCTGCACCTGTTGATGTGCGACCCCAAACAGGACCACAGCGCCCTGCTCAGCCTGCTCAAGAGCCAGTTGCATGACGACGGCTACAGCGCCACGGCCGAGCAGGCCTGGGACAAGACCCTGCACGAGACCATCATTGGCGTGCAACAGGCCGAAGGCTGCGGCCTGGTGATCAAGCAGCACCGCCCCGACAGCCCGCTGAAGAAAGCCCTGCTGACCCCTTCCGACTGGAAACTGCTGCGCTACTGCCCCTCCGCCGTCTTGATGGTCAAGACCGAGACGCCCTGGTCAGGCGGGGTGATTCTCGCGGCGGTGGATGTGGGCAATGCCGATGATGAACACCGGCACCTGCACACCAGTATCATCGATCACGGCTATGACATCGCCAGCCTGGCCAAAGGCCATTTGCACGTCATCAGTGCCCACCCCTCGCCGATGTTGTCGGCCACCGATCCGGTGTATCAGCTCAGGGAAACCATCGAAGGCCGTTATCGCGAGCAATGCCGGGACTTCCAGACACAGTTCGACGTCGATGACGAGCACCTGCATATCAAGGAAGGCCCCGCCGACGTACTGATTCCCCATATGGCCCGCACGCTCGGGGCGGCGGTGACGGTGATCGGCACAGTGGCGCGCACCGGGATCTCAGGGGCGCTGATCGGCAATACCGCAGAAGTGGTGCTCGATGCACTGGAAAGCGATGTGCTGGTGCTCAAACCCCAGGAAATCATCGATCACCTGGTGGAGACGGCACCGCGGCCCTGAAGGTATCAGGCAGCCTTGCCCGCGAAGAGGCCAGAATAGACACCACAACCTCAGGCGCCGTACGCATCCTTGAGGAAGCCCGGGGCGATATAGCGCTGGTAATGCGCCTCGGACAGCAGGAAAAACTCCCGGTCGATGGCATCGCGCAACTCGGGCAGGCCCCAGTCGCGAAACTCCGGCAACAACACCATGCCGTAGGCCTCCAACTGGCTGATCACCCGCGCGCCACGGGCAATCAACTGGTACGCCCAGCAATATTCCGATTGATGGGGCACGAAGCGAATCTTCCGGGCTTCCAGCTGCTGGCGCAGCCTGGGCGGATCGAACACCTCGATCTTGGCCACCATGACCTGGACCAGCAATTGCTCCAGGCGCAGCCACACCGCGCGCTTTTCTTCCTCGTTGTAGCCGTTCCAATGGATGACTTCATGGTGGAAGCGCTTGCAGCCGCGGCACACCAGATCACCGTAAACAGTGGAGCAGAGGCCGACGCAGGGGGTCTTGATGGTCTGATTGGACATGGGCAGGGGGCACGCGGAAAAGCAAAACAGGCCCGCATGTTAGCCCTTTGTCTAACAAGGGTCACCCCCGAACCTGAAGGGCTTAACTTACCTTTCTCTGGAATATGCCGTAGAATCGGCCTGCCTTTTTAGGCGCCAATGTCCGTTGGAAGCTGTTTTCAAAGCGTCACGAGCACAGTTCATCCTAGAGAACGGTGTTGGCGTTGGAATTTCCCCCCGGAAGTCCCCGCGCCAACCCTCATCAGCTCCCGTTCCGCAGGCGTAAAACTTTGAAAACAGCTTCTGTTGGAAAGCGTGGAAACTCTGGCTAAGCGGCTCAAAAAGCCCCGCAGCGCATGAGTGCCGTGCATTTCTGGATGAGCGTCCCGGACACCCATTTGGGACCACTGATGAGGGTAATAACTGTGCTTGAAGCCTACCGCAAACATATCGAAGAGCGTGCAGCACTGGGCATCGTGCCCCAGCCGCTTAACGCCGAACAAACCGCAGGCCTGGTCGAGCTGCTGAAGAATCCCCCGGCTGGCGAAGAAGCTTTCCTCGTTGACTTGATCACCAACCGCGTTCCACCTGGAGTGGACGAAGCGGCCTACGTCAAGGCCGGTTTCCTTTCCGCCCTGGCCAAGGGTGAAGTCAAATCCCCCCTGATCGACAAGAAGCGCGCGGTAGAACTGCTTGGCACCATGCAGGGCGGCTACAACATCGTGACCCTGGTCGAGCTGCTGGACGACGCCGAGCTGGCAGCCGTTGCCGCCGCGCAACTCAAGCACACCCTGCTGATGTTCGATGCGTTCCACGACGTCGCGGAAAAAGCCAAGAAGGGTAACGCTCACGCCAAGGAAGTAATCCAGTCCTGGGCCGACGGCGAGTGGTTCAAGAACCGCCCGGTGCTGGCCGACAAGATCAGCCTGCGCGTATTCAAGGTCACCGGCGAAACCAACACCGACGACCTGTCGCCGGCACCAGACGCCTGGTCGCGTCCGGATATCCCGCTGCACGCCCTGGCCATGCTGAAAATGGCCCGTGACGGTATCGTCCCGGACCAGCAAGGTGCCATCGGCCCGATGAAACAGATCGAGCAGATGCGCAACGACGGCTTCCCGATCGCCTACGTCGGTGACGTGGTCGGTACCGGTTCGTCGCGTAAATCGGCAACCAACTCGGTGCTGTGGTTCTTCGGCGACGACGTCCCCTACGTGCCGAACAAGCGCGCAGGCGGTTTCTGCTTCGGCAGCAAGATCGCCCCGATCTTCTACAACACCATGGAAGATGCCGGCGCACTGCCGATCGAGTTCGACGTTACCAACATGAACATGGGCGACGTGATCGACCTGTACCCGCATGCTGGCAAAGTCACCAAGCACAACAGCGATGAAGTCCTGACCACCTTCGAAATGAAGACCCCGGTCCTGCTCGACGAAGTCCGTGCCGGCGGTCGTATTCCGCTGATCATCGGCCGTGGCCTGACCGAGAAGGCGCGCGCCGAACTGGGCCTGCCACCTTCGACCCTGTTCAAGCTGCCGGAAGCCCCGGCCGAAAGCACCAAGGGCTACACCCTGGCGCAGAAAATGGTCGGCAAGGCCTGCGGCGTGAAAGGCGTTCGTCCTGGCACCTACTGCGAGCCGAAAATGACCACCGTCGGTTCCCAGGACACCACTGGCCCGATGACCCGCGACGAGCTGAAAGACCTGGCCTGCCTGGGTTTCTCCACCGACCTGGTCATGCAGTCGTTCTGCCACACCGCGGCCTATCCGAAGCCGATCGACGTCACCACGCACCACACCCTGCCCGACTTCATCATGACCCGTGGCGGTGTTTCCCTGCGTCCGGGCGACGGTATCATCCACAGCTGGCTGAACCGCATGCTGCTGCCGGACACCGTCGGTACCGGTGGTGACTCCCACACCCGTTTCCCGATCGGCATCTCGTTCCCGGCCGGTTCCGGCCTGGTGGCCTTCGCCGCCGCCACTGGCGTGATGCCACTGGACATGCCGGAATCGATTCTGGTGCGTTTCAAGGGCAAGCTGCAACCAGGCGTCACCCTGCGTGACCTGGTTCATGCCATCCCTTACTACGCCATCCAGAAAGGCCTGCTGACCGTCGAGAAGAAAGGCAAGAAAAACGCCTTCTCCGGCCGCATCCTGGAAATCGAAGGCCTGGAAACCCTGACCGTCGAACAGGCTTTCGAACTGTCCGACGCCTCGGCCGAACGTTCCGCCGCCGGTTGCACCATCAAGCTGTCGAAAGAGTCGATCGCCGAGTACCTGAAGTCGAACATCACCCTGCTGCGCTGGATGATCGGCGAAGGCTACGGCGATGCCCGCACCCTGGAGCGTCGTGCCCTGGCGATGGAAGCCTGGGTCGCCAACCCCGAGCTGCTGGAAGCCGACAAGGACGCCGAATACGCGGAAATCATCGAAATCGACCTGGCCGACGTCAAGGAGCCTGTGCTCTGCGCGCCGAACGACCCGGACGATGCGCGTCTGCTCTCCAGCGTTGCTGGCGAGAAGATCGATGAAGTGTTCATCGGCTCCTGCATGACCAACATCGGCCACTTCCGCGCTGCGGGCAAGTTGCTGGAACAGGTCAAAGGCCAGCTGCCAACCCGTCTGTGGCTGTCGCCGCCGACCAAGATGGACGCTCACCAGTTGACCGAAGAAGGCTACTACGGCATCTACGGCAAGGCTGGCGCACGCATGGAAATGCCGGGCTGCTCGCTGTGCATGGGTAACCAGGCACGGGTAGAACCGAACTCCACCGTGGTCTCGACTTCGACCCGTAACTTCCCGAACCGTCTGGGCGACGGCGCGAACGTCTACCTGGCTTCGGCCGAGCTGGCGTCCGTGGCTTCGATCCTGGGTCGCCTGCCGACCGTCGAGGAATACATGGAGTACGCCGGCAAGATCGACAGCATGGCTGCCGACGTCTACCGCTACCTCAGCTTTGACCAGATCGCCGAGTTCCGTGAAGCCGCGGCGAACGCCAAGATTCCGGTCGTTCAAGCCTAAGCTCCACGCGCAATAGAAAAAGCCCCGACTTGTCGGGGCTTTTTTATGCCTGCTGTCAGCCCAGCGAGCCGGTCAATGTGGTGAGCGGGCTTGCCCGCTCACCACAAGTAAGAAGTACGCTTACTGGCGCACCAGCCGCAGGTTCTGAAATGCGACCTTCTCCGTACTACGATACGGATTGATATCCAACCCACCCCGCCGCACGTAACGCGCATACACCGTCAACTTCTCCGGCTTCAGCAAGCGCTGCAGGTCGAGGAAGATCCGCTCCACGCATTGCTCGTGAAAGTCCGAGTGCTGGCGAAAGCTCACCAGGTACGCCAGCAGGCTGGCGTGATCCAGCGCCGCACCGCGATACTCCACCACCACACTGCCCCAGTCCGGCTGGCTGGTCACCGGGCAATTGGACTTGAGCAAATGACTGTGCACGGCCTCCTCGACCAGCCGCGACGCGTCGCAACGCAGCAGCTCCGGACGCGGATGGGCGTAGTCGCTGACGCTGATCTCCAGGTCGTCGATGCACACGCCCGGCAAGGCAACCAGACCCTCGGCCTGCACCTCGCTCAAACGACGAACCCGCACACCTACCGGCTTGCCGGCGGCAGCCGACAGATCGGCACGCAGCACCGCCTCGAGGCTGGTGCTGTCGACGAACGGCGTCTGGTTCAGGGAGTTGAGGTACAGCTTGAAGGACTTGGACTCGATGATGTTCGGCGAATCCGCCGGGATGCTGAACTCACCGATTGCCACTACCGGCTTGCCGGATGGCAGCAACCAGGACAACTCGAAGCAGTTCCAGAAGTCCACGCCGACATATGGCAAGGTCTCGGCGCTCAGGCCCAGCTCGGCCCATTTGGCCGCCCGTGGAATCGGGAACAACAAGGACGGCGTGTAGGTGGCGATGTACTCACTGGACTTGCCCAGTGGCGAGTGTTCGGCGGCGGGATGCATGACAAAAACCTGACTGAATAAACCTTGTCAGTCTATCGCAATTCACCCGCGCGCACGAAAGCCCTCGACCCGGCCTGGTCAGCTCAAGGCGCGATCTTCAAGGTCCCGACCATCCCCGCCTGGTAATGCCCGGGAATATTGCAGGCAAACTGCAGGTTCCCGGCCTGACTGAAAGTCCAGGTCAACTCGGCGGTCTTGCCCGGTTCCACCAGCACACTGTTGGGATCGTCATGCTTCATTTCATGCCCCATGGCCGCGTGATCCATGCCGGCCATATTCATATCGCCCATCTGCATGCCGGTGGCCGTCAACTGGCCGCCCTGCTGCATCTTGAGCATCTCCTGCTGATGCTCGGCATGTGCCGCCGCGTGCCCCAGGTTGAATTCATGCAACAGATGGCCTTTATTGATCAGCACGAAACGCACGGTTTCACCGGCCTTCACATCCAGCTCCTTGGTACTGAAGGCAATATCGGTCATGGTCACTTCAACAGTGCGCGTGGCCTTGCTCGCCGGGGCGGGCTGGCCGAAGTCGTAGCTGCCCGCAGGTGAGGCCCAGACCGGCAAGCTCAGGACCAGCAAACCGACAAGCAGCAGGCTGTTACGCAAAAACATAGTCACACTCCAACTTCGATGGGCTCCAGATTGTGTGAAACTGTAAGGCCAGGTCGCTGGCATTGAGCTGACCCGCAGATTACAACTTTGTCAGTTTACCCCCCGTCCACCGCGTGCTCGGTATAACGCTCCCGTTCCATTTGCCACGAGTCATCCATGAAACTGCTGATCGTCGAAGACCAACCGAAAACCGGCCAATACCTGCGCCAGGGCCTGAACGAGGCCGGTTTCAACACCGAACTGGTGGCCGACGGCACCACCGGCCAGCACCTGGCCCTGACCGGCGACTACGCACTGCTGATCCTCGACGTCATGCTCCCCGGGCGCGATGGCTGGCAAATCCTCCAGGCTGTGCGCAGTGCCGGCCTGGACATTCCGGTGCTGTTCCTGACCGCCCGCGATGCCGTCGAGGACCGCGTCCATGGCCTGGAACTGGGCGCCGATGACTATCTGGTCAAGCCGTTCGCCTTTTCCGAACTGCTGGCCCGGGTCCGCAGCCTGCTGCGCCGGGGCAGCGCGGCCACCCAGGAAACCAGCCTGCAACTGGCCGACTTGCGCCTGGACCTGATTCGTCGCCGGGTCGAACGGGCCGGACAGCGCATCGACCTGACCGCCAAGGAGTTCGCCCTGCTGGAAATGCTCCTGCGTCGCCAGGGCGAGGTGCTGCCCAAGTCGCTGATCGCGTCGCAGGTCTGGGACATGAATTTCGACAGCGACACCAACGTCATCGAAGTGGCAATCCGCCGCCTGCGCCTGAAGATCGACGACGCGCACAGCCACAAGCTGATCCATACCGTGCGCGGCATGGGTTATGTCCTCGAAGAGCGCAACGCCTGATGCGCCGCCTGTCCCTGGGCAGCCGCCTGGCCCTGCTGTTCGCCGCCTGCACCGCCGTGGTGTCGTTGAGCGCGGGCGTGCTGTTCAACCGCGCCAGCGAATCGCACTTCGTCGAACTCGACCAGCAACTGCTCGACGCCCGCCTGCTAGCGCTGCGTAGCACACTCGCGGGAGTCAGGAACCTCGACGACTTCCAGCAGCACCGCGAACAGTTGCCCGCCGAAATCAACCTGGGTCCGGACCTGGCCTTGCGCGTCAGCGGCAGCGATGGCCAGCGCTGGTTCAATACCGCGAATGCCCCGCCCGGCGACTTGCCGACACAAACGGGGCTGACCAGCCTGCGGATCGAAGGTACCGCCTATCGGGTCTTCAATGCCCCGCTGGAGCCGAACCGGGCCGACTCAGCGCAACTGACCCTGATCCTCGACATCACCCACCACCAGCACTTCCTGCAACGCATGCAGCACCTGATCTGGTTGACGGTCAGCCTCTCGGCCCTGGCCACCGCCGTGCTCGGCGCCTGGGCCGCGCGCAGCGGTTTGCGCCCCTTGCGGCGCATGAGCGAAATCGCCGCCGGGGTCTCGGCCAGTTCGCTGACCCAGCGCCTGCCCGAGGAGCAGATGCCGGCGGAACTAGCGGAGCTGGCGCAGTCGTTCAATGCCATGCTCGCGCGTCTGGACGACTCGTTCCAGCGACTTTCAGCCTTCTCCGCGGATATCGCCCACGAACTGCGCACGCCGCTGTCGAACCTGCTGACCCATACCCAGGTCACCCTGACTCGGCCGCGAAGCCTGGAGGATTACCGCGAAACCCTGCACAGCAACCTCGAAGAGCTGCAATGGATGGCGCAGTTGGTCAACGACATGCTCTACCTGGCCAAGGCAGACCACGGGTTGCTGACGCCCCGCCGCGAGGCGCTCGAGCTGGCCGATGAGGTTGATGCGCTACTGGAGTTCTTTACCCCGCTGGCGGAAGAGAATCGAGTGCGGCTCAAGCGCGAGGGCAAGGCGAGCCTGGCCGGTGATCGCGGCATGCTGCGGCGCGCGCTGTCCAATCTGCTGGACAATGCCTTGCGCTTCACTCCTGAGGAAGGCGAGATCACCGTCAGATTGGAGAATCTGCCGCAGGGCTTGCAGGTCAGCGTCGAGAATACCGGGGAAGGCATTGCGCCGGAATTGTTGCCGCAGCTGTTCGACCGTTTTTACCGGGCCGATCCGGCTCGTCGTGAAGGCAGCAGTGAGCATGCGGGGTTGGGGCTGGCAATTACCCAGTCGATCGTTCGTGCCCATGGTGGGCAGATTCGTTGTGAATCGGAGACGGGCTGGACGCGATTTGTGATCGAGCTACCCAACCCTCACTGACACAACCCCCTTTGTGGCCATCCCGGACTACGAATAACGCAGGGCGTGCGCCGGCTCGATCTTCGCCGCCCGATACGCCGGATACAGCGTTGCCAGGAAGCTGAGGATAAACCCGGCCGAACAGATCAACAGCACATCCCCACCCTGCAACTGCGAGGGCAGGTTACTGACGAAATACACGTCGGAACTGAAGATATGCTGCCCGCTGACCCGCTCGATCCAGCCCACGATCTGGCTGACATTCAGCGCCGCGATCACCCCCAGCACACCACCGATCAGGGTCCCGACAATCCCGATCACCGTACCCTGGACCATGAAGATCGCCATGATCTGCCGCGGCGTGGCGCCGATGGTGCGCAGGATCGCGATGTCCGCGCCCTTGTCGTTCACCACCATGATCAGGGTCGCGATGATATTGAACGCCGCCACCGCGACGATCATCAGTAACAACAGGCCAATCATGGTCTTTTCCATCTTCATGGCACTGAACAGGCTGCCCTGGGTATGGGTCCAGTCATCGGCCTTGAAATCACTGCCCAGGCCCGCGGCGATATCCGTGGACACCTGCGGCGCCGCATACAGGTCCTTCACCGCCAGCCGCACGCTCTGCACCTGATTCGGCTGCCAGTGCTGGATGTCCGCCGCGTCGCTCATATGGATCAGCGCCATGGAGCCATCCAGCTCCGCGCCGACCTTGAACACCCCGACCACGTTCAGACGCTGCAGGCGCGGGGTAATACCACCAGGCTCGGTGCTGGGCTCCGGGACAATCAGGGTCAGCTTGTCGCCGACATTCACCCGGAAGCGCCGCGCGGTGATCTCACCGATCACCACGCCGAACTCGCCCGCTTTCAGATCTTCCAGGCGACCCTGGACAATATGCTGGGCGACAATCGACACCTTGCCTTCCTGGGCCGGATCGACGCCGCTGATCTGGATCGGCTGCATCGAGCCCTTGTAGGAAAGCATGCCGTCCATTTCGGTAAAGGGCACCGCCGCTGTCACTTCGGGGTTCTTCAGCGCCGCGACGGCCACCGGTTGCCAGTCGTCGATGGGCTTGACGCCGACGATGGTGGCGTGGGGCACCATGCCGAGGATCCGCGAACTCATTTCCTTCTGGAAACCGTTCATCACCGACAGCACCACGATCATCGCCAGTACGCCCAGGGCGAGGCCGATCATCGAGGTCATCGAGATAAAAGAGACAAAACGGTTGCGGCGCTTGGCGCGGGTATAGCGCGTGCCGATGAAAATCGATAACGGTCTGAACATTCGCTGCCACCGTAGAAAAATAATCGACCCGCCACCCGCGCAATTCAACGGGTGCAGGTCCTGGCGAATCAGATAGCGACGAGCTTGCCGTCTTCCAGATGCAACACGCGATCCATCTGCCGGGCCAGGTTCATGTCGTGGGTCACCACCAGGAACGCCGTGCGCATCGAGGTGCTGAGCTCCAGCATCAGGTCCTGGATGCCCTGGGCGGTGTGGTGGTCAAGGTTACCGGTGGGCTCGTCGAGCATCACCAATCCCGGTTTGTTCACCAGCGCGCGGGCAATCGCCACGCGTTGGCGCTCGCCGCCGGACAACTCCGACGGCTTGTGCTCCAGGCGATGACCGAGACCGACCCGCTCCAGCAACGCCGTGGCGCGCTGACGCGCCTCGGGAATCGCCGTGCGCCCGATCAGCAGCGGCATGCAGACATTCTCCAGCGCGGTGAACTCGGGCAGCAGATGGTGGAACTGATAGACGAACCCCAGCGAGCGGTTGCGTAGCAGGCCACGGGCTTTCTCGCCCAGGGCGGAAAGCTCCTCGCCGGCCAGCCAGACGCTGCCCCGGGACGGCGTATCGAGACCGCCGAGGAGGTTGAGCAAGGTACTTTTGCCCGACCCCGAACTGCCGACGATCGCCACCCGCTCACCAGCGTGCAGCTCCAGCTGCAGGCCCGCCAGGACCACCACCGATTCAGGGCCTTCCTCGTAGGACTTGCCCAGGTCGCGGCAACTCAGCACTGCTTTTTCACTCATGCCCAACTCACTCATAACGTAGCGCCTCCGCAGGCTGGGTGCGCGCCGCACGCCAGGCTGGATACAGGGTGGCGAGGAAACTCAGGAGCAATGCCGCGCCGCAGACCATCAACACATCCTCGGCCATCAGTTGAGACGGCAGGTAGTCGATGAAATACACGTCGGCATTGAGAAACTTGTGGCCGATCAGGCGCTCGAGGGCGGCAATCGCGGCACTGACGTTCAGCGCGGCGAGGATCCCGAGCAGCGCGCCGATCAGCGTGCCGATCACCCCGATCACGGTGCCCTGGACCATGAAGATCGCCATGATCTGCCCCGGCGTGGCGCCCAGCGTGCGCAGGATGGCGATATCGCCCTTCTTGTCGTTCACCACCATCACCAGGGTCGAGATGATGTTGAACGCCGCCACCGCCACGATCAGCAGCAACAGCAGGCCGATCATGGCCTTTTCCATCTTGATCGCCTGGTACAGGTTGCCGTGGGTCCGGGTCCAGTCACGGGCATAGTAATGGCCATCGCCCAACTGCTGGGCAATCTCCCACGCCGTGCGCGGCGCCTGGAACAGGTCGTCGAACTTCAGGCGCAGGCCCTGGACCTGGTCAGGCTTCCAGCGGTGCAGGCGCGCCAGGTCGTCAAGATTGGTCAGGCCCAGGTAGCCATCCAGCTCACCGGCGCCGACATGGAAGATGCCGACCACGGTGAAGCGCTTCATCCGCGGAAACATACCCGCCGGGGTCACCGTGACTTCCGGAGCGACGAAGGTCAGCTTGTCGCCAAGGCCGACCCCCAGTTTGGTCGCGGCCTTGTCGCCGATGACGATGCCGAAACTGCCGGGAGTCAGCGCATCCAGCTGGCCCTGGCGCATGAACTGGTCAATGATCGAGACCTTGCGCTCCTGCACCGGGTCGATGGCATTGAGGATCACCTTCTGCACCTGACCGTTGTTGGTCAGCAAGCCCTGCATCTGGGTGAACGGCGCAACCGCCAGCACTTTCGGGTTTTTCAGGACCTTGTCGGCCAGCGCCGGCCACTGGCTGATCGGCTCGTCGGACTCGATGGTCGCGTGGGGCACCATGCCCAGCACGCGGGTGCGCATCTCATGATCGAAGCCGTTCATCACCGAGAGCACCACGATCATCACGACCACGCCAAGCGCGAGTCCGATCATCGAAGTCAGGGAAATGAAAGACACAAAATGATTGCGACGCTTTGCACGGGTATAACGCGTGCCAATAAATACGAAGAGTGGTCTGAACATGTCGGGGCTTGTTCGGAGGAAAAGAAGACGTCCTTGTGGCGAGGTGCGGTCAGCGGCTTTACACTCAGACCATCACCTCTGCCCTGGGTTCGCCATGTCGACATTAGATGAAGAAGATCGCCGCGAATACTACCGTATCGAGGACACGATCGCACTGGAAATCCGCCCCCTGTCCGCCCCCGACGCGGCGAGCAAGGAAGTGTTGCAAGATGCTTCGCCACTCTTCAACCTGCTGAGCGAACTGCATCTGAGCGAATTCGAGTCACAACATCTGTTGCGCCAGATCAGCGAGCGCGACCGTAGCCTGACCGCTTTCCTCAAGGCCCAGAACAGGCGTATCGACCTGCTGGGCCAGGTGATGGCCTATTCGGTCCTGGGCGAGTTCGGGGAACTGCAGCGGGTGATCATTTCCGAGGGCGGGCTTGAGTTCGAACACCATATGGCCTATGCCATCGGCAGCCACATCGCGGTCAAGATGGTACTGATGCCCCAGGCGCACGGATTGCTGTTGCGGGCCAAGGTGACCCATTGCGCGCCCCGCAGCTTCGGCACCTTCGATCTCGGCACCGAATTCGAAGCATTGACCGACGCCCAACGCCAGTTGCTGGCGCGGCATATCCTGCAGAAACAGGCACAGGTGCGACGCCAGGCCCGGGAACAGAACGGCACCGAGGCCAGCTGAGCCCTTGCGGCGGCTGCCAGCCCATCGTATTAACCTTGCAGCAGTATTTCCCCCTGAAGGAGCAGTCGTGACTCTGATTTATGGCCATCGTGGCGCCAAAGGCGAAGCACCGGAAAACACCCTGACCAGTTTCCAGGAATGCCTCAAGCACGGCGTACGCCGTTGCGAACTGGACCTGCACCTGTCCATGGACGGTGAACTGATGGTCATCCATGACCCGACCCTCAAGCGCACCACCGACCGCCGCGGCAAGGTGGTCGAGCACTCCGCCGCCGAACTGGTGACCTATGATGCGCGCCAGGGCGGTCCGGGCTGGATCAAGCCCTGCCCGATTCCACGCCTGGAAGAATTGTTCGAACAGTGCGATTTCGAGCACTGGCAACTGGAAGTCAAGAGCGCCTCGCGCACCCGGGCGGCGACCACTGTGCTGGCGATCCGCGAAATGGCCCAGCGTTTCGGCCTGCTGGACAAGGTCACCGTCACCTCCAGCTCCCGGGAAGTGCTCAAGGCGGCCCTGGAACTGACCCCGGACCTGTCACGCGGGCTGGTAGCCGAATACGCCTGGCTCGACCCGTTGAAGGTCGCCCAGAGTTATGGCTGCGAGATTCTGGCGTTGAACTGGACACTCTGCACCCCGGAACGCCTGATCAAGGCTCAGCGCCAGGGTCTGCATGTGTCGGTGTGGACGGTCAACGAGCCGGCGCTGATGCGCCGGCTCGCCGACTTCGGCGTCGATAGCCTGATTACAGACTTTCCCGGTTTGGCCACTGCCACACTTGGGAAAGGCTGAAATCGGTCTCCCCGGCCGGCTCAGGCCACCGGCCGGAGCCACTCAAAAAAGCCGGTTGAGGCCATCGTAAGCGGCTACCCGATAGGCTTCGGCCATGGTCGGGTAGTTGAAGGTGGTGTTGACGAAGTACTTCAGGGTGTTGTTCTCGCCCGGCTGGTTCATGATCGCCTGACCGATGTGCACGATCTCCGACGCCTGATAGCCGAAGCAGTGCACACCCAGCACTTCCAGGGTTTCACGGTGGAACAGGATCTTCAGCATGCCTTGCGGCTCGCCGGCGATCTGCGCCCGGGCCATGCTCTTGAAGAAGGCCTTGCCCACTTCGTAAGGCACCTTGGCCTTGGTCAGTTCATGCTCGTTCTTGCCGATCGAGCTGATCTCCGGAATGGTGTAGATCCCGGTCGGTACGTCGTTGACATAACGCCAGCTGCCGTCGTCGACAATGCTCCCCGCCGCCGAACGCCCCTGGTCGTGCGCCGCACTGGCCAGGCTCGGCCAACCGATCACATCGCCCGCACCGTAGATGTTCGGCACACAGGTGCGATAGTTCTCGTCGACTTCGATCTGGCCGCGGCTGTTGACCTTGACCCCGATGTTTTCCATGCCCAGCTTGTCGGTGTTGCCGGTACGACCGTTGCACCAGAGCAAGGCGTCGGCCTTGATCTTCTTGCCGGACTTGAGGTGCAGGATCACCCCGTTGTCCAGGCCTTCAACCCGGTCGTACTCCTCGTTATGGCGCACGGTGATGTTGTTGTTGCTGAAGTGGTAGCTCAGCGCCTGGGAAATTTCCGAGTCGAGGAAGCTGAGCAACTGGTCGCGGTTGTCCACCAACTCCACCAGTACCCCGAGACCACTGAAGATCGAGGCGTACTCACAGCCGATCACCCCGGCACCATAGATGATCAGCTTGCGCGGCGTGTGGCCGAGGCTGAGGATGGTGTCGCTATCGTAGATACGCGGGTGGTGGAAGTCGATATCGGCCGGGCGATACGGCCGCGAGCCGGTGGCGATGATGATGTGCTTGGCCACCAGTTTCTCGACCACGCCGTTGGAGCAGACCACTTCGATGGTCTGCTCGTCGGCGAAGCTGCCGGTGCCGAAGAACAGGTCAACCCGGTTGCGGGCGTAGAAGCCGGTGCGCGAAGCGACCTGCTTGGCGATGACCTTCTCCGCGCTTTTCAGCACGTCCGGAAAGGAAAACCAGCGCGGCTCACCAATGGCCCGGAACATCGGGTTGGTGTTGAACTGCATGATCTGCCGGACCGAGTGACGCAAGGCCTTGGACGGGATGGTCCCCAGGTGGGTGCAGTTACCGCCGACCTGGCGACGGCTGTCGACCATCGCCACCTTGCGCCCCGCTTTCGCGGCGTTCATTGCCGCGCCTTCACCAGCCGGGCCGGAACCCAGTACCACTACGTCGTAGTTGTAGACAGCCATGCGTACTCCTCAGAACAGGCCGAGGCACCCCTCTGGCACCTGCGGCTAAATCATGTCGCGGCCAGCGACATGAAGGATCAAATCTCGGTGTGCAGTCTATAGAAGCTTCAACGCCGCGCACATTAACCCTTGGTCGCGTCGTAGGCCAGCTTTGCCTGCACTACATGTTATGCCCGTCACCCTTGGCCAGGCGCTCGAACGCCTGGTTTGTCCGTGTGACGAAACCTGTATCGGCACGCATCACAAAAAATGCGCCGATGCCGTGTTTTTCCGCGTAATCCCAACCGCGCTCGGGCCCCAGTATCAACAGCAGGGTCGACAAGCCATCGGCCATCAGCGTCGACGGATGAATCACCGTGACCGAGGCCAGGTTGTGGGTAATCGGCGCGCCAGTCAGGGCGTCGAAGGTATGCGAATAACGCTTGCCGTCTTGTTCGAAATAATTACGGTAGTCACCCGAGGTGGAAACGCCATAACCGTCGAGGGCGATGACCCGTTGCGCCACTTGCTGGTCATCCCGAGGCACCTCCAGGGCGATGCGCCAGGGACTGCCATCGGGTTTCTTGCCCACGGCCTTCAGTTCGCCGGTGGCCTCGGCGAGAAAGCTGTCGAGGCCCAGCGCTTTCAAACGGTCGACGATACGGTCCACCGTGTACCCCGCCGCGATGCTGTTGAAGTCCACCTCCACCGCGGCATCCTTGCACAGCTGATCGCCGTCGATACGCAGGTAGTGGTGGCCGACGCGCTGACGCACCTCAGCCAGTTGCGCCGCGTCCGGCACCTTCTCCTCACGCCCCTGCGGGCCAAACCCCCAGAGGTTCATCAACGGCTCGACCGTCAGGTCATAGGCACCGTCGCTGTCCCGCGACAGCTGCTCGCCGACCCGGACCAGCTCCAGGATCGCGGCCGGCATGACCTGGCAACTGTGGGCCGGCAGCTCGTTGAAACGCTCGATAACCGAGTCGCCGCGATAGGTCGACATCTGCCCGTCGACCTCGGCCAGGATCGCCTCGACCGCGGGCCGGACCTCGGCGACCGCCGGGCCAGCGGCATGCCGAACGTACTGGATGGAATAGGTACTGCCCATGGTCGGGCCGCCGAACTGCTCCAGCGAGTCGGTGTTGCCGCAACCGGCGAGCAGGGCAAAGGCGCCGCCCAGTACCAGGGGTCGTAACAAAGGCATGGCAGCTTGTGGATTTGACATGATTGGCGGGAAGGCTCTTTCCGAGGTTGACCATTATGCGTCAGACAGCCGCCTGCCTATCAGCAAGCTTCGGATCAGCCACCCAAACGCCCGCGGGAAGCCGTCTAGATCAAGGGTTGTGCCACTTAGCCAGCAGGCTAGGTTTTTTGTTGCCTGATGACCTTATTACACATATCGTTACAAAACTGTTCTGCCAGCGTGCGTATGCCTGAAAGGTGCAGTGAGGACGAGCAAAGACGACGGATTGCTTATAAGACAGACAAAGTGAGTAAATAAAATGGCCTCGAATACGGGCAAGGGCAAGGCGATTTTTCGTGTTGTCAGCGGCAACTTCCTTGAAATGTTCGACTTCATGGTTTACGGCTTTTATGCCACGGCCATCGCTAAAACCTTCTTCCCCAACGACAGCGCCTTCGCGTCCCTGATGCTCTCGCTGGCCACCTTCGGTGCCGGCTTCCTGATGCGTCCACTGGGTGCGATTTTCCTCGGTGCCTATATTGACCGCCATGGTCGTCGCCAAGGCCTGATCATCACCCTGGCGCTGATGGCTGCAGGTACGGTGCTGATCGCCTGTGTCCCGGGCTATTCGACCCTCGGCGTGGCCGCACCACTGCTGGTATTGCTCGGGCGGCTGCTGCAAGGCTTCTCCGCCGGCGTTGAACTGGGTGGCGTCTCGGTCTACCTGGCCGAGATCTCGACCCCGGGCCGCAAGGGCTTTTTCGTCAGCTGGCAGTCCGCCAGCCAACAGGCCGCGGTGGTCTTCGCCGGTCTGCTGGGCGTGGGTCTCAACCACTGGCTGAGCCCCGAGCAGATGGGTGACTGGGGCTGGCGCGTGCCGTTCCTGGTGGGCTGCATGATCGTTCCGGCGATTTTCATCATCCGTCGCTCGCTGGAAGAAACACCTGAGTTCCAGGCACGCAAACATCGTCCGAGCCTGTCGGAAGTGATGCGCTCAATCGGTCAGAATTTCGGCCTGGTACTGGCAGGCACGGCACTGGTGATCATGACCACCGTGTCCTTCTATCTGATCACCGCCTACACCCCGACCTTCGGCAAGGCTGAGCTGCACCTGTCGGACTTCGACGCCCTGCTGGTGACCGTGTGCATCGGTCTGTCGAACTTCTTCTGGCTGCCGGTGATGGGTGCGCTGTCCGACAAGATCGGGCGCAAGCCGTTGCTGCTGGCGGCGACCATCCTGGCAATCCTCACGGCGTATCCGGTGCTGTCCTGGCTGGTATCGGCGCCAAGCTTCAGTCACCTGCTGATCGCCTTGCTGTGGTTGTCGTTCCTCTACGGCTCCTACAACGGTGCCATGGTCGTGGCCCTGACCGAGATCATGCCGGTCGAAGTGCGGACCACCGGTTTCTCCCTGGCCTACAGCCTGGCGACGGCGACCTTCGGCGGCTTTACCCCGGCGGTCTGTACCTACCTGATCCATGTGCTGGACAACAAGGCGGCACCGGGTATCTGGCTCAGTGCCGCGGCGGTACTGGGGTTGATCGCGACCCTGGTGCTGTTCCGTGGCAACAAGCATGAACTGCGCACCGCGCAGATGGCCGTGTCCAGCCGCGGCTGAGCAGACGCCCTCCCCCGCCAGCAAACGCCTGCCATGTGCCGGCGCTTGCTGGTCACCTCGCGCGCGGTACGGACGCCGCGCGGCGGTTTGCCAGGGGCTCCATCACGGCCCCGACCTTGGCGGTTGCGCCACACGCTGCTCACCGGCGACCTTCAACGACTGGCTCCAACCCCCTCCCAGGGCCTTGTACAGGTTCACCTGATTGATCTCCCGTGCCAGCTCCAACTGCGACCATTTCTGCTGTGCCTCGAATAACGAGCGATGGGCATCCATGGTCGAGAAGTAGCTGTCCATACCCGCCTCGAAACGCAAGCGTGACTGGCGATAGGCCGCCTGGTAATCCTCCACCAGGCGCTTCTGCGCCGCCACCTGGACGAGCATCTCCTGGCGCGCATTGAGCGCATCGGCAGCCTCGCGAAAGGCATTCTGCACCGTCGCCTCATAGGCCGCGGCGCGACCATCGAAGCGGGCATGCGCGCCATCCACCTGGGCCCGGCGGGCACCACCGTCGATCAGCGTCAGGGAGCCGCTCAGGGCGGTCGACCAGAACTGCGCCGGGGCGCTGAGCAAGCGGGAAAAATCGCCACTCAGGCTGCCCAGCGCCGACGTCAGGGAAAAGGTCGGGAAGTAGGCGCTACGCGCCGCGCCTATGTCCGCATTGGCCGCCCGCAGCAAAGCTTCGGCCGCCATGATGTCGGGACGCCGGGTCATCAAGGACGATGGCAGCCCGGCAGGCACATCGGCGGTGGCCAGGGACTCGCCCAACACTCCGTCAGGCAACAAGGCCGCGGGCACCGGCTGCCCGACCAGGACCCGCAGGGCGTTCATGTTCTGCGCCACTTGCATGCGGTAGGTGTTGATCTGCACCGCCGCGGTATTGGTTTGCGCATCGGCCTGGTGCACGTCGATCTGCGCGCTGGAGCCCAGGTTGTAGCTCTTGCGCAGCAACTGCCCATAGTTGTTCTGGGTTTCGTAGGTGGTCTGGGCCAGATCCAGCAGGTTCTGGCTGGCCTTGAGGCTCAACCAGGTACTGGCGACTTCGCCGATCAGCGCCAACCGGGCCGTCTGGTAATCTGCTTCGGAGGCTTCGAAGCGAGCGCCGGCGGCGCTTCTCTGGCTACGTATGCGCCCGAACAGATCCAGTTCGTAAGAGGTGAAGCCGGCTGTCGCCTGGAAGGTATTGGCGATACTGCCCGCGCTGTCGCCACCGCCCGGCGTGCGCACCAGCGGCGGCAACTTGCTACGCCCGGCATAGGTATCTACGCCGATCGACGGGAACAACGCCGACTGCGCCCCGGCATAGCCGGCCCGGGCTTCTTCCACACTGGCGGCGAACTGGCGCAGGCCACGATTGTTGGCCAGCGCCAGCTCGATCAGGCTACGCAGCCGCTGATCGACGATAAATCCATGCCAATCGTGATCGAACGCCTCCTTGGCCGCACAGCAGGAGCCCGTCGAACTGGCCGGCCACTGCTGGTCGATCGGCGCATCCGGCTTCTGGTAGGCGGGCTCCAGCGAACAAGCGCCGAGCAGCAGCAGGGACAGCAGACAAGTCGAAGGTACGCAACGGTTCATGATCCACCTCTATCAACGCAAGCCGAACAAAGCCCGCAAGGGTGAAAGCAGGGCATCCCAGAGGCCACCACGGGCTCCAGCCACCGGCGACAGGGGCTGTTTGCGCAAGCGCAGCGCCGCCGTTCGATAACTCGGCAGCCCGTCATAGGACGGACTTTTCGAGCTCCGGGAGAATGACCGCGGCGCTCGCCGCTCCCCCAGCAACGAACGGCGCAACAGGGTGCCAAAGGCCATCGCCGGCTCGGCCTTGCTGGTCACATTGACACTGGCGTCACTGAACAGCCGGGCGATAAGGCGCTGGCGCTGGCGCTCATCAAGCTCGACAAAACGCAACCCCAGGCGATCACGACCCTGGTTGCGCATGACCTCCACCCCGAACCAACCCAGCGAGCGGATCCACACCTGGCCACGCACACCCGGCTTGATCGAAGCGGCCAGGCTGCAAGACAAGCAGAGCCCGCTGACTGAAATATCCACCAGCCGCGCCGCAAAGGTTTTCGTCCCCAGGCGCAAGCCGGTGGCCTCATCGAAGGGAAAGCGTTCTTCGCCATGTAGCCGCGGCCGGTCAACACAGGCCACCAGCGTCGCCAGGTTGTAGATCAGCGCGACCACGGTCCAGCACAGGTTGAACAACATGTTGCCGTCGAAGGCCGCGGCCGTGGCGATGGCGATGAACGCGCCAACCTGGGAAAACAGGATCAACCCCAGAAAGAATCCGAACAGCTTCCAGTGGATCAGGGTACGGGTGCGATCGAGGCCTTTGGCAGTCACCTTGAAGGGGCGGCCGAACGGACGGACCATGGCACTGGCAATCGTCGCGGTGACCGCCAGGGCCGCGACGATCTGCGTGACTTCGGTAAACACCGGCAGGGTCCGGCGGGCCGTGACCCAGGTGCCATACCCCCAGAAGGCGATCAGTGCCGGCATGCCAAAAGCCAGGAAATCCACAGGTTTGGCATAGAACCCGGCAATGCCGAAGTACCAATAGAGCACGGGCGACACCAGCAACATCAGGATGAAAGGCTTGGAGAACCAGTGCATCAGACCGTGCAGATAGTGCAGGCGGTCATTGAGGCTGTAGCCACGACCACGCAGCGGCCCTTCCCGCAACAGCGCGACCTGAAGGGTCCCCAGGCACCAGCGCGCACGCTGGTTGATGTACTCGGTCAAGCCTTCGGCCGACAAGCCGATGGACAGCCGTTCATTGAGCCAGCGGGTCACATAGCCTTGCTGCAACAGGCGGCAGGTGGTGTAGATGTCCTCGCAGACCGAGCCGGTGGGGAAACCGCCGATGCGGGTAATCAGGTCGCGCCGCACCACAAAGGAGGTGCCCACGCAAAACGCCGCGTCCCAGCCGTCCCTGGCCGGCTGGAAGACATCGAAGAAGACTCGCTGCTCGTCCACCCAGCAGTCGGACGAGCCCAGGTTGTGCTGGATCGGATCCGGGTTGTAGTAGAACTGCGGGGTCTGTACCAGGCCCACCCGGGGATCCTCGAACAAGCCGAGGATGCGCATCAGGATCGGTTGCTGAGCGGCGAAGTCGGCGTCCAGCACCAGGATGTACGGCGCATTGCTGCTGGCCGCCGACTGGCGCAGCCCATTGTTCAGGTTGCCGGCCTTGGCGTGGGTATTGTCTGCACGCCGGGCGTATTGCACCCCGGCCTCGGCGCAATAGTCGCGCAACCAGTCGCGCCGGGTATCGTCGAGCACCCAGACGGTGAAGTTGGGGTAGTCGATGGCCTGGGCAGCAAGAATGGTCTTTTCGAGGATATCCAGGCCCTCGTTGTAGGTGGCGATAAACACATCCACTGCCGGCACGTCGTTCCCCGCCGCGCGCAAGCGACGCTCGCCGGCATCGGCGCTGGCGCGGTGATCGCTGCGACAGAGCATGACAATAATGGAAAACAGCGTGTAACCAATGGCCATCATCTCGAAAAACAGAAAGGTGTAGGCCCAGACCACGGCAAATCCGCCCTGACCGTCGGGCAAGGTGTCGCGGATGCGCCAGGCGGCGTAATTGATCAGCAACAAGGCGGTGATCGCCCCAAAACCAGCGCGGGCGCCCCACTGCTCACGCCGGGTCAGGCAACTGAAGAGAATCACCACCGCCAGGGTCCAGAAATTGATTTGCACAAGCTGCAACGGGTCGAGTGCCTGCATGTCAGTCCGCCTCCTGAGCGCCGGTAAAAGGGTTGACCCCGGTGGCCGCGATAGCGGCCCATGCCGTGGCGCCCAGATGAGGCAGGTGGTAGTAGAAGAAATCGTTGCTCGGCGAGTCCGGGCCGATGGCCAGCCCAGTGCTGATTTGCGCCTGCGGCGTTGCGAAGAGCCAACCGTGGCCGGCCTGCAACCCCAGTAACACCGGCCACAACGGCCGGGCCCGGTCGGGCAGACCAGTCAGGCGCGCCACCGCCGCGGCCTGGGCGGTGCCCTCGGTCCAGACGCCGTCGGGGTTGCGGTTGAACCCGTAGCCGTCGGCGAAACGGTGGCTTTGATCAACGAAGGCAAACACCCGACGCCAGTCCCGCGGCGGATCAGGAACCGCCAGCAACGGCCAGAGCTGCGCGTCCAGCCCTGAGCGCAGGCGATCCGAGGTTCGTCCATCGTCGCCGGTGCCAATCAGGAAACGCCCCTCACCGCCATCCCACTGGCTTTGCACGAAGCCCAGGGCCACCTGCGCCTGGCGTCGTGCATCCGGGTCCGCCGCCAGGCGGTCGAGCGCGGTCCAGGCAGCTATCAGGTCGACATTGTGCTCGGTGGACTTCCAACCTTGCCGGACCTGCCGGTTGAGGTAGCCATAGACGCCACCGCTGAAACCCAGGGGGACCTGGGTATCGTAGGTGTTCTGCCGGACCCAGCGCAGCACCCGGCGTGCGGCTGCAAGGTAAGACGGCTCGGCGGTCTGGCGGAAAGCCTCGAGCAGCGCGAGCGCCCCCCAGGCCTGATTGCCGGTAGCACTACCGACCTGGTAGGCATCCTGGCTCCAGGCGTTGCGCTCGGTGCTCCAATACCCCGCCAACCCCATTGTCTGGTCCTTGATCGGACCGGCCGCATAGGCATTGCGCAAACGCCCGTCGGCGTACTCGGGGTCATGCTCCACGGCAAACGCCAGGGCATCGGCCAGCCGGCGAGCCGACTGCGTCTTGCCGCAGGCGAACAGGGCGATGCTGGCCAGGGCATTGTCATAGGTGAAGGCCACCCCGCGCAGCGCCAGTATTGCCGGTGGCTGCCCGTCCAGGGTCGGATAGCTGGTCAGTAGCACCGGACCGCTACCGGGATAGGCCTGTGTCGCCTGCTCCAACGCGCTACAGGTGTCCGCCGCCAGTTGCTCCCGGGGCGGCACCGCCCAGGCCGGTTGCCCGAGCCCCAGCAGCCACCCGCAGACCAGCCAGGCCACGCCGCGCCAGCGGCTCATTTCCCCGCGACCTCGGCGGAAGCCCAGAGTCCGGGCTTGCACACCATGCTTCGTTGCCGGTCACTGAGATTCGCGGCAAAGGTGGCGACCACATACACGGAGTTCTGCTCGGCATAGGGGAAAGGCACGCTGTACGTTCCCGGCTGCAGGTCGGATGAGTGGGACAGTAGTTGCTCGACCTTGGCCGTCAACGGCTCGTCCAGCCCGCGAATGCTCACCTTCAGCACGGTGTCACGATCGATTTTGCTCGCCACCCGCTCGGGAAACACCGCGATGACGTAGCTTTCCCCACAATTGGTCGCGCGCACCAGGGTCGAGCCGGCGCGTACCAGCGTACCTTGGGGCGCCACCACCTCCTGGACCGTCCCGGCGGAATAGGCCACCACGTCATAGCCGGACATCAGCTTGATCCGACTGTTTTCCGCTTCGATCAACCCGTCGAGTTTTTGCAACTCCTGCTCCACCGTGGAGCGGTTGCGCTCCTGGTTGTCCAGGCTCAGCTTCAAGGTGACCAAATGCGAGCTGAGGTCGAACATGCGCAACTGGTCAGGGTCCAGGTAGACCTGCTGGTTGGCCGCGCTCAGATCGCCGTTACTGATACCCAACTGTGACCTGACGGTCTCCGCGGCGCCCTGCAACGAGGCCAACTGGGCTTTCGACGAGTCGACCAAGGCATTACTGACCGCTCCCTGGCGGAACAACTCGAGATTGCGCTCCACCGTTTCCTCAGCCTCTTTCAAGCGCGCGCTGGCGGCGTAATTTTCGGCACGCAGGGCTTTCTGGCCGAACAGCTGGCGGGTATGGAAAGCCGTCTGGTATTGCTGGCTGATTTTCTCCAGCGCCTGGTAGTACTGCTGGTCATGCTCGAACTGGCTGAGGGAAGACGACAACTCCTGCTCCAGGCTCAAGCGCCGGGTTTGCAAGGTCAGCAAGGTGTCTTGATTGGCCCGGGGGTTTTCCACCACCGCCAGTTGCTGTCCCTCGACAAAGGAGGTGCCCGACTTGATGCTGAGGGAACTCACCACGCCATCGATGGGCGTGGTCAGCAAAATCACCGGGGCATTGAGGATGGCCCGCGTAGCCGACGTCGATAACAACGGCATGAACAAAGTCGACAACAACAGCCACAGGATAAAGACCAGGATGCCCACACCCACCAGGCGGGGTAGCAGGGACAATGGAAAGTGCCTTGTGCGCTCTTCGGTCATGTCAGGTTCTCCCGATAGGACATGAAGACATTCATTTTCAACAAGCAGCCAATAGCCGCACGTTATCGTGAAAGGCATAAAGCAGGTGTTACCAGCAAAGATGTCCCATCATCAGGCCACTACTTGATCTGCCTGACTTAGTTGGTTTCTTAGTGTTGTGAGCAGGAATGATATTCCTGTCTTTTTGGAAGTTGGCATCCGTTCATAGTGACCACTTATCCACTATTTATGTTGCCTGTTTATTACTGAAAGGAAGCTCATGGACTTCAACCCTGCCTGATGGCTAAATACAGGCATTTTGCTAGCTAGTTATTGGCAAGCTCGGGCGTCGTCAGAGGCGACACTATGTTGGGTCTTTTCCAGTGTCAAGCGCCCAGGCGTGAACAATTTAATGACGCCAATTATATAGCGCCCTGAAAAAATGGATCCATTAGATGGACACTTTCAACAAGCGACCCACAACTAATTATTTTTCCTGGAATTTTTAATTCATCGAAAAATAAAATTAAAATTCTTTCTATATGGATATCGCTTCAAGCGAACAACTTACCAGATGAAAGCGATATAAAACATCGACTCGCACAACACAGCAAAATAGCCTTCGCGACAAATCCGCCAGACACTTAGCCAATGAAAAACGCCCCGACAAGTCGGGGCGTTTTTCATCTGCGGCGAATGCTTAGCGCGGGAACGCGGGCGGGTTGACCCCAGCCATGTCTTCCATCACGCGAACCACCTGGCAGCTATAACCGAACTCGTTGTCGTACCAGACGTACAGGATAACACGGTTGTCATTGCAGATGGTCGCTTCGGCGTCGACCACACCGGCGTGGCGCGAACCGACGAAGTCGGTGGAGACCACTTCCTGGGAATTGACGAAGTCGATCTGCTTGTGCAGATCCGAGTGCAGCGCCATGTAGCGCAGGTACTCGTTCATCTCTTCGCGAGTGGTGGCCTTCTCGAGGTTCAGGTTGAGAATGGCCATCGACACGTTCGGCGTCGGCACCCGGATCGCGTTGCCGGTCAGCTTGCCAGCCAGCTCGGGCAGGGCCTTGGCCGCGGCAGTGGCGGCACCGGTCTCGGTGATCACCATGTTCAGCGCGGCACTGCGCCCACGACGATTGCCCTTGTGGAAGTTGTCGATCAGGTTCTGGTCGTTGGTGTACGAGTGAACCGTTTCAACGTGTCCGTTGAGGATGCCGAACTTGTCGTTGACCGCCTTGAGCACCGGCACGATGGCGTTGGTGGTGCAGGAGGCCGCGGAAACGATCTTGTCCTCGGCGGTGATTTCGCCGTGGTTGATACCGTGCACGATGTTCTTCAGCTTGCCTTTGCCCGGTGCGGTCAGCACCACGCGATCGATACCCGGGCAGGTCAGGTGCTGGCCCAGGCCCTCGGCGTCACGCCAGACACCGGTGTTGTCCACCAGCAGGGCATGCTTGATGCCGTACTGGGTGTAGTCCACCTCGGTCGGGTTCTTCGCGTAGATAACCTGGATCAGGTTACCATTGGCGGTGATGGTGTTGTTTTCTTCGTCGATGGTGATGGTGCCGTTGAAGGAACCGTGCACCGAATCGCGACGCAGCAGGCTGGCGCGCTTGGTCAGGTCGTTCTCGGCGCCCTTGCGCACAACGATGGCACGCAGGCGCAGGCCGTCGCCGCCACCGGTTTTCTCGATCAGGATACGCGCCAGCAGGCGGCCGATACGACCGAAGCCGTAGAGCACCACGTCGGTACCCTTGCGAGCGGAAGCGTTCTGCTGACCGACCACATCGGCCAGTTCTTCGCGAACGAACTGCTCGGCGCTACGACCGTTGCCTTGCGCCTTGAATTTCACGGCCAGCTTGCCCAGGTCCACCGAAGCGGCACCCAGTTTGAGCTCGCTCATCGCCTTGAGCAGCGGGAAAGTCTCGTGGACGGACAGTTCGACATCATCGCTCTGACGATGGCGAGCAAAGCGGTGAGCCTTGAGAATCGCGATGACAGACTGGTTGATCAGGCTGCGGCCATAGATCGAACTCACCACATTGTTATTGCGGTAGAGCTGACCGATAAGCGGGATCATCGCTTCTGCAAGCGCTTCACGATCAATCCACTCACCAAGACACTGGTCGGGCTTCTGAGTCACGGGAACCTTCCACATGTAGGGGCTGAAAAAAGGGGCTACATTATGCCGCCGAGTGGCCCTGCGAGCAATGCGCGCCTGTCGTACATCGGCCAAGAAAAACCCTTTTGAAAAAAATGCCCCCCGCGCCAGCCCAGTAAATACGCGGCTTGCAGCCGGGTACGGAATGAGCGCTGATTGGCGACTTGTCCGTAACCCTCCAAAACATCCGGCCAATACGGCACTACATAATGGGTTGGAAAGCGCTATTTCTTGTCATAGCCACTACATTTCCCTCAATGCGTAATAGAAACAGTCTGCAACTGACAGGCGGCACCCTGGGCCGTTACAATTACCGACTTTCGTCGCAACGCTTGGAGCTCAACCTTCCGTGCCCGTTCTGCGTCTACCGCTTCTCCCTGCCGCGGCAGGTAAACAGCACTGGGGCAATCTCCCCGGTGCCGCCCTGAGCCTGGCGATTGCCGAGGCTGCCAGCGCTGCCAAGCGCTTCACCCTGCTGCTGACCGCCGACAGCCAAAGCGCCGAACGGTTGGAACAGGAACTGAGCTTCTTCGCCCCCGACTTGCCGGTGCTGCATTTCCCGGACTGGGAAACCCTGCCCTACGATCTGTTTTCGCCGCACCAGGACATCATCTCCCAGCGCATCGCCAGCCTTTATCGGTTGCCGGAGCTGGCACATGGCGTGCTGGTGGTGCCGATCACCACCGCCCTGCACCGCCTGGCCCCGACCAAGTTCCTGCTGGGCAGCAGCCTGGTCCTGGATATCGGCCAGAAGCTGGACGTGGAACAGATGCGCACACGGCTGGAGGCCAGCGGCTACCGTTGCGTCGACACGGTCTACGAGCATGGCGAGTTCGCCGTGCGCGGCGCCTTGATCGACCTGTTCCCGATGGGCAGCAAGCTGCCGTACCGCATCGACCTGTTCGACGACGAAATCGAGACGCTGCGCACCTTCGATCCGGAAAACCAGCGTTCCATCGACAAGGTCGACTCGGTACGCCTGCTGCCGGCCAAGGAGTTCCCGCTACAGAAGGAAGCGGTGACCCGCTTCAAGGCGCGTTTTCGCGAGCGTTTCGATGTCGACTTCCGCCGCTGCCCGATCTTCCAGGACCTCAACAGCGGGATCACCCCCGCCGGCATCGAGTACTACCTGCCGCTGTTCTTCGAGGAAACCTCGACCCTGTTCGACTACCTGCCCCAGGACACCCAGGTGTTCTCCCTGCCGGGCATCGAGCAGGCGGCGGAAAACTTCTGGAACGATGTGCGCAACCGCTACGAGGAGCGCCGCGTCGACCCGACCAGGCCGCTGCTGCCGCCGGCCGAACTGTTCCTGCCGGTGGAAGACTGCTTCGCCCGCCTGAAGAGCTGGCCACGGGTGGTCGCCAGCCAGCAGGACGTCGAAACCGGCATCGGCCGTGAACGCTTCGCCGCCCGCGAACTGCCGAACCTGGCGATCGAGGCCAAGGCCAACCAGCCACTGGCGGCACTCTCCGCGTTCCTCGATGAGTTTCCCGGCCGCGTGCTGTTCACCGCCGAGTCCGCCGGGCGCCGGGAAGTCCTGCTGGAATTGCTCGAACGCCTGAAGCTGCGCCCCAAGACCGTCGACAGCTGGCCGGACTTCGCCGCCGGCAAGGAGCGCCTGGCGATCACCATCGCGCCGCTGGACGAAGGCCTGCTGCTGGACGATCCGGCCCTGGCGCTGATTGCCGAAAGCCCGCTGTTCGGCCAACGCGTGATGCAGCGCCGACGCCGGGAAAAACGCGCCGACGCCAACAACGACGCGGTGATCAAGAACCTCACCGAACTGCGCGAAGGCGCGCCGGTGGTGCATATCGACCACGGTGTCGGCCGCTACCTGGGCCTGGCGACCCTGGAGATCGACAACCAGGTCGCGGAATTCCTTACCCTGGCCTACGCCGAGGGCGCCAAGCTCTACGTGCCGGTAGCCAACCTGCACCTGATCGCCCGCTACACCGGCAGCGACGACGCCCTTGCCCCGCTGCACCGCCTGGGCTCGGAAACCTGGCAGAAAGCCAAGCGCAAGGCCGCCGAACAGGTCCGCGACGTGGCCGCCGAACTGCTCGACATCTACGCCCGCCGCGCCGCCCGCGAAGGTTATGCGTTCGCCGATCCGAAAGCCGACTACGCGACCTTCAGCGCTGGTTTCCCGTTCGAGGAGACCCCGGACCAGCAGACCACCATCGAAGCGGTGCGCGCCGACATGCTCGCGCCCAAGCCGATGGACCGCCTGGTCTGCGGCGACGTCGGCTTCGGCAAGACCGAGGTGGCCATGCGTGCGGCCTTTATCGCCGTGCATGGCGGCAAGCAGGTGGCGATCCTGGTGCCCACCACCCTGCTCGCCCAACAGCACTACAACAGCTTTCGCGACCGCTTCGCCGACTGGCCGGTGACGGTCGAAGTGATGAGCCGTTTCAAGTCCGCCAAGGAAGTGAATGCCGCGGTGGCGGACCTCGCCGAGGGCAAGATCGATATCGTCATCGGCACCCACAAACTGCTGCAGGACGATGTGAAGATCAAGAACCTGGGCCTGGTGATCATCGACGAAGAACACCGTTTCGGCGTGCGCCAGAAAGAACAGCTCAAGGCCCTGCGCAGCGAAGTCGACATCCTCACCCTGACCGCCACGCCGATTCCGCGCACGCTGAACATGGCGGTGTCGGGCATGCGCGACCTGTCGATCATCGCCACCCCGCCGGCACGCCGGTTGTCGGTGCGCACCTTCGTCATGGAGCAGAACAAGAGCACGGTCAAGGAGGCCCTGCTCCGCGAGCTGCTGCGCGGCGGCCAGGTCTACTACCTGCACAACGATGTGAAGACCATCGAGAAATGCGCCGCCGACCTCGCCGAACTGGTCCCGGAAGCGCGGATCGGCATCGGCCACGGGCAGATGCGCGAACGCGACCTCGAACAGGTGATGAGCGACTTCTACCACAAGCGCTTCAACGTGCTGATCGCCTCGACCATCATCGAGACCGGCATCGACGTGCCGAGCGCCAACACCATCATCATCGAGCGCGCCGACAAGTTCGGCCTGGCCCAGTTGCACCAGCTGCGCGGCCGAGTCGGACGCAGCCACCACCAGGCCTATGCCTACCTGCTGACCCCGGGTCGCCAGCAGATCACCCCCGACGCGGAAAAACGCCTGGAGGCCATCGCCAATACCCAGGACCTCGGTGCCGGCTTCGTGCTCGCCACCAACGACCTGGAAATCCGCGGTGCCGGCGAGCTGCTGGGAGACGGCCAGAGCGGGCAGATCCAGGCAGTCGGTTTTACCCTGTACATGGAAATGCTCGAGCGCGCGGTCAAGGCCATTCGCAAGGGCGAGCAGCCCAACCTCGACCAGCCCCTGGGCGGTGGTCCGGAAATCAACCTGCGGCTGCCGGCGCTGATCCCCGAAGACTACCTGCCGGACGTGCACGCCCGGCTGATCCTCTACAAACGCATCGCCTCGGCGACCGACGAAGAGGGTCTCAAGGACCTGCAAGTGGAGATGATCGACCGTTTCGGCCTGCTGCCGGAACCGACCAAGAACCTGGTGCGCCTGACCCTGCTCAAACTGCAGGCCGAGCAGCTGGGGATCAAGAAGGTCGACGGCGGTCCGCAAGGCGGGCGCATCGAGTTCGCCACGGATACCCCGGTCGATCCACTGGCGCTGATCAAGTTGATACAGGGCCAGCCCAACCGCTACAAATTCGAAGGCGCGACCCTGTTCAAGTTCATGGTACCTATGGAACGTGCGGAAGAACGCTTTAATACACTGGAGGCGCTGTTCGAGCGCCTCGCCCCGAAAACTGCCTGAAGGACGCCGTATGCGCCTGATACCCTCGCTGGCCTTGTTGTTGGTCCTGATCGCCCCGGCGGCGCTGGCCGACGAGTTGTATCAGATCGAAATGATCCTGATCCGGCAGAACCTGGAACAACCCTTCCAGAGCCAACCGGCGCCCGAGGACTGGGCCAAGGGCGCCAAGCCGCTCACCGCCGACCAGGAGCGCACCCCCAGCCTCAACGAGATGACCGCCAAGCTGGGGGCCAGCGGCAACTATGAAGTGCTGCTGCACAAGGCCTGGCAACAGCCCTTGGGCGACCAGCCGAGCCTGGTTTCGATCACCGAAGGCCAGGAGCAGTTCGGCCAGTTCCCGGTGCAGGGCACGCTGAGTTTCACCCTCAGGCGCTTCACCGACGTGCAGGCGCAGTTCTGGGTCAACCAGTTCGACAGGAACGGCATGGTCATTGCCAGTGAACGCCTGAACCAGACCAGCCAGACCAAGAACGGCCAACTCAATTTCCTCGATGCCGGCCACCTCGCCCTGCTGCTCAAGGTGACCTCACTCGCC
Source organism: Pseudomonas sp. MWU13-2105 (assembly GCF_023242315.1). Classification (GTDB taxonomy): domain Bacteria; phylum Pseudomonadota; class Gammaproteobacteria; order Pseudomonadales; family Pseudomonadaceae; genus Aquipseudomonas. The sequence goes on from NZ_JALLIY010000009.1 coordinate 287,885, forward strand.
GCATCGAAACGCGAAGCGCCGTCACAGAATCTCGACCAGTGAACGTCCGATGCCCTCGTCCCTGACGCCCACCCTGACGAAACCGCTTGCCGCGTCCTGGGTCAGTCGCTTCAAGGAACAGAGCCTGGAACGGGGCCGGCGCTACGCCCTGGAAAACCGCGTGAGGATCGTCCAGGCCGGCGACAGCACCATTACCGCCAGTTGCGAAGGCTCGGGCGGTAATACCTACCGCCAGACCATTCACCTGCGCGAGTCAGCCAAAGGCACCCTGTTGGTAGTCGACGCCACCTGCACCTGCCCGGTGCGCAGTTGCTGCAAGCACACCGCCGCGGTGCTGCTGCAAGTCCAGGAAACCCTGGCCTACCCCGCCGCGGAAAAAGACGCCGAACTGCTGCAGAAACTCCAGGCCGTACTCGATGCGCGCACACCGCCGCCCTTGCCGCAACAGCGCATCGACGACCTGATGCCGGTGCCGCGGCTGTGGCTGGCGAGTATCGAATTCAGTGCCTTCGAGCCGCGCAACGGGCGCATGCAGCGCTATATCCAGCACCGCGCGGCCCTGTCCTTCGACTACCTGGGCGAATACGTCAGCGGACAGAAAAACGCCGATATCATCCTGCGCCAGGAACACCAGAGCCTGCGCATCAAACGCCAACTCGAAGCGGAAAAGGCCTGCCGCGAACAACTGCGCCTGCTCGGATTCAAGATCGCCACGCGCCAGAGCAAGGCCCTGCCGGAAAGTGCCGGCGAGCTGTTCGAAATGGTCAATGACAGCGCCTGGCTGAACTTCACCCTGAACGAACTGCCCGGCCTGCGCGCCCAGGGTTGGCAATTGCAGATCGAGGAGGACTTCGGGTTCGACCTCAGCCCCGTGGAAGACTGGTACGCCACGGTCGACGAAGCCCCCGAGCGCGACTGGTTCGACCTTGAGCTGGGGATCATCGTCAATGGCGAGCGCCTGAGCCTGCTGCCGATCCTGCTGAACCTGGTGCGCTCGCACACCGAACTGCTCAACCCCGAGCGCCTGGCGCGGCGCCGCGACGACGAACTGATCCTGGTGAACATCCCGGCATCCCCCGGCGGCAGCCACGGGCCGCTCCAGGTCGCGCTACCCTATGGACGCCTGCGACCGGTGCTGAACACCCTGGGCGAGTTCTACCTGCAAGAGCCCGGCACCACCCGCCTGCGCCTGAGCCATGCCGATGCGACCCGGCTCAACCCGCTCGACGAGCTGTCGCTGCTGTGGGAAGGCGGTGAACAGATCCGTGGCTTCGCCCAACGGTTGCGGGATATCCGCGATTACAGCGCGGCGATCCCCGAAGGCCTCAATGCCACGCTGCGCCCCTACCAGCACGAGGGCCTGAGCTGGATGCAATCGCTCAGGCAACTGGAAGTCGGCGGCATCCTGGCCGATGACATGGGCCTGGGCAAAACCCTGCAGACCCTGGCCCACATCCTCAGTGAAAAGCAGGCCGGACGCCTGGATCGCCCGTGCATGGTGGTGATGCCCACCAGCCTGATTCCCAACTGGCAGGACGAAGCCGCGCATTTCACCCCGCAACTCAAGGTGCTGGCGCTCTATGGGGCCGGGCGCAAGAAGCATTTCGCGCAGTTGCAGGATTACGACCTGCTGCTCACTACCTACGCCCTGCTGCCCAAGGATCTCGAACAGCTCAAGGCCCAGCCGCTGCATGTGCTGGTCCTCGACGAGGCGCAGTACATCAAGAATCCCGGCAGCAAGGCCGCCCAGGCCGCCCGTGAACTGGACGCGCGGCAACGCCTGTGCCTGAGCGGCACGCCGCTGGAAAACCACCTGGGCGAGCTCTGGTCGCTATTTCACTTCCTGCTGCCGGGCTGGCTGGGGGACGTGAAGAGCTTCAATCGCGACTATCGGACGCCGATCGAAAAACACGCCAGCGAAGTCCGCCTGCAACACCTCAACAGCCGGATCAAACCCTTCCTGCTGCGGCGCACCAAGGAACAGGTGGCCACCGAGCTGCCACCGAAGACCGAGATCATCCACTGGGTCGAACTCAACGAGGCCCAGCGCGACGTCTACGAGACCATGCGCCTGGCCATGGACAAGAAGGTCCGCGCCGAGATCACCCGCAAGGGCGTGGCCCGCAGCCAGATCATTATCCTCGAGGCGCTGCTCAAGCTGCGCCAGGTCTGTTGCGACCTGCGCCTGGTCAACGATGCGCCGCTGCCCGCGCGCGGCAGCGCCTCGGGCAAGCTCGACAGCCTGATGGAGATGCTCGAGGAATTGTTCGATGAAGGTCGGCGGATCCTGCTGTTCTCACAGTTCACCTCGATGCTGTCGCTGATCGAGGTCGAGTTGCGTAAACGCGGGGTGGCTTATGCCCTGCTGACCGGACAGACCCGCGACCGGCGCACACCGGTCAAGGATTTCCAGAGCGGCAAGTTGCAGATTTTCCTGATCAGTCTCAAGGCCGGCGGCGTCGGGCTGAACCTCACCGAAGCCGATACGGTGATCCACTACGACCCGTGGTGGAACCCGGCCGCCGAGCATCAGGCCACCGACCGCGCCTACCGGATCGGCCAGGAGAAGCCGGTGTTCGTCTACAAGATGATTGCCCGCGGCACGGTGGAAGAAAAGATCCAGCACCTGCAACAGGAAAAATCGGACCTGGCCGCCGGCGTGCTCGATGGCCGCCAGGCCGGCGACTGGCAACTGCAGAACGACGATATCGAAGCCCTGTTCGCACCGCTGCCGGACAAGAAAGCCGGCCGTTGAAAGCGCCTGAACCTAACGCTATTTCACGTTAGAGCCCCGACAGCACCCGCGCCAGTGTCGACTTCACCTGGCCCATGCCGTCATGCAGGGCCTGCTCGATCTCGGCCATGGTGATCACCGCCGTCGATTTGCCCGCCGCCGGGTTCACCACCAATGCCAGGCAGGCATAGTCCAGTTCCAGCTCGCGAGCCAGCGCGGCTTCCGGCATGCCGGTCATGCCGACGATATCGCAGCCGTCACGTTCCAGGCGGGCGATCTCGGCCACCGTCTCCAGGCGCGGCCCCTGGGTGCAGGCATAGACGCCATGGCTGCTATAGGCACACCCCTCGGCGGCCAATGCCGCAATCAGCCGTGCCCGCAGGCCTTCACTGTAGGGATAGCTGAAATCGATATGGGTCACCTGCTCCAGGTCATCGGCAAAGTAGGTGTGCTGGCGACCGCTGGTGTAGTCGATCAGTTGATGCGGCACACAGAAATGCCCGGTGCCCATCGCCGCATGAATCCCGCCCACCGCGTTGACCGCCAGGATCGCTTCGGCCCCCGCCTGTTTCAGCGCCCAGAGGTTGGCCCGGTAGTTCACCTGATGCGGCGGAAACCGGTGCGGGTGCCCGTGACGTGCCAGGAACAGTACTTCACGCCCGGCGTATTCACCGATCTGGATATCCGCCGAAGGGGCACCGTAGGGTGTGTCCAGCGCCAGGGACTGACGAATGCTCAAACCTTCGAGCTGGGTCAGGCCCGTGCCGCCGATAATTGCGTAAACCGTCATGCAAGATTCCTCAGTCAATCAGTTGAGCGTCTTTAAGCGCCGTCAGCGCCGACAACCAGCGTGGGTCCTGGCGATAATCCGTGCGGGCAAACCCCAGGCCACGCATCCGCTCGATGCGCGGCGACGGCGTGACCTTCAAGCGCTGGGCAGCACTCAAGGCCAGTTCGGCGGCCGCCCGGTCGTTGCACACCAGGCCCATGTCGCAACCGGCGGACAGGGCCGCCTCGATCCGACTGGCGGCATCGCCGACCACATGGGCACCGGCCATCGACAGGTCGTCGCTGAAGATAACCCCGTCGAATTGCAGTTCGCCACGCAGGATATCCTGCAGCCAACGGCGCGAGAAACCGGCGGGTTGCGCATCGACCTGTGGATAAATCACATGGGCCGGCATCACCGCGGCGAGTTGCCGGCTCAGGCGGGCGAAAGGCAACAGGTCATTGGCGCGGATCTCATCCAGGCTGCGCTCATCGGTGGGAATCGCCACATGGGAGTCGGCCTCGGCCCAGCCATGGCCGGGGAAATGCTTGCCGGTAGCGGCCATCCCGGCGCTGTTCATGCCACGGATAAACGCCCCGGCGAGCAGCGCCGCACGTTCGGGGTCACCCTCGAAGGCGCGGCTGCCGACCACCGCGCTGCGCTGGTAGTCGAGGTCCAGGACCGGCGCGAAGCTGAGATCCAGGCCCACCGCCAGTACCTCGGTCGCCATCAGCCAACCGCATTGCTCGGCCAGGTATTCGGCGTTCGGGTTGTCAGCCAGCGCACGCATCGCCGGCAAGCGCACGAAGCCCTGGCGCAGGCGCTGCACCCGCCCGCCTTCCTGGTCGACCGCCAGCAACAGGTCCGGGCGCACGGCGCGAATGGCCGCGCTCAGTTCGCGGACCTGACGCGGGTGCTCGATATTGCGCGCAAAGATGATCAGTCCGCCGACTTGCGGCTGGCGCAGCAACTGGCGATCTTCAGCCGTCAGCCAGGTACCGGCGACGTCCACCATCAGGGAGCCTTGCAGGGCAGTACTCATAGGAAATCCTTGGACAAGAGTGCCCGTTGTCCTCGCGAACCGGCGCGCCGACCGCCAACACACGGGCACGGCAACGCCTTGCCATGGGCGGCGCCAGGCAAGCGGGAACGGACAAGGGAGACTTGGAACAGAAAAAAATCAGGCATGGGCGGCAGCTTAGCGGATCAAGGCCGGCGCGCCCACCCGTAGCGTGCGACCGCGCACGAAAACTGCCGGCGCGGCGAGTTTTCGTACAGCCC
>NZ_JALLIY010000090.1 GCF_023242315.1 Pseudomonas sp. MWU13-2105
CACCTCCTGTCGAAACCATTGCGCTAGAACACATCATGATCGATCTATTCATCGCTCTTCTGGATTTCCTGGGCCCTCTGGACTCCGTAGCTCAAGCAGACGGGCCGTCCACATGGGTGCGACGTCATCGAAAGCTGATCAGAGTGTTGTACATCCTTTGTATGCTTCCCGTGTGCGTAGCGTTCTTACTGCTTTTTATCGACTGGGTGGCTGGCCTCGGCATCGGAGGGAAGAGTGTGGTCATGGTCGTGGTAGGGATGCAACTAATCGGTTTGCTTGTCCTGCTGTGCCGCAAGAGCAATAAATAGACGTCATCGTCGGGTTCCGCTATCTCCGTAAGTGGCGATGGGGCCCCGTTCCGAGAGGTCTCTGTCTCGGGTACTCAAGGAAGGATAAAACGTGGTCGACGAATACAATCAAGCACTCGTCATAGGTGCAGCCTGCAGCGC
>NZ_JALLIY010000091.1 GCF_023242315.1 Pseudomonas sp. MWU13-2105
TTCGAACCGTTAATTGCGAGCGCGACACACCGAGACATTCGCTGACCAGTTTCACTGGTCGTCCCCCGGCAACAAGGGTGAGTGCGCAATCCATTTTCGCGACCGGGCGATCTCCACGGCCTCTTTGAGGACTTCCGCTTCCATCGTCTTCTTGCCCAACATCCGTTGCAATTCGCGGATCTGTTTGAGTGCATCGCTCAGCTCGGACGCCGGCACCACGGCCTCGCCAGCACTAACCGCCGACAGGCTTCCGTCCTGATACAGCTTGCGCCACAGGAACAGCTGGTTGGCGTTGATGCCGTTGCGCCGGGCAACCACGGACACGCTTTGCCCAGGCTCAAGGCTCTCTCGAACCATGGCCAGCTTCTGGTCGGTGCTCCAGCGGCGTCGGCGTTCCTGGCCGAGCAGCTCGCCACCCTTATCGTTGCTGTTAGTCATAAACATA
>NZ_JALLIY010000092.1 GCF_023242315.1 Pseudomonas sp. MWU13-2105
CCGACCGGCTACAGCGGCGATGACATCCGAGACTTGATGTTGGAAAGCGTGGAGAAGCGTTTTGGCGACCAACTGCCGAACACGCCCGTGCAGTGGCTGAGCGATAACGGCTCGGCCTATATCGCCGAGCAGACCCGTTTGTTTGCCCGCCAGATCGGCTTGCAGCCGGTGACCACGCCGGTACGCAGTCCACAAAGCAACGGTATGGCGGAGAGTTTCGTGAAGACGATCAAGCGAGATTACGTGACGCACATGCCCAAGCCAGATCGAGAAACAGCACTGCGCAATCTGACGATTGCCTTCGAACATTACAACGAGCAGCATCCGCACAGCGCGCTGAAATATAGGTCGCCGAGAGAATTTAGGCGCTTGGCGGCGGCATCAATTTAACGGGGAATTGGTGTCCGGTCTGGTAGGGGCAAGTCCA
>NZ_JALLIY010000093.1 GCF_023242315.1 Pseudomonas sp. MWU13-2105
GCAAGCAATCGATATCGCCCGTCGCACGGCGACGCCGGCTTGTGAACGATACGGAATTGGTCGCCGAGATTAAGCAGCAAGTCAGCGAACTGCCCAGCTATGGCTACCGTCGCGTCTGGGGATTGCTGCGGCGCGCACGTGAAACCCAGTCGTTGCCACCGATCAACGTGAAGCGGGTTTATCGTGTCATGCGTGATCACGACCTGCTGTTGGCGCGGCGTATTAAACAGCCTGGCGTACCGCGCCGGCATGAAGGCCGTATTGCCGTGAAAACCAGTGATACACGCTGGTGTTCGGACGGCTTCGAGTTCCGTTGCGACGATGGTGCAAAACTGAGCGTGACCTTTGCCCTGGACTGTTGTGATCGAGAGGCTATCGGCTGGGTTGCGAGC
>NZ_JALLIY010000094.1 GCF_023242315.1 Pseudomonas sp. MWU13-2105
CCGCGATCACGCACGACCGCCGTGGTGAACACATGCAAGGCTTCCAGGCGAGCATCCGGAATGACGCTGCCGGCGCGCAGAGCGGCAATGACCTCGGGTGCCATCTCGATCATCTTGGCCAGGGTGGTATGCCCGGCCATGCAGTAGTGGCAGTTGTTTTCGAAGTTGGAGGTCAGGTACACGACCTGCTGTTCGTGCGGGGTGAGGGTGCTCTTGCCGAACAGGTCCCAGAGTTGGCTGTAACCGGCCAGCAGCTCTGGCGATTCAGCCATGTTGCCTTGCAGGTTCGGTACGAAGCTGAAGGCTTTCTGCACGGCTTCCAGAATGGGCTTGGAGGCAGCAGGGGC
>NZ_JALLIY010000095.1 GCF_023242315.1 Pseudomonas sp. MWU13-2105
ACGACCGATCGACCGCTGTCGATGGAAGCTCTGCTGTTGCTTCACTGTTTCCCCCCATACGGGCCTCGCCCGTATGGGCCAGGTCCTCCCTTAATCTTGGAGGCTCCATGAAAATGGAAACTGTTTTATACAAAGCGTTGGTCGCATCCAGCGTTCCAGATGAACACGCTACTGCCGTCATTGAGGCAATGGAGAAAGAGATGACCTCAACCCTTGCGAGTAAAACTGATCTCGCGATGCTTCGTGCCGAATTGAAGATCGACATCTCCGAGCTTCAGAAAAGCCTGGTGAAGCTTGACGCCAAGGTGGATACCTTAGGCAAAAATCTGACT
>NZ_JALLIY010000096.1 GCF_023242315.1 Pseudomonas sp. MWU13-2105
AGCGCGGTGCCAGCCTGGTGGCGATTTCGCCGCAGAGCCAAGCCAACAGCCGCAAATCGCAACGTCAAAACGGCCTGGGGTTTCCGATCCTCAGCGACAGCGGCAATGAAGTGGCGGCTGCTTTCGGCCTGCGGTTCAAACTGCCGGACTACCTGGTTGAACTCTATCTGAGCCTGGGCAACAACCTGCCGGTCATCAATGGTGATCAGAGCTGGACCTTGCCGATGCCGGGGCGTTTCGTCATCGGCCAGGACGGCATCATTCTGTACGCGGAGGTGAATCCCGATTACACGCTGCGTCCAGAGCCCACTGAGTTGCTGCCTGCGTTA
>NZ_JALLIY010000097.1 GCF_023242315.1 Pseudomonas sp. MWU13-2105
CGCGCGGTGCCAGCCTGGTGGCGATTTCGCCGCAGAGCCAAGCCAACAGCCGCAAATCGCAACGTCAAAACGGCCTGGGGTTTCCGATCCTCAGCGACAGCGGCAATGAAGTAGCGGCTGCTTTCGGCCTGCGGTTCAAACTGCCGGACTACCTGGTTGAACTCTATCTGAGCCTGGGCAACAACCTGCCGGTCATCAACGGTGATCAGAGCTGGACCTTGCCGATGCCGGGTCGTTTCGTCATCGGCCAGGACGGCATCATTCTGTACGCGGAGGTGAATCCCGATTACACGCTGCGTCCAGAGCCCACTGAGTTGCTGCCTGCATTG
>NZ_JALLIY010000098.1 GCF_023242315.1 Pseudomonas sp. MWU13-2105
TGCTTCATCAACCAGGAGAATCACCATGCCCAATAGCTACTGCAAAGAGCCTCCACGGCTCAGTCTTTACTCCGTCAGCGCAGACGCAGGCACGCTGATCGAACACCGGCTCCCTGCGATGCCCGCAGCTGATCGGCGTTCACTTCATGGGCGTGGTCCTTGTCGACCATGCCCACTCAACACCCTCCGTCTGGACACTGATTTGTCGTCAGGTCGGCAAGACAGATACCTCACTCTGCGGCTCCGGTTACGAACAGGCCACATGCGTTCGTGCGGCTGATCGTCGTCACGCGGTTCCATTGATGTTGGGTGCCCTGCG
>NZ_JALLIY010000099.1 GCF_023242315.1 Pseudomonas sp. MWU13-2105
CGCCGAGCTGATCAGAATGAATCGGGTGGTTCTGCCGGTATTTTTCAAGATAAAAAATCCTGCGAGCCCTCGTAGCAGGTAAATCAGCGCTATAGCGCTTAGCACCGGGCGCAGCAGTGGTAACGGTCTAATCACCGACGCGCCGGACAAGGCATAGAGAGCCCAGACCGTGAGGATCAGCGCGATTCCAATTGTGATGATTGCCGGAAATGCTTTTCCAGCCTCCGCTGCGCGAACAAAGCGTTTTCCTGCCCCGGCAAACTGGTATCCGGCAGGACCTGCAATGACAACGCCTATGTGTAAAGCGGCAGCCATC